>CAXBMO010000015.1:0-160772 GCA_963977015.1 uncultured bacterium | reverse complement strand
CGTTCCTGCGGACGACCTGCCGGTCGACCGGCGGGAGTCTCCGGGGAACGGGCCGGTGTCCCGTTTTACAACGCAGTCATTCCCGGTTCATCGCATCCGCCTTTTGCTGAAAGGTTGCGATAAATCCCTCATCTGCCGGTGCCAGGACGCCATCCGCCTTCATCTTTTCGAAAATCTCCACCACCTTGAGATACGCCGCCTTCGCCTTGGCCGGTTCGCCGGCTTGTTCGTACACCCCGCCCAGCTTCGCATGCGAAACCGCGAGATCCCGGCGGTATTCGGCATTCTCCGGGTCGAGCCGGACCAAATCCTCGGCCACCTTCAAGTCCGCCTCGTAATGGCCGAGGGCGGCTTCGCTTTGGTGGGCTGAAGGCCCAAAAGCACAAAGGCCGGGTCTTCAGGCCCGGTTCGCGCAGGAAACGAGAATGCCGCCTGAAAGGTGGCCAGCAAACTCGCTCGTGACCTTTCAGGCCACATTCCGGGACCATCGGCCGTCCCGGGCGTGAACGCCCGGGCTTTGCGCTTTGGGGCTTTCAGCCCCGATGTAGCCACGTTTGGCAATCGTGGCCCGAAATCCGGAGGTTCCGTGGTCCTTCGATTGCCAATCGAAGCTACTCGCCGCCGCGCTTTTGCTTCAGGCGTTCGAGAACTTGGTTGGCGTTCCCAAAATCCGTTTTCCACTGCGCGTTGCCCGGATCCATCGCCACCAATTCCTCCATCATCACGACCATCTTCGCGAAGAGCGTGATCGCCTTGTCCAAATCGCCCTGCTGCTCGGCGAACAACCCCAATTTGGCATTCGAGATAAACAAATCCCGGCGGTATCCCGCATTCTCCGGGTCGAGCCGCACCAACTCCTCGGCATTCTTCAGAAGAGCCTCGTAATGGCCGAGGGCGGCTTCGGTTTGGCCCAACTGCAGCTTCACATTCCCGAGACGATCGTAACTGACCGAGAGATCCCGGCGGTATTCAGCATTCTCCGGGTCGAGCCTGACCAACTCCTCGGCCACCTTCAAGTCCGCCTCGTAATGGTCGAGGGCGGCTTCAGTTTGGCCCAACTGCAGCTTCACATCCCCGAGCCTGTTGTAACTGACCGAGAGATCCCGGCGGTATCCGGCATTCTCCGGGTCGAGCCGGACCAACTCCTCCATGATCTTCAAGTCCGCCTCGTAATGGTCGAGGGCGGCTTCGGTTTGGCCCAACTTCAGCTTCACATCCCCGAGCTTTTTGTAACTGACCGAGAGATCCCGGCAGTATTCGGCATTCTCCGGGTCGAGCTGGACCAACTCCTCGGCCACCTTCAAGGCCGCCTCGTAATGGCCGAGGGCGGCTTCGGTTTGGCCCAACTTCAGCTTCACATCCCCGAGGCGTTCGTAACTACTGTTCAGGTTGCGTTTCCAGGTGGGTTCGTCGGGTTCTTCGGCCACGAGTTCCCGGGCGAGTTCGTGGACTTTCTGGTAGTTTTCCAGCGCAGTTTCGGTGTCGCCCACGGCCAGGGCTTGGTCGCCGAGCGAACCAAAATGAGAAAGCATCCGGTTCTTCGCCGCCCCACCCCGATCCCGCCCGGTCTTCTCGTAGTAATTCTCCACGGTCTGCAAAATCTCGCGGCGAATCGCGACGGGGACGTAGGGCTCCAGCTTGTCGCGCACTTCGAAGGTCATGAACTCCAGAATCTCCTCGGCCTGGGCGCGCTCGGTTTCGGCGCGTTCTTTTTGCTCGGCGGCCGCTTTTTCCCCGGCCTCGGCGCGCTGTTGGGCGGCTTCGGCGAGTTGTTGCTGCTTTTTGGCCTCGGCTTCTCCGGTTTCGGCGCGAATCCGGGCATTATCGGCGCGTTCCTTTGCCTGGAGGGCTTCGGTGGCGCGGATTTGGGCGATTCCCATCTGGGTGAGGCCGAATCCACCCGCCAGAATCGCGAGAAAGGCCAAAACCCCGGTCAAACTGAGCCAAAGCGCGAGACGGCGGGCGCGGCGTCTGGCTTTTTCCAACTCCCAGGCTTTGCCACGCTCGGTCACGGTGTTGAGCGGCAGGCCGAGGGCGCCGGCGATGACTTTGTTGAGCCCGAGGGTGAGGCGGTCGTCGTAGCCGTCGACCAGTTCGCGGACCGCCTTGGTTTTGTGGGTGCCTTGGACGAGGAGCGCTTCGCGATAGGCTGCGGGGTTAGTCCAGCCCTGTTGGCCGCCGGGCTGGATGCGCAGATCGGCGGCGATGGGTTCGGCGCGTTGGGTTTCGTCGAGCGCGCCGTCTTGCGCGACGGGGTGCATCAGCGGCGTGGGGAAACATTCCTGATACGGGCTGAACCCGGCGCGTTGCTTGCCTTCGTCCCAGCTTGCGTTCGGCTCGCCCTCGATCAGGACGGCGAGGATGCGATCGGCGCGGCCGAGCTCTTTAAAATAGCGGATCTCCTCGGCGACGTAGGTGGATTCGGCGGCGCGGGGGCTGCAGAGCACGATCATGTATTTGCTGCGCTCGACCGCGGCGCGGATCGCGGTGGAGAGATCGGCGTCGGCGGGCAACTCTTCTTCGTCGCGGAAGATGGGGAAGAGGCGTTCGGGGATGGTGTCGCCGCGTTCGTTGGCGGTATCGACGAGGTCCTCGGGGATTTCGTAGGATTCGAGCTGTTGGTGCAGCCAGGTGGCCCATTGGCGGCCGAGCTGCTGGTTATCCAGGTGACGGTAGCTGATGAAGGCCCAGTATTCCGGGCGCAGGTCTTCGGGGGTGGTGAGGGACTCGCCGGTATCGGGGGATCTGTCTTCTGCGCTCATGATGCCTGTCCTGGGGTTGGTTTAGCAGGAACGGGTGGTGGAAGCAAGGGGAGGAATGCCAATTGTGATCGCGGAAGATTCGATCCCGGGTTTTTCCGCCCCACCATCGCAAATGAAGGGAGGGGCCACTTTTGAATCGCACCCGAGCAAAGCCGGTCAAACGGAGCCGGTTGACCCACGGTAAAGCGCACCTACGGTGGAACCCATCAACACCCCAATGAATCCAGATTCTGCGAATCGTATCGCTTACCTTTTCTCCCGTTACCCGGTCGTTTCCTACACGTTCTGCGATTCCGAGATGCTCGAATTGGAAGCCTCCCAGGTTGAGTTGACGATCGCCTCTCTGAATCCGCCGGCCAACACGTTTCGGCACGAGCGACTCCAGAACTTCCAGGCGGAGATCGTCTACCCTCCCCCACCAGCCATCCTCAAGGCGAAAGAGAAGCTGATGCACGAGACCCATGATTGGGAGGAAAACTTAACGCCGATGATCACCCGCCATGAAAAGGAGTACGGGGCGGTCTACAAACCGAGAACCCGGGCCCGGAATGCGGCCTTCTTCGCCGAGGAATTTCTTCGGCGCGGCGTCGAACACATTCACGTGCATTTCGCGAACCGGGCCACCCACACCGCGCTCTTCATCAAGGAACTCGCGGGAATTCCCTTCAGTTTCACGGCGCATGCCCAGGATTTCATGGTGGATCTCGGCAATGACGACCTGCTTCGCGAGATGTGTCACGAAGCCGAATTCATCGTTGCCGTCAGCGACTGGAGTCGCGACCTCCTCGCCAAGACCTGCCCGGATTCCGCCAGCAAGATCCAACGCATCTACAACGGAATTCGCCTCGATGATTTCCCGACGGCGAAGACGGATTCTCCCGGGCCGCTGAAGATGGTCGCGATCGGCCGGTTGATCGAGTTCAAAGGCTTTCATGTCCTTCTCGAATCCTGCGCCAAACTCCGCGATCGCGGCATTGAGTTTGAATGCACCATCATCGGCGAAGGCCCGTGGCATCACCGGCTTCTGGATCAGCGGGAAAAGCTCGGACTGGTCGATCACGTCACGTTCGCCGGCATCGGCACCCAGGAAGAGGTGAAACGGCAGTTGGAGGAAAGCCACGTTTTTGTCCTGCCCTGCATCGTCGATTCCAAGGGCGCTTCCGACATCCTGCCCACGGTCATCATGGAAGCGATGGCGGTTCGACTTCCCGTCGTTTCAACGTGGTTGGTCGGCGTGCCGGAGATGGTCGAACATCAGAAAACCGGACTTCTGGTGGAGAGCGCCAATGAGGAGGAACTGGCCAACGCCCTTGAGAAGCTGGCCAAGGATCCCGAGCTTCGCAAAACGCTCGGCGAAGCCGGTCATGCGCTCGCCGCGAAACGTTTCGATCGAACCGTAACGACCGGCCAATTGCTGAACCTGTTTCCGACAGCCGAGCCCAAACCAACCTGGACTTCGGAAACCCAGCTCCTCTATCTCGTCGATCAATGGCCCGCGCCGGACGAATCCCTATCCGTCGAGTTGGACCACCTTTTGGAACACCAACCAGCCATCCGCATGATCGCCTGTGAAGCCCCGCTCAAAACCGGGCACCTCAGTCACGAGGAGCGGAAAATCCTTCTCTCGGACAAGTCGATCGAGTTTCTTCCCGATGGAATGGTTCTGGAAGCCAATTGGCGTCATCATCCCGAGGAGGTGGACCGGATCATCCGGCTTCGGCAAAAGCTTGGAAACGCCATTTCCACGGAACAGTATTTTCTGGATGCGCGACGGGCTCTCCACCTGGCGGAGTTGCTGAGAAAACGCCAGATCCCTCATCTCCACGCCGCTCGATCCAACACCGCCGTCGCCGCATGGCTCGTCTACAAGCTTGGCGCCGCCGAGCGCTTCTCCTTTGCTTCCGAGGAGGATTCCGTCCTTCATCCCAAGGTGCTGGATCGCCTCGAAAACGACGCCTGTGTCGCGAGTCGCGCCGACGGGAATGATCTCCTCCACCTCGCCAGGCCTGAGTATCGCCGCCTCGAAGTCGGTCCCCTCAAAATGCGCCTGTGGCCGGAATCCCAACCGGATCGCCGGAATTTCCTCGATGCCTGGGCCAAACGCCTGCTCCAAGCATGAGATCCTGCAAATCGCATTGCCCTGCGTCTTCAAATTTGGTTAGCTCCCAACCATGAACCTGCGTTTTTCCATCGCCCTCGTTTGGCTGCTCCTTGGCCCGCTCGGCTTTGCCCAGCAGCAAATGACTCCCGTCCAGAAGCTGACGAACCTGACGATTCCGGAGCTCGAGTTCGAGGAGACGCCGCTGGGAACGGCCATCGATTTTCTCCGCTCCAAGAGTGTCGATCTCGACCCGGCGGGCATCGGCGTGAACTTCGTCGTCTCGAACGCGGTCGACAAGAGTGTTCCGGTCACGCTTCGCCTGCGCCATGCCCCGTTGGGCGATGTACTTCGCTATATTACCGAGCTAAGCCGCACCAGTTTCAAGGTCGATCGGATCGCCGTGCAAATCGAGCCGCGGGATCCCCAGGTTTCGGTGCCGACCAAGTCTTCGACATCGCGAACCGCCGGAAAGCTCACCCGACAAATGAAGGCGATGAATTTGGCGAGCATCGAGTTGAGCGACACCCCGCTTTCCATCGCCATCGAATTTCTGGAAGGCAAGAGCATGGAACTGGATCCCTCCAGACGGGGGATCAACTTCGTCATCGGCGACGGCGTGAATCGGGAACTGCCTATCTCGCTTCGCCTGAACAATGTTCCGCTTTCCACCGCGCTCGGCTACGTCGTCCAGCTTTCCAACAACCGGATTCGAGTCGATCCCCGTGCGATCGTGATACTTCCACCGCAGGCGGCGATCTCTCAATAGACAACGCCTTCACCTGCTTTCCAATACGTTCAATTCCCCACAAACCTCAGCCGTGAAACCCAGCTTCATCACCTCTGCAGGTGCTTACCTCCCCGGGAAGGCCATCGGCAATGACGACATGGAGACGGTCCTCGGACAGGTCGGCTCCAAGCCCTCGCGGAGTCGAAAGCGCATTCTGAATCAAAACAAGATCGAGACGCGCCACTACGCGATCGACGAAAGCCAGACCACCACCATCTCGAACGCGGGGATGGCGGCAAAGGCGATCGAAGCTGCCATTGCAACGTCCGGCCTCGACCTCAACGCGATCGAGCTCCTCGTGGCTTCCACCTCCTGCCCGGACCTCCCCTTGCCCGGTTTTGCGAGCATGGTTCACGGCAAGCTCGACATGCCGCCGTGCGAAATTGCGACGACTCACGGTATTTGTGCCTCCGGGATGGTCGGGTTGCGTCACGCGGCTTCACTCATCCAGACCGAGCAAGTCTCAAACGCGGTTTGTGCCGCAAGTGAGTTCCCAAGTCGCTTGTTAAAAGCTTCCCGATTTCAAGCGCAGGGCTTTGGCGATGATCGCAGGCTCCCCTTCGAAACCGAGTTCCTGCGGTGGATGCTTTCCGACGGTGCGGGGGCGTTTGTGCTTCAGGATCGACCGGCGCAAACCGGGCTGTCACTGGAGATCCAATGGATCACGGCAACGTCCTACGCGAGCCAGTTTGATCCCTGCATGTTTGTCGGGACGAAGGAAGAGGCGAGTGCCGAAGACGTTCGCGGTTGGTTGGACTACCCGGACTACGCAACCGCGGCCGCGGCCGGCGCGATCAATCTGCGACAGAATGTCGGGATGCTGGAGGACGTCGTCCGGCTGACCGTGGAAGGCGTCTTTCAATTGATCGAGAAAGGGAAGCTGGATCCCAAATCCATCGATTGGTATGCAACCCACTATTCCTCCGATATTTTTCGCGTTCAGGCGTTGGATTTGCTCGAGCGCGGCGGGCTCATTCTTCCGCCCGACCGCGTGTTCTCCAATCTCGCGACCAAAGGCAATCTCGGCTGCGCTTCCGCCTACGTCATGCTGGAGGAGTTGCTCTACTCCGGCAAACTCGAGCCCGGTCAGAACATCTTTTGTATCGTCCCGGAAAGCGGCCGGTTCACCTTCTCCTACGCGCTCCTGACCGTCGTTGAAGGCGACTGCCCCAAGCCATCCGCCAAGGCCGTTTCGATGAATGTTTCGGATCCGGTCATCGCTCCCGAGATCAAGACTTCCGGGGCGGAGATCGAAGAGTCGCTCGTGCGTCAACTCACCCACGTTTGGAACGATTTTGAGACCGGAATCAATCGCGTTCCGATCATCGCGAAGATGAACGAAGGCAAACTCACGATGCAGGACTATCGCGAATTGCTCTTCAATCTCCGCCAACAGGTGATTGACGGTTCGCGCTGGATTTCGCGCGCGGCGTCGAACATCACGCGCGAGAACTTTCCCATTCGCTCCGCCTTCATCGGTCATTCCAGTGACGAACATCGCGATTTTGAAATGCTGGAGCGCAACTACGTCGCCGTCGGCGGTGACTTGGAGGCCATCCAAACCGGAACCAAGAACATCGGCAGCGAAGCGCTTTCCGAATACATCCTCAGCCGCGCGAGCCGGGAGAACCCGTTCGATCTGATTGGCGCGATGTTCATCATTGAAGGGTTGGGACGCCGGGTAGCGCGCCGCTGGGCGGTTCGAATCAAGGAGCAGTTGGATCTGGAAGACAACCAGGTCTCGTTCCTCATGTATCACTCGGAGAGCGACGACATTCACTTTCAACGCCTGGACTTGGCGGTGCAGTCCGGTATCCTGGATGAGAAGGTCGTCCAGTCCGTCATCAAGACCGCCAAAGTCGTGGCACGCCTCTACCTGCTTCAACTCGAGGAAATCGGAAATTTCTGACCCATGAGCTCACCAGCCGACGCCATCAAACAACTCGAGGAGAGCATCCACGACAACCGGGATCCCAGCCCCTGGGTCGCGCTCTATCTCGATACCAGCGTCCCGATCAACGAGAAAGCCAAGGCGAGCATCCTCGTTGATGTCTCATCCCGTTCGCGCCAATTTCTCTTTCCCCTGATTCGCCCGTTCTGCCGATTGGCCATCTGCATCCTGAAGGTGCTCAAGACGATCATTCCCAACGCCTTCACCTCATCCTGGATTCTCCATCAATCGATCTACCTCGGATTGCGGGGATTCGTTTCGCCCCACGCCAACTTCATGATCGTGCGGCACTTCAACATAGGATCGGAGATTCTCGAGTTCATCGCCAAAAACACCCAGAGCGTCGAGATGAAGCTTCATCCGCTCCGTCCCAAAAACCTGGCGGACTTGAAGGACGACGTCTTCCTCCAGCACGATCTCAACATTTATAACTTCATTATTGAGATCAATCGTCAGCTCAAGGAAAAGAACCTGGAGTTCACCGCCCGGGAGGAACTCGATTTCAGCTGCATCAGCGACCATGGGGAGTTTGAGATGGAGGAAATGCCCAATGGCTTCTTCAACAAAATCGATTTGGAATCGGCGATCGAAATCTACACGCCGATGTATCAAATGCTGCTGACCGACAGCGATTTTTGGCGCGCCTGCAATTCGCTGCAACTGGATGAAACGATTGCGCTTTACGCGACCCGCCTCATCGGCGACAGCCAGTTTCTCGGCTTAGTTAATAATCGCCACCCGATCATTCCCGAATCAACGCTCGGTGCCGCGCATCGGCTCATGCTTCACGGCCTGGCTGCGGAATCGCTGCACGCCTATCTGGTCACTCAGAAACGCAAACACCAGGCCGGGAAACCGGCATCGGCTAGCGAAGCTTGATCTCGTCGAGCTTCACTTCCTCGACCGACTCGCTTTCCTCATCGAATCCGAAATTGTGGTACCAGGAACGATGGGGCGACCAGGCGTGACAGGATGGGCACTGGGTGTCTTCGTGAACATTGCCACACTCCGGACATACGCCTGCGGTGTCGAACGTGTTCCACGCGTGGTGACACTTGCAGCATCCCCAACGATCCTTCTCGCGTGGCTCCCAACTGCATTTCGGGCAGTAAATTTCAACTCGACGGTCTCCTTTCGCCATGACTTTAGCTTACCTCCCCCGATTTTCGGCGCAAGTTAGGATTTAGCTCGAACTCGACACCAATTCGAGAAGCGGCGTCACGTCGATCTCCTCCTGATCGAACAGCAGTTCGGCCAAAATGGGAGAACCGAGAAACTGCTCCAGAACAACGCGATTGCTGATCGAGGCGGCATCGCGGGATTCCTCCGTGGAATTCAAAATCAGGCCCAGACAAGACAACTCGAAGATCTCGACGCTTCGCACAGTGAGAATGGTGTGGTTCAGCGCTCCAAGCCGGTTATCGACCACGACGACCACCGGATAATCCAGTTTCGCGGCGAAATCAGCCATCGACAGATCGGCGGAGATCGGAACTTCCCATCCTCCCACGCCTTCCACAATGAGGTGATCGGAATCGGCTTCCAGGTCACGTGCTTTTCGAACCAAATCATCGACATCGATTTCGCGATTTTCGATCATGGCGGCGGTCATCGGCGCGACCGGAGACTTGAAGTGGAGCGGATTGACCTGGTCGAGGCTCAAATCGTCGCGACCGGACGCGGCCAACAGAAGCTGGGCGTCGTCGCGTTCCCCACAAACAATCGGCTTAAAGGGAGCCACCCGATCGCCACGGGCGGCCAGCGCTTTGCAAATGAGGGAGGAGACGTAGGTTTTGCCTACGCCGGTATTGGTGCCGGTGATGAAAAGGTTCATAGAGGATTCAAAACGATCGGAGCAAAGCGTCGTCGACGCGCACTTCGCCTCCCTCAATCTTCTCTGATAGACACGATTCGCGCAAGAGTGTTCGAGGAACCGTTGACAAAGCCGTTGATTTTCCGTCCCTTAGCCGCAGCAACCCTTCCATGAAATTGTTCTACGCAGCCCGCCCTGGTATCCTCCTCCTCGCCCTCTTCATCAGCCACCCGGCATCCGCTGCCGAGTGGAAGCCGCTTTTCGACGGCAAAACCCTGGATGGCTGGGTTCAACGCGGCGGAAAAGCGGAATACTCGGTCGAGAATGGCGAAATCATCGGGATAGGCGTTCCGAATTCCCCGAACAGTTTCCTCTGCACGGATCAGGACTACGGCGACTTCATCTTCGAAGTCGAGTTCAAGGTCGATTCGACGCTCAATTCCGGAATCCAGATTCGCAGCCAGAGCCTTGAAGATTACAAGGATGGCCGGGTTCATGGGTATCAGGTCGAAATCGATCCGAGCGATCGCGGATGGAGTGGCGGCATTTATGACGAAAGCCGCCGTGGATGGCTCAACGACCTCGCCGACAACGATGCCGCGCGTTACGCCTTCAAACAGAGCGACTGGAATCACTATCGCATCGAGGCGATTGGCGACCGCATTCGCACTTGGATCAACGGAGTTCCGGCAGCCGATTTGAAGGATTTTATGACGCCGAAAGGATTCATCGCTCTCCAGGTTCACGGAATCGGTGGGCGCGAGGATCGCCCGCAGAATCGCTGGCGGAACATTCGGATCCAGACGGAAAAACTTGAGCCGAGCCCTGAACCGAGCACCGACGCGCCGACTGTTTCCCCGGAAAATCTGGTTCCCGATGGCGCCGAAGTTCGCAAGTTGGCCGACGGATTCACCTTCACCGAAGGACCCGCCCGGGGACCGGACGGTCGCATCTACTTCAACGACATTCCCAACGAACTCACCCACGTCTACGATCCGAAAACCGGCGAGACGGTTGTCTGGCGGGAAGGCACCGGCCGAGCCAATGGACTCTGGTGGACTCCCGGCGGCAGACTCCTCTATTGCGAAGGCGGAGCTCGACGCATTTCCAGCCAACTCGGCGATGAGATCACCACGGTCGTCGATTCGTTTGAAGGCAAGAAGCTCAACAGCCCCAATGACGTGGCGCTCGACTGGATTGGCGGGTTCTTCTTCACCGATCCGCGCTATGGCTCCAACGACGATCGCGAGTTGGAATCCATGAGCGTCTACTACGTGAACCGCAGAGGCAAAATCAGCCTCGCCACGGATGATGTCACCAAGCCCAACGGCGTCATCTTCAGCCCCGACTACAAGACCCTCTACGTTTCCGATACCGACGAGAAAAAGATCTTCGCGTTCGACGTCAAGGGAGAGGGCAAGCTCACCAACAAGCGCGAATTCTTCGACAGCGGCAGCGATGGAATGACGGTCGATGTTCTCGGCAACGTCTACCTCACGTCCGGCACCGTCCTCGTCATTTCTCCGGAAGGCGAGCAGCTTGCCGACATCGTTTGCCCGGAACACCCGGCCAACGTCACCTTCGGCGGTCCGGACAACCAAACGCTCTACATCACCGCGCGCACCGGATTCTACGCCATCGATCTCGCGCTTCCCGGAGCGCGGTAGGTCGAACAAGCCGTAAATCGGGTCACCGGCCCGATCCCTGCAAAGGCTGTGCACGATCGGGCCGGTGACCCGATTTACGGAAAGAGGTCAAGCAAGGCCAGGTTCCCTACCCGATCTGCTCGAGAATCGCCTCGGCGATTTTCTCAGCCTGACCTTCAATGTAATCCGCGTCGCGACCTTCGATCAACAAGCGGATTTTCGGCTCGGTTCCGGAATACCGCAGAAGCACGCGGCCTTCCGATCCGAGCTTGGACTCCGTTTCGGCGATGAGTTGGCCCGCCGCTTTCAGTTCCTCAACCGGTGGCTTCGCGTTGATCGCGAGATTGCGTTTGGCCTGCGGAAACTTGGTCAGGCATTTGCGCAATTCGCTGAGCGGCTGCTCTTCCGCCGCCATGATCTGCAGAATCTGGACCGCGGCGACGATGCCGTCTCCCGTCGTTGAAAAATCGTGGAAAATCAGGTGACCGCTTTGCTCGCCTCCGACATTGAGACCCTTTTCGCGCATCGCCTCGATCACGTAACGGTCCCCCACCCCGGTCCGAATCACCTGACCACCTAACGCGGAAAGTGTGTCGTTGAGCCCGAAGTTCGACATGATCGTGGCCACGATCGAGTTGTCGGTGAGGAGTCCGCGTTTCGCCAGGGAAGTCGCCGCAATCGCCAACACCTCATCGCCATCCAGCGCGCTGCCGGTCTCGTCGCACATGATCAGGCGGTCGGCGTCGCCATCGTGAGAGATACCGACTTGGGCACCGGATTCGCGAACGAGCGCGGAGATCGCTTCATCATGCGTCGCACCGCAATCCGCGTTGATGTTGACGCCGTTAGGCTCGTTGAAACGAACTTCCAACTCCGCCCCCAGGTGCTCCAACACGGCCGGGCTGCTCTTGTAGGAGGCACCGTTCGCGCAATCCAACGCCACCTTGATTCCGGACAAAAACTTGGTGTCCGTACTCAAGCCATCGATCACTGAATGAATGTATTGATCGACGGCCCCTTCCAGCTGGCTGATTCGCCCGACCTTTCCCGGTTTTGCCCGCGTGCTTTCCTCGATGCGATCCGAGGAAAGCAGCGATTGCTCGATCGCCAACTCGGTCGCATCCGCCAACTTGTAGCCATCACCGCCGAAAAACTTGATCCCGTTGTCGTGAAAGGGGTTGTGCGAGGCCGAGATGACGACGCCAACCGCAGCCCCGGAAGTTCGGGTCAAATACGCAACCGCCGGTGTCGGAATCACGCCGGCCAACTGGACATCGACCCCAACCGAAGCCATTCCTGCGGCAAAGGCAGCTTCCAACATATCTCCGCTGGAACGCGTATCGCGACCAATGATGCAACGTGGCCAATCCATCGAGTTGCTGTCCTTCAGCAAAACCTGGGCGGCAGCCTGTCCCAGCCGAAGGGCCGTTTCCGGGGTGAGAGGTTCAACGTTCGCCATTCCGCGAATGCCATCCGTTCCAAAAAATTGGCGAGTGTTCGTCATCGTCTGTTCGTTCTAAACCAGAACTCGAACCTGTCCCGCGTTTTGACGGTTTTTCAAGAAACCGCCACGTTGATTTTATCAGCTTGACCTTTCTGACAAACATCCCAAAGCTCGGCGAAGGCTGGCTCGGTTCGGGCGTCGCCATCAAACCACGGAACCATGTTTAAAATTGGAATGTTCATCGTCGGGATCGCCGTCATCTTCTACGGCTTTAGCGAATTCAGACTCAGCAAAGCCGCCTCTGACGAACCCACCACGCTGGAACTCGCCGAGATCGAGTCGGGCACCGCGGACTTGTCGAACGCCCATGTCGTGATTGGGCCGCATGTTGCCGACTATTACGAGTGCATTTTCGAGTACGAAGGCGGCAACGAGATGAAGGATACTGACAAAGTCACCTACGCCTACTATCCCATTCTCTCGAGCCAACATCCCTACGTGGTTGGGATGAATCGGCTGTATGAGCAACATCCCGAGGGGATTCCTGAGGAAATTCCCCTCCCCGACATGGGGGTCATTTCCGTCCTCGTGAAAACGGAACAATTTCCGACCATCGCCGATATCCCGGAAGACATGATCTTGGAAAAGCAGGTCCAGGGACTCTTCGTCAACAAGATCGAGAAGCTGGACAAGGACGAGATTGATTTGTTGAAGGATTCCTATCCCGCGATCGATCCGGAAAAGGTCCTGCTCCTCGACAAAGCCCGCACCCCTACCCCAGCCGGCATCACCTTCGGAATCATGGGGGGAGGAGCGCTCGTCTGTGTGTTCGCGATTCTCTGGATGGTGCTTCCGGGACGGCGACAGGCCTAACTTACCACCAACCGCTATTCCACGAACAATCGCTTCTCCCGACGCCGGACATGGCGATCCGCCGGGAGATTGATTTTGGCGACCTTCGCTTCCGGTTCAATCAGGCTCCGGACCCGCTCGATTTCCTCAAAGCCGAAATTCGGAATTCCCAGAAACCTCAGCCAATGTTGAATCGCCCGTCGTTGCAACGCGATCGGCAACGCGCGGAGGTCGGCAACCAGCAGCTCGTCCTGATGAACATCAATTCTCTCGGCCACCAACTCTTCGAGAAAACGATCTTCCTCCCCCAGAATCTCGGCACTGCGAAGAAGAGCCGGAACCAGGGGACGCCGGCTTTGCTTCTCCATCTCAGGGATCAGCCGATTGCGGATCCGATTGCGGAGAAACGCATCTGAAGCATTCGACGCATCCTCCCGAAACTCCGGCGGCTCCGGAATCTGATCGCGTTCCACGTGGAGCAATGGGCGAATCAACTCCAACTCGGTGTCGCCAACTTTCAGGGTGGAAATCGGCTCCATCGCGCCAAGTCCCTTGCTCCCGGATCCTCGGATCAGATTGATCAGCACCGTCTCCGCCTGGTCATTGGCATGATGGGCGAGAAAAACCCGGTTCGTCCCGAACTCGCGTGCGCAATCGGCAAAGAACTCCAACCGCGCCCGCCGCGCCGCCGCTTCGACCGACAACTCCGCCTCCCGCGCGAGTTCCGATACCGCGCGATTCGCCACTTTTGACGGCAAACCCAGCTTCTCCGCCACATCCCGGACCCATGCCGCATCCGCATCCGAATCCGCGCCCCGCAGCTCATGGTTCAAATGACAAAGCACCAGGTCTCCAAACCCCGCCCCCCGCAGCAAGCCAAGCAACGCCACCGAATCCCGTCCTCCGGAAATTCCCAGCAAAAAACGCCCTTCCGGAGAAAAGGAATCTGGAAAACTGAGCATCCCGGTCGTGACCATCCAACCAACCTTTCACCGATCCCCGCTCCCGCAAAGCGGCAAGTTGCGTGGCGAGTCAATCAGGCTTGCGAGGGACGGTTCCTGAAAACCTGGCGGCCGCGATTTTCGGTCGAGCATTGCACTTTGCAATGAAGAGGTTCACAATACCTTGCGTTTTGCACTACATGATAGGGGTTTTACAACCTCACGAACCTTCCCAACCCGCAGATTATCAAGGCGTTATCGCGCATGGCGTAACATCTGGCTCAATTCCTGCATCTGAGGCGTTTTCATATGGATGTCCTTGTAGTTGATGACGAAAAAAATATTCGTGACGCCACCATTATGGCTTTGGAGGCGGAGGATCACTATGCTGAGGGCGTCGATGGCGGACCGGTGGCGTTAATGCGGCTCAACGAAGACTTTTTCGACTTGGTCCTTCTTGATCTACGCTTGGGCGAAGAAAACGGACTCGACGTTCTGCGAGACATCAAAAAGCGGTACAAGAACACCGACGTGGTCGTCTTCACCGCCTACGGCACGGTTGAAACTGCGGTCAAAGCCATGCATCTGGGCGCGTTTGATTTTTTGGAAAAACCGTTTACCCCGGACGCGTTGAACGGACTGCTGGCACGGCTCCAGAAGCATCGCCAAATGCAGAGCCGGATCGAAGAACTGGAGGTGGAGGTGGCCGAGAAATCTCCCGAGCCGGTCTTCGAATCGCAGGACAGTTTGATGACGGAGGTCTACGAAGTGCTGTTTCGCGCCGCGCAGACGCCTGCTTCGATCTTGGTTCTCGGCGAAAGCGGGACGGGCAAAAGCGTCGTTGCCAAGGCGGTCCATCAACGCAGCCACCTGAAGTCGAAACCCCTGGTTACGATCAGCTGCCCCAGTTTGTCCAAGGAATTGCTCGAGAGCGAGCTCTTCGGCCACGTCAAAGGCTCGTTTACGGGGGCCATTAAGGATAAATGGGGAAAGGTCCACGCCGCCCATGGAGGAACCTTGTTTTTGGACGAAATTGGCGAGCTGCCACTCGACATTCAACCCAAGTTGCTACGCCTCCTTCAGGAACGCGAATACGAACGGCTGGGTGAGAACAAGACCCGCCAGGCGGACGTCCGGATCATCGCCGCCTCGAATCGCAACCTGAAAGAATTGGTCGAGGAAGGTGAGTTTCGCGAAGATCTCTACTACCGGCTCCACGTCATCGCGGTCGAAATGCCGCCGCTGCGGAGCCGGCCCAAGGATCTGGTTTACTTTGCGGAACAATACCTGCGCTTTTTCGCGCGGCAAACCGGGCGCGAGATCACCGGCTTTAGCGAGAACGCAAAGGCCTGGCTCACGACCTACAACTGGCCGGGCAACCTGCGCGAACTTCGCAATTCGATTGAACGGGCCGCGATTCTCTGCCGCGACAGTACGGTTCGGGTTGAGGATTTGCCGGCTGGCGATGGAGCTCCACATGTCAGCAAAACGCAATCCGCACCCCATTCTGCGGAATTCGGCCCGGAGGTCGGTTCGGACGCCACGTTGGAGCAATTGGAAGAAGAACACTTGCGCCGCATTTTGGGCCGGGCCAGCAGCATGGTCGAAGCGGCAAGAATCCTCGGAATCGACCAGGCCACACTCTATCGCAAACGCAAAAAACTCGGGATCGAATGACAATGTTTTCTCCCTACAAAATTCGCAATCGCGTTTTGGCCGGACTGATTGTGATGATCGTCCTCCTGATGATTCTTGGCAGTTTTGGCGTTTCCTTTCTGCGCCAACACGCCCAGCGCACGGACCAAATCCTGGCAAAAGACTACGACGCAATCCGCGCGGCAAACGACCTGCGCCTCTATATCGTTACGCTCAATGCCAATTATCTACCTACCTTGGTGGAGACTGACGGTTTGAACCCCGGCCCGCAACTCTTTGAAGATTATCGCAAGCGGATCGATACCGCGTTTTCCATTCTGGAGCGAAATGGACTTCGCCCGGCCGAAAGGGAAGTCGTTCAACGGCTGGACACCAGTTTGCAAACCTACCTGACGGAGTACGAAGAGGTCCTCGATGCCGAATCCGACCTTTCCGCCCGGAAAGAATATCACGATCGGATTTTGGCCCTGACACAACAAGTCGCATCGGAGTCCGAGCAGGCCGTTTCCCTGTTTGAGCAAACCATGCTGACCGAGCGCAATCTGGCGGTGCGCCATGCTCGAGAATCGGTGCGCCTCATGATTGTCGTCGTCACTGCGGCGTGCATGGTGGCCATTCTAATCTACTTCCAGTTTGGCCGGTCGATCGTCGGCCCGGTATCGAAACTCACCGAGTCGATTCGACAGGTGCGCGAGCGCAAGTTCGAGCTCGCAATCCCGGTGGAGAAATCCGACGAGCTGGGAGAACTGACGGTTGCGTTCAACGACATGGCTGCGGAAATGCGCGAATTGCTCCATGCCAACGACCAGATTGTGATTCGCGCCAACCTGGAAAGCCGGGCAATTCTGGCAACCTTCCCGCACCCCATCATTATCCTGAATCGGGATGGAGAAATTTCACAGGTAAACTCGGTAGCGGAGGAGTTGATTGAAAAGCTGGCCACACCCGGCCGCTTGCCGAAAAAGATTCGCGCCCTGGTCGATCGGGTTTTGGAAAGCAACGAAGACTATCTTCCGGAAGACCTGAACGACGCCATTCTCAAACGCGTTGGCGAAAAAGAATACTACTACCTCCCCGGCATCTTCCAGATTGAGGATGAGACCGGGATTCCGGCTGGCTGGGCAGTTGTCCTCAATGATGTCACCCGTTTTCGCTGGATGGACGATTTGAAGACCGACATGATCGCCACCGTCAGCCACGAGATCAAGACGCCGCTGACGAGCATTCGGATGGCCCTCCATCTTCTCCGCTCCAAGAAACTGGGTCCCATGACCGACCGCCAACAGCAGATGGTCGACACTTCCTGCGAAGACTGCGAGCGGTTGCTTCAGACCCTCGAACACCACCTGCAGATGGCACGGTGGGAGAGCGGCGCCAAACAACTGGAAACCGTACCCGTTACCCCCCAAAGTCTTATCGATGGTGCCGTGGAGCATTTTTCCGCCCTGGCGGAGGAACAGGATATTATCTTAAGCACGGAAATTGCTGATGATTTACCCCGGGTTTTTGCGGATCGGGGCCGGGCGATGCAGGTCCTGGACAATTTGATTTCCAACGCGGTGAAGTATGGTCCGGAGAAAGGCCGCATTCGCCTGCGCGCCTCCAAGAATGGCTCCGAGTTTGTCCGCTTCTCCGTGCTCGACGATGGACCGGGCGTTCCCTACGAGCTGCAGGATCGCGTCTTCGACAAGTTCTACCGCCTCCCGAATCAAAAAAGTGACGGCGTGGGCTTGGGCTTGTCGATTTGCCGCGAAATAATTTATGCGCATGGAGGCAGAATCGGCGTCAACAGCAGTCCCGGCCAATCAACCGAATTCTACTTTAGCCTTCCTCTCGCGACATGAAAAATCCGAGCCCAACATCCACCGCTTCAGGCCAAGCCTCTGAGTCGACCGAAAACGATCCCACAAAAATTCTCATTGTAGACGATGAAAAGTCTCTTCGGATTGGATTTCGGATGGCATTGGAGTCCGAGGGTTATGAAACCAGTTATGCCGAAGATGGAGAGGAAGCTTTGCAGATTCTGGAAAAAAAGGGTGAAAACTACTACGGCGTCATGCTTCTGGACGTCCGCATGCCGGGCCTCGACGGCATCCAGGTCCTGAGGAAACTGCGCGCTGATGGAAACTACCTACCCACCATCCTTTGCAGCGCCTACATGGATTCGGTCACCGCGATCGAGGCCGTGCAGTTGGGCGTGGTCGACTTTCTCTGCAAACCGGTCCTGCCTCCCCAAATCTGGGGAGTCGTCCAAAAGGTTCTCAGCGAAGAGGCCAACGCCAGTGAGCCGGACCACAAAAGGCCGCTGCTGAGTCGCGTGCGCTACTTCCTAAGACGACAACGGCTCAATGAGGCAATTGAAGTGCTCGACCAGGCAGAGGAACGGGACGAAAAACCCGACAAACAGAACCTGTGGAACCTGATCGTGCATCACCTGAAGGCCTTCGAGCAAGGTAAGGACAACGAATCCAAGTTTGCCAGCAGTCGATTTTATCGAGCTGCCAATTTGCTGGGACATTTGGCGTATAACGTGGACAACGAACCGTAAATTTCGTTCCCTCACCAAAACCAAAACGATGCCAACCTCCCGAACTTCACTTCCCAGATGAGCCAACAACCCTCCAACGGCGGCGCTCAAGCCGAACAAACGCCGGACGTTTCCGCCGAACAAATCGCGGCGTTTCAGAAGAAGCTGAATTTTCGGATCCGGCACATTCAGCACGTTCAAGACACCGCGATTTTATTGGCCGGGCGCCTTGCGGAACGCGGAGAGTTCGATCTGGCGCGTCGTCTGGTGCAGCGCAGCCTTTGCCACGATGCAAGCAAGTTTGAGGGCATTGAGTGGGACTTTCTCGACATCGACCCAAGCGACCAGGAAAATCAGGATAAACTGCTCCTGGCCGTACATCAGCACCAGCAACGCAACAACCATCACCCGGAATACTTCACTTCCGGGGTGGAAGACATGAGCCGGGTTCAGCTCGCGGAGATGGTCTGCGATTGGAAGGCGCGCAGCGATGAGTTTGGCTCGTCGTTGCTGGATTGGATCAAGGACGTGGCGTGCGAGCGATATGGTTTTTCGGTCCGCTCCAATGCTTACCGGAAGATCAAATACTTCGTCGATCTGATCCTGGATCCCAAGATCGGCTGACTTGGTCCGCACAACCCCCAACGCCCTTGCGAAACGCAAACCGGCGATGCATTCCGCGCGATTGGAACGCGTGATTCATCGCGGTCGAGCCTTGTGGCTGGTTTGGCAGGCACCTTGCTGATAAGAATGAGATGAGTTTAGCTATGAAAGCGATCGCCTGGATAATCCCCTTGGTGTGGTTGCCGCTCTTTGTGAATGGCGCCAACCCTCTCAGTCCCGTTGCCACCGAAGCTGAACCTGATCCGGAACTCGAGCCGGTGCTGACGGCGGAGATTCTGGCCGACACGATCGCGTCTCCCATCCGCGCGGTGTTGAAGGACACGCCCTACGAACCTGGTGCCTTGATCGAATTGGCGACACAACTCTATGCGCGGGCCGAGTTCCAGCCGCTCTGGGAACAGAAGATCGATGACCTGGCGACACGACTCTCCCGGTTTGCCGAGCGCGAAGGCGTATCGCCCATCGGGCAGGCGTCGCGGGACGAGCTGATGCGCGCGCTGGAATCCACGGAGCTGGCCGTTCCCGCTGCGGATATGGCGACGACGGTGTGTGTCCTGGATGCCGGTTTGCGAGTACGATTCGGTCAAGTGCGACCCAACGAGTTGTGGGCTCATTGGGACCGGGGTGACACACCGGGCAGCTTCGATAACGAGACGCGGTTGGACGACATTCACCAGCAACTGAATGCGTGGCAAACGACGGGGAATGGGTTGGAGTTCGACAACCTCCTGACGGCCTTTGTCCCGACCCATTGGATTTATCGCCAATTGCACGCCGAGTGGATGGTCCGCAAAGAAACCGCCGCCGCTGAGCAAGAAAGCTTTGCTCCGTTGCCGGAATTGGAGCCGGGAAAGTACCTTCGTGCGGGTGATGGTTTTGCCAGCGCGGCGCTGTTGGCGGGCCGACTGAAGGAGGAAGGGTTCTACGACGGCGAGACCCCCGAATCGACGGTAACGAAAGAACTGTCGGACGCCTTGCTCCTCTACCAACAAGCGCACAATCTGAAAGCCGACGGGATTCTCGGCCCTGACACTCACGCAGCACTCAACCGAAGCCCTGCCCGCAAACTCGAGTTGGTCCACTTGAATCTGCAGCGGGCCCGCCTGATGCCGGACGCCCCCGGGAAGCGCTACGTCATGGTCAACCTGCCCTCGGGTGAAGTCTATGGATTCAACGGGCCCAAGCTCGAGGTCAGCATGCGCGTCGTCTTTGGCAAAAGCGGCGCTCGAAGCACGCCACTGTTCCGCGAGACCATGCGTTATGTCGTGTTTCGACCCTATTGGAATGTTCCCGACTCCATCCTCCAAGGCGAGATTCTGCCGAAGGTCGCCCGCGACCCAAGCTATCTAAGCCGAAACGGTTACGAGATCGTCCGCAGCTTTGATTGGAACGCGCGCCCACTCCCGCTTTCTCGTTCCACCTTCTGGGCCCTGAAAGACGGGACGCTGAAAATCCGACAAACTCCGGGTCGGCACAACGCCCTTGGCGCAGTGAAGTTTCTCTTTCCCAACGATCACTCCGTTTACCTGCACGACACGCCCGAAGACCATCTGTTTTCCCAATCGGAACGCGACTTCAGCCACGGCTGCATTCGGTTGGAGAAACCCGCTGCCTTTGCCGAGTGGGTGTTGGGTCCGCAAGGCTGGAGTAAGGATCGAGTCGCCCAGGCAATGCGCCGCGGCTCGCGAAACTCCGTCACCATTGAGGAGCCAATTCCGGTTTACGTGACCTATTTCACCGCCTTTCCTCATCCCGAAACCAAGGAGATTCGCCATTACTTCGACATCTACGGACGGGATGATTACGAAGCGAAGCTCGTCAAACACCGTGCCTCCGGCAACCAGGTGCTGATTGCCAAGCCCATCGCGCAGTAGGCACCGGCCGCGCACCGATCCCTTGCGAATTGCAAACCGGGTCATGCAAATCGCTCGGAACAAGCCCGGCGATCCACCGAATTCACGGGAAACACGCCGTGGCACGAGTCATGCATCTTAGAGTTGCGGATCACAGCCTACCAACTCTCTACCCGAACCAACCATGACAATCGGCGGTTTCCTCCTCCTCTTACTCGTAGCGGCGCTCTGCGGCGGTGCCGGGCAAATGCTCGGTGGTTACTCTGCTGGCGGATGCCTGGTTTCGATCGTGCTCGGCTTTGTGGGCGCGTTTGTCGGTCTCTGGCTCGCTGGCGCCCTGGGCCTGCCCACCATCCTGTCCGTCAATATTCAAGGGGAGCCCTTCCCCATCGTTTGGTCCGTCATCGGCGCAGCAATTGTTTCGCTGGTCTTCGGCCTCATTTCCCGTCCGGCCCGGAGGGTGTGAGCCTGCCTCTCAATCTCTGAACCCACCACAATAAACTCTCATCGTACCAGACCTGTTGACAACGACCTCTCCACCAATTGCCGGAATCTAGCCTCATGTTCCTCGTTGTTGCCATCTTGCGCCGCTTCGCGTTATCGTCGGCAAGGTTTTGATCCAGCAAACCGTCGAACTCCCAAGGCATGAACGAGATCCCCTCTTCCCAGGACACCGCGCTATCGCGCGCCGCAGACATCGCCCTCATCACCCTCGCGGTGATGGGGGCTCTTGCCATCCTCTTCGTCGCCAAAGCGCTGCTATTCCCCATCGTCCTGGCAATTCTGGTGGCGTTGGCGCTGGGGCCCGTCGTGCGCTTTCTCTACAACAAGCTTCGCTTGCCCACGGTCGTCGCTTCAGCCGTTGTGGTGCTGGCCATCCTCGTGGCCGGAATCAACGGCGTCTATCTGCTCAGCGGCCCGGCGGCCAAATGGATTCACAATGCTCCAACCCAGTTCGAAAAGGTTGAACGTAAAATCTACCCGGTCAAAAAATCCGTCGAAGACTTCAACAAGGCTGCAGGCGAGTTGGAAAAACTGACTGAGGGTGACAAGACGCCGAAGGTTTTGAAGGTGGAGGTGGCCAGGCCCGCCTTGACCACTGCCGTCCTCAACGCCACAACCGAGGCATTGTTGCAAGTTGGCATCGCCATCAGTTGCCTGTTCCTGTTGCTCGCCTTTGGCGATGATGCGCTGAAGCGACTTTCCGACTTGGCTGCAGCCAGCGGCCGACAAAGCCGCGCGACCGGATTGGCCGCCACTGCCGAGAACATCGTCTCGCGTTATCTTTTCACCTTTTCCCTCATCAACGCGGGCCTCGGCACGGTCATCGGCCTGGGACTGTGGGCCATCGGCATGCCCAACCCGCTCTTGTGGGGAGTGATGGCGGCGTGCCTCAACTTCATCCCCTACCTTGGATTGCTAACCGGTTCCTGCATCGTGTTCTTTGTTGCGTTCGTTACCTTTGACTCCCCTCTCTACGCGCTCCTCGCGCCGGCAATCTACCTCGGCGCCAATATGGTGGAAGCCAATGCGATCACTCCCGTTCTGCTGGGTAAGGCGATGGAACTGCACGTGCTGATCGTATACGCCGGCATTCTCCTTTGGGGCTGGCTTTGGGGAATCGGTGGAGTGCTGATCGCCGTTCCGTTGATGGCGACACTGCGTTTGGTTTGGATCCATCTTGCTCCGGACGCCTGGTCAGCCGGTGCCAAATTGTGGCTGCCCAAACCGACTCTTGGCAGCGGCTAACCAAGGGAGCATTGCGGCTTGCACACCGCAGTTGCAACCTGCATCGGACATTTGCAATCCGCCCAGTGCCAAAAGTGGTTTCTCCCCACCGGGCATGCGCGTTTAACGGGAGGAATCACGGTTCCCCAGGTTGGCACGATTGATGCAAAACAACAACTAGTGACAGGACTATCAAACCAACACGTCCCGTCCTAATACCAACCTCCCTATATAATGAAAACCAAACTCACAACCATCCTAACGATACTGTTCGCGTTGAGTGCTTATCCCGCCTTGGCGCAGAATGAAACCAACGTGGTTCTTCCTGGCCCCGTCGATCCCACAGCGGCCGATCCCGCCAAACCTGAACCCGTCAAGCCGATTGCCGAAGCCGAGAAGGCTCCCAAAACCTACACCGCCAACTTCATGAGCACCGGGAAACTTCGCGGTGCTCCCGTGAAAGACTTGGGCGGTGAAAAAATCGGCACCCTTACTGAGTTCGTTTTCGACTCTGACGACGGACGCCTCCATTTTGGAGTCGTGGAAGCTGGCGGCTTCCTGGGTCTCGGCGAGAAACACTACCTCATTCCCTGGAAGTCGTTCAATGTGGTCGAGAATCTGGAAGTAGAAGGCGAGTTGCACCTGAACCTGGATGCCACCAAAGACAAAATGGAAAACGGGTTCGAATTCAACGCAACCGAGGTCGACACCATCGAAGCTCATCAAGTCTACGCCTATTGGGGCGTAACACTGGAGGGCGAAGCGATGAAAGCTGGGCCTCAAAGCCCCGAATCCGAGATAACCATCGAACAAGAACCGGAAGTCGAGCCCCAGCCGGAAGCTGAGCTTGAAGTTGAGGCCGATACCGAGGTGGACGTTGAGGAAATCGACGAAACCTAATCTTCTCCCCTCACAAACTCCTCCCCAACCCGATTGGCGTAGGCCGCACGAATAGATCGTGAGTGGCCTGCGCCAATCCTTTTCTATTCAGTCGAGCAAAGCGCCGGGTGAGGTGTCCTGTGCAACTCGCAACGGTTTCTTGCACTTCGCAAGCTTTCGACCCGGCTCGAAAGCCATCCGTCGGGAGAATTCCGATTGGCACGGCATCTGCATATTATACAGGAGGACAAGAACAACCCTAAACCTGACCCAAACTACAACAATGAAAACAACCCTGCATAAAACACTAGCCGTCACCGCTGCCTGCGGCGCGCTAACTTTTACCAGCTGCCAAACCCATACCCAACGCGGAGCAGTGGCCGGTGGATTGAGCGGAGCCGCAATCGGAGCAGTAGCCGCTGATGACGGACGCCGCGGTGAAGGAGCCCTGATCGGCGGAGCTATCGGAGCAGCCGCCGGAGCGGCCATCGGGAGCGGCAAGGATCGCCGCTACGGAAATCACCGACACAATTACCGTTAACCTATTATCCCAAGCCCAACCCGGGTAGCGGTCACCATTCGTCACACCGTTGGTGGCCGCTGCCTTTCCTTTTCAAACCGATTCTTAACCAATCCACTTTACCAACAACCACACACTTCCCCATGAATACCTACCCTACCAAACTCCGAGTCGCTCTTCTGATCGCGACTCCGCTGATCTTCCTCTCCGAACGAGCCATGGCTCAGGACGATTCGGAAGCGAATCCCTCCCAAACCGAGGCTCAGGCTCCCATCGACAGCCTCATGGCTGTACTTCAGCCCACCAAGGACAGCCCGGTTCGCGGCGCAGTCTACTTTCACCAAGCCGAGGCCGGGGTGAAGGTAACCGGCATGGTCGAGGGGCTGATTCCGAATTCGGAGCACGGATTCCACATCCACCAATATGCCGATACTTCTGCACCGGACGGTTCCACGGTCGGCGGCCACTTCAACCCGCAGGGCCACGACCACGGACTCCCTGGACAGGTGATGCGCCATGCCGGGGACTTGGGAAATCTGAAGGCGGACAGCGAAGGCGTTGCCAGGATCGACAAACTGGTGGCCAACATTACCCTGACAGATTACAACGCCATTATCGGGCGTAGCGTGGTGGTTCACCATCGAGCCGACACCGGTGCCCAACCGAGCGGTGAAGCCGGAAGCCGAGCTGCGGTTGGCGTGATTGGAGTGAGCCCTCCATCGTCCAAGCTGGACCAGGCGGGCGACAAGCTGGAGAAAGCCGCCGAGAAGATTGGCGAAAAGATCTCAGACGCTGTGCAAGAGCTCAAAGACAAGCTCGAATAAGGCCGAAAGGCCGACCCACTGCACCACGATAGGAAACCAAGGATCGCCAGCCTGTTGCCCACAGGCTGGCGATTTTCGTCTGACCGATCGAATGTTATTCCCAGTAGACGGGCTTGCCGTAGTAATCGAAAAGGCGGCCTTCGTAATCCCGGTTGATCCCTGAATGTGGATCAAAAAGCGGAGCACCCTTGAGATGTTCCTTGGTGATCTGGTCCAAAACGACCGTGTGGTTCGACCAGTGAATCGTTTTGGTCCAGCGTGGCGATACGATGACCGGTTTACGATTGAACCACGATCCCGTGTTCACGACGAAGTAGCGCAAGGTCCAATTGTTCGTCTGGAACACGATATCGGATATCGTTCCCAGAGGCTCGGGCTCGGCCTCTTCGGAAGAGCATACTTCATAACCGGTCACTTCTTTGGCGGAGCGGAGATGGGTTTCGCGAGCCTCGGCCAGATCGGAGGCGATCTTGGTCTCCCCGGTCGCGGGGACGACTGATGGCCCCTGGGTCCAGTAGGGCGGATGACCAAAGTGCTTGGCCAGCGCTTCTTCGGCCTTCCGTGAAACCGGCGCATCTGTGGAAATAGGCGGGGATTTTTCAATTTGATCCTTGGTCGCCTTGAGCCGGATATGCTGGCTGATCTGACCTGTTTCCAGTTCCCCCACTAGGAACGGGCTCACCAGAACTTCGTGCCTCGTGAGAATGCCGCCGGTATCGACGACAACGTAGCGGATGGTGAGCGAATCATCGTCAAACAACAAATCGCTGCACCTCCCACAACGCCCGTCCGTCGCATCAACAGGATCGCCGATGACTGATTTGGTGGTTCGAAACATGGTAATTGTTTGAAATCGGAATCGACTTCTGTTAGACGGAACGACTTAGCGGTGAATCGGCCAACTTGGGCTTTCGGGTCACGATGATGTAGATCGCGTGGATAATTCCCGGGATATATCCCAGAATCGTCAGAATCAGGTTGATCCAGAAATGCAACCTGATGCCAACCTGGAGGAAGACGCCAACCGGCGGGAGAATAATTGCCAGGAGGATACGTAAGACATCTTTAGTTTCTTCTTTCATAACTGGGTTCTTCCATTGCAGGGATTGTGCCAACCGTTTCCACGACCAATTACGTGCTCCGTCGTCCAGCAATAAGGCTGATCAGAAAAAGAATGAGAAAGATGACGAAACACACTTTGGCAATGGTCGTTGCGGCACCGGCAACGCCTCCGAAGCCGAGAACGCCGGAGACCATCGCGACGAGAAGAAACAGCAGAGTCCAATATAACATAGCAATAGAAAGTAGAGGTTCGGCTTCATAAAGCGCATGAATCATGCCAGATCACGACCACCGACACGTTGGCGAAACCTGGTGGATGCAATTGCGAATTGCATGGGGAAGGCTTGCGAATTGCATTGTTCTCCGCCCTCCCTCACGAGAATTCAGGGAGGAATCGCCTGGCATGAATCATGCCCTTTAAGTCCTCCGAACAACCTATCTTAAGACCATGACCAAAGAACAAATTAAAGGCAATTGGAACATCGTTCGCGGAAAGCTGAAGCAAAAATTCGCCAACCTGACCGATGACGACCTGAACTATGTAGAAGGTAAGGAAGAAGAGCTTTTCGGCCGACTGCAACGCAAGCTCGGAAAATCGAAGGAGGAAGTTAAGAAGATGATCGATCAACTGTGAAGTCGATTGATCTCATGACCCAGGAAAACCGGGAGGTATCAACTTCCCGGTTTTCTTTTTGTCTTGGGTTTGGTCGTTTCTCTTGTTGTTAGTATCTCAATGCAGCGGCCAATGGGTGGCTGGAAGGCATTTTGGAGTGCCGGAGATAGAACAGCTCCGCACCATTCTGTAGCGCGAACTCCGCCGTCAGCTGATGAAGATCGCTTCCCAGGAAATCGTGGGGATCCGTTTCTTCAACCGTCCCACCCTGTGAGTCGAACCGTCCCCAGCGCACGACATCGGAAGGCACGACGAGAGATTTGATACGGCCCTGGTGTGCCGCGAGGAGCGCGTGATCTGGATTGGACTCCAGTTTACCCTGGCCATCCAACTGGTGAAGATGCAAAAGCTGGGCTTTCCGGCTTTCAATCAATTCGTGATGCAAGGCTTCCATCGCAAGCTCCTGCAGTTGAACCGGCGAACTATGCTCGTGGTTTCCTTCGAGGATTTTTCCGGAGAACTTCGGGTGCTTGGTGATTTCCTCATAAATTGGAAGGTAAAAGGCAGCGCCCGCCAGGATGAGCGGACCTTGCAGCCCGGCAGTGGCCGCAACGACCTCGCGGTCAATTTCCTGGAAGAAGCGCGCCATCAGTTCCTTGTCCGGCGAGCTTTGCCGTTCCGCTTTGGGATCATCACCACCTGCCCTGAGAGACGCGACTTTGGATTCGTCGAACGACTTGGGCATCTTCGGGGTCGAAATGTCGCGTATTCCCAGCCGCGAACCGCGAAACAGGCGCACCGCATTCTGGCTCAACAACAACACGTTGAAAGCATGAACATTTGCCGCCAAATCCATCATCGGCGTCAGATGCCACCGGTGAGAGTAGAACGACGCAGGGGAGAAGTTCGCCCCGAGCCGAAACACCCGGGTTTGTTCGGGTTCGATGAAGACTGCGGCGCAGTGATAGGGAACGAAATCGTCCTCGTCTTCGAACACGGCATTGACTTGCTGCATGATCGCGTCACTTGCCTTTGCGTTGGCGTTTTGGGCGTGGTGAACGGATTCCCTCGCCGTTTTCCGTGCCGACGACAGCAGACTGGAAAGTTGATCCGGCTCTGCCGAAGGCAAATAGATCGTGAGGCGGTTTCCCGGGTTTTGATTCTCTTCGAGAAGGGCATCCAGAACCTCGATGAGATCGTGAACCCGTACCGCAGACCGTTGGTTGATAGCTGTAGTCATAATCAACCTTAAAGAGCGGTACTTATGCCACCCGGAAACTCCCGGCCGATGTCAGGCAACGCTTGCAATCCGCACGAATGCAAGGCCCGAGAGCTTGCAATGCGCAAGGCTTCCACCCCTCACACTGGTGCATTTTCCCCTGCAGGCCATTGGCACAGCTTTTGCATGACCGTGAATGATATGATTGCTGCGTTCTCTCCCACCCTTCTTGCGCAAGGCTCTCAACCCTCTGAGGAAGAATCAGGTTCGGAAGCCTTGCCGGACTCACTGGACGAAATCAAAGAAACCCTTCTTGAGACCCTGGGCGGCGTTTGGGTTGATTTCGTGGGCCATATTCCCTTTTTGGTTGCCGGCCTTGTTGCCCTGTTATTTACCTGGCTCGCTGCCGGAATCGCAGGATCCATCGCGCAACGCAGCTTGCGAGGGCGCAAGCGAATGCGCAAGTCGCTCAAGCAATTGTTCCAGCGGTTCATCGTCATCGTCGTCTGGCTCGTGGGTTTGATGCTAACGGCCATGATCATCTTTCCCGGGCTCACCCCGGCCAAGGCGTTGGGGGGATTGGGCCTGCTCTCCGTCGCCATTGGTTTTGCGTTCAAGGACATCTTCGAGAACTTCTTTGCCGGGATTCTCCTCTTATGGCGTTTTGCCTTCGAGGACGGCGACTTTATCAAATGTGGCGACGTGGATGGCCGGGTTGAAAAAGTGGAGATCCGCAACACGATCATCCGGCGATCGACCGGCGAATTGGTGGTCATCCCCAACGCATCCCTTTTCAAGAATGCCGTTGAGGTGGTGACATCGAAACCGAAGCGGCGCATCCATCTCACCACCGGAATCGGCTATGACGAGAACGTCAGCGAAGCCCTCCCCATCATCGAAAAAGCGGTTGCAAGTTGCGAAACGGTCGACGGCTCGCAGCCAATCGACGTGTTCCCCGAAGCTTTCGGCAGCAGCAGCATCGACATCGACGTGTCGTGGTGGACCGACAGCAGTCCGCGCGAGGGGCGGCGTTCCTGCGGCGAAGTCGTCACCGCCATCAAGAAAGCGCTCGACGATGCCGGGATCGAAATTCCTTTCCCATATCGCACGTTAACATTTAAGGGGCCGCTTCCTGAAGAGATCGGGAAGAGTTGATGTACCGCATTGCGATTTGCAAGCTTCGCCGGAATCACTCAGGGCACCCTGCAAGACTTCTGCATTTCAGGGAAATGGGATCACTTCGCCAACCCGCTGATTATAAACGAGTTGTGGAACCCCACAATTCAGCGGCACAGCTACTGCGCCACAAACAGTTGAAACTCAACTCTCAATCATCATGACAAATACCAACCTGACGGACGTAACGGATAAGATCAAGGATGCCGCGGAAACAACCGGCGACTTCATCAAAGAAAAGGCGCACGATGCCGTCGATGCACTTCAACTGCAGAAGGATCGAGCCCGACAAGAGGCGGAGGAAAAAATGGAGGAGGTTCAAGCTGTATCCTTCGAGAAGAAGCAGCAATTTGAGGAAGCGGCGAGGGACGCCCTGCAGGCTGCCAAGCTGAAATTTGACGAATTGCGCGAAGGCGCCGAAGACTCAACCGAGCGAGTCCGGGACGAAACCCGTCTCCTGCGCGCCAAAGCGCAAAGCCAACTCCAGGATGCGCGGAGGAAGCTCGACGAATTGAAGGTGGCAAGCGCCGATTCGTGGGATTATCTGCGCCTCGGGTTCATTGCGTCCTACCGCAACCTGCAGGCGGCTTGCGATGAAATTCAGGTAAGCGAGATGAAGCAAACTTCGTCGCAATCGTAACAGACCATAGACTGACTCCCCGCCCCCCTCGCCGAGGCTGCACTGGAGGGGGGCGGCCGGTTTGCCTTGGGAGGCGAGGTTGAGCCGGATAGGGAAATGGGGCGATAGCGTGCCCCATTTCATCGTTCGGCGAGGGGCAACTTTGGGCAAAATGAATTGGAGCGGATTCCCTGTCATCTGAGGTATGACAGGGCAACCGTGTATTGGGAGAACTGCAGGAACCTGGCTTTTTCTTTAAAAAAAGATCCGGCTTGTGACAAATCCATGACATCGATTTGCAACCTTTCGCTGAACTCAAGACCGAAAAGGTAGCAACTCATGAACATTCCTACCTCCCAATCCCAAGTTTCCGGACTCCTAACGGAGCTGCAAACCGGTCCCGAACGATGCGGACTGACACCCCTCCTTCGCAGCAAAAACCGAACCCTGTGAGACGATTTCACCTCAACCTGAATTTGACCGGAGTCATGGTGACTCTTGCCGTCGGCGTACTGTTGCCAGTGTTGCTGTCCACGGCGGTCGGAATCGTGGCCCTGGTCCTCGCCAAGGACACCGGTGGAATCGTCACGGGTGTGCTGGTGATCTCGTTTGCGGTCGCGACCATCGGAAGCGCGCTTGTCGCCCTGGTATTGACGGGACACAAAGCCCGGTTGGCCCGGTCTCAGGCCGATTTTGTCGCCAATGTCTCACACGAATTCCGGACGCCACTCAGCGCCATCCGCCTCTACGCCCAAACCCTTCAATCCGGCAAACTCGCCGACGACCCCGAGCAAACCGCGAACTGCCTGGCAACGATTTTGCGCGAAACCGAATGGCTGGACGTCATGGTCGACCGGGTGCTGACCTGGCGGGCGTCGTCGAAAGGGATGATGCCGCTGAATTTGGAATGCCGCCCGGTAACCTGCGTGGTGGACAAGGCTCTCGAGCGTTTTCGCGGGATGATCGCTCCTGGAGAAGTCACCCTCACCAGCGAAACGGAAAGCCACACCAACGTGGAACACGACGAGCACGCCCTGCATACCGTCGTTCTCAACCTGATCACGAACGCCTACAAGTACACGGGTAAGGAAAAGGAAATCCGGGTGTCGGTTCGAGATCTTGAGGACGAGGTGATCATCGAGGTAACGGACAATGGAATCGGGATTTCCGCCCAGGATCAGCGGCGGATTTTCCAGCCATTTTACCGCGCGAAAGACGAACACCGCGAAGGAGCCAGCGGAACAGGTTTGGGGCTGGCCATTGCCCACAATCTGGTCAGCAGACACAAGGGTACCATCACCGTCGAAAGCGAAGTGGGCAAAGGGACCACCTTTTCGATTCACCTGCCAGCCGCCGAACAGACGAAATGAGCAACCAGGAATACCAACCAAGTGGAACCATTCTCATCGTGGAAGATGACCGGTCGCTCCGGGATGGACTGGCGTTGAACCTGCGCATGGAAGGTTACAAAGTCCTCACGGCTTCCGACGGAAACGAAGGCGTGCGCATGGCGTTCGACGACCGCCCCGATTTAATCGTGCTCGACATCATGATGCCCGGCCTCACGGGGCTGGACATTCTCGAGGAACTTCGGGAACAGGGCGAACGCGTCCCGGTCTTGATCCTCTCGGCGCGGGACACGACCCTCAACAAGGTCGAAGGACTGAAGCTCGGTGCCGACGATTACCTGACCAAACCGTTCGACCTTCCGGAACTGCTCGCCCGGATCGAAGTCATGTTGCGAAGGCAACAGGCGGAACAGGCTGCCCTGCCTGACCTCCAATTTGGCGACGTCGTGATTCGCCAATCGACCCGACAGGTTACGGTCGAGAACAACAACATCGATCTCTCGGCAAAAGAATTCGAAATCCTCTGCCTCCTCGCCAATTCACCGGGGCAGGTCTTTTCCAGGGGAACCATCCTGCAACGGGTCTGGGGCTGGAGTTACGAAGGCACAGAGAGAACGGTCGACAACTTCGTCACCAGCCTTCGCAAAAAGCTCGGCACCCGAGCGCTGATCAAAACCATGCCCCGCCTTGGCTACAAATTTGTCGCTCCCTAACCAAACCCATCAATTTCATTCCAAAAAGAAAGCAATCTCCAATGACAACTCAAGAATCCAACCATCATCCCAATCCCAATTGGAAGGCCATTGTGGCCCAATATCAAAAACCGGACGCCTGGCGGGCCAGTTGGCAACTCCTGAACACACTCGTTCCCTATGTCGCACTCTGGGTCCTCATGTATTTCACCGTTTCCGTTTCCTGGTGGCTCACCATTCCACTCGCAGTTCTGGCCGGCGGATTGATCATTCGAACCTTCATTATTTTCCACGACTGCGGTCACGGCTCGTTCTTCAAATCCAGCCGAGCCAATGAATTCTGGGGCTGCATTACCGGTGTGCTCAGCTTCACGCCCTATCACCATTGGAAGTGGGAGCACAGCGTGCATCACGCCACCACCGGACACCTCGAACGACGCGGCGTCGGCGACATCTGGACCATGACCGTTGAGGAGTACCTCAAGTCATCACCCTGGAAGCGGTTTGCCTACCGCTTGGCCCGCAACCCGTTTGTCCTGTTCGTCATTGCGCCGCTCTACCTCTTTCTGGTCCAGCACCGCATCCCGCTCGCACGGGCCAAAGGTCGCGCCAAGGCCTCCGTCTGGATCACCAGCCTCGCCTTGGTGGCGATGTCTTTCGGCTTGAGCTGGGTATTCGGATTTCTGCCCTGGTTGATCATCCAGCTGACGATTCTGGCCGTGGCTGGAACAACGGGTGTGTGGCTGTTCTATGTTCAACACCAGTTCGAAGACGCCTACTGGGAGAACGGCGACGAATGGAACCACTTCGATGCGGCGATGAAGGGAAGCTCCTACTACAAGTTGCCCAAGGTCCTGCAATGGTTCAGTGGCAATATTGGCTTCCATCACATTCACCACCTCAGCTCACGGATTCCAAACTACAATCTGGAGCGCTGCCACCATTCCCACACCATGTTCAAGGAGGTCGAGCCTCTCACCATGTGGGCCAGTCTCAAAACCCTCACCTATCGCCTCTGGGACAAGAACTCCAAGAAGCTCATCAGCTTCCGGCAACTCCGGAAAAACCTTCAAGCCTTGGAGATGAGTGCCGCTGCCGATGTGGCCAAGTTTGCTGGTTAGCATCGAGGCTCAACATTCAAGACACGTGAAAATCCCGATCCCAATTCGTTGGGGTCGGGATTTTTCGTTCGATCGTTCCTTAAACTGCGTCGAATTCTGCGACGATATCCTACCGCGCCGGCAGAATCGCGTAACGCAGCCCGTCCAGTTCCTCCCCATCGGCACCAACCACGCCGACCGACAACTGCCATTGCCACTGGAGGAAGTTGCTTTTGAACGAGACCAGATTCCAGCCGCTCTGCAACGTAGCCGGGAAATCCTGCTTGTTGGCCTTCTCCGGCGGACCGCTGTAGACGGTTGCACCGTTCAGCCAGACCTCCGCGTGAGTCACACCGGCAAACCCGGGTCTCGAAACGCGAACCAGCACCGGCTGCTCTGCGGGACTGTGAATCCAACGCATTCCGTATCCGGTGTGCCCGGAGCGGAAATAGGTCAGGGCCGCAAAATCGACCACCTCCGGAGCACCGCCTCCGCCGTAGTTGAGATTCCCCGTGAACCGCTGCCAGGCCACTGGCGCCCCGGAACTCAGCTCCATCCCCGCCACGATCGCCTCCCGGATTCCAGATCCTGTTCTCACGAACTCGTCGCTGGGGAGCCGACCGGTTTCCACCTCGAACTTCCCTCCCTTCCAACCCTGAGCACCCGCGTTGCCGAACCCGACAAGCCACGGGGCCGGGATTTGCAGCGCGCAACTCGCCTCGCCCTGGCGAACCACCAGCCTTCGTTGCGCCGGCCCGCCGTCCTCAGCCTCCTCAATGACGTAAGCCGATTCACCGTCGCCTGTTTCGCGGCTGATCGATTTCCAGCCTTCCGGAAGCTCCAACGAAACCTGGCCATCCTCGGGATGAGACACCGTCACCTGGTAACGTGCCGGCTCAGCCGGGTTCTCCCCAACCAGCGGCGTAAATGTCGCGGTGAGGGACTCCGGATTCGAGGGAATGGCCAGTTGCCGTGCCCAATCGGACGCCGCTTTCTCGCCGAGTCCCCGTAGCATTCCCGCGGCAATCATGGCGTGTCCGGCTCTGTTGGGATGCACCTGATCGCTGGTGATGTGAAAGTTCGAGTTCCGCCCACGCCCCGCATCCAGGATTTCCCAGGCCACTGCGCGGGTCGGAAGCAGGAGGCAGTTCTCTTCCCCTGCCAGGATCGTCATTTTTTCCACCATCCGGTCCATGACCCGGTTCTTGGGAGACGCGGGATCCTCCGTGCAGGGAGTCGGTGTGGCCAACGCCAGCACCCGGGGCGTGGCCCGTTTGCGCACCGCCTGGATCAGGCCGCGATAAGCCTCCTTCCAATTTTCCAAGCCTTCGTCTGTGTCTGCCAACCCGGCTGACAAGACATCATTCATTCCCAACATGATCACCACGATTCCGGCGGGTTGGTCCAGTTCTTCGCGCACGTTGAACTCCTTGATATCCAGAAAGACATCCGCTTCCCGGCTCTTCCGTTCCACGTTTGCCCACGAACCCACCCGGTGCCCGCTTCCACCCAGGGGCACCAGCGTCTGCTGATTCGCCGGATTCGTCTCCTGCAATGCCCGGCCGATCAACGCCATCCATCCGTTCGTTCCGCGACCGCCCTGCCCCGTAATGCTGTCCCCGATGAATACAATGCGGCCGTCCGGACGAACCAGATCGCCCGCCTCAAGCCGGGCGACGCCTCCGGTGAACAGGATCAACAGGAAGAGGAACGAGTAGGCGGAGGCGGTTTTCATGCCGCTCTAATTACCTGGCTCAGGGAAAGACTCAAGCAATTCCAGACCTGCGGTTAGGCGACCACAGTGGGCAAAAGGCCGGGGATCCGGTTCATGATGGAATCCCCTGCCACTGCCGGTGGGACCGGCTGCTCGAAATTCTCAAATCGTCACGCTGCCAATCGCAGTGCCGAAGGAGCTTCGCGAACCCGATTGATGTGCTCCAAGAGGTCGATTGGTGAAAACGGCTTGTTGACGACCTCGATCTCAGATTCCGACGCAAGCTGCTGGATTTTCGGATCCGAGATGTCGCCGGTGATGAGCACGAAATTCGGATGTTGTGCCGCATTCTGCTGATGGATTCGGTGGAAGAGCTCAACCCCGCTGAGACCCGGCATATGCATGTCGCTGACAATGATGTCAAAGTCTTGTTGTTGGCACAGTTCAAGCGCTTCCTCTGCCGAGGCCGCAACGGAAACATCCTCGCTGATTTTGCGGAAGAGTTTCGCCAACATCCAGCGGATGGAGTCCTCATCTTCCACAATCAGAATCGCAAAATGCTGATCCGACTTGGATCGCGATTTTTCTGACGGGACTGAAGGGAGTTGGGCGGGTGCAGTCGATTCACTACCTCCGTCAGGCTCGTTGAGAGGAAGCCGAAACTGAAAGGACGATCCCCTACCCTCCGTGCTGGTGCATTCGAGCGTCCCGAGGTGGCGATTCGCGATGTCCTGACAGATGGAAAGCCCCAGGCCCGTTCCTGAACCCTCTTCCTTGGTGGTGAAGAACGGCTGAAAGAGCTTGTTCCGAACTTCGCGGCTCATTCCTGTGCCGTTGTCCTGCACAACCACGTAGGCGTTCGATTGATCACTCTCAATGCTGACGGAGATTCTGCCGTCCTCCCCCCGATCGGCGATCGCGTGTTGAGCATTGGTCATCAGGTTGACCAAAACCTGTTGGATTTGAACGCGATTCAACTTGGAACGCAGCTCCGAACCATCCGGCAGGGTGAACTCCAGGGTCGAACGTTTGAGCCGAAGTTGGGGACGGACAAATTCGATCGATTCGCGAACGACATCGATCAAGTTGTCTTCCTTCCGGTTGTCGCCTTCGGATTTGCGGGAGAAGGCAAGCAATTGGTGAATCAGATTGCCGGCCCGCTGAGCTTGTTTTTCGATGAGCTTCGCCGCTTCGTAGTGCTCAGGATCCGTCAACTCCGTGGCCAGCATCGAAGACGTTCCCAAGATGGCCGCCAATGGGTTGTTCACCTCATGCGCGATTCCCGCCAACAGCTCGCCAGCCGTGGAGAGTTTCTCCGCTTGAGCGAGGCGCAAATGAATCTGACGATCGTTTTCGTTCTTCAGCCGGTACTCGATCGCAGCGGCGATCAAGCCAGCAAACATTTCAATTTCAGCGACCACTTCCCGGCCGTATTCATGGACGTTCATTCCATCCAAATTGATGATGCCCCAGACTTTGCCTTCGACTTCGACCGGGACAGCGAGTTCGCTTTGAATGAAGGGAAAAAGCTGAATGTAGTTGGGATCGTTCTGGGCATCATTGCAGACGTAGGTTTGGCCGGTTAAGGCACAATGTCCGGTGATCCCCTCACCGAGAGGAATTTTCTGCGCTCGCAAGTTCTCATTCCAGTGCGGGCCGATTGTCGATTCAATACTGAGAAGGCGAGTTTTCCAACAAACGCGGATAAACGAGCCGTGAACGCAATTGCTGATTTCGCAGGCAGCCTTCAAGATGCGATCCGTGACTTCGTCGAGTGATGCCTTGGAATAGACTTCCTTGAGAATTTCTGTGGTCCGCTGGGGAGTGAAAGTAGTTTTCATGGTTCCTGGTCATCAAAAGAATGAGCAAGCATGGCAGATTATAATTTCCATAATTTAGTTTTCCACAATTATTTGTATATATAAAAGAATCAGAGACTTCGAGTGTTTGACGACCACCTCCAAAATGTCGCGATTTGCCATCAAAAGCGCGCTTCGGGCAACCCAACCCAACCCGGACCTGTGGCGCGGGCGATCGGCATGCCCAACTCAACCCTTTCGGCAACCACCTCCCAAAGGATCTGCGCCCATCTGCCGAATCTACGATTCACGCTCCCCAAATCCTTTAGATTTCCAAAATAAATGGATTGAACGTCAGTCAGGGTTGTGAATAACTCCACTCAGTGAGCGAATCCACGGCAAAGGCAGCAAGAATGGCGAACGTTTCCCCAAAAAAACCCACGAAATCCTTCGAGGAAACCCTCTGGGACACCTTGGATGACAAGATTGAGTTGAATCGACGGAAGAATGCGAAGCTGGAAGGGATGGCGCAGGCGCTCTTCAAAAGCTGGTTTGTGGACTTTGACCCGGTGATCGACAATGCCCTCGAAGTCGGCATTCCGATCCCCGACGAACTCTCTCCCCGCGCCGAAGTCCGCCGCCAAGCCCTTGCCAACGGCACCCCCCAACAGGGTTCCATCGACCACCCAACCCTGTCTGATCCCAAATCACTCTTCCCCGCCGTTGCTACAGGCCGAAGCGGAAAATTGAGCGTTGTGTCCTTCGTGCACCAAGATTTCTGGCCCCTTAATACCACACTATGGGTGAAGGAATACAAACGATCCTCCCCCTACCACGCATACTTCCTTCCTAAGACCGTTGGATTGGAGCGTTATAATGCAGGATCTGCAGTTGCAACCCTAAATCGCAACCACAATAGCAACATCAGTCAGCATCTACCAGCTGATGCTGTTGTCTCTAGATTCACCGAAATTGCCGGGACTCTATTCGAAAAAATCAATCGGAATGCCATCGAGTTCCTGAGTCTAACTAAACTTCGCGAGACACTCCAGCCTAAGCTCATTTCCGGAAATCTTGAGATCCCCGAGGATACCTACCCGAGAAACGCGTGATCAAATGAATGTCATTGTAAACAGGCAGCCAACCTCGGATGAGATGCCAGACAACGCGCAAGCCCAGATTCACCTCTTGGGTGTCGATGTTGACGATGTCAATGCGTTCGCAGAAGAAATGGTCTCAATCGTAAGCGACACTAACTGGATTCAAAAGCTGAACCCTTTAGGAAAGGCCTCTTACGAGGCGACCGCCATTCGAACAATTGCAGCCCTAGTTGAGATCTTCAATTCAACGAACGGGCAGATTTCAAGAGATTTCGGAGAATTCATGGTTTCCCTTTCCGCTGCTCAAACGCTAGTAGACGAATTAGGGCACACCAATTTGCCTCTTTCGGAGATTTGGAAGGAGAAGCTTACTGGCAATCACGGCTTTGACTACTACACAGAGTGCACAGGCAATTTAATAAATTGCGGAGAGGCAAAATTCAATAGCAATGCCAACGCTTATGGATCTGCTGCGAGGCAGGTTTGTGAATTTATTGACGACGAGAAAGATCTCGTTGATCTCCCGCATCTACCCCACTTCGCCAGCGAAGTTGCCGTTAACAAACTCGTGGACAATAGAGAACGGGGATTTTGCCTAGCGTTTTCAGTCAATAGCGCTGACCTCGAGCAAATCCTCGTAAATGCCCTCGCCAATTCCGACGTAATCCGGTTGTCGGAAGATGCTATCGCTCTGTACATCATCGGAATTAGATCATGAGCCCAAAAGAAATACAGGGGGCTCAAGACCCAATGGCCGGTATCTCTAAGATCCTCGCGCGAATCCATGCTGACGGCCCCGTGGACCAACAAGACCTGTATGAACTTGCGTGCTTCAAGATCTTCCACCCGGAGGAGCTTCGGAAAGTAGAGCCCAAGCTAATGTACCTTTTGGGTCTATTTTACAAAACGGAGCCTCCCGACGACTTTATTTCGTTCGTCTATAGCCAGTATAGGGATGAGATAAAAGATGAGACGGGTCACTTCCTCACACCCGTACAGGCCAGCATCCGGCAGAAAATTCTAGAAAACCGCTACTTTTCCTTTTCCGCTCCTACTAGCGCTGGCAAGTCCTACCTCCTTCGAGAGATATTGCGCGATGAAGCGAGCGACGTGATCATTGTCGTCCCTTCAAGGGCATTGATCGCGGAATATCTAGCCGAAGTTTACAGTATTTTTGCTAATGACCCCAGTGTTCTGATTCTCCAATTTATTGACTACATCAACCTCAACCGAACACGTAAGAGAGTCTTTGTGGTGACTCCTGAGCGGGCACTGGAAGCAACAAAGTCCAACACCGTCTCTGATGTAGGATTGATCATCTTCGATGAAGCGCAAATTTCCGAAGAAGAGATTCGCGGCATTGGGTTCGACACATTTGTCCGTAGGGCTGATTCCCTTTTCCCTGGTGCGAAGAAGATCTTTGCTCACCCATTTGTAGAGAATCCTTCAGCTCAGCTGGGTAAGCACGATTTCACCGATCATGCCACCTCAGAGAACTACCGCCAGGGCAGCGTAGGAAAGCTATTCATCCAGATCCACACCAACGGAAATCAGTATCTTTTTTCTCCGCACCTCGATGGAGGTCATAGGCTGGCGAATTGTTTTCTAAATGAAACCGATCAAGCCGCAGCTGCAATTGGGGACGGTGAGAGCCTGCTCGTGTTCACATCCAAGGCCTCCATCATCTCAGGGAAGTACAAAGAGGAATTCTCGGATTACTTGGACCTGTGCGATGAGGTCACTGATGAAGATGGCGTCAAGATTATCGACGAGATTGAGGACTTAATAGGAGCAGAAGACCGTGATTCGGATCTAGTATCTCAGATGCGGAAGGGCGTCGTCATTCACCACGGTTCGATACCTCTTACCGTTAGGGCTTTGATTGAGAGGTTTACCCGTTTGGGGCTTGCGAGAATTTGTTTTGCCACGTCGACATTGGCTCAAGGTGTAAATATGCCTTTCAAGGTTGTTTGGGTCCACAATTTTGCGTTTCATGGCTCTCAGGAAGATAAGGCGCTAGGACTTAAGAACCTCATTGGCCGAGCGGGACGAACTAGCCAAAACACCAATGAGTTCGATTACGGGTTCGTGATCGTGAAGAATGCACGGTCCTTCACGGAGAGATTCCAAGAGAAAAGCCTGATTACAGCTCAATCAGTTCTTGATCGAGATCAGGCCGCAATCCCAGAGGACTGGCGAGAATTCATAGAGGCTGTAAAGAAAGAAAACATCAATGAAGACCTAAACCTCCCGGAATCCCAAGTCGAGCGCTTGAATGGGGAGGCGGTGATGGATGCGGTTAGAACCGTATTGAGCATCCTGTTACCTGAAGACGATATTTTGACTTCCGGAGAGTACAGCAAGCTGGAGGTGCCAATTCGAAAAAAATTGAAGGACGCATTCCATCTAATTTTTGCACACTCTATAAATCGTCCATTGGAGGCAGGGGAAAAAGGGGTTCTGTCGGCAGGGATTACAATCCTCCTAATGAGAGTTCAGGGGCGCAGCTTCAAGGAAATTTTGGCGATTCGATACAATTACATCACGAAACTCTCAGAGCGCCAGAAGCTTGCGCAGCAACTTGAAGAAGGAGAGATCGATGACGAGGAATATTCCTCTCGATTATCTGAAATGAAAGTGGGCTTCTCCATGCCGCCTCACACATTGCCAAACAAGAAACTCACGCATTCCTACAACGAGTTCAAAGGCATAGGCGTGGAAGACCTGGAGTACGATCGGCTTGTTTATGACACCTACGATTACCTCGACAAGGTAATCTCATTTTCCCTAACCGATGTGTATGTCGCCGCTTTCACCCTGTTCTATGAAAAGGAAGGTGACCCCAGAGCGGCACGGTTCGCAAACTACATGAGATACGGCACCGCTGACGAGAACGAGATTTTTTTGCTGCGATACGGGTTCACGTTGGACGAGATGGATGAAATCGCCCCACACGTTGAGAGCATCGACGAAAACGAAATCGTCTTTAAGGGGTCTGTCATGAAAGTGCAACGTTCACGGGTATTGGAATTGGTCAATCGTTACTCGGCATAGATGAAATTCACCGAAGCCCAACTCGAATCCGCCATCATCGAGCTTCTCGACGCCGAGGGCTACCCGCACATGTTGGGCGAGGCGATTGAGGGCCAGCCGCAGGTAGTCCTCATCAAGTCCGACCTACACGCCTTTCTGGCCGAGCAGTATGCCAACGACGACACCCTCCTCCCGAAGCCGAAACCCTAACCAAGGAAACATTGAATGTATAAAATTGATAAAGATTCGAACCGGATCGCACCCTTGGCCGAGAGGAGTTTCAGTGACTTGGGGTTCACGGAAAGGCATCACCTCCAAGAGTGGCTGGCACATGCACCCGATGCGCTCGGCGAGGAACTCTTAATTATTCAGAAAGAGTTTGATGGCTTTGATGATACCAAGGAGCGACTCGATCTTTTAGCGCTGGATAAAGACGGCAATCTGGTGATAATCGAGAATAAGCTGGATGACAGCGGTCGGGATGTGGTTTGGCAAGCGTTGAAATATGCGGGGTATTGCTCAAATTTAAGCAAGGGTCAGGTGGTCGAAATTTATCAGGAGTTTCTGAACAAAGCGGCGAAACCGTCACCGGATGATCCGCTGGATGCCCGAGAGAGCATTGTCGAATTTCTTGAAGCGGCAGACTTCGATGAGGTCACCTTGAATAAGAGTCAAACCCAGCGGGTGATGTTTGTCGCGGCACGATTCCGCAAGGAGGTGACGAACACCGCGCTCTGGTTGATTGGTCACGGGATTTCCTGCCAATGTTTCAAGCTGACGCCTTATCTTGCCGGCACTGAACTTTTTTTGAATGTCGAACAGATCATCCCAACCCCGGAGTCCACTGAGTTCATGATCGGGATGGCTGCCAAGGAGGCGGAGGAAAAGGCGGTGAGCAAAGAGGTGAAAAAGCGTTTTCGCCTGCGGCTTGCTTTCTGGGAGCAGTTGCTCACAGCGTTTAAAGGCAACCCTTGTTCCCTTTTCAATAACATCAATCCGGGAAAGGATCACTGGATTGGTGCGGGCTCGGGTTTGTCAGGTGTGGCCTACAATTTGATTTTCGGCAAAAAGGAGGTGCGGGTAGAACTCTATTTTTCCCGAAGCAACGCGGATGAGAACACGTTTGCCTTTAAGCGGCTCCTGGAAAAGAAAGACGAAATCGAGCGTGCTTTCGGAGAGCCTCTGGATTGGCAACTGTTACCGGGGAAAAAAGCCTGTCGGATTTGTTTCACGAAGCCCTTCGACGGTTATGATGAACAGAATTGGGAGGATATGATCAATTGGTTCAAAAACTATGTTCCAAAGCTGGAGGCCTCGTTCAAAGGGCCGATTATCGAGGTAGGCCAGCACCTGAAAGCGCATTCTTTCGAATCGGTTACCACGGATCAACTGCCGTGAAACGCGTCGGCCGAACGCCAATTTCATCATTGCTAAATGTTACACTTAATCTATAATGTGTGACATTTACCGACAAACCCATGTCGTCTATTCTCCAGAAGAAGCTCTCATCTCTCGTCTCAGATCACGAGGTGCTGACGACGGCGCAGCTTCTGGACGCTGGCATTTCTGACCAGAGCATCACCCGGCTCGTCGACCAGGGAACGCTGGTGCGTGTGCGGCGTGGAATCTATCAGCATGCGGACTCTCCGACCAGCGAGTTTCATGACCTGATCCAGGTCCGCAAGAGTGCCTCCCGCGCTGTGATCGTCCTGATCAGCGCCCTGAGATTTCACGAGATCGGCACCCAGCAAGCTTATGAGGTTTGGATTCAGCTCCCCGCACAGACCCGGGTTCCCAAGATCGACTGGCCCACGATCCGGGTCATTAGGACACGGGTGAAAGCACTTCAGACTGAGGGGGTGGAGCATCACCACCTTGGCGGGACTGAAGTCGCCATCACGACGCCGGCACGGACGGTGGCGGATTGTTTCAAGCACCGCAACAAGCTGGGAATCGACGTCTGCGTGGAGGCACTGAGGGAAACGCTGAACGCCCGAAAGGCGACGATCGGCGAAATGAGCGAAATGGCCCGGCTTCTCCGAGTCGGCAACGTGATAAAACCTTATCTGGAGGCGATGATCTGAAGAACGTAGCTGCTTCCGTTCGCGCCAAGCTCCTCAACCTTTCACGTGCTGAGGGTGTGCCGCTCAATGCCTTGATGGAGCAGTATGCCACCGGGCGATTCCTCTATCGACTTTCCGAGAGCCAGTATCGGGAGCGCTTTGTGCTGAAAGGGGCTCAACTGTTCCGAATTTGGGAGGCGGAGAAACATCGGCCGACCCGCGATCTGGACCTCCTCGGATACGGGGAAGCCACGGAAGAAGCCATTCAAAGCATATTCACCAAGCTGACTCAGATGGACATTGATCCCGTCGATGGTCTTGAGTGGGGAAAAGTGGCCGTGGCATCCATTCGTGATGATGTGGAATACGGAGGGATTCGGGCTAAAGTGGACGCTCAACTAGCGGGAGCTCGCCTCCACATTCAGATCGATGTTGGATTCGGCGACGCCATTACTCCCAAAGCGGTGGAAAAGGAATGGCACGAACTACTCGATTTTCCCAGTGCCAGTCTTCTCGTCTATCCTCCTGATACCGTGATCGCCGAGAAATTGGAAGCAGCAGTTTCTCTTGGGATCGACAACAGCCGCATGAAGGATTTCTTCGACCTTCACTGGCTGCAATCCCACCTGAACTTCGATGGAGCGGTCCTGACAGAAGCCGTCGTCAATACATTCGCAAGACGCGGAACCGGGATTCCGAAACAAACTCCCATCGTGTTCACCGGGGAGTTTTACAATGACGATCAGAAACTAGTTCAATGGAATGCCTTCCTGCGCAAAGGAAGGCTCGCTCCCCGGCCATTGGATGAAGTGGTCAACGATCTTTCCCGGTTTCTCCTTCCTGTGATCAGGAAGGAAGTCAGCAACCATCAGTGGACGCCATCGGGAAACTGGCAGGCAGGCGAACCTGAAGATTCGAATGATGAGTGATGAATTAAACATAGTAGAGCGGAGTTTTGAATTTGCTGTGCGGCTTTGCCGCATTTTGGGCGGGAAGGATCGATCGAGCCGAACACGACCTATGTGGGCTTCACCTGCACGCCCATCGATGCGACCTTGGATGTTTTCGGCGAGGTTGTGGACAGCTACACGATGACCGAATCGGTGGCCGACGAGATCAAAGTGCCCATCGTTTACGAAGGTCGGGCCGCCAAGGTGATCCTGGACAACAGCAAGCTGCAGGAGATCAGTCGATCGCGATGAAGTTTACAAGGAGATCTTCGAGCAAGCGGAGAACTTTAAGAAGTATCAGGCAGGGTGACTTTTGACGAAGACCGGACGATGATCCGACAGACAGATTTGAGCGGAACTGTCGCGAAAACGGTAAATACGCGACAGAAAAGCCGTCTTTATGTCCTGAAACGCGGTTTTACGGCAAATTGCCCAAGTTGATTATCTCAACGCGGGAGGGTGCAACGGATGCATCTATTGGAACCGCAGATTTCGCAGATGGGCGCAGATAAAGCCTCAGAAACGCATTTTCGACATCCGCGGTTCATGAAGTCCCCGGTCGTCTGGAGCGAAAGGTCAAATCGTTCTTTTCGATCCCAAAATCGTCTCTTCGAGATTGACGACTGAGTGGGTCAACTCGTCAGCGTTGGATTTCACAGGAGTAGACTATCACCGATTTTACCAATTTTTCAGGCGTCACGAAATCCGATCCGACCCAAAAATTCCCCGCAACGCTTCCGGGATCTCAATCGATCCATCCGCCTGTTGATAGGTTTCCATCAGGGCGACGTAGATCCGGGGCAAGGCGGTTCCTGAACCGTTCAGGGTATGGCAGACGCGGTTTTTCCCGTTCTCGTCCTTGTAGCGGAGATTCATGCGGCGGGCCTGGTAGTCGACAAAGTTGCTGCAGCTGGAGACTTCCAGATAGGCGTTTTGGCCCGGTGCCCAGACTTCAATGTCGTAGGTCTTGGCGGAGCTGAAGCCGAGATCGCCAGTGCAAAGCTCGATCACGCGATAGTGGAGACCCAGCAGCTGAAGCACTTTCTCCGCTTCAGCGGTCAGTTCCTCCAAGGCGGCGGTGGATTCTGCCGGGTCGACGATCCGGACCAGCTCCACCTTGTCAAATTGGTGCATGCGGATGAGGCCGCGATTTTCGCGACCGGCAGCTCCGGCTTCGCGGCGGAAACACGGGGTGTAGGCAGTCGCTTTGATCGGGAGTTCTTCCTGCTTCACGATCATGTCTCGCCATAAGTTGGTGACGGGAACTTCGGCCGTTGGCGCGAGGAAAAACTTGTTGTCCTCGATTCCATACATGTCGTCCTCAAATTTGGGAAGCTGGCCGGTGCCGAACATGCAATCGCGATTGATGATGAACGGCGGGCTGATTTCGGTGTAGCCGTGCTCGCCGGTGTGGAGGTTGAGCATGAAATTGATCAAGCTGCGTTCCAACCGGGCGCCGGGGCCGCGGAAGACCGAAAATCCACCGGTGCTGATCTTGGTTCCGGCCTCGAAATCGAGCATTCCGAGCGCGTTGCCCAGTTCCAGGTGATCTTTCGGCTCAAAACCGTCAAACACGGGTTTCTCCCCCCAAACCCGGACTTCTGGATTCGCGGTTTCGTCGAGCCCGACCGGGCACGCTTCGTGTGGCAAATTGGGTATCTGGAGAAGAAGCTCGCGTTGGCGCTCGTCCGCCGCGTCGGCGGTTTCCCCGATTTCTTTGATCCGATCGCCAATCGCCCGGACCTTTGCTTCGACTTCGGAAGTGTCTTCGCCCTTGCCCTTGAGCTGACCAATCATTTTGGACTCGCTCTTGCGCTCGCTTTGCAGCTTCTGCTTTTCGGTTTCGGCGGACCGGCGCGTTTCGTCACACGCCAACACTTCATCGACCAAAGCGTGTGCATCCCCACCACGGGTCGCGACGCGCTTTTTGACCATTTCCGGGTCGTCCCGGACAATGCGAATATCTAACATGCGGCAAACTATCCATCAGGCGGCATTTGCCAACCGAAGAAGACAAGCTTCGTGGCTCAGTTTCGAACCAACACAGCTCAGTTGTTCACGTAGTTTGCGAAATCGTTGTCGGAAGCGTTGTGACCATTGGTCTTTTTGAAGATCGGCTCTTCGGGGTCCGCCGTGGGCACGGTTTTGAATTTGGCGCCCAAGGTGACGAGGAGTTCGCCCAGATCCTCCTGGCCCTGGGTGAATTTCGTGTGTTGACCTTCAACCACTAATTGGAAGGAGTCGCTGGTTTCCTGAATCTGTTTGGCCAACGCGGTTTCAGCTCCTTTGATTTCGCCACGAAGCTCGGTTTGCGTATCGACCAGGTCAATCTTCACCTGTTCGAGAGAGGTTCCGTAGAGTTTCTGCATTCCGGCGATCGAAACTTGAAGGCCTCTGACTTGCTCATCACGGGTCTGGAACTCGGTCTCCATGGAGCGTTCCAACTCTTCGAGCCGCGTCGTCAGCTTGCGCTCCAAGTGACCAATGTATTCTGAAAACCCGTTGATCGAAGTCTCAAGTTGCTCCTCCATTTTTTTGAGGCGGAGATTTATCCGGCAGAGATCCTCGCCAAAGAGAGCTTGGCGGATTCTCTGGAGTTCGGTGAGATCGTTGTCTTTGGAGAAAGGTTGGGAATTGGAAGCTTCCATAAGATTTGGCGCAGAGTTTCAGAAAGCTACGATGACGCGACAATTCCCGCAAATTTAATTATTATCTAAATTGTGATAATTATATATGAGTCTGGGGCCTTAATCTTCGAAATCGTCCCAATCCTCATCGGGAGGCAGTTCTGCCATCCCTTGCTTCGAATCCAGGTAATCCTGGAGAATCACGGTTGCCGCCGCTTGGTCGATGATGTTTCGGGTGTCCCGCGTTTTCTTGCCGGAGGCGTGAAGTTGCGATTGAGCCGTGACGGTGGTGAGCCGCTCATCGACTTCGACAAATTCCACTCCCTCCACTTTCGAGCCCAGGTCCGCGGCAAAAGCCCGCACTTTTTCGACGGCCGTCCCTTCACTACCATCCATCCGGAACGGCATTCCCAAAACCACGGTCGAAATGTGATGCTCCCGAATTACCTCGACGATCCGCTCAATGGGATCGGTTTTCGCGACGTGAACGGTCTCGAACGGGTGAGCCAACATCTCCAGCTCATCGCTCAACGCCAAACCAACGCGTGCGTCACCGTGATCGATGGAGAGAATTCGGGCCATGACGGTAAGTGATTGCTGATCATCGCTCCTCACGCGAGTCAAAAAGCTGGACGCCGATCAAAAACCCTTTTAGAGGTGCGCTGCTATGGCTGGCCCAATCGAATACCAACATACTCTTGCCAAATCCGCGACCCTTGCGGGGACTTCCCTTCATACCGGTGAAAAAGTTTCTCTAACGCTGCAACCGGCTCCCACCGATCACGGGATCAAGTTCCGCCGTGTTGACTTGGAAGATAAGCCATTTCTCGATGCACACGTTAGCAAGGTTCAGGAAGTCGAGCGGGCCACCACCATCGCGGAAGGCAGCGTGAAAGTGCACACCGTCGAGCACGTTATCTCCGCTCTCACCGGAATGGGCGTCGATAATGCGATTGTCGAGATGGACGCCAACGAACCTCCCATCGGTGACGGCAGTTCGCGTCCTTTCGTGGAACTGGTGAAAAAGGCGGGGCTCGAAAAGCAGGATCAACTCCGCAAGGTTTATGAGGTCCGCGAACCGATCCATCTCGAAACCAATGGTTCGATTATCACGGTCGTTCCCGACAAGAAGTTCCGGATTTCCTGCACCCAGGAAGGGCCCGACGGCCGGTTCACCCAATACAAGAGTCTCGAGATCAATCCGGAGACCTACGAAAAGGAAATCGCCGCGGCGCGCACCTTTGTTTACTACGAGGACGTGAAGCCGCTGATGGACAAGGGGCTGATTCAGGGCGGAAGTCTCGAAAATGCAGTGGTGATTCGCGGTGAAGAAGTGATGAGCAAGGAAGCGATGCGCTTTAAGGAAGAATTTGTGCGGCACAAAATTCTCGATCTCATCGGCGATTTGATGCTGAGCGGACGCCGCATCATGGGCCACGTCATCGCGATCAAACCCGGGCATCGGCCAAACACCCTGATGGCCCAACGCCTGAACAATGCCTTTAAGGAAGTGGAAGCCGCGGCGCCGAAGCCGCTCAATATCCCGACCGGCAAAGGCGTGCTCGACGTGAACGAGGTGATGAAGATTCTTCCTCATCGCTATCCCTTCCTCATGGTCGACCGCATCGTCGATTTCGAAGGCGACATGAAGTGTACCGGGGTGAAGCAGGTGACGATCAACGAGCCATACTTCCAGGGCCACTTCCCGGGCCATCCCGTCATGCCTGGCGTTCTCCAGGTTGAGGCGATGGCGCAAGTCGCCAGCATCATCATGCTCCGCAAACCCGAGAATCAGGGCAAGATCGGCTATTTTGTGAGTGCGGATTCCGTGAAATTTCGCCGTCCGGTGATGCCGGGTGATACCCTTTTCATTGAAGCCGAGTTTTTGAAGGTGAAGCGAAACATCGGCCAGGCGAGATGTCGCTGCATCGTCAATGGCGATGTCGCGTCTTCTGGCGAACTGAAGTTTGCGCTTCTGGATCGTTGAGGAAGGTTAGAGGGCGGGCGTTATGTCAAAAATCCACCCAACAGCAATCATCCATGACTCTGCGAAACTCGCAGAGGACGTCGAAATCGGTCCCTACTGCGTGATCCACGAGAATGTGGAAATAGGCTCAGGAACCTGGCTGCAGAACCACGTCACCATTGCCGGGCCAACCAAGATTGGATCCAACAATCGCTTTTTCGCCTACGGCTCGATTGGCCAGCAGACGCAGGACTTGAAATACAAGGGTGAGCCCACGTTTTGCGAAATTGGCGACGACAACACCTTTCGCGAGTTCATCACGATCCATCGCAGCACCAACGACCAGGAGGTGACCCGGATCGGCAGCCGAAACAACTTTCTCGCCTACAGCCACATTGCCCACGAATGCTCGGTTGGAGACGACGTGATTTTTTCCAACAACGGGACGCTTGCCGGTCACGTTGAGGTCCAGGATTTCGCGATTCTGGGCGGTTTGAGCGCGGTTCACCAGTTTTGCCGGGTTGGCACTCACGCGATCACTGGAGGTTGTACCAAGATCGTTCAAGACGTACCTCCCTTCATGATTGCCGATGGGAATCCGGCAGAAGTCCGCTCCGTCAACATCGTGGGACTGCAGCGTCGTGGCTTCAGCGAAGAATCGGTCACTGTCCTCAAAAAGGCCCACCGCCTGTTGTATCGGAAAAACCTGAACGTTTCCCAAGCTCTCGAGGAGATTCGCGCCATGGAGGATTCACCGGAAAACGTCCTCAAGACGTTGGCGGATTTTGTGGCAGGCAGTGAGCGCGGAATCATTCGCTAGAGAGAGCGGGTTTGTGGTTCTGTCAGGGCAGGTTTTGGTTTCAGGAAGGGACTCGCTAACATGTCTCTAACAAGCCTACAACTGAAAGCGTGGATTTTTTAAAACACGCGCTTTTGGAGAGATAGAAGGGAATAAAATTTTAAATTATTTCTTCTTCTTAGATCCGTGAATAAGTCCCGATAACTTTCGCAACCCTCTTACGATCAATGAGTCGTAGCGCAAACATTCGTGTGAACAATGGATGTGAATATCCGACCGTCTCGCGAATAAGTCTCAAACTTCTTCACATTTTCACAAGTCATAGACCGTCATCCACGCACTATTCACACTCAATTCCAGGCTGTTGGGAATAGGGAATTTGTCAGGATTTCAGGTCCCGGTTTCTTCTTCCCAAATCCGGCTCTCCAGTGCGGTGGAAGCGGCGTTCGCTTCGGCCTCCTTTTTACTGGATCCCTTTCCTTCACCCAACTTGATGCCGTTCCATTCCACGCCACAAATGAAGGTCTTTTTGTGATCGGGCCCTTTTTGAGAGAGAACGATGTATCTGGGGCTTGATGATGAAATCGCCTGAAGGATTTCCTGGAGCTGGCCTTTGGGATTCACTTCGGCCGGCATCGCCTCAATCACTTCCATCGATTTGCGACAATGGGCGGCAAGGAATTCCTGCGCCGCTTCAAAGCCGCCATCCAAATAGACGGCACCCACCAGAGCCTCAAAGGCATCTGCCAGGGTTGAGGACCGGTTCCGGCCACCACTGGCTTCTTCGCCTTTGCCCAACATGAGATATTGGCCCAGGCCAATCTCAAGCGCGTAGACTTTCAGCGCGGAACGGGAAACCAGACGGGAACGGAGTTTCGTGAGCCGGCCTTCCCCGAACGTCGGAAACAGATTGTAAAGCTCTTCCGTCAAAATGAGCTGGAGCACCGCGTCACCGAGAAATTCGAGCCGCTGATTGTCGAAGTGCGGCTTTTGAGTTTCGTAGGCGAGGCTGGGATGCGTGAGCGCCTCCGCAAGGAGGAGCGAATTGCGAAACTTGTAACCGACTTTATCTTCCAACGAAACCATGTGAAGGGTACAAGAAATCTTCACTTGGGCCTACTTGCAAAGGGAAAATGGGGTGACCGACGGGGCTCGAACCCGCGACAACCAATACCACAAACTGGGGCTCTACCAACTGAGCTACGGTCACCATCCGATTTTTTGCCGGTAAGGCATTCGGGCGGGAATCTTAGGGGCGTTCATCCAGATTTGCAATTCGAAATTGACTGGTTTCGGCGTTAGCTTGCAACTATGTCAGCTTTTGGCTTTAAAGAATGGAAACTGGTGTGCGACGCGATGGAACGCGGTGAACAGAGCCTAATTTTGCGGAAGGGCGGAATTTCCGAGGGCAAGCACGGATTTCAATGGCTGCATCGCGAATTTTTTCTCTTTCCGACCTATTTTCACGAGCAGGAAGTGCAGTTGCAGCTCGACGAAGCCGATAAAACGGCGGAAATGCCGACCAAGGAACGTGAGACCATCGAGATTCGGCAATACGCGAAGATCGAGTTTACTGCGGAGATCACCGATCTCGAACTGGCGAAGGGCTTCCAGGATCTCCACATCTGGAAGCCGTCCGTGATCGAAGACCGGTTCGGTTGGGGAGAGAACAACGGCATCAGCCTGGCCGTCGTCAGAGTTTACCAACTGGGCGAACCTTGGGAACTGGCGAATCGAAAAGGATTTGGCGGATGCCGTTCGTGGCTCGGAATGCCGGAAGACGAAGGTTTGCCCAAAACCTGGAAACAGGATCTCAAACCGGCCATGAGATCCGAAGCCTTCGTTGAGGTTCTGGCAACGGTTAAGGCGCGGCTGGATTCCTGATCACGGAACGCCGGGAAACGAGTCGACATATTCAATCGTGAAATCCGGGAACGAAGACACGATCTGGATTTTGTAGTCCGGGAAACTATTGACGATTTGCCATTCGCCCGGCGAGTCCGGAAAGCTGGTGACTTTTTTCACCTTGAGGTCTGGAAATGAGGTCACGACCTTGACCTTGTAGTCGGGAAAACTGTCGACGAACTGAATTTTGCCCCGAATTTTCGAGAGTTCGTCCTTTGAGAGCGAACAACTCGAATCGACCGGCGCTGATCCGGAGAGACTGGTAAGAAGAACGGCCAAACCGCCGAGCAAGAACATCTTCATCTCAAAGAGACGCTTCAAACTCGGACTCTAGCGGCCCCCAAAAACTGGTGGGTGCAGGATCCCCTTTCTTGGCCGCCTTGGCCTGCGCTTTTTCGTGATTCATCTCCGCGGGAATGTAGGTGATCGTCTTGTTTCGCTTCTTCATCTCCCGCATTTCATCGAGCGCCACCTCGCCACCACCAATCGCAATCATCTGATGGCTAACCGAGACCATCGCTTCCGAGGTCGGGGAAAGCTTCTCAGTTCCCTCCAGATATCCGCCCCAGGTTTCGTCTTCGATGAAGAAGGTCCCATTTTTCACAAAGGGAGAAACATCAACGCCATATTCGAGAGCCTGGCTCGAGACGATCCCGGTCGTTTCGAATCCCATTTTGCTGGCCCACTCATAAACGGCGCCAATGCCATCAGGCGTGACGCCCACATTGATGAGCGTCTTCTTGGGGTCGAGGGTTTTGAGAAAGCGATTGATCACGATTTTCTCCAGGGCCTCCTCATCTTCATAGCCGAGACCGGAATACCCAACAAAGGTCAGCACCACTTTGTCGAGTTTAGAGAAGTGAGCTTTCACCTCGTCGACCGTTGATATGGAATGGGTTTGGGTATCGGACATTTTGGAGCAGGAGCTGAGGCTGATCCCGATTGCGAAGGCTCCGAGCGACGCAAAAACCAACCTGTGAGAGAGAAAACGGAGCACGATGGTGAAGGGGGGAAGATACGCGAAGTTGCAGAATGAGGAAAGCCGAAAGGTTAGAGAAGCCGGAATCGTGAGAATTTCAGGAGCCCGGAAAGTGGTGGATTCCTGTCTGATTGTATGACAATTTATCCAATGAATGTCTCGAATTCCAAACTCGTGATTGTCGATGGAGTGAGAACTCCGTTTTCCAAAATGGGCACTGATTTCGCCCGAACAAGCGCGGTCGAATTGGGAAGAACGGCAGTGAATGCGCTTCTCACCCGAACGGGTTTGGATCCTGAGCTGGTTGATGAGACCATCATTGGAAATGTGTGCCAACCGGCTGATGCCGGAAACATCGCGCGCGTGATTGCCCTGAGATCCGGAATCCCGGAATCGAAACCCGCAGCGACGGTGCATCGCAACTGCGCCTCGGGATTTGAGTCCCTGACGACCGCTTATGAGCGAATGGCGGCAGGCCGGGGGGAGATCTTCGTGGTGGGCGGAACCGAAAACATGTCCCAGGTGCCGCTGCTCTACAGTTTTGCGGCGGCGGCGAAGTTTGCGGCGCTCTCGCGGGCAAGAACCACAGGTCAACGATTCGCCGCGATGTCGCGCTTTCGGATTCAGGACTTTTCTCCCGTCATCGGACTGAAACTCGGGCTAACGGATCCGGTTGTCTCGCTATCGATGGGCGATACGGCAGAACTGTTGGCCAGGGAATTTGATATTTCGCGCGGCGAACAGGACGAGTTCGCGTTGAAGAGTCACCAAAAGGCGGCCCTGGCGAGGGAACGACTCCAGGGCGAAATCGCGCCGGTTTTCCTGGAAAAATCCTGCGTTCAACAGGACAACGGAGTTCGCGAAAAACAGAGTCTCGAATCCCTTTCGAAGCTTCGCCCGGTCTTTGCCCGCAACCACGGAACGGTCACCGCCGGCAATTCCTCGCAAATCACCGATGGAGCGGTGGCGCTCCTCGTGATGAGTGAAGCACGAGCGGAACAACTGGGTTTGAAGCCTTTGGGACGGATCACGGATTATCATTACAGCGGGTGTGATCCGGCGCGCATGGGGCTGGGGCCGGCCTATGCGATTGGTGAGTTGAAGAAGAAGACCGGACTTTGCCCGGAAGACGCGGAGGTTGTCGAAATCAACGAGGCATTTGCCGTTCAGGTTCTCGCGACGTTGAAGTGTTTGGAAAGCGAGGATTTCGCGAAACGCATGGGTCTTGAGGGAGCGATTGGAGCAGTCCGCCGGGAATCGCTCAACCCCAACGGAGGCGCGATTGCGCTGGGACATCCGGTGGGGGCGAGTGGCTCACGCCTGGTGCTGACCGCGCTTCGCGAACTCCGCCGGACCGGGGGAAAACGCGCGTTGGTTAGCCTCTGCGTTGGGGGTGGCCAAGGCGGTGCGTTGTGGCTCGAAGGCGTTTAGCCTCTGTCGCTTCTGAAGAGTGGATGCAAAAAAGAGCGGCTCCGATTTCTCGAAGCCGCTCTGATCAAATTTTTTGGGTTCTGGACCCGGGTTTAATCGTCCCAATCGTTTCGGCGTCGATCACGTCCGCCGCCACCGCGACGATCGCGTCCACCACCACCGCCGCCACCGCGACGATCTCCTCCGCCACCACCACGGTAGCCACCACCACCGCCGCCACGGCGATCTCCTCCTCCGCCACCACCGCCACCGAAGTTGCGTTGAGGTTTTCGGCGTTCTTCCGCTTCGTTACAACGCAGTTCACGTCCGCCGATCTCGGCGCCGTTGATCGCTGCCATCGCAGCGGTTCCTGCTTCCTTGCTGTCTAGAGTCGCAAAGGCAAAACCTTTGTGGCTTCCTGTCTCTGGGTCGGTGGGATAGTAGAGATCGACAACTTCACCATGTTGGCCGACCAATTCACGCAACTCAAGTTCCGTGGCTTCATAGGGGATATTCCCAATATACAATTTCATTGAACTACACTTATTTTTTTAAGAGCCGATAGAGTTGAGAGTTCCAGTGGTTGGCTACTGATTCCTTCAGAGAAGAGAAAAGTGGGCCGGGATAGAAATCAGCAACTCAAGGTTAGTGGTGGGTTAATCTTTAGCGCACCTGAATTATCGGCTAGCCGCAAAATCGAGGCGTTCCTAGCAATGCGCAATCGTTTTCGGCAAAACTTTTCGCAAACTTGCGGGAGCTTGGTTTGCAATTTGGAACTCAACCGGATTAGGATTTCCGCCATGCCCCTTGCCAAACAAACCCTCCTCTTTCTGGCCTTTCTCACCGGTGGAATTCTGGCCGATGAAGGACCGAAAAACATCATTCTAATCCTCGCGGATGACATCGGAATTGACGGGATTGGCTGTTACGGCGGTTCCGACTACAAAACGCCGGTTCTCGATGGTTTGGCGAAGACGGGCGTTCGGTTCAGTCACGCGTATTCCCAACCGCTCTGCACGCCTACGCGGGTTCAGATCATGACGGGGAAATACAACCACCGGAATTGGCAGTATTTTGGAATCTTGCGACAGGGAGAAAAAACGTTCGGACACTTGATGAGCGATTTTGGATTCAAAACCTGCATCGCGGGCAAGTGGCAACTGACGTCCTACGACCCGCCCGATTTTCCCGGTGCCGAAAAACGACGCGGAACCGGCACGCATCCCAAAGACGCGGGATTTGACGAATACTCGCTGTTTCATGCTGAGGAAACGGAGGATAAAGGGTCGCGATATGCTGATCCGACCTATCTCCAGAACGGAGTGCTCAGGACCGATGAAGGGAAGTACGGGGAAGACATGACGATCGACTACATTGCGGATTTCATGAAGCGGAATCGGGAGGAACGAATGTTCGTCTACTACCCGATGGCGCTTCCGCATTGGCCGATGGTTCCCACGCCGGATTCCGAGGAATGGAAGGATCCAAGCCGCCGGTTTGAGGAAGATACCCGTTACTTCAAGGACATGGTCGAATACATGGACAAGATTGTGGGGAATTTGATGGCGAAGCTCGATGAACTGGGGTTGCGCGAGGATACGATGATTCTGTTTTACGGCGATAACGGAACGGATCGACGCATTACCTCGACCTTGAACGGAAAGCCGGTTCAGGGCGGAAAGGCGTTGCCGATTCAAGCTGGAATTCGCGTTCCCTTGATCGTGAATTGGCCGAAAAGCCCGGTCTCCGGACTGGTAACCGACGACTTGGTCGATGCCTCGGACTTCCTACCGACGTTGGTGGATTTGGCCGGAAAATCCTTGCCCGACGATTGGGGCCTTGTGGATGGAATCAGTTTTGCGCCGCGCCTGCTCGGCAAACCCGCGACACCACGGGAGGTCGCCTTCTTCTGGTATGATCCCCGTCCCGGTTGGGACAAGATGGCTTATGGCCGCCACATTTTTGCGCTCGATCATTCCTACAAGCTCTCGTTGCTCGACGATAAATTCTACGACATTGCGGGATTGGGACTGCGCGAGGAACCGCTGGAATTCGACAACCTCTCGCCGGAAGCGCAGCAAGCCCGCGAAAAGCTCCTCGCGACCATCAATCGCTACCTCCAGCCTCCCCTCTCGCCGGCGGCCTTGACCGAGGTCGACGCCTACGGAAACCCGGTCAAGTGAGGCCAAGAATGCCGTAGCCGAGTCCCGCGGCCAGGATGACGGATGCCCACGGTGGGAGTTTCCAGAACATCACGAGGCCAAAGAGAATCAGCCCGATGATGAAATGCCTCGGCTCCCGGATTCCGGCAAGCCAAACCGGTTGATAGAGCGCCGCGATCAAAATTCCGACCACCGCCGCGTTTGCGCCTTTCAATGCGGCGGCGAAGACGGGGTTTCCCCGCATGCGTTTCCAGAATGGAAGAGCGCCGAGCACAAGGAGCCAGGATGGAACGAAGATGGCGAGCAGGGCGACGATGCCCCCAACAATCCCGCCAAATGGCGCATCCTGCGCAACCGTTCCGAGGTAGGCCGCAATGGTAAACAGGGGGCCGGGCATCGCTTGGGCCGCACCGTATCCCGCCATGAAGGCATCGTCCGTCATCCAACCGTTTGGCACCACGAAATCCCGCAGCAACGGCAAGATCACGTGACCGCCCCCAAAAACGAGGGAGCCAGCTTGGAAAAATCCGGAGAAGAACGTCGCCTCTTCCCAGCCGAAAATGTTCGCGGCGGAAGGCAACCCAATCAACATTACGAAGAACAGCACGAGCCAGAAGCTCGACTTGAGCCGGCTCTCCTGCTTCCCGATTTCCGCAGCCTTGGTTGGGATTGGCGCGTCGTCTTTCGAGCGAAAGATCATCGCTCCAAAAACTCCGCCGATCACGATCACCGCGACTTGAGCCCAGGCGATTCCCAGCGCCAACATCGTCACCGCGCAGGCGATCGCCAGGGTGATGCGGGATCGGTCGGGACAAAGCTGCTTCGCCATTCCCCAAACGGCTTTCGCCACGACCACCACCACCGCGATCTTGAGACCTTGCAGCCAGGGCGCGTCGGCATCGGGTGAAATATGGAGCATCCCCATGCCGAAGCCGATCATCAACGCGGCCGACGGGACGGTGAAGCCGACAAACGCGGCAAAGGCGCCAGGAATCCCGGCCCGCAGGTAGCCGATCGCGAACCCCAGCTGCGAACTTCCCGGCCCCGGGAGAAACTGGCAAAGGGCGAGCGTGTCGCTGTAGGTTTCCTCGTCCAGCCACTTCAGCCGCTTGACGAAGGCGTCGTGAAAAAAGGCGAGGTGGGCGACCGGACCGCCGAAGGAGGTGAAACCCAGGCGCAGAAAAACCACGAAAACTTCCAGAACTCGATTCATCAATCCGGCCCTGCTAAGTCAGGCCCAGATTGGCCGCAAGTGACAGAACCGACACAGCGGCAGGCCGCTAACGTCGGCGCTTGGCCCGATCGAACCGGGAACGACGCTGCTCGCTGGTGTCGGGCGTGATTTCCGGTTTCTCGGGAGCGTCGGGAACCCTGGGTGGCTCCGGAATTTCCGTTTCCGAACTGCCTGGGACCGCCGGTGGAGTCGCTTTCGAAATGGATTTCGCCTTGGGAGCCGATTTCGCACGCGCCCTGGGTTTGAGATTCGCCAGAACTTTGGGCAACCCGGCGAACACCGGCATCTGCCAACCCATCCGCGTGAACAACGCATCGAGAATCACCGCGCAAAGCAAAATCGTGAGCAGCCAGGGCTGGATCGAGGCAAACTCCTTCACTTCGGGTTGCGTCCAGGCCTTGGAGAGGTCGACGAGCTCCTGACCTCCGCTGACCGCTGCCGCCTGTTTCAGCTCTTCCACCCGAACCGGATCAAACGCCCATTCCGGACTGCCACCGACCACAATCGGCCCGAAGGGAAGCGCAAGCCCGCCAATCTGGATGGCGCCGCGAACCATGCGACCGTGCTCGAGCTGGGTCGTGGCTCGAAAATGGCCGGGAGCGAGTCGCCGCCAGGTGATCTCGCGGATGTTGGTGAATTTCCCATCAATCAGCGTCGCTTTCTCCTGCGCCAAAAAGATGCGGGGTGGTTCGGCGAGCCGTTTCGTCCATTGATCATCATGAAGCAGGTCGAGGGTGAACTCGGTTCCATCCAGGCTCGTCCGGATGCCGATTCCCGGGGGCAGGGTTTCTCCCATGAGCCAGCGGGTCATGGTTTGGACGAAATCGCCAATCTTGGGCCAGGCGCGGACCGAATCGGAGAACTTTCCGCCCATCGGAAACGAAACCGCGGCGGAACGACCAATCCCGCGTTGCACGAAGGAAACCATCGGCGCGGTGTATTCGTCCTGACTGACCAGAGCGACCGAGGCCTCGGGACGCGCATAACTCAGGTTGTAACCGTCAACACTGGTGAGCCAATCGAAATTGTTGCGGGAGATTTCCAGCCATTGGCCGGTCGTTTCCGTCGCGACCGAATCTTCGACAAAGAGCGATCGCGCCACGGTGACCGTTTCCTGGGCGAAGATGTTCGGAATCGTGGTCGCGTCTTCCGTGAAAAACATGCGGCCGTTGCCGCGCGAGGCGATGTCTTCGAGAAAGGCGGCGTCGCTGTCCGCAGGCGTTCCCAAGCCGATCACACTGACGGTCGTCGCTCCGTCTTCGACCATTTCCTTGAGCAACGCCTTGTAGTTTCCGGGTTCCTCGGAGTCCGCCGCATCGGAAAACAGGATGATGTGGCGTTGGCCGACCTCCGACTTCTTCAACGAATCCCAACACGCTTTCATCCCGGTGTAGACGAAGATTCCGCCGCCCATGCTTCCAATCCGGCGAATGCGTTGAATGATCTCTTTGCGCTTCGGGCCGACCGGCATCAGCGGAACTTCCTGATGCGCGCTGCTGTCGATCGCGAACACGGTGATTTGATCAAAGTGGCCGAGGAGCTCGACCGCGCGAGCCGAACCTTCGTTGGCGAGATCCATCTTGGTCTGGCCGCTGGGAACGGTCATGCTCATGGAACCGGAGCGATCCATCACGATGCCCATGGCTACGGCCAGCTTGCGATGCTCCGCCTTGAGCTCCATCGAGACGGGCAGCAATTCGTCGATCGACGATTCGAAGTAACCGCCCGAGGCAAAACTCTGTTGACCACCGACCATGAGCAGTCCCCCACCCTGGCTGCGGACGAAGAAATCGACCGCCGCGAGGAAATCCTGGGGAATCTCGTAGGCGGGAACGTTGTTCAGAATCAGAACCTTGGCCCCGGTCAACATCCCGACCTGGAGTTTGGTCGGGTCGGAAACAATCTGGACGTCGAAACCTTGGGTCTGGAGGATCGGAGCGATGGGATCATCAATGTATTTGCTGGCGAGCACGACCCGCGGACCGGCTGTGATCTCGATCCAGCTTTCAAAGTCGTTGTTGCCCTTGTAGGCGTCGTTGATGGGAAGCTCGACGCGGTATTTGTGTGCTCCCGGACTTCCGATCCGGGTGGCGAACTGGAGTGAGCCCTGTCCCTTGGCAATTTCGACCGTTTCCGTGACCGGCGCGCCGCCATCGCGCGAAATCTCGACATCAACGGGTCCGTCATCGGTCCCGCGCACCACGATCTCGACCAAAAACGGTTCCCCCAAGCGTTTGCGGGTCGGCACCTTCACGCTCACGACCTGGTAATCGGTTTCGTCCTCCGCCCGAAGCATTCGGTAGTCGAGCGGGACGCCCAAATCCGCCAACTTGTTGCCGGCGTCGCCGAGGGGCTCGGTTCCGTAACCATCGGTGAACATGAGGACGCGGGCATGGCGGTCCGGTTCGAGCATCGCGATGGTGCTTTCCAGCGCGAGCCGCGTCCGGGTGTAGTCCGGGGTTCCCGCGTATTTCATCGTTTCCGGTCCGGTTTGCTCCACGACTTCCCCGGCAAAATTGACGAAACGCAGCGTATCATAGCGTGTCGGTTTTGAGCGGGTGAGGAGGCGCTTCCATTCCTCGAAATTCTGGTCGACGATGGCGAGAGCCGATTCCGAGCGATCGACGAGAACCCAGAGATCCATGCCGCGTTTCAATTGGCGAATCTGGGGATCAGCGAGGGTCAAGACCACGAAAAGCAGGGCCAGAAAGCGAAATGGCGACCAGAACTTCAGTTCTTTCCAATACCAACCCACCGCGGCCAGGGCCGGGATGAGGAAAAACCATTGGGGGGACTGAAAAACGACCATGCTTGCGAGGACCCTAGCGGAAATTCCAACTTAGACCAGTCCGTTTTCGGGCCGGGACTACAGAGGAAAGAGATCTCATTTGAAAATGGAATCGTCACCGGATCGGCTTTTTGTTGGAGGTGGATCCTCGGAAAAGTTGAGAAAATGTCGCAGTTTTCGTCTAACGTTTGAACCCTAAGCCCAACCCTTTGATGCCATCTCCCAACCCGCCATGGGTGGAAACGCCTTCCGCCGTTGTTGATCTCTCCATCCCCGTATCGGAGCGATTCTCGAGTCTCGCGGATCCCCTGATCTCAGGTTCGCGGAGGCTGCTTGGTGAGATCATTTCGGAGATTCCCACGGGCCTCGATCTCGTCGCCGATCTGCTCAGAATGCGAACCGGAGGCCGCTTTCACGGCGAAATCCGGGCATTTGCGAAACTGGTCGATCAGGATTGGCGAAAAGTGGCGATCGCAAACGTGTCCTACGATCTCATGATCCTGCAGCTGGGATGCTCCACGATCTCGATCCCGACTCCGAATGGTCCCGTTATCGCGCGAAACATGGATTGGTTTCCGGAGCATGCCCTGGCTCAGGCCAGCTGCCTCGTGCACTACCGCAACAACGAGCGCGCCTGTTTCACCAACGCGGGTTGGCCGGGGTTCTCCGGCGTGGTGACCGGGCAATCCGCCAACGGGTTTGCCGTGATTTTGAATGCGGTGATGGGCAGCGAGCCGACCTGCAAAACCGGTTATCCGGTTCTGCTCCTGATTCGGCGGGTGTTGGAGGAGGCGCGAGGCTTTGAGGATGCCCTGAAGATGCTGCGCGACACTAGGATGATCGCTCCCGGACTGCTGACCCTGGTGGGAACGGAAAACGACGAACGCGTCGTGATCGAGCGAAGCCCGCGGCGACATGCCTTGCGATGGGCGAAGCCGGATGAAGTGCTGATCACCACGAACGACTACCGGATGCTCGAAAACAAGCGCTCCACGGTCGCATCGCTCGAGATCTACGAAACCACCTGCCGTCGTTACGATTACATTCGCGATTATTTCGCGAAAACGGGCACGGATCGAAATCCGGCCGACGAGGAACTGTTGTATCTGCTCAGTGAACCCAATGTCGCGCAAAGCATTACCGCCCAACACGTTCTGCTTCGGCCTCGCCAGGGAACGGTCCAGCTTTTTGTCCCCCGGCATCTCCTTTCCGAAGCTGCTTGAGAGGTGGCTGGAGAGGAGGCAAGTTGCCGGAATGCGATCTTGGATCTCCCCAGCGATGTTGCTCTTCCTCCTCCTGTGCCGCATGGCCGGTGTGGCGGAAGAAAGCCCGCATTGGTCGTATCAACCGCTGACGAGTCCGGATTTGCCGCAGGTCGAAGACCGCGTTTGGGTGAAAAACGAGATCGATCGCTTCATCCTCGCGAACATGGAGCGCAATGACGTGAAACCCGTCGAGTCGGCGGATCGCGAAGCGCTGATTCGGCGAGCCAGCCTCGCATTGATTGGGTTGCCCCCGACCATTGAGGAAATCGATGCTTTTCTCGCCGATGATTCGCCCGACGCCTATGAGCGATTGGTCGATCGTCTGTTGGTGTCTCCGCACTACGGAGAACGTTGGGGAAGGCATTGGCTTGATGTGGCGCGCTACATCCAGGGGACGATCAAGGTGGATGGAGTCGATCAAATCGATCTCGCCGCGCCCTATCGCGATTACGTGGTTCGCGCCTTCAACCAGGACAAACCGTATGACCGCTTTTTGACGGAGCAGGTCGCGGGAGATCTGCTTCCTGAATCCGAGAACGAAACCGCGAAGCTCGATCAAAAGGTCGCGCCCGCGTTTTTGGCGATCGGGCCGTGGTTCGACGAATGCACGGATCCCAACAAGCTCCGACTCGACATCATCGACGAACAGATTTCGACGCTGACGAAGGCGGTCCTCGGGCTCGATTTCGCCTGTGCCCGTTGCCACGATCATAAATTCGACCCGATCCCGACCCGCGATTATTACGCACTGGCGGGGATTTTTCGCAGCACCCGGATCACGAGCCGTTTTTCGGAGGAATGGCGCGATGGCCGGCCCCGATTGATCCAGCCTTTGGTGGATGATTTGGGTTCTTCGGAAGCCCGGATTCTCAGTCAAAAACTCGAGGAACGCTGGCGGATTCTCAGCCGCGAACGCGAGCAACTGGTTTCCCGAGTCTCGCAGCGGGAGTCGGAATATCAGGCGGCTTTGCACAGCCTTCCCCAACTGATCACCGCCAAGTTTGAGGCGGAGGATTATGCGGGACAACGGAATCTGCGGGGATATCCGGACGAGAATGGCCCGACGATTGGAACGCGAAAACGTCAGGACCAGTGGGCAAAATACTATGTGGACGTGCCGGAAGCGGGTTCCTACGCCTTGCAGGTTCGTTATGCCGCCGACGAGCCGGTTTCGACGAACGTCGAGATCAACGGGAAGCTCAAAGGTGAGGCGGCCATCACCGCAGCGACCGGAGGTTGGGACGAAGCGCACCAGGGCTGGGTTTCGGCGGGAAGCTACACCTTGCACCGCGGCAGAAACCTCATCCGGCTGCTCGCACAACGGCACGAATGGTTTCCGCGGCTGGATCGGTTGAAGTTGATTCGTGTCAACGAGTTGGAACCGGAACGCGGCGAGGCTCTTTCTCTCGATCCGAAAATTCTGGAGTTTCGACGCAGTCATCCCGAGGCCTGGCCGCCGAGTGTCGCCGAAACCGAATGGTTGATATCTCCCTCCAGTCAGCTGGAAAAACTCGACCGCGAAATCCAGGAATTGCGGGAACAGCTGCGCAATCGGCCGGTCGCATTGAAGGTGGCGGAAGATCAACCGCAGGACGTTCCCATCCACATTGGGGGCCAGGTTTATCAGACGGAAGAAGAATTGGTCCCTCGCGGAGTTCCCACGTTAGGGAAGCTGGGAACACCCCAAGTTCCCACTTCGGCAAGCGGTCGCAAACAACTCGCCGAATGGCTGACGAACCCGGCGAATCCGCTTCCGGCGCGGGTTTTCGTGAATCGGGTTTGGCATTGGCATTTTGGCCGGGGCATTGTCGCGACCACCTCGGAGTTTGGCGAATTGGGCGCCGAACCTTCCCATCCGGAGTTACTTGAGTGGTTAGCTTCGGAGTTCATCGCAAACGGATGGTCGATCAAGGAACTGCATCGCAAAATCATGACTAGCGCGACCTACCGACTCAGCAGTGAAACGGAAGAACGAAATGCGCTCATCGATCCGGACAGCCAGCTTCATTGGCGGTTTCCGCGTTATCGTCTGGAGGCGGAGGCGATTTACGATTCGATGTTGGTTGCCGCGGGAGTGTTGCCAATTCAGGAATCGGGAGAACCGCTCCATCCCGATCTCTCGAAAGATCGCGCGCTCTACATCCTGACTTCCGGTCGTTCGCCGTTGGGGTTGGGACTGGAAATTCGCAAGATGTTCCCGCTGTTCGGTTTCGACGAATCCGGCGTTCCGATGAGCGAGCGTTCCCAGTCGGAAACGCCGGCCCAGGCCTTGTTCTGGCTCAACAATCCGCTGCCCAAACATTACGCCGATCAGTTTGCCGACCGCCTGCTCGCGATGAAGGAACGGGACGAGCCGGAAAGGATCGCCGCCGCATTCCGGATCGCCTTGGGAAAACGCCCCCAAGCTGGAACGATCGCCAAAACCCAGGCCTACCTCGCGCATCTGCGATCGAACGAAAAGCTTTCGGAACGCGATGCCTGGAGCCGGGTTTGCCTCGGCATTTTTTCCTCAGAGTCGTTCCGGTTCCAAGAATAGAAGAAGCAATTGGTAAACAGAAAGTCGTTTACCTTTGTTTACCAAATAGAAACCGGAAAGACGGAGCTTCTCTTGAAACCCGTTATTCCGACAGAAACGCGATCAGATCGCGCAATTCAGCCGGAGTCAGCGCTAACATCAACCCGCCGGGCATGAGGGACGTCTGCAGCTCCTGGCGATGGTGAATGTCGGTTTTGACGAAGCTTTGTTCCGCGCCGGTGATGTCGCGGTAATACACTTTGCCGCTGTTTCCGCCCTGGCGGAGCGCGATGCCCGTGAACGTGGCGCCATCGGTCAGCGAGAGCTGCCAGGAATAGTATTGCGGCGCGACTTCGCGGCTTGGCTCGAGAATCGACTGCAACAGCCAAGTCGGGTCGCTGCGATCCGCCACCGCGCTCAAATCCGGGCCGACGACGGCTCCGCGGCCGGAATGGCGATGGCAGGTGTGGCAACGCGTCAGACGCGGGTGGAAGAACAGACGGCGCCCCGCTTCGCGATCGGCGTTTCCCGGTGCGGAATCGATCCGGCTTTGCCAGGCGGCGGTGTCGGTGAAGGGCGGAATCCCGCTGAGATTCATCGCGTTGGCTGGAGACGCGCGGCGAGCTTCATCGCGAATCGCCAGGTGTTTGGATTGGGCCAACCCGGCGAGAACTTCGCGGTGTGAGCCGGGATCCGCAGCGAGGCCGAGAATCGCTTCCGCGCGACTGCGAATCGGGAGTTTCTCGTCTTGGGCCAGCTTCGCGAGAATGCCGCGGGCTTCCGGCGAATTTTTCGCGTTCAAGCTGCGAATGGCTTCAAATGTCAGTTCGTCGTGACCCAACGCGATCAGTTCGTTGAGGAGGGAGAGCTTGAGTTGTTTGTCTTTGGCCGGAAAAAGACGCAAGGCAAATGCGCGAACCTGGGCCGCCACGTTTTGATCCTGAATCCGCGCCATCAGCATTTTGGAATCGGCCACACCGGCCCGCGGATTTCCGTCCAGCGTGTTGGCCGCGGCGAGGAGGGCTTCGAACGAGCGATAGTCGAGCGAATCCTTCAGAAAGAGCTGGTCGATGTCGGGACGAAACGCGGTCAGATCCTCATCAGCAATCCAACGCAGCGTTTCGAAGCGCACCTCGTCGCTGGGATCCGCCAACGCGGTTTTGACCCAGGCTTGCCGATCGACGTTACTGAGCTTCGCGGCGAGAACCGCGTTGATTCGATCGGCCTCACCCAACTGGGAAAACCACTTCAGGTCCTGCAACTCAGGTCGTCGCGCCAACTCCATCAGGGCAGCCCTCGCCAGAAACGGATCCTGGGAACGGGCGAAACTGAGAACATCATCGAGGCTTCGATCGGGCGCTCCGTTTCTAAGCGCATTCGCCAACTGCCTCCCGCTGGTTGGAGCCGCTGGTGTTTCAGGTTTGAGCCACTCGGCTTTGCAATCGATCTTCAGTTTCCAGAGCCGGCCCCGCTGGTGAAGCGTGTAGGCGGTGAAGACCCAGTCGGTGAAGTAGAACACTCCATCCTCCCCTTCCGCGAAACAGGTCGGCCGAAAATGGGTGCTGCCGCGAACCAGTTCGATTCGCTCGGACGTGTAGCTCGCGCCCTTGGGATGAAGCGGGAAGAAATCGATGCGGTTGTCGCTCCAGGATGGAACCATGACGCCGCCTCCAAGCGGAAGAATTGCACAGGGGGCTTCTCCCGTGGCGTGGATCATCGGAAGCGTGCCGCGCAACTCGCCATTCCAGGCGACAAAGGGATGGAAAGGCGCGTTGCCATAACGTCGCTGATAACCGTAGTCGCCTCCCTCGACGACGTGAATCAGGCGACAGGGCGGTCGTGCTCCCGGATCGTTTTCCGCCGCGAAAATCTCGCCGTCCTCGCGCACGCAAATCCCGAATGGATTCCAGAATCCCTGGGCGATTCGGCGAAGGTTTTTGCCATCGGCCGTCATCCGGAAGATTCCGCCTTCACCGGTTCCCATGACGTTGGAACCTCCGACATCGGTGAGCGTCCACGGCGTCCAGAAGTTCTCTCCCAACGCGAAAACCAGGTCGCCGGACGGATGCCAGGCAAGTCCGGCCAAGCCATTGTGCGGATAATCGGCCTCGGTTTCGAGCGTCGCCAGGTTCTCTTCCTGATCGGCTTTGCCGTCCCCGTTGGAATCGCGGATTCGGAAGATGCGGTCACGCTCCGCCAGATAAACCCAGCCGTCTTTTCCGAGCTCCAGATCCATCGTCGCGACGGTTGAAGTCGCAAACACCCGCCGATTCGAGCCATCCGCGTCAAACACCAGAATCTCGTCCTTTTCCGGACCCTCGTAGCCTTCGGGCCGAAAATGCGTGTGGCTTGAGACGACCCAGAGTTGTCCCTCATCATCCACGTCAATTCCGGTTGGCGTCACCAAATCCGGGTGCTCGGCCAACAAGGTCACTTTCACCCCCGGTTGCAAGGCCTTGACCGCGTGGGGCACCTTCGGGGGAACCTCAATCGCCAAGAGGTTTGGCGTCAAAATCAGAAAAAAAAGAACGATCAGGGGTTTCATCACTTCACCGATTGGGTGCTTCCGGCCACGGGGCAACTTGGAAATCGAGCCGCCCGGTTTTCTTGATTTCGCTTCCCTTCTCGCGAAAGTGGCGACTCAGCCCCTGTTATGAAGCTCGCGAACAACATCCATCTCGGTTATTGCACGAATATTCACCGCGGCGAAACGTGGTCGGAAACGTTTCAAACGTTGCGCGATTACACCATGGCCGTGCGCGATCGGGTGAGCAAGGATCAGCCGTATGGGATTGGGTTGCGTTTGGGCGCGGATGCGGCGGCGGATCTGGCCAAACCCGCGAACCTTGAGGAATTTCGAAGCTGGCTCGCTGACGAAAACAGCTACGTGTTCACGATCAATGGCTTCCCCTATGGCAAGTTTCATGGGACGCGGGTGAAGGAGCAGGTTTACGCTCCGGATTGGACCAAGCCCGAGCGGCTCCTCTACACCAGCCGGCTTTTCGATTTGATCGCGGAATTGGCACCGGAAGGCGAGGCGGGAAGCGTCAGCACGTTGCCCGGTTCATTCAAGGAATTCATCGAGAGCGAATCCCAGATCGACCTAATTTGCGACCACCTGATTGCCTGTTCGCAATACATTGAAAAGTTGCGCCAGAAAACGGGACGGGATCTGCATCTGGGTTTGGAGCCGGAACCGCTCGGCTTGTTCGAGACGAGCACGGAGACGGTCGCGTTCTTCGAAAAATTGCTCGAACGTGCCGACGACAAGGCTCAAATTTTGCAAAACATCGGCGTTAACTACGACACCTGCCATTTGGGCGTGGAATATGAAGAGGCGGGTGAAGCTCTGGGCCGGCTCAAGGATGCCGGAATCCGGATCAGCAAGCTGCACCTCAGTTCCGCCCTGAGTTTGACTCCGACCGAAGCTGCGTTGAAGCGGTTGGCCGATTTTCAGGAAGACGTGTATCTGCATCAGGTCGTGATTCGCGAGGCGAACGGTGAGTTGCGGCGTTACCGGGATCTGGACGCGGCCTTGATGATGGCGACGGACTTGCCGGATGATGTTGGTGAAGAATGGCGGGTTCATTTTCACGTGCCGCTTCATGCTCAGCCACTCCCTCCGTTTGGCGACACCCGCGAGCATCTGCACAGCACGCTCGATGTGTTGGCGAAGCAGCCGGACCTGTGTCAGCACCTGGAGATGGAGACTTATACGTGGGAGGTTCTGCCCGAGGAGATGCGTTCCGCCGATGTCGTGGATCAGCTGGAGAACGAGTATCGTTGGACCTTGGCCGAACTGGGACGACGCGGTCTGACGTAGGATGGATCGCCGATCCGTCTGCATTGCCTGAGAAACGAAGCCATTGGTGATGGATCAGCGATCCATCCTACCAAAAACGGCGAACGTCGACTTCGGGATCAATCGGCGATCCGGTTTCGAGATGTTCGAGCAGGTGGTTCGCGAAAAACGGAGCCAGCAGGACACCTTTTGAGCCAAGGCCGTTGAAGATGATGTGCTCGGGACGCGCGGGATGGCGACCGAGAATGGGGCGACCTTGTTGGGCCATGGGGCGAAACGCGGCTTGGTGCCCCGTCACTTCGAACGGAAGCCGAATGGTTTGGCGAAGGGCGGACTCGACTTCGGCGCGGCCTTCCGCCGTTGGGCTGACATCCGCTTCATCCCATTCAAATGTGGCCCCGGCCCGGTAGCGGTCTCCATCGAGCGGGAGCAGCCATTTGCGGCGATTCAGGATCCGGGTTTCTTCCAACCTGGGAATGGTGAGGTCGAGAATCTGTCCTTTCCCGGCCCGGATCGGGACCCAATCGAACACCCCGGATTTCGCCGATTCATGGCCCTGGCACCAGATCGTGTGGCGCGCCTGAACGTCGGGGGGAACGGACTCGCCGCACTGAAAGGCGTTTTGGTCGTGGAAGTGGCGTTTGGCGTGGTCGAGAAAATCCGGCAAATTCAGCCAGCCTCCAATTGTCGTTTCAAAGGCGTCGGCATGGGGCTGAATCTTTTCCGGATCCACTACGAGTTTGCCAGGTTGGCAGAGCGCTTGATATTCCGGATCAGAACGGCGTTTGCTCCAGCGCGAGATTTGCTCGGGATCGTGGAGAAGGCGAAGCACGTGGCGAGGTTGGAAAAATTCCGCGCCGTGAGTCGCGTAAAACGCGGTCGCCGCTGGCCAAAGCTCATCCAGGCGCCAGGATTTGGCGAGACGGCTTCCGGTGATGGGGTTGATGATTCCGGCGGCGACGCGCGAGCAGGTCACGGCTTCCTCGCGATCGATGACCAAGACGCGTTTTCCGCGTTCGAGCGCCTGCCACGCAAACAGCGTTCCGGCGATTCCCTGCCCGATTACGAGGTAATCAACCTCCCTCATCGGCCGTCGTAATTGAAGAGCTCGCCCGGCTCAAATTGCTGATTGGCCGCCGCGCTGAGGGCTCGAGTGATCTTGCCCTGGAGGTTGGCGGTCAGTTTTCGGCCTTTTCGCCCCTTGGTCACCATTTTGTGGGTGATTTGCTCGGTCGATGCCGCCACCAGATCGTGCGAACTGAGCTCCAGCTTCGTGAGCAGGGCATCGAGGGGCTGAATACCAGCGTCCATGCTGGAATTTGAGTCGGAATTCGAGGGATTCGCCATATTATGCGGGGTTGCAAACGTGCTCCCCATCGCTAAGTCTTCCGCCAGCCCATGACAACCCGAATCCTATTAACCACCACTTCGTATCAAGACACTCCCGGCCCTCATCACGACCTGCTCGAAAGCCAGGGTTGGGAAATCGTTCGCGAGCGTGGACCGTTGCCCGAAGCGAAGATGCTGGAACTGGCGGGCGAGTTTGATGCCTTTCTCTGTGGAGACGACGCCATCACCCAGGCCGTGATCGAGAAATCGGCTCCCCGGCTCAAGGTCATCTCCAAATACGGAATCGGGCTCGACAAGATCGATGTCGAATATGCCACGAGTAAGAAGTTGCCGGTCTTGTTCACTCCGGGAGTGAACCACACCACGGTGGCCGAGCACACCTTCGGCCTTCTGCTCTGTCTCTCCAAGCACCTGGTGACGGTTGGTGCGGCCGCGCGCCAGGGCGAGTGGAAACGGGTCACCGGTCATGAAATCATGGGTCGAACCATGGGAATCATCGGATTGGGACGCATTGGCAAGGAAGTCGCGATTCGCGCCAAAGCCTTTGGCATGCCCGTGATCGCTTATGACATCTACTGGGATGAAGCATTTGCCGAAGAACACGGAATCACGCGCTGTGATTCGATGGATGAGGTGTTGCATCAGGCCGATGTCATTTCGCTCCATTGCTTTCTCGACGACAAGACGCGCGACATGATCAACGCCGCGAAGATTGCCGAGATGAAGGATGATGCGGTGGTTCTCAACTGCGCGCGCGGGGAGCTGGTCGTGGCGAAGGACATGGCCAAGGCGTTGGAAGACGGCAAAATTGGTGGGTACGGAACCGACGTGCTCGACGAGGAGCCGCCACCGTCGGATCATCCGTTGCTCACCGCTCCCAACTGCGTCGTCACTTCCCACATTGGTTCCCGCACCTATGAAAGCGTCGTGCGCCAAGCCTCCAAGGCAACGAACAACCTGATCGCGTTCCTCACGGGCGAGGGCGAATTCATCCAGGCGAACAAGTGGTAGCCTCTGGTTCCATCGCGATTTGCGGTGGCCAACGACCTATCGATCAGCTAGCTTACCGATTGTGAGACGGATCGCTTCAGCGTCCAGAATCTTGCTAGTGCAAGACCAGCGCGACTCCGGACGCGAATTGCAATCCCTGCTGGTGGGGTTGGGTTACAGCGTTCCCTCGTTGACGCGTCCTGGCGGCGAAGCGCTGGAGAAGGTCGACGACTTGCAGCCGGACCTGGTTCTGATTGATGCGCAATCGCGTGGTGCGATTCGCACCGGAACGTGGATTCATGAACGGTTTGGAATTCCGATCGTGTTTCTGGCGGATGCGGGAACGGATCTTTCGCTCACCAAAGTCCCCTTTCTCTGCGGCCACATTACCCGGCCGGTGAACGAAGAGGGGTTGAAGCTTGCGCTCGATGCGGCGTTGGATGTGGGGCGGCCTTGCACCGGCGCCCCGCTCAAGACGCACACCCTGCACCAAACGCTCGCGAGTCTGTCGCAAGGCGTGATCGTGTCGGACCTGGCGGGAAACGTGGCTTTTTTAAACCGTCAGGCGGAAGAACTGACGGGATGGAGTTTGAATGAAGCGGCGGGCGAGTCGCTCAGTGAGGTGTTTCAGGGAGTGGGTAAAACCGCGTTGAAACGTCGAGACGGTCGAGAAATCGCAATCGAAGTGGAGACGGTTCCGCTCGAAAATCCGGATGGAGGTCTCAGCGGAATCGCGACCGTGTTCCAGGAACGAAAGGCGAGTTCGAAACTGGAAAGCCGGAATCAGAAACTGGAAGGGCTGAGTTCCCTGGCCCGGGGGTTTGCTCATGACTTCAACAATCTTTTAACCATTTTGCTTGGGAATTTGTCGATGGCGCAAGGTCGCGTGATCGACGATCCGGAGTTGCTCTATGAGCTGGAACTGGCGACCGGCGCCACGCTCAAAGCCCAGGGATTGGTGCAGCAGTTGATGACCTTTGCCCGGGGCGGGGCTCCCGTGAAGGGACCGGTTGCGGCGAAGGGCCTCCTTGCCATGATTGTGGCGGAGCGCGATCAACGCAGCGGTCTGCGTTACGAATGGATTTCCGGGTTTCCGGATGCCATCATTCATGCCGACCCGAAGCAAATTCGGCGACTGATCGAGAACTTGTTGCTCAATGCGGAGCAGGCCATGAACGAAGGCACGATTTTTCTTCGTGGCGAGATCGAGGAGACGATGCTGCTTCTCGAGATCATTGACTCTGGGCATGGCTTGGATCCTGCTGTGAGGGATCAAGCATTTGAACCTTTCTTCACCACGCGAGGCGACCGGAACGCCAGCGGGTTGGGCCTCACGGTTTGCGAATCGATTGCCCAGGCCCACGGCGGCTCTGTCGACCTCGTTTCAACTCCCACAGAAGGCACCATCGCGACGGTGCGACTGCCTCTTGTTACCGAAGAGCATACCATGAGCACTCCAAACGCATCCTCAGATTCCGCGGCAGGCGGGAGCGGACGAATTCTCGTTCTTGAAGACGAAGAATTGGTCAGCCGGTTGATCAAAGCCACTCTTAGCCAAGCGGGTTATGAGGTGATCGAAACCCGCGATGGCGAGCAAACCATCGAAGCCTATCAACAAGCTGTAGCGAGCGGCGATCCGTTCAACCTCTTGATCATGGATCTCACGATTGAACGTGGGATGGGCGGAATTGAGACGATGAATCGGATCAAAGCGATTGACCCGGCTGCCCGTGGCATTGTGTCGAGCGGATACAGTGACGACCCGGCGATGTCTCAGCCGCACGATTTTGGCTTCGCGGATGTGTTACCTAAGCCCTACGAACCTCACGAGCTGGTGAGCGTGGTCGGCAAGGTCCTTTCTTCCTAGGGCGATGCAAGTCATCGCCTGCCAGTACGACATTCTCTGGGAAGACCGCGAGGGCAATTTCCGCAAGATTCGCAAGCTCCTCGAAGCAAAGGAGATCTTGCCGGGCGCGTTGATTGTCCTGCCGGAGATGTTCTCCAGCGGATTCAGCATGGATGTGGAGCGAATCGCCGAAGCGTCTCCTTCATCAAGTGAGAAGTTCCTGCAGGAATTGGCGACCCGGTATCAAAGTTGGGTTATCGCTGGCTTGGTATTTCGCAGTGAGAATGGCCGTGGTCGCAACGAACTCGCGATCGTCAATCCCGTCGGCGAAATCACGGGCCGTTATCAGAAGAACCGCTGCTTTCGCTACACCGGCGAGACCGAGCATTATGATTCGGGCCGCGAGTTGTTGGTTTCCGCAGTTGGTGATTTTTCGGTGTGCCCGTTCATTTGCTACGACCTACGATTTCCGGAACTCTTCCGCCGGGGAACCAAGCGAGGCGCCAATCTCTTTGTGGTCATTGCGAGTTGGCCGGCGACGCGCGTTGAGCATTGGATGACCCTGCTGCGTGCTCGGGCGATTGAGAACCTGGCCGTGGTGATTGGCGTCAATCGTTGCGGCGATGATCCGGCCTATCACTATCCCGGACGTTCGTTGGTGATCGATGAACTGGGCGAAGTCATTGCGGATGCCGGCGAAGAGGAAGGAGTCCTTGTGACTGACATTTCAGCGACCAAACTTCAGGCGTGGCGAGACGAATTTCCGGCGTTGCAGGATTTGGAAGCGGATTGAGCCGACTCAATCGCGAAAGATCTTCGGTCGCAAAATACCGTAGCGATCGAAGGCGGAACGACTGCTCAGGTAGATCGCCAAAGCGGTGCTCACGGTGACCGATGAAAAAATGGTGAGCATGATCGCGATCTGGTACTTGATCGCAACGAGGGGATCGGAGCCCCCGAGCATTTGACCGGTCATCATGCCGGGAAGCGCGACCAGTCCGATTGTTGCCATGCTCGCCAGGGTCGGTTTGAGCGCCCGAATCATCGATTCCCGAAAGAAGGGACGAACCGCTTCCTGCAGCGTCGCGCCGTTGCCGAGGAAGTAGAGAAAGCGTTCTTCGCGATCGCGGAGCGCGCTGTAAAAATGGGTCAAACTGACAATGTTACCGTGAAGCGAGTTTCCCAACACCATCCCTCCGATCACAACGAGGTATCGGGCCTCAAAAAGGCGATCGACCCGGGCGATGAAACCGTTGAAGTAGAGAACGACGCCGATGGTCGCGACAAACGTGGCAACGCAAACCGGACCGAGCAGGTAGCGGGGACGCAAATCGCTTTTCTGAACCGTGGTGAGGGAGGCGACCAGCATCATGAAGAGAATCCAGATGATGTTGAGCGCCGGGTTGTTGATCTTGAAAAGCCACGTGAGATAGAGCCCGGCGAGGAACAGCTGAACCCCCATCCGGATCGACGCGATGATGGATTCGCGAACGATACCCAGCTTCAAGGTTATGCTGAACGCGATCGGGATCGAAAGCAGGGCAAACGCAGCGACGAGCGACCCGATGGAAAGGTCGGTGGCACCACTCATGCGGCGATCGATTTAAGCGTGTCGAAGTTCACGATCGTTGCGCGCTCTGGCTGGAACCAGGCGTCGTCATGACTCACGACCAACGTGGTTCCGGGATAGGTCTCCAGAAAATACTGCGCGACCACGTTGGTGAGACCCTCATCAAGGGAAGCGGTTGGTTCATCGAGAATGACGATCTCCCGTTGCAGGAGCAGGGCTGCCGCGAGGGCGATCCGCTGCTGTTCGCCACCGGAGAGCTCTGAAGTTTTCTGGGACAACTGTGAGGCGTCGAACTCGAAGACGGCGAGCGCTTCCTTCATCGCGGCGGTTTCGGGAGGTGCATCGCAGGAGCGAAGCCGACAGATGGCGGAAAGCGCGGTTGCGACCGTTCCCGATTCCAGGTCCACGCCTTGATTCACGTAGGCGACCTCGCGGCGCAGGGACCAGGCGATTTCCGGCGAAAGCGGCTGGCCACGATAGCTCACCTCCCCTCTCGATGGTTGGACAAAGCCGAGCACCAATCGCAGGAGCGACGATTTGCCGGTCCCGGACTTTCCCCGAATCACGACCTTTTCGCCTTCCGAAATGGAAAGGTTGAAATCGTCGAGGACGGACCGTTCCCCAAAATCGAGACCGATTCCGCGAAGCTCGATCATGGGTTTCGAATTCACGGAGTCAGTCCACGCTTGGGAGGCTACTTGATCGAACGTGCCTCTTTCTCGGTAAACGGCGCACGCGGGCTTTCCTCATTGCGCCACTCGGCAACGGCCTTGGCCGAAACCGGGGGAGCGTGATTGCCCCAGGTGTTGCGCACGTAGGTGAGAATCGCGGCGAGTTCCTCGTCGTTGATCTCGGGATTGACCCGGATTCCGGGCATGACCGGCTGGATGTCGGGCGCCTGATAGAGAGTCCCGTTCACGGTCAGCGGTCCCATCATTCCTTCCATCGTGATCGCGATCAACCGGCGCTCCGGTCCGGTCACCCATTCCGAATCGACGAGCGGTGGGGCCAGTGGCGCCATGCCCTGGCCATGGGGCTGGTGGCAGGCAATGCAGAGCTTGGCGTATTCCGTTTTGCCAAGCGCGTAGAGCCGCTTCTGCTCTGCGGTTTGAATGTAATTCTTCTCCGATTGACCGGACGTGTCGAACAGCTTGACGACGGAGGCGTATTGCTTGTTCTCCGCCGAATCGACGTCGGTGAGGAATTCCGGAAGGGCGGCGTTCATGGCGATTTGCTTGAACCCCTTGGTTTTACCACCCGAAATCATCCCATCGAGAATGGGTTTGCGCCGGGAATCTTCCGTAGCCAGGACGAGCAAATCAGCGGTAATTCCGGCACTACGCTTGGCAACGGCGCTCCGGGCAATTTCATGAATCAGCTTGGATTGGCGTGAGGGATCGACGGAATCATCCGTTACCAAGGCGATGAGTTGCTTGGTAAGCTCCGGTTTGCCGGAATTGACGATTGCGCGGACGAGATCGGTCGTGATTTCCAAATTATCGCGCAGCGCGATTTTGGCGAATTCCAGTTCGCGGCCGGAAAGCCCACTCATGGCCATGTCGCGAATTAGCCTATCGCCGTCACCGTTGTGGTGCATGAGGATGTCGGCCAGCAATTGCTGGGAGACGGCCTGACCGGAGGATTGAAACGTGGCCAGCGCGGCGGCGAGGTAGCGATCGACCTCCAGGCCCGGTGAGTGGCTCGCGATCGAACCCAGCACCTTGGCGGCGGCAGCTTCATCGTCGGTGTTCTGAAAGCTTTCTGCGACGCGAGCGACGGTCGCCAGCAACTTGGGTTCGCTGCTGCCAGCGGCGATTTCGAGATCGGAAATCGAAAGCTGCCCGAGGCCTTCCAAGGTCCACAACGCATGCATTTGGCCTTTCGGTCCGGCGGTTTGCAGGGAGGCGCGAAGGGCTGGGACGCAGGCATCATCGCCACGCTGAACAATCAGCCGCTGTGCGGTATCGCGCCACCAGCCATTGGGGTGATCGAGGTGAGCGACGAGATCGGAGCTGGAGGCGTCCTCCATGGTTGGAAGTTCGCTGCGGGGATTCTCGCTCCAGCGCACGCGATAAATGCGTCCGCGATCGTTGTTGTTTTTGTCGATCCCGCGTTCAACCAGCTGCTTGCGAAGATAGCTGGTGACGTAGGTCTTGTGCTGGATGATGCCGTGGTAGATATCGACGAGGTAGAGGGTTCCGTCAGGAGCCGTGTAGCTGTTCACGAAGCGGTTCCGCTCATCCAGGCTTCCGAGAAATTCCCGGCCTTCATAGGCGGGTCGCGCTGAAATTTTGCCATCGGTTTCGGAAAGAATCGCCCGCTTCACCAACAGCCCGCATGGCTCGGGAATGAAGGCATTGCCCTGGTATTCCTCAGGAAAATTGTCGCCGCGATAGATCGTCATCCCGCAGGTGCCCGTCGCCTTGGCGAGGAAGCCGTTTTCGTTCAACGTGCCTTTCATGTAACCGCGGTTCACGCCGCAGGTGATGCGGATCGGGTAGACGCGGTTGTCCATCTTGGCGACGGTGTTGGTTTGAAAGCTGTGATTGGGATTGCGCTTCACGTAGCCCGGCGGAACGGTTTCCATGGCCAACAGGTTCGAGTTGGTGTTGGTGACAATGCGGCCAAAATCATCCTGCGAGATGCCCCATTGTCCGCGGAACTGGATCTTTTCCTTGATCCATTCCCCATCGACCTTGCGGTATCGCATGTCGCTCTTGGCGTTGTAAAGCCAGTTGTCCATGCCGTAGAGCAGCCCGTTTGATTTGTGCTCCACATTGCCGCTGGGAGCCCAATCGGGATCGATCACGGTGGTTTCGCCAGCCTCGTCGCCGTTGCGCTCCGTAAAATAAAGTTTCTCCTGATCGGCCCAAAGGATACCGCCATCAACGAACTGAAGGGCGCGAGGCAAAAGCAGATTGTCGAGAAAGACCTTCGCTTCATCCGCCTGACCGTCTCCATCGGTGTCTTCAAGAATGGTGATTCGGCCGAGCCGGGCATCTTCGCCGGTTCCATCGATGTTCGGCATGTAGGAACGCATTTCACAAACCCAGGGGCGACCGTTGCCATCAAACGTGATGCAGACGGGATTGCGAATCAGCGGCTCGGTTGCGACGATCTCGAGGGTGAATCCGGGTTCGCCGAATTGGAACGACTTCAGCGCGTCGGCAGGCTCCAAAACCGGTGACGGGATGTTCCATTCCTCAGGCGGAGGCGTCATCACGTGACCTTTGCGGTCGCCTTTTTGCGCGAATGCGAGTGATAGCGGCAGGAGGGCGAGGAAAACGAGAGTTCGGGATGTCATCATGAAATTGGGGAGTTTGAGCGCGATAGGATGGCGAAATCACGTGCTGCAGCGTGACTTTCCGCGCAAAAAGCAGACAAATGGGATTTGGGAACGTTCAAAGCCGGATTGGTGAAAATCCTAGGCCGTTTCGTCAACCGGTTTTCCGGAGAGGCCAAACGCTTCGTGAACCACGTTGGCGGCTCTTTCGATGTCCGCTTCGTCAATGATCACGGCGGTTTTGATCTCTGAGGTTGAGATCATCTGAATGTTGACTCCAGCCTTGGCCAGCGCGTCGAACATCTGGGAAGCGACTCCGGAGTGTGAGCGCATGCCGATACCCACGACGCTCAATTTCGCGATGCCGTCCGTTGCCAAAACATCGACTTCATCGCCGAGCGACTCCAGGAGTGGTTCCAAGGCGGCTTCCGCTTTGGCGAGTTCAGCCTTGTTCAGGGTGAACGAAATGTCGGTCACGCCCTTTTCCTTGGTCGTGGAGACGTTTTGCACAATCATATCCACGATCAGCTGGGCTTCAGCGAGTGGGGCGAAGATTTTCGTAGCGATGCCGGGCGTGTCTTTGACGTTGCTGATCGTGACTTTCGCCTGATCGCGTTCCAGACTGACGCCGCGGATGACGACGGCTTCCATGCTCATATCTTCTTCTTTGACAAGGGTTCCGGGGTTGTTGTTGAGGCTGCTTCGAACTTCGAAAACCACTCCATACTTTTTCGCGAACTCGACCGATCGCGATTGCATCACCTTGGTGCCGCTGCTGGCCATTTCCAACAACTCATCGTAGGCGATTTCATCGAGTTTGGTCGCATCTTTGACGATGCGCGGGTCGCAGGTGTAGACGCCATCGACGTCCGTGAAAATCTGGCAGAGATCCGCTTTGGTTGCCGCGGCCATCGCAATTGCGGTCAGGTCGGACCCTCCCCTGCCCAGCGTGGTGATGCGTCCGTCGCTCGTCGTTCCCTGAAATCCCGCCAAAATCACGATATGACCGCTCTCGAGCAGCTCGTGGACGCGCACGGGATTAATGGTGTCGATTCGCGCCTTGGTGTGAACGCCATCGGTTGAAATTCCAGCTTGGGAACCGGTCATCGAAGCCGCTTTGCCGCCCATCGAGTTGATCGCCATTGCCGTCAACGCGATGCTCGCCTGTTCACCGGTCGCAAGAAGCACATCGACTTCGCGTTCCGTGGGATTGCCGCCGCTCACTTCATCGGCCAATGCCACCATTCGGTTGGTTTCGCCGCTCATTGCCGAAACGACGGCCACGACCTGGTTGCCCGCTTTCTGGGTTTCCAGGATGCGTCGCGCCACATTGCGGATGCGCTCCGCTGTGCCAACGGAGGTGCCGCCGTATTTCTGGACGATCAGTGCCATGATGAGCCGCGAACTATGAACAGGCGAACCGGAGGTGCAAGTGAGAAGCCAAAACACGCGCCAGCTCTCCCGGCAACAGGGGGAGGAATCCGTCGGCTGATTCGTTGGAATCGCCGGGATGTTCGTGCAACGTAGCACAGCCAAATGAGCGCGATGGCTTGGTTCAACCCGATGGGAGCCCACGCGCTTGAGCTTTTTGCCCTTCGAACACGATGCCGACTGCCACCGAACATGAAGAGGTTCGCCTCTGGGATGAACTCACCAAACTTGTAGAGAGCGATGATCAATTCCGGATCACTGAGATTCTGGAGGGGCTTTCTGCGGAGGATCAACGCCACCTGATCGCTCACCTCAACGATGAAAGCCGGAATCAACTGGTTGAGTTGCTGGAACCGGAGGTTGCCGCAGAACTTCTGGAGCACCTTCCCGAAGTTCAGGCGAAGGACATTCTTGAAGACATTGCGGCTTCCGCAGCTGCCGACATCGTTGAGCAACTGCCCGATGACGTTGGGGCCGATCTCCTGCGCGAGATGGACAACGACGACTCCGAAGCGCTTCTCGCGGAGATGGACGATTCGGTCGAGGCGGACAATCTTCGCGAACGTTCCAACTACCCTTGGGATACCGCGGGCGGACTCATGTCGGATTCCTATGCCGCGGTTCGCGATAGCCTGACGGTTGCAGATGTGGTGAAGGAATTGGGCAAGAACGCAGACCGCTACAAAGACTTGGACGTGCAGTATGTGTATGTGGTCGGGGATGAAGGGGAACTCAAGGGCGTCCTGCGACTGCGGGATCTGGTGATGACCCCGGGAGACCGCGCCGTGACGAAGATCATGCTGCCCAACCCAAGTTTTGCGTCGGTGAGCGACAGTTTTGAAGCCTTGAAGACGATTTTTGAAGAGAAGTCCTACATTGGTCTACCCGTCGTCGATGGAGAGAAGGTGTTGAAAGGCGTTATCAGTCATCAGTCGGTGATTGACGCGACGGCGCACCACCAGACCGAGGACTACCTTCACGTCAGCGGAATTGTGGGGGGTGAGGAACTCCGGAGCATGCCGATGTTTCTCCGCTCCCGCCGACGGCTGGCCTGGCTTGCGCCAAACATCGTGCTCAACCTGGTTGCCGCGAGTGTCATTGCGATGCATGAAGATACGCTGCAGGCAGTGATCGCACTGGCGATCTTTTTGCCGATCATTTCCGACATGAGCGGGTGTTCAGGAAACCAGGCAGTCGCGGTGAGCATTCGGGAACTGACGCTTGGCCTGATTCGACCCACGGAGTATCTTCGGATTGTGTTCAAGGAGGGCGTTCTCGGGATCATCAACGGATTGATTCTCGGCCTCATTCTCGGAAGCATCGCCGGGCTTTGGAAAAGCAATGTCTGGTTGGGGCTGGTGGTTGGTGGCGCGCTCACGCTCAATACGATGCTGTCCGTTCTTCTTGGAGGGATGGTCCCGCTCATTCTGAAACGTTTCAAAATCGACCCGGCCCTAGCATCGGGTCCCATTTTGACAACGGCGACCGACATGTGCGGGTTCTTCCTCGTACTCAATCTCGCATCGATGATGCTCTCCAAATTGACCGTCTAACGAGCTGCCCAATGTCCATTTCCACGAGAACAGGCGACGCCGGCGAGACCGGACTGATGTTTGGACGCCGCGTCTCCAAAACCCATCCACGGGTGGTGACGAATGGTGCTATTGATGAGTTGAACGCCGCGTTGGGCATGGCCCGGGTTGCCGCGACGCATCCCTGGACCGGCGAATGCATTGCCGAGACCCAGGCCGACCTCGTAATTATGATGGGGGAAATCGCGACCCTGGACGAAGACTTGCCACAATTCGATGAAAAAGGCTTTCAACGAATCACGCAAGCCGCAGTGGAGAAGCTGGATGCCTGGGTGGCCGAGTTGGAAGGAAAATACGAAATCAGCTTTATGACCTGGGCCGTGCCTGGCGCAGCCGGATCGCCGGCCGGAGCCGCATTGGATGTCGCCAGAACCGCCTGTCGCCGTGCCGAACGTCACGTTGCGGAGCGGATCGACGAAGGTGATTTCAAAAACATCTCCATCCTACAACACCTGAACCGGTTGTCGGATGTTTGTTGGTTGCTTGCGCGGCTTGAGGAAAAGGAAGCATAGCGCTCCGCACCGAGTTAGGTCACCAGCTCAACAATCGTGTCAGCCGCCGCGCTCATGGTCGGAAAGATGTGGAAAGCCAGGGCTTCGATTTCTGAATCGGGTTGGCGCAGATCCGGGATCATGATCGGTGCCATCCCGGCGGCATGAGCGGCTCGAACTCCGGCGAAGGAATCTTCCAGGACGAGGCACCGCTCCGGAGCGACTCCAATCGCTTCCGCAGCGGCGAGAAAGACATCGGGAAAGGGTTTGGAGCGGGCCACATCTTCTCCGGAACAAACCACTGCAAAGAAGGTGTCCAGCTCCGTGATTCTCAACTTGCGGAGCGCAATCTGGCGATTGGTCGAAGTTGCAACCGCACGCGGGATTTCCCGGATGCGCAGCTCCTGAAGCAGGGAGGGCACTCCCGTTTTGACTTCGATCCCTTCTTTGAAAATGCTGGTGTAATAGTGGTGCTCGACCTTTTGATGAAATCCGCTGTTTTTCAGGTCGCATCCAAATGCTTCTTCGAGGACCTGAAGGCAACTGGGGGTGGTTCGACCCACCATGTCGAGATAGAGCTCATTGGTTAGGGTTTTCCCAATGGAAGTGGCGGCGGATTGCCAGGCGGCTCTCGATTTTCGCTCGGTATCGATGAGCAGCCCATCCATATCGAAGATGATTGCGTCAAATGTTGGCACGGGGAGAATTGGAGTTGGATTGGTGGTTATTAGAGCATATCAAGTGGAGGTGTAGCCAATGCAGCGAGGAGATTTGGCTTCCTACAAGGCGTTGTGAGGGAGCAGAGCTTGCTCTGTGACCGAGCAAGAACGCAGCAGGAAGCCAAAGATTCCGCTGTCACTCTTCCTTCGGCGAAGCCGCACTCTTTCTGGATCCCAGTCATTTTCATTGGCTACAAGTTCACTTTAAATGCTCTGACGAGGCTCTCGCAAAGATCCCAACAAAAAAGTGCTGGCAGCTTTCGCTACCAGCACTTGTAAACTTCAAGTCAACAACACGTGGCGACTTAGCGCCGCCGGAAAAGATTTCTCAGGCCGAGTCTCTTTTTAGCCGGGCTTTCCGAATAAGTGGTGGTGGAACGAACGTTCGCTGTTTGAGATTTCGGCGGGTTGCCATTCGTTCTGGAAAGGATGTAGAACCCGTCCTTGCTGACGCCGCTTTCGGTGTTTCGGGCAAATAACCTGCGGCGCGGTGCCGACGTCGTTGCTGCCCGGGAAGCCGAGCTGGCCGATCGGCCGGAAACCACCATCAAGTTTGGTGGAGGAACGCTTGCTCCGGTATTGACGTTGCTGGAAGGGAGGGACGATCCGCTGCTACTGAGCAACGCGACTTTCTTCCCCTTCTCAACGGCGAGGGCGGCATGTTTAAAGCCGTAGGTGTTTACCGCAGGGAATGCAGTGGTGCTATAGACGCCATATCCCTGGCTGAATCCGGCCTGCCTCTCGACAAAGCCAAAGCGCGTTTCCGAAGATTGCGCCCACCCGGTTGAAGTTGAAAACCCAATTCCCAGTAAAACAGCCCCAATGAGCCACTTCCCAGATTTTGACAGATAGAGCCTGCCACAGCCTCCTATATCAATCGTATTCATAATAAGATGGGTGCATGGAAGCCCCCTGTTAGAATATTGATACGACCCTATGGTGATTTTTGAAAGCGTAATTTATTACCTTTTCGGTCAAAAAGCGATCAATCCGGGGAAATTTCAAAAACTTATTTTGCCGGTTCGGACTGCTCCAATTCGGCGATTCGCTCCAGAAGGCGGTCATTGACCGCTTCGACCTGTTCGAGCTTGCGGTAAAGGTCGAGGATCTGTTGATCGTTGTTCACGTTGGCCTGGTTTGCGCCTGCCTGGAGGCGCCAATAGAGGCCGTAGCAGCATCCGCCAATCGCGATCGCGACGAGAAGAATCGAGACCAAATCCCTCGCGGGTCCCGAAATCATTTCTTCTTCTTCCGAAAGCGACTGAAGAGTCCGCCTTCATCCTCGTTGCCGTCTCCCGCTGCGTTTTGCTGGGATTTCTTGCGTGCCCCCAGGTTCCACACGCTGCAGCTATCACTGGTTTCCTCCGATTTTACGCCGGCCACGTTTCCGTCCGGATCCATCCAACGCAGCAATTCCGGGGGAAGCGGGCCGTGATTCACGGTCCTTACGGTTCCGTAATTCCCAGCGGTGTAGCTGTGAATCTGGGTTCGCAACGGGCGTTTGGAGGGCAATTCGAAGAGTTCTTCCTTCTCGAGCCGGTTCTGCAAATCGTAGGTGAACAATCCCTCGACCAAGGGCCGGCCCGCACCGTCGGAGATGATAAACGTTTCCGGCTTTCCGTATTTGTTGAGCTGGTAAATGCGTTTCAGGCGCAGGTCTCCTTCGGGATCGTAGGTCGAGATCGTCTGCGATTTCCCGAGATTGAGAGAGGAGCCGGGGTCGAGCTCCGATCTTGCCGTCACGGTGCGGCTGCCGTCATTGTGGCGTACCATGCGGACAAAAGGTCCCCCTTCGCGCTGGCTTCCCTGTTGGGCGCAGACGGGTCCGCCGGTGAATACGAACGCAACGAATCCTGCGAACAGGCAAGGGAAAGCTTTGGGAGGGAATTTCATGGTCGGGACCAGCATTGTAAAAATTATCCGACGAAAGAGCAAGCGGAACTCCTTCAGCCTTTTGGCTAATTCTTTTGGGAATTCGCAGGTTTTGCGCTTTATCGTGATTTCAATGATCTGGCGTTGCTGCAACCACACCATCCATTTGTCCGAACAAGGGCTCATCATGGGCATTTTGAATGTGACTCCGGATTCGTTTTCGGACGGAGGCCGGTTTGAGGAAATTGTTGCGGCGATCAATCATGCTCACGAGATGATTTCCGAGGGAGCGGCGATTGTCGACATTGGTGGAGAATCGACGCGACCGGGAGCTGAGGCGGTGACGGCGGAGGAAGAGGCGCGCCGAGTGATGCCGGTGATCGAGCAGTTGAGCGGCCATGATTCCAACGTGATGATATCGATTGATACATCGAAGGCATCCATCGCGCGCCAGGCTTGCGAACGAGGAGCGGTGATCATCAATGACGTGACGGCGTTCCGGGGGGACCCGGAAATGGCGAAAACCGCGGCGGAAACCAACGCCGGGGTCGTGCTGATGCACATGCAGGGGCAACCGCGGACCATGCAGCAGGAACCGGCCTACGACGATGTTGTGGGCGAAGTCCGCGAATTCTTTGCCGAGCGTCTTGAGGTGGCTGAGAACGCCGGGATTGATCGCGATCGGATCGTTTTTGATCCCGGAATCGGCTTTGGAAAGACCTTGGAACACAACTTGGAGCTGTTGCGCAATTTGGATCGATTGACCGTTGCCGAACGTCCACTGTTGCTTGGCGTTTCCCGAAAGTCCTTCTTCGGCAAGCTTCTCGATGCAGATTTGGGCAACCGTTTTGCTCCAACCGTGGCCACCACGGCGTTGGCCAGCGTTTCCGGCGTCCGAATTCATCGCGTTCACGATGTCCGGGCAAATCTGGATGCGATGAGGCTGGCGGAGGCCTTGAAGCGGGATTGAATCACCGTAGTTGCCAATCCATCCATAATCGCCTTGCGCCCAACCGTCCTCGACGCGAAACTTCAGGTGCTCCATGGAACCTTTCGCTGAATTGCTTCAAGAAACCGACTGGTGGCGTGCCGCGGTTGAGATTCTGATTCTCGCGGTCATCGTTTACCAGGGGTACATTTACTTCCGGGCGACCCGGGCTGCACGGATCTTGATCGGCCTGCTTCTCGTCATCATCGGACTGACGCTGCTTTCGCGCTATCTCCAGTTGGAAGTCATCGAATGGTTGGTGAAAAGCTTTTCGGCCTTGCTGGCCATTGCCCTCATCATCCTGTTCCAGCCGGAATTGCGACGCGGTTTGGCGGAGCTGGGAAGCCGATTCAGTTCGTTTTTGATCGCACAACGTCGCGAGACGGTCGACGAACTGGCGGAAGTCGCCCAGATTCTCTCGAAACGCCGAATTGGGGCCTTGATCGCGATTGAACGGGGAATCAGCCTGAAGCACCTGCTCGATACTGGGGTTGAGCTGGATGCAAAGCTGACGCCGGAGATCATGCTGGCGATTTTTCATCCCAAGGCGGCGCTGCACGATGGCGGTGTGATTTTTCGGGTGGTCGATGAGCGGATTGAAGGTGCGGGTTGCGTGTTTCCGGTTTCGCAGAAAGAGCTTTCGGATCGCAGCATTGGATTGCGACATCGCGCGGCGATGGGCGTGAGTGATGAGTCTGACGCGATTGCCCTGGTTGTTTCTGAGGAAACTGGGAATCTTTCCATTGCCGTCGATGGCAAGCTCGAACAGAATTTGAGTGACGAAGCGTTCCACCGTCGCCTTTACGAACTTTTATTGCCGAATGAAACTGACACGCCTTCTGAAGAATCTGTTCCTCCACGACTGGAAAGCGAAGCTGGCAGCCTTGGCGATCGCCGTGGCGGTTTGGTTCGTGATTAAACTCCAGGTGATGGAAACCGATACGGACGTGGCGCCGGGAGGCGGCTCGGTTCAGGTTCCATCCCGCGAGAAGAAATTCGAGGATCTGGAATTCGTTGCGCTTCGTCCCCAATTGCTGACCGAGGAGCCGAGTTGGGTCGTGTATGGCGAATACGTGAAGCGCATTTGGGTTTTTCACCCGGTTGGCTGATTTTGTTGGGATTGCGTCGACGACAACAGTCGCAAGATTCGCGCATACCTTCGCAATCGCGGTGAAGTCAAAGTTCGCCAAACGTGTCATTCATAGATGATGCGAATGGTTTTCCTTTTCTTCTGGATCTGCCTCATTCTCCCTACCGTTGCTCAGGATGACGACGAGAGGGAGTTTCGGACGCTCCATTTCTGGAAGAACGAATGTGCGTCCTGCCACGGCCAGGATGGCCAGGGCTATGACGAAGGCAGAGGACCCGCCATCGCCGGGTTGCCGGACTACTACTTCATGCAGCAGATCGCCAAGTATCGTGAAGGCATGCGTGGGGGGACGGACGATGAAAACGTCTACTTCATGCATCGCGAGGCTGTGGAACTGGACGACGAGTTGTTTCGGGATCTGGCAGCCTACGTAGCCGCGTTGCCTCCGCGTCGTGCGGCCCACAGTGTTGTTGGTGATATCGAGCGGGGTCAGGTTCTTTATGCCAATCTCTGTGCCGAGTGCCATGGTTCCGCGGCAGAAGGAAATGCGGCGAAGGAGAGTCCGCCGCTTCACGGTTTTCAGGATTGGTACCTGATCGAGCAGGTTCAGCGATTCAGGCGCGGAGAGCGCAAAGCTGATCCACAAAATTTGGATTCAGTCGCGATGCATGCCATGGCCAAGCGTCTCTGGCGGCCTCGCGATATCAGAAACATCGCAGCGTTCATCACCACGCGGCTGGACGGTGAACCAGATGCCCAACCTTAAGCAAAACGAATTCATGACTGAAGAGCAGAAAGACCAGATTCGAAAGCAACTCCTTGAGGAACGCGATGAAATCGTGGGTGAGATCGGCGCGCTTCGTCGTCGCGAAGAACGAACGACCTTTGAGGTGGGAGCCGACTTTGCTGAGCGAGCGGAATTGGAAGCCGAGCGCATCGTTGAGCATCAATTGAGCATGGACGACGCCTACCTGATTGCGAAAGTTGATCTCGCGTTGCAGCGCCTTGTCGAAGGGACCTACGAGAATTGTCTCCAATGTGGAACCGAGATTCCAATCGAGCGTTTAATGGCCAAACCATCGGTTTCGCTCTGTATCGATTGTCAGAAGAAAAAGGAAGCCAGCTAAGACCGTGAAAAACTTCCACCCTGCCCGGCTGATGAAGTCGATCATTCGTCTCGTTCTACTTGTCTCAACAGGAGTGCTGGCCGTCGCGAATGCAGCACCGGGGCCCGAAGCGGGCGAAAAAGAACTGGTCGATCCATCCCAGGAACATGCTCCGTTCCGGTTCCTCGGAGGAGATCCCGACCGGGGAGAAATGGTATTCAGTCAACTGGTCTGCGTTCAATGCCATTCGGTGAAAGGCTCCGAGGCGAAACAGCCGGCAGACGCGCGTCTGGAATTGCAACTCGGCGATGAAATGCGGTTTGTGAAGCGCTACGAGGATCTGATCACGGCGATTACCAATCCGCGTCATGTGATGACGGAACGCTATCGCGCCTTGTTGCAGCAGACTCCGGGAGCAGAGGACGTTGAGCCGTTCATGCCGAAGTTGACGGAGTCGATGACCATACAGCAGCTAATTGATTTGGTGGAGTATCTCGATGTCGCATACAAGTCCGAGTTTCCAGGTTATGGTAGCTGATGATTTGATGCAAAAAAACGAGTTGAGCGTCACTGGGATCGGTGGGACAAAGACTGTTCCGTCAACCGCTACCAACGTGAGGCAACCCACGCCGAATTTACGAACACTAAGATTATGAATCACTCATCCATTCAGCGCATTCTGGTTCCCCTTGATCCGTCCGATTATTCGACTGCCGCAACCTTGCGAGCCTGCGATGTCGCCAAGGCACATTACGCCCAAGTCGAGGGATTGGTCGTTCTCGATTCACCCGAGATTCGCTCCTACATTGCTCCGTTGGAGATGCAGAATTGGCCGGCAGTGATCGATGCGATGTCGAGCGCTCTGGAAGAAGCCAAAGAGGAGATCGAAGACGTTGAAAAGCGGTTTGCGGAAACGTGTGACTCGCTTCATACCACTCACCAGGAAGTTCTGGTGGAAGGATTGCCTCCCAACCTGATCCTCGAAGCGTCGGCTCTGTTCGATCTGATCGTGGTGGGGTTGCGGACGTTTTTCCATTTTGAGACCCGCGACACTCCCGGCGACTCCCTCGTCAAAATTCTGGATCGAACCGTGACACCGGTTTTGGCGGTTCCGAATTCCGAGCCCGCCCCGATCAAAAACGTGGTCGTGGCCTATGACGGAAGTTTCAATTCCGCCCGCGCCCTGAGGGATTTCGTGGCATTTGCCAAGCCTTTCGAGTTCAACTACACACTGTTTTGTGCGGACAAAGACGAAGAGCACGCCAAGCATTCGATCGAGAGTGCGGCGAGTTACCTTCGGTCTCACGACATCAATGATTTTGACGTCGTGACGTCGACAGACACAGCCTTCGAAGCGCTCGAAAAAGAAGGGTTGCTGGAAAAAGCGGATTTGATCGTATCCGGCATTCATTCACGAAAGTTCATCAAAGACGCCTTCGTCGGAAGCTTTGCGACAAGCCTGATTGATTACGGGAAAGTTGCGCTTTTCCTGTCGCACTAAATCTAGCGGACCATTTTCCGCAGCTGCTGGCGTAGCTCTTCCAGCTCGGCTGGGGTGACCTTTCCGGTTGCCGCCCAGACGCCGGTTCCGTTTTGGTCGAGCAGGGAAACTGACACCGTGTTTTTCGAGTAGGGAAACAGTCGGCAAAGCTCGCCATTCCAATCCAGGAGAACGGGGTGGTTGGCGGAATGCATCGCGATGAGCTTGCGAAGCGGGCCCCGCAGCGAAGCCGGGACGCCCTCGAGTTGAGCGATGCCGATGATCTCGACCTTGCCGTAGAATTCTTCCCCGATTGGGCGAATCCAGGATTCAATGTCCCGGGATCCGCGTTGTCCCGCCGTTGTGACGAGCACGGGGCGGCGAGTGGGAAACTGAAATCGATGAGTTTTTCCGAATTGGTCAATCGCAGTGACTCCATTCAGTTTCGTTGCATTGACGCGATCGAAGTCTTCGGCCCTGCTTTCTCCCGAAAAAAGCGTCGATATTCCCAAGAGTAGAACGGACTGAGTGAAGATTGCCTTCATCGAAGCGGATACGGACGGTTCTTGGATTCGTCTGCATTCAGTCCTGTGAGTTTGCGGGAAATCGGGTTCCCCGCTTGTTTCCGGGCATTTTCCGAGCATAGTCTGCACCCCCGTTACCGATGCCCAAAGTCTACATTCGCACCTATGGCTGCCAGATGAACGTTCGCGATACCGAACAGGTGGAGCAGATGTTCGTCGAGCGTGGTTATACCCTGACGGCGGACGAGACGGAGGCGGATGTCGTACTGATGAACACCTGTAGTGTGCGCGATCAGGCAGAGCAGAAGGCACTCGGCAATATGGCGAGGCTCAGTAAGTTGCGTCGTGAACGGCATCACGTGGTCTACGGTTTTCTCGGCTGCATGGCGCAAAGTCGCGGTGCCGAATTGGTTGAGCAGATGCCGCACGTCGATCTCGTTGCCGGAACGCAGAAGTATCACAAGGTCGTGGATCATGTTGAGGCCATTCTCAAGCCTCGGCTCGATGCGCAGATGGACGATCTTCGACATTCGATTGTCGATATCGGTGAGGAAGATGAATCGCAGAATACGATTCGCGATCACCTGACCAAAAACCACGGGATCAGCGAATTCGTGAGCATCATGCAGGGCTGCAACATGAAGTGCACCTTCTGCATCGTGCCCTACACCCGGGGATCGGAGCGGGCGCGCCCGATTTCGCAGATTGTGGATGAGGTCAAGCGGCTGGTGGACGGCGGAACCAAGGAAGTGACGCTGCTTGGCCAGATCGTCAACCTCTACGGTCGCCATGAGTTTCCAAAGGTTGACGGCAAAACGCCGTTCACCCAATTGCTGGAAGCGGTCCACGAAGTCGATGGCCTAGAGCGGATTCGATTCACCTCCCCTCACCCGGTCGGTTACAAGCAGGACGTGATCGACGCGTTCACTTACCTGCCAAAGCTGGCGAGCCACGTTCACTTCCCCATGCAGTCCGGATCGGACCGCATTCTCAAGCGGATGCATCGGCCTTACAAAGCCGAAAAGTTCATCGAAATCTGCGATCGCATGAAGGAAGCCCGGCCAGACATCGCGATTTCGACCGACGTCATCGTCGGATTTCCTGGTGAAACGGACGAAGACTACCTTGCGACCAAGGAAGTCGTGAAGCGGGTCGATTTCGATCACGCATTTGTATTCCGCTACAGCAAACGCAAGGACACACCTGCAGCTGAGATGGACGAGCAACTGCCGGAGCGGGTGAAGGAAGAGAGGAACCAGGATTTGCTGCGTTTGGTGGACGAAATCTCGATCCGGAAGAACGAAGCGTTGGTTGGCAAGACCGTTCAGATTCTCTGCGAAGGGCCCAGCAAGCGAAATGCCGAACGTCTCAGCGGCCGCACGAGCACCAATCGGATCGTCATCATCGAAGGCGATGACCGCCTGATCGGGAAGCTGTTTGACGTCAAGATTACCGAGACGACCGGCCACACGCTTTACGGCGAAGTGAGTGACTGAAGCCTCGTTTTTCTATAGCCAAAAGATCGGCATTTTAGCGTACCGGCACTGAACTCAATTCGAGGAGCTGAAATCGCTTCAAGTGATTCTGCAGAAATCTGTTGCGCTTGTTCATGAAATGGAGAAGTTCACGATGGGCGTGAACAATAACAAAACGTGAACAAACCGCGAAAATGGATTATTTTTCCCAATTATCGGTGACGCTTCTGGAACTTCTCAACCACCATTGGATGGAGGAGCCCCCAACCGTTTCCGAATTCCCGCTCGACGACCGCGTCGATCTCGCTGCGGTCATGCACGGCCCCCTCGGTCGGGTTGCTTTTCTTGTCGAATGCAAATCTTCGATTCGCCCGTCTGAGATTGCCAAACTTGCGCAACGGTTGGAGCGTAACCGGTGTGAACCATCATTGCTGACGGCCCTCAATTTGCCGAAGAAAACGCCAGTCTACGGACTGCTAGCAGCACCCTGGATTTCCAGACGCGCAGGCGAGGTCATCGAACAAGCCGGGCTTGGATGGTTCGACTTGGCGGGCAATTGTCACATCAGCGTCCGAGGATTTCACGATCACCGTGAAGGAATCCCGAATCCGTATGTGGAAGAATCTAGGAAGGTTGCGTGGTCCAGTGAGAAGGCTCAGTTGGTGTTGCGAACCATGCTTCATCCCGAAAATGTGAAACGATCTTGGCGTTTAAGGGAGTTGGTGGAAGCGGTAACCTCGGGAGTGAGTTTGGGAATGGTGCAGAAAGTGACCCATCGTTTGTTGGAGGAGAACTACGCAGTGGATACGCCGAATGGAGTTCAAATCGCAAACCCATCGGATTTACTTATCGCGTGGGGGCAGGCTTACAAGTCCGGCAAACGGGAATCCAAGAGATACTATACTCCATTACACGGCGCGGAGTTGCAAAACGCCATCGTTCAATTTTCCAAGGTGGCTCATGATCAACGCTCTCCTGATAGTGATTTGCGTCGGCCACGAGTTGTTTACGCCGCCTATTCTGCTGCCAAATGGTATGCGCCCTTTGGGCGTTCACCATTCACTGAGCTGTATATTGTGAGCACCCTGAATCCAGGCTTTCGGTATCTCGAGGACTCTGCGGCAGCAATGCAGTTGCAGACAGTTCCGGAGGGTGAAAATGTCGTAATTACGCAAGTGCGTGATGAGGCCGTTTTTTGGAGGGCGGAACAGGTTTCACCGGATCTGTGGGCAACCAACCCAATACAAACCTACCTCGATCTGGTTTCTGGCGGCGAACGGGGTCAGGAAGCTGCTGAGCATCTCCTAAAACACAAAATCATTAAGGATTGGCAGTTATGAAGGAACCGATTATTGCAACTGATTACCATGACCGGGATGTTCGGGCCGTTTTTCAGGTTATCATCGAACTCGGGCAGATTTTGGTACCGTTTCGAAACAATGTGGTCCTCGTTGGCGGTTCGGTTCCTTGGTTGCTGTTGAACCATGCAAGACCAGCGCATCTCGGCACCCTGGATGTCGATCTTGGGTTGAATCCGAAAGGACTTTCTGAAGGACAATACGCCGAGTTGGTCGAAACGCTGGAAAAGCAGGGATATCGGCGTGGAGATGACCTGAAGCCCTTTCAACTACTTCGCTTGATTAACGTAGATGATGGAGGTGAGCCAGTTCCCGTGATTGTTGACTTGTTGATGCCGCGCGAGGCCAAATACGTAAAAAATCGGCCACCATTGGTGGAGGGACTGCGAGTGCAAGCTGTGGATGGTTGTTCGATTGCGATCAGAGACAACATCACCAAGCACTTGGAAGGCTATATGCCGGACGGGCGGATGAATTCCGTAGAAGTGAGAATCGCTACCATTCCCGCGACGTTGGTGATGAAGGGCTATGCGCTCAGTGGACGGGACAAGATGAAAGATGCCTACGATATCTATTTCTCGGTTCGCAATTTTGATGGTGGCATTGCTGCTCTGGCCGAACGATGTATACCCCTTTTGGCTGATGAAATAGCCTTGGAGGGATTTCGAAAAATAGCAGTGAAGTTTCGTAGCCGCGATGATTTCGGGCCGACAACCGTCCGACGGTTTCTGGAGGATGCACCGGAATTCACGGAACTGACTCCAGAACAAGTGCAAACAGATGCATTCGGGCAGGTCAATAATTTGCTCCAAAAGCTGAGACTTGATTGAGAGCTGACGGGTGTGTGGACTTAGGAACCAAGTCATCACCGTGACCGCCTGATCGGGAAGCTGTTTGACGTCAAGATTACCGAGACGACCGGCCACACGCTTTACGGCGAGGTCTAACGGAAACGAATCCGGCCGACAACGCCGATTGCATTTCCTCAGTTCGGTCGTACTCTTAGTGTCCGAATTTTTAACACGAGCACATTTTGATAGAAGGACTGGAGTTAGCCAAAACCGCCGCAACACTTGCCGATGACATGCAGGCGGAGGAGATCATGGTTTTGGATTTGAAAGGGATTTCTTCCATCACCGATTACTTTGTGATTTGCACGGGAACGTCCAAACCGCATCTCAAGGCGATCCAACGCGAAATCCGCGAGAAGCTGAAGAACGACCACGGCGTGGCTCCGGCTTCCGCGGATGGAAAGCCGGAAAGCGAATGGGTCGTGCTCGATTACGGGGACGTGATTGTTCACGTTTTCCACACCGACAAGCGTGGGCATTTCGCGCTCGAAGACCTGTGGGGAGACGCTCCCCGCATTGAGTTGGAGCTTGAAGGCGCCGCCGTTTCTGCCGATGCCTGATCAGGCGTTGGCCGCGACCATCATTTGAGCGGGAGCCTCGATGCATTCCTTGATGCGGACGAGGAACGTGACCGCTTCTTTTCCATCGATGATGCGGTGATCGTAGCTCATGGCCAGGTTCATCATGGGCCGAATCACCACTTCGCCATCCACGGCGATGGGGCGCTGTTGAATCGCGTGCATTCCCAAAATCGCACTTTGGGGGAAGTTCAGAATCGGTGTGCTGAGGACGGATCCATAGATTCCACCGTTTGAAATTGTGAACACGCCGCCCTGGAGATCTCCCAATTGGATTTTTCCGGCCCGGGCGCGTTCGGCGTAGGCGATGATGTCGCGCTCAATGTCCGCAAAGCTCTTTTGATCGCAATCCCGCAGGACCGGAACCATCAGGCCTTTGTCGGTGCCGATGGCGACGCCAATATCATAAAAGTGATGTTGGATCACGTCTTCGCCATCGATCCGGCCATTCACGGCGGGGACGGATTTGAGAGCCTCGACAACGGCTTTCACGAAAAACGACATGAAGCCCAGCTTCACGCCATACTTCTCCACAAACCAGGGTTGAAGCTGTTTGCGCAAATCCATCACTTCGCTCATATCGACCTCATTAAAGGTCGTGAGCATTGCCGCAGTTTGCTGCGCGTTGACGAGGTGTGAGGCAATCTTGCGGCGAAGCGGAGACATCCGCTTGCGGGTCACGCGTTCCGAATCCGGCACGGATATAGCAGTCGGCTCGACGACTTTCAGCTCAGGCTGCGGTTCGGACTCTTCGGGCGCTTCTGATTCCGGCTTGGTTTCGGTGGCGGATTCAGGATCGGGTTCAGATTTGGCTTCCGCTTTTGGCTCTTCCTTTGGTTCGGATTCGGTGGCTGAAGGAGCGGCGTCGCCTTCTTCAATCGATCCAACCACGGCTCCGATCTCGACTTCCTCACCGGCTTCCACCTGAATGCGAACGATTCCCGCGTGTTCCGCCGGAACTTCGGTGGAGATCTTGTCGGTTTCCAACATCAACACGGCATCGCCGGAATCGACATGAGCACCATCTTCCACCAGCCATTCCGCAATTGTGCCGGACGTGATGGATTCTCCGACGGAAGGGATACGAATTTCGTTAGCCATTTTTAGGAATCAAAAAAATGAGATTGTGGATCGTGAGTTTAACCGGAGAACGCTTCGCGAACCAACCGCGCCTGTTCTCGCACATGAATCGCCTTCGCTCCAGCAGCAGGGCTCGCGCTACTGTCGCGACCGGCGTAACGAAGGTTGACGTGATCACCGCCAGCGACCTTGTCGGCGATTTTCTGCAATCGCGGTGCAATAAAGGTCCAGCCGCCCATGTTCTTCGGTTCCTCCTGCGCCCAAACCCACTTCTTGTTCGCCCGTGGGTAACGCTCGACGATCGTTGCGATCGCTTCCTTGTGGAAGGGGTAAAATTGCTCCAACCGAATGATGGCGGCATTGCGGATTTTCTCCTCGTTGCGGTATTTGAGAAGGTCGTAGTAGACCTTGCCGCTACAGAAAACAAGGCGAGTCACGCGATCCGGATCATCAACCAGTTGATCGTCATCGATGACTTCCTGGAAGTGGGTGTCGCCTGTCATGTCGGCTTCGTGGCTGACGCAGAGCGGATGGTTCAGCAAGCTCTTCGGCGTCATCAAGATGAGCGGTTTGCGCGGTTTGCGCAGCGCCTGGCGACGGAGAAGGTGAAAGTACTGAGCGGGCGTTGTCAGGTTGCAAACCTGCATGTTGTTGTCGGCACAGAGTTGGAGGAAACGCTCCAATCGGGCGCTGGAGTGCTCGGGGCCCATGCCTTCGTAGCCGTGGGGAAGCAGCATCACCACATTGCTCGGCTGCTGCCACTTGGATTCGGCCGATGAGAGGAACTGATCGATAATCACCTGCGCACCATTGGCAAAGTCGCCAAACTGAGCTTCCCACATCACGAGCATGTCTTGCGCGACGAGGGAGTAGCCGTATTCAAAACCGAGAACGGCGGCTTCGGACAGCAGGGAGTTGAACACGAAGAAGCGACCCTGCTCCTCGCCTTCCTTCGCGACATTTTTCAACGGAAAATAGCGCTCGCGAGTTTCGACGTCATAAAGGACGACGTGGCGTTGGCTGAAGGTTCCGCGGCGGCAATCCTGGCCGGAAAGTCTTACGGCATAGCCTTCGATGAGGAGCGAGCCAAAGGCGAGGCTTTCGGCAAAAGCCCAGTTGAAGGGGCCCCCTTTTTCCGCGGCTTTGCGGCGGACGGCGAGAAAACGCTTATCCAGTTTGTCGTTGGCCTTGAAGCCCTCTGGCAATTCGCCGAGGCGCTTGGCGATGTGCCGAAGCTTGTCTTCTTCAATCCCGGTTTCGAATGGCGCGTGGGAATAGGGAAGCTGGATCACGGCTGAGGAACCGGCGAAAATGTGGCCTTCGCCTTTGCTCTCCTTTTCCTTCAGAGCCTCGTATTCGTTGTTCATCCGGGTTTCGAACTCGGAGTGAATCTCTTGGATCTGCTCTTCGCTCAGGTCCTGATTCTCGAGCAACTGTTTCTCGAAGAGTTTGGCGACGCCATCGTGGTTGCGAATGTCGCGATAGCGAAGCGGCTGGGTAAAGGCGGGCTCATCGCCCTCATTGTGGCCGTGGCGGCGATAACACACGATATCCAGAACCACATCCGTGTTGTATTTTTGACGGAACTCCAACGCCAATTCGGTAACGAAGGCCACCTCCATGGGATGGTCGCCGTTGACGTGAAAAATCGGGGCCTCGATCATTTTGGCCACGTCAGTGCAATAGTCGGATGAACGGGCGTCCTCGGGCGAAGTCGTGAATCCAATCTGGTTGTTGATGATGATGTGGATGGTTCCACCCGTGCGATAGCCGGGAAGTTTGGAAAGGTTCAAGACCTCCGCCACCGGACCCTGTCCGGCAAATGCGGCATCACCATGGAGCAGAACGGGCAGCACCGTGTCGCGGTTGACACTGTCGTCGTCCGGATAGTTGGCCAGACGCTGGCGGGCCCGCGCCTTTCCTTCAACCACGGCATTCACCGCTTCGAGGTGGCTGGGGTTCGCGGCGAGCGAAATTCCAATTTCGGTGCCGTTCTCCGTTTTCCGTTCCGTCTCAAAACCCAGGTGATATTTCACATCGCCATCGCCCATGGCGACGTTCGGGACATAGTTTTCGCTGAACTCGTAGAGCAACACCTTGAGGGGCTTGCGAAGAAAGTTGGCGAGAACGTTGAGGCGTCCACGGTGAGCCATCCCCATGACGATGTGATCGATTCCGGCACCAGGGCATCCTTCCAGGATCGCGCCGAGAGCCACCATCACGGATTCACCACCGTCGAGTCCGAAGCGTTTCTGACCGACATACTTGTGGTGAAGAAATTGCTCAAAGCTCTCTGCCTCGACCAACCAGCGCAGGACCTGCTTTTTCTTCTTGGGTTTCGGCGGCGGAAGCTCATTGCGTGCCTCAATCCGATCGCGGAGCCAGTGGCGCACATCGTGGTTGTTGATGTGCATGAACTCGAATCCGATCTTATCGCAATAGATCGACTCCAATTCCTCGATCATCGCGCGCAACGTCATCCGCCGGGCGCGGCGGAAAAATTGGCTCTGAACTTCGCGATCCAAATCCTCTTCCGTAAATCCGAGCGTTTCGAGACTCAGTCGTTCGTTCCGTGGCGCAGAGGTGCTCAGGGGATCCAGCCAAGCCTGAGTGTGCCCGAGCAAACGGTAGTTGTAGACCATGCTCACGACCAGGGCACGGCGTGCCAACTGGAGTTCGTCGGCAGGGCCCGCATCCGCTTTCGTTCCTTCGTTTTTCCCGAGTTTGAGCTGGGATGTTCCAAGTTCGAACCCTTCGAAAAAGGCGGACCAATCCGTTTCAACGGAGCGTGGGTCGTTTTTCCAAAGAGCGTATTTTTCGTCCAGCAGATCGGCGTTCAACCGAGCGGAAACAAAGGAATTCATGTATCTAAAGGATCAGTATCAGGGGCAACGCGGTAAATTGGCTGAGAATCGTGAGAATACGATCAATTTTTAGGGAAAGTCTCGCGCGATCGCATCCGAGATGCCCTGCCTTGGTGACATTTTCGTCAAAATACCCGGATTTCACGGGCAACCTAGGCATCAGGAATCCTAACCTATCAAAAAGCTCGTGACATTTTTTGACCTTACGCAAACTTTCGCCCGAAATGATCCGACTTCAAAGGCCAAGATGGTTCGGTGATTCGAAACGCGACCTCAATCGCGCAACGGAAATCCGAAGAATTAGGCTGCTTATTTCTGACACTGGAGGCGGACACCGGGCATGCGCGACCGCTCTTCGGGATGCTCTGCTCGAGGCGGGGCCGGATCTCCATGTCGACATTGTTGATGGGTTGCGCGAAACCGGGCGATTTCCGATTCATCGGATGCCGGAACTCTATACCCGTTGGAGCGAGAAACGGAATCTCTGGCGCACCACGTTTTACCTGACCAATGGGCGCCGCCTTTCCAACACGTTGATCTACCCCTGGCAACGTTTCAGCAAGCATGCGCTGCGCCGCTCGATTGTTGAGGGCGATCCGGATTTGGTTGTGGTTTTGCATCCCTGCCTCACCTACGCCACCTACAAGACGGTACAGGGCATGGTCAATCGTCCACAGATTGCGACCGTGGTGACCGATTTGGTGTATGGACACGCGAGCTGGTTTGCCCATGGCGCGGATCGCTACTTTGTGCCGACCGAGGCGATGATGAATCGGGCGCTGAAGCAGAAAATTCCTCGGGAAAAGATTCAACTGACCGGACTGCCCCTGGCTTCGCGGCTTTTCGAGCTCCGCGCCCGCCGCAATCAACTTCGCAACGAGCTGGGTTTCGAGCGACCTTCCGTGATTTGCGTCGGCGGAGCCGATGGGATGGGGATTCAGCGGATTGCTCCGGCGTTGGCGAAAGTGTCGAAAGGGATCGACGTGCATCTGGTCTGCGGAAAGAACGAGGCGCTGAAGCGAAAGTTGGAAGCCCAGAAATTCGGGGACAACATTCATCTGCATGGTTTTGTCTCGAATCTTCCCGAGATGCTCGCGGCGAGCGACATGGCCCTGATCAAGGCAAGTCCGACCGTGTTGATGGAAGCGTTGACGGTTGGCGCTTATGTCCTGCTTTATGATTTTGTGCCGGGCCAGGAATACCCCAACGTCCGCTTCGTCCAGGAACATGGATTGGGAGATTTTTCCCGTTCACCGAAGGCAATTGTCACCAAGATCAATGAGCATTTTGAGCGCCTCGCCCACCTTCCGTTCGAAGAGCGAGCCGTGAACTTTGTGCCTCAGGATGGCGCGCGGACCATCGCTCAGGAATTGCTTCGGGGCTAGGATTGTCCTACCGTTCACGCATGGTAGAAATCCAATTTTCCTACGACGGTGATTTGCGAACCACCGCTACCCATGGTCCATCCGGCGAAAAGCTCTTCACCGATGCGCCCGTCGACAATCACGGGAAAGGCGAGAGCTTTTCACCGACCGATCTGGTGGCGACGGCACTGGGCTCCTGCATGCAAACCGTGATGGGGATCTATGCTCAGCAGCACGAAATCGACTTGGTAGGGATGACGGCGAAAGTCCGCAAGATCATGAAGACCGATCCGCCCCGCCGCATCGCCAGACTGGAGGTCGAAATCGAGATTCCCCTCCCCTCGGACCATCCCAGAGCCAAAGCCCTGGAGAAAGCGGCGTTGACCTGTCCGGTTCATCAAAGCCTGCTCCACGATATCGAAATCCCCGTCGAATTTATCTGGGTTGGGTGACCGGAAGGGAGCGAGCCGATTTTCGGCCAATGGCAGGTTCGATTTGAATTCGTTCCCATCCCGCTCCATTCGTTCCTAGCATGAATGTTCCCGACGAACTCAAATACGCTACGTCCCACGAATGGGCTCGCCTCGAAGGCGATATTGTCACCGTAGGAATCACGGATCACGCCCAGGCGGAACTAACGGACATCGTTTATCTGGAGTTGCCGGAAGTTGGCAAGGTCGTGGAAGCTGGAGAAGAGGTCGCGGTGATCGAGTCCGTGAAGTCAGCGAGCGACATTTACGCTCCGGTCGCCGGTGAAGTCGTCGAGGTCAACGAGGCGACGGGCGAAGATCCCGCCAAAGTGAATACCGATCCGTTCGGCGAGGGCTGGATGTTCAAGATCAAAGTGAGCGGTGATGACGCGTTGGATCACTTGATGGATGTGGCGTCCTATTGCGCCCACATTGGCTGAGGATCAGGCCTTTCCGAATGCCTCGGCAAAGGCGGTTTCGATCGAATCGACCTCCCATTCGAAGTCGCGCCCTTTCCAAAATGCAGGGTCGACCCGTTGGCTCGAAAGGAGAGCCTGCGACAACTCTCGAAACGCAAGTTTCACGCCGAATGCAGGCGCCGGAATCAGGGTGGGCCGGTTGAGCGTCTTGCCGATCAAGTGGGTCATTTCCGCGTTGCGAACCGGATTTGGGCTGACGCAGTTGATGGGACCGGAAATGCTGGAGTCTTCGATTGCGCGAAACAGCATTTGCGTGAGATCCTGACTCCCGATCCAGCTAAACCATTGCCGCCCGCTGCCGAGTTTGCCGCCCAGGCCCATCCCGAAGACCTTGCCGAAGAGATTGCAGGCCGGGCTGTCTTTGCCCAGCACCACACCAATTCGGGCGCAAACGGGACGGACGCCCAGTTTTTCAGCCAACAGCACTTCGCGTTCCCAGGCTTCCGTTAGATCGGTGAAGTATTCGCGTTTCCCTTTTCCGGCCTCTTCGCTCAGCCACTCATCACCGCGATCGCCGTAAATCGCGATGCCCGATGCGGAAACCAAAACGCCGGGCCTTTCCGCCGCATCCAGTTTTTCCAGGGTGTTTCGAAGTTTTTCCGTGGTTTCGACCCGGCTGTTCCAAACGCGTTTCGCCTTTTCCGGCGTCCAGATTCCAAAGATCGGTTCGTGACCAAGGAGGACCAACGCATCGAGCCCGCTCAAGTCTCCTTCCCCGTCGCGGAGAACCCGCATCTCATCCGCTTCCGGACTCGCCGCGTTCGTTGATCGCGAAAACCCGACGACCGTGTGACCGGCAGTGCGACATGCCCGAGCCAGGCTTGATCCGATGTAACCGCGTATTCCCGTGATTCCGATCTTCATTTCAGGTCAATTACGTCTGACAGCCGGACTTCAGCCAGCCGAATTTCGAACCTCCGGGAATTGCGGGTGACAAACCCTTCATGCCGTCGAAGTCGTCCCCTTCCCTCTTTCTTCTCTGCCTCTGTTTTGCGATTCGCGGATTTGCGGAAGAATCCGGGCCAATTGTTCTCTACGACTTTGCCGCCGCCTCTGGCGACGTGGTCTATGATCGTTCCGGAGTTGGTCAGCCAATCGACTTGAAGATCGACAATCCCAAAATGGTTCAACGGCGGGTCGGCTCGCTCGAAGTCACCGGAAAAACCCTCATTCGAAGTGAGCGAAAGCCCGACAAGGTTCGTGAGGCAGTTGGCAAGAGCGGCGAAATTTCGATCGAAGTCTGGATCAAACCCGACAACACCAGGCAGGAAGGTCCGGCGCGAATTCTCACCATTTCGCGAAACAGTAGCGAACGGAACCTGACGCTGGGTCAGGAGAAAGATCGTTTGGACGTGCGGCTTCGAAGCAGCAAGACGAGCAAGAATGGGATGCCGTCGGTTTCATCCGGTTCGGGGCAGGTAACCACCAAGCTGACCCACGTTGTTTACACGCGGAATCGGGACGGCAAGGCTCGAATTTTCGTGAACGGGAAACGGAATGTCGAAAAGCAGGTTTCCGGGGATCTCCGGAACTGGGACGGAAACTTTCAACTGGCTTTGGCGAACGAACTCAGCAAGGACCGGCCGTGGCTGGGAACCTTTTATCGGGTGGCCGTCTACAGTCGCGAACTGGAAGGGCCGGAGATTGTCAATCGCTTCAAAGCAGGACCAACGTCGGAAATCGATGAAGGGCAGCTGGTGAATCGCGGTCCGGATCCAGGTGCGGAGTTGTTCGAACACCAGATTGCGCCGCTCCTTTCCCAACATTGTCTGGAATGTCACGATTCCGGCATTCGCAAAGGGAAGCTGGATCTGTCTCGAAAGGCAATGGCACTGGCCGGTGGAAAAGGTGGTCCGGCGCTGGTCCCGGGGAATCTGGAAAAGAGCGCGATTTGGCAGGAGATCGAACACGATGACATGCCGGACGAACGGGATCCCCTGAGTTCCGAGGAGAAGCAGTTGATCAAGGAATGGATTTTGGCCGGAGCGCCATGGACGCTGGAAACAATCGATCCGGCGATCTACGAGCACGACGGCGCCAGCGGCCAGGTCTGGGTTCAGCGCCTGACTCGAGACGAATACATCGAGACGGTTCAGCATACGGTGGGTGTTGATATTCGGCAGGAAGCCTTGGAGTTGCTTCCTCCGGATGTGCGAACCGACGGCTTTGCCAACACGGCGTACAACCTGAATGTTGACCTGAAACACGTGGATGCGTATGCGCAACTGGCCGGCATCATTGTCAGGCAAATGGATGTCGCCGGGTTTGTGGCGAAGTTTGGGCGCAGCCGAAGTATGGAAGACAGACCCATGCGTCCGTTGTTGGAGAACATGGGAAGATTGCTTTTGCGGGGGCCGGTCGAGAGTTTTGAGCTGAACGCGTTTCGAGGAATCGCGACGACCGTCTCCGCGGCGGGTGGCGATTTTGACGAGGCGATGAGTTATGTGCTGGAGGCGATGTTGCAATCGCCGCGGTTCATCTATCGCATCGAGAATCAGCGGTCTGGCGGAATGGTTGACGACTTCGAGCTGGCTTCACGACTCAGCTACATTGTTTGGGGAGGACCACCGGATCAGGCGCTGTTGGTGTCGGCCCAAAACGGTGAGCTGACGGATTCGGCGACGCTTTCGAGTCAAGTTGAGCGGATGCTGAAGAGCCCGAGAGCGATTCGTCAGTCCCGCCAGTTCGTTTCGCAATGGCTCGATCTGGATCGCCTTAATCACTTGCAGCCGAATGCCAAAATGTTTCCCAAGTGGAGTGCGGAATTGGCGGCGGACATGCAAAACGAAACGCTCGCGTTTTTTGAAGAGATTGTCTGGAAGCAAAATCGTCCGCTGGCGGATCTGCTGAACGCGCAAGTCACCTTCGCTTCCGGGAGATTGGCCCGGCACTACGGCTTGGAATCTCAGGGTGCCGAGCTTGCCCGTTATGAGTTGGCGTCGATTCCGGCGCGTGGTGGATTGCTCACGCAGGGCAGTATTCTCACGATCGGTGGCGACGAAGCTTCCATGGTGACGCGTGGTCTCTTTGTGCTGCACGATCTTCTGCGCGGCAGTGTCAAGGAACCGCCTCCAGGATTGAACGTCGCACCGGTGCCGACGAAGGAAGGTCTCACGCATCGCAACGTGGCCGAGCAACGCATTGCCAACGTCAGTTGTGGCGGCTGTCACGCCCGGTTTGAACCGCTTGCCTTTGGCTTGGAGAAGTTCGACGGAATTGGCGCGTATCACGAAAAGGATCACCATGGAAACCCGTTGCGCGACGACGGCGAGATTCTCTTTCCGGGCGCGGAGTCGCCGGTAAGCTACGAGACATCGGCGGAGTTGATGGATCTGCTGGCGAAGAGCGACCGGGTGCGGGAAAGCCTAACGTGGAAGTTGACTCAGTTTGCACTGGGCCGTCCGCTGACCGTCGATGACGCGAAAATCGTGCAGCAGATTCATGAAACTGCCCAGAAATCAGGCGGCACTTATTCGGCGGTGATTACCGCGATTGTGATGAGCGATCTGGTCCGGATGAGCCGGGTGGAAAGTTCATAGCCGGATTTTCTCGACCAAAATTTCGCAGTCCATTTCGAGAAGCTTGCCAACGCAGAGCCAGGCACCGTCGGAAGCGGTATAGACGTAGGCCAAATCGAGCTTCAATTCTTCGAGCGCGGATTCGGGATGGCCGACATAGTCGAGCTCGACCGGTTCTGTGTATTCTCCGCTATTGAAGACCCGGGCGGACGTGAGAATTCGGCGGGCTTTGACGATCACTTCAAAGTAGTTCTCGTAGCCGGTGTGGGCGACTTTGGTCTCCTGAACGTGCCACAGTTCGACGGGTTCATTGTCGCAGAGGGAGCAATAGGTAATGATGAGTTGCTGATCTTGAATGTGTTCGGCAGCTCGCTCGGCATCAGCTTTGGAAATGTAGGCTAATTGATCCGCATAGGTGGAAATGGTCGAGAGCAGCCCGAGGACGACACAGAGTGCGAGGGTTGATTTCATGCGGGAACATACCGTTGATTTGATGAGGAGAACAGGAAATCGCCGGAGGGAATCCGCCTCTCGCGCGCAAAGAAAAAGGCCGCCCGGGTATCCAGGCGACCTTTTCTGAAAAAATGGGTGGGTGAGGTTGAACTTAGGATGCTGCGTCTTCTTCGAGTGGAGGACGGGATGGCTTTTTGCCGCTTCCAGCGTCGGCGTTTCCTTTTCCTGGGCCTTTTCCGCCAGGTCCGCCGGCTTTCGAGCGAGCTGCTGCCATCTCTTCCTTGGTGACCGCGCCATCGCTGTTGGCATCGGCTTTGGAGATCTTGGCCCATGCTTCCGCAGGAACTTCGTCTTCGGTCAACTGACCATTCTGGTCCTTGTCAGCTTTGGCGAAGAGATCGCCGCGACCGCCAGGGCCACCAGGACCGCCTGGTCCAGGACCTTGGGGGATTTCAGACTTCGCCACCGCTCCGTCGCCGTCTTTGTCGAGTTTTCCGAGACGCTCCCAGCGCTCTCCAGCTTCTGCCTGAGTGATTTTGCCGTCTTGGTCTTTGTCCATGTGCTCAAACATCTTCTCCATCATTCCGCGGCGATCACCACCTGGTCCCCCTGGACCTCGTTTCGGCATCTCGTCTGCCGTGATGGAGCCGTCACCGTTCTTGTCGAGTTTGCCCATGCGCTCCCATTTGTCACCCGCTTCAGCTTTGGAAATGGCTCCGTCGCCATCGGTGTCGAGTGCCTTGAGAGGGTTTCCTCCTCCCGGCCCACGCTCTGGTTTTTTACCATCGCCCTCAGCAAAGCCGAGAGTCAGTCCTGCCGCCGAAGCTGCAACAATCAGAAGATTTTTTGTCATGATTTTCATCTTGGATTTTCAGACGATATCAACCCCGGCCCGTTACATTAGTTTCAAGAAAACGAGAAAGCGCGTTTTCGGTACATGGAAAGGGCCGACAGAAATCTGTCGGCCCTAATCCAGTCACTCACTCAGTTAGCTACTCACTCAAACTGAAAACAAATAAACAAACAATAACTATGGTTCTCACAAAATTGGGAAATTCGTAGGAGCGTTGGGATCGTCTCACCGTGTCTCGCTCGTGATGAATATAGATTCCATCATTTTAGAATTTTCTCAACTATAAAACGCAGTTTTTATGAAAAATATGACTTAATCTCGCAATTTAACGCGATTTCGACTCATGAATGGGAAAATATCCGCCTGATATTCGCAGGCATGCGAAAAATGGGCAGTTTTCGGCGAGACCGTTTTTCGAGCTAGAGCATTTCGCGGAGTTTGGGGAGCACCTTCCGCAAAAGCAGGTTTCTGCCTCCCCGCATCAGAATCTCACTCACCAGATCCGCATCGGTTCCCTGAGTCGCGGGAAACAACTCATCGAGAGTGACGGAGCCACCGAGTTTGGCGACGAGCGAGAGAAACCGGGGATCCTCGTTGGGAGTGATGAGGATTTCGCCAATTGCGCTGACGAGCCGAATGGAAGAGAAAAAGCGATCGCTTTCCGAGTCAGTCGTTTCAGACAAGCGCAGGCGAAGCGCCTTTCCGTTTGAGTCGTATTGAAACTCGTCATTCTCCTTGGATACCAGCGACGCCTGGAGTTGGGCTACGAGCCATGCCGCCCAGTAGAGCGCCGCGGTCCGATGAGGATTCGCGTAGTTGACCTCAACTTCAGAAATCGAATCGAGCTCCTTCAACCAACGAGGATCATCAAATACGTGCGCAATCGCTCGCCGATGCTGATGGCCGCGGGTGTAGGCCAGATCGTGGATCAGGAACTGGCTCTTGCCGGCTTCGTCGAATTGATTGCCCTTGGCTTGATGGGCTTCGGCGAGAATCTGGAATTGTTTTCTCGGATCGGTCCACCGGTTGCTGTCCACGATGAGACGGTCAATCCGGCTATAGAGCCCCTTTTGAAAATACTCGCTCAATTCGCCCTTCCACCACGCCACCAAAGGCAAGTCCGAACGAAGGTGGGAAAACACCAGACTGGAAAGCGAATCCCGGCTGGTGCCTTCGAGCAAAAACGAGACCTGCTCGGAGCAGACCATTTTGCCTCCCCGATCATTGAGTTCGCAAAGGGCCTCAATCCACGCTCGGACTCGATTCTCCGTTTCGTGGGGCGCGACACAAATAAGCAGGGCGCGACAGGCGTGACTGCGGGTGATATCTCGAATCAGCTCGTGATTCTCGATCAGGCACTCGGGTGACTCGCTGAAAACCGCAAAGTTCATCAGCGAAGCGCGAGTCATCATCTCGTCGTCGCCAAAGAACGCCTCCAGTTCCAACGTAATTTTTTCGAGTGCCACCGGCTTGCCGAGAGCACCGGACTCGAGCTTCTGGTTGAGCTCCGGGGTGATGAGAGATTCTGGATTCATGGTTTATAACCGGCGCCAGCGTCGTCCATCGCGATGAAGAAGTTCGTCTGCTTCCGTCGGTCCCCAGGTTCCGGCGGGATATTCGGCCATGGGCGGTTGGAGCGTTTCGTCGACGCCATGCCAGCCGTGTTCGATTTGATCAATGAAGTGCCAGGCGTTCTCCACTTCGTCGCGCCGGGCGAACAAAGTCGCATCGCCCGCCATCGCATCGAGCAACAGCCGCTCGTAAGCTTCGGGACTCGCCTTTCCAAACGAACTCGAATAGTGAAAATCCATCTTCACGGGTTCCATCCGAATGGACGGACCGGGAATTTTCGAAAGCATCCGGAGCGAGATGCCTTCGTCCGGTTGAATTCGGATCGTGAGGACGTTCTCTCGAGCCGTAACCGGGAAATGGCTGAAGAGGACGCCCGGCGGCTCTTTAAAGTGAATGGAAATCTCGGTGACCTTTTTAGGGAGCCGTTTGCCCATGCGCATGTAAAACGGGACGCCTTCCCAGCGCCAGTTCTGGATTTGCAAACGCAGCGCGACATAGGGTTCCGTCATGGAATTGGGAGCGATCCGGTCTTCCTGGCGATAACCGGGAACCACTTCCCCAAGAATCGTGCCTTCGGTATATTGGGCGCGAACCGCGTTCTCCCCGACCCGGCCTTCCATCGGGCGAAGCGATTTGATCACCTTCACCTTTTCGTCACGAATGCCGTCTGCGCTGAGGTCGACCGGAGGTTCCATCGCAATCAGGCTGAACAGCTGAAGCAGGTGGTTTTGAACCATGTCGCGGAGAGCGCCGGCGGTGTCGTAGTAGCCGCCGCGTCCGCCTTCCATTCCCAGGTTTTCGGCGCAGGTAATCTGGACGTGATCGATGTGCCGATTGTTCCAGATCGGCTCAAAAATGGCGTTCGCGAAGCGAAGCACCATGATGTTTTGCGCCGTCTCTTTCCCGAGGTAGTGATCGATCCGGTAGGTGTCCTTTTCGTCGAACGTCGCGTTAACGATCGAGTTGAGACGCTGTGCGGTCTTCAGGTCCGTTCCGAATGGTTTTTCCACCACGACACGCGCCCAACCGTTCCCGGAAGTCTCGTTGAGGCCGGTAACGCGCATTTTCTCGAGGATGTCGTCAAAGAATTCCGGCGCGCTGGCGAGGTAGTAGAGGCGGTTGGGTGGATTCGCACAGTCCTTCTCCAATTCGGCCAAAAACGTGGAGAGGCCCTGATAGCCGCTTTCATCCTGAAACTCGCTTTGGTGATAAAAAATCGAGTTCGCGAAAAGGTTCCAGTCATCCTCGCTGTGACCACTGCGGGAAACCTTTCGGTTCATCTCCGCCAACTCAGTTCGAAATTGCTCGTGCGATTTCTCACGGCGGGCAAATCCGATCACGCGGGTTCCGGCCGGAAGATCTCCCGCGGAATGCATGTTGTAGAGCGCCGGGATTAGTTTGCGGTGCGTCAAGTCGCCGGTGGCGCCGAAGATGACGATTGTGCAAGGCTCGGGAGCGTTGCGCGAGACAAGGAATTCACGAAAAGGATTGTCCATCGGTTCGGAAGCTAACTTTGTTCGATTCTTCCCCGCGTCCAGTTCCTTTCAGCAATTTCGACGTCATCGCCGATTACCTCGAAAATTGGCGCACTTTTTACTTCGGAATCCTCAGCACATCAAACTGGCCATGCCGTTTGGTGCGCTTCTGAACAACGAATCCCGGCCGATCGTGAAAATCCGACGCGACGCGGCCCGCTTTTTCCGCATCGTAGGCTCCTTGGTGGGCGTGAAGCAAGTAGCGCAAGACGAGTGGCGACTCGTGGGAAATGGTAAAGGCCTCATCCATGCCAAATGACGCACCCATCCAGCCATCCTGGCGAACGTGCCACTTGGTGGGATAGCGAGGGTTCGACGGGTGATCAAAATAGGTGATGCCTTCGACCACGGTTTTTCGGTCGGAACCGGTGCCGATCGCGACCGGACCGCTGTAGTCCATCCAGCGAGCGGGATTTCCAAAAATCTCAGCTTCATGGATTTGGCCTTCGCTGTTGGTGAGAAGACCCTCCCCAAAATACTCGGAAATGGATTTTGCGACGCGCACGGCGAGAAAGCCGAAATTGGTTTTGCCCAGTTCAACCGTTTTGGCCTCCTTGGCCGGCCTCAGCGTGATCTGAATTTCGAGAGCGTGTTCGCCTTCGTCAACAACACGCAACGAGGTAACCAATTCCTGCTCCATCACCTCGACACCTTCCCCGTCAAACCAACCCAGTAAGCTGGCCATGATCGCTTCCTCATCACCGTCGTGATAGGATAGCCACATCTTTTGCCGGATCTTCGCCGTGGTTGAATCGCTCCAGAAGTTCACCCCGTTAAGGTCATTGTGAGCAAACCAGATCGAGCGGTGATGATCGTGATTTTGGGCTCCGGGATGGCCCATCCGAGTCAGCGAAGCGCCCGAAGGTCCCTTGAAGGGGTAAAAGAACGGCCGGGGATACTGCTTGCCGAAATGCCACCGGAGTTTCTCGGATCCTTCAATCTGAAACGAAACTTCGTGATTCGGCAGCGGAACCAATTCGTGCGTTGAGATGGGCTCAGCCGCAACCCTGGTCCCAACAAGAAGTGCGAGGAAAAACAGACTTTGGGCAACCAGCTTCATTTCGCGTAAAAGCGACCGAGTTCCCCTACGATGGCCATCCGGGCTTCCATCAGATCAAGCTCTCCCTCATGGCGCCAAACGATTTCACCGCCGGGCTTCACCAGGATGGTATAGGGCAGGCTACCGTTCCAACTGGGATCGAGTGCTTTCGCCATCGCATCCTGGCTTCCGGTGAAAAGATAGTTGTTGGTGGTGCGGCCTTCTTCTTTGACCGATAACTCGGTTCGTTTTCCCAGGGCAGCGTGCTCGCTTTTGAGAAACTGGAGAACTTTGGCTTCCTGAGTCGGCTCATCCATGCTGAGGCTGATGAAGTCAAAACCGCGGTTTTCGAATTGGCGTCCCAGGGAAACCAGATCGGGAAATTCTGCGACGCAAGGTCCGCACCAGGTTGCCCACAGATTGATGAGCCGGAGTTTGTCGCTCTGGTTCGCCACGAGCTGGCGAACTCCCTTGGCATCGGTCTTTTCAAGGGTTACCTCGCGTTCTTTCCAGCCAGTTTCGTGCTTGCTCACCAAGTCGCGTTTGTAGGCCCACTTCGTCGAACAGCCGAAAATCCGGGTCGTCTCGACCGGAACCGGTTGGCTGGCGAGCAGGGCGTTGATCGCGTTTCGCGCATCGTGAGTCGTCGCGCCATCCTCATATTTCGAATCGTCGAGCCGGCCTTGGTAACGGAGCTTGCGCTCATGATCGAAAATGAAGATGTGAGGTGTCGCCATCGCTCCGAACGCCATCGAAGTCTCCTGAGTCTCGCCATCGTAAAGATACGGAAAGTTGAATCCGTATTCCTTGGCGTGAGCGATCATCTCCTCATAGCTGTCGCCGTAAACGGAGTAGCCAAGCTCATCCACGCGGACGGAAAGCGGGTCATTGGGCGAAATCGCGAGGAGTTGAAAGCTTTCGCCGGTGAAGTCGGTCACCAACTGTTTCACCCGTTCCTCAACTGCCTGCGCGGTTGGGCAGTGATTGCAGGTAAACAGCACCGCGAGCACCTTCTTGTCGGCATACGCCGCGAGGGTGTGCTGTTTCCCATCAACGCCGAGCAACGTGAAGTCCGGCGCGGGGCTCCCGATTTCGAGCGTTTTGACACCGCCAGGTGGTGGCGGAGCCGCGAAGAGGGAGCCAACCAAGGCAAAAAACAGGAATAGTGGGGTTTTCACCCTTGCATTCCACGACCGGGGCGATGCGGGGTCAAGGGGAAATGAGTGGGCAAATTCGGGCAAAAATTGCCCTAGCGTAGCCGCAATCGCCAGCTAGTTTCCTCCGCTATGCCGAAATCGGGCAAACAGATCATCGCTTTTTTTGGAACGGACGATGCGCGAGTGAAAGAAGACGCGCTGAAGCTTTCGCGTGAACTCACGCCTGAGGAAAACGCGGACTTCGGGCTGGATCTCATCAATGGAAACGCGGAGACCAGCGAACATGCTTCGAGAATCGTCCGCGATACGATTGAGGCGCTGCAAACCCTCCCCTTCCTCGGGGGAGACAAGACGGTTTGGCTGCAAGGGGCGAATTTCTTTGCAGACAACGTGATGGGGCGCGCGGCGGCGACGCAGGCGGCGGTCGAGCAACTCACGAAACTGATGGAGCAGGGACTTGCGCCCGGCGTTCACCTCATCATCAGCGGGACGGGCATCGATAAGCGCCGGGCCTTCTACAAGAAGCTGGGCAAAATTGGTGAAATCACGATTCACGATCTTCCGGATCCGTCAAAATCCGGTTGGGAGCAGGAGGTGATGCTGCTGGCGGAGAAACACGCGAAACGGATCGGTTTTCAGTTCGAACGAGAAGCGTTGGAATACTTCGTCATGGCGACCGGTGAAAATACGCGGCAACTCGACAGCGAGCTTGAGAAGCTGGGTCTTTATCTGGGCGAAGGTCAGGTGGCGACAACGGACGATGTCCGTGCGGTGGTCGCGACGACGCGAGCGGGGGTGATTTTTGAGATTGGAGACGCGATCGCCGAACGCAACCTTCCACGATCCATCGAATTGATCGATCAGCAGCTTCGCAAAGGCGAGAATGCGATTGGGATTTTGCTCGCGGCGATTGTCCCGAGAGTCCGCAGCCTCCTTCTGGCTCGCGATTTGTTGGAAAATTTCGGGCTCAACGGCGGCAATTACCGTTCCTACGAATCGAACATCAATCGACTGCCCAAGTCAGCCACCGCCCATTTGCCTCGAAAGAAAGATGGCGGCATCAGCGCCTATCCCATTTTTCTGGCGACCAAAGGCTGTCAGAGATTTACCCTCAAGGAGTTGCGGGCAGCCTTGGTTGCCTGTCTCGATGCCAATCGGCGATTGGTGACCACGCAAATGGAGCCCGGCACGGTGTTGAGCCAGTTGGCCACCCAAATTCTCAGCCGACCACGGTAACCGCCCAAGAAAAAGCGACCGCCACGGATCACGCAGCGGTCGCTTTGAAAACTCTGGCGGAGTCGGTTTCCTTACTTCTCGCCTTTGAGCGCGTCGCTGACGGCGCTCTCAAGTTGCGAGAATTTCTCATGGCGACTCTGTGCCTGCGCCTGAACTTCAGCCAACCGGGCCTGGGTTTCGGCGTTCTGTTGCTTCAGAATCGTGATCTCTTTGCCCAGCTTGTTCAGCCAGTCGGAATTTGCGGCGGCCGTTTTCAGCTTGGTCTGCAGATCGGATACCTTGCGCATCAAATCGGCTTTGACAGCTTGTTCGGTAGACAGCTTTGCGGCAAGGCTTTCGACCTCGACTTTCAACGGTGCGCTGTCTGCTGCGGCCGGAGGCTTGGAAGTGACCACAACCATTTTGTCGCGAGCACTTTTGAGCTGAGCTTGAAGCGTTTGAATGGTTTCTCCCCGAGTGTTCGCGAGCTTCTGCGCCGATGCGAGTCGCTCCTGGGTCTTTGCATGCAGCTCCTGAAGCGCGGCGACGTCGGGAGTCGGTTTTGCGGCGGGAGCTTTGGCCACAACCGCGGTCTGAGAAAGCTGACGATTGAGCGATGCCACTTGATGGCGCAGCTTGTTGCTCGCGGTGTCGTGGCTGGCGATTTGAGCTTCCATGCCGGTGAGGCGAGAGCGAAGCGCCTTGTTCTCGGCGGTGATGGAGCGGAGTTGGGCTTCATAAGCCTCAATATTTGCGTCCTTCTTGGGAGCCTTCTGGGCGGCGATCAGCGCTTGCTTCATTTCCATCATCTCCGTGTTCGAGCTGGAAATCATCTGATGGGCCTTCGCTGCCGCAGACTGAGCCTGCTTCTTCGCGGAAGCCGCCGCGGTTTGCGCAGCGAGCATTTGAGATTGCGCGTCCTTGAGCTGGGAAGCCATCGTGGCATTTTCTGAGGCTAACGAGCGGAGCTTTGCTTCCATCGGTTCGGTGGAGGAAGGCTTTTTCGCGGCAACAGCAAGTGCCTTTTGCGACGAGGCGAGATCGGATTGCAGTTTCGCGACCATGGCGTTGGCGGCGGAGACTTGTTTCTTGGAAGCGGCAATGGCGGATTCCGCTTTTGCGGCATCAGCCTTGGATGCGTCCAAGCTCGCAAGGATCATTTGATATTCGGCCTCAAGCGAGCGGAGTTTTACCTGGAACGGCTCTACGGCGAGCGTCTTGGCCGATTTCTCGATTGCGGCGATCTGGTTGGCTTGAGTTTTTACCGTGTTCTCAAGCTTGGAGATTTTTTCCTGGCGATTGTTCGCAAGCTTCTGGGCGTCGGCAAGGCGGGCCTGGGCACGGGCGCCAAGAGATTGCCATTCCTTAGCTTTCTCCGACTCGGCTTCAAGATTGGTGACTTTGGCGAGGAGGCTGGCTTTTACGGCCTGCTCTGACACGAGCTTTGCCTCAGCAGCTTTGAGCTGGTTCTTCAGTTCTTTGACTTGGAGAGCCAAGTCTGCCGATTCATCTTTCTTCACCTCAGCAACGACCGGCGTTGCTTTCGGCTCATCCTTTTTCACTTCGACCGGAGGCTGGGCCGCTACCAGATTGGGTTCGAGTTCCAGAGAACTCGACTGCATGTTCTGGGCCAGGCTTGGTTTCTCAGGTTCAGTGGTTTCGGCCGGCTTGGTGTCCTCGGCGGGCGCATCATTTTTGGCGACCACAGCGGCGGGCTTCGACTCATCCGCTTTTTCGGTGGGTTCGGTTTTCGCCGCTACCGTTTCAGCAGGGGGATCATCCGACTTCGAAGGTGTTTCCGATTTCTCGGTTTCAGGCTTAACAGCAGCGACCGTTTCGCTACTCTTTTTAGCGTCTTGAAGGGCGGCTTGTGCAGCTGCCTTCGAAGCCGATTCTTCTGAAACGTTGGATGCCGTTTCAAGCGGGGGACGATCCACGGAATCGTCGTTAGGCTCGACGATGTGGTTCCAGCTTGAGATGATGATGAACAACGCCAGGAGAAAAGGCATTCCCAAGGCCATCGCGAGAGTCGCGACGACCGTTTTGTCGTTGGCCTCTTGGCCACCTTTAGGAGTGTCGTTTTCCATAAGGTAAAAGAATGCCTAATTCTGTGCCAACAAACAACTAAACTTTTCCAAAAAATTCAGTAATTACGACTTTTGGAAACGTGTTAGGGTACGGATGCCCACGGATCCGCTCAGTTCTGACGTTTGGTCTGAGATTCTATTCTCAGTTTCGCGAGAAAAAGATTCGATTACTAGCCGGCGAAAACGTTCACATGCTCGTCCGCTGACTTGATTTGGTCCAAGACGCCACAATAGCTGTCTGCCAAATTGCGAAGATGATCCAAAATTTGGGCGGATTGATGGCCAGGGGGAACGTCCATCAACATCAGATCGCTGAAACCTCTGACGACCGCGACCTGGTTGCGCATGTCATGCCGCTCGTCCTTGTTTTCGAGCGGATTGACCACTTCTTGTCCGTTGGTAGACATCGACACACAGGCGTGCATCATTGCGTGCAGTTTTTGCAACATGCCCATGGCTGCTTCGCGAACATAGGTGATGTGCTCGTCGCCCAGCATTGCTTGGTGTGGGGGCAGATATTCACTCGTTTGATGGATTTGCGAAGACAAATTCCAAAGTTGGTGAAGGATTGGAGGAACTGGATCGTTGTGTGCGGCCATGAGTAGGGCTAGTAAGTTCTACTGGTTATGGTAATTATAAAGACGGTTTAGATTTACACAACCGTTATTTGTTATTTTGATGGAGAGAAGACAGCCGATTCAAGCGACCGGAAAAGTGGTGGAGTTGAGCTCGAGTGGTTTTTACTGGGTTGAGCTGCCGAATGGTTACCGGGCCCGGGGATATTCGGGAAAAGGGATAAAGGCCGATGTTGCGACCGATGATCTCGTGAGGGTTGAGTTTTCGGCCTATGACATGAGCCAGGCCCGGATCATCGAAACTCTGGACTGAACGCCGCGCACCTTCCCCTGGGTTGTTGGTTGATTTTGCAGGCACCGGTGGTTTGATGAAGAATAACCATTTTTCTAAAGCATGAGTTCACCTGTCCAGAATCAAGATACGCCGCTCGAATCCACCAAATCTCATGCGTTGCAAGCCGCGGAGGAACTCCGTGCGGCGGCAAGTGCAAAAGCTGCTCAATTGAAGCAGGCGGCGGAATCTCGGGCCAGCCAGATTCGCGATGTCGCCGGTGAACAGGCAGATACGCTGAAAAGCGCGGCTGGCGAGCAAGCCGGCCACGTTCGCGAAGTTGCAGAAGTGGGGCTTCGCGATGCTCGAGCCAAGGTGGAGGATCTCAAAGTGGAGTTGGAGGCTTACGTTCGAGAGAATCCCACCAAAGCGGTTTTGACAACCTTTGGAATCGGCGTGTTTCTTGGGATGTTGCTGCGGCGCTAGTTGCTTGAGATCAGTCGCACGCTTCGCGCCAGCTCCGAAGATGACGAATCCTCAAAATCGTGACGAATCCGGCCCATCCAGCCTCAAGCAACAGGCGCGGGATTCGCTTCGTGCATTGATTGATTATGGTCAGATTCGTGTCCAACTCGCCATTCTGGAAACTCGCGAAGCTTCGAGGCTCTTGGCGGATCAGGCCGTATTTATTGCCGTAGGAGCTGGATTCCTGTTCACGGGATACATGCTTTCGATCGCCGCTCTGGTAAATCTTATTGCCGACCGATTTGGAACGAAGTGGGAGTATGTGGGATTGGCAATTGCGGCATTCCATGTTGTTGCCGGCTGTATTCTGATCATAGTGGCAAGGACCGTGCGTAATAAGCCGATTTTTGAGGCCACTCTTCAGGAATTGGAAAAGGACGAAAAATGGCTGGCTCAGAATCTTCCATCGAAGAAAAAAAGGGAGCGCTGATTGCGTCTCTCGATGAATCGCGTCGTGATTTGGTGATTGATTTCGAAGAGGTCGGCGATTTTCTCAACATTCCCGGTCAAATCAAGGAGTCGTTTCACGACGGAAAATGGAAGTGGCTTGGCGCGGTATTGGTCGCCGGAGTTGTCACGGGATTTTTGGTCCTTCCGAAAAAGGGTTCCAAGCGCCCCACGAAGCCACGACCCCAGGGAACCGCCAAAGTCAAGGGACCCCGCAAGGCTTCGATGGTTGGGCCGATTTTGGCGGGATTGGTCAAGGGAGGGATCGCCATGGCGCGACCAACTTTGACGAAAATGGCGACAGAAGCCGTCGAAAACTGGGCGAAAGGCATGTCCTCAAAGCAATAGGGTTGCATTTGATGGCGGTTTCAGCCTACATAACCAACCACCCAATTTCTTAATCCCCTTTTTAACTGGCTTATGTCAGACACGATTGCTGTTTTTGATCACGTTGATGACTATCTGAAAGTTGCTGTCGAATACGATTGCTCCGATCTTCACCTGCCTGCCGCGGCGCCGCCAACCTGGAGGCGATTTGGAGTATTGCAGCCGATTTGGGAGAACGCAGACATCATCACCAAGGAAGACTCCGAGCGATTGGTGAAAGGCTTTCTCAGCGGCCCGGAGCTTCAGCGGTTTATGGAGCGCGGTGATATCGACTTTGCTTATCACAATGAGTTTGGGCGTTTCCGAGCCAGTGTAGTGAAACAGCGCCTTGGCTGGGAAATCGTCTTCCGGATCATCAGCACGGAAATCCGGACGATGGATGATCTGAAGCTGCCTCAGCACATCAAACCACTTCTTCAATACACCAACGGACTCATTTTGGTGACGGGTTCTGTCGGCAGTGGCAAATCGACCACTCTCGCCTCGCTCGTGAACGAGATTAACGAGGATCGCGACGACCACATCATTACCTTGGAAGACCCGATCGAATACATTTTCGATTCGAAACGCTGCCATGTGAACCAGCGGGAGGTGCATCTCCACACCGATTCATTTGCGCGGGCCCTCCGTGCCTCACTCCGGGAAGACCCCGACGTCATTATGGTGGGTGAGATGCGTGACTTGGAAACGATTTCGCTCGCCATCACCGCGGCAGAGACCGGTCACCTGGTTCTGGGGACCCTGCACACCGGGAGCGCGGCCCGAACCCTCGACCGGGTGTTGGACGTGTTTCCGGTCGACCAGCGTGGTCAGATTCGCCAGATGGTGAGCGAGTCGCTGCGCGGTGTCATCAGCCAGCAACTCGTCCCAACCGCAGACGGAAATGGACGCGCACTGGCGATGGAATTGCTGGTAAATACTCCCGCCGTTTCCGCCAGTATCCGCGACGGCAAAACCTTCATGCTCCCGGGGATCATGCAAACGGGTCGCAATGTCGGGATGATCCTGATGGACGACGCCCTGCGAGATCTTCATGCCGCCGGAAAAATCACGCAGGAGGAATGCATTATGCGTTCCATCGATCAAACGGTGATGCGGCAACACTTTGGTCTTGCCACTCCTAACTAACGCACTTTCTCGAAAACTCCTCTCTACATACTGAAATGGCTGTAATCGACCAATATTTTGACGTTCTGGTGAACGGTGGAGGTTCCGATCTTCACCTCAGCGAAGGCCAACCGCCCAAAGTGCGTGTGCACGGCGCGGTGAGCCCGATCTCAGAAGGTGTCCTCACCCATGACGTGCTCAAAGACATGCTCTCCGAGATTTGCGAACCAAAGGCGTTCGAGAAGTTCATGGAAACCGGTGATCTCGACTTTGCCTACGAGATGAACGCGGATTCCCGTTTCCGCTGCAACTATTTCAAGCAGCAGAACGGATTGGGAGCCGTGTTTCGACTGATTCCAACCAAGATCGCGACATTGGAGCAGTTGGGCATTCCTTCCGTGGTCGAACACTTTGGTCAGATGAAGAGCGGGTTGGTCTTGGTGACCGGCCCGACAGGCTCCGGAAAAAGCACCACGCTGGCGGCCTTGATTGATTACATCAATTCGAATTTTTCACGCCACATCATCACCGTTGAGGAACCGATCGAATTTGTTCACAACAACAAGAAGAGCATCATCACTCAGCGCGAGGTCGGGATCCAGACGCCTTCGTTTGCGGATGGACTTCGCGCCTCGTTGCGGGAGGACTCCGACATTGTTCTGGTGGGTGAGATGCGTGATTTGGAAACCATTTCACTGGCATTAACCGCGGCAGAGACCGGTCTCCTTGTCTTTGGTACTCTTCACACCAACAACGCGCGCAAGACCGTTGATCGGATTATCGATGTGTTTCCTTCCGACCAACAGGCGCAGGTTCGAACCATGCTTTCGGCCTCCCTTCGAGGAGTCGTCGCGCAGTTGTTGTTGAAGCGTGAGGACCAGCCAGGTCGCGTCGCCGTCAACGAGATCCTCGTGGCAACTCCTGCTGTGGGAGCGGTGATTCGGGAAGGAGCGACCCAGAAACTCTATGACATCATTACCGGTGGCAAGGCACACGGAATGCAGTTCATGGATGAGGCCATTTGGGACCAAATGGTGCAGGGTAAGGTCGGTGCCGTGGAAGCCTACATGAAGGCGATCGACAAGACCCGGTTCGCCAAAGCACTTCCTGAGGAATACCAGGCCTTGGCGAACTCCGGCGGAGGAGATTGATTCGAGGAGCACGCCGCGGGAACCCATCAAACTCGTTTCACAGAAACGGGGTTAGGGCCACCCGCCTTTGAAGACGGAATGGCCCTTGATATGCACGCAAATTTATTGGGTAAAAAGGCCCTCGTGAGCCGGGGGTCCACCGGAGATGGGGTGGCCCGGTCAGTTCATCGCAGGCGAGGTGTCAGCCATTGATCGAAACGATGTTCCTCCGAAATCGTTTCTCTTTTGAAAGGAGAGTCAGGCTCGATATTAGCTCTTGGAAGATGCGACGGCAGCGACGATCGATTTCGTGATCATTTCGACCTTGGCAACCTGTTTGGTGGCCAACTCAACAGCCTGCGCCTTGGCGGCAGCAGTTTTCTCAGCTGCAGCAATGGCTGCAGTTGCTTTCTTGGCCGCATCATCAGCGGCAGTCACGGCATTCCTACCATCCGTGAGAAGTTTTTGAGCTTCAGCAAGATCTGCTTCGAGACGCTTTGAGAGGGCCGCGAGCGCAGCCTGTGCCTTGGTGGTCTCCAGAGCTCCTTGAATGGCCTTCACCGCAGCTTCGCGGTCCTTAATTTGACCTTTGGCCAACTCCGCCGCTTTTTGCTTTGCAGCTGCGTCTTTCTTTGCCTGGTCTAGACTTGTGGCAGCGGCAGCAGACGCTGCTTTTGCATCAGCCAAGACTTTGGTTGCAGTCGAGTTGAGACGGTTGGCTTCATCGTGAGCCGCTTTCAAATGGGACTCGAGCACGGCCAAAGTTACGCCTGCCGCAGCGGTGGCTGCAGGTGCGGGTGTGGCAGGAGCAGCCGCTGGCTTAGGTTCGGGTTTTGGAGCTGGAGCGGGCTTGGGAGTCGGTTTGGGCGCTGGCGCTGGCGCCGGTTTTTGGGCTGGGGCGGGAGTGGGCTTTGCGGCGGCAACTTGAACGGCTTTTTGCTTCGCTTCGTGTTCCCAACCCAGGTTGATGATCACCTTGGGAAGTTTTTTCTTCAGGTTTTCTGCTCCGTCACTCGTCGCTTTCGACTGCCAGAGATAAAGTCGGGAAAGATTGGATAGTCCGGAAAGGTGAGCGAGTCCGGAATCCGTTACCTGAGTTCCATAGAGATTGAGATACTCCAAATTCTTGAGCCCGGTGAGGTGTTTCAAGCCTGCGTCGGAGATGGTTGTTTTCTCCACCTTGAGTTGCCTCAGGTTGGACATTTTCCCAATTGTCGCCAAACCGGCATCGGAAACCTGGGTGCGGGCAATGTCGACCGTCGCAATCTGGTCGGCAACAGGCTCAAGCATTTTGAGCTGGGCATCGCCAAAGTCCTTGGCAACATTCAGTGCGGAAAACCGGAGCTCGGGCGTGTTCTGGGCAATCGGCATCAATGTGGCACCGGTGGCGTTGACCTTCGCCATGACCTCTGCGGCGAGCTTTTTCTTGGCTTCTGCCTGTTTCAATTCCTCTGCAGTTGGTGCGGGTTTGGCAGGCTTGGCCTTCAGTGATGCCAAAATCGTGTTTACACTTCCCTTGAGGTCGTCAGGCAATCCGAGTTGGCTGAGTTTAATTGTCGGGTTTGCACCTTTCTCCACCCAGAAGGTCAGAAGCTTGGTCTCGGCCTCTGTAAACTGTTCCTTGTCTTCGGGCGGCATGTGCTCATCGTCGTCCAACGGCAGGGAGAGCCGAAACAACGCGAGGCTTTCATCCACATTTCCTGCGACGATCGCAGGTCCTTCGCCGCCGCCTTTCTTGAGGAACTCCATGGAGTCCATTCTCAACTTTCCTTTTTGCTTGTCGGCTCCGTGGCAGGAGACGCATTTTGCTTCCAATACAGGAGCAATGATGTCCGTGTAGACTACCGAGTCTTCAGCATGTGCGAGATTGCCGAAAGGCAAAAGCAGAAGGGCGGATGGGACGAGAAATCGATGCGGGATTTTCATAAAGTTCTTCTATTAAGTTTTCTAGACTTTTAACTTAAGTCAACAAAAATTAGAAACTTCAGTGATTTTCATAATCTCAGCCTCGTCATGGAGAGTCAACGGATAAATGGGGTCGCATTCATGTTCTTGCGATAGTGCGAGGATACCCGGTATCTTGTCCGCATTGGTTTTGCGGTCGACAATCGGGGAAACCCAGCTAGAGAAGGATACACCTGCCGAGGGGAGGGATTCTGCCGTTGTTGCGCATCCATCAAGCATTTCCCGGCCCCAGGCACTTTTTACCAGCTAAACTCTACCCTAGAATGTCCATTAAATTACGCCCCAGTTCTGATTGTGAATTCGACTGCATATCCCTCGGCGAGGTGATGCTGCGACTTGACCCCGGTGAGAGTCGAATTCATACGAGTCGATCCTTTGCTGCATGGGAAGGTGGAGGGGAATACAATGTGGCCCGAGGGCTTCGGCGCTGCTTCGGCTTGAGGGGTGCGGTTGTGACTGCGTTTGCGGACAATCCCGTTGGGCGTTTGATTGAGGATTTCATCCTTCAAGGCGGGGTCGATACCCGGTTCATTCAATGGAAGGATTATGATGGAATTGGCAGGGAAGTCCGCAACGGGCTCAACTTCACGGAGCGAGGATTTGGCATTCGTGGTGCGGTGGGCTGTCCTGACCGAGGCAATACGGCTGCGTCCCAGATGAAGCCTGGAGATGTCGATTGGGACAACATTTTTGGGAAGGCAGGCTCGCGCTGGTTCCATACCGGAGGAATCTTTGCGGCTCTATCCGAGTCCGCCGCAGAGGTGACCATTGAAGCCTGCAAGGCCGCCCAAAAACACGGCACAATTGTCTCCTATGATCTCAACTACCGGCCTTCGCTTTGGAAATCGATTGGCGGCCAGAAAAAAGCGCAGGAGGTGAACCGGGAAATCGCGAAATATGTGGATGTGATGATCGGCAATGAGGAGGATTTCACAGCTTCGCTAGGCTTCGAGGTCGAGGGCGTGGACGAGAACATTTCCGGGATCGACGTTGCCAACTTCAAGAGCATGATTGAGACCGCGATCAAAGAGTTTCCCAACTTCCAGGCAACCGCGACAACCCTTCGCGAAGTTCATACCGCTACGGTGAACGATTGGGGTGCGATTTGCTGGCACGATGGCGAATTCCATCAGGCCGAGCAACGAGACCGGCTCGAAATTCTTGACCGGGTTGGAGGTGGCGACAGCTTTGCCTCGGGGCTGATTTACGGGTTTTTGGAGCACAATGATCCGGCAAAGGCCGTGAATTATGGCGCTGCTCATGGCGCGCTGGCGATGACGACACCAGGAGATACGACGATGGCGTCGCTCGGTGAGGTCGAAAAAATCATGGCCGGTGGAGGCGCCCGGGTCGTCCGCTGATTTCCAAACCGACCGGCTAGTTCCCACAAATTTCTAAAAACCTGCTGACTCTGATTCGAAAATGAACCCCATCGAAGGAAAAAACGTTGTCGTCACGGGAGGTGGAAGTGGGATTGGCTTGGGCATTGCCCAATCGCTTGCTTCAGCTGGCGCCAAGGTCGTGATCGCGGGTCGAAACGAGGACAAACTGAAAAAAGCTGCTGAGTCTTTCGATGAAAATCCGCCTTTGGTGAAAGCCTGCGATGTGGCGGACCGTACGGACGCCAGGCAGCTTTTTGAGTGGGCCAACGAGCAAATCGGAGAAATCGACATTGTTGTGAACAGTGCGGGAGTCAATATCGCGAAACGGCGAATGGAGGTTCTCGACCCGTCTGATTTCGACAAGTTGATCGCGGTGAATTGCACCGGTTTCTTCAATGTCCTTCACGCGGTTTTGCCCTCCATGCGCCAGCGAAAAGATGGAATCGTGTTCAACGTTTCTTCGATTGCCGGCAAACGGGCCTTGCCGCTTGCCGGAGCTGCTTATGCCGCCTCAAAATTCGCAGCAACGGCGCTCGGAACCGAAATCGGAGCCGAAGAAGCCGGAAACGGGATCCGAATCACCAACGTTTACCCTGGCGAAGTGAATACGCCTCTGTTGGACGATCGTCCGGAACCGGTCCCTGACGAGAAGAAGGCCCAAATGGTTCATCCTGAGGATATTGGGGCGATGGTCGTCGCGATTGCACAACTTCCCAAACACGTCGTCGTGCCGGAGATCATTGTGAAGCCCCTCTATCAGGAATTTCTCTAAGCTGAGTGGGAGTCGGAAGAGGTCGTCGACCTAGAAGTCGAGGTAAACTTCAGCCCGCCGGTTTTGAGCCCGTCCACTCGGATTGTCGGTTCCGTCTGGATTGAGGTTGGGCGCTTTAGGGGCGCTTTCCCCGAAACCCTTTGTCACGATCTGGTTTGCAGGGATCCCGTAGGCAATCAGTGAGCTGCGCACATTGGTGGCTCGATTGTTACTGAGACCTTCGTTGTAGTCCTCGTCACCCATCGCGTCAGCATGCCCATTGATGTGCAGCTGGCGTTTGGGATCCTGTTTCAGAATCTGCGCAATAATTTCCAACTGCTTTGCGGCTCGCGGATTCAACTCAGTATCGTCATACTCGAAATAAAGAACGAGGGAGTCGCCGCCTTTGAGGTTCTTCTTGATGGGCGTGTAGGCAATATCTCCAGCGCCGAGCATCGCCGCTTGAGCCTGGATCAGTTTGGAGAAGTTCAAACCGACCACTTTCCAAGGTTCGCTCACGGCTTTTCGCTCCATTTCGATTCCGAAATCGGATTGCTTTGCAGCAGACTCCAGGCGCGCAATGACCCAGGCATTTCGCTCCTGCGCGGCAGTGGCAACAAGGGCGTTTTTGCTGTGAGGCTTAAATTCGCCTTCTTCGACGACGATGAAAAGTGCAGCTAGCTTCTCGTCGGTAAGCCGGTCAGGATTGACGTGTGCCTTCGCCTCTCGGAAATTCCGGTTCAACACAGCCTCAAAGAATTCACGCGCAATATCGACCGGTTTCACGCCAGGCTCTTCCATCTCTTCGCTGGCTTTCTTCGCCTGAGCTGCGGCAATTGCTTCAATATCTGGAACTGCCAGGCTGACAAGGTTCCAGCCCAAATTCGGTGAATTGGCCAATCCCAATTTGATTTGCTGTGCGCCCAAATCCTTGCTTTCAGCGGGAGGGGTCAAATTGATTCCCCAGGATTTGGCGTCTCCCTCGCTGCCGAGCTCAACTTGGGGACGATCGGCATCCACGATATATTTGCGATCAACGATGAGGCTCTTTAGCCGTTGTTTGTTGACTGGTGTGGCAATTTTTTCTCCCGACAGTTCCAAAAAGCCAACGATGTCCCCACTTTGAAGTTTGGATGTCAGATCTGAGATCAGGACCGAATCGGTCAAATACGGCGATGGTTTTTCACCTTCCGGTTCAACCATCACGGGCTTCGGAGCTACCGGTTCAGGAGTGCTTTCGGGTTCCGCAGTTGTGGGAGAGGACTCGTTGCTGGGATCCTCAGTGGCAGCGATTTCGTCTTCTGCTTTCTGTTTCAACACCTCCTTGAATTTGGGCACAAACAAAAATGCAGCCACGCCAAGGCCGACTACCAAGACACCTAGGAAGGCCAAAACCGGTCCGCTGATACTTCCAGCAACTTTATGATTTTTCATGAGAGATGAATCTGTGAGGGAGTGTTTGCTGCTTCGGATCTGCTGTCAAACGTACCTCTTAATCTTGAGAAAATTTATCCGTTTTAAAACTTAAATACGATATTGCCTAACCAGGCCTAAACTCAAGGTAATAGCGTCGGCGATTTCGTGTCAGCATCATTGTGGATGGCTGATCAGTGGGCAATTCGCTCAGAAGCGTATAAAAGTCCTCCTCCGTCCAGACCGGGTGTCCGTTAATTTCGTGGATCAAATCATAGCCTTCAACATGGCCACTCATGGGAGACTGCTCATCAACCCTCCAGACGAAAATTCCGCCCAGATCTTTGGGCATTCCCGATTCGATTTTATCGCGTGGCGTCAATTCTCGAAGCAACAATCCGAGCGAGCTTCGCAGTTCCGACATGGTCAAACCTTCTGAAAGGATGGCGGGCAAACGCGCGATTTGGTTGACGTCGTGAAACTGGGCCAGCTTGACCTTGACCGACTGATTGGCCCCTTTTCTCCACACATTGATCTCAACCGGGGTCTCGGGAGATTGAGATCGAATCGTTCGGGAAGCATCCATTACGGATTGAACCGGTTCTCCTCCGATTTCCAAAACAATGTCTCCTTCCTGCAGAATATCGCGAGCTGGCGAGTCCTCTTCGAGGGAGTAAATCATCGCACCTGACGCTTCTTCCAGTCCAACAGCATCAGCCATTTCTTGCTTCACTTCGTTGAAAATGACACCGAGGTAGGGCCGCTTGCGTTGCCCGAGATTCATGACTTCCTCATAGGCTCTCACGACTCGGTTTGAGGGCAACGCCAGGCCCATTCCCTGCCAGGCCCGGACTCGTCTGGGATCAGGATCCTGTTCGCCGGCATACGCGATGACGTTGATTCCCACGACCTGACCATAGATATCAGACAAGGGGCCGCCCGAATTCCCGGGATTAATCACTGCGTCCGTCTGTATGTAGGCGTTGTCGCTCGAACCGTAAAATCGGCGCCCCGTTCCATTGATGATTCCCTGGGTGATGGATTCCGAAAGGCCGAATGGGTTTCCGAAGGCGAAAACGATTTGGCCTGGCTGAATGGATTCCGAATCCGCAAAATTAAGGACGGGGAACTTTCGGTCCCCGGCATCGGGAATCAGGAGGACGGCAAGATCAACGGTGGAATCGGCACCGATGACGATCGCATTGAACTGCTGTTGGTCATGGGTGGTAACCAAAATGTCATCCGCACCCTGCACCACATGGTGATTGGTGATGATGTGGCCGTCCTCTGAAATAAAAACGCCGGAACCAACACCCGGGATCTCGGTGAAAATATCCCGGCTGGTGACGCGGGTCTCGGTCGGGATCATCACCGTTGCCTCTTTCCCGTCAGGCATACGCATGCTCCGCATGGCCTTGCTTTTCACAATCTCCAGTTCCGGAACCTGTTTGGCTGAAGTGGTGTCAATACTTACGACCGAAGGAATCACATGCGCGATTACGCGAGTGTATTCCTGATTCAGCTGCGAAAAGTTGGGAACTTCGGAGTCCGTCAGTCTGTGGCTGGGCAGAGTCGGCTCTTCGATCGAAGCGGGCATCCGTCCCAGCACTTTGTAGAGTGAATAGCGGTCCGCCGATGAAGCGATTGGAAAATAGACCAAGAGCGTCGCAACAACCGCAGCGGCGAAAAAGGCGATCCGTTGAGCGTGCGCGTTCACGGAACCAACTTTGCTTCAGACTACAGGAAGTTCAACGAGCGATCGCAGTCCTGTGAGGAAACGGCACTGCTAGCGGCCCTTCATCAGGTCGCCAACGGAGTGAATCGAGGAGTCGGGCAGGACAAAGAGTTGCCCGGTCCCATGATTATCGACGCGCTCAATCAACCAGGGCTGTGATCCCCATTCATAGGGTCGCCCGGGAACGGTGTCGTACATGGTGGGAGCGTAGGAACCCATGAAGTCATCTCGAGAGATGCTTACGAGGCCGATGCGTGCTTCCGTCGGGCACATCCAAGCGTAGCGGTCGCCCCCATAGGGAGATACTGCTTTGATGATGGCATTGTAGTATTCGAACGCATCGCCAACGTCCTCAGGAATCTGAGGCCAATAGCCAACGTCTTCAACATGGGTGGCGAACGCGCTGTGGAGAGTTTTGAGTTTGCCCATGCAGGCAACCTTCTCGGCGCGCTCTCGAAACGCCCCGTAGGAGATCGTCATGATCCCGGCGAGCGTTGCCATTATTGCCATTGAAACCATCATCTCGACCAAGGTAAAGCCAAGATGATGGTTTCGAAATTTTGGATTCATAAACCGAATCTTCTTACCGTAGCAAGGGTTTAACCTCCGCCGGATTGCGCTGCGGCAGTCGCATCCCCTGCGGAGACGCCTTCAAGTGCCACGCGACCTCCGAACAGACGAATCGTGCGGGTCAAGTCGGGCTCAAGAGGTGCTCCTGAGGACTCGGTGGGTTCGTTTCTGGTCCGGTTGGTCGCAATCGTGTTGGTGTCCGGACCGCTTCCCGTCTGTTGAGTGCGAACGGTGTTGGTCGTGGTATTGCCGACCGTATCGTTGGTCGTGGTAGTGATCACCGTCGAGTCCTGCGTCGTGGTCGTTTCATTACCCGTGGTGGTCACGGATTCGGTAGTTGATCCGCCTGCTGCAATTTGAGCAATCGTGGCGACCAGTGTGGTGGTCGGAGGGTTGTTTTGCGCCCCGGGAGTGGTTTGAGTAATGAACTGGAAGTTGATGGGAGGCCGACTCAAAAAGTTGATGTCGCCTTCGGCTTCAAATCGAACCTGAGGGTTTCTTTCGGTAATGTTACCGGTGAAAGACATGTTCATCGTCTCGGACAGACCAGAGACATCGATGGCGGCTCCGGCCGTATCCGTGAGACCTGACAAGCTGTTCTCAATATTGCTGACGATGGAAGACTGTCCCGTGGTAGAACCACTGACATCACCCGTTTGGGCATCAACGGAACCAAAGGTATTTCCAAAGTAGCTATTGCCCTGGAAAAAGATGATCGAGTTGGACACCGCAGCCAGCGTTGTGCTGACGTCCGTGGAGGTGGTGGTGGCGGAGAAAAAACCGGCTTGGGCCTGCTGCTCTTCAACGGTCGGGTCGTCAAGCGTCAAGCGCGTAGCCTGACTTTCAAATTTGATGAAGCCGGACCCGTTCGTCAGCGAAACAACAGCCTCATAAACGCCATCGGTGTTGTTTCTGCTAAACTTCTCGGGAAACAGGTGGTCCCAGGGACCTCCTGTGATTGCTTGTGACTGAACGGGCATAAGAATGGCCGCCAAGAGAGGGAGGACGAAAGCGTTGCGGTTCATAGTTTTACGATGTAAACACAATTGAAATCTTAACGTCAACACCCATCTCAAATTTTATCCAAGTATTTTTTGAGACAAACTGCGTGGGGATTTGAACTTTTAAAAAGTTCTCTTCCGGCGCAGAGTTTGAGATATGGCGGACGAATCCACTGGGGATGCAAATTCCTCAATTTCCAACGATATTCTTTCGAAATTCATCTTCCTGGTTCTCCTGCTGATGGTGGTGCAGGCATTCCCGATTGTTCATCCTTTCCAACGCGTAATCCGGGCTCAATTCGTACCAGTGGCATGGGCTACCGGCCTGAAACAAGGAGAGTGGGCTTTGTTCAGTCCTGAGATTAAGCGGAACAATGCGAAGATCGAAGCGGTCGGCAGCGAGGGCGTGCTGTGGGAGACGCCGGATTGGGCGGAAACGGGAATTTTTGAAAAATGGCGAAGCTACCGAATGAGCCCCTATGAAACCATTCTTCCTTTTATGAGTGACTCGCTGGCATTCGATGGCCTTTCCAAATTTGCGTTTGATGGTGGTGGTGGTACCACGACGAGACCGGCGATTGTCTGGAGTTGGATCGCCAGTGAGCCTCCTCCTTCCAACAGTGAAAGCGACCAGATGCCAAACTCGCGTGGGTGGGACACAACCCTCTATTCAGAACGAACCCTGCTTTATCGCTGATGTTGGCGAATCGTCTGACGAACATGTGGAATCGGTTCTTTTTTGGGCTTGGCGATCCAACGACGTGCGATCTTCTGCGGATCGGATTTTCGATTCTGGGCCTGATCAATCTGGGATTTCTGGCGTTGGATGGGACGCTCTGGTTTGGTGAACACGGTCTCCTCCCCTACGTCGCATCGAGGACAGTCGTCGAATTTTCGACGCAGTGGACCCTTTTTGCGCTGCTCCCAAAGCGTGATTGGGTGGTTTGGCTGGCGATTGCGCTGCTCGCATTTCACTTGGTTGCGCTTCTGTTGGGTTGGAAATCCAGACTCCAGGCCATCGCGGTATTTGTCTGGCTGGTTTCCTTCCAAAATCGCAATCCACTCATTCTCGATGCTTCAGACGTGCTTTTTCGGTTGCTGAGCTTCTTCCTCATCCTGATGCCGCTGGGAAATCGTTGGGCAATCGATTCCTCGAGCAAGACTCCAACGCCCAGGAAACTATGGGCGCTGCAATTGGTGCGGATTCAACTCACGCTGGTCTATTTTTCGTCGGCGATTTACAAGCTGCAAAGCGACGACTGGACCAGCGGGCATGCGTTGTACTACGTCTTTCAGCTCGCCCAATACGAGCATTTCCCAATTCCGGGCTTTTTCCTGCAATCCCTGCTTCTTCAGAAGCTGGTGACTTGGGCGGTGATTCTTGTCGAACTTCTGCTCCCGTTTCTGCTGTGGATTCCGCGAACGCGTTTGGTGGGAGTCGCGCTCGGATTGGTGCTCCATCTCGCGATTTTTTATGGAATGTTCCTCTTCCTCTTCCAGTTCCTGATGATGCTGCTGGTCTGTAGCTTTTTGAAGGGAGAAGAAATCAGCTTCGCAATCGCCTACCTTCGGGAAAAAAGCGGCCGTTTGATTCGCCAATGATCCTGGCGCTACGCCAAACCGGTCTGCTTGAGATACATCAGCATTCCTCCCACGGAGACAATGATGAGCGCGATCAAACCGATCAGCATCTGCATTCCCAACCCCATCTTCGCAACCGGCGTGCGCGTTCCGAATTCTTCCGAGGGTAGACTGTTGGTCTCGCCCTCCCCCATGGTGAACAAGCGCATCAAATAGTAGGCGTCCGGTTTCAGCCCGACCAACTCCGCCACAACCAGTTCGTCTTTCGAGGTGAACTTCACGTTGTGGTAAGGAATCCAAACCGCCTCATAGCGCTGCTTTTTGGGATTGGACCGGGTGATTCGCATCTCGAGCGCATAATCTTCAAATGCTTTGCCGGCGGGGGCCCGAAAAACGAGACTGACGGAAGTTGGTTTTGATTTGATAACGCCGAAGCGCGAAATTCTCGGCAAGGTTGGATCCGTCTTCGTTTTGTAAGGGCTGAAGGCGAGCATTCCGTCACGGGCGAGGGTGACCGGAAGCGGGATTTTACCAAGTTGTCCGGTCACGGTGGCTTCGATCTCCTGAACGAGGTCGCGCCGTTTGAGGTCTTCCGCGGTTAGAGGGCGGGCCGATTGCGATTGGCGCGCTTTCGCCAATTCCTGGTAATAGCTGGATCGGGCCAATGGCGAGACGATCTGGTTGGATCCTCCAGCACCGGGTCTCAGGATCAGCCCGGATCCGGTTCTGACCTGGCCGTCAGGTCCCTGGCTGGCATACGTGCCGACCGATCCATAGGCTCCGGAATCGTCCGTTCTCAAATCGGCGAACTCGGCCAACGCTTCGGGCGTCATTCCCTCCCCTTCCAGGATCACGAGAAGCTTCTGGTCTCCCCCATCAAGTTTAAAGGTTCGTTGAAATCGCTCCGGCTTTGGTGGGCGGAAGCCGATTTCCAGTTCGATGCTGCCATTTGCCGGGACCGGGATCGAGGAGAGGGATTGGCGGCCCTTCAATGCGAATGGCGAAAAATCGGGACAGATGAGACGACCATCCTGGCCACCCAAATTGCTGACAGTTAATGTTTGGGTGGCCTCGCTTCCGAATTCCACTTTTCCAAAATCGATGATCGGATGTCCCGTCAAGACGAGGTGGGCCGGACTGGCGTCAGCCTGGACCTTGACCCGACGTTGGTAACCACCCGCCTCAATCAGAATCTCGCCTTCGAACGGTGCCGTGTCGGTCGAATTCAATTGCATGACCATGCTGATCAGGTCGCGTCCTTCCAGCCAGTATTTCTGGCCACCCCAGATAAAGAGTCGTTCGCTGGGGTCCACTGACAATCGGACTCCGGGGGTGTCGTTGCCGCGAATACTCAGAATTCCGCGGCGACTGCGCGTCTCTGGATCGTAAGCCAACGTCAATTCGGGGCCGCCCAAGGTGAAGGGGACGTAGCCTTCGCCGGTAAACCGGATGGACCCCTCTTCACTCGCCGGGAAACTCATGCGATGCATTCGCAGGCCCTGATGGAATGGCCGGAATCCAAAGGTGACCGTCTTGGTTTCGCCGGGATCAATCCGAATCGTTTCCGGATCGCCCGGCTTACGCACCATGAAAAACGGTTTCTCCAATTTAAAGCCGCCTTCAAAGTAGTAGTTACCCTTGTTCTCAAGGCTAACCTCAATGGTGGCTTCCTGGCCCATCATCGTTTTTCCAAAGTCGAGGTTGGCCGGGGCGATGAGAGCTGGTTTTGGCTGAACGATGGTGATGGAAACCGTCTGTGGCGCGGATACGCGACCGTTGGGATACTGCGCGGAAAAGCTGAAGCGATCCGAAGGCAACCTTGAATCCGCCGTCGCGGTGTAATCGACTTCGGCTTTCGATCGAGAGGTATCCAGAAAACGGACTTCGGAAAGAGTGCCGGCGAGGGGCTCGTCCTTGATGATGTAGTGCACGGCCTGGGCATTGCTGTCACCAACCGTCTGCAACTCAATCGTGATGGTCTCGCCGCGATCGACCTTGAAATCCTGGACGGCCAGGGTCGGGATGCGATTCTCCTCGCCCAGGTTTCCCTCCATCTTCTCGATCTTGCTCCGGCGTTCCCGTTCTCTCTCCGTTCGACTTTGCTCAGCACTCTTCGAAGGAACGACGACATCCGCCCACAGTTGGAGGCCGGTTGTCGACAAAAAAGCGAAGCACAACAATCGAGTTAGAAGCTTGAGTCGTTTTACAGACATTGGTGCGTTTCAACGATACCGAGCCTGTGGCAAGGTGTCAAAGCGGGAGCGGGTGGTTCGGTTTTCCTCATGACTCTGGTTTGGGACTTGAATCAGGCAAGTCAGGCTGGGTGCGTCGAATCCGCCAGATCCGACCCGCCTCGAACTCGCGATCGAACTTCGTTTGGTCGCCATTTGGCCAAAAGACCCAGAGTTGTTGAATCGATGTTTCATCGCCAATGCCAAAGTGAGCGACCGGTGCGTCAAAGGATGCAAATCCGCCGCTTGCCTTGATTTCGCGGTATTGCTTGAGCTTCCCGCCTTCTCCATACTGAATAATCAGCTTCGCACCGATGCCGGAACGATTCCCAACCTGGTCATCCACTTCAAAGGCGATGGAGTTCTTGGTGGGAAACCGATTCTCACAAACTTCAATCGGTCCGGCGATGGGAACCATGATGATATCGAGATCACCGTCCTGATCATAATCCGTGTAGGTATAGCATGCCGAAGCAAGATAGTTGGTCAGTCCCGCTTCTTCGGTGGAGTTGACGAAGGTTTTTCCGGCTTGGTTCAGGAAAAGGTAGTTGGATTCGCGACGGGGATCCGGGAGATAGCCGTTCAGGAAATAAATGTCCTGCCAGGAATCGTTGTTCAAGTCGGCAAACTTGGCGTTCCAGGTCCAACCGGAAAATTCCAGGCCAAAGTCGCGTGTCTGGTCCTTCATTCCGCTCTGGCTGGAGGAAAGCAGGACGTTCCGTTGCTGAACCTGGGGGATTTCATTCGCAATCTCCTGGGCGGTTGGCTCGTAACGCGGTTGGCGAAGATTGGAGACGATCGCGCGTAAATCCTCACGATGCTCGGGGATGTAGTCCAGCCAATCCTGTCGCCCCTTGGAAAAGGAATTGAGGAAGATGTTGCAGGCAATCCCGTTCTGCTGATCCCGCAACTCGTGCTTGGCATCCATGTATTGGGGATTGCGCCATGCGGTGACGATATGGCCGACTTGTTTGATAAACTCCCGATATTCCGCAGCTTGCGCCGGATCACTGATCTTGCTGTAAACGGAATTGGCGGCAATGGAAGTTCCGGTCCGCCGTGAAACGCCGCCAATCGCGATTCCTGCCATAAACATCTCGGGAAACAGGTCGTTGTTGAGGTCCGCCGTTTCAATTCCCATGGTGAAGTGTGTCGTAACCGGAATGATCCCGTCCGTGACCTTCAGTTGCCGGAGCTTCCCGTTCCCCTCGCCCAGATAGAAGATGTCCGGCTCATCAAAATCGTTTCCGACAACCAGGTCCGTATGTCCATCCATGTTGAAGTCGCTGAGCAGAATCGAAAGGGTTTCACCAGGCTCGCCGGGAAGCGGCTTCGCCTCATACGAGCCATCGGGTGTTGACCAGAGAATTTCGTTTCGGGATGCTTCCCACGCTCCTTCGACTTTGGAGATTGCCCAGGACTGAACCCAGTTTCCGACGACGATTTCCAATCGGGAGTCACCATTCAGGTCGGCAAACCCAACTGCGGCGGCCCTTGATCCCGGCTTGTCGTAAATTTTTGAGAGGTCTTTCTCAAAGAATTGCCCTTCTCGATTCGGGATGACATAAATCCCGTGATCAAAGGTCGAGAAAAAGATGTCCTTCCAGCCATCGTTGTCGAGATCGATCAAGGATGCGGTGGTCACTCTGGCCGATGCCAGGTCGCCCAAATCGAGGGATTGCTGGAGAAATCTCTTCCCGCCCAGATTCGCAAACAGCGCGAGACCACCGGAGTTGAAGTCGCCACTAACCAACAAGTCCGGCCAGCCATCGCCATGAACATCACCACTCGCGATCGTGCGGGAGAAGGTTCCAAGGAAGGTCGTCAGTTTGTCCGTGTGATTGTGGAAAGGAACATTGATCCCGAGGTCACTGCCCAGATGCCTCGCAAAGGAGGGCTCCCCCTCGGCTGCGGGATTGGGAGGGGTGGCGAACGTTCGGCTCTGCAGGGAAATGCGGTCTGTAGCTTCCAGATCCTGGGCAATGTAGGTGAGGCGTCCAGAGTTGAGAGAGGCCAGAATCGTGTCTCCGGATTCTCCTTCGGCCAGAGCTGCAAAGACCGGCTTCTCCGAGGGCTTGGTTTCTGCGAGACTGGTAACAAAGTGTTTTTCCACCCGGTTCGTGTGCCATTTCTCACCAAGCTCAGCCGCAAATCCGGTGATGATCCCGATGCCCACAACTGTCGCGAAAAACATCCAACCCAGTTTCGCTGAAATGGATTTTCCGATCACCGAAAGGGAGTAAACGCTGTAGATTCCGCCGGTAAACAGAATCGCCATGGCAAATTTGGCCGGCACACCAGCAGCATAGAGGGTCGCGGCAAGCATCACATCAACGGCCATCGGAATGGGGAGAAGCGCTCCAACCAACGAGACGCCTGCCAGAATCCCCAGAGTTTGAAGGAAGTTCAGATTCGCGGTATTCTTGGCAAGGTCCTCGAGCGAAAAGACCTCCAGAAAAATCGCCGCAAAAACCCCGGCGGCGATCATCAACGGCACCGTTTTGTAGCAGATGACCCAGAGGTTTTTCAAAAAATCGCGACCGGTCACCAGGAGCGCGGAAAGCCAATTGGAAGCATCCGGCTCCACCGTGTCCGGGGTGAGGTCACATGACTTCGAATCTAACGGCACACAATCGTCGCTTGTTACCCAACCCTTGAGTCTTGCGTAATGGACCAGGAGCGGAACCATCGCGAGTATCAGAATGATCGAGAATCCGATTTTCAAGGCCGCCAGTTGCCATGGGAAGAGCGTGAAGAGCATCGAAATCACAATCACGTTGAACGTGGGAGAGCTGAACATCGTGCCCAGCGACATCTCCAACCGCATCCCCTTCTCATGCATTCCCCGCATGATGGGCGTAGCACAGTTCACGCAAACTCCGAGCGGGGCTCCAATGATCGTCCCGGCCAGGGTGTTGTTGAAACCGCCGCGAATCCGGATTTGGCCAACGCGGGAAAGCGCCGTCATCAAACAGGCGGCAAACAGGAGTCCAAACTTCATCCCCCGTTTGTTGGCATAGATCCAGTTGACCGCGAACTTGGGAACACGGACCCAAAGGGGATCTTCCGGCATGGGTTCCCATTTGGCATCCAGGCCAAGGCTCTGGATGTTGGCGATCATCCCCATGGATGCCTTTGCTCCCAGTTGAGGATAGCGAGACCCGGTCCAGAACATCCAGGCAACGATTGCCATGGCCACGAGGGAAATGATCAAGCGTTTGTCTTTCAGCAATCTATACATCAGGGGTCGAGGTCGGGGTTGCAAGATGGAGCCGCGTCCTGGTTGTCAGACGAGAGTTTGCCCCAATCAGAGCGAGAGGATTACCGAATTTCTTGGCAATTGGCAACACTCAAGCGCGTGGATGGAACTGTCGGTGGACTTGTTTGAGGCGTTTGCCGTCGACATGGGTGTAAATCTGCGTGGTCGAGATGTCGGCATGACCAAGCATCTCCTGGATCACTCGAAGATCTGCACCGTTGCTTAAAAGGTGGGTCGCGAAGGAGTGCCGGAGCAGGTGGGGATGAATCATTGAGGGTTCGAATCCGGCCCCGACGGCACGTTCGCGCAGGATCTGCCAGACGCGTTGGCGGGAGAGTTTCGATCCGTGGATGGAGAGAAAAATCTCGTTTCCGGTTCGGCGATTGGCAAAGCGGACGCGTTCGATCGAAACGTAGGATTCGAGTGCCTCGCGCGCCCGGTTCCCAAACGGAACAATCCGCGTTTTGCCGCCTTTGCCGAGCACGCGGATGAGCCGTTCGTCGAAGTTCACCGCGTCCAGGGTCGCTTCGACGAGTTCGGTCAATCGCAGCCCGGAACTGTAGAACAGTTCGATGATGGCCCGATCACGCAACCCGCGCTCCAGTTCCGGATCGATCGATTCGATGATGGTCTCGATCGTCATCTCGTTGAGCGTGCCCGGAAGGTGCTTCTCCATTTTGGGCGACATCAGCGAATCTGCGATGTCCCGTGGCAGGACTTTGCGCTGATGCAGGAAGCGGAAGAAAACTTTCAGCGCGAGGTTGTTGAGGCGCAGCGTGCTGGAGGCCAACTCCATCGCCTTGCGGTCCGCGAGAAAGTCGGTCAGATGGTGAAGCTCGACCTGCGCGACGTCGTCGATTTGGTGCTCCGCCTCCATCCAGGCGCGAAAGTGTTCGAGCGATTGCTGAACCGAAAGTTGGTAGTTGGTCGAGAGGCCCCGCTCGGTCGCGAGAAAACGGATGAATTGGTCAATCGCGGCTTCCACGCGCTAACATACCGTCTATTCGGAATTCCACACCTTCCGTTTGCTCTTCGCGCCGTAGGATTCCGGGATGTCCCAATCATGTCCCTCGGTGATCACGTCGCGGTGCATCGCGACCGCCTTTTTGCGGAGTCGATCGAGCACTTCCGGATTGGTTTCCGCGAGGTCATGCTGCTGCGCGAGATCGCCTTTCAAATGGTAGAGCTGAAAGTCGACCAACTCGCTTTCGCGGATCTTCGGCATGTCTTCCCGCGTCAACGGATGCGCTTTCGGCCGTTGCGCGTCCGTGGTATTTGCAATCAGCACCCAATCCCCATCACGCATCGCCAGGGAAGGATTGAGACGGTAGAAAAACCAGTAAAGCGGATTCCCGCGCGTGAAGTCCTCGTTTCGTCCTTCGAGAAGCGGCAGAATGCTGGTTCCGTCGATGGTTCGGTCGTTCGGAACCTCAATTCCGGTGATCTCACAGACCGTGGGCAGGTAATCGACTCCACTGATCGCGAAATCGCAAACCGACCCGGCCTGGATGCGGCCCGGCCAGCGCATCATCCCGAAAACGCGATGGCCGCCTTCCCAGATGTTGGATTTCTGACCGCGCAAGCCAACCCGGGAGAAGCGATTGAGCGGTCCATTGTCGGAGGTCAGATAAATCATCGTATCGTCCGCCAGGTCCATTTCGTCCAGCTTCCTCAAAAGGCGGCCAACCGCGCGATCCACGTTTTCGATATTGGCGTGATAGGTCGCCTCTTTCTTGGTAAGTTCAGGAAATCGCTCCCGGTATTTGGCGACCAGATCCGGTGGTGAGGCAATCGGCGTGTGAGGTTCGTGAAACCAGACACAGGCAAAAAATGGGGCTGCAGGTTCCGATTTCTGGAGGTTTTCGAGCCATGTAAGGGATTCATCAACAACGAGTTGGCAGGAGTAGCCCTCCAACTCCCCTACCCGCTCGCCGTTGCGGATGAAATTCCGGGGATTGTGATGACTGGGCGAAGCGTTGTTGTCTGTGGCCAACGAAAAGTCGAAACCTTGATCCGCCGGCTGAGGCTGGTCCGTGAGCAGTTTGGAGACATGCCACTTTCCAAAATGGCCCGTCGCGTAGCCCTCCTTCTGCAACAACTCGGCAATCGTGATCTCTTCGTCCCGAAGATGCATCACATGATCTTTGGGAAGGTAGCTGTAAATGCCGAGGCGCGTCGGCGTCCGGCCTGTCAGCAGCCCGGCGCGCGAGGGCGAACAGTTCGGCGCCGCGGAATGGCAGTCGGTGAAACGCATCCCTTCCGCCGCCAGTTGATCGATGTTGGGCGTTTCAATCCGGCTGCCGAAACAGCCGACGTCGGTCCAGCCCGCGTCATCGAGCAAAATGACGATGAAATTCGGTCTCTCCGCAGCGGCGAGCGCGCCAACTCCGAAAAAAACGAATGACGAAAGCAGAAATCGCGAAAACAGGGGCATGCCCTGAGATAGAGGTGACTCCATCCCAGGTCAACTTCGTCCGGTCGACAGCAAACGCGGCCGAAATCTAGATGTGAACGGCGTGGCCGTAAGCCGCGCTCGTCGCTTCGTGAACCGCTTCGCTCAGGGTCGGGTGCGCGTGAATCGTGGCTTCGATGTCCTCGTAAGTCGCTTCCAGGGTGATTCCGAGTCCCATTTCCGCGATCATCTCGGTCGCTTCGTGACCGATGATGTGGGCGCCGATGATTTCGCCGTGGGGTTGACCGAAAATCAGCTTCACGAAGCCTTCGGGTTCGCCAACGGCCAACGCCTTCCCGCTCGCCTGGAACGGGAACTTGCCGACTTTGATTTCGAGACCTTTTTCTTTGGCCGCTCTCTCGGTGAGACCGACGCTCGCAACCTGAGGCTGGCAGTAGGTGCAACCGGGGAAGACATCGACTTTCTTCGGCGAATACCCGGAATCAAAAATTCCGTTCACGGCCTGAATCGCCTCATACGAAGCGGTGTGGGCGAGCCATGGAGGACCGGTGATGTCGCCACAGGCAAACACTTTGGGGATGCTGGTCTGGTAGCGATCGTCGACCTTGATGTAGCCGCGCTCGTCCTTTTTGATTTCGCGTCCACCGGGAACGACGGGCGAAACACCGATCGCAACGAGGCAAACTTCCGCGCTGATCGTTTCAGTCTTTTTGCCTTCGACCGTGATTTCCACACCGGAGTCGGTCGCTTTCGTCTCCACCACCTTGGTCGAGGTGCGAACGTCGATTCCCTGCTTTTTGAAGGATTTTTCGAGAGTCGCGCTGACTTCGGTGTCTTCGACCGGCAGAATGTTCGGCATCATCTCGACCACCGTTACCTTGGTGCCGAAAGCGTTGAAGAAATAGGCAAACTCGATCCCGATGGCGCCTGCGCCGATGATGACGATGTCTTTCGGCTGCTTGGGCATCACCATCGCTTCCTTGCTGCCGATCACGGTGGTTCCGTTGAAGGGCAAGCCGGGCATTGGGCGACTGACGCAACCCGTGGCAACGAGAATGTTGGTCCCGTTGATCGTGGATTTGTTTCCGTCGGCGTCCTCCACATCCACGCTGCCGTTTCCGGCCAGGGTGCCTTTTCCGCGGATGTAGTCGACCTTGTTCTTCTTGAAGAGGAACTCGATTCCGCCGGCGAGCTGGTTGGAAACTCCGCGGCTCCGGCCGATGACTTTTTCCCAATCGTAGCTCAATCCGTCAATCTTCAGGCCGAATTGATCTGCTTCGTGGCTCAGTGTCTGAAACAACTCCGCATTCTTGAGAAGCGACTTGGTGGGGATGCAACCCCAGTTCAAACAGGTGCCGCCCGCGCGGTCCATTTCGACACAGGCAACTTTTTTACCGAGCTGGGCAGCCCGGATCGCGCCAACGTAGCCCCCTGGGCCGCCGCCAATGACGATGAGATCGTATTTATCTGACATGATATCGTAGTTGGATGGGAAAAACCGCCCGAACCTAGCCGGAAGTTGGGAGCGGTAAAGTGATTGTTCGCCTGATGACACGAAGTCTTGATTCAAGCTTGAAATCAGGAGGCCATCGGGAAAAAATGAGGCGTGAGCGCGGGTTAAAATTCCAGCTGCCCAAACCGGTCGCGCTCACGCCATGTCATACCTTGCCTTTCGTTCGACAGAATCGAACGGGTTCAAGCTTGATCGAGTGACGGAAAATTTTCCATACGTAGGTCTACGTAAAATCGCCGAGATTTTTGGAATATGTGAGTCAAATGGGCCGGGAACGATAAAAATTTGCAAGCGGCAGAGATGAAGCAACGCCGTCGGATCAAGCTTTTCGAGGCAGTCCAACGGATCCACCGATCCAATCGCCCCGTGGAAAAGCATTGCGGGAAGAGCGATGAGAAGCTTGGTGTGGAGGACCGAATCGCCGCGGCGCGCGAATGGATTCTGCGCTGAGTTCCAGTTCGGCAAGAATCTTGCTTCGCGACGACGCTCCATCGCCTATGAATCACGAAAAACAGCGCCTGACCGAAGACCGAACCCGAGAAAAAAACTGGAAACGTTGGGGGTCCTATCTTCCTGAGCGTCAATGGGGAACGGTAAGGGAGGACTATTCGGGGCACCAGGAAAGCTGGGAATATTTCACCCACGATCAGGCACGGAGCCGCGCCTATCGCTGGGGCGAGGATGGCTTGATGGGCTGGACGGATCGCGAATGCCGAATTTGTTTTGCCCCCGCACTTTGGAATGGAAAGGACGCCATTCTCAAAGAGCGTTTGTTTGGCCTGAGCGGAAAGGAAGGCAATCACGGTGAAGACGTGAAGGAGTGCTATTTCTATCTCGACGCGACTCCCACCCATTCCTACACCAAGGGGCTCTACAAATACCCCCAAAACAGATTTCCCTACGGTGATCTGGTGCGAAAGAACCAGGCTCAGGACAAAAAATTGGGCGAGATTGAGCTGGCGGACCTGGGTTTGTTTCAAGACGGCGCCTATTTTGATGTGGTCCAGGAAGTCGCCAAACGCAGTCCCAATGACTTGCTGTGGAAGCTAAGCATCATGAATCACGGGAAAGACCCGGCGCCGATTCACGTTCTGCCGACCTTGTGGTTTCGCAATGTGTGGACCTGGGGGGGAAGCTATCAGGAATGTCCGGAAAAGCCGGAAATGGTGTTCGATCAGGAGATCGGCGCGATTCGGATTCAACACGCCGATCTGGGAGAATTTTTGTTCCACAGTGACGCGGACGGAGAAACGCAGCCCGAATGGCTCTTCACGGAGAATGAAACCAACTTCGAGCGGATTTTCGGCACGGAGAACACTTCACCGTTCACCAAGGACGCCTTTCACCGGCATCTGATCGACAGCGAGGAAGGAGTGGTGAATCCGGAACTTCGTGGGACCAAGGGAGCGGCGCATTGGGAGCTGCTGGTTCCACCCGGCGAAACGGTGACGGTCCGCTGTCGCCTCCATCCGGTTGAGGAGGACAACGGAATTAGCGGCCTGGCCGACTACGAGGAAACCTACTCGGCCCGGATCGCCGAGTGCGATGCGTTTTACGAGGAGCTGGTGCCGAAAGGGGTTGGCGAGGAAGAGGCCATGATCTGTCGTCAGGGCTATGCCGGACTGCTTTGGACGAAGCAGTTTTATGAATTCATCGTCGAGGACTGGATTCACGGAAAATCCGACGAGCCGAACATCCCGGACACTCGCGAACATGGCCGCAATCACGATTGGTCCCACTTTTACGCCCGCGACATTCTCTCGATGCCGGACAAATGGGAGTATCCTTGGTTCGCGGCCTGGGACACCGCGTTTCACATGATGCCGTTTGCCCGGGTCGATCCGGATTTCGCCAAAAGCCAGTTGCTGTTGTTGTTGCGGGAATGGTACATGCACCCCAACGGACAGCTTCCCGCCTATGAGTGGAACTTCTCCGATGTTAATCCTCCGGTGCATGCTTGGGCGGTTTGGCGGGTTTACAAGATCGCCGATCCCAAGGGACAGCGCGATCTCGATTTCTTGGAGCGCGCCTTCCAGAAGCTGCTGTTGAACTTCACCTGGTGGGTGAATCGCAAGGATGTGGAAGGTCGCCATGTCTTTGGTGGCGGGTTCCTCGGGCTCGACAACATCGGAGTCTTTGACCGTTCCCGACCGCTTCCCGGTGGGGGGCACCTCAATCAGGCGGACGGCACCGCGTGGATGGCGTCCTATTGCCTCCTGATGCTCTCGATGTCGCTTGAGCTGGCCTTGAAACGTCCAGCCTACGAAGACATTGCGTCCAAGTTTTTCGAGCACTTCGTCAACATCACCGACGCCATCAACTCCCTTGGCGGGGACGGCTTATGGGACGAGGAAGACGGCTTCTACTACGATCAACTCATCATCGATCACAAGAACCCGATCCCGCTCAAGGTGCGTTCCCTCGTCGGGCTGCTTCCGATGATCGCGGTTGCCACGTTGGAACAAAAAACGATTGATGCGCTTCCGGGATTCAAGAAACGGATGAACTGGTTTCTGGACAACCGCAAGGAGCTGGCAAAGCACATCAGTTATGGAGAATGCGGACCTTGCGGAGCGAACGGAAACTCCCTTCGCCTGCTTGCCATTCCTTCCCGGGAGCGTTTGCGCCGTTGCTTGGAGCGCCTGGTGAATGAGGACGAGTTTCTCAGTCCGTTTGGGATTCGATCGCTCAGCAAGATTCATGAAAAGGAGCCTTTTCGGTTCAGCCACGCCGGGGAATACAACGAGGTTCAATACGTGGCGGGCGAAAGCGACTCCTGGATGTTTGGGGGCAACTCCAACTGGCGAGGCCCGATCTGGTTTCCCACCAGCTACCTGATTGTCGAATCGTTGCGGCGCTATCACCATTTTTACGGCGACACGTTCACGATCGAGGCGCCGGCGGGATCGGGCAATCAGTTAAACCTCGCCCAACTCGCCGATCTCATCAGCGAACGGCTCATCTCGATTTTTCAGAAGAACAAGACCGGATATCGACCCTGTTTTGGTGGCGGTGTCGCCAAGCGTTACAGCGACGAGGAGCCCTGGCAGAATCTCATGCTCTTCCATGAGTACTTCCATGGAGAGACCGGTGAAGGGCTCGGCGCGAGTCACCAAACCGGTTGGACGTCACTCGTCGTGAGTCTCGTCCGCGAGCGGGCGTCGAAACGCTCGAATTCGTGATCGGCGCGTCCAGTTCTTGACCTGATGGGAGGTTTGAGCCCTGATTGGCGGCGCATGAAACTCGCTGTCGTCATTCCCTGCTACAACCATGAGCGCTATGTCGCGGCCGCGATCGAGTCAGTGCTCGGGCAGACGCGTCCTCCCGAAAGGTTTCTGATCATCGATGACGGGTCAAAGGACGGCTCTGTGGAGGTCATTCGACGCTATGAAAAAGAGGGCGTGGAGTGCGTGGTTCAGGAGAATGCCGGCGCCCACAACACCTTGAACCGGGCAATCGAGACCGTGGCGGAAGATTGCGATCTCATCAGCATTCTCAACTCGGATGATCTTTACGAGCCGGCGCGGTTCGAACAATGCCTCCCCTCCTTTGCGGACGAGGCGATTTCCGTGGTCTCCTCCGAGTTGAATCTCATTGATGACGATGGGAGTCCGCTTCCGGAGGATTCGTCGCGAGCCAAGTGGTTCCGAACAGCCTGGGCGATTGGAGATGATGAGAATCTGGACCTTTGTGAATGGCTTGGCATGGCCAATTTCCCGGCGACGACCGGCAATCTCATCGTGCGATCGAAGTACCTGCGCGAGAACCTGTTTCGACCCTACCGCTTCAACCACGACTACTTTTTTCTCGCCGGCGCCGCCCTTCGGGGGAAGCTCCACATCGTGCGCGAACCGCTCATGCGCTACCGGGTTCACGCCAACAACACGATGAACGTCGATCCGGCGCCGCTGCTTCGCGAAATGCTGCAGATGCACCTCGATTTGTATCGCTACATCGCCCCGGAATTGACCCAGGATGAAGTTCGGAAGCGGTTTTACCACTACACCCGCGGAAACGGGAAGAGCATCTCCGCGCTTCATCCCGGGTTGCTGCAAGTAACGCTGGCTCAGTCGCTTGCGGGAGTCGAATCTTCCAGTTTGGCAAAGGTGGTTGCTGATTTAAACGTCGAGGAACTCAATCGCTATCCGGGGTCGGCGTTGGTCAACGAGAGCCAGGACCCGAGCGTTTTGGCTGAGAAGGTGGGTGAGTTGAAACGCAGCCAATCGGAGACGAAAAGCGATAACTCCGCGTTGAAGGAGCTGACCCGGTTGCGTGCCCGGCTCCAGGATTCGCATTGGATTTCCCTCGGACAAACGCTAGGGCTTTGTCGCAAGTTGGGCTCCAACGATGGGAAAAGCCCGGCGGAAAAACTGGAGTCCCTCCAGAAACGATGCGCGTCATCGGGCTGGATCCAGCTCGGGGAAAAACTGGGTTTCTGGAAGCGATAGCCCAAGCCGCGACCGGGACTTCGCAATTTGCGGGATGTCGGAACTGTAAAGTTCCTCCAATTTAAGGTCATGAAGACCCCTTTCCTTCTCGCGACCCTGGCGGTTTGCCTATCGAGTTGTGCCGTCCAGAAGCCGCTTCCCAGCGTTGATCCTCCCACGTATGCCGTTGATTTGGAGCCGATCGACTTTCAGCGCCAGATTCAGCCGATTCTGGAAGCCCAATGTCTCCATTGCCATCATGCCAATTCTGAGGTCGCCTTCAGCATGGCGACCCGCGAGAGCATTTTGGCCGCCACCACGCCTCGTCGTCCGATTTTGGTCCCCGGAAAGGCAGAAAAGAGCACCTTTTTCCTCGTGACCCAGCTTCCGGACTACTTTGTTGAAGCGATGCCGGCAGATGGTCATCAATTGACGGAAGAACAAAGCACGCTGGTGTATCGCTGGATCATGGAAGGCGCGCCGTGGCCTGACGGCGTTCGTCTGGGCGCGAGTTCGCCCTGAATTTGTCGCTGGACAGCCTCTTTGGCGCTTCTAGGTTCGCGTCGTGAGCTATGGAGAAACCGGAACGGAACCTGAACTGCCCTTTGAGTTTGCTTCAGACTCGCTGGCGACCGACGCGTTCTCGTTTCGAGCAGCCTACGCGTTGGGTCACGCCTCCTTCCTGGTTTACGATGACGATACCGAGCGGGTAACTCGCGAGATTGGAGGTCAGGGAGCAGGATTGGCAGACTTGGGGAGCCAAATGAATCCCTTTTCGTTGAACGCGACTCAGGGAATGGTTTTGGAGACCGAAGAACGCTTCGTTCTGGTGATTCGCGGATCGAAGGGAAAAGAAGATTGGAAACTCAACCTTCAAGCGAAACAGCGTCACATCTGGTTTGATGTTCCCGGCCGCATTCATACCGGGTTTTGGCGCGCGCTGAATCAGATTTGGGACGCGGTCATCATTCCGCTGATGGCGTTGTCGAAAAGCAGCGGCAAGAAGATCGTCATTTCCGGCCACAGCCTCGGAGGTGCCATCGCCACTCTTGTGGCGGCTAGAATCGCGACCAAGTTTGACCGGGAATCGATCGTATCGATCTACACCTTTGGGCAACCTCGGGTTGGCAACGCCAAGTTTGCGAAATCCATGAACGAGCAGTTTGAGGGAGCGTTTTTCCGGTTCGTGAACCATCGCGACATCGTGACGATGATTCCTCCGGCTCCGCTCTATCGCCACGTTGGCAAGTTGATCCAGTTTGATCCCGCCGGAGCGGTCTTGGAGGATCAAGTGACGGAAACCAGACGCAAATTCGGGCCTTCGCTCTCTCCTGAAGAGTTCAAGCAGTTTGCAGAACATGTCAGAAAACATGGTCTTTATGAAACCGTGCAAGAGCGGAGGGACTTTAAGTCGAACGTCGCCAACGTCGAGGATCACAGCATCAACCGAGGGTATCTGCCCAAGCTGAAGCTCAATCTGGAGAGCTAAATGGCGAGAAAACCGGCCATGTCGGAGTGAAGCGGTGCCTCCCACTCCAACTCTCCGAACCGCAGACGATGGGCATGAAGTGCGTGTCGATCGAGAAGCAGGCGTTTCGACAGCGATTCGGTCCAACCCGTTTCGATGAACTCGAGGTAGTTTTGCTCATCCGGCCCGTAGATTTTGTCGCCCACGACCGGAAAGCCGGAATGCGCCAGATGAATCCGGATTTGGTGCATGCGCCCGGTCAAAGGGAACGCGCGGATCAGCGAAAAGCGGGATCCGTTGGTGGTGGAGCGCTCGAACCGGGATTCGACCCGAAAACGCGTTCGGCTCGCCTTTCCGTCGCGGTGAACGCCGCGTTTCAGCCAAATCCTGGCCTCCTCGACCTCTCCCAGCCGCAAAATGGGGGCATCGACCTCCCATTCGTCCTCCGACGGCCATCCCCAAACCAGAGCAAGATACTCCTTCTCGATCGCGCCGGATTGAATCGCCAGGCTGAGATCGCGGGTCGATTCCGAGCTCTTCGCAAGCAGAACCAAACCGCTCGTATCGCGGTCGAGCCGCGTGATGACCGAGATTTGCGCTCCATTCGCGATTTCAAACGCATAAAGTCCCTCCAGACCATCGAGCAAGGTCGGCGGGTTGCCCGGTTTGTTCGGATGGCTCAGGAGATGGGCCGGTTTGTCGGCCACAATCCAGTCCGGAGACTCATCGACGACCGAGAATTCCGGGTTGAAAAGGAGTGACGTCATCGTTCCACCAAACAGATGTAATCTCCACCCGTGGCACCGGATTTGGGTTGGAGTTGGTTCGCGCTCAGCACCTTGTCGAACGTTTCCCGGGTGTAACGAATGCTGAAAAACAGGCGCAAAACCTGGGATTGTTCCACGTGGAACATTTCGCCTTCCCATTCCAAATCAGCGTCCTCCAGCCAACGCGATTCCGCGATGACCGCGGTTTGACCATCGATTTCGCCCCAGCGGAAGGCCGGTTTGCTCAGCCGATCGCGAATTCCCCAATCGATCAATACCTGGGAAAGCCAGGCACGCGTTTCCGGGTTGTCGTATTGGCTCATGACATCGTCAACGCTCGTGAACAGGTTCGCGCTGACGAGAAGGGCGTCTTCCGGGCGCAGAAAGCCGCGCAACACCGGAAGAAGCTCGCTCGGAGCCGTGTTCGGGGTCAAACCGAAGGCGGTGAAGAGGCGTTTCCGGCCGGAATCAAATTCATCCAACCATTCCGGCAGGTCCGGATAGGCAAGAAGGTCCGCAACTAGCGGCTTTGGCGGTTGTTCGGTCAAATCCCGGGTCTGCTGCGCGGAAAGCAGCGCGAGCGAATCGCTCACATCCACCGGCGTAAACTGCGGTTTCGTCAATCCTTCGAGCAGCTTGCGTTCCTTCGAAGCGCCACCCGCGCCAAGCCCCACCACATGAATCGGCTCGTCTCCCATCCATTCCCGCGCCACTTGGAAGATCTTATGATAGGTCGACTCGGTATTGGGAGCATGAGCCCGGGCCACCTCCATCCAGAGTTGGCTTTGTCGAAGTCCTTCGTAGTGAAAGAGATGTGGGATTTTCCCGCTCGGCAGGCTGGATTGGCGTAAACTCGCCACCGCGGCCATTTGGCGGGAGGAATGGATCCAGATCGGTTCGGGTTTCATGGTGATTCTATCGACTTCTGCCTATTTATATCCAAAAGTGGATATAGTTAGGTATCCCATTCTAAAACTCGGGAATTGTCCGGCGCAAAAAATCGCCAAACATTGGGACGGTGAAGGCCAAATCGCCATGGGTCGGACTGTAAATCATGCCCTTGGAGATGAGGTGGGCCCGCCGTGGACTGAGACTTCCGACCTTAACCTTCAATTTTTCGGCAATATCACCAGTGCGGCAAGGCTCTTCCAATTCAGCCATGGCGCGAAGGAAAATTCTCTCGCTGGGCCGAAGGCGGTCGAAACGAACCCGGAAAAAGTTCTCGTCGAGTCTCCGAAGGGTATCAGAGGTGGCTTTTTGAATGACATCAATTGTGATGGGACTGGATTCGGCCCGATTCCAGGCTTGGTAGCCCCATTCCTGAACAAAGTAGGGATATCCTTGAGTCAGTTGAACGATTTGATCGAGGGCTTGCGGATCAATTAGCTCACCTTCCTTTTCGATCGGATCTCGCAAGGCGCGGGCGGCATCATCGGGTGAAAGCGGTCCAATCGTTGGGAAATTGAAAAGGCGTTCCGCATAGGATTTCGATTCTCCAGCCAGCCGAGGCAAGGTTGGGAGACCTGCTCCAAGCAAAACCAGTGGCAGTTGGCGCTGCTGCATTTTGTGCATCGACATGATCAAGGCACTCAGCTCTTCCTGGCTGAAGTATTGCAACTCATCGATAATGATGGCGACGCCCGTTTTGGTATCGGTGGCGGCAGCAGCGACGGCTGCGAGAAGTTGCGGTAAGTCGATTTCCAGATCGCCGCTGTCGGCCGAACCCTTTTCCGGCTCAATGTCGAGACCGATGGAAACGTCATCGAACGTGACTTTGACGCTGCTAATGAAACTTTTGAGGATAGCGAGGCCACGGTTGATCTTTTCTTTGGCGCTCTTCAACCGATCGAGCCGATAGAATAGTTGCCGCAGCTGCGGGGCAAGCAAGGCCGCGAGCGTCTTGTCTTCATGGGCTTCGATGAAAAGAGTTTGATAGTGCTCCTCCTCTGCCAAACGGCACATTTCGTTGAGAAGCACGGTCTTTCCGGCCCCGCGCAGACCGGTGAGGATCAAACTTTTCTCCGCCCGGCCTTGGAGCGCTCTGGCAAACAAAACCCGGGCTTGCTCCATCACTTCCTCACGACCGACCAGTTCCGGCGGCGGCGACCCCGCGCCTGGCGAGAAAGGATTTCGAACGGGATCCATGAACTCTATCGAGTTATACCCGTTTATACCTGAATTCCAGAATAAATAGGTATAACGTGGTAGGCTCTAAGGTACACCAAATAGATCTACCTCAAGCAATCGCTCAAGCGCGCTCCGAAAAGGCGCAGCAATCGCAATTTCGTTGAGATTTTGGCGAGTGACCCACGTTCCATGGGTTTCTGTCGCGTTCCCGCGAAAAATCCGGAGGGTGACCCGATACTTGGTGATGGAATATTGGGTTCGGAGCACCTCATCACGACCTGAAATTTCGTCTGCAGAGGCGATCGGAAGCTTCCACAACCCTTCGCGGCGGTTTCCGGTTTCCTGTTCCAGTAAAATTCGGTCGCCATCACGGACGAACCACGCGAATTCGGTGATCGATTCGATCGTTTGTGCGGCTTTCTTTTTCGGGAGCTGCTCGGGATTTCGAGTCGCGCAGAAATTGGTCACCGGGCATTCGTGACAGACGGGATTTCTGGGTTTGCAATGTTTTTGGCCCAGTTCCATAACTCCGGAGTTGAACTGTTTCGGGGAATTGGGAGCGACCAGTTGCATTCCCCACGTCTGGAGTTGCTTCTTACCGGGGGTGGAATCGATCAGCTCGTCGTAATCGAACCAGCGTGCAAAAACCCGGGCGATGTTGGCGTCGACCATCGCCACCGGCATCCCGAATGCCAAACAGGATACCGCGCCCGCCGTGTAATCGCCTACTCCGGGAAGCGCGCGAATCGCGTCGTAGGTGGTTGGGAATTCCCCACCGTGTTCCTCGACTACGGCGCGGGCGGCTTTTTGCAGATTCCGAGCACGCCGGTAATAGCCGAGTCCCTCCCAGGCTTTGAGAATCTCGGACTCATCAGCCGCCGCCAGGGTGGCGACATCGGGAAACTTTTCCAGCCAACGCTCGAAGTAGCGCTTGCCGAGGACCGTGGCGATCTGGGTTTGTTGGAGCATGATCTCGGATACCAGGATCTCGTAGGGATCGCGCGTTCGCCGCCAGGGATAATCCTCGGCTACTTCCTCATACCAACGAATCACGGCGGTTCGAAGTTGTTTGACGTGTTCGAGCGGATCGCGCGTTGCGAGAGGCTTCGATTCGTTGTTTGCTCCGAGTTGGTCCACAAGTTAGGTTCCGGTTCCGATGCCGAAGACTTCCTACACGCACGCCCTGACTGCAACCCAAGCCGAGGAATTGCGCCCGATTCTCCGGGCCAATGGATTTGAGTTTGTGGAGAAGGATTGGACGATCTATGCCGCCAGGAAAGGCAAGCTGAACGTGGCGGTTTACGAAAAAGGGCCCAAAATTCTCGTTCAAGGCAAGGAAACGGAGGAGTTTGTGCAGTTCATCCTCGAACCGATGGTGCTGGGAGTGGCGGAATTGGGAAATGAGGAAGTGGTGAATCCGGAGATGTTTGAGCCGCATTTTGGGATCGATGAGAGCGGCAAGGGCGATTTCTTTGGCCCGCTGGTGATCGCGGGAGCCTACGTGGACAAGGTGATTGCGAAAAGGTGGCTCGATGAGGGAATTCAGGACAGCAAGGCGATTAAATCTGACGCGAAGATTCGAAAACTGGCTCAAATGATCCGATCGACGAAGGGCGCGGCCTGGGAAGTGGTCTCGATTGGCCCGGCCAAATACAACGAGATGTATCAAAGCTTTCGCAACCTGAACAAACTGCTCGCCTGGGGACATGTGAAGACGATCGAGGAATTGACCAAGGCGAAGCCGGATTGTCCGCGGGCTTTGAGTGATCAATTCGCAAATCCCAGGGAACTGAATTCGGCGTTGGAGGCGAGAGGCCTGGAGATTGATCTCGAACAACGCACAAAAGCTGAAAGTGACATTGCTGTTGCTGCGGCCTCGATCCTCGCCCGGGAAAAATTTATCGATTGGTTGGCCCAAAAAAGTGAAGAATTGGGCACCACGCTCCCCCGGGGTGCAGGCCTAAAAGTGCAGGAATTGGTCAAAGAAATCCGCAAAGATCACGGGTTCGAATTCCTTTCGACAGTCGGAAAGACGCATTTTAGGTTTGCAAATCAGTTGAACTGATTCCATAGGCTTGCCGTATGGATGGGTAAATCGCAGGTTGTTGAGCAGGCGAAAGCCGCTTAGCCTGAGCGGGTTCCCTCCATGTTATGCTGAATTTTCGGATTTTGCGTGACACAGATTCCCCCCTAAGTCATCGAAAGAAGACTCCCCCCCTAAAAAAAGATATGGCAACTATCAAGAAGCGAGATCTTGTAATTAAGATCTCTTTAGATACTGGCCTGACCCAGGCTCAAGTTATGGATGTGATTCAGAATTTTCTGGACACTTCAACAACCGAACTGGCGAAGGGTAACCAAGTTGTATTGCGAAACTTCGGCACCTTTCAGGTGGTCGAACAGCGACCGAAGAAAGGGCGAAACCCGGCAAATCCGAGTGTCGAGATGGAGATTCCAGCTCGCGCCATTGTGAAGTTTCGACCGGGCAAAGAATTGAAGGCCAAAGTCGGCGCCCTGATGGAGAACGACTCTTGGCAAATTGATCACTCTGACTTGGAAGAGGAAGATTGATCGAAATTACTGCGGGTGTGGGAATAACGATCCCCACCCGCAGTTCCTTTATTTGAGGCTGGATTTTTGAGGGACTGGCGTTAATTTGATGGCCTGTCAGGACGTCCCTGATATCAGCAAAATGCCTGACGATTGCCCCAAACAGAAAATCGTGGACGAACTGGTTTCGTCCTATCACGAAGTCGGTGGGATCAATCGGATTGATTGCATCAATTTGCCGTCGAAGAAGGCAATTGAATCCATTTCTGCGGATTTACTCCAAGTCATTTTTCCCGGCTTTCACGACGAAGAGCCGATCCATCACGACAAGGTCGCGGAGTTGACGCGAAATCGGATTTTCAACCTGGTTGAGAATCTGAAACCCGAAGTGGCGAAGAGTCTGAATTACTCCGAGCAACGTGGTGGCGAGCACCAGGACTTACCTGAAGATATTGTTTGTGATTTTTTGGGTGAACTCCCCGAGGTCCGCAGACTTCTGAGCACGGACGTTGAGGCGGCCTACGAAGGTGATCCGGCGGCGACATCCTATGAGGTCATCATTTTGAGCTATCCCGCCATTGAAGCGATCGCGATCCAGCGGTTGGCCCACGTGCTCTACCGCAAGGGAGTGCCGTTGATCCCCCGAATGATGACGGAATGGGCGCACAGTCGAACCGGGATCGATATTCATCCCGGGGCATCCATTGGCTCGCACTTTTTCATCGATCACGGAACGGGAGTCGTGATTGGCGAGACATGCACCATCGGCCACCACGTGAAGTTGTATCACGGCGTCACGTTAGGAGCGCGAAGTTTCCCGAAAGACGCCGAAGGACGGGTGGTTAAAGGGAACAAACGGCACCCTGACGTGGAGGACCACGTGACGATTTATCCGAATGCCACAATCCTTGGCGGACACACCAGGTTGGGAGCTCGTTCGACCGTGGGAGCGAATGTTTTCTTGCGCAGCAGCGTCCCACCCAATACGCTGGTAACGACTGAAGGAGCCGCCCAACGGTTTCTTGATAAGACATCAGGTCAGGAGCTCGATATCGACAAACCAGACGTCCAACCTGCAGTTCTTCCGTGAAATCACGAAAATCTTCCGACCGCCGACAACTTGAGCTGGATCTGCCACTCAATCAGCCAGATTCTTCTCCTCCATCGAAGCCCAAACTCTCCAAACCACTTCGCTCTCCGCGCCAGGGGTTGGATGAGGAACTGACCCGGCAATCCCGTGAACTGGTGATCGCGGTCGGTTTGGAAGATCTCGCCAAGCAAATCACGGTTTCCTGGAATTCGCGGCTTCGAACCACTGCGGGACGCGCTTATCGCAACGAGCAACTGGTGGAACTCAATCCAGCCCTCGAACAGATTGAAGATGCGGCGGGTGAGGTCGATCGGACCTTGAAACACGAGTTGGCCCATCTGGTGGCGTATTATCGCGCGGGGCGGAAGCGGATTGAGCCTCATGGCCGGGAATGGCGCCAAGCCTGTGCGGACTTGGGGATTCCCGACGAGGAACGGTGTCACGATCTACCGTTTGAGCGGACCCAACAGAAACGGCGCTACTGCTACTCGTGCCCCAATTGTGATCACAAGATCTTCCGGGTTCGCAAAATTCGACGCGCAGCAGCCTGCTACGATTGCTGTCGAACCTACAACGGAGGAAGGTTTGATGCGCGCTTTGAACTCAAGGTCGAGCAAATCAGGCCCGACAGCTAAAGCCGAAAACTCGAGGAATCGAGGAATCGAGTCCGCTGAAGGTTACTGAACCTGCTGAAAGACGTCGGAATAGTCGTCTACCTGATCGTAGGGCTCCTCAAAGGGAACTCCGACGCTGTGGCGAATCCCCTTCAGCGTGCGTTTTGCGCCCGCTTTTGAAACTGGTCCGTTGATCAGCTTGGTCACGCAATCGACCGCCGCAGGAACGGCGACCAATGCTCCCAGGGTGAACAATGCGGTCGCGACGTTTCCTCGCTGACCTTTTTTCAGCTGCTCGCCCAGCAGCACTCCAACTGCGCATCCGACAGCGGCTGGTGCTACGGCAATCGCAGTCGTCAAAAGGGTGCGATCAACAACTTCGGGAGTCTCTTCGTTATTTACCATGGTCCTAGTGTTACAAATTCCAGAAAATATCGCCATTTCCACCAAAAACTTCCAGATGATAAACCGGTTGAGGAATGGCCTGTAGAGACGATACATCACCAAATCACGATTCCAAATGGCCTCTGAGAATTTTGCATTGATCCTCGCCGGTGGTAGCGGCACTCGATTTTGGCCCTTGAGCCGGCATCGCCGACCCAAACAGCTCCTCCAACTCTTCGATGAAGAGACGTTGATTGAGAAGACGATTTCCCGACTCGACGGCTTGATCCCGGTTGAGAATATCCTGATTCTGACCAATCACGAGCAACTGGATGAAATGCGGGCGGCAGCAAGCATGCTTCCTCCCGAAAATATCCTCGCAGAACCGGCGAAACGTGACACCGCTCCAGCGGTCGCCCTCGGGATTGGTTGGGTTGCAAACCGGAATCCCGACGCAACCATGGCTGTATTGCCGGCGGACCACCTGATTCAGGATCATGCTGAATTTCATCGGACTCTGGGCGGTGCACTCGAGGTCGCGACCAAGAGCGATCATATCGTGACCATTGGCATCAAGCCGACTTGGGCGTGCCCTGGCTACGGCTATATCGAACGAGGCAGCCAGGCCAACCTCGCTGATTTGGAAACGGATGTCCCGGTCTACGAGGTCGATCGCTTTCGTGAGAAGCCGAGTCCCGATTTGGCTGAAGAATTCCTTCGTCAGGGCAACTTCAGTTGGAATGCGGGGATGTTTATCTGGTCGTTGAAGACAGTGACCGGAAATTTGAAGGAACATTGCCCGGAGTTGGCCGGATTCATCGACGAGTTGGCGGAGTCGTCCGACATGATGGCGACCATCGAAGACAAATTTGGGACGTTGCCGAAAATTTCGATCGATTACGCCCTGATGGAAAAAGCGGACAAGGTCTACAACCTGGAAGCGACCTTCGACTGGGATGACGTGGGTGGATGGCCATCCGTGGCGAATTATCTGGAAGGCGATGAGTCGGAGAACCGGGTCAAAGGCGCTCTTTCGGAGATCGACAGTCGCCAGAACATCGTCTACTCGACGACGAAGCAGCACATTGCGTTGCTCGATGTTGATGAACTGATTGTCGTTCAAACCGAGGACGCGTTGTTGATTGCCAATCGCGACCGCGCCGACGATATCAAAAAATTGATCGAAAAGATCCCGAAAGAGCTTCAGTGATGTTGCTGATGGCTTGGTGAACGTGACTGAATCCGCGCCAGCTCTCAAAGATTTCCGCCCCTTCCTTGGCTACAGCCCGGAGGATTACGAACGCGCGAAGTCTTTCTACCTCGATCTCGGCTTTGCCATGAATTGGGAGAGCGACGCGAAAAACGTTTGCGAATTCGATACCGGGATCGGCCAACGCTTCCTGGTCAGCCTGCATCTCGGCGGAGATCTTCGCGCGAAAGCGGGGATGCTGTCGTTGTGGGTCGAGAATGTCGACGATTGGCAACAATTTCTCGCTCCGAAGAAACTCGAGGAGAAATACCCTGGAGTGAAAGTCGCGGAACCCACCATTACCGAGTGGGGTTGGAAGATTCTCTACGTTTGGGATCCGGGCGGATACCTGCTCCACATTGGCGAGCCGCATTCCGAGGCGAACAAAGCCTTTTTCGGGAACGCAGCGTGGTTGAAGGAGTAGTCTGACGGCTTTCGATCAGGTCAATCGCAGACGTTTGGCCAATTCCCCTTGATCTCCGGGCGGAACCTCACACATTCCCTTCCCGCGAAACCCGGGCTCTGACATGACCGCAAACGAACTACGCCAGTCCTTTCTCGACTTCTTCCGTGAAAAGCAGCACACGATTGTGCCTTCGGCCAGCTTGATGCCGACTTCGCCGAATTTGCAGTTCACCAATGCCGGGATGAACCAGTTCGTGCCGTATTTCCTCGGAACGGAGAAGGCGCCGTATGATCCGCCGCGGGCTGCCGATACGCAGAAATGCATTCGCGCGGGCGGGAAACACAATGATCTCGAGGATGTCGGATACGATACCTATCACCACACGTTTTTCGAGATGTTGGGGAACTGGAGCTTTGGGGACTACTTCAAGGAGGAAGCGATCGCCTGGGCTTGGGAACTGTTTGTGGAGCGCTGGGGTTTTCCTCCGGAGCGGCTCTACGCCACCGTTTACGCTCCGGAAAAGGGCGACCCGGCTGAGTTTGATCAGGAAGCTTATGATCATTGGGCGGTGCTCTTCGAGAAAGCGGGGTTGGATCCGAAAGCGCATATTATCGATGGGAACGCCAAAGACAATTTTTGGGCGATGGGCGATACCGGACCTTGTGGACCGTGCTCGGAGCTGCATGTCGATCTGACCGAAAAAGGCGATACCGGCGGCAAGCTGGTGAACATGGACGATGCGCGTTGCATCGAGATTTGGAACCTGGTTTTCATCCAGTTCAATCACGATGAGGATGGCAGCTATCGCTCCTTGCCGGCCCAGCATGTTGATACGGGAATGGGGTTCGAGCGCGCCGCCAGTGTGATGCAATGCACCAAGGGACTCACCGATTTTTCGAAGCTTTGCTCGAACTACGATACCGATGTTTTTGCGCCGTTGTTCGCGAAATTGGCCGAAATCACCGGCCGAACCTACACCGGCACCGTTCCTAAGTCTCGCGAAGGGTTGAGTGAGCAAGAGCAAACCGATGTGGCATTCCGCGTCATCGCCGATCACATTCGCACGGTCAGTTTTTCGATCGCCGACGGGATTTTGCCAGGAAACAAGGGTCGTAACTCGACGATTCGGGCGATTCTGCGCCGCGCGGTCCGATTTGGGCGGGAATTGGGGTTGGAAGGTGATCGTCCGTTTCTCCACGAATTGGTGCCCGTGTTAGTGACTGAGATGGGCGACGCGTTTCCGGAATTAGCCGAACGAAAAGACAAGGTGACGGAAATCATCACCAGCGAGGAAGCACAGTTTAACAAGACGCTCGATCGTGGTCTGCGCTTGTTTGACGATGCCGTGGCAAAGCTGGATTCCGGTCAGGAATTCCCGCCACCGTCCATTGTGAAGTTGTGGGAAACCTTTGGGTTTCCGCTGGAGCTTACGGACGTGTTGCTTCAGGAAAAGGGATTAACGACCGATGAAGCTGAAGTCGCGAAACTCATCGAACAACACAAGAAAACCGGTGAGGAAGGTCAAGAAACATCGGTCGTCAGTGCCGTTGACATCGAGACCGACGCCAAATCCGAGTTTGTCGGCTTCGATACCGACGAGATTGAGGTCGAACTCCTGGAAATCATTGATGACGGCGAAAACTTCGTGGTGATCGTCGATAAGTCTCCACTCTATGTCGAAAAAGGCGGCCAAGTCGGCGACACCGGCACCCTTACCGTGAACGGAGAAGAGTTTCCGATTCTCGCGACCAGCAGTGTCGGCGAAGCGCTTTGTCTACACCTGGCAGACGCGCCCAAATCGACCGGCAAAGCCACGGTTCAATTGGATCAGTCCCGTCGACGCAACATCGAGAAGCATCATACCGCGACGCACATTATGCATTGGGCACTCCATGAGGTGGTCGACCCCGATGCGAGACAACAGGGCTCGTTCGTGGGGCCGGACCGTCTGCGTTTCGACTTCAACAGCAAAGCCCTCACCTCGGACCAGGTTCGCGCGATCGAAGAGAAGGTGAATGCGAAGATTGCGGAACAGGATTACGTTTCCTGGACCGAAGTCCCGCATGAAGAGGTCAAGGACCGCTCCGAAATCATGCAGGCCTTTGGCGAGAAATACGGGGATGTGGTTCGAGTGGTTCAGATTGGGGGGAAGGAGCAGAAGCTCGACGGCTACTCGATGGAGTTGTGCGGTGGAACCCACGTCAGAAACACCGGTGACATTGGATTCTTCAAGATTGGTTCAGAGGGCGCCGTGGCCGCAGGCATTCGCCGGATTGAAGCCCAATGTGGAGCCGCGGGCCGCGAATTGGTCACGCAAACCTACGAAGCCCTCAAGGTCGAAATCGATGATCTGGAAAGCCGGCTTCAAACGACCAACGAAGCATTGGCAAAGATTGGCCAGGTGCCGGAAATTGCCCCGGAACGGACGCTCGGGGAGATTCCGGGTGATGCGGCCATTGACGCGGTGAACGCGGCCCTGGTGGCTCGGCAGAAAGAGCGCGATCAATTTCAGGCTGCTGTCCAGAATGCTGGAAAACGTTTCAAGAAAGCGAGCGCCGGAGCTGCGGCGGCGCAGGCGGATGAGTTGCTTGGCGAATTGGTTGAAAAAGCCAATGCCGAAGGCGCGGCGATTCCTCAGATTGTGCATCATCTCGGCGAGACCGATGCGAGTTTGCTTCAGGAAGCCCTCAATGGGCTGAAGAAGCGGCAATTTGAAGGCGTGGCCGTCTTTACCCTTGTTGACGGCGGAAAAGCCCACATTGGAATCGCGGTCGCGAAAGGTGTGACCGACAAGTTTAAAGCCGGTGAGCTCATGCGGGATCTCGCTCCGATCGTCGGCGGAAAAGGCGGCGGAAAGCCAGAAATGGCGCGTGGTGCCGGGGCCGATCCTTCCAAGGTGGAAGAGTTGCTTGAGGCCGCCCGAGGCCTTTTGGGCCAATAATTCCGCACGTGGAAAGGCGTCGCGGCTTTCTTTACGGATTACTCGATTCTTGGAGTTGCGCTTACCTTTCGGGAGAAGTGCAAGCGTATGCGAATGCCCTCAAAAGGGGGATCAAAATGTCTGCGAAACCGGGTCAATTCAGCTTCAAGACATTCTCTCGATTCAGTCAAAATTCTTGAGCTTGGGAACAGGCGCTGCGTCCCAGAAATCTCTGCACCGATGGTTGAGTTTTGGGGACTGGCTTGCTCACTTCGCTCGAAAAGGAAGCCGCAGCTCACTTCCCCGATTTCTGCATGGTTTGGTCGGTCATGAAACCCGCTCCACTCTCTTCCCAACGCCTTGAATTCGGGGAAAGATGACTCGCGAATCGGCACACTGATTTCTCAGGTCGGGAACTGGGTTGAGCTGATATTAGCTAGGTTGAAAGGAGCTTTTTCGAATGTTGTCAGGTGTTGCATAATGAAAAGCGCCGTTGCGGAGTGTTACATCCTGTGGTGAAAAATTCGGAGTTTTCCCCGTAGAAACAGCCTATTTCGGGTCTGTATTAGCAATTTGCCAGCAACAGCAGGTTTTGCAGAACCAAGACAGCTTAAGACGTTCGCGCTCGGCTGTTGCGTTTTGTTGCATGGCGCCAAAACCAGAGCCAATCAAGGGTTGTCGCCATGAGAATCCCTGCTGAATAGCGAGCAAGATCGACCCAGAGAAATCCTCTTCCCAGGATCAATGCACCCAGCCGGTTTTGGCGTGCGCTGACCAGGAACGGATGGCTGGAAAGTTGGCTCAGTTCGATGACCAAACAGAAGCTGGCGGCCAGCAGCAGGAGGGCGGTTGGTCGCGTGCCTGGAACGAGAAAAGCGAAGCCGAAATAGACCATCATCGCCCAGAGAAGATCGCCGGCGTGAGCGACCAAAATCGGGTGCTGGATGAGCGAACTTCGAGAGGCCAGTCCCAGCGCGATAGAGGCGAGAATGGCGAGGAAAACAAGCAGTCGTGAGCGGCTGGGGCGGTTGGTTCTGGAAGGCATGGTTCAAAATGTTCCATTCGCGTGAACGCTCGATGAACCCGGCGTGAAATGGGCACGAAAAAAGCTGGCCCATTTCTGAGCCAGCTTTGGTGAGAATTGTTTTTGAAGGGGTTGGCTTACTCTGCCAGATCGCTTGAATTCTTCTTCTCGTTCCAGACCCGACCACCGACGGCACCCGCCACTCCACCGAGAATGGCACCGGTTGCTTTCTTGCCGGTGACCACGGATCCAACAACAGCTCCTCCGAGTCCACCAATGATGGTCGATTGATCTTTCTTGCTCATTCCGTCCCATTTCTCTTTCCCTTTATCGACCGTCTCGCAGGAAGAAATCCCGAAGGCGGCAGTGAGAACGAGGGCGATTTTCCAAAAACTATTGATGGTGCGTTTTTTCATTCGAACTAGAAAAGCGATTTTGGGCAGCGAGATCAAGCCCTACGTGGATTACTTCTTTTTCTTTCGTTCAGGAACCTCAGCCATTTTCTCCTTCACGGCCTTCTCCAGATCCGCATACATCTCCGGATCGGCTTTAAGGGCATCTTTGGCTCCGTCACGACCTTGGGCAACCTGGGTGCCCTTGTAGCTGAACCAACTTCCGCGTTTTTGAATCAGATCGTATTCCAAGGCTAGGTCGAGCAGTGAGCCAACCGAAGAAATGCCTTCGTTATACATGATGTCGAACTCAGCTTCGGTGTAAGGCGGCGCCACTTTGTTCTTCACGACTTTCAGGCGGGTGCGATTGCCCGATACCGTTCCGTCGGTCTGCTTGATGGCCCCAATCCGGCGAATATCGATCCGGACCGAACTGTAGAATTTCAGGGCGCGTCCTCCCGGAGTGGTTTCAGGGCTTCCGAACATGACGCCAATCTTTTCCCGAATCTGGTTCGTGAAAATCGCGCAGGTCTGGGCCTTGGAAATCAACGAGGTCAGCTTTCGCATGGCGGCACTCATGAGGCGGGCCTGGGCGCCAACCGTGGTGTCTCCAATCTCGCCGTCCAGTTCCGCTTTCGTCACCAAGGCGGCGACAGAGTCGAGCACGATGATATCGAGAGCGTTGGAACGGACGAGCGTTTCAACAATTCGGAGGGCCTCTTCACCGGAACTTGGCTGGGAAACCAGCAGCTCCTCCATATTGACTCCGAGCTTCTTGGCATAGGTTGGATCGAGAGCATGCTCCACATCGACGAATCCTGCCAAACCACCCGCTTTTTGGGCTTGAGCAATGGCGGTCAGAGTTAGAGTCGTTTTTCCTGAAGACTCCGGCCCATAAACTTCAACGATTCGGCCCCGAGGAAATCCTCCGACGCCGAGGGCACGGTCGATGAGAAGGTTTCCGGTGGGGATAACATCGACGCTCTGCTTGGTGCCTTCACCCATCCTCATGATGGCTCCCTCACCGTAGTCTTTCTGGATTTGCGATATGGCAACGTCCAGGTTTTTGGCTCGAGCTTCAGCGAGCCGCTTTTTGCCAGCATCTTCAGGAGCTGAGTTCTCTCCAGATTGTGATTTAGAGGCCATCTTGTTTAGTTTTGGTTTATCTGCGACTGCGGTCATGGGATGTATGAGTTTGCCTAACGAGTTTGCAAGAAGTTTGGGTAATGCTTCGGTTAGGTTAAATAAAAACTGTTCATATGTCCAGTGTTTATTTGAGTATTATTCTTAGAACTTTTCGCATCCGCAAGAGTCCGCAAATGTTCCACGTGGAACGTTTGGCTGCCTCGTCGAAGGAACGATGACGAACGAGGAGGAGCGCTCGTCAAAACCCACCCATATCCATCATATCGAGCGCATTGTTCAGGTGACCCGCATACCAGGAGACGATTTGCCACCCCACATAGACCATCACAATTACCGAGAGAATTCGCGGCGTCCAAAAGCCGATCTTCTCCATTTGTTGAACGACGGAATCCGAAAAGAAGCTGGACCATCGTTTGAGATCTTCTTCCAAAGTCCCGGTTTGTTCGGCATTGGCGGTGGAACGGGAAAAGTCGCGGGGAAAGTCGCGCTCGGCCAAAAAGGCGTCACCGATCGAATTTCCCTGGCGCGCCGTTTCGCCGATCCGCGCTGCTGCGGAATCGATCACGGCGCTTTGCGTGGCATTTCCGGCCGCTTCCAATCCGTTTGAGATCTTTTGGCCACAAAGAATGTAGATCCGGAAGACGTTGGTGAACCGTTCGAGGGCAATGGCCCGCCGCGTTGGGCCAATCAGGGGGAGAAACCGCAGGAAGCGGTCAAAAGGCTGGCCTTTCCGAGCTGCGCGGTGAAGCCAGCTCCCGCCCATCCAAAAAACTGCGATGATCCCGTAGATGATGAGCAACGAGGTAAGAATCTCGCCCCCAATATTGACCTTCGCGGCACCGGTCATCGAATTGGTGATCGATTTGAGCACCGGAGGTAGCAAAACTCCGAAATGCAGAATGATCGCCGGATAGATCAGCCGGCTCTGAATTTGGCTGCGGGTCTGTCGAATCGTCGCAAAATAATCGCGCAGATAGCCAAAGCCATCTTCCAGGACGCCACCTTCTTCCGAGGCCCGAATCACTGAAGTCTCGAGGTCGGAGATGCCCAGCTCGGATTTGGCGATGGACTGGGAAATCGTTTTGCCGCCTTTCAAGCCTTCCTGAATCGATTTCGCAAATTCACGCTGCGCGGAATTGGTCGCCTGCTCCTCCAGAACCGCCGCACTTTTGTCGAATCCGAATCCCGCTTTGACCATCTTGGCCAGCTCGGTATAAAGTTGGGTCTTGTCGCGAAGAGTAAGGCGCATATTTCGTCAAATGGTGGCTGAGCGCTTTCTTTATGCCTGATCTCCGTAGCTGAAACAACCTTAGACGTTTGCCGAATCGCATTTCAACTCCGGGAACCGAAGACGACATCCATTGGATGCGGCTGGCGATTGATGAAGCGCGCAAAGGGCTTGGAGCGACCAGTCCCAATCCTGCGGTTGGAGCGGTGATCGTGAAGGGCGGCTGTTTTCTGGCGAAGGGGCATCATCAAAAAGCCGGAATGCCCCATGCTGAAGTCGAGGCGATTCAGGCAGCCGACCCCGTCGATCTGATTGGCGCGACGCTCTATGTCACGTTGGAGCCGTGTTCGACACGTGGGAAGACCGGTGCCTGCACGACCTTGATCAAGAAATCCGGAATTCGGCGGGTCGTCATCGGTTGCCTGGATCCGAACCCCAAGCATGCCGGAAAGGCATTGAAGATTCTGAAACGAGCCGAAATCGAGACTGAAGTCGGCGTTTTGGAGAAGGACTGCCAATATCTGATTCGCTTTTTCGCCAAACACGTCACAACGGGGCGACCCTACGTCATTGCGAAGACGGGAATGACGCTGGATGGCCGAATCTCTCCGCCTCCGGGTGGTTCGCAGTGGATTACGGGAGAAAAAGCGCGGCGCGACGTTCAGCGGCTGCGGTCACGCGTTGACGCGATTTTGGTGGGCGGCCAAACGGTGCGCCATGACGATCCCGCCTTGACCCTGCGCGGCGAATTCGCGACCGGCAACCGGCCACAGCCCTGGAGAATCGTCGTCACGAAGAGCGGCCGGATCCCCAAACGGTCGAAGGTTCTCAGTGATGAATTTCGCGATCGAACCAAAGTGTTCCACGTGGAACATTTGGGCTCGGTCTTGGAGGAACTCGGAAAGATGGAAGTCACCAGTGTGCTTCTGGAATGCGGCGGAAGACTGATGGCGCAGGCATTTGAGGAACAATTGGTCGATGAAATCACCTTCTATATCGCACCATTGATCGGAGGCGGAAGCCGCCGCGCGGTTGAGGGGAAGGATTTTCGCTGCCAGCTCGTGGAGCCGAGAATCAAGCCGTTTGGGCCGGATATGCGCGTCTCGGCAAAGGTGATTTACCCGGACCGGGAAGGAATAGATTGAATTCAAGGTTCGCCGCGTTTTCGTGATCGGATGAAACCGTTCTGGAGCTTGTTCGTCCCTTGCTTGCTCAGTGGCGCGGTTGCGTTGGGTGAAAATGCGCCGGAACTGCGCACGATGGAGGATCGTCTTGCCCACCGTGATTTCCCGTCGGTGTTTCAGGCGTGGAATCCCGCTGACAATCTTCCCGATGAGGCGGCCGAAGTGACTCTCGCCCGTCACGATCTCGTTTTTGACAGCATTTACCGACTGCAGTTGGCCTGGGATCAGAAACCGGAAGGTCTCGCGACTCGGTTTGCCGCTGATTCATTGCCGCGGGCGCGGAAGATTCGCGACGAGATGCAAAGACGGAATCCGAATCAAATTCTACTCTGCGAAATTCGGTATCGCGACGCCCACACCAGTTTTCTGCCCGAGGATTCCCCGTGGTGGAAGCGCGATGAATCCGGAAAACGCGTCATTGGTTGGGAAGAAGGCGGCTATTACCTGCTCGATTTCGCGAATCCGGAATTCCAGGATCATGTCGCCAAACGGGCATCCGCTGCGATGAAGGCAGGATTTGACGGTGTGATGCTGGATTGGTGGCACGAGGGCGACGAGCGTCTAGCGCTGATCCGGAAAATTCGGCAGGCGATCGGTGAAGAAGCGTTGATCCTCGGAAACGCCAACGATCTGCTCGCGCCGCGTTCGGCGCCCTATTTGAACGGATTCTTCATGGAATGCTGGCGGAGCTCGACGCCGGAAGACTGGGCCAGGATCACGGAAACGCTGCGCTGGGCAGAATCGCACCTCCGCGAGCCGCGGATCAATTGTCTCGAAACCTGGTTTGAGGATTCACGCCAGGATTTGGCCAAGATGCGGGCGACGACCACCCTTGTCTTGACGCACTCCGATGGGTTTTGCCTGTTTTCCGATCCCAATCCGCTTCCAACTGCCGATCATCTCCACGATTGGTATCCGTTCTGGGATGTGGAGTTGGGCAAGCCGCAAGAAGTTGGCCAATCTGTGGAAGATGGCACCTATCAACGAAAATTTGAGAACGCGTTGGTTGTTCATAATCCGGTGGGAAATAGTCGTGCCCTAATCGAGTTTGAAGAACCCAGAATTCGAGCATCGAATCGCGAACACGGGAGAAAATTTCACATCGATCCGAGTGATGGCGATTTTTTCCTTCTGGCAAAATAGCCAGATCTACGTTCCTGGAATTTTCTTGAAGAATGTAAACCAGTTGGATGAGATATTGGCATGACGGATCAGGATCTCAGGAAGATTGCAAGCTTGGTGGTGCGAGTTGCAGCGATACTGGTCTCGATCGCAGGAGTTGCGCTTGCTGTCGATATCGTCTTGCAGATCAACTTCTATGACGTCCTCTATCTTTCTGACATCTTCGACGTTTATGCGAATGAATTGCCTGGCATCGTCTTGATCGTGACTGGTATCGGGTTGTGGATCTTTCATAGACCCATTTCCCGAACCGTGGTGAGCCGGTCGAAAAAGGATTCCAGAGGAGTGGATCTCGTTCCTGAATTGGAGATCGATTCAGCTTGGTTACGACAATTTTTGGTAACACTAGTTGCTTTGGCCATGGGTATTTGGGGGACGACACTAATTTTCATCGCTCTGGTGTCGTTTGTTGGTAGTTCAATTGCGCATGGTTACGTTTGGAATCTGTTCGAAGAGAATGTGCCAAAATTTGGGTTGGGTGTTTCGCTGTTGGGAGGGGTTTATATTTTAGCACGAAAGGCAAATCTATGAGTGTTCCACGTGGAACATTTTGGAGTGGGTGTTGAGTGTTTTGAATTTGGCGACACGTTGATCCCGATAGTTGATTAACCATTTATGACTCTCCCAGCCTTTTTCTTTGATCGCGATGGCGTAGTCAATCGCGACCCGCATCCGGAGCCCTACGTGTTGAGTTGGGAGCAGTGGGATTGGAATCCGGGAATCGTGGAACTCTTGGTTGCGGCGAAGAGCGCGGGGTTGGTGCCGGTTTTGGTGACGAGCCAGAAGGGCGTTGGCAAGGGACTCATGACCGAAGCCGATTTGGAGGAGATTCATGGAAACATGCAGACCTTTCTTCGCGAGAATGGAGTCGAATTCGCGGAGATTTACGCCTTTACCGGTTTGCCGAATTGCTTGAATCAGCCGAAACCGGATCCGCAAATGCTGGAACGCGCGGCACTGGAATTGAATCTGGACCTCGGGCGAAGTTGGCTGATTGGAGATGCGGATCGCGATATTGAGATGGGGCGAAGGGCCGGAGTTGGCCATCTGATCCGGGTTGAAGGCATCAAATCAGTCGGAATCGAGGCAGAATACCAGGTCTCGACCCTGGACGCTGCCCTGGAGATCTTCGAGAATCGTCAAAATGGGAATTGAGCGGGAGTGAGGCAACTCGGTTGCCGAACGACCACATACCCTCCTGATGTTGCCGAACGACCACATACCCTCCT
>CAXBMO010000014.1:0-175783 GCA_963977015.1 uncultured bacterium | reverse complement strand
CAAATCCTAGCAGAACTATCGTTTTGAGGTGTCCAGCTTTCTGGATCAGGTCACTATCGCACTCACACACCCAGCCCTCCTTGAACTGTTCTTTTTCTACTTCAGTCATACCATCCCACATCTTACGCAACCCCGTTCCAAGTGACCCAGCTTCTCCGTCATTGGTTGTCACCATCGTAATCTCTTCGTTTTCGGGGAAAGCCTCACGGGTGCCGTCTCTTAACACAAGATAGGCTGTTGTAGGAGTCACCTCCCAGATCTCCATCAACACAAACGTCTCAATTCCGTTAGGCCAACCTTGTTTTAAGGTGTCTTCGTAGCGATAAAGAGAAATGTTTTTTGCCTCTGCCAATCTTCTGGCTCCCGCTGAAAAGCCGTTGAGCGAGACCATAATGGCTTTATGTGCGCCCACATCCTCTTGAACTCCCGCAAACCCCTCAACCGCTTTGACATCGATCTTTCTGCGCCATTTTTTGCACTCAATGATTAACAATAAAGTTTCTCCCCCAATGTTCACGCGAACGGTAACGTCAATTTGGCGCTTTCGCCCCGAATGCCGACCCTGAATTTTCTCGTCGCATTCAACTTGCCCTCCTTTCGCAAAGCTCTTCTGCAAGCGGGCGACGATCGCCTCAAACTCCTTCCATGAAAATGGTTCAGCCATTTACCTTACCATAACACATTTTTTCGGTGGTGCGCAGAACAAGCTTCACGCTATTTTGGATTTATAGTCCGCACAGGCAGATCCATAAGTTCCATATTCCCTCAAATCGACAGTCGATACCAAATTGGAAGAAGGGCTGGTTCGACGAACTATCAGATTTCTACATTGCCTCATATTTGGAGGATGGGTGATTTCCAGAACGACACAGTGAGCCAGTTTTCGCGGGCCTGAATTTGCAAAAATAGAATCCTTACCAATCGAAGTTATGAGCGCTTAATAAAACTCAGTTACAGGACGAAACTTACAATATTTGGAATTGTGACTGCTGTAGAATCTTCTGCTAGAATAGCCCATCAACTGTTTGAGCTGTTTCATCGTCGGAAGGCTGGATTTAGTGCCAAATGGTGCGGCCAGAAGCCAAATTTCCTTGCGGCATCGGCCACACGCCAACTGAATTTGGTCTAGTCCCGAGCTTTGATCGGCGTTCCATCATCCACTTGATCACTGGGATGAGAGACGACCCAGTCATCAACCGTCAGGCCTGATTTAATTTCCGCCGCCAAGCCATTCTTCTCACCAAGCTCGACCTTGGTCAGGACTGCCTTGGAGCCGCGTTTCACAAAGACGTGCCATTCTCCGTCGCTGCGGAACAGCGCGCCGGCGGGGATCTTGAGAACGTCCTCGCCTTCCCAAACGACGATGCGCGCTTCCACTCGGAACCCATCGCCCAACGACTTTCGTTGCTCAACAGGTGTCGTTAAATCGGCAACGACGTAAACGCGTTGCTCTTCCACGCCCAACGCGGAAATCTTGGTAAACGCCGACGGTTCAACCAGTCGGACTTCCGCTTCCAGTTGCCCTTCGCCGCCCCAATGTTCGAGCAACACGCGGGTTCCAGGTTCAATTTTCACGGCATCATTGGATAACACGTCGATCTGAATTTCGAGATCCGTCGGATCGCCCAATTCGACCAGGCGCGCTCCGGCGGATACTGGCGTCGAGCTTTCCTGAAAGACCCGCAAGACTTTTCCATCAATTGGCGACCGGATCTCATGTCGTAGACCGGCATCATCATTCGTGTGGATCAATGCTGCTTCGGCCTGTTCAAGCTCGAACTCGGCGATTTGCAGGGCGAGCTCCGCGGACCGCAACCCTTGGGATGCCGCACGATCCTGATACTCGGCGTCGTCAAAACGTTGTTTGGAGGTGTTGTTGCTCTCCAGCAAAATTCGTTGCCGAACCATCTCGCGCTCCGTGAGTTGTTTGCGCGCCTTGGCTTCTTCAATCGCGGCCTGTGCGCGTTGTGCTGCGGCATCCGCAGCCTTCACCCGCGCCTCCGCTTGGGCCCGCGATCGGGAATCCAGCAGAGAGGGATCCGCCGGCTCGATCTGGGCCAGGACGGTCTCACCGGCAACGACCGAGTCTCCGGGATCGAGCGCGATCCGTAACAACTGCCCAGTCAGCGGACTCGAAACGACATACTTCTCTCGAATCCTCGTCTCCCCGTCCTCATCAACGGTCACGAGCAATTCGCCCCGGGTTGCTCTGGCAAGCTCGACCTCAACCGGCTTTGGCAAAAAGGCCATGATGATCAGCAGGACAAAAGTCGCGCCTACCACGGTTTTGATGATGTTCTTGGTATTCATCCGATGGGGTTATTCGCGCGTCTTCAACACTGAAATCAGGTCCAAACTACGCAGCCTTTTACGAACGACAAATGATGAAACAATCGCGGCAAGCACCACGACCACGACTGCCGTTGCATAGGTGGAAGAATGGAGCACAAAAGGAATGCGATACATTTCCGTATCCATTTGGAAGGAGAGCAGGTAGCAGAAAAAGTAGCCCAAGCCGAGGCCCAGCGGGATCGCCAGTGCCGTGATGATCGACAGCTCCCCAATCAGGATTCCGGTGATCTCCCGGCGCGTGAATCCAATGACGCGAAGCGTGGCGAGCTCTCGACTTCGTTCAGAAAGCGCGATCCTGGCGTTGTTGTAAACCACGCCAAACGCGATGACGCAGGCAAAGAAAATATTGAAGGCCCGCATTCGCAGGATGTTCTCCGCAAACGTCTCCAAAAAGCTCCTCAGCGCAGCGACTTTGATGGTGCTGCCAGCCACCGCCGGCGTGTATTTCAGCTGTTCGTAAAGTTCGTCACTCGATTGCTCATCAACGGAAAGGAAGGCTCCCGAAATTGCCTCCCCTTCCCCCATTACCTTCGAGAGCCACAATCGGTCGACATAAACCGATAACCCGGAAAAGTCGTTAACCGTGCCCGCAACGAAGACGTTCAATACGGGTCTCTCGCCTTCCAGGACCTCCAATAAAATGGGGTCGCCCGGTTGAACCGCCAGTATCTCCGCGAGCTTCTCCGATAAGAGCAGGCCTTCCTTGGGGATCTGCACGACTTGCTCTTCCGCATTGATCGGGCGGAACAGTTCGGGATTGCGTTGCAACCCCAGAACCCCAACCTGACGAACGCGATGCCCGGCTCGCAATCGGGCCGGGACACTTCGAAACGGCTCCGCATAGGTTACCCCGGGAAGCTGTGATACTTCATGAATCGCGGAACCTGAGGTGACCTCGCGAAAGACGATCTGCATATCGCTCCGATCCGAAACGAAGAACTGAAGCTGCATCAGGTAGTTGATCGCATCATTTCCAAAGTTGCCGACGATCAGAATGGAAAGCGCCAGCGAGATCCCAAAGGAACTGAGCAGGGATTTGGCCCACCGCCGCTCCAATTCCCGAAGAATCATCCGAAACTGCTGGGTAAAAAACCGTTCCACCCCCAATCGCTCAATCACCGTGGGACTATAAACCGGCGGCGATGGCGGTCGCATCGCTTCAGCCGGTGGAAGACTAACGGCACTGCGAACCGCTCCAATCACGCCGAGAAACGCAGCTCCCGCTGTGATCGCAAAACTGGCAACGATAATGGGCGGATCCAGGTGAAATTCAAAAACCGGGAACCGATAGAACGCAGCATACATCCCGGTTACACTCTTTCCCAAAAACACGCCCATCGTCACCCCAACCGCGAAGCCGATTACGACAATCAGCAGAACCAGCTTGATGTAGTGCCAGCCAATCTGTCGATCCGTGTATCCAAAAGCCTTCAGCGCTGCAATTTGATCGCGCTGCAATGAAAGCAGTCGGCGAAGAACGACATTGAGGAGGAAGGCGGCGACCCCCAGGAATATCGCCGGCACAAAAAGCCCCATGGTTTTTAGCTGACTGATCTCGTCCGAAATAAAGCGATGCGAGACGTTGTCTTCGCGATCAAACGCGCCCAATCCACCATATGGCTTGAGGAGAGAATCCACCCGCTCAATCACGCTCTCAACCGAAGCACCACGCGTCAGCTTGAGCGTGGCGTCGTTAAAGGCGCTTTCCATGTCAAAGGCAGCCTCCATCGCGCGTTCGCCCATCCAGAAAATTCCGAAACGGCGATCATCCGGCAAAAAGGATCCCGGCGGAATCTGAGCGATGTATTCCGGAGAAAGCGCAATCCCCACGATCTGCAAAACCTCCAATCGCCCATTCAGGACGGCTTTGACGGTATCGCCAGGTTCGAGCCCATGCGCCTCGGCGAAGGATTCGCCCACGAGAACTTCGTTTTCTCGCCACGGCTCGACATACCTCCCACTCCGCAAATGGAGCGCATTGAGTTTTGGCTCGCCAAATTCCGGAACGGAGATGATTCGTCCCGTCGCAGGCTCGCTCATTCCTTCGACATTCAGGTTCACGGGCCGGACAATCCTCGCCTGCACGTGAGAAACGCCCGGGATTGCCGCAAGCCGCTCTTCCAACAGGCGCGGGCCACGCTTCAGGTTCACGAACACGTCCGCAAACCGATAACGTTCATAATACGCCCGCTGACTCTCCTGCATCGATACCAGCGTGGCCAACGACATAATGAACAAAGCCACTCCGCAAGCGACCACCGCAGCAATTGCCGCAGCCTGCCCTTTCATTTGAGCAAGGTCACGAACCAGCTTCTTGTCGATAGCGAGCATGTGAATCTGTCTACGTGGTAGTCACCACTTGAGTTCCGCGACCGGGGTGCGGTTTTCAATCACCTTCACTTCGGTAATCCGACCATCGGAAAGCGAAATCACACGATTCGCCATATCGGCGATGACGGCGTTGTGCGTGATGACTGCCGTGGTCGTTCCCAACTCGCGATTGACCCGTTCGATCGCCTCCAACACCGTAATCCCGGTTCTTACGTCCAACGCTCCGGTGGGTTCATCGCAAAGCAAGACGTCCGGCTGCTTGGCAATCGCTCTGGCAATCGCAACCCGCTGCTGCTCTCCCCCGGACAATTGGGCGGGAAAATGATCGAGGCGATGATCCAGATCGACAAGTCCGAGCGCCTCTTCCGGGGTCATCGGATCTTCGGATATTTCCGTGACCAACGCGACATTCTCCCGCGCAGTCAGACTGGGGATCAAATTGTAAAACTGAAACACAAACCCAACGTGCACCCGGCGATATTGAGTCAATTCATGCTCGGTCGCGGCGGTGAGTTCTTGTTGGCCATAGTAAACCGTTCCCGCCGTCACTTTATCAAGTCCGCCCAGAATATTGAGCAGGGTCGACTTTCCACTCCCGGAATGACCCAGCAAGACGACAAACTCGCTTTCAAAGAGCTCCAGGTCGATTCCCCGGAGGGCATGCACCTCCACATCACCCCGACCATAGACTTTGGTGACTCCTTTTGCAGAAAAAACAGCTTTGGCTTCCATCTTAAGCGGACGTCTCAATTCCGGACGAACCCATAGTAAACACTGGCAAAGCCTGCGTTCCTATGCACTGACTGTCCACCAATTCCCGTCAATTGAGATTCCACCCATGACCACCCGCCACCCAGCCCTTCCTTGGATTTCAGCCATTGTCAGCGGCCTCTTATTGGCGCTGTGCTATCCAAACTGGGATCAAGGCCAGTTTGTCTGGATTTGGCAGTGGCCGATTCTCGCCGTGATCTGGTTCTTTGATCGCATGGATGAGGCGCCGTTCACGGTGGAGAAGAAGCCGGGTTGGAAAAATTGGCTTCGCCAGGCTCCGCTTCGCTTCGTTTCCTGGTTCATCAACGACTCGAAAGACCAGCCTCGCTGGGTTTGGGGGGCTAAAATCGGCTGGGTTTCGGGTTTCGTCTTTTTCCTGATCTCGATTTCCTTCATCCGCCATGTCGCGTGGCCGGGCTGGATTGTGCTCTCGGCCTACCTCGCGTTCTATTTCGCGGCCTGGGGCGCTTTTGCCGCTTCATTCGGGCGCCTCCTCCATGCCAAGATCTCCTGGGCGGAGGAAAAAGAAGCACCGTCCGGGGTTCAGTCTGAAAAGTTGAAAACGGTAATGAAGTCCGCTCAACCCGGGTTGCTGGAGCCCTCGATTCACGCCCTTTGGATCGCGTTCCTGAACGCGGCCTGCTGGGTTGCGCTGGAATGGTTGAGGGGCGTTCTATTGACGGGGTTTGGCTGGAATGGATTGGGCGTTGCCATGCATCAATCGCTCCATCTCGTCCAAATCGCTGACATCGTCGGCGTCACTGGCCTCGCGTTTTGGCCGGTTTTCGTGAGTTGCATTGGCGTTGCCACCATCGCCCGTTTTGCCGCCGAAGTCGGCAAGGGGAAATTGCGGCCTCACCTCGATTTCGCCGTCGCGATGGTCTTGATCCTGGTTTCCTTTTTTTACGGGGTCAACGCCGTCACCTCGCACCCGGTTGACGATCCGGTGGAACTCGATGTCCTGCTGGTTCAAGGCAACATTCCGATGAGCCAACTTTACCCTCCGCAAGATGATCCGCAGCGAGAGGAGAAGCTCGAAAATATCTACACCATCTATGAGCGCCTCACCAATCTGGCGCTGCTCAATGGTCGCGACTTCGACCTGATCGTCTGGCCGGAGACGTCGCTCCCCGATCCATTTATCCTGCCCAAAACGCAACGCTTCCTGAATGAGATCCTGGCCCAGGGCGACTTTCATTTCATTGTCGGCCTCCAGCATTTTGTTCCGAGCCCCAGTGACGATTCCAAGGAAGTCAAGGAATGGGAGGTCTACAATGCGATGTTGTTGCTGCAGAACAACACCACCATTTACGATGACTACCGCAAGATTCACCGGGTGCCGTTCGGCGAGTATGTTCCGTTTCGCCATGCCCTCCCCCTCTACGGCTGGTTGCTTGGTCTGCTGATACCGGAAGACTTTGATCCGGGCACGGAATACAACCGCTTGAAGCTCGGCGATCCCTATGTCGAGATCATCCCGACCATCTGCTTTGAGGACACGATGGGACGACTCACCCGGAAATTTGTCCAGGACGAGGCTCAAGTTCCGCAGGTGATCATGAACATCACCAATGACGCCTGGTTCGCCGAAAGCAGCGCAAACGCCCAACACATGGCCAACGCCAAGTTTCGCGCCATCGAACTCAAACGACCGATGATCCGCTGCGCCAACACCGGCCTTACCGGCGTAATCGACCGGTTCGGCTCCAGCATCGATCCGGCGTCCGGAAACCCTGACGATCAGCTGATTTATCGCGATGCGACGACGGGAACCCCCTTTATCGCAGGCTTTTTCCCGGCGACCCTGAAACTCGATTCCAAACCGTCCATGACGGTTTACGCTCGCTATGGCGATTGGTTCGCGCTCACCATGCTGACGATCGTCGTTCTCGTGGTCGGGATTCCCGCTGGCCGGAAACTCTGGGCTTGGAAGAAATCAGCCTAAACCTCCTTCGGAACCAAATAGGGATCGCGGTAATTTCTTGTCGCCAAGGCGTTGGCGTGATCGTCGAGCCCTTCATTGCCTTCGAACCACTCCGTTTTCGGGTTGAACTTCAGCCAAGGCCCCATCACCACGCTCTTGTCTTTGCCGGTGATGTCGATCTCGTTCTTCTCCAGATGAGCAGCCATCGCCTCATAACGTGCAGTCAGGGTCGAATCCTGCTTAATCTGATCCCGGATATCACTATCCTCCATCATTTGCCCCAACCGATGGGAAATAAGCCCGGTGTGGCAAAGCGCGGACGAAATATGCGTAACTTCGCAATCTGCATTCAGATCCTCCGGTTTCCGGGATCGAACGGCCTTCAGGAAGTTCTCGAAGTGCGGAGTGGATCCGGTTTTCCCTTCAAATTTCGTGATCTCCTTGCCATCATTGTCGGTCACCTTGGTCGCTCCACCGGCACTGCAGTAGGCTCTTCCGTTCTCACATTGAACGACTACGGCGATACCGCTTTGGTCCGGAAACTCTTCGGGTCGATCCATGTTCTTGCCATTCCACCCCGCGGTTTGTGACGCCTTGTCTTTCGGCAATCCACGCGTTTCGAAAATCAGCGGAGCTTCCTCGTAAGCATGATAGACAATCTGCGTGTTGGGAGTCTCGCCATCGTCGTCGTAGCCAAGTCGCCCTCCAATCGAGGCAACCAGCGGAGACAATTCCTTCACCCCGAGAAACCAGGTCGCGACATCCATCTGGTGGATTCCCTGATTGCCCATGTCGCCGTTTCCGTATTCATAAAACCAATGCCAATCGTAGTGAAACTTCTTCCGCCGCATCGGCAGTTGCAGCTCGGCAGGCCCGCACCACTTGTCGTAATCCGTCCGGCTCGGCACTTCGCCCCAACCGCCCTGCCCGATCGGGCCCCTCGGTTTATAACAAAGCCCCTTCACGTATTGAATCTTGCCGATGTTTCCGGCACGAACGTATTCGACCGCCTGTTGGATCGGCTCCATCGATCGACTTTGCGTGCCGCCTTGGACGATCTTTCCATACTTGCGGGCCGCCTTCACCAATTGGCGTCCCTCCCAGACGTTGTGGGAAATCGGCTTTTCCACATAGGCGTCTTTCCCGGCCTGGACGGCCCAAATTCCTGCGAGCGAATGCCAATGATTCGGCGTTGCGGTTGAAAACACGTCGATATCGCCGGAATCCAGCATCTCGCGCATATCGACAAAGCCTTGAACGCGAAAACCCTGCTTCTCGGTGTATTTGACGACACGATCATCAAGCACCTTCCGGTCGATGTCGCAAATGGCGGCCACCCGAACTCCCTCGGCGCCCGCAAACGAACTGAGGTGGGCATTTCCGCGACTGTTTACACCGACCACGCCAACTCGAATATCGTCATTGGCTCCAAGAACTTTGGAATTCGGCCAAGCTAACGCGGCTCCCCAACCTGCGGCATATTTGAGGGCAGTCCGACGATTGACTTTGGAACTTGGTAACGACTCATGAGGGGTTTTCATTCCCCCAACCAAGAACTGCCTCGCCGGAATTCAAACCTCAATTTTTCTAAAAATCGAAACAAGGACCGGAAACTCAATCAACCGTTGGTGCAGCGTGCAAAACGGGATTTATTCCCTTGGATTTTGGTTCTTTGAGAATCCGGTCCTGTTATTCGACTTATGTTCAATCAAATTGGTGTGGACTCAGCTGGTGAGAATCATCGAAGACTCTTCTGTCTGAGGCCGAAATTCCTTTTGCTCCAAATCTCCAGCCGGACGGGCCTGGAAACATCGAAGTGCGAGCCTGACAACCTCCCCACCCGTGAGTTCCTGAGCGTGCTCCCCGGAGATCTTTGATCGCAAATCGTCAATCAGTTTCAAATCACTCGGCAACAACGTCAGCGCGACTTGTTTTGGAGACTCGGAATCGTAATCCGCAAAATCCAACGCATCAATGCAGTCAAGCCGGGATGGGCGCGAACGATGGGGCCGGGCCCTGGAGACACCGTTCGGTTCTGATCTCCGCGCTGAGGTAAACCCTGGCTGCGGTTCCATTTGAAACGCTTCGCCGACGACCACTTCGGGTTCGAGTTGCGTCGCTTCGTTCGTTTCTGCGCCGAGAACACCACCGCCTTCGGGGGCTCTTTCGATTTTCCCCGGATAGAAGGAATCGTTGTCGTGTTCTTCCAAAACTTCGTGATCTGGATGGCTCATGAATATCTCATCGCATACCTCACACCTAACATCAACAGAAAATTAACTTTTCCTTAAAATTAACTAACTCTGCACAAACCCAACGGCAAAAGGGCCGAGGATGAATGCGATTCCATCGGCGTAAGGAATGCACGAAAGCTGCGTCCCAGAACCTGAATGATACTGACAACTCGACATTGTTTCCCCGGCGAAAAGTGGGGAAAGTGAGTGACAAGTCTTATCGCATCATCAAAATGCAGTGGTTCGGGTCCCTCATGGACACGTGAGAGTCCCCACATCCGCTACCAAGCCGCAAACCAATTCCACACTTATGAAGACTGAATCGTCCGTCAAAGAACGCTATGCCGCAGGAGCTCAGGCACAGGAACCCGCTCTCTGCTGTCCAGTTGATTACGACCCGCAATACCTCAAAGTCATTCCCACCGAGGTCATTGAAAAGGACTATGGTTGTGGCGACCCAAGCAAACACGTCAAGGAAGGTGAAACCGTTCTCGATCTTGGCAGTGGCACCGGAAAGATCTGCTTCATTGCTTCCCAGGTGGTCGGCGAAAAGGGCAAAGTGATTGGCGTTGACATGACCGATGACATGCTGGATGTCGCCCGGAAGAACGCGCCGGTCGTTGGAGAGGCGATTGGCTACGAAAACGTCGAATTCCGGAAAGGCAGAATTCAAGACCTGGCGTTGGACTTGGACGAACTTGAAAAGGAGCTCAACAAGAAGCCGATCGACAGTGCCAACGCGTTTCTCGAAGCCGAAGAATTAGCCGCCGAGATGCGAATCCGGAAGCCGATGGTCGCTGATGACAGCATTGACGCTGTTGTTTCCAACTGTGTCTTGAATTTGGTTGGCAAGGAACACCGCAAGCAGCTCTTCAGCGAGATTTACCGAGTCCTGAAGCGTGGTGGACGCGCTGTCATCTCAGACATTGTTTCCGACGAATTGGTTCCCAAAGAGCTTCAGGACGACGCCCATTTGTGGAGCGGTTGCATTTCCGGAGCCTTCCAGGAAAGCGAGTTCCTCGAAGCGTTCGAAGAAGCCGGCTTTCACGGGATTGAGGTTCTCAGCTTCGAAAAAGAGCCATGGCAAACAGTCAAAGGCTATGAGTTTCGCAGCATGACGGTCGTCGCCTACAAGGGCAAGGAAGGCATCTGCCTGGAACGCAATCAGGCGGTCATCTACAAGGGGCCTTTCAAGCAGGTTACGGACGACGACGGACACGCCATGGATCGCGGCAAACGCTACGCCGTCTGCGACAAGACCTATCACCTCTACAAAAAGGAGCCCTATACCGGAATGTTTGAATTCGTCGATCCAGTCGAAAATATTCCGTTGAAGGACGCAAAGGTTTTCGACTGTAGCGTGACTGAGGAACGGCATCCCCGGGCAACGAAGGGTCTGAACTACAGCGTTACCACAGAGGCCAGCGATTGTTGCGGCCCCAGTTCGGATGACAGCGGAAACGAAGACCGCGTATCCAACAACGGCAACGGAAGCCGTTGCTGCTAACCAAGCCGCTGGTTTCGCGTCATCCAGATCGGGCGATTCGCTCGAAAGATCAGCGTCTGCTGCCCGGATTGCATGATCGGGTGCGGAAATATGGAGACTGAATCCCATTGCCGCCGGTAATGAAATTTGGGGGGCGGGTGCGGAAACAGCCGCAGGTAAGATCTCAGCATTCGTTAGTTGGGGTATTCATTTGGCATGGTGTTGCTGGTTCGCTTGTTTGAGAGAAATTCGATGGTGCACCTTTCGGTGAAGAATATGCGGCTCAATCATGGCAAATTCGGCTGATTGCTGGAGATCTTTGCTATGTTTCCCAAGAAGATCAGCGGCAATCTCTTTCAGGGCGAGCCATCGCTCCCAATCCAGAATCGGGGCATTCTTGATGTGTCGCAGGAGGCTCAACCATTCGACAACGGCTCTTTCCACATCACCCTGACCGAGCTCCCGAGTCGTCTCAGCCCGCCAGGCTCTGCTTTTGGTGAGCGACATCTCAACCACCTCTGCGGCGCCTTCTCCATAACCGACCGGCAATCCCAGTCGCAAATATCCCTCATAATCCACCGGACCGTAAGTCTGCCGGCAAACCGCGCCCAGACGCTCGCTCGCTCCTGAAACGCGGGTATCACTTTCGAACCGATGGCCTGCCCGAACATTTGCCAAATGAAACGCCAATTCATCAATGGGGTAGGTCTCATCTTCAAGAGCGGCGGCAACCGCAAAGCCTTCCCCTTGATTGAAGAAGCTGAAAATCCGGCCTCTTCGGGTTGATCCACCATCCGCATCGACCACGCCCAGCTTTCGCCACGCATAGGCGGCGGAATTCGCAGGCGGTCGGAATTCACGATCTTTCTCAGCATCATAGTAACCGGTTTCCGCTTCCAGGCTAAGCGTTCGCCGTTCCGGGGCGATGAGCCATTTTCCAAGTGAATCCTGATAGGCTTCAACCGGGGTGTTGGCCAGATCAACCCTGGCAATGATGGAGCGCCCGCGCCTTTGCAAATCCGTCAAAGCCGCACCCGGCTCAATCTCAGCGATCACGGGACCAATCAAGGCTTCCAGTTCTGAAAACTTCAAGTCGGACTGCTTCTTCGAAATCCTGGCGAGCGAACGCCAGCGCTTTGTCATCCGGACAACGTCTTCGCCGAGCACGTTCGCGACGGCCAATTCCGCCCCATAGATCGCGGTGCCATCCTGCTGCAGTTTGCAAAGTCTGCCCAACTCTTGAACACGAGTTTGCATGTATCCACCGACCTTGAGTGCCGGTTTGCAGCCTTTCTTCGCCGTCAAGATCCAGGCTTCCCGAAGCACCACCAATTCCAAGCGTGTTGCGTCTTCGGTTTCCCATTCGCCTTTCGAATTGCGAACCTCCTTTTTGGTTGGACCAAGCCCAAACAAATTGCTGTCCGACTTCGGAGCTTCATGAGGAGGCGTTCCTTCCCGATTTTGGTCATCCTCAAACCCCAGGCGAATGGACTGCCGACTGAACAACTGATCGCAAAGCTTTTTCGCCGCGTTGAAAGGCGATTCACCAGAGAGCTTTGCCGCGTGCATCACTCTCAGCAGAGTTGGCCAGTCAATTTCGTTCGTCCGGTGAAGATGCTTGGGCCGAGCATCGCTCAGTCTCGGACTCCGTTCCGCGCTCAGCACATATCCGTTCTCGTCGAGCCCTCTCCTTCCGGCCCTCCCAAACATTTGCAGCAACTCATCAGGCGCAATTTCCCGCTCAAAAGGCCCTTCGAAGTAGCGGGTTTCACTGATGAAGACCGATCGGACGGAAAAGTTGATTCCAGCGGCCAACCCGGTTGTCGCAACAATCACCCGTAACTGTCCCGCTTTGGCCAACGGTTCGATTATCCCGGCTCGCTGCGCATAACTCAAGCCACTATGATGGTAAGCCACGCGATTCTGGACCATCCTCGCCAGTTTGGAACCCAGAGCCTGTTCCTGACTCCGGGTCAGTTCAATTGGGCTGGACAACGGAAGTGCCTCGCTGATCTGCGCGGCGATCTTCTCCGCCGTCTTGCGATGCGGGGAAAAAATGAGCAATGGCCCGAAGTCAGACATCAACGTTGCCAATGCCGCGCGGGGCCAGAATCCTTTGGTTGAGTTTGGCGCTCGATATGGCAGCCCGAGCAAGGGGATATCATCGAGCGGAACCGGCCGTTCCTGGGTTTGAATCAGCGCCACATCCCGGCCCAACCTTTGCATCCAATCCACGATCTCTCCCGGGTTGGCGACACTCCCGCTCAAGAGAAGCAACTGGGTATCCGGGGGCGAAAGCGCGATTCCAAGCTCGTAGTTCAACCCCCGCCGCGAGTCTCCGATCATCTGATATTCATCCACGACAAGAAGTGCCGGACCTTGCCGATTCAAAAACTTTTCCCGCTGGGTTTCCAGCGTCGCGACCACCACGGGTGCTTCGGTATTCGTCGCCAAATCGCCGGTTGCGATGCCTACATCCCAACCTGCCTGCTTCCACTCTCGCCACTTGTCATTGGCCAAGGCCCGGGTCGGCACGGTGTAAATCGCCTGCCCTTTCAGCGCTCCCGACTTGACCAGCAACTCAAACACAAACGTCTTGCCGGCTCCCGTGGGGGCATCAATCACCACGCTCTTTCCGGCGCGCAGGCACCGAACGGCTTCTTGTTGCCAAAGATCAGGCAATTCCAACTGAATCGAAAGAGCTTCAAGTTGCTCCATGGGATTTAGACTAGCTCGATCCGGCCCAATTCAAAACGTAACTTCTTCCTGAGGACCAGGAGGTTAATTTTGGAATTTTTATAATTACTGTAACATAGGTGATTGATCGGAATGGAAACTCCGGTTATATTAATATTCCGAAACTTTGAAACAACATGACCAAGCGACAACTCCGAGCTAATTCCATCATTCAAGAACCCGAAAAATACAAACTCTGCGAAGGCTGCGAATCGATTGTCGATATCGGAGTCAAGCTTTGCTCAGTCTGTAATGCGTATCGGTTTGACACTGACATTCGGCGAATTTGCTCCCACGCCAAGATCCTCGGCAGCCGGGAACGCCAGTCAGTCGCAAAGAGCGATCTTTACTGAAACCAGCTCGGCAGCCGGCTCGCAAAACTCCCGGGTTGAACCTCCCGGGATTGCGCTGATTGAGCCGTTGGATTCGACTCAACGGCGTTTGCGTCCACGTTTCCCGTCGTGCCTTTTCGGCCGTTGGGATCCCGCCAATCGTGACCGGCAATTTTTCAGGGGAAACCCGGAGAACTGCAGTTACACTGTCAGGGTTTTCCATTCATGTCGGATCCCCTGAAAGACCAACCAACCACCCACCATTGCTGCGGAAGCGGTGCATCGGCCGAATCGAAACCAGATTCTCAATCACGCCCCCAACGCACTGGAGCTTTTGTCTGCCCCATGTGTCCGGAGATTGCCGAGCCACAGCCAGGGGACTGCCCGAAATGCGGGATGGCGTTGGAGCCAAGCGGAATACCAAAACGATCGGGAAAACAGGTCTACACCTGCCCGATGCATCCGGAGATTCGGCAATCGGAACCTGGAGATTGCCCAAAATGTGGAATGCCGCTTGAGCCTGCGGGTATCGCGGATCCCGGAGGCGATTCCCATGCCGAAGCGGAGATCCGCGATCTGTCACGACGCTTCTGGATCGCGCTGTTTCTGACGATTCCGGTATTTGGCCTCGCCATGGCCCCGATGATTCCAGGCGTCGATCTGGCGGGCTGGATTTCGCCTTCCCTTTCCAAATGGATCGAGCTTCTCCTCACCATTCCCGTCGTTTTATGGGCCGGCCGGATTCTCCTTCTCAAAGGATGGCGATCCGTCATCAGCCGGAATTTGAACATGTTCACGTTGATCATGATTGGTGTCGGCGCGGCCTTCCTCTACAGCACGACAGCGGTGCTTTTCCCGAGCCTCTTTCCAGATTCGTTCCGCAAAGATGAAGGTGAAGTGGCCCTCTACTTTGAAGCAGCGGCAGTCATTACCGTTCTCGTTTTGCTGGGCCAGCTCCTCGAAGCAAAAGCCCGTGGAAAAACCGGCTCGGCGATTCAATCCCTTCTCGATCTGGCGGCAAACACGGCGCACCGAATCAACAACGATGGGGATGAAGAAGATGTTCCCGTTGATGAAGTGTATCCCGGTGATCTGTTGAGAGTCAGGCCCGGCGAGAAAGTGCCCTTGGACGGAATCGTGACCGAAGGTAGAAGTCTTCTGGACGAATCGATGATCACGGGAGAGCCGACCCCCGTTGAGCGTAGCACCGGTGATCCGGTCATTGGCGCGACGGTCAACCAGACTGGCTCGTTCACGATGAAAGCTGAGAAGGTCGGCAGTGAAACGCTGCTTTCCCAGATCGTTGAAATGGTTGCCGAAGCTCAACGCAGTCGCGCCCCGATCCAGAAGTTGGCAGACCGAATTGCAGCATACTTTGTGCCCGCTGTTTTGCTGATTTCTGTGCTGACGTTTGTGGGTTGGGCCATTTGGGGCCCGGCACCAGCTTTAGCCTTCGCCATCGTCAACGCCGTCTCCGTTCTCATCATTGCCTGCCCATGTGCGCTGGGCCTGGCCACTCCCATGTCGATCATGGTTGGGATCGGGCGTGGCGCTCAAGCCGGGATTCTCATCAGAGATGCGGAGGCCATTGAACGAATCGAAAAGGTGGATGTACTCATCACCGATAAGACCGGCACGCTGACGATGGGGAAGCCGAGGATTACCGACATCATCACGAAGGAGGACATCTTGGAAGATGAGTTGCTTACGCTTGCCGCTTCCGTGGAGAACCACAGCGAACATCCGTTGGCGCGATCCGTCGTTGAAGAGGCCAAAGCGAGATCCCTTCAACTCGCCGAGGTCGCGGAATTCGACTCGTCAACCGGACAAGGCGTTCGCGGTATCGTCGATGGAAAACCTGTTCTCGTGGGTAAATCAAGTTTCCTTGAAGAGAATGGATTTTCCATACCATCTGCGCTTCAAGCCTCCGCCAATGAGATCCTCAACTCCGCAAAAACCGCAATCTGGGTAGCCCACTCAAATGCGGCAATCGGCTTGCTCGGCATCTCGGACCCGATCAAGGAAACCACTCCGGCAGCGGTCCAGGCCCTTCATAACCTTGGTCTTCGTTTGATCATCGCGACTGGAGATCACGAGGCCACGGCAAGGGCGGTTGCCGAACAACTTGGTATTGATGAAGTTCACGCCGGGTTGTCTCCCGAAGACAAACTGCGTCTGGTGAAGCGATTGAAGAGCGAAGGTGCCGTCGTTGCCATGACCGGTGACGGAATCAATGATGCGCCCGCATTGGCCGAAGCCGATGTCGGAATCGCGATGGGAACCGGAACGGATATTGCGATCGAAAGCGCCTCCATCACGTTGGTAAAAGGAGACCTCAACGGAATTTCCAAAGCGATGACTCTCGGCAAAGCCGTGATGAACAACATCCGCCAGAATCTCTTGTTTGCCTTTGGTTACAATGCGCTCGGCGTTCCCGTAGCGGCCGGCATCCTTTACCCCATTGTCGGCTGGTTGCTCAATCCCATGATCGCGGGGGCCGCCATGAGTTTCAGTTCGGTTTCCGTCATTGCCAACGCCCTGAGACTGCAAAAGAGAACGTTGGACTGAGGCGGCCTGCCACCCATAAGTTGGAATGAAGTGTTTTTCGCAGCGGTTCACACGCCAACCTTGCGGCTCACTTGGATCCTCTCCGTTCCCATGAGAAATCTCGCTCTACTTGCCTTCTTTTGGATTTCCTCGCTTGGTCTCGCCGGGCCACCCAACATCCTCCTCGTTCTCGCCGACGACTTGGGATATGGAGATGTCGGCTGCTACAATCCGGACTCCAAAGTTCCGACACCTCATCTCGATCAGATGGCCAGGGACGGAATGCGATTCACCGACGCCCATAGTCCCTCCACCGTTTGTACTCCCACCAGATACAGCATCCTGACCGGACAGATGGCATTCCGCCTCAACTATCCCGGGGTCTTTACGGGTGCGGGAGGCCCATGTCTCATCACAAAAGACCGGCTCACCCTTCCTGAAATGCTTCGGCAACAGGGATATGAAACTGCGATGTTCGGCAAGTGGCACATCGGCCTTTCATTTCTCGATCAGCAAGGAAACCCGATCAATGAAAATGGATTGGAGGCGGTGAAACGCATCGATTACTCCCGATCAATTCCCGATGCGCCGATTCACCTCGGATTTGATCACTTCTTTGGCACCGCATGTTGTCCAACGACGGATTGGCTTTACGCCTTTATTGACGGCGATCGCGTTCCAGTCCCACCAACGCAAACGGTCGACAAGTCGAAGCTGCCAACTCATGAATGGTCGTACGATTGTCGACCTGGACTTGTCGCTCCTGACTTTGATCTTGAAGAAGTCGATATGGTGTTTCTCGAAAAGAGCCTCCAATTTCTTGACCAGCACACGAAGGCCAAACCAGACAAACCCTTCTTTCTCTTTCATTCGTTGCAGGCCGTTCATCTCCCGTCGTTTCCCGGAAAGGAATTCCAAGGCAAATCTCAAGCAGGGCCCCACGGGGACTTCATTTTTCAGTTCGATCACATCGTCGGCCAGCTTCTGAATCAACTGGAGAACCTCGGGTTGGCTGACAACACGCTGGTGATCGTGACTAGCGACAACGGCCCAGAAGTCGGGACAACCCTCAACATGCGCAAATCGTTCGATCACGACGGGGCCCGGCCGTGGCGAGGGTTGAAGCGCGACAACTGGGAAGGCGGTCATCGGGTTCCCCTCATTGCCCGCTGGCCCGGGAAAATCCAGCCCTCGACAACAACGGATCAAACCGTCTGCCTGACGGATCTCATGGCGACTTGTGCGGCGCTGGTCGACGCAAAGTTGCCCAATCAGTCGGCCGAAGATAGTTTCAATCTCTTACCGGTCTTGATAGGGGAAGCCACCTCACCGATTCGCAAGTTTACGCTTCATCAGACCATCAGTCTCGCATTGGCAATCCGGATGGGAAAATGGAAGTATCTCGACCACCGAGGTTCAGGGGGAAATCGATATGGGAAGGAAAGGCTCCGCCCGCTCGCCCTCCCGAGTTCGGAGCCAGATGCTCCCGGCCAACTCTACGATCTGGAACGCGATCCCGGAGAAACCACGAACCTCTATTCTGAAGAACTCGAAACGGTAAAGCGGTTGAAAGACCTTCTCGAAGAGACCAAGCGAAGCGGACGCAGCGCGCCTTATCGGCCTTAGGGAACTCTACCGGGAAACCGGAATTCGCAAGGCCTGGCCATCTTTCAAGTCAGCATCGTTTCGCCCCCAAAGTTTCGGGTTTTTGAAAAGATCCTGACAATAAAACGTGTCCTCTACGCCCTGACTGATTCCCCCTATTTACATGAAAACACTCCACCACCTCCAAATCCTTCTCGCTCTAGCTTTCGCCGCTCTTTTTGGCTCGAAGGCAATCGCAAATCCCGTTTCCTACCAGGGGACTGAAGCAATTTCCAAGGGCAAGCACCTCGTTTTCATTGCCAGCGACCATGAGTATCGCGGCGAGGAAACACTGCCCGCCCTGGCCCGGATCCTGGCCAAGCATCATGGAATCGATTGCACGGTTCTCTTTGGGCTTGATGAAAACGGCGAAATCAAGGCTGGCGAGTCGAACATTCCCGGGCTCGAAGCCCTGGAATCGGCAGACGGGATGGTCATCTTTACCCGGTTTCAAGCGTTGCCCGATGAACAAATGCAACACATCGACGCGTACTTGAATCGGGGTGGTCCGGTCATGGGCCTCCGCACCTCAACCCATGGGTTCAAATATGACGACAAGGAGAGCCCCTACGCAAAATACGATTTCAGGGCCAAAACCGCAGGCTATGAGAACGGTTTTGGCCATCAGGTTTTGGGACAAACCTGGGTGGGACACTACGGCCGAAACCACAAGCAGAGCACCCGAATCTCCATCGTTCCCGAAAAAGCCGATCATGCAATTCTGACCGGTGTGAAGGACATCCATGTGCAATGCGGAGGCTACAACGCCGTCCTCCAGGATGATTGGAACATTCTGACCACGGCCCAGCCGCTCATGAGTATGGAGATTGACGGTGAACCGGATGCGACCAAGCCACCCATGGCGTCTGAATGGACACGGGAATACACCGGAGCCAATGGAACCAAGGGACGCGTTTTCACATCCCTTTATGGAGCCTCCGAGGATATCCTGAACGACGGCTATCGTCGCATGCTGGTGAATGCGTCTTACTGGATTCTCGGCTTGGAAGAGCAGATTGTCGCCAACTCCCCAATTGGCTTTGTTGGGAAATACCAGCCGAACACGTTTCGCGGCGGTGGTTATGCCCGCGGTGTTAAGCCGGAAGTTTACAACGGTTTTGAGAGCCCGATCCCGGCCAACAACCATACGGGAGCTTCCAAAAAGAAGAAGCAGTAGGTGTGCCCACGACCGTGGCTCGATGGTCGCTGCGCACCTGACGAATGATGATTCTCCCCCAATTTAGGAGCACCCTTCTGGTAAGCGCTGTCTTCGCTGCCGGGATCCCGATTTGGACGACAGCTGAAACCATTCTGGTTCCGGCAACCCACCCCACCATCCAGTCAGCCATCAATTCGGCGAAACCCGGAGACATCGTTCTGGTTAGCCGGGGAACCTACCGTGAACGAATCAACCTAGCCCACGGAGTAACCCTGCGTAGCGCCGGTGACAACAGCAAAGGAGCGGTGGGACTGAAACGAGCCGAAGCGACCATCATTGACGGAGCCTTCCCTGAGGCCGTGGGCGCAGGCGTTACCATGGCCCTGGATTCAACCCTCGACGGATTCACGGTAACCGGGGTTGGCGAATACGATGAAACCTCTTGGAATCATCACCACGCGACCCAGGGAAATCAGCAACACCACGACCACATCGGAGTTCCCGGCACGGCGGGTGTCGCCATTTTGGACATCGAAACCTGTGTGGTAACCAACAACATTGTCCATCACATCGGTTACACCGGGATTGCGATCATGGGAGCGGAGGGTAGCCGAGTCTCTCCCCACATCCTGCAAAACATCACCTATCGCAACATGGGCGGAGGAATCGGCTCAATGGAAGGATCAACGGCGATCATCGAAGGAAATATCTGCTTCGAGAATTTCTACGCCGGCATTGGACATGACAACGCGAGTCCACTCGTGATTGACAACATCTGCTACGCGAATGTTCGCGCCGGTATCGGGATTAGTGAGAACGCCAAACCCACCGTCCGAGGCAATAAGTGCTACCGGAATCGCCGCGCAGGAATCGGCATTCGGACGGGCCAAGGCACCCAACCCATTGTCGAAGACAATGACTGCTACGAAAACGATATGGCAGGAATTGGGACCACCGATCATGCGTCTCCCATCATCCGTGACAACCGCTGTTATGAAAACGCGTTGGCGGGAATCGGATGTCGCGAAGGATCAACTCCCACCATCATCGGCAATAAGTGTTACCGAAACCAACAATCGGGAATTGGGTGCATGAGTGGAGCGCGGCCTTTGATCATCCAGAATGAGTGTTTTGAGAATGCGAAGGTGGGAATCGGCCACACCGATGGCGCCCATTCGACGCTGATTGAGAACCACTGTCATCACAACAAAGCTGCAGGCATTGGATACAATGACTCTGAATCCGGTTCGTCCATCGTGCTGAATAACCGCGTTACCGACAACGCCATGGTTGCTGTCGGCATCCACTCGGGCTGGACCGTGAATCTGACGGGAAATGAGTTTTCGCGCAAAGACGGGATGCCACCTGTCGTCATGGTTTTTAAAGGAGCCGACGCAACGTTTACGAAGAACATCATTCAGGGCAATGGCGTCGCTGGAATCCGAGTCTCCGGCAAGGTAGTCGCCGTGGACAACCACTTCGAGACGGCCAAACTGAGAAGGACCGGACCACCGAGTTATGCGATTTGGGCTCTGGAAGGCTCCCAGGTTACAATGTCGCGGAATGAGATTCGGAATTGGCGCCACGCCCTGCACGCAACCGCAGCGACAATCACGGCAGACAACAACAGGGTTCGTAATTTTTCCCAGTTCGCGTTCATCGTTGATCAGCCGAAAACGGCAGCAAACGTTTTTGGCAACACCGCACTTTCAACCGATCCCAGCGCTCAGGTTCTTTCCATCAATGGAAGCAAAGGAATCATCACCGGGAATCAATTCCATGAATCCCCGTAGCCATTTGCGACTCCGATGATCGCCGGAATTGGGCTTACTAACAACGGTAGCCTTAGTTCCACGCTCGATGAAGGCAATGGAGGCCGCCATATCATGATCGTTTTGCGCAGACTCTTCTGACACAGGCGCCAGCGCCAGACCATCCTCCGTGGTCAAGTCGCTTCTTCTGATCAACGAGCGCTTGGAGATGCTTGACGATCGAATTGAAAAGGAAAATGAGAGCGCTCAGCAATAGGAATCTAACGTTCCTCCTGGAATTGATTGAGATCGATATCGACACGAAACGCTCCTCTCAGATCACCTTCCCGGTATCCCCTCGCCTGATCCGCGGGATAGAGTTCGTCCAGAACCTGGCGCAGTTCCGGATTGAGAGACTGGCTCGCGCCATGACACTTGAGACAAAGTGCCTGGACGAGGATTGGGCGGTAATAGGCAACCTGGGATTCGTTCAATCGACGCAACTCGTGCTCCGGCAGCGGCTTGCCCTCCTGATCCAGCCTTTCCCATCGTTTTAGAATGACTACATCGCCTTCTTCCGGAGCATTTTGGGGATTTCGCACTTTCAATGATGTTCTCCGAACCGTTACTCCTTCCTCCATCTCGCTGGTGGATTCCGTGATCGGAATCGCGATTTGCTGACACACCTGAACCGCTGCAGTTTCGCCGCCAGAGGCAAGTGTCGACTTCAACTGCGTTCCAAGATTCATCATGAGGGCATCTGAGACCTTCTTTCCCACCGAAAGGCAGGACTCCCGTTGCCGCGGGGACAGATCCGTCATCGGGGGTGTTTCCGACCCGCACGAAACGAGAAACGCCATAAAAATCATCAGGAATGGAGCCGATCTCGTCATGGGTCTGTCAAAACTGGATAAGATGCGATACGGACTTCAGGTTCATCGCGCAAGAGGCAAACAAATCTTCACTACGCTTTCGCAATTGATGCGCAATCAGACCAAATCCATTCAACCCCATCGACTGGTGACCAAGCTTGCCAAGAGACTCGGCTCTATGCGACAACAGCAATCATGAATCGCCGCCATTTCCTTGCCGCCACATCCGCCACGATCGCTGCGCCAGTGCACGGACAATCGAAGGACCTGATCGCCTCGATTTCCAAGCAAACACTCTGGAAGAATCGCGACGGGAAAGACACCACCTGGTTTCATCCGCGTGCCTGCATGGTTCCCGTTGGCGAGGGCGGCCAAAAGGCGCTGATGAATCTTCAACCCATTGGCGGTTCCGACTACTTTGGCCCGGTCCATTGGTCGGAGTCGAGCGATTTGGGCAAGACTTGGACTAACCCGGCACCAATCGCGTCGTTGGGTCGCGATCCCGTTCCCGGTCACGAAGGTCTCCAAGCGGCCGTTTGTGATGTGACTCCTCAGTATCATCCCCAGACTGAAACCGTCCTCGCCCTGGGCCACGTGGTGTTCTATCGCGGTCCACGCTTCGCAAAAGGAGATCAACTGGCTCGTTACCCGGTTTACGTCGTCCGGCGAAAGGACGGCACGTGGTCTGAACGGAAGAAGCTGGAATGGGACGATCCCCGAGGCAGTCATATCTACACCAACAACTGCGGTCAACGGATCGTACTGCCGAATGGCGACATCCTGATGTCTTTCACCTTCGGTCCAGAGTCGAATGGGCGATCAGTCGCTGGGGTGCGATGCGCTTTCGATGGCGACACCTTACGAATCAAGGAAGTCGGCCCTCCGCTGGAACACCAACATGGCCGCGGCCTGCTTGAACCTTCCGTGACCCAGTTTCGTGATCGCTTCTATCTAACAATTCGCGCAGAAGACAGCCGCGGATATGCAAGTGTCAGCAGTGATGGACTGCACTATTCTCCCAAAATGCCATGGGCCTGGGACGATGGCACCCCCATCGCAATGTCGACAACCCAACAACACTGGCTAACTCATTCCGATGCGCTCTTTCTCGTTTACTCGCGCAAAGACCCATCGAATACCAACGTCATCCGCTGGCGCTCACCGCTGTGGCTGGCACAGGTGGATCCTGACAAGCTCTGTTTAATCAAGGACTCCGAGCAAGTCGTTCTCCCACTTGTCGGAGACGGCGTGAACACTCCCGACGAAGTGGCTTTGATGGGTAACTTTCATGTTACGAATGCAAGCCTAGAAGAGAGTTGGGTCACCGTCGGCGAATGGCTCCCCCGACGTGGAGCAAAAGGCGACACGCTGCTCGCTCGAATCCGATGGAATCGCCCCAACGTCACATATCAGAACTCATGAGAGCAGCCTAACTAAGCCCAAGTTCAATGAAGGCGGCCGATTTCAGGAATTCGATTCCGGGTTTTCCTTTTTTGTGCGATAAGCAGGCTTGGCAAGAATCTCGATGTAGATTTCGGTCCATTCATCTTTCGCAGCAATGTCGATGGCTTGGATCAATTCCGCCTCGTGAATCGGCTTCGCTTCTTCACTTTTCTTCCCGACCCGACAGTCAAACGCCCAGAAATCAGCGCCTTCAACCAGCGGTTTACGCCGTTCGCGTTTGATGTATTTTCGAACATTACTTTTAATCCTCTCCACCACCCTGGCAGGTTGATGGGGAGGCTCTTCAAATGGGAACGTCTTCTTCATGGCCCCCTTTCGCCGCCTCGACTGGTTTTGTCTACATCACAGTTTGATTAGACGAACATCTGTCCAGGAAGGCTCCACGAAATGCGGTTTCACGTTTATTCTGCGAGCTTTGCCATGGCTTCTTCGGGAATTGTCGTGTCGATGATCATTCCGAAAATGTCGCCCAGGTTCAAGTCTTCGTCGTCATCCCCGTTCGGCAGAATTCCGCCACGGAAGGAGCCGACCCGGAAGATCGAGTTCCCCGTATCATACATGCTCAGGATGGGCGAAGTTTCTTGGACTGTGACCGTGTAAGCCCGGTCCTCGAGGCTCACCCCGAGGAAGGCTGCCGCCCAGTTCCCCGCCGCGTCAGCTTGCACCGTCATGGTGTAGCTGAACCCGCCAGCACCATCACTGATTGTGACCGTGACTTGCGCCCCAACCGCTGAACTACCCGCGAAGAACGGGGTCAGGGTCGAGAGCGGCGGAAGCCCCGCCAAAACGCTGCTCTGGCCGCTGGTAACCGTCCCCAGATCCAGACGGTTGCCGTCCGGACCAATCAGCTGGCCGTTGACGAATTGGTACCCCTCCAATGCATCAATCTGGAATCCGGCAAACACGCCATCGTCGCCGTATCGGCTCAGCACTTCCAGAAGCTGGGCCAGTTCGCCATCGGCTCCGGCACCGGCTCCCGCCCCCGGTAACGTGGTCTGCGTCCCGGCGGTTGCGGCAGGGTCGTTTTGCGCATCGGTTTCGACGCCTTTCTGGATGACGGTGTTGACCAGCGAGTTGCTCTGATCGACTCCGTCCTGCAGCACCACCGAGATGCTTCGCGCGCCCGGTGTCGGGTTGCTCCCGTTCTTGTTGATGTATACCACGCTGCGTAGGGCTCGCTCCATCGCGGTCACACTGACTCCTCCCGGCCCGGCACTGATCAAGAGGGTTCCGCTGGCCCGATCCCAGGTTTGCGTCATGTTCGAGCCCAATCCCAGCGAGGTAAGCTGGTCTTCACCCGGAATGTAGCGCCCGGCAAACTGCACCACCGCTTCGGTCACGAGAATCGCGTCCCGAATGATCAAGTCCGGGAACACCGCGATCGGCCCCTGCCCCACCCCATGCGTCAGCAACGCCCCATTGGTGCCCGCAAGCGAAGGCACCAGGTCGTCGGACTCGATGCTGTTGAAGTGCACTGGCGCAAACCCGGTCGCGGTGTAAGTGCCGAACGAGGCTCCCGTTCCATCGATCCCGCTGCTGGCCAGGCTCATGTCCTCCAGCAACAACAGGGCATCGCCAGGCAGCGTCTTCGGATCGCCACCTCTCACCGTAATCTCGGTAATCGCACTCGGCTGAACCCGGAACAGGTCCGGATCTTCGCCGCCGCTGATGATCGCCGCTGCGGCATCGACCTGACCAAAGAATTGCACGATCACGCCGGTGTCATCCTTCGGCCCCTGGTCCAGGCTGATTTCCACATTGCCCGCGGCATTCAGATTGGCCGCCGCATCGAAGAGGAGTGTTCCATCGGCGCTCAGAATAATTCCGCCACCGGTGGACGTCAGGGTGACGCCTGGTCCGATGTTCAGATCACCTGTGGTGGCCGTTGCGGTGAGATCTCCGCCGGTCGTGGAATCGCGGAAGACGATTCCGGTCGCGTTGACGATCGTCGCCGTGCCGGAAGCATTGAGCGCGATCGAGCCGCTCACATCCAGTTGATCGGTGATGATGTTGCCGTTGCTCGTGGTCAAATCAGCCGTTCCCGAGATCGAAACCGTTCCGCTGTCAGTGATGTCTCCGGAGGAGGAGGTGACGTCCAGGTTTCCGGAAATCGTGGAGGCGCCCAGATCAATTCCGTTGGCATCGACCAGGGTCACGTCTTGAGCGCTCACGATCGAAACCGCGCCCGTGAAGTCGTTGCCGACGTTGCTCAGATCGATGTTGTCGGTTCCCACCGCCAGAGCCGTGGTTCCGTCCACATCCAAACCGGCACTTTGCCCAATACCGCCAGTGGTGGCCGTCGCCGCCAGGTTGCCGCCAACGTTGGTCGCCTTAAAGTCGATCACCGTTGCGTTCACGATCGTTGCGTCGCTGTCGGCACCGGTCGTACTCAGCCCGATCAAACCGGTCACCGCCAGTTGATTCAGGTTCAGATCGCTGCCGTTCTGGGTCGTGGTGAATTGCGCCTCTCCGCCCACGGTCACAGTTTCCGAATCGGTGATTCCCAGGTCGTTGACGATCTGGAGGTCACCTCCCGCGGAAACACCACTGGCCGAGCCACTCGCCCCGCCTAATTCCAGCGCGCCCGTGTTGTTGATAGAGAAATCGCCCGTGCTCGCCGTCCCTTCCAGGTTGGAAAGCTGCGTTTCCAGCGGATTGGCCAAGGTTCCCACGTCTATCGCGGCGCTCAATACCGCCGTCGCTGCAATGATGTCCGGATCATGGGTGTCGCCGCCATCCAGAATTGAGCCACTTGCGGAATCAACCGTCACGGAGGATGTCGTCTGCAGCCCGCCCAAAGTGATATGGCCGTCCGCATCCACGTCAATCGCGCCCGCTCCGGCATCGATCAACGAATCATCAGCCATGAAGACTTGACCGCCGTTGGTTGCACCCGCCTTGTCGGCCTGGATGGTCACCGTCTCGCTGGTGGAGGTCACATCACCATCCGCGCCAAACGTAACATGATCGTCCGAAGCGATGGTCACCGTTCCCGTGCCGCTGAGGATTGGCGAGTCGATCTGAACGCCGACTTGGCCCGCCGCCAGATTCGGCGCCGTGGAATGCCCGCAGATATCGATGTTGCCCGCGCCCGTGACGCTGAGCGGCGCGGTAACACCAGCAGCCAGTTCGACGCCGTCCTCACCCGTGCCGTCGATCGTGACGTTACCGTCGATGGAGGATATCCGGGAGTCGGCATCCATGATGATGACACCCTCGTCGTCGTCCGGATCGTCCCCGCCGTTGGCGCCGGCTGTCCCGGTAATCGTGATGCTGGCGGCGTTGGTAAGCGTGCCCGTCGAGAGCACACTTCCACCTTCCGAAATACGAACGCCGTCATTTTGACCACCGTTGCTCCCGCCGTTTCCGCCGCCGGTTCCCGTAACCGAAATATTCCCGGCCACGGATGTAACCGTCCCCGTGGCGCTGGAAATTTCGACACCGGTGTTGTTGTCGTTGTTGTTGCCTCCACCGCCACCGCCAAAGCCGATCAAGGTCACCGTCGCCGCAGTGGCGGCATTTGTGCCGGTGGAGGAGATCGTTCCGTCCGCTTCGATCCCGATGTTGCGGTTGCTGTTGTCCAGAACCCCCGTGCCTCCCCCGGTTCCGGTAAGGGTGATGTCGCCAGTCGCGCTGGTCACCACCGTGCCTTCGAGAAGACGGATGCCGCGGTTACTGTCGTCCGCGTTCCCTCCACCGCCGGTCAGGGTGATCGTGGCGGTGCCGGTCGAACTGATTGTCGCCCCGGCCGTGTCGATCCGGATGCCGTCGTTGTTGGCCGAAGCTGCAGTGAGCGTTCCGCCGCCGGTTCCCATCAGGTTGATATTGCCATTCAAGGAAGTGATCAGCGCGGTGGCGCTTCCCAGCGAAATCCCGAAGTTGAAGTCGTCATGGTTGGCCGAAATGCCACCCGTGCCCTCGATGTCGATCGTGGCCGAGCCCGTCGACTGAATGACGCCATCCACCTGCACCCCGTCGTTGCTGTCCGAATCTGCGAATCCGCCGCCGCCGATCCCGGTGATGTCGATCGCGCCCGTCACCGAAGTCACGCTGGTGCCGTCGTTGATCAAGATTCCGCGGTTGTTCTCCCGCCCGCCTCCAGCCGTGCCGCTCAGCGTGATCGTGCCCGTGCCGGTCGAAGAAATCGCCGCTCCGGCGGTGGTGATGCGAATCCCTTCGTTGGTCTCGCCGTCGGCAGCTGCTGAGCCGCCGCCAATCCCGATGACGGAGATGTTGCCCGCGCCAGTCGAGGTGATGAGCGCTCCGGCGCCGGAAAGGTCGACCCCTTGGTTGTTGTTGGCCGCGTCCCCGGTGCTCGCGCCACCGCCTTGACCGGTGAGGCTGATGTTTCCGGTTCCCGATGTCGCGACGCGGCCGTTCACTTCGATCCCGCGATTGTTGTTGTTGGGCACCGGGTCTCCGCCCGGCCCGCCAGTCCCGATCATCGTAAGGTCTCCGTTGACGACTTCGACGGAGGAGCCTGCCTCAACCAAGATGCCACGGTTGGAAGTGCGATCGCCGCCGCCTTGACCGGTGATGTCAATCGTTCCGCTGTCCGTCGCCTCGATCGCGGTGGTTCCGGCAAGGAAAACCCCGTGGCGGTTGTTGTTGACGCCGCTACCCGTGCCATCGAGCGAAATCGCGCCGTCCGCCGTCGTGATCGTTGTGTCAGTCAAGTCGATGCCGACGAAATTGCCTGAGCCATTGCCGGCTGCCGTCAGGGCGATCGCGCCGTCCGCCGTGGTGATGGCGGCACCCGCGTTCATCGTGATCGAGCGGTCCGCCGTTACGGTCACCGCGCCAGAACCCGCGCTTTGGTCAATCTGCGCGTTGGCCGCGAAGACGACGTCATCTGCTGTGATGGCAACATCGCCCGTCAGGCTCAACGGACCGTTCGGTGTTAGCAGCGTCACGATATCGTCGTCTTCAACGCCAATGGTCGTCGTGTCAGGTCCGGTCGTTTTTACCGTGAGAGACTGAACCGCGACCCCGTTATTTCCCGGGTTAGCGTTGATCACAACCGTGTTGGCGTCGGGACGGCTTAGCTGCGCGCCGCTGAGGCCCGTCGTGCCGATCACCAGGCTGGTGTCCGCCGTTTCCCGGATCGTGTAGGTCTGGGCCAAGGCGTCGAAGGTAACTTCCAGAGTATCGGTCGAATCGTTGGTGATGTCGGAGATCGTGAGTTCGCCAGTTGCGCTGTTGAAACTGACACTGGTTTCAGCCGCGCCGCGATAGAGCACCACATCGTTGCCGTCCCCACCGACATAGCTGATCGTGAAATCCTGGCCGGTGGGAGCTGTAAACGTCGTTCCTTCGGGCAATCCGGCAAAAGTCCCGGTCACGGGATCCATGCCATCGTTGTTGATGACTAGAATCTGGGTTCCCAACGCCACGTTGCCCAAGTCCTGAACCGTGAGAGTAGCCCCATTGGGATTAACCGTGCCGGTGATGTCGAGCAAGTCGTGCTCGCCCACGGCGTCCGTGTCGATATCGACGACGAATTCGCCGGTGCCTAGGTCGATATCGCGAATGTTGAGGGTGTTGGTGATGTCTCCGGTATCGCCGGGCGTCACCGTGCCTTCGTTCAAGTCGAGGGTCGAATCCACCGTGCCCTGACCGGAAAGCACGTCGTCCGTGCTCATCGCCAGGCCGTTGGCCGCCGTCAACGTGCCGCCGTCGATCGTCGTGCTCCGACCCAGCAGGCCATCGTCGCTATCCACGATGGTTACCGTGTTTCCGCCAACGGTCAGGACGCCGCCGAAGTCGAATCCATCGGCTGAGCCGTCACCGAGCGTCAAGTTGCCGCTGGCCACGATGTTGGAATCGGCATCGTCGCTGAAGACCGGCGCGTCCACCGTGCCGCCGCCCGTCAGAGTTGCGAGGCTGGCGATATTGACGGTGTCACCGGACAAAGTTCCGTCCACCGTCAGGGTGCCGACGTTGTGCAGCGTGCCGTCCTGGAAGTCGGCGGTGCCGTTGATGATCAGGTTGCCCGTGCCGTTTTTCGTGAGCTGATTGTCCCGCTCGTTGGTGCTTTGTAGCAGGCCGGTGTTGGCGAAGGCGACAAATCCGACGACCTCGTCAGCATGACTGGTCTCGGTGTCGCTGGAGCGGTCCTCGTCGGTGAAAACTTGGACTCCGTTGCCATTGTAGCGGAAACGCACCCCGGAAGGATCGACGCCGTCAATCGTCTGCTGGTCGCCAATGAAAATCGGCGGAGCTCCGTAGGTGTTCTGCAGCGTCACGCTAAATTGCGCATGAGTCACCGCATTCGGCGTGGTGCCGGCTTCGAAGAGCAATCCGGCTCCCGTGGTGGACCCTGCGGCCGCCGTCGGAGTGATGGCGATGTAACCCACGGTTTCGCTGGTGGGATGTTGCGCCTGGCCCTCGGCTTCTTCGAGGAAGAAGGCAAACCCGTTCGCGTCGATCCCAGCTCGGTGCCTCGGTTTGACGAAACTCGCATCGTTCTGGCTCATCAACTGCGTCATCGCGATCGGCGTAGTCCCGAACACGCCCGCGCCGAAGCTAACTGATTCATCCGCCGAAGGCGAAGCATCGACCGTGCCGGCCTGGATGACCGTCCCGTCGTCCAGAGTGTAAGTGCCGGCTTCGACCACGAGGTAATTCACCGTTTCCAATGCGGGCGGGTTGGCGTTGTTCGCACCCGGAGGAACGTCGAGTTGGATCTGGAAGGTTCCCGCGATCGCGTCTACATTGAAAATGCGCACTTCCACGGCATTTGGATCGACAGTCAGGTTCGTGGCGCTGCCTTGCTCGGCCAATGCGACGATGACCGGGTTCACGTAAGTTCCGGCAAACGTCAATGTCTGCGGAGTGCCTCCCACGTTCAGTACTTGGCCCACCTCGCCCAAATTCGCGAATTCCGTCACGGTCGAGGCCACATTGCCGTTCAGAATGGTGTCGCCGTCGCCATCGGCCAGAATTCCGGCTTGTTGCAGCTCGATGTCGCCGTTGATGGTCAGGGTGCCGGCGCCATCCGAGGAGAGCAGTTGCAAATCGCCCAGGACCCCGAGTTGCACGTTGATCGGCGCTTCCACGAAATTGTCGCCGCTGATATTTTCGATGGTGGCGTCGCCGGTGCCGTCGAACACGAGCGTGATCGTCTCGTGAGCCGGAATCGTGATTCCACCGGTCAATCCCAGCGTTCCGCCGCTCTCAATGGTCAGGTTCCCGGCGTCGGTAGTGCCGAGCGAATCGTCATGCGTCGCTACAAGGGTACCTTCGCGAATTGTCGTCTCGCCGGTGTAGGTGTTTCCAGTCGCATTGGCCAGAGTGAAAGTGCCGCTCCCGTCCATGATCAGGTTTCCGCTACCGGTGATGTCCCCGGTCGCTTGGCCGCCGGTTCCAGTGACCGCTACCGTCAACTCGTTCGACTGCAGATCCACGGTCTGAACTGTGGTCACGTCTTGCGCCGAAAGCGTCACGTCCGCTCCAACCACGACGTTGTCATTGTAAGTCTGGTTGCCGCTGGTCGCTACAGTGATGGTGGTGCCACTTACGGCCTCCGCTCCCGCCAGGGCCACAAAATTGCCAATCACTTCGTTCGCGCTCATCGCGCTCTCGTAGAAACGGAATACCGCGATGTCGCCGTTGAACTGTCCGGTCGCGACGCCCTCGCCCACGGCACCGTTCACCGTTCCCAACGATGCATCGTCCGTTCCCGAGAAATCATTGAGCGCGGTGGCGTCGGTGCTGGTGTCCACCAACTGACCGTTCACGTAGAGTTCGAGGTGGTCGTTGTTCCCCGCCGCGTCAAGCTTGTAAACGCCGACAATTTGGCTGAATTCCGTAGTGGAAATGACGGCTGAAACGGTCCGCTGGGTGCTCAAGTCGTCGACCGTCCAGTTCAGGGTACTGGTGGCCGTTTCATACCAGAAGCCGGAGCCGTCCGTCGTACCTCCAGTCTCGTAAATGACCTGAGTTGCGTCCCCGGTATTGTTGGGCCGGAGCCAGAATTCGAACGTCGCATCCGCTGTGCTGAACGGATCCAAATCCAACAGCGTGGCGCCGGTTCCGTTCGTGGTGACGCCATTATCGTTGAATCGATAAGCATGGGTGATACCGGGTCTCGCGGTGGATCCGGAAACATCTTCGAGAGTCACGTCCGTTCCCAAATTGGAAATCGTCGCGTTGTAGGCGGGGTCACCTCCGCTTTCCCAGACGGCCGGAGAACCGTCGTTCGAAACGGCCGCGGCATCGTAGTTGAAAGTAGCCCCGTTCTTGATCGCTCCGCCCACTTCAAAAAGCGTGGTCCCGGCCGCGTCTGTCGTGATGCTCGCCAAGCCCGAATCGTTCGAAAGCGCGCCCAATGCGTCCGAGCCGACATTTCCGCCAAATTGCGTCACGGCTCCGTTGGGCGTATTGACGGTGAGATTCGCCGAAACGCCGTCCACCGCATCGACGGTGCTTAGGAAAAGCACCCGGGACGTCGTGTCTCCGTTCTGGGTCATAGTCGTGTCCGCGCCTAGCAGAACCGCATCGCCGAAGCGGATATCGCCACCGCTGGCGCCGTTGGCCGTGATGTTCGCCGCAACCACGGTGTGGCCGTCGGCGTTGGTGGTCAGGTTGCCCAGCTCGAAGTTTCCGCCGACATCGCCACCAAACGTGGTCACCCCGCCGCCGGTCGTGTTCACCGTCAAGTCCAGATCATGATCCGCGTCGCAGGAATCCACCGTGCCGCTCAAGGTCACGTTGTTGCCGGTCAGGACCGTGTGGTTCTGCAACTGGACCGCCCCGCCGTAAAGCTGGTCGCCGGTCGTGATGACGTCCATGGTGTTGGCAGTCACCGCTACGTAGTTTGCCTGAATCCCCGCCGCGCCGATCGCGTTGCCGTAGAAGCGGAATTTGGCGATATCGCCTTCAAAGTTGGTGTTCGCGGGCGTGGCGTCGGCCACGTTTGCTCCGCCCAGCGCTAGTGAAGCGTCGTCCGTACCTGCCCAGTCATCAAGTCCTGTGGTCGTTTGAGCCGTGTCGACCGGGTCGCGCAACGCCACTCCGGCCTGGGCCGCAAGAAATCCGGTGTCGACACCCGATGCCGTGAGGAATCCTCCCGCCGTCAAGGCCACACCCGATCCGCCGTTCTCGGCATTGATCAACGCCACGACTTGATCCGCCGTGGTCACGCCGGCTTCAAAGGTCACGGTGACGGTGTTGTTGGATTCGGCGACCGCCAACGTGGCGCCAGCGCCTCCATCCACGTATTCCACCGTGATCTGGGCCGAAGTCGTGGTCGAATTCAGGGTGATCTCGTCCGTTCCCGCCGCGCCAGTCGTCGCCGTCACTGACGTCGCGTCGAAGAGATTGGACGGGTCGGTATCATCGACCAGTTGCCCGTCGATGTAGAGTTGCAACAGATCGACGCCGCCGCCCAGGCCGTCCCGATTGTAAACCGCCGCAATCTGGTGGAACTCGGTGTTGGTGATAAGCGCAGACCCACCGCGGACCTGCTGCTGCACGTTGCCGTCGTCGATCGTCACAATCACCTCGTTGGTGTTGCCGTCGTAGACGATCGACATGCCGTCGCCTCCGCCGCCGGTTTCGTAAATCATGTCGATATCGGTCCCCGCTTCGGGACGGAACCAGAACTCGAAGGTTGCGTCCGCAGTCGTTGGGTCGGTCGGCAGATCGTCGAGACCCGGGTTGGTGACCCCCGCGCTGCCGTCAAAATGGTAGGCGTTGAGGATGCCGGTGTGTGCGCTGTTAGACACCACCAAAGTCACTCCCGTGCCGAATGCTCCGCCAAAGTTCCATTCCTGCCCCGAAACATCCGGCGTGCTCTCCCAAGTTTGACCGGTCAGGACGGTCTCGCTGTCCGCGTCGTAGTTCAGCAGCAAGGTGCCACTTGGCACCGGAGACAATCCACCGAGCTTGGCAATACCATTGCCGTCGGTCGTGAGCGAGGTCAGGGCCGTGGAGCCACCGACATCGGCCTGGAAGAAGGTAGCGGCGCTACCCGGTGTGTTCACCGCCAATGCAAATGCGCCGTCCACGGTGGAGACAAATATCACATCGCCACCGACATCGCTCGAATTCAGAACCACGTCATTGGTCAGCACCAAGCTGTCGCCGAAGGTGATTCCGCCCGCTCCGACCACGGTCACATTCGCGTCGAGCTGGGTTTGGCCGGAACGATCCGTTGTCAGCGATCCCAGCGCCTGGATTCCGCCGATTTCGCTGTCCAAATCCGTGGTTCCGGAAGCGTTCAGCGTCAGATCGTGATTGTTGCCGAGATCAGAGTCGATCGTCGCGGCCGTGGCGACGCTGATATTGGTCGCCGTCACCGTAGTGGTGCCGCCCAAGGTCACCACGCCGTCAAACGTGGCGTCGCTGCCCGCATCGATCGTGGCCGTGTCGCCAAAGGTCAGCGTGTCGTTGAAATCTGCGTTTCCGCTCGCATTAACGTCGGCAACCCCGCCGAGGAAGTTCGCTGCCGCGTTAAAGGTGGCGTTGCCCGCATCCACCGTTCCCGCGTCGTTAAACGTAGTGACGCCGTCGAAGGTGACGTTGCCCGAAGACGATACCGTCGCCGCTCCATTGAACGTGCTGGTCGCGCCGAAGGTGACCACCGCGCCGTCGATGGCGATGTCCCCACTCGCGGTAGTGTCGTCGTTCAAGCTGATCGCGCCGGAAGCGATGACCGAATTGGTGTCGAGCGTGGTGGTTCCGTCCGCGTTGGTCGTCAGACCGCCGAGCGCGGTCGTGCCGCCAACCACGCCGTTGAAATCGGTCACTCCACCGCCGGTCGTGTTCACAGTGAGTGCGCCAAGCGCCGCGGAAGCCGGATCGGCGTCAATCGTTCCATCGAAGGTCACGTTGTTACCTTCCACCACCGTGGCGATTCCAAGCGACAGGGTATTGCCAAAGGTCTGGTCGCCCGTCGTCCTCAGCGAAATCTCGGTCTGACCACCTTGCTGGACCACGTTGAAATTGTTCTCGATCTGGCCGCCGACTCCGCTGGTAAGAACCCCACTGTAAAGCCGGAAAGCCGCGATTTGGCCATCGAAAGGCCGGAAGTTCTGGGAACCGCCGCCGTAGCCGCCCATATTGGCGCCGCCGACGGTGCCGAGTCCGGACGGATCGCCGCCATCCCAATCTGTAAATGCCGAGGGCTTCACCGCACTCCCGACTGAGGTTCCGTTGACGAACAATTCGATCGAATTCGCGGACACGTCGATCGTTCCGATCACCTGGATGAAATCGTCGGTCGCCGCGCCGACGCCGAAGATTCCGTTGGGATCTCCGCTGAGGTCGTAGGCTACCCGGGCATTGTTGCTGCCACCGATAACCTGGAAGGCCAACAGGTTGTCCTCCAAAGCGAATCCCGTTCCCGTGCCACCACCGGTTTCCCAGATGACTTCGTTGCCGGTCAAATCGGTGGGCTTGATCCAGAATTCAAAGGTCGCGTCGCTGGCGTCCACATCAGAAACGCCCAGCGCTCCGTTATCGACATCCTGCGGTGCCTCATCGACTCCGCCGGTTTGCAATTCCAATCCCGCTTCGCCGCGCTGGTTGTCCGCCGTGTCCCCGGTTGCTCCGGGCAATACGTAGGCTCCGGTAATCCCGGCGAACCCGGCGGATGGGTTGCTCGCAAAGCCAACCGCTGGATTGTCGTCGATGAGAAGAAAGAACGGCTGCCCGCTCACCGTCGCGCCGGAGTTCCCAATGGCCCCCGCCAGATCCGGAACGAGGTTGTCCCCGGTGTTGGGATCGAAGGAGGCGTCGAAGTTAAAGATTAGCCCGTCGCCGGTCGCCAAGTTGTCGAGAATGGTGCTCCCGATGATGTGGGTCGTGCCAGTCGTGCCGGTATCCAGCGCGCTGAGTTGCGAATTTGCGCCGACGTGGTTGCGGAAAGTCAGAGTGCCGCCCACGCTGGTGGTCAGGCTGCGGGCGCTGGCGTCGGAGTCGACGGTGCTCTTGAAGTCGATGTCGCCCGTCGCAGTCAAGGTTACATCCGCACCCAGGAACACTGCTCCATTGAAGATCTGCATTCCCGTGTTGTCGATGTCCGAGTTCACCTCGATTGTCTCCGCGTTCAGGGTGACGTCGCCATTCAGGCTGCCCGGCAACCCGCTGAGGTTGACGGTAATTACATCGACGGCACCTGCGCGGGTCGGATTGGCTGTATTGACTTCCAAACCGCCGGTCACGGCACCAACCCGAACATGGATTTCGCTGGCGCTGACCCGGTTGGCGTCCCCGGCCCCGATTGGCGTCGTCAAAGTCACGGGTGTGGCGTTGACGTCGCGAATCACAAAGTAATCCGTACCTCCCACGTTCTGAACCGAAATGTCGATCTGGTCGGCTGATTCGTTGTTGATGTCGTCGATCACGAGGTTGCCGCTCCCGTCGATCCGAACCTCCGTTTCCGCCTCCCCAAACGTAGTCAGCACCACATCGTTCCCCGTCCCGCCCTGGTAGGTGATCGTGTAGACCTGGCCACCACGGGTGAAGGCACTTCCCTCAGGAAGATCAACCTGACCGCGATCGTCATCGGTAGTCTGGAAGATACCGGTTACAGCATCGGTTCCGTCGTTGTCGACAATGGTGAACGTTGCGCCGGTCGTCGGGACGAACCCGAAGTTCAGGTCGAGCAAGGCATCGCCCAGGCTGACGGCTCCCGTCACCACCACCTGGTCGTGTTCCGTGCCTGCCGTGGTTCCGTTCAACTCCAGGCTGAGCACGTCGTCGCTGGCCAAGTCGAGATCTCCTGCGACCTCAAGATTGCCCAAGGCTGACAGGCCGGGGGTCACGTTGCCGTTGAACGTTACCGTTCCGCCGGTGATGTCCGGAGTTTGACCGCGATCCCGGATTTCTCCGTTCCCGGACGTGATGGTGACGTCGCCCGTAGTTGCAATGCTGTTTACGGTGACATTTCCATCAGCATTCAAGGCGACCGATCCGGCCACGATGACAATCGAGGAGCCGTCGGCCATATCGATCGCGCCGCCCGAACCGTTGGCGTCGCCGTCCGCATCTGCAGTCACCGTGACGTCAATGGCAGGCACTCCGGTGATCGTGAAGTCGTCGATCGCCATGTCGCTCTGGTAGCCAGCAGATCCGGAAGGGCTGACCGCGCCGGCGATCCCGTCCACCCGCAGCACAAAATTCGCGCTGCCCACAAAGGGCGTCAGGTCGACGGTGGCCTTCTGCCACGCGTTCAGGTCATCAGTCGTCGAAAACAATGGCGCGGAAAACGTGGCCCCGCCGTCCGTGCTGGCGGAAACCTCCAGCGTTCCCATATGGTCGCCCCACATGTGGTAGTAGAACTCCAGGCTGGCACTCTCCAACCCGCTCAGATCCTGGACCGGCGAAAGCAGAATCGCCGTGTCGCCGGTTTGCACCGGATCGGAAGTTTCAGTGTAGAGGAATCTCCCAGTCGCATTGCCGGTAGTGTGATCCGCCGATGGACCGGTGTTTCCACTTGGCGTTCCTCCCGCGTCCGGCGACCAGTCGATCTGGTCCGTTCCCTGGACGTTCGTCCAACCATTGCCCAGCAGGATATTGGTCGCGCCGGGAGTCTCGCTTCCTTCGCTAAACGTATCGAAGGTCTCCTGCAAGATCGTCACCTGTGTCGGGCCGAAAATTTGAGAACCGGACAGGAAGTTCACGTCGTTGTCTGCCAACAAACTGACGCGACTTCCGCTAACCACGCTATTGGCCGCCAAAGTGAGATCGTTCGTGGTTTCAATGGTTACCGTTCCATCCGTAATAATTCCCAGCCCCGCGCCTGCGTCGCCCAGCACCAGATCGCCGGTATTGGACAAGAAAACCCCACCGCTTCCACCATCAGCCTCCAGGTTGTTCAGTGAGACATCCAGACTATTGGCCGCAGTACCCACCCCGGTGGCGGACCTCGCCACCAGAGCGCTGGCCACCAGGTCTGTGCCGGAATCGCCGGCGTCGAGAATCGCACCGCTCGTCGAGGTAGCTGTGATCGTCGAGGTCGTGGCGATGTTGGAAACGGTGATGTCCTCGTCTGCGCTGAGGGTGACCGTGCCCGAGCCTGCATCAATTTCGGCACCGTCCGCCATGCTGATCGCACCACCCGATCCGTTCGCGTCCCCATTTGCATCGGCCGTGATGGAAATGTTCGTATTCGCAACCGGATCGCCAAAGAACCGGAAATCATCCAGCGAGATGTCGCTACGATAACCAGAACTGGTGGCCGCCAAGGCATTGACGGCGCCGGCAACCCCGTCAACCCGGAGAACAAACTGCGAACTTCCTGCATAGGCATCCAGGTTGATGGAAGCCTGATGCCAGGCATTTCCCTGGTTGCCGGAGACGGAATTCAAGAGATCCCAATTCGTTCCCCCGTCGGAGCTGCCATAGACATTCAATTCGCCCATTTCATCCGGATTCGCATTGCTCCACATGTGAAACCAGAACTCCACGCTCGCCGTGGAATGCTGGCTCAGATCGATGGTCGGGGAAAGCAACCTGGCAGTTTGGCCCTCCAGAACGGGATCAGATGTCTCGATGAACAAATACGTACCGCTGGAGGTGCCCAAGGTATGGTCGTCGCTGGCTCCAGTGCCGCCACTGGGCGTATTGTCGCGAATGGTTCTCCAATCGATTGTGCTGGGAACATTGGTCCATTCTGAAACGGCCGGCAATACTTGCTGTGGTCTCGGGTTACCGGTTGGGCCCTGTCCGAATGAGTCAAAATTCTCTACCAAAAGGTCACCGCTGTTTGCATAGAAGCGAAAATCGTCCACGGCCATATCGCCACGGTAGCCCGTTCCCTTGGTGCCTGTGATGCGCAACTGGACTTGAGATTGCCCATCAAATGTCGAGAGATCAACATCGGCCTGATTCCACTGGTTGCCCTGATCTCCAGACACCGAAAACACGTTCGTCCACGTAGCGCCCCCGTCGGAAGTCCCTTCCACATTGAGGTCACCCATCTCAATGCCAAACATGTGATAGTAAAACTCGACGCGGGAACCGGTTTCAGCCGACAAATCGACTACCGGCGAAAGAAGATTGGCATATTCTCCATCAGCTACCGTTCCGGATGTCTCAAGGAAGAGATAATACCCCGACCCCGTCGTGTGATCTCCACTCGGCCCGGTGCCGCCACTTGGGGTACCACTCCGATCCGAAACGAAATCCATCGATTCGTAGGGAAGCCACTGGTTCTGCCAACCTTCGATCAACTCAATAGTGTTGTTGGGGAACGTCTCGAAATTCTGCGAGAGGATGGCCACGTTCCCGAGAGCCGCATCCGGACCGGTAATATTCGTCGCGGACGTCATGTTCACGTCGTTGTCCGCCTCAAGGTCGATGATTCCGCCGACAATTGTGGTGTCGATGAGATTCAGGTCCTCCGCGCTGTCGAAGGTGAGCGCATGCGCCCCGGAATCCACGCTCCCACCGATCCTGGCGCTGCCAGCCGTCGTTCCCACAAAGATGGTCCCGTCCGCCGTGGAAATTTCGGACGCGCCGTCGATGTCGACGGCAAACGTGCTGCTTCCGTCCCCGCCACTGCCGGAAATCCGAATTATCCCCTGACCGGTCGTCGAAACCGTCGCGCCCACGATCGCCACCCCGTCGTCTCCACTGGAAGATCCGGTGATCGAAAGATTGCCCTTTTCCGTCGTCACATCGGCCTCAATCAAAACGCCCTGGTTCCCAACTCCGCCTCCGGTTCCGGTTAAGGAAATCGTCCCGCCGCCAGACGTTGTCACCGCCGCCCCGGTGTGGATGTGGACTCCAACCCCGGTCGTCGAACTGGCGTTCAAACGAATCAAGCCGCCCTGACCGTCGATACCGTTCAAGACCTCGATCGTTTCGGCATCGACCCCCAATCCGTTCCCAGCATTGGAGAACGCCGATCCCAGGGTGATGTTCACCCCGGCCATCGTCACCGCGCCCGTCAAGGTCGCGGTAGCCTCGTTGTAGGTCTGGTCGCCAGCTGTGGTGACGTTTTCGCCGAGGAAAAGCGTTCCGTCCGCGTTGGTCGTGACCGAGGCCAGGGCGGAGGTTTCGCCTACCAAGTCTCCGAACGTTGTGACCCCGCCACCGCTCGTGTTGACCACCAACGCTCTCGGAGTCGCATCAGAATCGACCGTCTCGGTAAAGGTCACACTGCCTCCATTCAGAGTGACATCCGTGCCCAGGATCACCGCTCCGTCGTAGGTCTGGTTGCTGGCGTTGCTGTCGATGCCCGAATTCAGGTTGATCGTCTCCGCCTCGATGTCGACAGCGCCGTTCAGGCTGCCCGGAGCAGGGAGCGCGCTAAGATCGAGGGTAACCGCGTCGGCAGCGCCGCCCACCGTCGGATTGGCCGTGTTGACTTCCAGACCCGCAGTCACCGCATCAACGCGCACATGAATCTCGCTGGCGCTGATCCGATTGGCGTCGCCGGTCCCGATCGTCGTCGTCAAAGTCAACGGAGTGGCGTTGACGTCCTTGATCACAAAGTAGTCAGTGCCGCTGATGTTCTGCACCGAAATTTCCAAATTGTCGGGAGACTCGTTGTTGATGTCCTCGACCACCAGATTACCCCCGTCGATCTTAACCCGCGTTTCGGCCTCACCCGCTGCGGTCAAAACCACGTCGTTTCCTGTGCCGCCCAAGTAGGTGATGGTGAACACGTGGCCGTCCGCGGTAAACGCGCTGCCCTCGGTCAACTCGACCAACCCACGGTCGTCGTCCATCGTTTGGAATGTGGTGGTGATGCCGTCTACGTCGTCGTTGTTGACGATCGTAAAGGTGTTCCCAGCCGTCGGGGCGAATCCGCCGACCAGCGAAAGATCCAGCAACGCGCCGCCTGCCGCGTTTGCATTCGAATTGATATTCACCGCTCCGGTCACGTCCACCTGGTCGTAATCCGTGTTCTCGGTGGTTCCTCCCAGTTCCACCGTGAAGGTCGTGGCACTGTCCAAGGTTAAATTGCCAGAACCGAGGTCATCGGTGACGTCCCCGGTTGAAATTCCCGGAGCCACGTTGCCCCCCTCGGAGAGAATCGCGCCGGTGAAGGCGCCGCTGCCCTCGAGCAGGCCACCCGCCAGAACCCGGAAGGTCGATCCGCCAACCGAAGTCACCGTGCTTGCGAGCGTGGTCGTACCGCCGTTGCCGGTGACGAGTTCGCCGCCGCCTTTCAACTCCTTGGTTTCACCGGCGACCACAGTCAGCACGCCCAGGTTGGTCACGGTGTTGCCGTTGGTATCGATGTCGTCATCGCTCCACAGAACTCCGTTTCCGGTGATGTTGAAGGTTACACCCGCAGCGCCAACCTCGAAATCGTCAGCTCCGGCAGCACTGGCGTTGTCCTCGATCGTGATGTAGCTCGAACCCGAGGCAGAACCGTTGAACGTTCCTTCCCAAGAGTTGAACCCGCTGAGCTGCACGTTGCCGCCGTCGGCAGTCCAAGTGGAAAGGGCATCACTGATATTGCTGTTGTTCGCCCCGCCGCCACCGGTCGCGATGTTGAGGGTGCCGGCATTGCCGCGCACTTCACCAGCCGCGAGGTTGTGGAAGGTGCCATTGTCTCCGTCCGTGGATAAGCCGAAGATGAAGGACTGGTCGGTTCCAGCCACAGATTTGACGACCAGACCAGCATTGTTGAAGGTGGACGTTCCCCTCAACCGGATGTCGCCCCGTTCCTGAAAGTCGTAAGTGCCGTTGTTCTGAAAGGTGAAGCTGTCGAACAATTCCAGGTTATCACTGTTTCCAGCAGCGCTGTGGTTGAAGGTGCCGTTGTTGGTAAACGTCCCCGTGCCGCGGAACTCGAAGAATCCGGTGCCTAACCGATACTCCGCGGTCCCGTTGCTAACGAAGCTGCTGCCATTCGCCAGGATCAGATCGCCATCCTGGAAGTCGAGGTGATTGCCAGCATCGCTCGTGGCAGCGCCGGTCACGTCGATGGTCACGTTGACTCCGTCGAACGTGGTGGTGCCGTTTTGAAAGGTGATGTTGGCGGCGTCCAGCGTCTGGCTCGCCCCGAAGGTCACACTGCCGTTGTAGGTCTGGTCCGCCGTCCCGTTGGATACCTGCGTACCGTTCAGGTTGATGGTGGGAACATTGAAGACCAGCGCGGTGTTGGTCGCGCTCAGGTCGATCGCGGTGGACAATGCCAAGGAGTCGCCCGCCGCCCCGTTGATCGTAATCGAACCGCTCGGCGTCGCGAAATCAGTCGTCTCGAAGCTCGCGTTCAAGCTCTCCAAACGCAGGTTGCCCCCGCCAATATCGCTGAGTTGAGCCTGATCCCCACTCGTTGGCAGGTTGAACACGTATTCCGTCGCCGTGCTGCCGGTCATGTCGACCGGCTCCAGGCCGGTGTAGGTCACTTCGGCCCCGGCGAGGGTGCCAATTTCCAGATTTCCGGCATCGGGTCCCGTCAGATTATGGGTCACGGTACCAAAGGTGGAACTATCAATCGTCAACGAATCGCCCGGCGCCGCCGTGGGATCTCCCGCCTGATAGTCCACCGTATCCACAAAATCCTCCAGAGTGTCGAGCGTGAGCGAATCGGCTCCGCCCAGGCTGTTGACGATGATCTGGGAACCGGTAACGCTGGCAAACGGCACGTAAACCGTGTTGCCGTCAACCCTTACGATATTGGGAACCGGTGAACGTCCGCCGCCTGGCGTGGTGGTGATCGCCAGGTTGGGATCAGAAATCACGTAACGGCTGTTGGCCGTGTCCGCTTGAATCGTCAGGTCGTCCAGCGACAATCCGCCATTGATGTCGGTGATCACCAGGTTGCCGACGCCGTCCAGCGATACCTCTGTCTCGGCCACGCCAAAGCTTTCCAGCACCACGTCGTTGCCGTCTCCACCCGCGTAGTTGATGCGGAACACGTAGTCGTTCGTCCCGTCGTTGAGGTTGAAGGCTTCGCTGACGGTGCCCGCACCCGCTCCGTCGGCATCCGGGTGATTCGCAAAAAAACCGGCGACCGCGTCGCCCGGACTGCCAGTGTCGTTCAAAATCAGCACGATGTCCGGATCGCCCAAAGCCGGGGCGTAGCCGCTTAGGTCAAAGGTGATGTTCGCATCGGTGATGTTCAGGTTTACCGCGCCGTTGACGATCAATTGATCATGACCGTCGACCGCCCCGGGACCACCCAGGCCCAGCAGGTCGAAGTGGACCGCGCCCGCAGTCAGCGTGTAGTCGCCGCCGATCGTCGTGGTGCCCGCCGCGTCCTCCGCACCGATGTCGAGCAGGCTGCCTGAGCCGTTCTGGACGAGCGCGAAGTTGGTCGACAAAACATCTCGCAGCGTGCCGCCGGTGAAGGTGAACACATCGGAGCCTCCGCCGTCGGTGATGGAGCCGCCCTGCACGTCCAATAAACCGCCGAGCAACTCGAGCGTGCCGTCCGTGTTGGCATCATTGGAGGACGATCCGCCTGCGTCGGCGTCCGCCAGGATCACGGAATTTGCCGTCACGGTCCCTGCCTCAAAGATCAATGTTCCGTCTCCACTCCCCGCCCCGCCGCCGTGCAAGCCGATGGTCAGCCTATCCAAAGTTGCATTGAAGGTACCTCCGGTAAGGTCGACCGTGCTGGCCGGAGCCGTCCCCGTTCCCGTGCTGTCGTTATAGCCGATGAGCAGATCAGCTGCCACGTTGGCGTCTCCGCTCAAGGTGAGGACGCCCCCGGCCACGATGTCGATCGAGGCCGAACTCTTGCGCCCACCCACCGTGAAGGTGTCGACGTTGAAATCGTTGGCGCCACCGCCGAGATGAAGTTCGCTAACCACCGATTGGTTGCCGCCTCCTTCGGTGAAGCCCATCATGTAACTCGTAGCGGTCACCGAGTTGCCCCCGGCTGCCGACAGGGTCAAATCGCCTTCGGAAGTGTTGCTCCCCAAGCCATTGGTGCCGTGCCGGACATTGGTGACGTCGATCGTAACCGAATCCGCGTTGCTGAAATCAACCGTTCCCAAGGTGGTCGCGTTGGTGCTCCGCCCAATGTCGAAGTTGCCCCCGCCGTCCCCCACAACGACCGCACCCGCGTTCACCGTGAGCGTCGCAGTCGTGCTGTTCTGGCCAACCAACAGGTCGTCCACCTGCAAACCTCCCGCAGTCACCACGAAATCTCCGTCCGTCACGTTGATTGCACTGTTCCGGCTTTCGGTTACGCCGTTGGCCACCGTGAACGTGCCTCCACCTTGATTGATTGTGCCAAATGAATTCGCGGCGCCGGTCCCAAGCACGATGGTGTCGGCGGTCACTGTTCCCGCGTCAAACATCAAAATCCCCCGACCGTCGCCGCTGCCGGAACCGTGGCGGCCCATTTGCAGCGAGCCAAACGTCGCGACCAAGCTTGCGCCTGTCGTGTCGATCTCACCACGCGAATTGGTGCCCGTGGACCCGGTAACGTTAAATCCGAGGAATGCATCGACCACGTCGCCGGCGTTGTTCCGGCCTGTCAGATTGAGGGTGCCACCCGCATCGACGGTGATCTGCCCCATCCCCTTCTGACCGCCGACCGTCAGAGTGTCGACGTCGAAGTTGTTGGTCGCGCCGCCAAACGCGATCGCCGAGACGATCGTGTCGCTTTCGTTGCCACGAATCGCCGAATCGCCGATCAGGACCGAGTCGGCGGTGAAGTTGTTGGTTCCCGCGTCCGAAAGCATCAGAATCCCGTTCGCGATTCCTTCCGACCCCGGGTCGGGTGTGCCGCTTGAGCCCAGCGTTCCCAACGTCGCGTCGCCAACGCTGATATCGATCGAACTCGCCGCTGAAAAATCGACGGTCGCAGTGAACGCCGCCGTCGTGCCGGTGTCGATCCCGCGATGGCCGATGGTCAATGTTTCAGCGCCGTTGCCAATGGTGACCACGCCAGCACTGACCGTCAGATTCGAGTCGCTCGTCGCATTCTCGCCGACCCGCAACGTATCGACGGCGAAACCGTCAGCCACAGTCATCGTCCCTTCGTCGACCAACAACTGCCCGGCACCCGCCCCGTTGGTGACGCCGTTGGAAACGTTGACACTGCCGCCGTTGATGACCTGAAGCGTTCCCGCGTCGATCGCGACCGAATCCGTCGCAACCACCGAACCCCCATCGAATACCAGTTCGCCCAGGTCCACGTTGGTCGCAGCAGTGTAGGTGTTGGCCGCCATCAGGCTCAACGCACCCTCGCCGTCTTTGACCAATACACCGCCCGCTCCGCCAGTGATTTGCGCAGCAGCCTGGAAAGTTCCCGTTTGGCCGTTATCGATCGTGATGGTGTGCGAACCGGTTCCGATCAAATTGATGTCTACATCGACATTGACCAGGTCTTGACCGCTCAGGTTCTGAATCGTGCCCGCGCTCCAATTGAAGTCCGACGTTCCGCCTCCGTTGCTCAGGTTGCCGAACTGGAGAACGCCGCCGTTCAAATTGATCGCTCCCTGCGTAGCGGCATCGTTCGTAGACGAGCCTCCAATGTCGGTGTCGGCGAGGACGATGGTGGTGGCGGAGACCGTGCCCGCTTCAAAGGTCAGCTCTCCTTTTCCACTTCCATTGCCACTATTGTGCAGTCCAATGGCGAGTTGGTCCAAAGTTGCATTGAAAGTTCCACCGGCGAGATTTAGGTGACTGGACGCTGGATTGGTCCCCGTTCCGGACGCATTATTGTCCCCAATGCGCAAGTCCGTCTCCGCGTTCACGTTCCCGCTCAGGGTGAACGTTCCTCCGCTGACGATATCCACGGTGGCCGCGCTTTTCAGATCGCCGACCACAAAGGTATCGACGTCAAAGGTGTTAGCCGCGCCGCCCAGATGAAGAAAGGTTCTGATGGCACCCTGATTGTTGGCAGAATTCGTGTACCCCAGCCGAACGTTGTCAGCCGTCACCGTATTATCCCCCGAGGTCGACAACGTCAGTGCTCCCTCGGAGCTGCCAACGCTTCCCGTCGATACCGGCGCACTGTACCCGGCCAACACATCCGTTACCGAGATCGTCACGGAATCGGCTCCTGAAAAATCGACAGTGCCAACCGTAGATCCTACTGGCATCCCATCTTCTCGATAGCCAATCAGGAACTGGCCATCGCCATCACCAATCACAACATCGCCGTCACTTACCGTGATAGTCGCGGTGCCCGTGTTGGCTCCAACCCGCAGGTCATCGACGTCGAAGCCGTCGCCCACCGTCATGGTCCCATCGTCCACCCACAGTTGCCCCTCGCCCGCGCCGTTGGTGACGCCATTGGTCACATTCACGCTGCCGCCGTTGATCACTTGCAGGATCCCCGCATCGATTGCGATCGAGTCCGTCTGGGTAATCGAACCGCCGTCCACCTGGAAGGTCCCGGCGGTCACGGTCGTCGCACCGGTGTAAGTGTTGGCTCCGGTCAGGGTCATGGTGCCCACGCCGGTTTTGGTTATCGTGCTGAGCCCGCTACTGATGTCGATGATCGCCCCGGAGACGAGCAGATCCGTGTTCGAGCCAGCGACAGCGTCCGCAACGTCAAACCCGCCGCTTTGGATCGCGACTTGAGTTGCGCTGATCGTGGATTGCGTGGTTCCGCCGACGGTCACGCCGCGGAAAATCCAGTTTCCGTACCCGCTATCGTTTGCCGGGCCTCCGACGCCGTTCGCCGAGGTCAACGTGCCGCCGTTCAGCACCAGCGCGCCGATGTTAAATGCGTTCTTGGTCGAGTTGTCCGCTGACACCGTTCCGCCATCGTTGATCGTGATCGTTCGACCGGTGTTGAAGCCGTTGAACGCGTCGGTTTGCATGGAGACAGTTCCGCCGTTGTTCACCGTGAGATCGCCCTGCGGGATGCTGCCCGTGTCGGCGGCGCCGTCGCCATCGCCGAACTGAAGGACGCCGGCGTTTACGATGGTCTCGCCCGTATTGTTCGTGGCCGTGCCGCTGAGGTTTTTGAGAATCAGCGTGCCCACGCCACTCTTCACCAGACTGGTCGCGGTCGCGCCATTCGTGATCCGGCCCTGATATTCGGTGTTCGCCGACTGATTCACCGTTAGCACGCCACCGCCGGTGATGTTCTGATCGCCCGCCAAATCCATGGATAGCGAATTCACGCCGATCGATCCGACAGTCTGGTCAAAGCCGTTGAGGTCGAGCGTGCCCGAAGACAAAATCTGCGTGCTCGCGCCGAATTCGACGTCCGCATCTGATGGCAGGACATTCGCCGCGCCGATCTGCAGGTAACCGTCTGAGTGAATCAAAAGCAGCGCAAAGTCGTTGCCCGCCACGTCAATGGTTGAAGCCGCAGCCACGCTGTGGCCGTTGCCCGTGACCGTCAGCGTCCCGTCGTTCAGATCGATCGTGCTGTTGGTGATGTGGAACGTCCCGTTGAGGTTGACCGATTCGTTCGCCGTGCTGCTGATTCCACCGGTGAAAGTCAGGGACCCGGTGTCTTCCTGGAAATCCGCACTCGCGCTCAGGATGACCGCCCCGGTAATGGTGTTGTCGCCCGCGATGTTGCGAATTCCGCCGCTGCCACTGCCGACAGTGATGTTTTCCGCGATGGTCAGATCGCCGGCGCCGCCATTGATTTCCAATTTCGCGTCATTGGCGACGGTCGTGCCGCCCGCGGCCGTGCCCAGCGCATTGTTGTGGCCGATCTCCAGAACGCCTTTGCTGACGGTGGTCGCGCCGCTGTAATTGCTGTCCCCGCTCAGGATCTGCCGGTTGGTCGGTCCTCCGGAATTCCCGCGCAGGGTCAATCCACCGGTCCCGCTGATGTCTCCGCTGAAATCCGAACCGCTGCCCGTGTTGGGCATATCGAGTAGGACCGTGGCCGAACCGAGGTCGATCGAGCCCGCCCCGGCGAGGTAGCCGATCGCATCGCCGTTGTTGTTGAAATCAAAGGTTCCCCCGGCGTTAACGGTGATGATCGAGGAGTTGATGATCCGGTTATTGATGTCGAGCCGCATCGTGGCGGTGTTTTCCACCGTGATGTTTCCACGAATCCCGCCGTCGCCGCCGAATCCAGTGCCAAGCACCAGCGTTCCGCCCTGCACATGCGTCAGGCCAGTGTAAGAGTTGTTGCCCGCCGCGGTCCCGGTCAGAGTCAACGTTCCGACGCCCTGCTTGATGAACTGTCCCGTGCCGGAAATCCCGCCGCCCGTGCTGCTGGAGGCGTCGGAGACATCCACCGTCAGGTCGTTCGCTCCCAGGCTCACGCTGTCTGCGAGAACCACGTTGGCCGCGGTAAGTTTCACGCTCGCGCCCAAAACCACCGAACCGTTCAACGTGATGTCCTCGGCCGTCCCGGCGGTGAGGTCCAAAGGCAGGTTGATCGTCTCCGCGTTGACCGTGATCGGTCCCGCGAAGGTAAACGCGTTCGATCCGCTGAACGTGAATACGTCCGTGCCGTTGTCGCCTACGTCGCCCGAGTAATCGCTGTTCACGATCAGCCCGCCAGTGACCGCGCTCACTTTAACGTGAATCTCGTTCTGGCTGATCCGGTTCGCGTCAGCAGCCGCGATCGACGTCGTCATCGCCAACTCAGGCGAATTGGTGTCCTTGATGACGTAATAATCGGTTCCACCGATGTTCTGAATCGAGATGTCGAGTAGTTCGGGCGATTCCTGACTGATATCGGTAATGACAAGATCGAGCGTGCTCCCGTTTGAAACCAGCTCCACACTGGTCTCGGCGATTCCGTGGCTGACGAGAACCACGTTGTTGCCGTTCGTGTCGGTCTCCGCGGTTTCTTTGTCATAATGGATCGTGAAGACGTAGTCGTTGGTCCCGTCATTCAGCGTGATCACGGATCCATTCGGCAGACCGTCGAATTCACCGGAGACTGTATCGGTGGTGTGATCGCCGTCGTTGTCGATCAGGATGAAGATCGCACCATCGGCCGGGTTCACGCCAGCGTTTAAGGTCAGGTCCAGGGTCGCGCCCGCGCCGAGATCGGAATTCAGATCGACCGTTCCGGTGACGTCGAGTTGGTCGTAGCCCGCGTTGACGCCCGGCGTTAAGCCGTTGATCTGGAAGGTGACCGTCGAAGCGCTGTCGAGAGTCAGCGATCCGGTTCCAAGGTCCTCCGCCAGTCCCAATTCCGGACTGACCGTTCCGCCGACGACCGTGACCGTTCCTGCGACCGCGCCGTCGCCGCCGAGCGTCGCGCCAGAGTTCACCGTGACCGTTCCAATCCCGGTGGCCGATCCGCTGGTCTGGTTTTCCGCGAGAAGCGACCCGCCGTTCACGACGGTGTTCCCCGTGTAGGAGTTGCCCGTGTCGTTATCGAGGGCGAAAACGCCCGTTCCCGCCGTGCTCTCAAGGGTGAGATCGCCGCTTCCCGAAACCTCGCCCGCGATCCCGCTGACCGTGCCGCTAACGTCGACGGTGAGATCGCTGGAGCCAAGTCCGACAGTGGACGACGCGGTGACGTCGGTCCCGCTGAGCGTCGTCGTTGCTTCGAGAACGACGGCATCGCCATAGGTCTGCGTTCCCGCCGTATTGACCGTGACCGGCGTATGCGTGCCGATCCCGGCGAGCACCGCGATTTCCTCCGCGGAAAGCGCCCGGCTCCAGATTCCCGACTCGTCGATGAGACCGTCAAAATCTCTGGTGGTGTTGAAAGAATCTCTTCCGATAACGACATCGGCCGACTCGGCCGTATCGACCGTGGCCCCGCTGTTCGTTCCGGTTCCCTGAAGCACTCCGTCCACGTAAAAGGTGATTCCGTTGTGGTCTCCCGAACCATCATAGACGGCGGCGACATGGTGCCAGGTGTTCGCGGTTATTGGAGTTGCCTCATTTGATTCGATTCCTCCATTCGCCGTTTCGACTCGCAAGTGTTGGGACGCCAAGCGGAAAACCCACTTTTCACCCGAGGTATCAAGTCCCCACGACATGATGGCGTCGTCGCCATTTGGCGAGGCTGAATTGATCCACGCGGCCATGGTGCGAGGCGCGGAACCGGTTACGCCACGATAACCCGTTACCTGAACATAGTCGCCGCTCCCATCCAGATCGACGGCATTGCCGACGGTTCCCGCTGCGATCACGGCGTCACCGTTCAACGTGCCGGTGCGTCCGTTGCCCGAGGTGTCGGCCGTCAGACCGCCGGATTGGCTTTCCAATGGAAGGAAGAGCTCATTCGCCGTCCCGAGAGTGTTGCCGAACACGGTGGTGCCCGCGCTGTCAGTAGCTAGACTGTCGAGTTGGGTGATGCCGCCCACATCGGCGGCGAAACGGGTTGTGCCGCTCGCATTGACCGTAAGGTTCGACCCGGTCGCTCCAGCGCCTTCATCAAGCGTCCATCCGAAGGTCACATCGACGCCCGTGAGGGTCGCGTCGGCCAGAATCGTCACCGCGTCGCCATAGGTTTGATTTGCGGTGGTCGTGATGCTGCCGGCAATGTCGGTCCGTCCGTCGAAGTTCGTTGTCAGATTGCCCAGGGGGCCGGTCGCACCAACCGCGCCGCCAAAGGTTGTGACCCCGCCGCCAGTGGTGTTCACGGTCAGAGCCGCCTGGATCGCCCCGGTCGCGGTGTCGACCGTGGAGCTGAAGGTGGCGTCGTTCGCCGAAATCGTGACGTCATTCGCCAGCGTGACCGCGTCGCCGTATGTCTGGTCGCCGGAGGTCGTGACCGTCGTCACATGATTCGCCACCGCGTCGTAGTTCGCTTGGATCCCAGCCTGAGCGACCGCGTTGGTGTAGAACCGCATCTTGGCGATCTCGCCGATGTAATTGGTCGAAGCAGGGGTCGTAGCGGCGACGTCGTTGTTCACGCCCCCTAGGCCAGCGCCATCGGTGCCGTCCAGGTTGTTGATGCTGTTGGTGTTGACGTCCGTCGCGTCATCCGGATCGCTGGTGCCCGAGATGTTGTCGTCGAGGAACACCCCATCGACGTAAAGCGTGAGGATGTCGCGGTTCGAATTGTCGCGATCGTAAGTCAGAAACACCTGATGGAATTCACCGTCTGCCGCGCCGAGCGCTCCGCTGACCGAGCGCTGCACGGAATCGTCGTCAACCGTCCACGTGACCGTGTCGGTGTCCACGTCGTAGACCACCGACGTGCCGGTTCCGCTTCCGCCAGTTTCGTAAATCAGGTAGGTCGAACCGGCGTTGGTCGTGTCAGGCCTGATCCAGAATTCCAGAGCGGCGTCGGTATCCGTCGGGTTTCCGGGAAGCGTCGCGAGCGCGTCCGAGGTTCCACGAGACGTTCCGTCGAAGCTGTAGGCGCTCCGGATTCCGCCCAACGAGGTCGCCGCCGCTCCAAAAGTGATTCCGGTGGCGCCCATATTGGAGAATCGCTCGGCGTCGTTCGCTCCGAAGAGCAGGCCTTCGAAAATGCCGGCGGCTGCCGCCGTCTCGCGGTCCGCGTCGAAATTCAGCAGCAAATTGCCGTTCGGAACCGCTGGGATTCCGCTGATTTCAGTGCCACCAATTGCGTCGGTCGTCACCGAGGTCAGCGCGGTCGTCGCGCCGACGTTTCCCTTGAAAAAGGTGTTGCCGCCGCCCGGCGTGTTCACCGTCAGCGCGAACGCGCCGTCGAGCGTCGAGTTGAAGGTCGTATCGCCAGTCCCGTCATCGGTGATGACGAGGTTCGACGTCAGACTAACCGCCGTATTGAACGTTAGGACGCCAGTACCGCCCAAGCCGATCGTTCCCGCGCCAATATCCGCCCGCGAGCCGCCGCTGATGACAAGTGAGTCGAGCGCGTCGGTCCCGCCAACCACGCCGTCGACCGTGGTCACGCCGCTTCCAGTCGTGGTCAGGGTCAGCGACTGATTCGTGCCAACCGTCGAGTCGATCGTCGAGGAATAGGTGATGTCCTGCGCGTCGACCGTGGCCGCGCCGCCGATCGTGACCGCACCCGCGAAGGTCGCGTTGTCGCTCACATCGAGGTCGGAGACTGCGTTGAAGTCAGCAGCGGCCAAGAAGTCGAGATCGCCGCCGATGTTGAGATCGGTGAGCGCGTTGAAGGTCGCGTTCCCGGTGAATGTCGCGCTGATCGCGTTGATCGTCGCTGTTCCGAGAAAAGTGCTGGTCCCACCGAACGTGACCGTTGCGGCGTCAAACGTAGTGTTGACGCTCGCGGTGAAGTTGTCGGCGAAGTCGATCGCCCCGACCGAAGTGATTCCGGTGCTGTCGAGCGTGACCGCTCCGTCCGCATTCGTGGCCAAGCCGCCGAGCGCCGCTGTCCCGCCGATCACGCCGTTGAAATCGGTCACGCCGCCACCGGTCGTGTTGACCGTGAGGGCGCCGAGCGCCGCCGAAGCCGGGTCGGCATCGATCGTGCCATTGAAAGTCACGTCGTTGCCTTCCACCACCGTGGCGATGCCGAGCGAGAGCGTGTTCCCAAAGGTCTGATCACCGGACGTCCGCAGCGAAATCTCGGTCTGACCGCCGGCCTGAACCGCGCTAAAATTCGTCTGGATGTCGGTTTGATCCAGAATTCCGCTGTAGAGACGGAAAACCGAAATCTGGCCGTCCAACGGCCGAAAACTCTGCGCTCCGCCGCCGTAACCGCCCATGTTGCCACCGCCAACCGTGCCAAGACCCGACGGATCACCGCCGTCCCAATCATTAATGGCGGACGGCTTCACGTCGGAGCCTACCGATGTACCGTTGACGAACAACTCGATGGTATCCGTCGCCATGTTGATCGTGCCGGTGACCTGGATGAAATCGTCGGTCGCCGCGCCGCCGCCGAAGATGGTCAGGGGATCGCCGCTGAGATCGTAGGTTACCCGGGCGTTGTTGCCGCTACTGATTACTTGAAACGCCAGAAGATTGTCTTCCAGCGCGAAGCCCGTCCCCGTTCCGCCGCCCGTTTCCCAAATCACTTCGTCACCGGTCAGATCAGTGGGCTTGATCCAGAGCTCGAACGTAACGTCGCTGACGTCCACATCAGGAACGCCCGTTGCCGCGTGATCAACGTCAGATGGCGATTCGTCAGCGCCGCCTGCTTGCAACTCAAGCCCCGCCTCACCGCGTTGGCTATCTGCCGAACCGCCGAGGGCCCCCGGCAAAACGTAGGCCCCAGTGATGCCCGCGAAACCTGCGGACGGGTTGTTGGCAAAGGTGATCGCAGGGCTGTCGTCGATCAGAAGCGAGAACGGTCCGCCACCGACCCCGCCCGTGCCCACGGCTCCCGCCAGATCGGGCACGAGGTTGTCCTCCGTGTTGGGATCGAAGGAGGCGTCGAAGTTGAAAATTAAACCGGCCCCAGGACCGGTGGCCAGATTGTCGAGCACTGTGTTGCCAAAGATGTGAGTCGTCCCGGTCGTGCCGGTGTCGAGTGCGCTCAACGCGTTGGTCGCGCCGATGTTGTTCCGCAAGGTCAGGGTCCCGGCGACGCTCGTGGTCAAACTCCGCGCCGTCCCGTCAGAATCCACCGTGTTGGTGAAGGTCACGTCGTTCCCTATCAGGGTGGTGTCGGCGCCGAGCGTCGCCACGCCGTTGTAGCGCTGGTTGCCCGCCCCTGTATCAACCGCGCCTCCATTCAGATTGATCGATTCAGAGTTGATCGTCAGGCTGGTGCCGTTCGCCGTCAGGTCGATCGCTGTCGAGATCGTCAGCGTGTCCGCGCCCGCGCCGCCATTGATCGTGATCGAGCCGGTCGGCGCCGCGAACGTCGTGGATTCGAAGGTCGGCGTGAGGTCAGTGCTCTCAAGTGTGAGCAGCCCGCCCGATTCGCTCAATTGCGCATTGTCCACCGTTCCCGGCAGGTTGAAAATGAAGTCCGTCGCCGTACTGCCGCTCATGTCAACCGGCTCAAGCTGCGAATATTCGATCTCCGTCGCTCCCGCCGAATCCAAATTGATCGTCCCCGCCTCGCCGGCGGTCGCGGTGTGCGTCACCACGCCGAAAACGCCGTTGGCGATCGTGAGGGTGTCGTTGTCGCCCACGCTTTCGCCGCCGGTGAAGATGACGCGCTGCTGGAACGCCGTCGCGTCGCCGCTGCCGAAGTTGAGAGTCAGCATATCAGTGCCGTCGCCGGTCCCGACCTGAATTTCAGCTCCGGCAATGTCGCCGAAGTCGATGAAGACCTGATGCTCGCTGACGCGCACCGCGTTGGGAATCGCCGTGCTGATCACCTGCGTTGTATCGGTGATGATGTAGCCGCCGCCGCCGCCCGAAACTGGATTCGCGCCCACCGCGATCGAGAGCGTGTCGTCTTCGTTGGCGAGGTCGGTGATCACGAGGTTGTTGGAGCCATCTAGCGTGACCGAGGTTTGAGCAACGCCTTGCGCGGTCAGGACCACGTCGTTCCCACTAACACCGCCATAATCGAGCGTGAATTCCGCCCCTCCGATCGTGAGCGCGATGCCATCGTGGAATCCGGTGAATGGATCGGTCACCGCAAGACTACCGCCGGAAATCAGCACGATTTCCGTGCCCGCGACCATCCCGGTGAAATCGGTCGCCGGATCTACGTTCAAGTTCAGACTTCCACCGACGGTGACGGCGCCGCTGACCGAAATGGAGTCCTGGCCTGTGGCAAGGTGATCACCGGAGATGTCGATGTTGACGTCGCCTTCCAGCGTCAAATCGCCCGTTACGGTGAGTGTCCCCTCATCCGCCGCGCCGTCTCCCGGAGAGAGCGTGCCGCCGGATTGCACGGTGATGTTTCCAATGATGGTTCCGCCGTTGCCGGCCAACGTTCCGGTGCTGGAAACGGTGACATCATTCGCCGCGTCGAGGACCTGACCGCTGTTCAACGTGAGCGAGCCGTCGATTTGAGCGAGAAAATTGGTGAGCTGAACAAAACGCCCCGTCGATCCCGATAATGAGACCGTGGCATTGGTTCCGATCGTGACGATCCCGTTCGGTTCAGCCGGTTCGAGATCGATAATAGCGTTGTTGGCGCCGGTCGGATTCGCGATCCAGGTTCCTCCGGTCAATTCCGTTCCAACAACTTGCGGCGAGGACACGTCTTTGAAACTCCCGCCTGAAGCCGTCGTTGTGACTCGGATCGTTCCTACCAGCACTTCTATCGTGCCTTCATTGTCCCAAACACCGCCTGTCGTGTCGCCATTGTTATTGAAGAACTGAGCCTGATCGGCATTGTTATCGGCCGTTTTACGAATCGTGCCCGTGAAACTGTTGGTGAAGGTGTAGTTCTCGGTCAGCTGAAAATCGCCACGTGTATCGAACGCAAAAAGCCCATTATTGGTGAACGTCCCTGCGTCGTAGCCAATAATGTTGTCACTATTGGTGTTGGCGCCAATGTGATGGAACTCGCCGTTGTTGATGAACTCTCCGTTACCGTAGAGTGTTTCGTTGCTATTGCTGGTGAAATTGACGATCCCGTCGTTTTGGAACGTCGCCGTGGTCCGAACGCTGAGCGCCCCGTCACTCCAGGTGATGGTTGCACCAGAATCATTGATCAGCCTACCAAGGCCGTCGAGAATACTCGTCCCCGACGTTCCGATTTCGAAGATGCCACCACTTTGGTTCCGCAACGCGTCGTTCGCTCCGGTCAACGTTACGATCCCTGATTCGAAATTGAGAGTTGAACCCGAAGTGTTGACAAACTCGCCTCCGGTCACCGTGATGTCCCCGGCGACATTCGTGGTGCCGGAGTTCGTCATCGTGCCCTGCAACGACTTGAGACCAGTGCCCACAATTTGAAGCACGCCGAGATTGGTGAGCGACTGCCCATTCACATTGATCGCGGCATCCGCCCAAACCACTCCATCACCCCCGATGTTGAAGGTAAGTCCGCCCGTACCAACAGTAATATTGTGCTCGATCGAACTGCCCGGATCCGTCAAACGCAACACCCCGCCGTTGGACGACGTTCCGGCAAACGTGCCGCTCCAGGTGCTGCCAAGTCCGATATTTCCGCCGTCCGCATTCCATTCGGCTCCCGCGTCACTGGTTCCTCCGGTCGCAATATGGATCCGCGTCCCGGCTACGGTGGAAAGCACCTCGCTTCCGGCCAGCGCATGAAAATCTCCGTTCCCGAAGAAGAAACTCGGATCGGTGGACGGATCCGTTGTCTTGTTTACCACGCCCGCATTACGGAATTGCGCGGATCCGCTCGAGATGTTCACATCCCCCTCATCGACGAAGGTAAAGTTGCCGTTGTTCTGAAAGGTGAGGGAACCGGTCAATTGCAGATTATCATTTCCCCCGCCTTGGGCATGAATGAAATCGCCCTCGTTGAGGAACGTTCCGGAGCCGGTAATCGTTTTGTGGCCACTCGACCCAGCCGTCCATGTGGTCGTCCCGTTGTTGGTCAAAACGGAGGATGCATCACTGATGTCGATTGTATACGCACCGCCGGACAGGTTAAAGTCGCCACCGGCGTCATTCACCACGCTGGCAGTGTTCGCAAGGGTGAGGTTTGCCCCGGCAAAACTCACGACTCCGCCTGAGTTGTTGGTAAAGGTCGTTCCATCGACCGTAACGCTCCCACTATCCAGGTTCGCCACACCCCCCGATTGGTTCGTGAACGTTCCCGTTCCGTTGACCGTGTAGCTCGTGCCGAGGAAATTGGTCACGCCGGCGCTGTTCGCGGCGCCGTTGTTGGTCAACGTCAGGGTTCCGTCGGTCAAATTGAGCGTGCCGCCGGAATCGTTGGTCAGGGCAGCGCCATCAACCGTCACCGTGACGCCGCTCCCGAGTTCCGCGACGCCGCCCGATTGGTTCGTGAACGTCCCCGTTCCGTTGACCGTGTAGCCCGCGCCGAGGAAATTGGTCACGCCTGCGCTGTTCGCGGCACCGTTGTTGGTCAACGTCATGGTTCCGTCGGTCAAATTGAGCGTACCGCCGGATTCGTTCGTCAAGGTGGTGTCGTTGACCGTGACCGTTCCACCGTTCAGGTTCAATGCGCCACCGGACTGGTTCGTCACCGTCAGGTTTTCGGCGAAAGTCACGCTCGCGCCGGTGACGTTGATGATCCCGCCGTTCGCGTTAACGATCGCGCCAGCTTCATCGAACCGGGCGGCCGCTTCGCTAATGTTCAGCGTGCCGTTGTTGGTGATGACTCCACCCGAACCGATCGAACTCGGCGCCTTGAACTGAATCTCAGCCGTTCCGGAAGGATTGTCGATCACCATGGTCCCGTTGTTGATGATCTCCATGTAGAGGCGGATCTGCGATCCGTTGTGGGTGAACGTGCCGTTGTTGGTGATGCGGGCCGAGGTTCCGCCAAAGATTGGCACTGAGCCGTTGGTCCCGATTTCGAAGTTCCCCTCATTGACGATATGGGTGCTGCTTTCCAGTTTGAGCCGCCCGCCATTCACATCGAACGTCCCGGCCGCCGAGTTGGTGACTTGAGCCGCGAGAAGTTGAAATTCATTGGAGCCGCCGCTTTGAAGCGTGGTGTCGCCGTTGAAACGGATGTTCGCCGCCGTCAACCGCATCAGTCCGGTCACGCCCTGCACCACATCGCCGTTGTAAGTCTGGTCGCCCGTTGTGGTGTCGACCCGGGCATTCAAATTGATCGTTTCCGCCGTGATCGTCAGATCGCCGTCGTAGTCCAGTGCGCCGGAAATCGTCACCGAATCCGTCCCGTCGCCCACGTCCACGACGATGTCGGCTGCGAAAGCCGCGTCGAGGCTCTCGATCGTGATCGTGTCAGCCCCGGTGTTGCCGTTAATCGTGATCGAACCGCTCGGAACCGTGAAAATCGTCGACTCAAACGTCGAGCCGACCAATTCCATCTCGCCCGCGGTCGCGCTATTGCGCAAAACCACGTCGGGGTTCGCGCCCGCCGGTAGATTGAAGACGAAATCCGTCGCGGTGCTCCCGGTCATATCAACTGGCTCCAAACCAGTGTAAGTGATGTCAGCGACGCCGTCCCCATCGATGTGGATGTTGCCATCCGTCGTGTTGGTGAGGTTATGCGTCACCGTGCCGAACGTCCCGCCGGTCACGAAGAGCGTATCACCCGCGGCCGTAGCCTGACCACCGCCGTTGAAGGTGATGTCGATGTCCAACAACCTCGGATCGAGGGTGTAATCGATCGTGAAGGTATCGTCGCCTTCATCGCCTGGAATGGCGTCATCGCCGTTGATGACGAGATTCTTGACTGCGGCGATTGGGCGCGCGTCCACCACTTGGCCGTTCGCCAGCACTTGCAGGGTGTCCCCGGAGATCTGAAAGGTAAACGTGGTGTCAAAGTCCAGATTCGGGTTGTCCGCCACGGTGACCGTGCCCGGAGTGACGGTGTCGATGAACGAAATCGTGACGTCGTTCCCATCGCCGCCGAAGTAGCTGATGTAAGCTTTGATGTCACCGGAGGCCAACTCGGTGATCTCAGCGCCATCGGCCAGACCGTTGAAGGTTCCAGTGACCGCGACACCGCTCTGTTGGTTGTCGATCAGGGTTACCTGAGCGCCGTCCGTGGCAACGAACCCTCCGATCGTCAACGGATTGAGTGTCACATCGGTGAGGTTCACCGCGCCTGTGACCACGATCGAGTCATTGCTTCCACTGTCCAATTCCGCGGAAAAGACCCCGGTTGTCGATCCGGTCCCGAAATTGAGCACTCCGTCCACCGTCAACGCGCCCGCCGAGCCGACTCCACCCGGGATGATGCTACCCGCGCTGGCATCCACCTGGGCGCGAATCGTTCCCGAGCCCGCCAGGAACGCCCCGCTGGCAACCGTGACAACGCCCGCTGGTCCGCCATTGCCGATCTCTCCCCCCACGGTCAGCGTTCCCGAATTGACGTCTGTGGCTCCAGTGTAGGTGTTGACGCCGCTCAGAGTCATCTCTCCCGAGCCAGACATTTCGAGCGTTCCTGTCCCGGAAATCACCCCGCTCAGCGTCTGATCCGCGCTGCTGTTATGCCTGAAGATACCGTCGTTGATGATGGCACCATCCCAGTTGCCATTGCTCAGCCTTCCGCCTTCAGCGATCTCCAACGCACCCGCATTGATCGTGATCGTGTTGTCACTTCTCAAATTGTTAGTCGTGTCAGTCAGGGCTACGGTCCCGAGTCCGGTCTTGACGATAGAACCCCGGTCGTGCCTGGCAGACACTTCTAGATCAATACCCGAAACATCCGTGCCCTGCGCGACATTGTAATTTATCGTGTTCGAATTCTGCAAATTGTATCGCACACCGCTGATGGTGTTTTTCAATCCACCTGTGGTTACGAACGTATTGTTGTTAGTCTGGAAAATGGTATTTCCCACCAAATTAACCGTACCCCCTCCATTGCTATCGAAGGTCCATGTTAATCCTTGAAAGACAGTGGTGTCGTCTCCTCCAATTTCCAAAGTGGAGCCATTGTTGATTTCGAAATTACCGGCCCGCCATCTTTGCAGTGCCCCGTCATCATTCAGTACCTTCAACTCTCCTCCATCGACCCTGGTGAGACCATCGTAGCTCCCCGTATCTGGAAACTCCACTGTCAGCGTTCCCGTTCCGAGTTTGGTCAAGCCGCCAGTGTTGGTGCTAGCAAAGTCATTGCTCAAAGTGACCTCCTGACCGTTGGTATCGAGCGTAATCGCACTGGAGCTGTCGACGATACGAGCACTGTAATCGGTGCCCGCGCTGTTCACGGTGTACTGCAACGTGCCCCCAGAGAACGTAATATTACCGACGCCCAAAGCTCCTGACGTAGCGACAACATCCGCCGCATCCGCTCGCAAAATACCGCTAGTGATAGTGGTGGTGCCGGTGTAGTCCGAAGTCGTTCCCGCCAACGTGAACGTTCCGTTCCCGATCTTCTCCAGACTGATATTCTTGTTGTTGGCGCCGCCGCCACCAATCTGACCCGAAAATTCACTCGTGGCATCGCCAGCTCCGACGATCAGCGTGGCCCCACCGCCAGAATTCACTGCAAAAATCCGACCACCGCCGCTGAGACCCGCGATGGTCTCCGTTCGGGCATCCCCTTCCAGTCGGAGGGCCGCGCCATTACCCACAAGAACGTTAGCAGTATCAGGAATGACGCCATCGGTATCAAGTCGAAGGAAAGCGCTGCTACCCGTAATAGTTAAGTCACCCTGAAAGTCGTTCGCCGAATTGGACAACGCCAAGCCGTCGTTTCCGCCGCCGACCTTCCCCACGGTCAAACCTCCGGCTCCAGTAACCTTACCACTGAGAACATGGTAGTTGCCATCCACTTCAATCGTGTTCGAAGTGGTTGTGGTCACATCGTTCAAGCTGATCTCGTTGCCCAGACTAACCGTCGTCCGCAGGATTCCACCATTCATGTTCACGGTCCCGGTGCCGAGCGCCGTGGAATTAGTGGTCGTCGACAATGTTCCCTGTGAAATCGTTGTCCCGCCAGAGTAGGTGTTGTCTCCACTCACCACCAAAGTCCCCGAACCGGACTTCGTCAGCGCTTCCACCCCTGAAATCTCTCCGCTGATCGTCGCGGTTTGTTCCACATTTGGTCCAGTCACCTGAAAGGTCACCGCTTTGGAAAGGTTCAGATTTTCAGCATAGGTGCCTTGATTGATGATGACCGTTCCTCCATCCGCCACCGCTGCAAGCGCGGCTTCGACCGTTGCAAAACCGTTATCGCCATACACGGCACCTTGATCTGACGAAGTCCCTAAGTCCGCGTCAGTTATCGCCTGGCCATTGCTCTGAGGATCGCTCCCGCCAGCAGCCCAGTTATCATCGACGTAGACGACCGTCGGGACGGTCGTGCCGTTGACGATGACTTTGTCGAACAGTGTGGCGGAATTGGAAGTTTGATTTCCTCCGTAGATGTAGAGTCGAAATTCTGTTGCTTCGGTGAGATTCTGGAATTTCGGATCGGACAAACCAACCGTAAAAGCATTGTACTGGCCGTCATTTCCATTATTTCGTCCCTCTCCGATCTGATCACCTTCGGCGAACCCATCGATTGAAGAAAATAAAGCCCAACGTTCTGCCGAATTGTTGGTGTTGTTTACTCTGGACAAAAAGGTAAAATTGGACAGATCCATCTCATACCGTTCATCCGGGGTCACCGTGAAGGCCATGTAGTCATCGTTAGTGATCGCCAACCCGAGGTTATTGTTGTTGTCCATGTCGGTGAACTCAAAAGCGTTTTGAGCCCCACCGAACTCGAAACCGTTTTCGGTTCCAAATTCATTCCCTTCCGCGTCGAGGTCACTGAAATTGCTGTTGCCGTTATCCTGATTGATCAGAAACTTGAGCCCCGCGCCAACACTAAAATCACTCGCAGTGACATTTGCATTCTTCACAGTCACCGCCGCGGTGGCATTGTCCGCCTCACCAGCGGTGACGGTTGCCGTGCCGTCATCGTCAGTCCCGTCATCGAAATCGTAACCGGCGATCACCGTGTCGGTCGTGGCGGAATGGATCCCTTCCAAACTCCCCGCGACCGCGCCCGCAGCCTGTCCTTCATCGATCAAGACACGTTCGTCTGCCCAGAACGTGTCGTACATCACACTCGATGCATTCGTTTCCTCATGGTCCAATCCTAAAATGTGTCCCTGCTCGTGCAGTAATACCGTCAGCAAATCCATCCGCCCATTCGGATCCGTTGAAAACAGCCGGGTTGGCGTACCGATGTCAGCCACGAACTCCTCGTCCTGCAATGGCGTTTCGTCGACAAACCAGCCGTGTCCCGCAGCGTCAATATCGATGGTGACAACGTTACCTTCCGCTGCTCCCAGGTGATTGCCGCTCAGGTCGGCGATCTCGTAAACCACGTTGCTCAACGCCGCGCTTTGCTCCGCGCTCAAACCGGACTCCGCCCAACGATCTGCCGCGGCAGCCGCGATATTTTCCAACATCTGCTGATCCAACTCGTTGCCAGCAGCTACGTCTCCACTCGCCTCCCCTCCGGGGTAGGTCGAATCTGCAGCCTCGGTAGTTTCTGGCAAGACCACGACCTCGGTCTCCAAGATTGACGCTGCAGAATTTTCCCCTTGTGCCGGAGCAGGATCTGCCGCGTGGGACGATTCATCCGCAGGCGCGGCAGCTGGTGCATTTTGCGCAGGCTCGGAACTCATCTCTGCTTCAGGCGCGGCCTCAACTGGGGCTGCTGAATAAAGAATCCGAGGCTCCAACTGTTCCATTTGAAGCTGACGCTGACTGCCGGAGTCGCGATTTAAGATGGCTTGAAGCCGCTTAAGTATAGAGGGGGTCATAAACTGGGACTGAAAGAAAATGGTAATTCGTAACCGGGGAGTGAATCCAATTTCCCGATGAAAAAGCCACCAAGGCCCATGGGGCGGCCTTTTGGTGGCTTTTGGAGGAATGATGAAATGTAGAAAGCAAATGGAAGCGCAGAACGTGACTTCCTGTCATCGTCCCCGGATCCAACGTGGCGGCTTTGGCAACTTCCGTAAAATCGTTCAAAGCTGATCTTCTTGTCGGCCAACGTCTGAACTTTTCGCTTCAGATGGCTTGATACCGATTGGCAAACTCTACTCCGAGCGCACCTCGTCACCGTCTTCGATGGATCAAACTCTTTCGCCCAAGAGCAATAGACGACGGCATCCGAGCGGCCCTCCTTATGCGTGCTAATCCTCTCGTATTCAGGGGCTTCGGACACCAACGACACACCGTCGTCGTCAATCGAATTGTGGACTTCGTAGTTAGTACACACCGCTTCGTCCGCCGACACGAAATAGGTCACATGGTCGGGCGCCAATGATACGAGGGAATCTTCTGAAGGGGATTTAATGATGAAAACGCCTGAAAGTTTGCGCTGAGTAGACAGACCGACTCTTCAACAATGGTTGTCAGAAATACCAAATCTGTGACGTTTTAGCCACCATTTTTACAGCTTCCCTCCATTTTACCGAAGTACTCCTAATCTTTGACTGGCCGATTATTCAGCGAGCTTTTCCAGCGCTTCTTCCGGATTCACCGTATCGATGATCATGCCGAAGATATCGCCAAGGCTCAGGTCCTCATCATCAGCCCCATTCGGCAGGATTCCTCCATGAAAATGACCAACTCGTAGAAACGTTCTCTCCACGTCAAACACGTCGATGACTGCGGCAACCTCTTGGACGGTCACTGAGTAGGTTCGGTCTTCCAGAGTGAGCCCCAAAAATGCGGCCGACCAGTTTCCTGCGGAATCGGTCTGAACCGTCATCGTCTGGCTGAAACCGCCAGCTCCATCGCTAATTGTCACGATGACCTGAGAGCCAACTCCCGAACTGCCCGCAAAGAATGGAGTCAGTGTCGAAAGCGGTGGAAGCGAAGCCAAGACGCTACTCTGTCCGCTACTCAAATTGCCAAGATCCACCGCAGTTCCATCCGGACCTACGATTTGACCATTCAAGAAGCCGTAATTTGCCCCTTCTTCCAACGGATCAACCCGGAATCCGGCGAAAACGCCGTCATCACCAAAGCTGTTCAGGAGGGCAAGCAACTCAGAAAGGCCACCATCTCCCTGCTGCCCACCTTGCGAAGTTCCACTTCCAATTACCGAGGCGGAGTTCTGATTGCCAGGGGCAACCAACTTCGGATCGCGTTCCTGGGTCACGGTAACCGTCAGGACATTACTACGCCCACTGATGTCATAGACGACAACGACAATGGACCGCGTCCCAGGGGTCGGGTCCGTCAAATTCTTGTTCTCGTAGACCACAGAACGCAGGGCAACCTCCATGTCCAAGGCAGAAGCACCTTCTTCCCCAGCAGTGATGGTCAAGCGACCGGACGCGGGATCGAACTTCTGAGTGAATCCGGCTGGCAAAGCGATCGAGCGAAGCGCGTCCTCACCAGGCTGGTATCCCCCAGCGAACTGGATGATGGCCTCGGTGAGGAACGATGCCTGGGTCACCACGATGGTCGGGAAGAGCCCCAGCGGTCCTTTCCCCTGTCCGTGAGTCAAACGACTCAAAGCCCCATTCACTCCGGACAGGACCGGCGTTACGCCGTCGCTTTCGATCCCTGTGAAATTGATCGGCTGAAGCCCCCCGGGGAAGGTCCAGACACCGGAACCAACATCCCTGCCACCGTGCATCGTCCCGTTCGTTGCCACTACATCAAGGCGATCGCCCGGAAGGAGATCCGGATCCCCGCCATTCACACTGAACGTCGTCGTTGGTCCGGGTATAATCGAAAAGGTGTCCGCCGCCGATCCTCCATTCAAGGTCGTATTGCTCACGTTATAGATCGAAATATTCGTGGTGACCGGGCCGCCAACGGTCGCGTCGAAAGCGGTCACGCCAAGCGTTGTTGCACTTCCCATGGTGACATCGAGCGATGTGGTCAGGGTGGCTCCGTTGATCGTCAACGTATCCGTCTCACCACCACCGTTAAAGGTCACGCCACCGGCAGGAGCAAAGACAATACCGTCAGGATATTGGATCAGCAATTCATCGTTCCCAGCCGCGCCGTTAAAGGTCAACGAAGTTAGGCCGGCATAAGAGATGACCAGTCCCGGCGTGCCATTGCTCGTTAAACGAATCACTCCTTGATTGGAATCAATAGGACTAATTTCCAGGACATCATCACCTGCCGTTCCGGTTAGAACCAAGTCCCCGCTCAGCGCCAAGTCTTCAATTTGGGTGAAATGAATGTCCTCGAAACCGCTGGCGGAGAAACGACCTTGATCAGCGCCCGGCCCAGAAGTCAAGGCGCTACCCGGAGTTTGAATGGCGATGGAATCCCCGGGCGTCGCACTCGGATCACCGCCGTAAACAGAGATGACCGAGTTACTATGCGCCAAGCTAAAGATGTCAGTCCGGGCGCCACCCGTAACCCGCGTTCCGGCAGTTCCCGCACCCGCGGGAGTTGCAAATGGAGTGGTAGACGTCGTGATGGTTCCGCTCACCAAAGCCAACGGAACGACATCCACGGCATCTCCGACATTGCCGTTGTCAATGCGGATGTCGACGGAAGCAGCATTGAGCGAAGCATTCGGATCCAACGTAAAGTTATCTTCAGCAACCAGCGTTAAGGCACCTCCCGTGCTGATGGCAATTCCCGAACCGACCAGAACATCCCCAGTGGTTGCCGTCGCACTGAGAAATCCGCCAGCGCCACCAGTTTGAAAGTTGATTCCAGTAGCATTGACGATGGTGACATCACTTCCCGCGCCTGAGGCGTTCAACCCAATACTTCCGTCGACAGCCAATTGATCCAGCGTGATATCGGAGTCGTTTGCACTCGTTGTGAACAGGGCGTCGCCCCCCACGGTAATGGCTCCGGAATCCGTAATCCCTTGATCGCTGTTGATCTCCAAATTCCGAGTCACGGAGAGTCCTCCGGCGGTAAGATTCAAAGCACCCAGATTGTTGAGATAGAGATCTGTCCCGGCGGATCCTTCCAGGGCTGAAACTTGAGTCTCCAATGAGTTCGTTGCCGTTCCAATACTGACCGCCGCGTTTAGAACTGCGCTGGAGGCGATGATCTCAACATCGGTATCTCCATTGTCGAGGATCGACCCATTGAGCGAACGAATCGTCGCGGTATTCGTCGTGCTCAGTCCACCGAGCAGAATATCCGCGCCCGCGGTAATTCCAATGTTTCCAATCCCCGCATCGATACCAGCCCCGTCCGCGATCGTTACAGTCCCGGTCGGCGAGGTCCCCGTGAGGGTCACGTCGCCATTGGCCACCACCGTTCCTGCGATCAGAATCGACTCTGCGGTGATCTCGATCGCACCCGAAAAAGTCAAGGCATCCACACCTCCAATCGTGACCGTGTCTGTTTGCGAATCGGATCCGAACGCCGTGTTCACAAACACATTCCCCGTGACTGCAGTCGCCGCCACTCTCACGGTTTTCGCATCCGGGCGAGAAACGTCGGCCCGATCAAACCCTGTTGCGCTCAAATTCAAATTCGCATCAGAGATGACATACTCATTGGTTGAAGAGTCGAAGGTGATGGTGAGCGAGTCCGCGCTATCGCTCTCAATATCGCTGATCGTCAGATTGCCCGAAGCATCAAGATGAACCTGCGTTTCAGGCACTCCCTTGAACAGAACCACGTCGTTCCCATCCCCGCCCACGTAGCTGATGATGTAGCGGTCGCCGCCAACCGTGACGATATCGCTCTCCTCCAAAACGGTGAAGCCGTCGGAAGTAAAACGACCGGTCACTAAATCGGTCCCATCGTTCTCGATGATCGTGATCGTCGCACCATTCGCAGGTGCGAGTCCAGACACCGTCAGAATCGAGGCGCCACCCAAATTGACGGGCCCGGTCACATCGATCAAATCCGCGCTGGTGTTCCCATTGAGTTGCACTTCCAGGGTCCCCGTTATATCCAGGTTCCCAGTTTCCAAAGAATCGATTCCGCTAACCGGGGAACCGGCGCTCAACGTTCCGGCCGCGTTCACCGCCGAATTGGTACTTCCTGTCCCACCGAGCGTTGCACCGCTCTGAACCGTGATCGTGCTCGTGGCCTGGCTCAAGATGGAGAAGTCCCAGTTGAAACTGTCATTGCCAGGATCGTTGCCCGCACCAAGACCGTCCGTTCCGGTCGCCACATAGATGACGTCTCCAGCCCCAAGCGTTCCCAGCGCCGTGTCGAAGTCAATCACGGCATCGTCGGTCGCGGTGGAGAAGACTTCCGTCGTCACCGCCCCGGACTTCACGAAAATCCGGACATCGTTCCCGTCACCAGCTCCGGTAACCGGATCCAGGAAGCTGCTGGTAATGGCATAATCGCCGGCTGTCGGAACGGTAAAGGCGGCAATCGCGTAAACGTCCGTGGAACCTGGATGGCCGCTGGTGCCGGTGAGGTTGAGATACGAACCCGGCGCTGGATCCGGAAAGCTGCCGTTCGCCACCGTTTCCCAGTGGTCGTTCTCCACCTCTAACGCGGTGTAGTTGGCCGGATCGGAAACGTCTCCGCCCGAATTCCAGAGATACTGCCAACCCGTCGCCGGAGTGGTGCTGAAATCATCGCGATAATCGGCCACCACCGTGCCGGCCAAATGTTCGCCGTTGATGAGGAGAGTTCCCGCGACGACATCCGTATCACCCTGGTAGTCGCTGGTTCCGCTCAAGGTCAACGTGCCGCCGCCCAGCTTGTCAAAGCCGCCAACTCCGTTGAGTCCACCTGACAGCCCGACGTCAAACCCGTTGGTGTCCAGGTTGATGACGTCCACCCCGGTTCCCAGCAAGTTCAGATCGAGGGAGGATGCCCAATTCGCGGTGGCTCGCAGGGTGCCGCCCTGACCGCCAAGGTTGACCGTTCCCGGATTGGAGGTTGAATCGCTCACGATGCCACCGGAACCGATGTTGGCGGTTCCGCCCAGCACCTCGAAGGTTCCGTTCCCGTTCGCGTCGGTCCGGGAATTCACGTCCACGCTGGTCGTGTTCAGTGTCCCGCCGGTTTGGGTAAATCGCCCGTTGCCGGTGGTGGCCATGCTCAGGGCAAACCCGTTGTCGATCGTCAGCGTTCCATTGGACAGGGTGTAGGTCGTGTCTGAATTGCCCCAATGGGACATGCGGACCCCGTTGCCTTCTTCGGCGCTGCCGGTGGTGCGGACGGTGCCACCCGATTGGTCAATCACCGCCGTGACCGTGCCGCTAGCCCGGTTTCCGGTAATGATTGAACCGGTCGTGAGACTGCCGGACTCGATGTTCAGCCTTGCGGTGACCGAAGCGGCGGTGATCCCCGCAATTTCGGTGCGATTCGTTCCCACCACCGTCTGGCTGAATGCGGTTACCGTGGCGTCATCCTTGATCGTCACCGTTCCATCGCCAATTCGCAGGTTGCCGAGGCTGATCGTCCCGCCAGACAATTCCAGCGTTCCGCTGTCGTCGATGTTACCGCGAATGTTGAGCGAACCGCCGCCGGAAATATCACCCGCGAAAGTGTGGGTGCCGTTCAGATCATCCAGAGTCAGGCCGTTGGAGCCATTGTTGGTATGATTGATGATACTGCCTGAGCCCTGAATGTTCCCAAGCACCTCAGTCAGCCCGCTCATGTCGAGCGTGCCGTTGATGGTGAAGTCACTGCCGTTGGCGATCACGTTGCTTTGGGTCAAATCGAAGGTCGCCCCGGCATCGATCGTGACGTCGCCCTGAATTGCGCCATCCGTGGCAAAGCTGCCGCCGACCGCGAGCGTGCCGCCTTGAACGTGCGTCAACCCCGTGTAGCCGTTGCTGTTGGTTCCCGTGCCATTCAGCGTGAAGGTGCCGTTGCCTTGTTTGATGAGCTGGCCGTTTCCGGTAATTCCGCCGGTTGAAGCCCCTCCCACACCGGTGACGTTCACCGTCAGGTTGTTCGCGCCCAAGCTCATCGTCCCGTTCAAATTCACGTTGCTGGCAGTCAGCGCAGCTGCCGCTCCTAGAGTCGTCGATCCATTCAACGTCACATCACCACCGGCCGAGATGCCGCTGTCCAATTGAATGGTCTCCGCCGTGACCGTGACGTCTCCGGTGAGGTAGGCGGGAAGGCTCGCAACGTTGATGCCAATCGTGTCGGCGGAATCGTCGCTGCCGTCACCTGATGTGTTGGCAGTCTGGACCACCAGCGAAGTGACGATGCCCGCATCCACCCGAACCGTCCGGGCGTCCGGACGCTTCACCTGGGCGGAGGTCAGGCCGTTCGTGGTCAGGTTCAATGCGGCATCCGAGATGACGTATTCATCCGCCAACGCATCGTAGCTGATGGTCAGGTCATCTCCGCTATCGCTGTTGATGTCCGTCACGGTGAGAACGCCGCCGGAGAATGACACCTCGGTCTCCGCCGCACCCACGAAGAGCACCACGTCGTTGCTGTCCGTGCCACCGGCGTAGCTGATGGTATAGGCATCGCCTTCGTCATCGGTCACCGTTGCGCCTTCCGTCAATGCGGTTCCGGACCGCGAATCCGTGCCGAAAGTGCCGTTCACCGCATCGGTGTCATCGTTGTCGATCAGCAGGATGGTCGACCCGTCGACCGGATCGTTGATGTCGGAAAGCGTCAGGGTCGAACCGGCATCCAGATTCACCCCTCCATCAACATCCAGCAAATCCGCGGTAGCGCCATCGATCTGGAAGTCAAAATCGCCGTTCAAGTTAACGTCGTTGTTGACCGTCAGGGTGCCGATGCCCGAATCCGTAGTCGGATCGCCGGTCGCCACCGTGCCCGATGCCGTGACGGATTTGCTGTTGTCGAGCAGAGTGATCGTTCCGTTGCCCCCCAGCGTCGCCGTCGAGCCAACAGTGTAGTTGTCACCGCCCGTGTGGGATCCATTCACCAGGAGTGATCCCGTGTTAACGGCCGTTGTCCCCGCGTAGGTATTGTCATTGGTCAGCGTAAGATCACCACTATCCGACTTCACCAAATCGCCGCCCCCGCTGATGACTCCCGTCGCAATGACGTCCGCCGTATTTACGATATGAAACCGGTTATTGGCCCCGTTCAGCGTAATATCACCATTGAACGTTACGGTGTTATTTTGCCCTCCTGGGGCTCCCGTATCAATCCGGCCACCGTTCATGACGATGTCGGCATCAAACGTTTTCGTCGTCCAGGTGCCCAGCGTGCCATTGGCATTGATCGTGATCGCGCCGCCAGCCAACAAATTATCCGCGTTGTTACCCTGCATTCCGTAGACACCATCCTCCACAATGATGTTGGCGACCGTGACCGTGGAACCGACCCACACATCGTTGTTGCCCACCTTGGTCAGGGTGAATGCCCCTGATACCGTGCCGCCGTTGAGTCCAAACCGCCCGCCATCGCTGCCGATCGACGCATCGCTGCCCAAAACGAGATTATCCACCCCGTTGTTGCCCATACTACCCGCACTGTTGTACAAGGCACCGGTATCCGGATCGGCAACAACGCCGTCGCCATTGATCGTAACGATCTCGTTGGGCACATCCACGCCATTCAAATCCAAGGCGCCACCATCTTCCACCACCGTGCCATCGGAAGCATCCGTCGATGTGCCCAAGGCCGTGGCGTTGTCGAGTTTCAAGATTCCTTCCGAAACCGTGGTTTGACCCGCGTAGGTGTTCGCCCCGGACAATGTCAGGGTTCCGGCCCCAGACTTCGTAACATCGGCATCGTAACTAACCGTCGTGTTGTTCGGCCCTGCCGCAAAGAGCGCGGCGATTTCCGCGTCGTCCATGACGCGGCCCACGATGGCGACGTCGTCCATCGTGCCATCAAAATAATTGCTGTTTCTCCAGCGGCCAATATCGACGGGTTGAGTTCCGGCGAAGGCCGCGTGCCCGGTGCTGGAGTTGTCCAGCGCCCCATCAATGAAGATCGCCTGTTCTCCATTGCTGGAGTCAAAGCGCCACACCACGTGATACCAGGTGTTCTCAGTCAGCACCTGCGAACCGGCCGTATCATTGCCGAAAAAGCCAAAGTGTGCCCGGCTGTTGCGAATCACCAGGTGCAGGCCTTGGTTCGACGATCCTGCGCTGTTGCCGAGGATCGTGTTGTCCTGCTTGAAGGAATCCACGTTGACCCAGGCGGATACGGTGAAGGGACCGTTCAGTCCCAGATCAGCCGGTGATTGGCCCAACTCGATGTAGTCATTGCTTCCATCAAAATCGAGCGCCGTTCCCAGATTGGCATGTGCACTGGCCTCCTCCAGAGTCGATTCCGCACCGCCCTGGAACGTGCCATTCACCCGATACGAACTCGAATCGAACGCTTCCAAAGTGCCGGTCGCTTCGTTCAGGCGGAAGTAGGCTTTCAGGTCCGTCCCCTCGTTGAGGAGAAGGCTCGCGTATTCACTTTCCGTCGCCGCACCCGCATCGCTCAAGACCCCGGAAATCGTCACGTCGCCATCGCCCGTCACGTCCAGATCGGAGCGGTTCAGGTTCAGGTCGGAGGAGATCGTCAGCGTGTCCGCATCCGAACTCAGCGTGAACGTCCCGCCTGCGCGCTCTTGCACGGTGATGGTGGTAGCGATGGTGGTGTCACCCGCCAGGTTGTGGAGGGTGCTGTTGCCCACCAAAATCGGCTCATCGGCAATCGTGAACGTGCCATCGAAGGCAAGCGTGGTGCCATCGGACAGATCCGTTCCGGAATCCGCGCTGCCCAAAGCCGTGGCCGACGCCACCTCAATCGTGCCGGCCTGCAAATCGGTCAGGCCCTGGTAGGTGCTGTCGCCCTCGAGGCGCAGGGTGCCGGTGCCTTGCTTGACGATTCCGGCGCGGCCCTCCATCGAAACCCGGAACAAACTGCCATCGCCCGGGTCATCCGCCGTCTGCCAAGCCGGGTTGTTGCCGGTCAATTCAGAGTGCACGCCCGATTTGTCGGAGCCATCCAGCACACCGGCATCCACGCCCGGCAATTCATCCGCGGTTGCCGGATTGGCCAAGGCGAATCCGAAGGAAGTCGTCCACGAGTCGCGCGAGACCGCGCCTTCTCCCCCCGCGCCATTGGCAAAACGGATTTCGATGTCATACCAGCCATTGTCATTCGGCAAAGAGCTGAAGTCGAAGGTGCCGCCGTCCGGGTTGGCGTTGCCGGATTCGTTGCTGTTATTGATCCCGGAAGTCGTTGCCGTGGTCGTCGCCACGCTCGCGGAGGTATTCCGCAAAACACGCGTGCCGGCGATATAAATCGCCACGTCGTCATCAATGCTCTCCGCGAAGGAGAAGATGCCGTCCGCATCATAGAATTGGCCCGTGTAGACGATGGTCTCGTCTGTCGTGTCAATAGCCCAAGGCCCCTGATTCGTCGTCGTGTAGCCGGCCCGCGGACCGCTCTGCAGACTGGCCCCCAATTGCGTGGCTCCAAATGGATCGTCCACACTGCGAATATCGTAAACCCGCTCAATCAAGCCGGAGGCAAAGAAGTTACCGTTGCCGTCGTTCACGAACGCGGTGTTGGAAATGTCGCCCGTCAGACTGGTGTCGCCATCCCCAATCACCGTCAGGTTGCCAAATCCGAGATCGATGTTCGCGGCCGTGCTGAACGTTGTGCCGGCTGTGGCCGATTCAATCGTCGCGTCACCTTGCAGCGTGATGCTGGTGGTAGCCAGATCCGTGTCCGATCCCCGGTTGATGACCGTCGCCCCTTCCCCCAAGGTGAGGGATTCCGCCACGGTGTAGTCTCCAGCGAGATTGAATTCCAGGCTCGTACCCGCATTCAAGATGGTGCCTCCGGCGGCGGTTCCCAGCGCGGAATCCTTCTGGATGATCACCGTGCCACCGGCAATCGTTGAAGTTCCCGTGTAGGTGTTGACGTTGCTGGAGTTGTCCAGCACAAGGGTTCCGGAATCGGTCTTGAAGAAATCGCCGCCTCCACCGATTGCCCCTTCGATCGTCAGGGTCGTGCCCCCATCCACATCGATGCGCGGGGTGCCGCTCAGGGTCACGGTTCCGGTCAAAATGTTGGCGTCCGCGTCGTTGCGGAGCACGCCCTGGGAGCCCTCTCCATCGCCGTTGTTCAGTGTCAGATTCTCCGCCACGGTAATGCCTCCACGCAAGCGCAGGGTGCCGCTGCCATTCACCGTTGTCGATCCCGCCGTCGTGCCAAGTCCCGCCGCGGTCCGAATGTCAATCACGCCGTTGTTGATCAGTGTGGTTCCGGTGTAGCTGCTGTCGACGAAGAATTCCAACGTGCCGTTGTCTTCCTTGCGCACGCTGCCGTCGCCCTGGATTCCTGCAGTTTGCACACGGGTAGTCCCCACACTCTCGAAACGCACTTCGTTGGCGCCGTTGGTGTCGATTCCGCCGAACAAATCCAACGAATTGGCGCTGGTGCGAATCGTCGTTGTGCCGGAACCGATCGTGATCGCGCCGCTGAAGTCGTTGTCGCCGGTCTCACTGTGGAGGGCGCCATCGGATTTCGGGCTGCCCGCGCCGCTGATGGTGAGCGACTCGGCCAGGCTGTAGTTGAACCCGCCGGTCATCCGCAGGGACGCCCCATCTTCAATGACAGTTCCCTGGCTGGTATCGCCCAAGGCACCGTTCACGGTGATCTCGATCGTGGTTGCCGTCTTCGCCGTAATCTCGCCGCTGAATCCAGCCGAGTTGTCGGTCGGCAGAATCACCGTGCCGTCGCCGGTCACGTCCAGATCCACCGCGCCACTCAGGTTGTTGAGCGTCACGACCGGCATCATGTTGGTGTCGATCGTCGCGGTCGTGGTCGCCGCGCCGTTCAGCGTGGTGTTGGCGAATTCCAGCGGCTGATTCATGTCGGCGGATTCCACCGTCAAGGTGGCACCCTCCTCCATCGTGAGGTCATCCAGCGTCACGCTGGTCACTTGCGCGCCCAACTCGATGGTCGAACTTCCGCTGACGGTGACGTTGTTGGTCAGATCGAAATCCGGATCCAGGCTGGCCAGCAATTCGCGGGTAAAGAAGTAGCTGTTTCCACCCGTGCCGGAAAACGCAGCCGGATTGACCAACGTCTTCGCGCCGCCGGTGGCCGTTCCCTGCCAATTCGCAGTCACCCCGGCCCCGCCGGTTCCTTCGTAGAATGCGATCACGATCTCGTGGTCGCCCGGCGTCAAATCGTAGGTGCCGAAGCGTTCGGTGACGCCCTGAAAGCGGTTGTTCTGCACCACCAGGTTGCCATCCACGTAAACCACCGTGCCATCGTCGCTCGCGCTGAAGAAGGTCGTCAGGCTGCCGTCGTAGTCCGCGGGGTCGATGTGGACATACCCTGACCAGACCGCCACCATGGTGTCGTTATTGCCGAGGCTGCCGATGGAACTGAACGGATTGCCACTGGTGCTGTTGTTGCCTCCTCCCGCCGGGAAATCGAGGTCACCTTGCAGCAAGACATCGAAATTCGGCGTCCCCATGGTCGCAATCAACCCTTCCAGACCGGCCAACGTATCGAACTCGGCTATTCCACCATTGCTCACTCCCCCCGATCCCTGGGATCCCCGCACGTCGTAGTCCCAGTAGCGCGCCTGCAACTGTCCCGGGGCATCCGTAAACGGGTTGGGCGGCATGACGAACTCCAGTTCGCCGGAATTGAGCGTTACATCCGCGCTTCCCAAGCCGCTGACGCTGCCATTGCCAACCGCTTCCAGGATCCCACCGCTATTGACCGTCCAGGTGGAGGAGGACTCGCCCAAGCTGTTGGTGGTGTTTTGCACCTTGAGTTCGCCGCCATTCACGACGCCGGAAAATCCCGTGCCGGTATCATCGATTTGGCCCGTGATCGTCAGGGTTCCGCCGCCGTCTTTAGTCAACCCACCGCCTGCCGCCGTGACCGCGTTGGCAGTTCCCGTGCCGGAAACGTTCACGGTCAGAACCTTGTCGCTGAGCGTCACCGCCTGGTTGAAAGCCACGTCCTGCGCTGTGAGTTCGGCATCGGCGCCCATCGTCACCTCCGCATTGAAGGTCACCGTGTTGCCGGTGGCATCCAGATCCTGGTCGAACCGGACGAATTCCGCATTGAACGTCACAGGTCCCGTGAAGCTCACGGGATTGGTACTACCTCCAATGATAACCGTATCGCTGACGCCTGTCGTGTCCGCAGCATTGGCCGTATTGACGATCAATCCGCCTCCGGTGACGTCTGCCTTGGCAACTTTGATCGTATTGCCATCGACGCGTTCAGCTCCTGAAATCGTGGTGGTCAGTGCCAGGTTTGCATCGCGGATGATGTAGTTGGTCCCGTCATCCTCAATCGTGATCGCATCATTCGAGTCGCTGTTGATGTCGGTGATGACCAAATGACCGTCGCCATTGATGGAAACCTCGGTTTCCGGTTCCCCGAAGTTGAAGAGGACCACGTCGTTGCCGGTGGTGCCTCGCGGGTCAGCCGCGTCCCCGTCCACATTGTAGAGAATCGAAAACACGTAGGTAGTGCTCCCCGCGCCGCTGTCGTCGGTCACTTCGAACGCTCTGCCATTCGGCACGGCCGAACCGCCAACCGTAAACGGACTGGTCACCGTCACCGGGGAACCCCCGTCATTGTCGATAATCTTGAACTTGTCGCCCACGGCGAACCCGGGCGTTCCCAGAATCGAAACATCCAGCGCCGCGCCATTGATGGTCACGGTTCCACCAGCGGCAACATCCAGTTGATCAAAGCCGGTGTCAGGAGTGGTGGATTCGATCTGGACGGTGAAGGTTCCGCCGGTCGCCAAATTCGCGCCGCCGGAGCCCAGATCGCCGGTCACGTCGTTCGGAGCCGACAGAGCCGGATTGACCTCGCCGCCACTGTTCGCGCTGATCGTTCCCGCCACGGAGCCGGTTCCGGCCAGAATGCCGTTGGTTTCCACGGTGACGCCACCGGTTCCAGTCGCCGAACCGCTGGTGTTGTTGGCCAACAGGGTTCCTTCGCTCACTGTAGTGCCGTCTTCGTAGGTATTGGCGTTGGTGAGGGTCAGGGTGCCGCTGCCGGATTTGGTCAGCGTGTTGGCGGGGTCCACCGGCGTAACGAGGCCTTCGTCGTAGTGATTCTGGATGGTAGCGGCGCCAAGAACGCTGCCGTAGATGGCGACCTCGGCCATGTCGCCAACAAAACCTTGAAAGGACTGGTTGCCGTTGCTGAGAGCTCCGTCCTGTTCCCATCCCACCACGAATTGCCCCGAACTGCTCAAATCCGCGTCCCAATTTGCGTTGGTAACGGTTTCAACAAATTGACCGTCGAGATAGACGCTGGCGGAACCAGATCCGGAAGCTGTGGAATCGAAGGTAATGGCAAGGTGCCGCCAGTTTCCGTTGAAGAGAGTTCCCTTCGTGATCGAAGTGGACGATGCGGCCCCGTTCCCGAAGATGTTGAGATTGTTGCCTGAAAACAACGCGATGAACTCATTCCCGCCGCCTCCGGGGCCAGATCCTTCATAAGAGAACAACGCTGGTTCATACTGACCTCCGGAATGCGGATCGTCATCCCCGCGAAACCAGCCCTCAAAGGTCGCCGTCGTACCCGGGAAGTCTCCGCTGAAGGCGAGTCCCACACCTTCCTTTTTATCCCCCTCAATCGCGATGCCGTCTCCCCCCGAAATTGCCGGATCGGCCACCGTTTCGATGATGGATCCTGCCGTATCGAGATAGGTGCCGTCACCAGCAGCGTCAAGGGTTCCGACATTATCGACCGTGGCGCCGTTGGATTGGTCGCCATCTCCGAGCCGCCAGTAGACCAGCGGGTTATCCGCCAGAACAGTCGTATCATAGGTATTGACCACCGTCACACCAGCCAGGATCTGACCGTCGATCTGGGTGTCGCCTGCGCCGGTTACGGTGATCCCAGCCTGATTGAGCGAGACGTCTCCTGAAATCGTCAGGGTATCGCTCGCCGATTCAATCCGGATGTCGCCCAACGCTCCCGATTCGGCGAAGACCCCTCCCGCAACGTCGTTGTCGCCCGCGACGTTTCTCAGTACGCCGGGATTGGCCGCATCCGCGCCCAAGGTGATGTTTTCCGCGATGGTGAGCGCCGCGCCTGGGATGGTGTCGTCCAACGCGAGGACCGCGCCATCCGCCACGGTCGTGCCCGCGCCGGTGTTGCCGAGAGCGGCGTCGTTCGCCGCGACAAGGATTCCGTCAGAAACCGTCGTTTCGCCCGCGTAGGTGTTCGCTCCGCTCAAGGTGGCCGTTCCCGTGCCGTCCTTGGTCAGGGTTCCGGCCGCGCCAACCTGCGAACTCATCACACCCTCAACCGCGATCTCTCCGGCCCCGTTCAGGGTCAGATCGGAAAATTCCACTCCGCCTTGAATCGTCAGCTGGCCTCCCGCCGCAGCACCGATCGTTGCACCCCCGGCAGCCCCAGCTCCGAAGTACTTTTCGTTCAGGAAACTCTCGACCTGCTGCCGTTCCACGGCGCTCAAGGTGCGGTTGAATGCGATGATTTCGGCGATGTCACCCTGGTAGTGACGAGCGCCGTTACCATCTTGACCACCAATGAAGTAGACGGAATCCGTCGCGTTCCCGGTCAGCCCGGACTGCGTCACCGCGCTGGCTCCGTCGCGGAACAACTCGCCATCGACGCCGTCGCGAACATAGGAATAGGTGTGAAAATCACCGTTCTGATTCACGATGCCCGAATAGGCCGTCGATACTCCGGCGGCCGCGTTGATCCGGAACTGATCCGAGAGGTCGGGGCGGCTCAACGTAAAGGCATAGTGATCGTTTCCGGAGTGGGAATCGCCGCTACCGCTGAAAAAGGGTCGAAGCGCACTGCCAGAAGCAGGCTCCTGAGCTGCTTCCTGAAGGACAAAGAAGAAAGACGCGTTGTTGCCGAGATTGAGCCCGGTAATCTGCATGTCATCGTCGTCTGTGGAACTATTTCCAGCATCTGGATCGAAGCGAATCGCGGGCAATCCGTTGATCGCGTTGGCGATCCAGCGAGGCTGCTGGGCCGCGTCCGTCTGAACTGCGTCGTTGGCCACGGTATTGTCGCCACCCAGGAAGTCGTTCCAGCCGGAGATCAGGTCTCCGTCGTCCAGCGTTCCGTCCGCCGCAATCACACTGGCGACATTCGAGGCGTCCAGGTGCAATTCCAGCCCCGTGGTTACTGGCATTGTAAGCGCCTCCGGCACGGTGATATCGCCGGTGATGACGTTTTGCCCTTGATCGTTGCGAATCGCGCCCGTTCCGAGGACACCCTCACCGCGAATGGTGAAATCCTCGGCAATTGAAAGGTCTGCGCCGCCCTGATTGTCCAAGGCAATCGTAGCGCCCGCCGCCACCGTGGTTCCAGTCGCCAGGGTTCCAAGTGCATTATTGTTTGCGACCACCAGGGTTCCTGCGGCCACCGTGGTGGCGCCGCTATAGGAATTGTCTCCGCTTAACGTCGTGGTGCCCGTGCCGTTTTTCAATACTTCCCCGATCGTCGGAGCTCCTGTCGAGGCGGTCACACGAAAATCATCGACCGCGATGTCGCTGGTAAAGCTCGAACCCGTGACGTTGGTAACTCGCAGCTGTAGGTTATTGGCGCCAGCGTAGGGTGTCAGGTCGACGACTGCCTGCTGATAGGGGTCCCCCTGACTCTGCTGCTGTTCTCCCGTCAGGCTGAACAAGTCGCCCGACCAGTTCGTTCCCCCGTCGGTGCTGGCCTGCACGGAGAGCGTCCCGATCGTGTCACCATGCATGTGATAAAAGAAATCGAGCTGGGCGGCGGTAAAACCCGTCAGGTCGATGACCGGAGAAGTCATTCGCGCGGTCTTCCCACCTGTACCAACACCGGAGGCTTCAACATACATGTAGGTCCCGGAATTCGTACCCAGCGTGTTGTCCACATTCGGCCCTGTTCCCCCCGAGCCGGTTCCGGCTTGGTCGGAAACCCAGTCCACATCGTCCGTGGTGTCGTTGACCCAACCTTCGATGAGAATCTGGGAGTCGCCCGGGTCAGTCTGTCCGCCACCAAAATTCTCGAAGTCCTGCGAAAGCAGGGTCTCGGAAGAAAGGCCATTCATCAATTGGCCATTTACCACGGTGTCGCCGTCGCCATTGAAAGTCAGTTGGGTGAATGTCACATCACCCTCAATCGTGAGCGTATCGGCGTCCGAGGCGATGGTCGCGCTCCCCGATCCCAGCTCGCTGTCGACCTTCACATCGATCGTGCCGGTCAGGGTGTTGTCACCCTGATCGTTGCGAATTGCACCTGTTCCGAGGAAGCCGTCACCAATGATCGTGAAATTCTCACCCGCGATGGTGAGGTCGGCGCCTCCCTGGTCGTCGAAAGCCAGAGTGGCCCCATCGCGAACGACAGTTCCCTCGCCAGGCGAACCCAGCGCTGAATTGTTCGACACAACCAGGATTCCGTCCGCGACCACGGTATCGCCCAAATAGGTGTTGGTCCCCGTCAGCCGTGCGGTTCCGCTCCCTCCCTTTTCCAAGCTGGCGCCCGCGATACCGCTGATGACGCCCTGGACGAGGAAGTCGCCCGTGCCATCCAACTCCAGATTGAAATCCAGATCGAGATTCGGGTCGATGGTCAAAGTTCCGCCGACCGATCTAATGGTGGCGTCCCCAGTCAGGTCGATCGTCACGCTTGAGCCGATCGCGGTGTCACCGCCCGAACTGCGCAACGCGCCCGAGCCGCTTTCCCCAATTCCCGCGATGTTGATGGTTTCCGCTGCGGTGTAGTTGACAGCGCCGGCGAATTCGAGGGTGGCGCCCGAGGCCACGTTGGTGGCGCCGGCCCCGCCCAAAGCTCCGTCCGCGGTCACCTGAACCCTGCCATTGTCCACATCCAGCGCTCCGGTGAAATCGTTGGTCCCGTTCGCCAGAATCAAGATCCCGACGTCCTGTTTTTCGATATCGCCGCTACCGGTAACCATTCCGGTTACGTTAATGGTGTCGCCGGAATTCACGTCGGCAATGAGATTTCCGGTTAGGGTCAGAGTCCCTTCCAGATTGAGGGTGTCGTTCGCCTCGATCTCACTATCGGTGGCCAAAACGACGGACCCCTGAACAGTGTTTGCGCCCGATTGATTCAACAACGCGCCGTTGTTGTTCGTGCCGCGCCCGTTCAACGTGATCGCTTCACCCGCGCCGATGGTGATATCGTTTTCCAAGCGCAATTGGGCGCCGTCAGCCACGAACGTGCCGCCAGCAGCTGCTCCCAGAGCGGTATCGTGCCGCGCGACGAGAACCCCGCCATCAATGTTGGTCGCCCCGGCGTAGTCGTTGGCCGTGTTCACCGTCAAAACGCCGTCGCCGTCCTTTCGCAGGCTGCCCAAACCGGTCACGATCCCGGAGTCGATCGTGGTGTTCCCCTCGCCTTGGAACAAAACTTCGTTCCCCGCGGTGTCGATACCACCGGTTAGGGTCAGATCGTCGTCGGATTGAATCTGAGCATCACCAGCCACCGTCACCGCGCCCGCGAACGTGGAGGTTCCGGCGCCGAGGAGAGCCCCATCGCTATTCGGACCGGTGCCTTCGATACTCAACGCCTCCAGGGTGGCGTAATTCGTATCGGAAATCACCAATTGACCTCCGTTGTTCACCGAGGTCCCGGCAGCGGTCGTTCCGAGAGCTCCGTCAGCCGAAACCTGAATCCGGCCGTCATCGACAGTCGTTTGCCCGGTGTAGCTGTTCGTTGTAGGCAGAATCAGGGTCCCGTTGCCGTCTTTGATGATGCCCGCCGAACCGCTCACATTATTGAGCGTCAACGACGACAGATCGTTCGTTACGACGGTCAAATCGCCGCCCAGAGTTGAGTTTCCACTGAATTCCAGCGCGCCTGCGCCGGTGGTGGAGTTGACGCTTAGCGTAGCCGCTCCATTCGTGGTGAGCGTTCCCAACGTGTCCACGCTGGTGAAATCATCGAGCGTGATGGAGGAACTGGAACCGGTTGCCAGTTCCACATTGTTCGTCCACGACGCTGTCGCGCTCGCCTCAAGGTTCTCGATGTGCAGTTCATCGAAAAACATCCCCTGCGTTCCCCCTCCATCATCGCTGGCAAATGCCTGGAAGCGGACTTGATTCAACGTATCGCCACTCCCAATGATGTTTTCGCCGGAAATGGTGAGCTTGTTGGCTGCGATCGTGGTGGCATCCAACTGCGTATCGCTCGTAACGTCCGTGGGATCCAGCCACATGGTTACCGTCTCGTTGCCGGAGCGATTCACTTCGATTTTGCCCACGATCAGATGGGTGTTTCGGTTCGAGGTGTCCGTGTTGGGCGTGAAATTCCCGTCATTGGCGTCCACCCGGCTTCCTCCCACTTCAAGGTAGCTGTGATATCCAGAAGCATCATCATCAAAGCCGAATTTTACACTGTTAGCAGTGCTGTTGATGTCCGAACTGAAGTTGAGAACAAACTCGCCAAAGTTGTTCTCCGTATTGTTGTCCACTTCCACCATCACGCTGAAGTAGTAGGCAATGGTGCTGTCGTCTTCGCCCAAACTCAACTCACGCCCCAGATTGTAGTTGTTGTTTACATTCTTGAAGTAGTTGACGTGCCCCCCTCCGGAAGCCGGCGAATATCCCGTCGCGGTATAGGTTAAACTCCCGTCCCGTGTCCGCGCATTGGATGTGATTTCACCACTTTTCCCCCCGTCCTCTGTCCAGGTGGTGTCCCAGTTGCCAACGTAGCCGGCAACGACCGTTCCTGAGTTTGCGACATCCGCGCGCAACCGGGAATTATTGCCTCCCGAAGTATCGTAAATACCATTGGCGGGATCTCCCGGGTTAGCGCCATTAATCTGATCCAGCAACAACGTCGAACGCGTCGGAACCGCATCCCCATCCAGTCGCAAATCCCCGCCATCAAGCACGATGTTCGAGGTGCCTAAGTTGCCGCCACCAACGCCTTCCAACGAGCCTGCGTTGATCGTGGTCGTGCCGGAGTAGTCGTTGCCCGTGTTGCTCAAGACCAAGGTCCCGTCACCGGTTTTGGTCAAGGTCCCCGCGCCGGATACCTGCCCGCTGATCACCGCTGATTGCGCGACATCCGGCCCCGTCACCTCAAAGGTCACGTTCTTGGTGAGATTCAGATTCTCGGTGTAGGTGCCTTGGTTAATGATGATGGTTCCCCCATCGACCACTGCCGCGAAGGCATCCGCAACCGAGGCGAAGGCGTTGATTCCGAAAACGGCATCCTGACCGGCGGCCCCGGCCGTTCCCAGGTCCGCATCGGCGATGATCTGACCGTTATTCTTCGGTTCACTTCCTCCCGCAGCCCAATTGTCGTCCACGTAGACCGTGGAGTGGGTCATGGTGACATTCGCCAAAACCACGTCGTTGCCGTCGCCGCCACCGTAGAAAATTTTGTAATCCACCCCGTCGATGTCGATCGTAAACCCCTCCGGTAAACCGGTGAAAATTCCGCTCACCGCGTCGGAGGTGCCGTCGTTATCGACAATGGTGTAGAGCATCGCAGTTGGCCCCGTGGCGACAAGCGTCAACGTGCTGCCCAAGGTCACATCCGTTCCTGTGGTGCTATCCCCATCTACATCAAGTTGACTCGCATTCGCTCCGGATATCGCGATTTCCAAATCACCGCTCAACGAGATATTCGCCTCTACCGTCAGCGTTCCCACGCCTGCCACACCCGGTTCGACGTTCGAGCCTGCCAAGGCCGTGACCACTCCGCCCAAAGTCCCCGTTCCCGTCAAGGTCGCTCCGCTGGAGACTGAAACCGCGCCTTCCGCGCCAGAATTGTCGCCGTTGACCACGACCGTGCCCGCAGTGATCTGGGTGGTGCCGTCGTAGTCGCTGTCACCATTGAGAATCAGGGTGTTCGGTCCGGTTTTGCGAAGGCTCCCCGCGCCGCTAATGGCTCCGGAAAGGACCGTGATGGGGTTTCCGCCCGTATTTGATACCGCGATGATCGCCGTGCCTGAAACCAGGGTCACGTTGCCGGTCACCTCGCTCGTGGTGTCGACCGAACCGTAGGTCCGGTTCGTCACGGTGCTGTTGTTTTCCAACACGAGGCTGAAATCGTGAACGGCCGGGTTCCGGTTGAATTCCAAGGTCGCTCCGCTGCGAACCGTGACGGTATCATCAATCGTCGCGTCGAAAGACGTCGTCGTTTCGAGATCCACACGCCCGCTCTGAATGTCGATGTCGCCCGTATTGGTGACGGTGAGGTTTTTCAGGTAAAGCTGGCCACCGCCAATCTTCGTCAAAGTAAAGCCGCCCATGTCGAGGCTTCCAACCATGTCTGTCCGGATGCTGGCGCTGCCAAAGGTGGCATTTCCGGTTAGCGTCACGTTGTTGAACGCGTTCGTATCGGCCGGCCCATAGTTCGCCAGCGCTCCGATTCCATTGTGGCCCGCTCCCTCAATCTCAATCGTTTCACCCACGACGGAAATTCCATTGATATCCAAGGTCCCGCCGTCCTGGACTACGGTTAACCCAGTATCGGCGCCCAAGGCGGAACTAACGTTGCCGACTCGCTCCACGCTCAACTTCAAGACCCCTGCGGCGATCGTGGTTTGGCCGGTGTAGGTGTTGGCCCCGGTTACCATCAACGTCCCTGCTCCCTGCTTGACAACGCTACCCACTCCGCTCAGCACACCGGAAGCCGTGCCGTCCACCGCGTTTTCAATGGTCAGGGTGTTGTCGCCCAAATCCACATTGCCGACAATGTTCACCGTGTCCGAGATGATCGTGAGGTCTCCCTGCATCGTGATTGCGTTGGAGACGGTTACCGTGTCGCCGGTGCCGCCGTTGATGGTGACCGAACCGCTCGGAAAGACAAAATCGGTGCTCTCAAATGTCGGCGCGACATCCGTGCTTTCCAAACGCAACACTCCGCCGCCGATGTCGCTCAATTGCGCGTTATCCGCACCTGTCGGCAGGTTAAACACAAAATCCGTCGCGGTGCTGCCTGTCATGTCCACCGGCTCCAACCCAGTGTAGGTGATGTCCGCAAGGCCGTCCCCGTCGATATGGAGGTTGCCGTCCGTGCCGTTGACGAGGTTGTGCGTCACCGTGCCGAACGTCCCGCCGGTCACGACGAGGGTATCACCCGCTGCCGTGGCCTGTCCGTTGCCGTTAAAAGTGATGTCGACGTTCAGCAGCTCCGGGTGCGCCGTGTAGTCGATGGTAAGGACGTCATCGCCTTCATTGCCAAGAGTGGCGTCATCCCCGTTGATCACGAGATTTTTAACCGCGTCCAGCGGACGGGACTCGACGATCTGGCCATTTGCCAATACCTGAAGCGTGCCACCCTGAATCTGGAAGGAAAACGCGGTGTTGTTGTCCAACGCGGGATCGTCACCCACCGTGACCGTGCCCGGAGTGACGGTGTCGATGAACGAAATCGTGACGTCGTTCCCATCGCCGCCAAAGTAGCTGATGTAGGCTTTGACGTTACCGCTGGCCAACGAGGTGATCTCAGCTCCATCGGCCAGCCCGTTGAAGGTTCCAGTGACCGCGCCCACGGCTTGGTTGTCGATCAACGTCAGCTGCGAGCCATCGGTTGGTGCATAGCCCGAAAGCGCCGCCGCGTTCAAATCCACGTTGGTCAGGTTGACCGAGCCCGTCACCGTGACTGAATCACCAGTCGCCGCGTCGAATTCGGCGTCAAAATCGGCCGCGGAGCCCGCGCCGAAGTTCAAATCACCGTCGATGATCAAATTCCCGGTCGCGCCGATTCCACCCGGATTCACCCCACCGGAATCCGTCGAGACGTCTGCGTTGACGGTTCCGCCGCCTCCTAAGGTCGCTCCATTGGCGATCGTGACCGTGCTTGCGCCCAGACCAATCGATCCGTCCACAGCCAGCGTGCCCGCGTCAATGGAAGTCACGCCCGCGTAGGAGTTGTTCCCGGAAAGCGTTACTGTTCCGCTCCCCTGTTTGACCACGTCATTGGAAACGGTGGAAGAGCCTTCGATCCAGGTTTCCAAAAAGTAGTTCGGAGCTCCCAGGCCGGTGAAACTGCCCCCGATCGAGTATTTACTGGCGAGGTAAGCCTGAACGATCTCCTTCTCGCTATCGCTCAAAGCATGGTCGAAGGCGAGGATCTCGGCGGTATCGAACAGGGAATTGCCCCAAGCGTCAGTCCGGGTGCCCACAATGTATTCGCGGGCCTGAGTTCCGTTGTTCGGCCCGGCTGCGACTTGCAACACCATGTATTCGCTGGTGTCGACATTCCCCAAATCAAAACTGTTGGACGAAGAGATCTCCGCGCCGTTTCGGGTGACCGAAGCCGGCAATTCACTACTCCAGAACCGGTCCTCGCCACCCTGAAACATCCAGGTGCGGTCAGCATCGGGGGCTTCATTCTTGACTCCAATGGGAGCCCCCCAATCGGGACCGAAAGTTGCCCCGTTGCCCGAGCGGAAAACCAGATAGACGTCTCCGGCGAAATATTCGGTGCCGGTAGCCACCATTTGGAGGTTTTCGTTGGATTCGAACCGGACAGCCGGCAGTCCGCCGATCTCGTTGGCTTCAAAGGTCGGGGTTCCGGTGTAGGTTTCGAGATGCCTGTCATTGCCGGAAAGGTCGGCCCACGCGGTAACGCCGTCACCGTCGTTCAGGTTCAACGTCGAGGCGTCATACCAGGCTTCCAGACCGCTGATGGTGTTCGGAGTCGTCGCGGTGAAACCGGGAGTAACATCGCCGCTGATATCTCCGGACACGTCGATGTCTCCGTCGCCATCAAAAATGAGCTTCCCAAATCCCAGATCGATCGTTTTGTTGATGGTGATCGTGCCCGCGTCGGATCCAATGCCGATTTCACCCCCGACCCCGGTGATCGTTCCGGTAATTTCGTGATCGCCTGCCAAATTCACCAGCGCCCCCAATTGGCCAGCGGCTCCGGTTCCGCTAATGGTGAAAACTCGGTCCACGGTCGTGGAATCGCCGGGGTTATCGAACGCCAGAGTCCCGCCGCTCTGCACGGTCACCATGCTACCCGCAGTTCCCCCCAACGCAGCAGGGTCAGCCACGACGAGCGCCCCACCCTCGACGGTCGTGGTGCCATTATAGGTGTTGGCAACGGAAAAGGTGGTGACTCCGGAACCCACTTTGACGATGTCGTTTTGCGGAGAGGTGAGCCGGTAGGGCGACCACATCCCAGCCTGATCCGGATCGGTCGGTTTAACGACTTCTTCGCCGGTAATGGCCGACGTTCCGGTGCCGGTGTAATTCAACCGGAAATCCACCGAGGAACCACCGGCCCCTTCCCGATGGGTAAAGGCGACCAAGTAGCTTTCGCCAGCCGTCAGGTTCACCGTTTTGGCCGAGGTGTTTTCCCAGGCGAGTTGCTCGCCACGATCCGAGCCCAGTCCCGAGGAAGAGGATTCAAAGACACCGTCCTGGTCGAGATCGAGCCAAATTCCCCCGCGATCGTCGTTCCGGGCGTCGCGGAAGGTCCAGGTCCCACTGGCATCCGGCGTGAAATACCCGACCCAGAGGTTGGAATAATAGTCCGATTGACCAATCGAGCCGGTGTTGATGAAATCGTTGTCGTTGTCGAAATCGAGCCCGCGCGAACCCGGCCCATCCGTCAGCACGGAAGCGCCGTTGAAATACGTGAACGTCGAGGGATCGCCGCCTCCCATCATCCCGCCATTGCCGTCCAAATCGAGCCAAGTGTCGCTGCTAACGTGGAATCCGTAGTGGTCCAGTCCGGTAAGAATCGCATCGCTGCCGTTTCCGAGGCCAGTTTCCACGTTGAGAGTTCCGTCGCCACCGATGAACAGGTCGCCAAACAGATTTTGGTTGATCGTGAAGGTCGAATCGAGAGTCACCTCTCCGCTTATCACCTCGATGGCCCCGTTATTCACGTTCAGCGTGTGCAAGGTCGTCGTGCTGGAAAAGGTCTGCGGCGCGATCGCTCCGAAATCGAACTCGACCCCCATGTCGGCATTCAAGTCCAACGTCGATGTTCCGCCCAAACCGCCCGGGGTTTTGACCCGGATCTGGCCGTGAACCAAATCGATGTTCGGGAGATTGACGCTGTCCGCCCCCAGGCTCAAACGGCTCGTCGCACCACCGCCGGTTTTGCTCAACACATTGCCCCCGGCCTGGAGCCCCTGTGTCAGGGTCAGAGTAGAATTGTTGACGTAGATCGTCGTGGCGCCGGTGAGGGTTACGATGCCCGTAATCGTGTTGTCGCCGCCTTCGCTGCGAATTGCACCTTCCGTTCCGCGCCCATCTCCTTCGATGAAGAAGTTGTTGGTGTGAGTGTGATTGTTCCGAACGAAAACGCTCGCGTCGTTTCCAGTGACGTAGACATCGCCCGTGCCAAAGCCTTGCGCGGCATAAACATCGAATCGGCCCTGACTCTGAACCGTGACTGTCCCATGGAAATCCGGATTGCTCCGGAAGGTTCTGGCATAGCCGCTGCCTCCGGTGATGAGCAGTTGCGTGGACGCATCGCCAGTGATGGTGGTGTCAAAGTCCAGGGTGCTGTCAGCGTCGAGCGACAGGGTCTGCCCGGAAGCGATTGTGACCGCGCCGTTGAGGTCGAGTTCGCCGCCATTTTGCGATTGAATCGTGGCATCACTGGCCACGTTGATCGTTCCATTGAAATCGATGGAGGAACCGGTGTCATCGGTCAACGCAGCGGAGTAGTTTGAGTTACCAGCTCCGTTGATGGTGATATTCTCAGCAAGTTCGTCCACCGTCAGGACCAACGCGCCGCCCGAATTCACGGTCGTTCCGGAACCGCTGAGAGCCCCAAGATGAGCGACTACCAGCGACGCTTCATCGTTCACCGTGGTATTCCCCGTGTAGGAGTTGGAGGTGGCCAGTTCGAAAACACCATTGCCCTCGAAGCTGAGATTCGTGGCGGCGGTCTCGCCGATGTTGTCTAAGACGACGTGGACCGCGTTGTCCCCGCTCAAATTCAGATCGCCCGCAGTCTCGACGTTCGCCGCCGTCCATTTTTGGCCAGAAGAAAACGAGGAGGAGCCGAGGGTGATTCCCGCGGCCGTAACCAGATTGGAAATCGTCCCATCTTGAGCACCGCTCGCAACGTTGATCGCGGAGTCGGAGAGAGCCGTGATCGTGCCATTCAACGTGCCCGGAACGGTTCCGGCCAGAAACTCGAACGCACCTCCATTCAGATTCACGTTGAGATTCCCCGCCGCGCCGCCGGTGGCATTCAGGACGGCGCCGAACGTGGCTCCATTGCTCGCATTGACCGTGCCGGTGAGGTCATTGTTCTCGTTGTGGAGATTCAACTGACCGCCGGTGAGGTTGAACGTAGTCGGGGTATCGATTTCCACGAATAAATCCGCCGTCCCGCTTCCCGTCATCGTGATGGTATTGGCGATTAGGGTGCCATTGGTAAGCGTCAGAGTGCCCGAATGCTCGAACCGCACTTCACCGGCCGTTATCGTCGCTCCGCCGAGATCCACCACGCCGTCGACGCCACGAAAGACGGCGATTTCCCCGCTCGTGTCTGGCGCACCGACGTTTTGATCCCAGTTCGTGGCGTCGCTCCAGTCGGAATTACCCGAGTTGTTGTCCCAAACATAGGTGTTCGAGATGACCGGGTTCGCGAACGTGACGAAGCCGTCGTCCGAACCCATGGCGCCTTCCGAATCGGTCACCGTGAAGCTGATGCGCCGAGGTTGGGTGTTGGTATCGACGCTATTGGTATTCTCGTAAGTCACACTGCGGAAAACCGCCTGATAATCCGCCACGGATGCCGTTCCGCTGAAGGTGATGGTTCCGGCAACCGAATCAAAACTGCCGGAAATGCCTCCCTGAACCACAAAATCAAGCACGTCCTCACTTGCCACATGTCCTTCGGCAATGGCCACGACGGCCCCTGTGAGATCCGCATCATTGGCGTCCGTCACCGTGATCCCCGAATTTACCGTCTGGGCTCCCGCCGTGACGGTATCGTAAGACAAACTTCCCGCATCAGCCGTCACCACCGGTGCTTCATTCGCGTTGCCGACCCAAATTTCCAGATTACGCACTCCGTAGGAATTCGGGCCGAAGGTCCAATCCGGATGACCGCTTGGCTGGTTGCCAATGCCGATGCCACTGCCGGTTATGGAGAAAATCATCTCTTCGGATCCTGGAGTGATGTCCGCCACCTGCATGGCGCCGTGTCCGCCGCTTGTGGAACCACCGCTGTCTTTCCAGTCAAACTGACCATCGTTCGAATTGAACAGACCGCCGCCACTGGTACCGTAGTTGCTGGCCCAAAACTCGAGAATCCCCTGGTCGATTTCCCGTGAAGTCACATTCGGGTGATTCGACTCGATCACCAGATTGGTGACGACAGTTCCGTTTTCGACAATTCCGCTGTTGTCTGCGGGAACGCCGACCAATGCGGGGTCGGTCTGGAACGCGTCCATCGACACCCACACCCAGTAGGAATCCAATTCGAGGTAATAGGCAACGCGATCGAACGAACCTGTCGGTATACTCCCTGAGTTGTCGACATCGTAATTGTGCGCATTGTCGAAATTCGAAAAGCTGTCGGTGCCGTACAACAACTGCATTCCGGAAAGTTCGCTCGGGGACACATTGGACTCAGCCTGCAAATAATGCGCCTCTTCCAACGAATCCGGCTCGGCGCCTTCTGCGATGCCTGGAGTCAAGCCCCTGCGTTCGCCTGCTCCTAGTGTTTCCTCCATCAACGCGGAGCCGTCATGAGAGAGCCCCAGAATGTGTCCCTGCTCGTGGATCAGCGTCGTCAGCAAATCCATCCGGCCGATGGCCTCAGGCGTTGCGGCCGCCTGCACCGTGCTCTGACTCCCCACCGAGATGAATTCCTCGTCCTCGAGCGGAGTTTCGTCGACGAACCACTGCCTTCCCGCCCCGTTAACGTCGACGGTAATGACGTTGCCTTCCGCCACTCCAAGATAGGTCCCGTCCAGATCCGCAATCTGATAAGAGACGTTGGCCAACGCGAGAGATTGCTCCTCAGTCAGCCCTGTCATCCGCCAGCGTTCGGCTGCCGCCTCGGCGATCTCCTCCAACTGTTCAGCCGTCAGGGTGTTCCCTGCTGAATCAGAAGACGAACCGACTTTGCCATCCGGCTCGCCCGCCACCTGCTCATCCCCAATGAGAGTCGAATCGCTTTCTTCTGCCAGCACAACAACCTCGGTATCGAGCACAGACGTTTCGGGCGCAGAGCTTTCCTCCTCGGTTACGGGGGACGCAGCTTCCGAAGCAGGCGCAGCGTGCTGTGCGGCTGTCGGCATCGCCTCCGCTTCGGGACCGGCCTCACCAGGATCCACCGGGGCTGCGGAATAGAGAATCCGCGCTTCCAACGGCTCGAAATGAAGGTCCCTGCGTTTGCGGGCTTCGTCATTCTCAGATCGGTTACTCTTACGAGATTGAGGTGGGGTCTTGTCGGTCATGGGGTGGGAACGCAAAAAAGTTTCGGGGAAAGCCCGTGGTGCCCTGGATAAGAATCGAAATGGGGCCGGACACGTGAGCTCATCTTCGCTAAAAACAAGAAAGGCCCGCCAGATCCCGCGAACGCATCGCGTCGCAAAGAGCCGAACAGGCATGAACAAATCGAAAGGCAAATCCTAGCACCAAGGTTGGAACGTCCCTTGCCGGGATCAGAATTGCCGCCAAAAAGCCAGACATAACTGGTCAGCAGCTGAGAAACACCAATGCGACCGAGGCGAAAATCGACTGGAATCTGCAGAGGCGTGCAAATCCGACGCAATGTAACCCTCTCCCTTGGAACCTGATGCCAGGAATAGAGCACAAAACGGGATCTCGCGACAGATTGAGCCTTAAAAGGCCGACCAGAGGGCCCCGAATTCAGAGTTGAACGCTCCTCCTTATCCCCAGGCACGCTAAACCACTCCCTCGAAACCTCAGTTTCGACAGAAGTGTAAACATCCGCCGTTTCGGCAGTGCTGTAATAGACTGTAGGGGTTTGTTCCAAATTTCTCCGCTGCAACCGAATCGCTACACAGATGATAGAGCTCCGGCTACATCGCAGATTGTATCCAGAACGCCAAATGTGACGAAATCGCCCCGTTTCTAGCGGAAAACACCGAAAGAAAGCAACTGGAAACGCGCCATTTTTAACAATTTTACGATTTTTAGTGACTCTAAGGAGTCTTGCTATCGCCAGTTCGATTCGCCAACGCGCGAACAGAAAGTCCCAAACCATGACCTTCAAAGTCGGAATCTGGCGCGCCGATCAACGGATTTTTCCCGGGATCACGCACTTCCACCAGCGCCTGCCAGTGATTCTCCGGCGTTGTGAGAACGAAGTTGGGAAATGAAATTCGCGAGGAACCTTTTTTTACTTCCAAGTTCAAGACGGGAGGAAGGCGGTCTCACTAACTGACGAGCAACGCCGAATTTGCGAAAGAAGTCCGCGATCTTCTGTTCTTTGCCGCTTCGCAATTCAGTCGTAAAACGGAACCCAGTTTAGAAGGTGACTCCGAACCAGGCACCGATGACGACTGCGTCGTCGATATCGCCATTGGTCCCGCCGCCGGGATTTACAATGTACTGAACGGCAGGCTGAATGTAGGTGGATGGGATCAATTGGATACGATGTCCGAGTTCGAAGACGAATTCTTCATTTACATCCCCCTGGGTAACAAATTCACCATAAACATCGCTGATCTTACCATAGGTGGCAAAGGCCACTGTGTGGTCGTTCTCACGACCAGGAATCAAACCTTTCCAGTTTGCACCCGTGCTGATCTGCAGCGGAATCTTGGCCGATTCATCCTGATAGTTGTATGAAGCGAAAGCGAACAGCTTCAGGTCGTCGATCACTTCAACTTCGCCTCGCCCATAGAAGGTCAGCATGTTCGAGCTTACTCCACCATCGAAGTCATTGACGTCATAGATGGAATCGGCAAGACCAGCATAGAAGCGGGCCGGGCGGCCAAACACCTCCGGCGTCCAGTCATACTGCGCCATAATGGTCACCCCGTCACCGCTGTTGATACTCCAGTCGGTTCCTTTGAGGTGAGTCCCAAACGGATTGTCGTTAATCTGGTAAGCTCCAAGCATGAACTGATGCTCATCGTTCGGAGTATACTTGAGCCGGCCTCCCCATAGAGCCAATGGGAAGGAAAAAATCTGGGGATTCTCAAGCATCATGGATCGGATAGGACCATTGATGGATGTGCTTAAAGAGTAACGGTTCAGACCGCCCTCCGCAAAATCCTCATCCATGGATGTCCGGCCGAGTTTAACCGCCCACTTGTCTGCAAAGACTTTCTCGAGCCAGACCTGATACAACCAGGTCACCTGTCCGTCGGCGCCGCCGTTGATTGTCATGGGGTCATAAATGCCGCCGACGTCCTTGGAAATACCAAGACCCTCCCGATCAACCATCGAAAGTTTAACGGTGGTATCGTTCCAGTTTAACAACTTTTCGAGATCGAGATCAACACCGGCATAAGTCTGCACCGTAAAGTTCTGGGCGGACTCAAGTCCACCGTCTACGCTTGCCGCAGCGATTGAATCAAAATAGAGGAATGGGGAAATACCTGCATCTTCCAGGGTATCAAACGTTCCGAGAAGTCGCTCGCGTTCATACCAGGCTTCCGGTGCAGGTTCATCCGAGGTTTCCGGGGTTGTCTCTCCCGCAAAAGCGACGCCCCACGACGTTGCGATTACAAATGTGGCAAGTGCTTTTTTCATGGCATTTTTAGTGTGTATTGTAATGAACCCGCCCAAATAGTGCTGCCTGCAGGGGCTGTCGAAACGTCGCACTGGCGATTTACCATCCGGTTCCTCCATTCAATCAGCAACGGGACCAGGGGCATCACTACCATGCGTGGAACCAAAATTAGACCCAGCCACTTGATTATCAATATTTCTTTCAGAGAATTTAACAATTAAGAAACAAAGATAATCCAGGTCCTCAAAATGTCGGCATTTTTCCGATCGGCTTCGCGAAGTCCCACTCCGCAGCTTCTCTACGATGAATCGGACGCGGGAGGGTCATACACGAATTGGAGGGACAGGACTTTCTCACACAGAACATCAATCTCTTCTGGTCTTTGACAAAAGACCCTCTGGAAGAAGACTGCGATCGGCGTACTCGCCGAGGTGTTCCTAGCTTCAAGCGTTCCAGTTACTCGCGAAATCGGCGTTCGGGTCAGGTTGCCAAGATTTGCCAGCTTCACAGCCAGCCGGTCCCGTCACGGGCGGCTTTTGGACTGGTTCATCGGAGAAAATGGAAACCCTGGAACCGCTTTTTACCCCTCCGCGCAAATCGCGCATATTGACGAGCCCACCCCAATCCACATCCCGCATCTTGCGCGGCCCATTGAGCCACTTCAGCCCGAACTATTCGCGCCGCTCGCAAAACACCTCCTCCACATACCCCTTGGTGCCCAGCGCCACCCCTTCGCTGAAATAGCGGATCCGCGCCTTAACCAGTATCCCCTGGCCAAGGCGCCCTCTTCGCGCTCGATGACCGCCTCGGACGCCTCAGCCGAAAACCCGCGCTTGGTCACCTTGCCCTCGTCATCGAGCCGCTCGCGCTCGTCGCCGTAGAGCCAACACCGGTAAACCTGGTGCACCGATCTCCAGCTCTCCGTCCCCCCGTCATCCCAATTCGCGTCGTCCAGGCGAGTGAGCCCCTCGCGAGCCCGGGCCTTGCCGGCGACCGCCTCCCCGTAGCCGCTCCAGCGGTAATCCTTCGGATCGCGCACCAGCCCCGCTCTTACCGGATTCACTCCCGCGTCCGAATCACCTTTGCCCGGGGGGTGGAGGGGGTCCAGTCCCGTTCACGAGCGACAATGGGGCGCACGTGGAGGGCGGAGCGGATCCGGAGTTTTTCAACAGCACGGGACCGCTGCGGGGCGTGAAGCGCGATCTCTACGAGGGCGGAATCCGGGTGCCGATGATCGCCTGGTGGCCGGGCCGGGTTGCCGCGGGGAGCCGGAGCGACCACGTTTCGGCTTTCTGGGACGTCCTGCCGACGGTTTGCGAATTGGCGGGGGTGGCGGCGCCGGAAGCGAGCGACGGGATTTCGTTTCTGCCGGAGCTTTGCGGGGGGAAGCAGGCGGAGCATCCGCACCTCTACTGGGAGTTCACGGAGCGCGGAGGCAAGCAGGCGGTGCGGCTGGACGTGATGAAGAACCTGGAGTCGCCGATGGAGTTGTACGACCTGGAAAAGGATCTCGGGGAGACGACCGATGTCTCGGGCGCGCATCCGGAGATCGTGGCGGAGATCGACGCGATCATGGAGCGGGAGCACGAGGTGAACCCGGACTTTCCGCTCTTTGCGAGGGAGAAGAAGTAGGCGGGAGCCTCCCGCAACGGCGCAACGGCGTAATGTGGAGTGGGGACTTCTTTGCTGCGCTGTGGGCGAGCTTTCCCTGCCTTGAGCACCCGCTCCAGGCCAACCGTTTGGGATCGCCGGCGGTGTTGCCTATTCTGAAGCCTCGGTGCCTCCGGGAACAGGGAAGTAATCGTCACTATCGCCAGTTGGAATCAGGACGGTATCCGGATCCAGATCATCTCCGATTTTCGTGGCAATCAATCCTTTGGGATCGAGACTCCAGGCGGAGACGCGGTGAACATTGAAAGCGAGGTCCATATGCTCCCCGTGAATCATGGAGGTGGTCTCCGAAGGATGCACTCCCTCTACTTTCCCCTGAAGAATCACAAAGAGGCCTTCAGTGGGCCTTTGTCCAAACCGCTCAGCGAATCCGGGCGCCTCTTCCTCGTTCATGGGCAGAAAAAACTCCACCCGGTCATGAAGCTGGTCATTGAGGATCAGTCTCCAGGTGGTCGTGATTTTCGTGTGATCGAGAAACGGCCACTCGTCGAAACCGGCAACCTTGGACATTGCCGGGGCCAGGTCCAGGTTACGGCTGGCAGACGAAAGGTGGTACTTCTTCACAATCTCCTGTTCGAGTTTGGTAATCTTTCTATTGATCTTGAAGGCCTTACGATCCGTGTCGTAGTCATCGAGCTTGAACCCGACGAGGAGCCATTGTTCGTCGAGAGGAGGATGGTGTCCGATCTCTTCGAGCCAGGCGGCAATTTCGGCACGCTTTGCTTCCTCCAGGTCGGTGCCCTTTTTGATCTCGAAACACTCCTGAATCGCTCGATCCATGGCTTTCGTTTTCAGGTCTGGTCTGACGAGACGACTCGAAATGTCAAAATGCCAGGGAAAGTCCCTCACCTGATTCGAGGCGATCTTCGAAGATAGCTCCTTGAAGACGGCGCGAGCGAAGTCCGGCTCGTTTGCCGCAAAGAAGGTTTTGTCCAGAGCGACGGTTTTCAAATCGTAGAGAAAGCTCTGGGTGATCCGGGATCTCTCGTCTTGAAGAAGTTGCATCAGGCCAACCTGGTCTGGCAGCGAGGGAAAGGGTTCCGCGGCAAGGTCCATAGCGGGTTGCTCGGGAGGGCGGGGGGCGAAGTCTCCCTCCTTGTAGAGGAAGGCCAACCGATTGAAGTACTCAGGGGCCTCAACGGAAACGGTCTTCATGTCGACGGTTGCCTCGGCAAGTGAGATCGGGTTGGAGACGCGCTCAAAAGTCGCCATTTCCTTGTTGAAGAGCCAGAGGGAGACCTGGGAAACGGCCACCGCGTTCGTGGGGCGGACCTCGTTGTGGCGCGCAAGCTGTTCGGGGGATATCTTCGTGAAGGTTGCTCCCGCTCGGGAGCCTTCGATGAGCAGGACGAGTTTTTCCCTGTCAGCCAATCGATTGGCCACTTCTTCCGGGTTGATGCTTGGCGGAATCTTCCACTCGACTCTTCCATCCCAAACAGTTTCCTCCCCGAGAAAGAGTCGGAACTCTCGGCGGAGGTCCTGGGCGCCGGAGAGAACGTTCATGGAAGTCAGAGGAAGATCTCTCGGGAGCAGGTAGGTGAAATCAGTCTCTCCCCAGGTGATGGGCATGGTTGAAAAGGCGAAGGCCTTGCTGTCGAAGTCGTAGTTGGAGCCATCCGCAGCCATGAAGTAGGCGAAGTCCCGATCACTCGCCTCCGGTTTCTGCGTCGCAAGCCACTCCACAATCTCCGACTTGGCTCTCTGCACTTCGAACTGGGTGCCCCGTGGCATCTTGAAACAGTGTTCGATTTGACCGAGCAGAATCTCTTGCTCGGGATTCAGCTTTGGCAAGACATGGTTCAATCGCCAGATGACGTTGTCCTTCAGGTCCTGGTGTGCCTTGGAAACATATTTCTGAACCTCAGCGTCGGAGAACTGCCCGCTGCGTCGGTATCCTTCCATGTAGTCCACTCCAGAGGTGTAGACGAAGGAATCCATCTCTAGGAGGTCGCGGAGGTGGATCTGATCCTTGCCGTCAAATCCTTGGGAAAACGCTGAAGAGGACAGGGCAAGGGCGAGTGAAGCGGCGATGGTCAGTCTGATCATGGTGGAGAATCTGTTGGGGGAGCTCTGGTGAAAGGGAGTCTGACGGATCTAAAGTCGGTGAAGGTGACGGAAGTCCCGGTTGATTTCAAGGGCAACTATCCGGCACTCGACCGGATTGCGTGGGCGCTTTGGGCAGAAGAACGGATAAACACATGAGCAGCAACCACGAACGAGGATCCAGGAGCGGCGGTTGGGGGAGCGGGAAGATCGTGGTGCGGCTTAGGTGATTAAAGAGAAGATTGTGATGGGTCGCGGGCGCGCATCCGGAGATCGTGGCGGAGATCGACGCGATCATGGAGCGGGAGCACGAGACGAGCGCGGAGTTCCCGCTCTTTGCCTCGGAGAAGAAGTGAGGGAGCGGTGGGGACGGCGGGGGTGGATGGGGTGATGGGAGGGTCTTGGGTCGCGGGGTTTGAATGAGGAAGGCAGGAAGGCGGGAATAAGGGTTGTGGAATGGGGATGGGGCGGGGACGGCGGGTGAATTCCCTGCTAAGGGGGCGCTGGATCGCGGTCGACGGCGGGATCCTTCTTCGAGCTTCGCTGGACGGGCTGCAGCCGCTACAGTTCGCAGACAGAAAGTGATTCAGTTTTCAACGACGGTGGCGAGCCAGGTTTCGATTTTGGATTTGAGCTCGGCAACGCGGTCGGGGTGTTCGGCGGCGAGGTCGTTTTTTTCGCCGATGTCGTCCCGGAGGTTGTAGAGTTCCCAGGCGGCCTCGGTTCCCGGACGCACGAGCTTGAGGTCGCCGGAACGCACCGCGAGCCAGGTTCCCTGGCGGCCCTGTTTCCACTGCCAAAAGAGATTGTCGTGGCGGGAGGGTGCTTCGCCGGCGAGGACCTCGGTGGGATCGATGCCGTCGAGTTTGCGGTCGCCGGGGGGATCGGCGCCGGCGGCCGCGAGACACATCGCGGTGAGGTCCATGCTGATGACCGGTTCCGAGCAGATGGAGCTGGGTTCGATTCGGCCGGGCCAGCGGACGATGGCGGGGACGCGGATGCCTCCCTCGTAGAGGGTGACGCCGCCGTCGCGCAGGGGGGCGTTGGAGGCGTAACCGAGGCCGCGGCGTTCGTCGAGGAGGAAGGCGCCGTTGTCGGAGTACCAGATCACGAGGGTGTTTTCGGCGAGATTCGTCTCATCGAGGAAGTCGAGGACCCGGCCGATGGCGGTGTCACTGATAGGAATTTGCTTTTGGCCCTCCCGCGTCCGAATCACCTTTGCCCGGGGGTTGGAGGGGGGCCAGGGGGAGGAAGGGGAATTTTGCGCCATCCTCATGGCCATTCATGGCAGATCTGGGGCGACTGATCAAGGATTCACGTGCCTTCCCGCAGAATTTCGGGACGATTCGGGGTTTTTGGACGCGATGGGGGCACGACGCGGCGATCCCCGCTTGCAGGAAGAAGAGTTTTGAAACCTATCCAGCGCCGGACTGGCCAGGCAGTTGGTCAGTTCGCCCAAAAAACCGGCATATCCTCCTGCGGCCCCGGATCGCCGTCGAGAATGAGGGTGCGTTCTTCGTCGAGCTTGAGTTCCCGGGGCGGAGAGACCGGTCGCTTTGGGCTGGTGGAGCGGGACGGGTGGATCTGATCGGCGGGTTCACGCCGAAACCGTGCGAGACGGCCCACGATCCTCTGCACGCGCGGGCCTTCGCGTTTCAAAATGGGAATGGCCGGGCGGTGATCTGCACGGTCGATGCCTGCGCCGCGCCGCGCGAGGTTCTGGACGAATGCCAGATTCGCGCAGCCGAGGCGATGGGCTTCCAAGCTTAACTCCCGTCCGGCGACGCCGTCTTTTCGCTGTTGTGATTGTTTCCGTTTTTCCGGCGGATCGTGACTTTTTTCACGAGCAGTTCGTAGGGGAAATGGGTGAGGCGGCGAATCCCGGCGACGTTGGAGACGTGCGCCATGGCCTTGCGGGTTTCGTGAAAGAGCGTGTCCAGCCCGAGCCGGTCGGTGGATTTGGCCGATTCCTCGACGTAGGCAAGCCGGTGAACCGCGAAGGAACCGACAATCGCGGAGAGGAGGAAGACGAAATCCAGGCCCCGGAAGTTGAGCGCGGGAACGTCGATCGCCTCGCCCTCGGTCAGCTTGGAATAGGTCAGGGTGAACTTCAGTTCGCTGTGTTCGAACAGGTCGCCGAGCCAGCCGCCGGTGAGCGGTCCCAGGGTTGCGGCGATTCCCGCAACCACGGCGTTGGCGGCGAGAAAGGCGGTGGCTTTGCCTTTCGGGGCGCTTTTCAGGACCAGGTTGCCGACGCAGAGGTTGACCCCGGCGGTGGAAATCCCGACGAGCACGTGGATCAAAATCAGGATCGCGAGGGTGTAATCGTGCTTCTCCGGCATGGTGGTGAAGGGCCTGAGCAACACGCTGAAAAAGAAGAGCTGACCGGCGACGATCAGGGCGCTGCGGTTGTTCCAGCGATCGGCCAGGTTGCCCCAGATCCGGAAGAAGAAGACGTTCACGAACTGACTCGCCACGGCCAGGAAAATCACCGTGGAGATGTCCTGATTCAGCCGTTTCAGGAGGTAAACCCCGAAGAAGGCCACGGCCATGTTGAGCGCGAAAATCCAAAAGAAGCGTAAAGGACGGTCATTTCTTCCGCAGAACATCAATTCATCGCTATCAATCGTGATCTTTAACAAAATCGTGCCTGATTGGAAACTGCGATCAGGAAATTCGCTGCGGAGTTCCCGCTTTCAATAGATCCAGTTAGTCGCGAAATCGGCGTTCGAGTAGGTTCCAGCTTCACGGCCAACCATTACCGTCACGAGCGGTTTTTGGGCCGATTGATCGGGAAAAACGGAAACCCTTTCCGCACCTTCTCGCGCAAATTGGCGAGGTCGCCCGGTTTTCAGATCCCGCATCTCAAGCAGTCCCCAAACTTTGGTGTAGATCCGTAGAACTGGGCTCTTTGTGATCCCGTGAGTCCCTGCCCGGGACTTTGAATATAACCTGAAAAAATGGCGACCCGTACGGGATTCGAACCCGATTTCCTAACTAAATTTCCCCGATTCGTAACTAAGCCAGGGACGCCAAACCCCGCCACTTCTTGCCACAATACGGCAAGATTTTGTCACATTTTGTCACATCAAGCTGGCTTGCTCACTTTCATGATGTCTTGGACAAATCCGAGATTTCCGGATCTACAGGGAAGCTGCAAAGCATAAAGGTCCCCGGCTAGAGGGATAATCAACCTACGGGCTTCTGCACCCCCAGTGCAGCGTTCCTGATGTTTTTCTCGAGGGAATTCAGAAAAACTCCCCGTAATAAGTCAGAATAGTCGCGATTTTGTTGCCCATATTCTCGATTGTTTATCACGAAATAATCGCGATAAATCGCACTGGAAGATGGATTACGAAATTGTTACCTCAGTTACTTGTGCAAATGGCCAGCCCATGACTACGGATCAGAAGGTTGAGGGTTCGAATCCTTCCGAGCGCGCCTCTCACTCTCAGGGAGTTACGCAGGATACAAAAAGGCAACCAAAGGGTTCCGTTCTCACTTTGTGCTCACTTTTTTGGAAGAGGAAATGAACCCATTCAGGGTCCTTCAAGAGTCAAAGAGGGATTGGATGTTGAGTGCAGCAAAAAAAGTGGCATTGTGGACTAATGGACACCCAAAAGATGTTCAGTCTGATTGCTACAAAGCCCAGAAGGCAACGGCCCTCTGTTTTGAAAGGTGGTTGAGAAGGAATTTTTGACCACGAAGGACCTCATGATTCGTTGGCAGTGCTGCCGCGAAACACTGAGAAGGATGGAGAAAATGGGTAACTTAAAACCCATCTTCCTTACAGGTAGAATCAAAAGATACAGTTTCTCTGATATCGTTGAATTTGAGGAGCGAAATAAGCTCGGTTAATCAATGCAACTTCAGGCTGGCGCTCAATCGGGCGCCAGCCTTATCTCTAAATCGAGTCGGTAACAGGCTGCAAATCTGCTGGCTATGCCTTCAGAGGCTCGAATCCTATCCTGCCCATCTTTCTTACAATCAGCGACTTCCGAGAAATCAAGAGTCGCTTTTTTCGTTTCTGAAAAAGCGGCTGGGCACTGGCTGGGCATTTGAATCGGTCCAACCGTCCAAGAGTGGCGGTTTAAACCGCGGCACCATCAGAAACCTTTAATCGTTTACGAATGTCGGTGAGTGCGATTCGCCAATTTGGAGCCTCAACTTCATTTGACCGGGCTTGCTTCCATCTGCCACAGATTGACAGCTTCAACCATTTGGGTAGAACAAGGGTGAATAACCCATTCAACCTGCCCTCCCCAGAATCGGCTGACGCACGAAGACACGCTTTTCTCGCCGAACTCACAAGCCAGCTTCAGGCGAGTGACGCTCTCCAGCTAAAGACGGAGCCGACTTCGCAGATCCCTGGCCATCCTGAATGGCTTGCCATCGCGCATAGCTGCAACGATGGCCTATCCAGCATGCTCTACGCCGTTTCCTCGACCGGCGACCTCACACGTGGATCGGTTGGACACGGGTATGATTCCATTGAAGAATGGGAAGCCGATCTTTGGAGTGGGCTTTCGGTCGAACCTGGCCGCTGCATAGTCCTATTCGAACAGTCTCCTCAACTTCTGGAAGATGCTTCCTATTCGCTCGAAGATGTTCAGGCCTTCGAGGCTCACGCTGACGCCATGGCGCAAATTTGGGCAGAGCGGGCCGAGGCGTTTTCCTTCATCCATCACGTCACCGAAACAAACCCGATCGGATTCCTGTCTGAGCCGTTCACCGAGCTTGAGATTTCCGGTCGCAGTTATTTCGCCGTCCTTGACTATGCCCAGAACGTGGGTGTCGTCGATTCCGGCACTTACGTTCACCTCACCTATTACCCGGGACGCGAGCAGGCCCTAGCGGGGGGCCCCAACCATCGCCAGCTTCGCAAACAATTCCAGGAGCGCGATCTCGGCGACGAATTTGCCGCTCACACGATCCCGGAGTCCGCGAACCAGGATCCGTTCCGCTTTTTCATGGAGATCCACCACCTCCGCGGAAAAGCGTTGCGGATGCTGGCCGAAGCAGGGGAACAGCTTTCCAACTTCGAGCGAGCCCTCAATCCTGACGGGGAGACCATCGTCATTCCGCCCGGTTTTAGCTTCACCCTGACCCACAAGGTCGGCTGTAGCGGCATCACCGTGAATGGCGAGCCGATCGAGTATCATCCGTTTCCACCCGAGGAATCCTGGGCCGAAGACCAAGCCGGAGGAGGGCGCCAGGAACTGGAAATAGCCAACTACGAAGTCGGTGAGACGACGATCATCGTCATTCCACCTGGCATCCAGGACGGATGGATCGCAGTCGATTTTCTATCCTATGACGATTAAATCATAGACGAAGATCCAGCGCTTTCGCTTCCTTAATGGACGGAACTTACCCGCCACTATCCAGCTCCACAGTTCGATTCTAGCTCTTAACCCAATTTCCCATGGGACTCGAAGATGGTTCCCGTTCACCGGCACTCGACGAAATCCTCACCCGGCTCGAATTCGAGCATCCCGGCCACCAACTGATCAATGCCGAGTTGCTCGAAACTTTCACCCAAGTCGGCCGGCAGGAGCACGTCGTTGATCCTCAAATCATCGCCAAGTTTTTCACGCCTTGGAGTAACTGGACCTGGTATGCAACCGAATTTGATCCCGAAGACCTGCGCTTCTTCGGGCTGGTCGATGGGTTCGAGCAGGAATACGGCTACTTCTCCCTGGAAGAACTTCTCGAAATTCGCGGCCCTGCAGGACTCCGCATCGAGCGAGATCTGCACTTCGACCAAAGAACAATTTCAGAGATCTAAGCTCCTTCTAACCAATCATGAATGCCCGAGACCAGTTCGATTTCTTCATTTCTTCGATCAACTCAATGCCCCTTTCCCCTTTCTCCAAGAGTGAGACGTGATCTGCACTTTGGAACCAAGAAGTGTCTGAAGTGTGAGTTTCGAACTGACGCCACTCCCATACTGATTCGCTCTAGACTTTAGAGTTCCAGACTGAACACCAAAGACTGAATATCACATGATCGCGACAGACAGCAGGTTCAGTGCCAGGTATCATCCTCGCCCGCATCTCGAAACGCGGAAAGCCGAAACGCGAGGGCAGGTTCGCGCTCCGGCTTCCAGTTGGTTGTCAGGTTAGGCAGGGCAGAGAAATTAGTGCCCTTTGCGTTGGCGATATTTTTGGATGATCGAAGGTTTCCTCTCTTGCTTGCCGACGTTGAGTCCTACGGTCGTCTGGCGTTGCGCCGATTGCTGGACGTTTTGGCCCGATGCCTTGGCTTCCCTAGCCTTTTCCTGATGCTCCTTGCGGATGCGCTGGAAGGACTGGTAGTTGGTCTTGCTTGGCGGCACGGCCCAAGAGATGCCGACTGCCAAAACGAGGAAGGATATGAAGTAGATGGGTTTTTTCATTGTTACAGAGGTTGTTCATAGGGGTTCAACGACGCCCAAAGAATCATCCCTCATATTTTTCTGAATATTCTCGCGAGCCGCTGTTTCCACCTTAGAAATTCAGGACTTCGATGCTTTCTCTGAGAAAGTTTGAGGGGGCGGGAGTTGGACGGCGTTCAAGCCGGTGACAACTACCAAAACTCCAAATCCCAAACTCAAACATCCATGAAAGTTACCACCACTCTTCTCATCCTACTGAGCGCCGCGCTCGTCCCAACGGCAATCGCAGACAAAGGTCATGAGGCCCATGCGGGCCACATGCTTCAGGGCTACCAAAAAGTCGCACACGCTCTCTTTCAGGACAACCTGGAGACGGCGAAAGCGGAGGCCGCGAAGATGGCTCATCACGATGAGGAAAGCGCCTGCGCGCCACATGCCGAGGCCATTGCCGCGGCTAAATCGCTCGAAGAGGCCCGTGGCCATTTCAAGATGCTCAGTGCTGAAGCGATAAAGATGGCCGAAAAGCGTGAAGGTTATGTGGTGATGCATTGCCCGATGGTGAAGGGTGGCGGCGGAGATTGGCTGCAAAGCAAGGAACACGCTGCTCACGTCCAAAACCCGTATTTCGGAAGCCAAATGCCGAATTGTGGCGCACCGAAAAAACCGAAAGCAGAATAGCCTTCCACAATCCTCACAATCCTAACCGAGCAACCAGATGGCGCTTTGACTTCGCTCCCCTTGTAGACGATTTTTGAAAGGAAAGTTCTACGCGCACACATGACATCACCTTCCTTTCTCTTCGCTTCTTTGGCGGCGTTCTGCATCACTGTCACAGGGGGGGCCGCCACGCTTTCTGAGTCTAGCTCCCTAACCGACTACCTCGCATTCGGCATTGCCAACAATCCGGGGTTACAGGCCGAATACGAAAACTATCAGGCTGTTCTGGAAAAAATTCCCCAGGCTCGAAGCCTGCCAGATCCAAAAATGACGGCAACCCACTTCGTTGAAGACATCCAGACCCGCACTGGCCCCCAGGAAAACCAGGTGTTCTTCAGCCAAATGTTTCCCTGGTTTGGGAAACGGCGGCTTCGCGGAGAAGTTGCGTCCAAGGAGGCTGAAGCCATCGAGCACCTCTACCAGGCCCAAATTCTGGCTTTGGCAAAAGAGATTGGCGTTGCTTACTACAATTATGGCTACCTCGGAGAGGCCACTAAGATCACTCGCGAAGTTCTCACCTTATTGGAGCGGCTTCAGCCGAATGTGGAGGAGAAGGTTCGCGGCGGTGGGGATTTAGCGCCCTTGTTGCGGCTGGAAGTCGAAATCGCCAAGAATCGCGACATGCTTCAAGCGTTGGAAAAGCAGCGGGGCAGCCAAAGCGCGGCTATAGACGCCCTGCTAGGTCGGCGTAATACGAACGCGCTGCAGTTTCCCGCGTTGCTCAGTCCTCCGCGCCATCAACCCGGCAGATCAGAATTGGTCGCCACCCTCTTATCCGAAAACCCGGAGTTGAAGTCGCTGCAAAGCGGTATCGAAAAGGCGGCGGAAGCGGTAAAGCTGAGCAAGTTGAGCCCCATTCCAGATCCGACTGTCGGCGTGGGAGCTTTCGATACCGGCAATGCGTTGAATCCGGCCACGGTGGGGAGTGGCGACGATCCCTGGGCGGTTCAGGTCAGTTTCTCGATCCCTCTCTGGTCAGGTAAGTATAAAGCGGAAAAACGCGAGGCACAGGCTAGATACAATGCGGCTAAGAAGACACTGTCCAACCGCGAAAACGAACTTCTCGCGCAATTGGAACGCATACTGCAAGATCTCGCCGAAGCCGAAGAGCGAATCGTACTGTATGGCACGACGTTGCTGCCCAAAGCGCGTCAGGCCGTCGAAGTCACCGAGCAAAGCTATAAGGCCGATCGTGCGAGCATCCTCGATCTCATCGACAGCGAACGCTCTCTTTTGGAAATCGAGCGCAACTATTGGCGCGCCGTGGCCGACCAATACCAAAGCCTGGTGCGTCTCCAAACTCTCACTGGGAAACGTCCCAAATAGAACATGAAACTCACCTTGCTCAAAAATCCGAAAACCCTTGCTCTGGGAGCGATCTTGATTTTGGCAGGATGGACTTTAGGCGCTTTGTTTAGCGGTGGCGGACATGACCATGGTTCTTCGCCCGCCGGTGGAGAACAAGTCTCGATTTGGACCTGCTCCATGCATCCGCAAATCCAGCAGCCGAAGCCCGGAAAATGTCCCATTTGCGCCATGGATTTGATTCCGCTAAAAAAGGGCGGTTCCGGGAAAGATAATCCGCGTCAACTGGTGATGACCGAGAGCGCCCGGCAATTGGCGAAAATCACCACTGTGTCGGTCGAGCGTCGCTTCGTCGATGCGGAGATCCGGCTGGTCGGGAAGGTTGCCTTCGACGAGACCAGCACTAAAACCGTGGCCGCCTACTTCCCCGCCAGGATTGACCGGCTCTACGTGGACTACACCGGGATTTCCGTCCGCAAGGGCGACCATTTAGCGCAAGTTTACAGCCCGGAACTCCTCACTGCGCAATCCGAACTCATTTCCGCGTTGCGCTTTGGTTCCAACGTAAAGGTCGCGCGCGACAAGCTTCGCCTCTGGGGCCTGTCCGCCGAACGCATCCGGTCCATCGAGAGCAACCAAGAGACCACCGACCGGCTGGATATCGATAGCCCGCTGGGTGGCATCGTTATCCAAAAACACGTCAGCGAGGGGGACTATGTCAAAACCGGGCAGCCGCTCTTTATGATCGCGGATTTGAGCAAGGTCTGGGTGATGCTGGAGGCCTACGAGTCCGACCTGCCCTGGCTGCGTTACGGCCAACCCGTTGAGTTTACGGCCGAGGCCGTCCCAGGACGAACCTTTGAGGGAATCGTTTCGTTTGTCTCGCCCACGCTCGATCCCAAAACGCGGACGATCCGGGTGCGGGTGAACGCGGAAAACCCGAATGAAGCGCTGAAGCCGGACATGTTCGTCCACGCCACCGTCAGGGCGACGCTGGCGGGCGAAGGCAAGGTGATTGCTCCGGCATTGGCGGGCAAATGGATTAGCCCCATGCACCCCGAGATCGTTCGCGACGAACCTGGCGACTGCCCGGTTTGCGGCATGGCCCTGGTCAAGGCCGAGGATCTGGACTACACGGGCGTTAGGAAGCGAGAAGCGCCGCTGGTGGTGCCCGCAGCCGCCGTTTTGCGCACCGGACGCCGCGCGGTCGTTTACGTGGAAGTTCCCGACCAAGCTCAGCCCACCTACGAAGGGCGTGAAATCCTGGTAGGTCCCCGCGCCGGAGGCGATTATATTGTTGAAGAAGGGTTGATGGAAGGAGAGCGAGTCGTCGCCCAAGGCAATTTCAAGATCGACAGTGCCCTGCAAATCGTGGCCAAACCCAGCATGATGAATCCCAATGGCGGAGGCGGTTCCGGTGGGCACGATCACGGCGGGCCGCGCCAAGCTCGCGGCGAACACAAGATGCTTACCTACGACGTAAGCCCGGAGTTTGAAGCGCAACTGACCACGGTTTATAAGGCCTACCTGGAGTTGCAAAGGGCGCTCGTGGCCAGCGATTTGGAAAAGGCGAAAACGGCAGCCAACTCCGTCGCCGTCGCCCTCGCGAAGGTGGACATGAACCTGCTCGATGAAGAGGCTCACTTGGAGTGGATGAACCAACTCGCGCCGATCCGGGGCTCCGCTGACTTGATCGCCTCCGCCAAGGATATCGAGCTTGCCCGTGTCGCTTTTTCGACGCTTTCGCAGACGCTGATTCGCGCAGCGCATGTCTTCGCCCTCGCCCCGGAGAAGTCGCTGGTTCACGCCCATTGTCCCATGGCCTTCGACAACAAAGGCGGCGATTGGCTGCAACTTGGCGATGAGATTCGCAACCCTTACTTTGGCGACAAAATGCTGAACTGCGGCGACGTGAAAGCCACGATTTCGGCCCAAGCCGAAAAGCCGGATCAATACGCGGCGGACCCGAATTTTCAGGCGCAACTCGGTGCGGTCGTCCAGGCTTACGAGGCGGTGAGCACGGCCCTGGCCGAAGATGATTTGGCAAAGGCAAAATCCGCCACCACCGCTGTTGGCGACTCTCTGGCAAAGGTCGATATGGCCCTATTGGAAGGCGATGCCCACATGGCCTGGATGGCGCACTTGGAGCCGCTGAAAACCGCTGCTGCACATTTGGCCGGAGCCAAGGATCTCAAAACCGCGCGCGTTGAATTCAAAGCATTGAGCGACACCTTGATCAGTAGTTTGCGATCGTTCGGCCTAGCCGGGATCGACCAAATTTTCCGCGCCCATTGCCCCATGGCGTTCGATAACCAGGGCGGCGATTGGCTGCAACTTGGCGAGGAAATCCGCAACCCGTATTTCGGGGCGGCGATGCTGAAATGTGGCAGCGTGGAAGAGACTCTAGTTCCATCCCCGAAGGAATCACACGACCATGGCAAGTGAAGCCCCCCCTCTCTCTCCAGTCGATGCGGTAATCCGCTTTTGCCTGGAGAACAAGCTCGTCGTTTTCCTGGTCCTGGCCATGTTCGTGGTTTGGGGAACTCTCGTGGCTCCGTTTGATTGGGAAGTCGGTGGCCTGCCTCGCGATCCGGTGCCGGTAGATGCCATTCCCGATATCGGCGAGAACCAGCAAATCGTGTTCACGGAGTGGATGGGTCGTTCGCCGCAAGACGTTGAGGATCAAATCACCTACCCGCTCACGGTGTCGCTGCTGGGCATTCCGGAGGTAAAGACCGTTCGCAGCTATTCCTTTTTCGGTTTCTCGTCGATCTACATCATCTTCAACGAAAAGGCGGAGTTTTACTGGAGCAGAAGCCGGGTTTTGGAGAAGCTCAACAGCCTTCCGGTGGGCACGTTGCCGGAAAGCGTAACCCCGATGTTGGGGCCTGATGCAACGGCGCTTGGGCAGGTTTATTGGTATACGCTCGAAGGACGAGATAAGGAAGGAAACCCCGCTCCGGGTTGGGATCCCCAGGAACTGCGTAGTATCCAGGATTTCTACGTTCGTTATGCGCTTCAATCGGTCGAAGGTGTGGCGGAGGCCGCTTCGATTGGCGGCTTCGTTAAAGAATACCAGATCGACGTCGATCCCGATGCGATGCGCGCTTATGGCGTGACGCTGGAGATGGTGTTTAACGCGGTCAAGATGTCGAATCTGGACGTCGGCGCACGCACCATCGAGATCAACCGGGCGGAATACGTAATCCGGGGGCTCGGGTTCATCGAGAACCTGGACGATATTCGACAGATCGTCGTGAAGGTGTCTAACAATGTTCCGGTTACCCTTGCCCAAATCGCGGAGATCGAGCGGGGACCAGCCTTGCGGCGCGGGGCTCTGGATAAGGAGGGGGCCGATGCCGTGGGCGGTGTGGTGGTGGTGCGTTACGGCGCCAATCCGCTGGAAGTGATCAAAAGGGTGAAGGCGAAGATCGCCGAAATTTCGCCCGGCTTGCCGGAAATGACATTGGCGGATGGCACGGTTAGTAAAGTGGCGGTTGTGCCGTTTTATGATAGAACCGGACTCATCAACGAGACGCTGGGGACGCTCAATACCGCCTTGACCGAGGAAGTGCTCGTTACCTGCATTGTGGTCATTCTCATTGTGATGCACCTGCGCAGCTCTCTGCTCATCGCGATGATGCTACCACTGGCCATCCTGGTGACCTTCATCGCAATGAAGCGGTTTGGTGTCGATGCCAATATCGTGGCGTTGTCCGGCATTGCGATTGCGATTGGCACGATTGTCGACATGGGCATCGTAATTTGCGAAAACATCCTGAACCATCAGGAAGAAGCCAAACCGGAAGACAACCGACTTGAAGTCGTCTACCGCGCATCCTCGGAAGTCGGCAGCGCGGTCCTGACCGCCGTGCTTACCACCGTCATCAGCTTCTTGCCTGTTTTCGCGATGGAAGGAGCGGAGGGTAAGCTCTTTCGGCCCCTGGCTTATACCAAAACATTTGCGCTCATCGCCTCGGTCATTGTGGCCCTCACCATCATCCCACCGCTGGCGCATCTACTCTTTTCCAGCGCGAAAGCCGCGCAACACCGCACTCGGCATACCTGGATCGTGCAAGGCTCTGTCATCTTGGCGGCATTCGTATTATCGCTGGCAACGAGTTGGTTCCCCTGGTGGGCGGCGATGGTCATTATCTTGCTGGCCGGATACCGGCTAGCGCAGCAAAACATCCCTGAAGCCTGGAGTCAGCGCAGCCTTTACGCGGTCAATATTGCAGTCGGTTTCATTGTTGCCATCATCCTGGCTAATAGTTGGCTCCCGCTCGGTCCGGAGAATGGCATTTTGAACCTCATTTTCGTCATCGCGCTCATCGGCGGTCTATTACTTTTCGTGTTACTCTTTATTCGAGCTTATCCACTCATGCTGCGCTGGAGCCTGAATCACAAGGGGATCCTGATTGGCTTTGTCTCGATCGTCGTCCTGACGGGATTGATGGTTTGGCAGGGATTCGCGAGTTTGTTTGGTTTCGTGCCGGAATGGGCGCGCAACAACCCGGTTTGGTCTGGCGCTTATCACGCCTTCCCGGGTCTAGGCAAGGAATTCATGCCGCCTCTGGATGAAGGCTCTTATCTCTGGATGCCCACCGCCATGCCGCACGCTTCCATTGGTGAAGCCTACGAAGTCTTGGCGCTCCAGGATCAAGCAATACGCGCCATCCCGGAAGTGGAGAGTGTGGTCGGGAAGTTGGGGCGCGTGGAGAGTCCGCTCGACCCTGCGCCGATCTCGATGTTTGAGACCGTCATCCTCTACAAATCAGAATTCGCGACGGACGAGCACGGTCACCCGACGCGCTACAAATATGACCGGAAAGCGGAGAAATTTGTCCGCGACCCGGACGGCGAACTCATCCCTGATCGGAAAGGCCTGCCTTTCCGGCAATGGCGCGACGAAATCCAGTCGCCCGACGACATTTGGGATGCGATCGTGGCCGCGGCCGAGGTTCCCGGTTCCACCTCCGCCCCCAAGCTGCAACCCATCGCGGCTCGCATCGTTATGTTACAAAGCGGGATGCGCGCTCCCATGGGACTGAAGATCTACGGACCCGATCTGGAAACGATCGAGCGAGTGGGACTAGACATCGAACGATTGCTGAAAGAAGTGCCGTCCATCGAACCCGCGGCGGTGTTTGCCGACCGCATCGTGGGCAAGCCGTATCTGGAGATTCATATCGACCGCCAAGCCATCGCCCGCTACGGCCTGCATATTAAGAGCGTCCAGGACGTGATCGAAGTTGCCATCGGCGGTCGCCGCGTCACGACAACCGTGGAAGGTCGCGAGCGATATCCAGTCAGGGTTCGTTACCAGCGTGAGTTGCGCGACACCATCGAAAGCCTCGGTGGCATCCTCATTCCGGCGCCGGACGGCACCCAGATTCCGATCCGGCAATTGGCTGAAATCGAATACGTCCGCGGCCCCCAAGCGATCAAGAGCGAAGACACCTTCCTGGTAGGCTACGTTATCTTTGACAAGAAGCCTGGCTTTGCCGAGGTCGATGTGGTGGAAGAGGCCACGCGTTACCTGAACCGCAAAAAACAGGAAGGCGAGTTGGGAATCCCGGCGGGTGTCAGCTATCGCTTTACCGGGTCTTACGAAAATCAGGTTCGCGCGGAAAAGAAGCTGATGGTGGTCGTCCCGCTGGCACTCTTTCTCATTTTCATCATTATCTATTTTCAGTTTAAGAACGTCACCACCACGCTCTTGGTATTCACCGGCATCTTTGTCGCTTGGTCCGGCGGATTCATCCTGCTATGGCTCTACGGTCAGGAATGGTTCCTCAATGTATCGCTCTTCGGCTTCGACCTGCGCGAATTGTTCCAGGTTCGCCCCATCAACCTCAGCGTCGCTGTGTGGGTCGGCTTCCTGGCCCTGTTTGGCATCGCCACGGATGACGGCGTGCTGATGGGGACGTATTTGACCCAGCGCTTTAACAAGGATCGGCCAAAGACGGTGGAAGAAATCCGCGAAGCGACCATCCAAGCCGCCGTGCGCCGCAACCGGCCAGCGATGATGACCACGGCGACAACGATTCTGGCCCTTATCCCGGTGCTCACCTCTACCGGGCGGGGCTCCGATGTGATGGTGCCCATGGCAATTCCAACATTCGGGGGCATGACGGTGGCGATTCTGACCGTGTTCGTCGTGCCAACCCTCTATTGCTGGATCGAGGAAATTAGGGCAAGATTCCATACAACCTCGATGGAAACTTGATTGCTTCCGAACCAACTACGATACGCGATGCACTTTGAAAACCTTGATGATTGGCGACACGAGCACAGCTTCGGTCAGGACAGAAAGCGATCCGGCGAGGCATGCACGCTAATTGTAATCGACATTACAACCACATGATGGTGGTGGAAATCGCCACCGGGATTCTTTTTGGTTCCATGGCTCTCCTGGCTGATGGACTGCACATGGCGTCACACGCCGTCGCTCTGGGAATTTCAGCCTTCGCTTACATCTTTGCCAGGCGTCTTGCCCACGACCAGCGATTCAGCTTCGGTATGGGAAAGGTGAATGCGTTGGGGGGGATTTACCGGCGCCGTTTGCTTGGAGTCTTCGCGATGATCATGGCATGGGAAAGTGTGGAACGCATGTTGTTCTCCGTAGATATTGCTTTCAATCAAGCCATCCTCGTCGCGGTCGTTGGACTCGTTGTGAATGCGGCTTCCGCTTTGGTTCTCGGTCACGGACACGATCATGAACACGAAGGCCATGACCACAATCCGCGTGCCGCCTACCTGCATGGATTGCAGGCGCGCTAACCTCAGAGCTTGCAATTGTTGCCCTTTTGGCTGCCGAAATACTTCGGGGCCATTTGGATGGCCCCGCTCATGGGCATCATTGGTGCGATTCTGATCACCAAATGGTCGATTGGCCTTTTGAAGAGCACGGCTCGGTTCTTCTCGATGCCCAAGCCCCGGAACCAATTCGCGGCACGATCAAAGAACGCATCGAAGATGACGCAGACAATCGAATCGTCGATTTGCATGTGTGGTCCATAGGACCCGGAATTCATGCCGCGGAAATTGGAGTGGCTACCCACCATCCCCGCCCCCAAAGCACTACAAAAACCTCCTTTCTTCCGAATGGAGACTGGTTCACGTAACCGTTGAGGTGAACTGCTGCTTTCACGACGAAGGTTGCCTGCAAAAAGAAGGCGATTGAAGCAAGGCGAATCCGGGCCATACTCCTTGAGGGATGTGCCACGCTCCGGCGTTTAAGGAGACGATGAGCATCCCCAAACTCAATCCTCTCCCCAAAAATGGACGAAGAACGCCTAGACAAGTTGCTTGCTGAAATTCGGGAAGAATCCATCCCTGCCGCTCCCGGGAATCTGGAAAGCCGTGTGTTGCGCGCCGTGCGAACCGCCGAACCGGAGCAACCTGGCTTCATTTGGCCCGGCTGGTTCAGCTTGCCGCAGTTTGGGCTCGCCGTTGTCGTCATCGCCGTTGGGCTTGGTTTGATGATTGGTTCGGTAACCGCCATCCATTCCAAAGCTCAATCCAACGAACACATGCGCCAGCTTTTTGCGCTGGACGTATTTGGCTCGAATCCTCTCGGATTGCCTCATCCTTAGAATGCGCATTCGATGAAGCTCAATTTCAAAAATCCGGTTGTCGTTTTCTTTGGCGTTTTTGTGGCTGCGCTGCTTGGCTGCGCTGTTGGCTGCACGCTGGCCCTCAAGTTTTTCATGGGAGGCCATCACGGCGCAAGCGGACACGATCCTCACGATTGGCTGCATCATCAACTGGGAATCACGCACGAGCAACACGAGCAGCTCAAGGACATGGAAACCCGTTTTGAGTCGAGAGAACGTGAGCTTCGCGATGCGATTCTGGCTGCGAATGCAAAACTGACTGTCGCTCTCAAAGAGGACCAAACCTACACGCCAAGAGTCGAAGCCATTATTGAGGAAATTCACCATGCGCAGGCCGCACTCCAAAAGGCCACGATCGAGCATTTGGTCGAAATGAAAACGGTTCTTACCGTTGAGCAGTATCAGAAGCTTCTCGACTTGGCTGGCGACGCATTGAGTGATTTCTAAATTCCCTTGCGCAAAACGCAATCGCTCATGCTTCCGGAGGAGGAACTATCGCTCATCGGGCAGTTCAAAGAGGGCGGCGAAACTTCCCTCGAAACGATCGTTTCGCGACACAAGGAACCGCTCTACCGATTCATCATGCGCTATGTTGGCGATGCATCGGAGGCGGCTGATCTAACGTCCGAAACCTTCATCCGCGCCTACCGGAATCGGGAGAGATACCAGCCGAAGGCGAAGTTTCAGACCTGGTTGTTTACGATTGCCACCAACCTGTGCCGCGACCATGCGCGCAAACGCAAACGGCGACCCGGCGATTTTGCGTCCGCAACGAGCGAAGCCAGCATGGAAATCGTCGACAACGCGGAAACCGGAGAACCCTCTCCTGGAGAAAAGGCAGCTCAGAACGAAGAAGCCGCACTTTTGCGCAAAGCGATTCAGCAGCTTCCTGCACGACCTGAAGACGGCTCTGTTTCTCACCTCGCAGGAAAGGGCACTCCCATGCAGCCGCGGCCGAGATGCTGGGTTGCAGCAGCAAGACGGTGGAAATGAGGGTTTACCGCGCAAAAAAGAAGCTGAGAACAGCGTTGAAAAGCCAGCAATTTCCGCAACGCTGAAATTCACGTCAACCGGTGCCGAGTTAAGGGCAACCGATGCGTGGATTCTGGGTTAATCGGATTCCACTTTGGGCCAACAAAGTAGAAAGGATTATTCATGAGTCATGCTCAAGTTTTCGGGTCTGAGTTGCCCACCCCAGCGGACGCCTTTCGGCAGATCGAACGGGTATTGGACCAGTGGTTGCCGGTTGGCATCCCCGAGGAGAAAAAAAGCGAATCCGTCTTCGCCGAAGATGAAGCGGAGTTGGTCGTTGCGTTCAAGTCGGGCGACGAATCTGCCCTGGAGGCAATGATTCGCCAACACAAAGTGCCCTTGCATCGCTTCATCTACCGGCAGATTCGAGACGAGAGCGAGGCGGCGGATTTGCTGAGCCAAACTTTCATCAAGGCCTATCGGAATCGAGCCCGCTATCAGCCTAAGGCGAAGCTGCGAACCTGGCTTTTCACCATCGCCGCCAATCTCTGCCGCGACCACGGGCGGAAACGCAAGCGCCGCCCCGGAGACTTCGCCGTGGAAACGAGTGAGGACAGTATGGATGTGATTGCCAACACCGAAGGTGAAGCACCTACGCCCGCTGAAGCCGCGGCTCGCAACGAGGAAACCGCCCTCTTGCACCAGGCGATCGAAAAATTGCCTAACGATTTGAAAACCGCGCTGGTGTTGTCTAACCTCGAGGGGTATTCCCATGCTGAAGTCGCCGAAATGCTCGGTTGCAGCCTCAAGACGGTGGAAATGCGGGTTTACCACGCCAAGCAAAAGCTGCGTTTGTTGCTGACGAATTAAGGTTGTTGTGACAATTCGGCGCTGCACTGACAAATTCTGAGGGGGAATCGCCGCTCTGGCGTTGATGTAGGTAGAGGCGTGAAAGCCTCCCAACCAACAAACCCACGCCATGCCTTTGTCGCCCTCTCACAAAGACCTCATCAGGATGGCTCTGTGCTGCATCCTGCCCTTTCTCATCCTGTTCCTATTGCCGCTTGCCGGGCTGGGGAACACTGCCGCGGTCACCGGATTTCTCCTTCTGGTTTTCGGCTTTCATCTCCTTCACATGCTGCTGCTTCACGGGGAGCAGCATCAATCCAAATCAACAACCCATCATGAGCGTTAGCCCAAACACTCCATCCCTCTCGACCTACCGATTCGGTTTTGGTATTGGGGCCACCGCCTTGCTCTTCTATCTCGGCTGCATCATCACGATGGCCACGGTTCCGCATGAGAAAGCGGTCGTTTTCTTCAACAGTCTGCTTCACGGCCTCGATGTCGAGCCGGTGCTGCGCCAAAACGTTCCCTTTCTGGAAGCCTTTCTGGGCATGATTTCAACATTCGTCCTCGGTTGGCTCGCGGGCGTCATCATTGCTTCGGTCTACAATTGCTGCCTCAAAATCCAAACCGGAAAATCCTAGTTCCGCCATGATGTCCATCTTCTTTTTGTTGCTGCTCATTTTCCTGTTTCTGTGGATTGGATTTCTCTTTGGTTCCGCCTCACAGTGCCATCAAACGGTCTCTGCGGAATCGTCTCCGCCGCCGTTACCCGATGATATCGGTTTGCATCAGGACAAGGTTTCTGAGGTTCTCGCAATCTCTGGCCACCGGTTCGACAACGACGTCTTGAGCTTTGAAGGCAAGCTGAAAGCCAATGCCGAAGAAGCGCAGAGCAAGCTGAACGATGCTTTTTCCGATCAAGAGTTTACGCCGATGCTTCAGGAGGCCGAGGATGGCCGGGTCCGCGTTTTGCTGCTTCCCGGTATTCCGAAGACGAGAACGGAGCATCCACGATGGTGGGTGCATGGGCTGCTTCTGGTGCTCACGTTAGGCACCACCACGTGGACCGGAGCCTGGCATGCGGGAGTCAACCCGATCGAGAATCCCGCTTCCGTCCTCCAGGGGCTTCCCTACAGTCTGGGATTGCTTCTCGTTTTGGGTGCCCACGAGTTGGGACACTATTTCACCGCTCGAAAGCACGGTCTCAGGGTCACGCCTCCTTTCTTCATTCCCGTTCCCTTCGCCCTGGGAACCTTTGGTGCGTTCATCAAGCTCAAATCACTCAGCCCAAATCGGCGTGCTCTGTTCGATGTCGCCGTTGCCGGGCCACTCGCTGGACTGGTTTTCGCGATTCCCGCCTTGTTGATCGGACTGCGCCACTCGGAACTCATCACCAGCGGCGCACCAACCAACTGGATGCACGGGGGAGGTGTGAATGTAGGCTCGTCTCTCCTCATGGCCCTGCTCTCGAAGCTTGCACTGGGAAGCGAGTTGTTGGAAGGCCATCAAATAGCGTTGCATCCATTGGCGTTCGCGGGTTGGCTTGGCTTGCTGGTTACCGCGCTGAACCTGCTCCCGATCGGGCAACTGGATGGCGGCCATTTGGCTCATGCGCTCTTTGGCCCAGCCAAAGCACACGCGATCGGCGTTGCTTCCCTGGTGGGAATTTTCCTCTTGGCATTCTTCATTTGGCCGGGATTGCTCATGTGGGCCATCATCGTGTTCTGGATCGCCGGAACTCGTGACGTTCCGCCGGCCAACGACATCACGCCCGTTGGCCTGCCGCGCAGGATTCTGGGTTACGCGACGTTTGCGCTTTTGCTGGCGATCCTTCTTCCGGTGCCGCATGAGTTGTATCAAACCTTCGGACTTCACTGCCCCTATCTTTAGTCATGGCCAGCGAACCCAGTTCAAATGCGGATTCGCCAGTGGTGGCCTATTTCTCCATGGAAATTGCCCTTCATCCGGCGATGAAGACCTATAGCGGGGGCCTCGGAGTTTTGGCTGGCGACATGATCCGTGCCGCAGCCGATTCCGGCGTCCCCATGGTGGCTGTTTCGTTGATTCATCGCCTCGGGTATTTTCGACAAGAACTCAACCCCGAAGGATACCAGATCGAGCACGACGCCAATTGGCCGATTGAGGAGCACTTGGAAAAACTGCCGCAGCGCGTATTACTCTCTGTCGAAGGGCGAGAGGTCATGCTTCGCGCCTGGAAATACAATGTCTCTGGAGTCAAAGGCGCAATCGTCCCGGTCTATCTCCTTGATTCGAATCTATCCGAGAATTGCGAGGGCGACCGAGGCCTGACGGACAAGCTCTACGGCGGCAATGGTCGCTACCGCTTGCTGCAGGAAATGATCCTCGGCATCGGAGGCGTCAGGCTGCTTCGCGCCTTGGGATATAACAACGTATCCCGCTTTCATATGAACGAAGGCCATGCCGCGCTGATCGGGCTGGAATTGCTCGACGAATCGGCGAAATCCCGTGGCCGCAAGACATTCGACCACGAAGACGTGGAACACGTTCGCCGGCAATGCGTGTTCACCACTCACACGCCAGTCTCGGCCGGGCACGATCAATTTCCTTTGAGCGTTGCCCAGGGAGCGCTCGGACGCGCCGACATCTTCGACAATCATGAGGTGTTCTGCTGTGATGGCGTCCTGAACATGACTTACCTCGCCCTGAATCTCAGTCACTACGTCAACGGAGTGGCCAAGAAACACGGTGAAGTTTCTCGCGCGATGCTGCAGCCCAAGCGTGACGAATTGAACTACCAGATCGACTGGATCACCAATGGCGTGCACACGGCCACCTGGGCAGCCCCTCCGTTTCAGGAAATCTTCGACCGCTATCTACCCGGGTGGCGCGAAGACAGCTACAGCCTTCGAAATGCCCTCATCATTCCTCCACAAGCCGTCTGGCGAGCCCATGCGGTGGCCAAGTATGATCTGATCGCCCGAGTCAACAGCAGCCAGGGTTCGGAACTGAACGTGGATGCGTTGACTGTTGGCTTCGCCCGCCGTGCCGCAACCTACAAACGAGGGGACCTGATCTTCCACGATCTCGACCGGTTGCGAGCACTCAGTTCCCCAACCCGGCCCATCCAACTCATCTTCGCGGGGAAGGCGCACCCTGCGGACAATGAGGGCAAAGAGATCATCCGCCGAATCTTTCACGCCCGAACTCAGCTCGCGCCAAACATTGAGGTTGCCTACCTGGAAAACTACGACATGGAACTGGCCAAGCTGCTGGTGGCCGGCTGCGATGTCTGGCTCAATACCCCGGAGCCACCGCTGGAGGCTTCAGGCACCAGCGGGATGAAGGCGGCCGTGAACGGGGTGCCCAGCCTGAGCGTGCTCGATGGCTGGTGGCTTGAAGGCTGCGTAGAAGGCGTTACCGGATGGGCGATTGGCTCGCTTCCTGGCAGTCCGGTGAGTTCCGGCGACCGCCGGCTGAATGACGCTAACTCTCTCTACAACAAGCTCGAAAACGAGATTATCCCACTCTTTTACAACCAATGGGGCCGGTATGTTGAAACGATGCGCCATTGCATTGCGCTGAACGGTTCGTTTTTCAGCGCTCAGCGCATGCTTCAGCAATATGTCTCCAAGGCTTATTTTATTTAGTTAAGCTTTGTTTTGCGGCTAGCTGGACTCCGATCAAGAAAGGGCCGGCTACTTCCTCCTCAACCGGTTGGAATTCTAGTTCTGCAAAAATTGCGAGATTTGATTCCCTTTTTCGCCTCAAAAGTCCACGATTCTTGAGGGAATCCCGCTCCACCGGTGTTGAACTCGGGAAGAATCCCCACTTCATGAAAAATAAGCCGAGAAACAACCATGCCACAGAAGAAGACGATTCCCAGCTCAAGGAGCTTCTCCATTCCTGGGACATCGAACCCAAGATTCCTCCGGACTTTGACCGCGCTGTTTGGCAACGTATCAGCTCCCGGCAGGACGACGTTCGAGGCTTGGGAAAGTGGCTTGAGTTTGTAGGCGAACAGATGGCCCGACCTCGAGTTGCCGTGTCGATCGCGTTGGCGGTTTTGACGCTGACAGCTTTCGCGGCTCAGATCCATTCCCAACTCGCCTCCCATCATACATTGCAGCGACTGGGCGAACGCTACGCTGTTACCATTGATCCCTTGGCGCCGAACCATTTGAAAGCCGTTTCGCGATGAAGCGCGGATATTTCATCCTTACCATTATTGCAATGCTGGCTGCGCTTGCCTATTGGCTGATTTTCAACGCTTCTTATGCTGAGGTTGCCGCGATGACGCGCGGCGAATACTCCGAACTGCAATGGCTCCGGCATGAATATCACATTGAAGAAGAGAATTTCGCCAATATTCGCGAACTCCATGCCGCCCATCAAGTCGAATGCCTCGGATATTGTGACGCCTTGGAGAAAAGTAATCGCCATCTGCTCCAACTGCTTCGGGAAAGCACAGAAATCACGCCCGAAATCGAATCGTCGCTCGAGGAGGCAACGATCCTCCGGGAACGTTGCCGAAAGGCTACCTTGAAACACATCTACGACGTCAGCAAGGAGATGAATCCAGAGTCCGCGAAACGCTACCGGGAAATGATGACCGCCCGGCTGGTCGATGCAGGTCTGCACGAACACAGCGCCGTATCACCCGTGCCATTGGAACGGCACGATGCAGCCCCGAGCTACGACAAACACGAAGAGTGACCAGTTCGGAAGAATCCAACCGGGACACCCTGGACAAGGCAACCATGGCGCGGCTGCGAGAGGGCGATGATTTGGCGCTCAACGACCTCATAGAGCGTTGGAAGCAGCCTCTGGTTTCCTTCTTGTATCGCTATACAAGCAATTGGAGCGTTGCCGTTGACCTGGCCCAGGAAACCTTCGTCCGGGTTTATCAGAGCCGCAGCCGGTATCGCCCGAGCCATGCCTTTTCCGCATGGTTGTTTGCCATTGCAGTCAATCTGGCGCGAAATGAAGCGCGATGGCGCCGGCGTCATCCCGGCAGCGCCATGGCCTGCCAAAATGACGAAGAAAATGACTCGCAAGACTCGCTTCAAAACCTGACATGCCCAAAGGATGGCCCGGACGACAGCGCCGATCGCAGCGATCGCGTCCGGCTGGTCAGCGAAGCGATTAGTCACCTGCCTCATGATTTACGGACGGCTTTGATTCTCTTTGAATTCGAGCACCTTTCCTATCAGCAGATCGGCGGAATTGTGGGATGCTCGGCTAAGACGATTGAAATGCGGCTCTACCGTGCTCGAAAGCAACTAAGAAAGTCGCTGAGCAAGCTGTTGCCGAGCCATCTCACATAGAATTGGCGGTCTAGCGGGGCCCACAATCCCTGCCAGAAGTGAAAAACGCCAACTTCTTAGAGGGCAATTTGCTTTGGCGGCGTTGAACCGGGTAAGGGCCTCTATTGCGGCTCAAATTCAAATCCTACCTAAATCCTCATGAATGCTCGTATTCAACGCAGCCTCGCCATTCTCGCTCTGGTTCCCCTCGCAACTTTGTCTTTAGCGCAGGATCAGAAGCCGTCCGAACCATCGCTCGAAGACCAGATCATCGAACTCCGGGCCACGGTTGCCAAGTTGCAAGCCGCGCTTGGCAAGAATCATCGGGGAACCGCCGATGAAGCGGCCGGCACACACGACCACACATCGCATGGCAAGGGAGGCGGCGGCGCAATGGCGATGGGCAAAGGCAAAGGAATGGACGGCATGAAGATGGACGGCATGAAGATGGACGGCATGAAGATGGACGGCATGAAGATGGATGGCATGAAGATGGATGGCATGAAGATGGATGGTATGAAGATAAACGGTATGAAGATGGATGGTATGAAGATGGACGGTATGAAGATGGGCATGGCGATGATGAAGCAGGGAATGGGAATGGACCACATGAGCAAAATGGGAAAATCTCCGGATGCTTCTCTCGAAATCTCTGCCTTGCCCGGTTTCCCGGGAGCCTCACACATTTACCACATTGGCTCGACCGGTTTCTTCCTGGATCACCTGGAGCACCTGAAACTGACCACCGAGCAACAGCAGCAACTCAACGGAATCAAGGAAAAGGCGCTGGCCGAACAGAGCGAATTCGATCGCCAGATCGAAAAGGCGGAGGAAGAACTCTGGAGCCTTACCAGCGTCGCTGAGCCCAATACCGCCGCGATCCAGACGAAGTTGGCCGAGATTGGGACGCTCACCTCGCAGCAGAGACTCAGTTTTATCTCCGCGGTTGGTATGGCTGCCGAGGTTCTCAGTGACGATCAGCGCAAGGCTCTAACCGGGCATGAATCCGGCAAACAGGATTCACCGGCCGATGCCCATCAACACCAACCAAATCCAGACCAATGAACGAACAAACCTTACACTCTGCGGAACACTCTGCCTCCGCCAACCGTCAACACTGGCTGCTGTTGGCCATCTGGGTTGTCGCGCTCGCCGCGCTGACAATTTTGCTTCCCGGTTGCGGCTCCGCCAAAGCCGGTCCGAATGGGGGAGACCTTATTCCGAACGACGATGGCTCCGTCAACGCTGAATTATTGGCGAATCAAGAAACCGGCGAAGTCATGATCCACACTTGGGACAAAGACCTGAAACAGCCCGCGCCAATTGATGCCGAACCGCTGAAGATCGAAGTGGATGGGAAAACGATGGAACTTGCGCCGCATCCCACGGCTTCCGACCCCGCTGGTAAATGCAGTCAATTTTATGGCCGGGCAGACTGGGTGCAGGGAGGAGGGCTTCAACACGGCAACTTGCATGGCCCCGGATTTGTGTCCGGCGGGCATATGTTCGGCTGGAATCGCTGTTGGAAGGCTGGCCGTTCGCACGGTCAGATGTGGTCGCGGATGCAAGAGCACGGCAGCGGTCATGGGGGCCACGGTATGAAGGGGGGCCACAAGTGATACCGCGCGCTAACGGACATCGTTTTGTTCAGATACAGCTCGGTGCGTTCGCGTTGGCCACCCAAAAAGCAAACTCCGAAATAGTGACATCACCATGACTGCACCTCAGACTGCTGTTGGAAGGCCTGCCGAGACTTCCTCCACGTTACCCAAATCCAGCACCCGTTCGATCTACGACGACGCCCTCTCGCGCCTGGATCGAGCAGCGGAGATTGCCGGAATCAGCGCCGAAGTGAAGGAACAGTTGCGTGAGCCCTTGGCTGCGCTTCTGGTTTCCGTTCGTGTGAGGATGGATGACGGCTCCCAACGCGTGTTTCGCGGCTATCGCATCCGCCACGACGACTCGCGGGGGCCGACCAAGGGCGGGTTGCGTTATCATCCCGATGTCAACATCGACGAGGTGAAGGCATTGGCCTTTTGGATGACCTGCAAGTGTGCCTTGTTGGATATTCCTTTCGGCGGAGCTAAAGGAGGTGTCGCGGTCGATCCCCATCAACTCTCGCGCATGGAATTGGAGCGCCTCAGCCGCGCCTTCGTCCAGCAAGTGGCGGATTTCATCGGGCCGAACCGCGACATTCCCGCTCCTGACGTTTACACCAATCCGATCATCATGGGCTGGATGATGGACGAATATTCGCGGATTCGCCGCGAACTCTGCCCGGCAGTCATCACCGGCAAACCGATTCCACTCGGTGGCAGCCTGGGTCGGGATGACGCGACCGGACGGGGGGCTTACTACTGCATCAAGGAATTGGAGGCGCGAAAAGGATGGCAGCCGTCCGCCGTCAGAGTTGCGATTCAAGGCTTCGGCAATGCCGGTCAGAGCATAGCCGCGCTCCTCCATGCTGATGGTTATCGCGTGATCGCGGTCAGCGACGTGAAAGGCGGACTGTTTCAAACCAGCGGCCTGGACATTCCCGCGGTCATCGAAAGCAAGAATCGGAGAGAATTTGTCGAGGACGTCTATTGCGGCAGATCGGTTTGTCAGTGTTCCCACTGTGGAAGCATTGACCATGAGTGCTGTTGCGAAGACTGCGAATGCCCAGCTTGTGAAGCGAGCCACATCAGCAACCGGGAACTGCTTGAGCTCGACGTCGATATTTTGATCCCGGCTGCGATTGAGAATCAGATTACGGCTGAGAACGCTGGTCGCATCAAGGCAAGCTACCTTGTTGAAATCGCCAATGGCCCGACGACCTCGGAAGCCGATGCCATTCTGAATGCCAAAGGAATCACCGTTCTGCCCGACATCCTCGCCAACGCCGGTGGAGTGACCGTGAGCTACTTTGAATGGCTCCAAAATCGGGCCGGATCCTGGCCTTTGGAAAAAGTTCACCGCGAACTCGAACAACGAATGGTGGCTGCGTTTCAGGCAGTGGAGCGGGTAACTCAGGAAAATTCCACGGACTGGCGCACGGCTTCCTATGCGGTCGCCCTCAAGCGATTGGAGGAAGCCATGCAATCTCGTGGAACCCAAACGTTTTTTCAGGCTGCTCAAGATGCTTAGATTCAACTTCGCCCTCATCATCCTATGGCTGGCCGCGCTTCAACCGGCGCCGGCGCAGATTTCCCAGGAAGAGCACCTGAAGCATCATCCCGAACTGGCTGGCAAATCCGGCGACCAGAAAAAGGGCTCCGGGCCGCAGGAAGAAGGCGAGAAGGGCGAAGGCGGAGGAATGATGGGTGGGATGATGGGCGGCATGGACAAGATGATGGAGAAAATGGGAGCCCCCAAAGAGTTGGAGCTTTATCCCGAACTCATGCGTTTGCCAGATCTGCCTCTGGAGAAGCGAGCCGAGGTTCAGGCGAAAGCCCATCAGCGGATGAAAGCCGGGGCCGATGCCATGTCCAAAGCTCTCGGCAAACTCTCCGAAGCGGCCCCCACCGATGATTTCGCGGCAATGCAGGCGGCGACCGATCAGATGAAGGAGGGCTTGGCCCAACTTGACAGCGGTTTGGCGGCGCACCGCGCATTGGCAGAGGGAAGTGAGCCGCGCAACGTCGCCCTTCAGTGGTTTCGCAAGGAAATGAACCTGACCGGCGGAGGCGGATTCACGGAGCATCGACACGGCATCCTGGGCATGTCCACGTTTCACTTCATTTCCATGATCGCTTTGATAGGGTTCGCCGGGTTGATGCTGTGGATGTATTTTTTCAAAATGCGGCGCGCTTCGCAGTTGCTGACCGAACTCGCGGCCGATGTCCGAAACGCTCCTTCGCCTCCTGCAGGCCCGGTTTCCGATCCTCCAGCGGTAGCGCCCCGCAATCGCGCCACCGCGGAAGCTATCGAGCCTCCCCAGTTTCCTGCGATGCGTTCGCGGACTGAGCCGGAGCGGAAATGGACGGGGCAACTCAGAGTCTGCCGCATTTTGCAGGAAACGCCCGAGGTCAAAACGTTGCGCCTGGAAGCGCCGGACGATGTTGCGTTGCCGTTTACCTATTACCCGGGTCAGTTTCTGACGTTCGCACTCAATCTTGACGGCAAGCCGGTCAAGCGCAGCTACACGATCGCTTCGACGCCGACCCAGCTTCACTACTGTGCGGTCACCGTGAAACGAGAGGAGCAAGGCTTGGTTTCGCGCTACCTCAACGACGAGGCGAAGGAAGGCGGCTTGCTTGAAGTCGCCGCTCCCAACGGAAAGTTCACTTTCACCGGAAAAGAGTCGGAAAGCATCGTCTTGATCGGGGGAGGTGTTGGGATAACGCCTTTGATGAGCGTAATTCGCTACCTCACCGACATTGGCTGGCGCAACGACATCTTTCTCCTTTATTGCTGCCGGACGACGAACGATTTCATCTTCCGGCGGGAACTCGAGCAACTCCAACTCCTCCATGCCAACCTGCACGTTCACGCCTCGATGACGAGAGAACCGGGAGCGGTCTGGATGGGGCTGAAGGGCTATTTCACCACGGAGATCATCCGCCACCTGGTCCCCGAAATCCAGACGCGCCGCGTTCACGTCTGCGGCCCGCCGGGAATGATGGAAGCGGTGTTAGGAATGTTGCGGGAGCTTCAAGTGCCGGACAACCAAGTGCTGACCGAGGCGTTTGGCCCCGCAAAGAAACCTGCGGAACCGGTCCCCGCCGACAAAGCCGCGCCGGCGACCACGGTAAATTTCCAAAAGTCCGGAAAATCCGCTCCGTTGCCGCCAAACCAGACAGTTCTTGAAGCGGCCGACGCTGCGGGTGTGGACATCGACAATTCCTGTCGCTCCGGCCAATGCGGCTTGTGCAAGGTGAAACTGATTTCCGGCAACGTTACGATGGATTGCGAGGATTCCCTGACGGATGAAGACAAGGCGGATGGGGTCATTCTTGCCTGCCAGGCGAAAGCCACCGAACCAATCGCCGTGGACGCGTAATCATGAAGGAACGGGAAAAAATCGTCGTCAGCGGATTGGTCACATTTCTTGTGGTCGTCTGGCTTGGTTTCATTTTCCACGCGGACACCTCGTTTCCAGGAAGCGGCTGGGGACTGACGTTTGGAATCGCCGGTTCGGTGCTTATGTTAGTGCCGCTGCTCTATTTGGTCATCAAGCGGGTTAAGCCGATAAAGAAGGCGGTCACAAAGCGCGTTTCCATGCGCACGCTGCTGGCCTGGCACATCTATGCCGGCGTTTTGGGCCCGATTCTGGTTTTGATCCATACCGGGCACAAGTTTGAAAGTCCCATCGGCATCGCCCTCACCGCAATGACATTGATTGTTGTGTTGAGCGGATTCGTGGGCCGCTATCTCATGTCGGTAATCGGGCGCGAGATCCGCGAAAAGAAGGAGGTGCTCAGTGAACTGCGAGCCGACTACGATTTGGTCGTTGCCCAACTACGAACCGAGGGTGAATCGGCCATCTTGGGCTCCGCTGGATTCTTTCGCTCTCTCGGCCTGCGAATTGCCGAGCCGCTCTTTGAAGGAGGACCTCATGCGACGGAAGCACGGGCGATTCGTCTTTCTGAGTCCATCGCCGATGTCGAATTTGCCCTCCGCACCCATGAAACCTTCAAGCGGGCTTTCTCGAAATGGCTCAAGCTCCACATCTTCATCTCCGTGGTGCTCTACCTTTTGATGGTGCTGCACATTTTCTCTGAATTCTACTACGGACTGCGATGGCTAAGCTGAAAACGATTCTTATCACAACCGGCGCCATTCTAGCCACAGCGGTTGCCGCTTGGGCCTTGCTTCGCGACGGAGGGAAAGCACTGGGGCCTCTGACGAATCCTGGTCCTTTGTCCCAGGCGCACGCTTTTCTGGGCGACAACTGCGCCGCGTGCCACACGCCCATGCGCGGGGTCGAAGATGCTAACTGCGTTGTCTGTCACGCCAACGCAACCTCCATCTTGAAACGGCAACCAACCGCGTTTCACGCCGACATCGGCAATTGCGCTGAATGCCACCAGGAACATCGTCATCCGCCTGCCAGGTTGTCGGAAATGGATCATAAGCTGGTGGCTGAGATCGGCCTTGGACAACTCAAAAAGGCAGACCCGGAAAGCGAAGCCGCAGCAACTGCGCAACTGGTCCGTCACTGGATCATGAGTGGCCAGGCCGGGGCCGTGGTGCCTCCCACCGAGCCGGACATGCACCCGATGGAGAGAATGCTGAACTGCGCGGCCTGCCATTCGCGGGACGACCGGCATTTTCAGCTCTTCGGAAACGACTGCGCCTTCTGTCATGGGGTCAAAAAGTGGACCATCAGCGAGTTCCAGCACCCGTCCCCATCCTCGCGAGACTGCGCCCAATGTCACATGGCTCCACCGAGCCATTACATGATGCACTTCAAAATGATTTCCGCCCGTGTCGCGGGCAAACCACACGCCGATGTCAGCCAATGCTTCCTCTGCCATCAAACCACTTCGTGGAACGATATCTTGGGCAAGGGCTGGTATAAGCATCACTGAGAAGCTGTGTTATTTCAGCTCCTTTAGAAGTCAACAAGTTCGAATTTGACCCAGGCCAACACACACCCTAACATGCGCCAATGAATCCATCCTTACGCGCTATCTGCTTCGTTTTCCTCGCCTTTGCGAGTGCCTCTCTCTTTGGTGAGACGGTCGAATATGACCTCGTGATCCGCCAGCAAAACCTCGATTTCACAGGCAAAGCAAGGCCTGCGATGACAATCAACGGTGGGATTCCGGGGCCAACGCTCCAATTCACCAACGGCGACCGGGCCGTCATCAACGTGACCAACGAGATGGACGCTCCAACTTCCATTCACTGGCATGGTCTTCTGCTGCCCAATGACCAGGATGGTGTGCCCTTCGTCACCTATCCGCCCATTGCTCCCGGCACGACGTTTCGCTACGAATTCACGCTGCGGCAGACCGGGACCTATTGGTATCACTCCCACTCGGGTCTCCAGGAACAAAGTGGGGTTTACGGCTCAATCGTCATTCTCCCCCGCGGCGGTGAAAAGCATCATGCGGATCATGACGAAGTGGTTTTGTTATCCGATTGGACGGATGAAAACCCGCATGAGGTCCTCCGAACCCTGAAACGTGGCAGCGAATACTACGCCATCAAGAAAGGCAGCGCCCAGAGCCTGACCGAGGCAGCCCGGCTCGGGCGATTGGGCGATTACTTTAAGCGGGAGCTGCAACGCATGCCTCCAATGGACATTTCCGATGTGGCCTACGACCACTTTCTGGCCAACGGGGAACCCGAAACCCAGTTGAAAGCAGCTCCTGGTGAAACGGTGCGTTTGCGCGTTATCGACGGATCAGCCACGACGTTTTTCTTCCTCGAATATGCGGGTGGGCCGATGACGATTATCTCCGCCGACGGCCAGGAAGTCGAGCCTGTCCGGGAAGAGCGATTTCTCATCGGTGTCGCCGAAACCTACGACGTATTGGTGAAGGTGCCGGCCCATGGAAGCTATGAGTTTCGCGCCACGGCCCACGACGGTTCCGGGCAAGCATCCGTCTGGATCGGACATGGAGAACGGCATCCTGCTCCGGACATTCCCAAACCGGATCTCTACGCTACGATGGGCAGCCTCAAGCTTCAGAAACTGCTGGCTCTGACTCCCGCGGGCGCGATGGGGATGAACGACGCCGCAGTTGAATCGGGGAAGTTCGACAAGCCGGGAATGATGGGCATGAGCGGAATGGGATCTACTATGGAAGGGATGCCCCACGGCGGGGGCGGAGATCAGGCGATGTCCGGGATGAAGATGTCCCAGGGGATGAATCATGGTGAAGGTAACGACCAGGGGATGCCTGGAATGAAGATGGATCACGGAAAAGATTCAAGCGAGGCGCCAGCGCCAATGAATCACGGGGAAATGAAAATGCCGATGAACGGTCAAGCAGGCCCTTCCATGAATGGCATGGAACACGGTTCCGCCCGCAGTGAACTCGCGGTTGATGGAATGGACCCGCGCCGCCCCTGGCCGATCTACAGCCGGCTACGCGCTGTCCGTTCCACCGCTTTGCCCAAAGACAAGCCGGTTCGGGAAATCCGCCTCACCCTGGATGGCGACATGGAACGCTACGTCTGGTTCATCAACAACAAAGCCCTTCACGAAACCGATCAAATCCACATTCGTGAAGGCGAAGTAGTGCGCTTTATCATGATCAACCGCACGATGATGCACCATCCCATGCACCTGCACGGTCATTTTTTCCGCGTAGTCAACGGCCAAGGAGACCGCGCCCCGCTCAAACACACCGTGGATGTGGAGCCCATGTCCACCACGGTGATCGAATTCTACTCCGACGAAGTAGGCGACTGGTTTTTCCACTGCCACCTGCTCTATCACATGCACAGCGGCATGGCCCGCGTTGTCGAATATGACAACTTCCAGCCTGCGCCTGAAACGGCGGCAGTCCGGCACGAGCTCTTTGAGGATCCATGGTATTTCTGGGCTGAAGGAGCGGGTATGTCACACATGACCGAGGGTAACCTGACTCTCTCTAACACGCGCACCATACTGAATGCCAATTGGGAGATCGGCTGGGGTAATGTGGACGAAACCGAATACGAAATCCCCCTTACCGCGGCTTATTCCTTCAACCGCTTCCTTTCGGTATTTGGCGGGGCGGAACTGACGAACAACGATTTGGGCGATCGAGGGATATTTGGGCTCAGCTATCCACTTCCCCTTTTGATCGATTCTTACGCGTGGGTTGATACCGACGGCGAATTCCGCTTCGGAGCTGCCAAAGGTTATCCCATCACACCGCGCCTCGGAATCTTTGGTGAAGTCCAGTACGATACCCGGTCTGAGTGGGAATGGGCCGCCGGGCTGGAATGGATTTTGGGGAAACGCGCGTCCCTGATTGGCCAGTATCACTCTGAATTCGGTCTCGGCGGCGGACTGGGGCTTCGGTTCTAATTAAACTTAAGATCCAGAAAATCCGAAAACTTTGAGGGTTTGCCTGGAGAAATGGCGTTTCAGGTTACAATGAGCTACTTTCCTCCCGGTTGCTTTCGGTTTTCAGCCATGCTTTCTCCCAGATAACTCCTCGCGGCGCACGTTCCGTGGCCGCGGAGGCATGAACTTGTGCATCCCATGAGCTACGAAATCCAGGAATTCCGCCTGCCCGCCGCGGAATTAGAAGAGGTCGCCGATTTCCTGGCGGACTTTGTTGGTGACGGCGAGTTGCCCGATGGCTCCGAGTTGGACGCGAATCCGGCCGTCTGGTCCAAGCGGCTGAGCCATTGGTGGACATCGAACCCGTTCAGCCGGGTAGACACCCCGCTGGGGTTCGTTTTGCGGCTTCAAGAGACGAACCAAATTGTGGGGTTTCAAGGATTTATCCCGCAGGACTATGTGAAGGGCGGTGAGGTTATACCGGGTCTGATTTCCACCACGTTTTTCGTTCGCGAAAGCCAGCGGTCGGCCGCGCTGGGGATGATGATGCGGTTGAAGCGATTGTCGCAGCGGTTTCACCTCGTTGACGGCACTCCCTCCGGGGAAGTCCGGGCTATTCTGGACCGGCTCGGGTTCCAGAAAACGGGGACGGGCGCGCAGCGTTACCGGATCGTCCCCCTGGTCAGGCTGGCCACACTCGGCCGCCGGGAGAATCTGCAGGGCTTCCATGTCGTGCTCGACCCCATGGAAGCGCGCTCAATTCCAACGCCGGAAACTTCCAAACTTCAAAAACACGTTACCCGGGAAGGCTTGGCTTGGTTTATTCGGAGCGGTTCCCAGCCACTCTGCTTTGCCGGGTTGTGTGACGATTCCGGCCGGCTTTGTGCCTATTTCATTGCCAACACCAAGTCGAAATTCGGTCTTTTGAGCGCCCGGGTCATGGAAAGTGCGAGTTTCGACGCAGACGGCGCCGGTTTGCTTCGGCTGGCCAATTTCGCCTCCCGCGAACCCGGTCAATGCGGGCTACCACCCAAAACCAGCGTGGTTGCTTGGACGAGCCTGAACGGTGGATTTCGTCCGGATTGGCTCATCCGCAGAAGTTGGTCGACCCATCTTTACCACCTTTCCCCATCTTCGCTCCGGGACACTGAAAAGGTCGCGCAGCCGTCCGAGGGCGACTCGATGCTCCTCTAAATCGGGCGAGCGCTACGCGATCCGTTTGCGGATCTGAATCACGAAGAAAGTGTAGAGCATCGCCGCGGAAATCAGGTATACCACCGCGGTCGAGAGGGCAATCCCTTCGACGCCCATAAACCGCGCGAAGTAGTAATTGCCGGCAATGTTCAGACCCAGATTCACGACCGTCGTCAGCAGCATGAATCGCGACGCCAGCATGGCGCAGATGACCCGCGATCCCAGCACCGCCAGAAGGTTGAAGGGAATCTGTAGGCTGAGCCAGCGCAGCACCCCCGCAACCCGTAAGGTGTCTTGATGAGTGAATTCGTTGCGCTCGAACAGGACCATCACGATCCATTCGGCGCCCCACCAGATGGTTGCAACGCAGGGGAAGCTGATGGCCAAAATCAGGACGCAAAAGCGGCTCACCATGTATTTGAGCCGTTTCCATTCCTCCTTCGCAACCATGTCCGATAGATACGGATAGAGGGCCTCGGTGACCATGACCGAGGCCAGAACGAGGCCGATCGTGCAAATCCGCTCCGCGTAGGAAAGTACCGAAACGCTGCCCCGATCCAGGCCCGCGGCCATGCCCACGTCCACCACGATAGTGCTGCCCATGATGACGCCGCTCAGCAAATAGGGCCAGGTCGCGCGAACCAGTTCGCCCATGTGTTCGTCCCGTAAGTCGCGGAACTGAAAGAAGGGGATGGAACAGTGTGCCCTGAAAAATCCGGTTGTTACCAGCCCCATCTGGATGAGAGCGCCGGCTGTCGTGCCCAAAATCAGCGCGTAGATCCCGATCAGCTCGTATCCCGCCAGCAAGCCAATTATGGCGCAAAAGGGAATTGCCGCCGGAGCCGCCGCCGCCAGGATGAAGCGCTTGTTCGCCTGGAGCAACATGGTCATGATCAGGGAGGTGCCCCAAAACACCGAAAACGGGGCCAGGCAATAAAACAATTTCACAGTCAAGGCGCGTTTCTCTTCCGTGTAGCCGTGCGTAAACCATGGAGCGAGCCATTGGCCCAAAACCAGAAACACCCCGGTAATGAGAACCAGCTTCACGACGTAAACCCAGATGGCGTTGACGGCGAATTGGTCGGCAATTTGGGGGGCGCGCTGCTTCGCTTTGCTGTAAACCGGAACCAGCGCGTCCGGCAAGGCGCCCCCGATCACGCCGGTCAGAAACGACCAGATCGTAAATGCGCTGACGAAGGCGTCCATCACGTCCGAGGAGCCAAACCGGCCGGCCACGAGCAATTCCTTCGAAAATGCGAGTACCTTCACCAGAATCGTGAGGCTGCCTACCGTAAACATGACCGCCAGAATGCGGCGCATCAGCGGATCCCGCCCGCCGAACAGTTCGAGTTGGTCGAGAGCCGCAAGTTTTTGCTTCATGATCCAGGCAACAACAGAGAGGGAAATTCGTTGAAGTTATCTTAGGTGAGGTATAATTTCTATAACTTTTAGAATTCATTCAATCTGCTACCTTGGTTTCCTGTTCTCAATTCAATCTCTCCTCTCTGCCCAACCTCCTCGAAGATGCCGCAGCGGAGCGACCCGACGCCGTTTTTCTTGACGACCGGCGCCGCACGCTCACCTACGCGCAAACGCAGGCTGAAGTCCGGTCGCTGGCCTCGTTTCTGCGCCGCAACGGGCTGAATCCGGGCGACCGGGTCGCGATCCAAATGCGTAACCGGGTGGAAGTCGCCATCGCCGTGTTTGCCACTGCCGCGGTGGGCGGAGTGTTTGTGGTGTTGAACGACAAATTGCGGCCCAAAGGCGTCGAAAAGATCTTTCGCCAGGCCGAACCGCGGGTGCTAATTGGCGACGCGGAAGTCACCGAGCCCGCCTCAGGAAACGGGATCGACATCCGGGTCCAAACAGGCGCCGATGCGGCAACGGCCCGGGAAGGCTGGATTGGCTGGGAACAAGCGGTGGCGGATCCGGACACGCTGCCGGAGAGGCCACCGGCGAGCGGCAATGCCACGGTTTGTCTCGTGTTCACTTCCGGATCGACGGCAGATCCCCGCGGGGTCGAGCTTTCCCACGCCAATATCCGGTTTGTGGTGGCCGCCATCCAGGCCCGGCTGAACTACCGGCCGGAGGACGTCGTCGGCTGCTTCTTGCCGTTGGCCTTCGACTACGGGCTCTACCAGATATTTCTCGCGGCACAGGCCGGGGCGCGGCTCTTCATTGGCGATCCGGACCAAGTCGGCCCCAGACTGCCCCGCATCCTCGCGGAAGCCGGCGTCAGCGTCCTCCCCGGCGTTCCCGCGGTTTACGCCGCACTGCTCATGCTGGGCAAACGCCGCCCGATCGCGTTGCCGGCCCTGCGCGCCGTTACCAACACCGGCGAGCGGCTGCCGCGGGCCTACATTGACGGGTTGAAGGCGATGTTCTCCGGCTTGGAGGTCTACGTCATGTACGGCCTGACGGAGTGCAAACGAGTCTCAATCCTTCTGCCGGAAGAATGCGAGTGCAGGCCGGATTCGGTGGGCCGCCCGCTCGACGGAACTGAAGTTTACGCCGCGGACGAATTGGGCAGGCGTCTCCCCCCGGGCATCGCAGGCGAACTGGTGGTGCGCGGCCCGCACGTTGCCAAGGGATACTGGCGGGCGCCGGAGGAAACCGCGCGTCGCTACCGCGTAACGGGCGTGAACGGCGGCCGCCAGGTTGATCTGTTCACCGGCGACCGCGGCCGGGTTGACGACGAGGGATTTCTCTACTTCGCTGCCCGTGCCGACGATCTGCTCAAACACCGCGGAAACCGGATCAGTCCGGTGGAGATCGAAAATGAAGCCTGCGGCATTGGTGGAGTCAGCGAAGCCGCAGCGCTGAAACGGGTAGCGGACGACACCCTGCATCTCTTCATCAGCACCGACGATGCCGATTTGAGCCAAAACGCGATCTTGAGCGCGCTCAGTAAGGTGCTGGAACCGGCCAAAATTCCGGATTTCGTCCATCCGCGCCCCAGTCTACCGAAATCCATCAACGGAAAAACGGACCGCAAATCGCTGCAACGCCAGCTCGAATCCGAAACCACCGCCTCTTAATATGAACGCGTTTTTTCAAGAACTGGCGGAGCGCCACGGCACGCCGGCCTATTGCTACGACCTTGGTCTTGCGACCCGCCGCGCCGCCGAATTGCAGGCCCTTTTCCCGGCCCAGGCCGAACCGCGCCTGCTTTACTCCTTCAAGGCAAATCCCCTCCCCTCCCTTGCCGGCGAGCTGCGTAGAGCGGGCTGCGAAGCGGACCTGACCTCGCCCGGCGAACTTCGTGCCAGCGCACGTGCAGGCTTCGACCTCGGCCGGGCGCTCTATGGCGGTCCCGGGAAAACCGCCAACGAAATCGGGGGGGCGATCGATGCCGGCGTGCGCCAGTTCTCCGTGGAATCCTGGCACGACCTGGCCGCAATCGCCACGGCGGCCCGCCAGGCAGCCACCCGTGTCCGCGCGCTGCTTCGGGTCAATCCGTTGCAAGCGCCGCGAGCCAAGCTAGCCATGGCTGGTGTCGCCAGTCAATTCGGGTTCGAAGAAGAGAACCTGACTGAAATCGAGCGCCACCGGATTGAGGCGGTGGCCGACGCCGTCGAAGTGGTCGGAATCCACGTTTACTGGGGCACGCAAATCGAGGATGCCGAGGCACTCGCCGCCTGCTTCCGCTCTGCGGTGGACACAGCGGAAAACGTAGCCCGCAAGCTGGGATTCGAACTGCGGTTCCTCAACCTGGGCGGCGGTTTTCCCTGGCCCTACGCCAAAGCCGGCGAGCGCGACCTCAGCGCCTTGCGGCCGCTCCTGGCCGCGATTTACGCTGAAGCCGGCAGCGCGCGCGATGCCCGGTGGTGGTTCGAATCGGGCCGTTACCTGGCCGCCTCTTCCGGCACGCTGCTGACCCGGGTCGTCGAACTCAAAGTTTCCAAAGGCCGCACCTACGTCGTGCTCGACACCGGGATTCACCACCTCGGCGGCATGGCCGGACTGGGCCGCATCCCGCGATTCGCGATCGATCTGATAACGGTGACTCCGCGCTCCGGCGAACTGACGGCTGACGTCGTTGGCCAGTTGTGCACTCCGCTGGACTGCCTGGCGCGCAATCTGACTCTGCCGGCTATCGAGCCCGGGGATCTGCTCGCCATTCCCAACGTTGGCGCCTACGGTGCGACCGGAAGCCTGACCGGGTTCCTGAGCCGGCCCACCCCGCTCGAAATTGCCTTTCAGGACAGCGAAGTCACCGCCATCCACCAACTTCCCACCGGTCACCAGGAAGTAACGCTTTTCTAAGACTCATCCAAACCGCCATCCGATATGCCAACCCAAAAATCCACCGAAATCACCCACCGCCTCGAATCGCTGCTCCGGCCGCACCTGCGGCTTCTCGCCGCGGAAATCGATCTCGCCCCCGATCAGCATCTCGGCCAGGCCGGGCTCGACTCGCTGGCCAGCATCGAATTGCTCGTCCAGATAGAAGACGAATTCGGTGCCATGATCCCGGACGAAGCAATCGACGAAAATACCTTTACCAGCCTGACCACGCTGGCTCAGGTTGTATCGCGTTCCCTGCCCAACGCGGCATAGCCGCGCAAATCCGGGTGGCATTGGGCGGAGTAAAGACCTACGCCGGTCCTCAGGTTTCCCCAAGTTCGTTCAGGGGATGCTACAAGACGGATGCTGTAGCGGTGGCCATAATGTCCGTAGCGGGCGTAATGATGACGATGATGGCCGCCATAGCCGTAATATCCGTAGCCGAGGCCAGAATAGCCACCGCCATACGGATAGTAGGAACAACCGGTTAGAACCAGCGAAGCCAAGGCCACACCCGCTAAGGCCAAGCGGCGAATGAGCTTTGATTTCATGATCCTTTATTATCCCGCAGCAGGGCATTCCAAATCAAGTCATAATTGGATTATCGATTTCCGCCGGAAGGGCACCCCACGGGTAATCGGCGCTTGACTCCGTACCTAGGTACAGGGTGTAGAATGCTTTTCGTGAAGCCGGAAACCCACCACCTGACCATCGGCCAACTGGCCCGTGAAAGCGGGGCCGGGGTCGAAACCCTGCGTTTCTACGAACGCCAGAAACTGCTGCCCGAGCCTCCGCGCGATGCGCAATCTGGTTACCGGCGTTATCCGGCCTCCGCCGCGGACCGGGTGCGATTCATCCTGCGCGCCAAAGAGCTGGGGTTCACACTCAGCGACATCCGCGAGTTGCTGGAATTGCGCGCCCGGGCCAGCAATCCCTGCGAACGAGTGCGGGCGATTGCCGCCGGGAAAATGCGCGAGATCGAGGCCAAGATCCGCTCCCTGCGCAGCATCCAGCGGGCGCTGAAAAAACTTTCCGAGTCCTGCGCGGAGAGCGCGGACGAAGAGTGCCCGATTCTGGCCCATCTGGACCAGGCCGAATTGAAACCGAATCCTCAAGACTAGCCGAACCATGCCCACCACCCCCTGTCCACGTTGCGGCCAAGCCGGCGCCAAGGTCGGCCTCGTCACCCTGGAATCGTTGCTCAATCCGGAGGCGAAGGCGCGGTTGAAGCCCGCGGATTGGCAGCTTTGCACGGAGACTGACTGTGAGGTGATTTACTTCGCTGAATCGTTGCCCCCGTTCGAAAAACCCGACCTCACCGTGCGAGCCGGGTTCAAGGAAACCGAAGCGCCGCGCCCAGTTTGCTACTGCTTCGATCACAGCATCGAAGAAATCGAGGACGAAGTGACCCGGACCGGAACCTCCACCGTTTTCGACGACATTCGCGCCCGGATGAAGGACGGCTGCTGGTGCGAAACCAAAAGCCCGCGCGGTGCTTGCTGCCTCGGCGCGGTGAACCGGGCGATTCGCGCCGCGCAAGGCAGGAACGCTCATGGCGGCGAGGAGCCAACCGGGGATTGCTGCGCCAAAACCGGGCCTAACCTGGAAAACTCGCGCAACGGAGCCTTGGCCTCAGCAGGGGCGGTATTTGCGGCGGTAGCGTCTTCGGCGTGCTGCTGGGCGCCGCTTTTGCTGGTGGGATTCGGGATGTCCGGCGCGGCACTGGGGAGCATTCTCGAAGTGTGGCGTCCATGGTTTCTGGGAGCGGCCGCATTGCTGCTGGGGCTGGCGTTTTGGATGGTTTACCGGCGCCGGACCGCAGCTTGGCGGCGGGCTTTTGTTTGGATTTCCGCTTTCGCGGCGGCGGGTTTTGCCGCGTTTCCGGCCATTCCAGGATTTTCCCCGCAAGCCGCCGATTCGGTCCCGCCCGCCGGGGAAGGGATCGAGTTCGCCGTCGAAGGTATGACTTGTCCGGGCTGCGCGTCCGCGCTGGCGAAGGATCTGCGAACCGTGCCCGGAGTGAACTGGGCGGGCGTGAATTTTGAGGCGAAAACGGCCACGGTCGTTTTGACGGCGCCGGATGCCGTTTCAGAAAGTCGCAACGGGATCCAGGCCGCGATTGAACCGGGCGGCTTTTTCATTTCGAATTCCAATCCCAAACCTGAAAACCAATGACGAGACCCATCCAATTCCTCCTGGCCAGCCTGACGTTAATGTTCATTTTACCGCTTGCGGCTGCAGAACCGGTTCCGGACGTCCGCATGTCCGTGTATGGCCTGGCTTGTCCGTTTTGCGTCAACGGCGTGGAAAAACGGCTGAAAAAAGTGCCCAACGTGAAGAGCGTTCGCGCCGATTTGAAAACGGGCACCTTCGTTTTAATCCTGGAACCGAAGCAGGTCGATTTGGCGAACCTGCGCCAAGCAGTGAAAAAAGCCGGATTTACCGCAGGCAAGATTGAGGTAGCCCCGGGCGTGAAAACCACCGGAGGGAGGGAGTCATGAATCTGCAACGGCTTTCTGGCTTTGTACGCCTCATCGCGGCGCTAGCCATTCCGACGGGCCTTCACGCAGCGCCAATCACCTCCAACTCCGCCCTTCCCGTGGGCGAAGACGAATTGCTGGTGCGCGTTCAGGCCAACTACCTTCAAACCGGCAGCGATCCATCCGGGCTGGGGAGAAAAGCGAGCGTCTGGGCCTACCCAACTGTGTTCGTCTACGGCGCAGGCGAGCGGTTGACGCTTTTCGGAGTGCTGCCGTTTCTGGAGAAAAACCTGGACCAGGCCGGTCGAACCAGGCGCGGCGATTCGGGCTTGGGCGACGTCCGCGTGTTGGCGCGCTACACCCTGGCGCAGCGCGACCAGCCCGGCGAAACCCTGCGTTTGGGCGCGTTCGCCGGCCTGGAACTGCCCTCGGGCGAAAATGGCGCGCGCGACGAATTGGGGGAATTGCCTGCGCCGCTTCAGCTCGGCTCAGGATCCTGGGATCCGATAGCGGGCAGCGTGTTTACCTGGCAGACGCTGCAATGGCAACTGGACGCGTCCGCTTCGTGGAAGTTCAACACGCAGGCGGACGGCTATGAATTCGGCGACGAAGCGCGGTTGGACCTGAGTTTTCAGTACCGGCTCTGGCCGCGGGAACTGGGCGCAGGCGTTCCGGGGTTTTTCTACGCGGTGCTGGAATCGAATCTGGTCTGGCGGGATCGCGACCGGGATTTCGGAGGTTTGGTTGGGGATTCCGGCGGCTTTCAGTGGTTTCTGGGGCCCGGGCTGCAATACGTCACCCAGCGCTGGATCGCGGAAGCGGCGGTTCAGATTCCGGTGGCGCAAAACTTGAACGGAAACTCGCTGGAAAACGAGTTCATGGCCACCGCCGGGATTCGGTTTTGGTATTGAACGTCCGTTTTCAGAACCTGTCCGCCACACCTTGGAAACGAGTCAGTGCGAATGCCCCCCGATTCGCCGTAGTGTGGCCGCTTTTTTCAAACCCGTAGAGGCCGAACGTCGTGATCTGAACCGCGTCACGATCTTTGCCAATCACCTAAAAAATTGAGACTGTTCGGCCGAAAGGATTGTCTTGTCGTTTTTGACGGTGCCCATTTTCCCCGTAATCTTAACTTTATGCACTGCTTGCGTTCCATCATCCTGATTCTCGTCTGCTGCGGCCCGGCGTTGAAAGCCGAGACTCCCAAGGAGCTAACCGGGCTTTGGATACCACAGAGTTATTGGCTCATTGGCCAGAGCAAGCCAGCTACCGCGCAGCAGTGGGCCAGAACCTCCGGAAACGCCCTGACCATGCGGATCAATGCGGATGGGACGTTCGTCCAAGCCGATTGGAAGACTCAAAAGTTTTCCAGTAGCGGCCGCATCGAGACGGATGAATCCAAAAATCCCCATCAAATGCGAATCCTCACCGAAAAAGTGGGACCCGCTAACGAACTCGTCCCGGAAATGAAGGCGATCTACCAATTGGACCAACATGGTAGGCTTACGATTGCCCTGGGAACTCCGGAAGCTTATTCTACCTCATTCGAAGCCAATCCGGGCGGCAATAGCGGAGTCCTCCTGGTGACGGTCTATTCCAGGTCCGAATAAGAGTTGCGACAGAATTTTTGAGGGATTGCTCGATTCGCGGAGTTCTACCAACCATGAGCGACTCCGCAGCGGCTCAGCCGGCCCAGTATCCCTTGGTGCGCCTCACTCGTTATCCGGCAAGGATCGTCCAGGTGTTTCGGCATCACGGGGCATGGAAAGGATTTGGTGTCCTGGTCAATCTTTCTGTCGACCGCTGGACCGATCGACGTTTCGGGATTTCCACCAGTCGTTGCCTGCCGCTGAGCCAGTTGGGCATCGAGAGCGAAGACTACGTCGATTACGCCCCCACCAACTATTTGTCATTTCGCGCGGCCCTGCGCCATTGCCCCAGGGAGTTGCACAAGGACGACGTTTTCATCGACTTTGGAGCGGGCCGCGGAAGAGTCTTGTTGGAGGCCGCAAAATTGCCCCTCCGAAGGGTCATCGGCGTAGAGTTCCTGCCCGAGTTGGCTGATGAGGCGGAACAGAATTTAGCAGTTGCTAGCCAACGTGTTCGATTCCGCTGTGGCTCCGTGGAAATAATTCAGCAAGACGCGACGCAATATCCGATTCCGGAGGACGCAACGGTGCTCCACTTCTTCAACCCGTTTCGTGGGCCCGTTTTGGAGAAAGTGATCGACAACCTGGCGGCATCGCTGCGCGCAAATCCTCGCCGGATCATCGTCCTATTTGCAAACCCAGATGACTTTCATCGCATTCTCCAGAAGCAGTCTCCGATCCCACCAAAATGGGTCAGGAGTGACCGTGTCGTAGCTTGGCCGCTCTACCAAAAAAGCGAAGACGAACTCGGAAACGTTTACCGGATCTACGAAATCGAACCATCCTGACAACTCTACAAACCAGCGACCATGAACTTGAAACTGTTAATCGGCGCCCCCATTGCAGCCCTTGTCGGCGCCTTTCTTATCATCGCTTGCGATGACGGCCATAAAGATGATGGTCATAACCACGGAACTCACAACCATCAAGCCAGCAACACGGCCCAAACGTCGGCCACGGATGATGGTTACCCCTTGAAAACCTGCGTCGTTTCAGACGAAGACCTTGGAAGCATGGGCGACCCAATCACCATGGACCACAACGGCACCACCGTGAAGTTTTGTTGCAAGTCGTGCATCGACGATTTCAAGGAAGCCCCAGAGAAATACCTGGCGAAGTTGAAAGCCGCAGGTGATGGAAGTTCATAGATGGCCCTTTGGTTGCAGCCTTCCGATGAACTGCCCAGCTTGATTTTGAAATCGCGCTATTGGCCACTCGCTTTTGGTGCCCTGACTTCTACGGATTTTCTGAGGGTAGGCCCCTTTGTCGGCGTTAGAAGCAATGCAAGGGGAATACAAACGAAATTCAAATTGAGATTTATTAAGCTCCATGCCATGCCAACCCAACCAACCATCGGAATCAATCCCCTAAACGGACATCCGGTGCGCTTTGGCGTCATGGGTTCGGCGAGTGGCGACCACGACCGGGAAGTTGTGCAACGTTGCCGGGTGTTGGGAAAGTCCGTGGCCCGGCGAGGATGTTGTCTCCTTACGGGCGCCTGCCCGGGCCTGCCGCAAGCCGCCGCTTTTGGGGCCAAGGATGAGGCTGGTCACACCATTGGCATTTCGCCGGCGATCAGCTTCAAGGAGCATGTCGAGACTTTCAACTCTCCCTGGCAGGAATACGATGTGTTGATTTACACCGGTCTCGGTTTCATGGGACGCGAGCTGATCAATATTCGCAGCAGCGACATCGTAGTCCTGGTCGGCGGAAGTTCCGGAACCTTGGGAGAATTTGCGATTGCTTATGATGAAGGAAAACTGATCGGCGTTCTCACCGGGACTGGAGGCATTTCGGATGTGATGAAAACGATCGAAAGCCAGATCCACAAATCGACTGGCGCGGAGGTAATCTACGATTCAGACCCCAGCCGGCTCGTCCAACGTTTGCTGGCAAGGTTTCTCGATCCCGGTTACGAATGCCCTTGCCATCCTTCTCCGGATAAGACGGGCAAGCTTCAGACTGACGATTGTCACTGTGGTCCGGCGGACGGCATGCAACACACCCCGTCTAAGGATGAGTAATCGGTCATGAGTCTGCACCTGCTCCTGCCACTGGCGATAATACCGGCAATTTTGCTCGGACAGCTTGGCCGGCGCGCTGGATTGCCCGCAGTGGTGGGGCAGATCCTCGCAGGCGTCCTGCTCGGCCCGATGGTCCTCGGCCTGATCCAACCGGGAGAAGCTCACGGCGACAACGGGAACGGAGGTTCCAATGGTTTCTTTGAATTGGCCGAGATCGGCCTCTGCGTGTTGCTTTTCAAGATCGGGCTGGAAACACGCCTCCAGCATTTCACGCGGGTCTGGCGTCCGGCGCTGGCGGTTGCCGCCGCCGGGATGATTCTTCCTTTCGGTCTCGGTCTAGGCATCGGACTCCTGATTCAGTGGCCGTTTCCGGCGGCCCTCTTCCTGGGCGCAGCCCTCACCGCGACGAGTATCGGAGTGACGGCGGCGGTGATCGAAGAACTCGGCGTCCGGGATTCCCCCGAAGCCCGCATCATCATGGGTGCCGCCGTCATGGATGACGTGCTCGGGCTCCTGCTGCTCTCCGTCATCACCGCCCTCACCGCGCAGACGGAATCGATCGGGCCCGCCCTTGGAAGAAGCTTGTTTCAAGCAGTCCTCTTTCTCGGCGCGGCCGTTGCCCTGGGCCCCCACGTCGTGCGCCTGTTCGACAAGCTAACCGACTGGCTGCGCGGTGAAGTGGTGCTCGTTGCCCTCGCGTTCGGTTACCTGCTCGTCATGGCTCACCTTGCCGAACGCGTGGGTTTGGCTGCAATTATCGGTTCCTACGCCGCCGGCCTCGTCTTCTCCAAGCGCGACGAAGCCGCATTGGAAAAAGCCTTCGAGCCGTTGACGGATTTGCTGACGCCGATCTTTTTCGTGCTCATCGGAAGCTCGATCGCGTTCGATGGTGGGATGGGATGGGCGGAATTCGGCGTCGTCGTTCTCCTGGTGGGGATTGCCGTCGGCTCGAAGATCGCCGCTCCCTGGCTGGCTCCGGGTGGCGGATTGAACCGCGCCGCGATTGGAAGCGGAATGGTCCCTCGCGGCGAAGTAGGGCTGGTTTTCGCGCAGGTGGGATTGACAACACTCGCTCTGACCCAGAGCCAATTCTCCGTGCTGACGCTGGTTCTGGTGGCGACTACCCTGGCCGGGCCGATGCTCTTCCGGCGCTTCGCTCTGAAGCTCACTCAAAATTCCGAGGGATTGTCCGGCGCGTGACGTTGGACCGGATGGGCGGACCCGCATTTCGTGTCCGGGATCGCCTAACAACCTTAATCCGCGCATTCACACCACAAATACAAAAATGAAACTAAAATTGTTGTTCTTCATTGGAATAGCTCTTGCTGCGCTCGCCCTCACCTCGTGCGTTACTGGTGGGCATCATCATCAAAGCGCGGGGGAGCAAGAACCACCTTCGTGCTGCTCGTCTCGCTAACCGTCTTACGGCTATTTCTGCCTCCCGGGTGCGGGCTTTCGATTTATTCGACCTCCACCAGCGTCATCATCCCGGCTTCGGCATGTTCTTGAATGTGGCAGTGGGTCAGCCATTTTCCTTTGTCGAGTGGCACGACTCCGACATCGACCGTTTCCTGCGGCCAGATCAGAACCGTGTCGCGCCAGCCTTCGAACTGGTCGAGGAGGATCTGCTCGGCGGTCACCACAGTCAAAGCGGCAGAGTCCGGATCGGCACCGCAGCCAACTGATGTGAGAAGCGCTAGGACGATGGCAAGGCGACCTACCGGACCACGGTTTCGATTTGACATATCAGGCTCTTTCTTGTGGATCGCGGAACTGCGTTTGCGGTGGAGTTTCGCGTCGTCACGCAGGACGCGGATAGGAGGCCGGCTAAGACTGCGGCCAGAGCGGCTGTTGAAGTTCGAAGGGTCATGGTTGGAGAAGAGTTTTAAGGGCTCTCATCTATTCAAACGGCGTTTTCACGGTGATCCCTCATGATGAAATCAGCCGAATAATCACCACTACTGAACGCCCTTTTACATTGCAGGCGGCGGAACGCAGGGGTTTCTCCTCGCCGGGTTCCAGGATGTCATCCGGAGCCATTTTTGCCGTATCGACTGCTCTTCTCCAGTCACCGGCAACTCCTTCCTGAATCTTAAACTCGGTGTCACGGTCGCTCGCGTTAATCATGACGTAGAGATCGTCGTTATTTTGCGAAGCCCCGCTCAGGTAATAGGCCAACTGTCTTGAACCCGCGGACAAATCCACGTCACGGCCCGTCCCATACCACTGGATGTCGCCGCGCCAAAAGCGCGAGCGCGAGATGGAGAGATGCTGCTTGCGGAACGCGATCATTCGCTTGAAAAAGCCGAACACATCCGAATGCATTTGGAGCTGATTCCAATCCAGCCAACTGGTTTTATTGTCCTGGTTATAAGGATTGTTGTTGCCGCCCTGCGAGTTGAGAAACTCGTCACCCATTCGGAACATCGGCGTCCCGTTGGAGAGCATAAGCAGGCAGAAAAAGTTCTTCACCTGTTGTTTGCGAAGCCGCAGCGTTTCCGGCGAAGCGCCTTCGTTGCCCTCCCAGCCGGAGTTCCAGCTGAAGTCTCCGTTGCCATCGGTGTTGTCGTGGCCGTTGGCCCAGTTGTTCTTCTCATTGTAAGAAACCAGGTCGTAGAGAGTGAACCCGTCATGGCTCGCTATATAGTTGATGCTTTGCCAGGGATGACACGCCTCGCTCCGTTCGTCCGGAAAGAAATCCGGGCTGCCATAGATCCTTGTCATCAGATCGCCGACCATCCCGAAATCCCCGCGCACAAAACGTTGCAACGTTTCGCGATAACGGCCATTCCACTGCATCCACATCGTTCCCGGAAAATGCCGGCCCAACTGGTAGAGTCCACTCGCGTCCCACGGTTCGGCGATGAGGCGAATGTCCGCCAGTTCGGGATGGGAGCGAATCTCTCCGAAAATCGGCGGCTCCTCCGGGCTGACTGAGCCATCGGATTTTCGAGTAAACACCGACGCAAGGTCAAAACGGAACCCATCGACATGGCATTCGCACACCCAGTGACGCAGGCTGTCGATGATGAGTTCCCGGACTGCACGGTTGGCGGTATGGAGAGTGTTTCCCGTCCCGCTGAAATTTGCGTAGGGATTTTCGGGATCGCCGGTCAGCATGTAATAACTGGTGTTGTCGACCCCCTTGAAGCTGTAGATCGGCCCCGTGCAATCGCCTTCTCCGGTGTGGTTGTAGACAACATCCAGAATCACCTCGATGCCGGCCTCGTGGAGTGCCTTTACCATTTCGCGGAATTCGTCGTGTTGCCGGCACTGTTCGGCATCCACCGAGTAAGCGTGATGGGGAGCGAAGAAGCTCAGCGGCATGTAGCCCCAGTAGTTGCTCTCCTGCGGATCGAACTGAAAAACCGGCATCAACTCGACCGCCGTAACGCCCAGCTCGGTCAAATGCGGGATTTTCTCGATCACACCGGCGAAAGTTCCGCGTTTTTCCTCCGCAATCCCGGAACTGGCATGGCGGGTGAAACCACGGACGTGCATTTCGTAGATGACGAGGTCCGAGTCGTGACGCGGCGGCTTGTCTTCTCCCCAATCAAAAGCGCAATCGCAGCCGATGTCTTCAAGCTGCCCCAGAGGTGCGCGTCCTTCGTTCGAGCCGGGAGTTATCGCTGCCTCTCGGTCAAAGTCAGGCGGGAAGTAGACGGTTTTGGCATAGGGGTCGAGGAGGAGCTTTTCAGGGTCAAAGTTGTGCCATTCAAATCGCGGTCCCGGCGGGGGCCCGGCAATGCGGTAGGCGTAGTAGCGCGCGTTTCCAAGCCGGTTGCGGGGAATCCGGCAATGCCAGATTGGCCCGGATTTGTTCTTCAGGTAGTCGAACTCAAACCGGAACACGGGTTCGTTCAGGCATTCTTGAGTGTAAAATTGAAGCGTTACGGTGTGCGCGTTCTTAGAGTAGAGCGCGAAGTTGTAGGCGGACTCCTTCTCAACCCAGGAGACACCTACCGGAAACGAGCATCCTTCGTTGCTGTGCCAGCGCGTGGTCATGGGGTTACTTACGTTGGAGACGGAAATATTCATCCTCCAGCTTTACTTTGTTCAACGCCGGATTTGCCATGCTCCCTCAATTTATCCGGAGGGGATTTGGTCCGTCCGGCGTTGGAACCAAGGGGAAGATTGAAATTCCAACCTCCTGCAGAAAACCATGAATTCACCAAGATCAGGATGAAAATTTCCACCAAGCCGTTGCATGAATACCCTTGGTATCTGCGCCCGTTTTTCTGGAACCAGAAACGCAAATATGGCCAGGTTCTCGTTCCGGGATTAGTCTGGGGACGCGTGCCGCGATTGTTTGCAGCGGTTGCGATTCTTTATGGAGTTCTGGATCGCAGGCGTTCGCCCATTGACCCGGCGCTGCGTTCGCTAGTGACCGTTCGGGTCTCGCAGATCAACTGGTGCCGGTTCTGCGTGGACATCAACTCGATGACCCTGGCCAAGCGGTCCGGGTCTATGGAGAAGGTGGAGGCCCTGGAGGAGTGGAAGACAAGCGATTGCTTCGATGCGCGAGAACGGGTCGTCCTGGAATATACCGAGGCCATGACCCGCTCCGGCCAGCCAGTCGATACTTCGTTGCTTGATCGTCTCAAGGAGTATTTCAGCGAGGACGCCATTGTCGAGTTGACCGGGCTGATCGCTTTCCAAAATCTTTCCAGCAAATTCAACAGCGCCCTCGACATTCCGCCTCAAGGGTTTTGCAAAATCCCTGGCTCCAACAAATCGGAGGGATCACCCATCAATTCTTGATTCGCCATGTGGCCCTCAAAAAACTTTGAGTGGTATTCGTCAGGGTGGCGTTTTAAGCGCTGAGGAGCTTATGCCCACTGCAACCGACCACGCTGACGACTCCATCAACGCCTTCCAATCTCTGATCGACTCGATCCGCCGCGAGGCCGTCGAGGAGGCCGAGGTTGAGGCTGGTCGCGTCTTGAAATCGGCCGAAACCCAGGCTCGGCAAATGCTAACCAAAGCGAAGGAAGAGGCGGCCCGCATCATTGAGGAGGGGCGAAAGGAGGCGGAGCGTTTTGAGACAACCTCGCAGGACGCGGTGAAACGGGCGAGCCGGGATGCTCTGCTGGGTTTTGAGGCGGCTTTGCTGGCGCAATTGCGCGTGGTTCTGGGGCGGAAGACCGCCGAGGCGATGCGCGGGAAGGAGTTGGCGAGCATCCTACACGCGCTGGCCGAAAATTGGCGCAAGAACGAGCCGGAGGCGGAGTTGGAATCCCTTTTGGGGCCCGATGACCTGGATGCCCTTCAGGGGTTGGGGCAAGATGAGTTGGTCGCCCACCTGTTGGCCGGCGTGGAACTGAAACCCAGCCCGGACATCCCGGCGGGACTGCGGATTGGGCTAAAGGACGGCCGGGCGCATTACGACTTCACCGCTCCCATGTTGGCGGAGTGGCTTGGCCAATTCGTGGGAGAACGCCTTCGCGCCCTGCTGGTGGAAGCCGCGGCAGAGGCAACCCCGAACCGCGAAAAACAAAACTGAGAAATGGGCGCTTATTACTACCTGGCGGCTTCGCTCCCAACTTTGACCCCGGCGCGCGAATTGACCCCGGCGCGCGAACCCAGCCTTTCCCTGGAGGCGTTCCTTGCGGTTTGCAGCCGTTATGTCCAGCCCGGGGAGTTGCGAGCCCTCGCCAATGCGCGGATCGACGACCACGATTCACCACCCCAAAATCCGATCTATGCCCGTTGGCGCGCATTTGACGCGGAATTGCGCGAGCAACTTCTGGTGCTTCGGGCTGCCCGATTGGGCTGGGACGCGGCCGAGTTCACCCGGCGCGAACGGCCCGCCTTTGCAACGCTGCGAATCCGCGAGGTGTTCGAGAACCCCGCCCCGCTTCAAATCGAGCACAGCCTCTTCGTCCTCCGCTGGAAGTTTCTCGGCGAACTCGACCGGGCTCATTTTATGCGCTTGGAAAACCTGATCGTTTACGCCCTTAAACTTCAGTTGATCGAACAACGACTCGCAATGAAGCCGAAGCGCGGGGAGGCGACGCTCAAAGACGTCCGGCAAGGATTCGAGACCGAACTGCCAACCTGGGAAGAACCGTGAAAAACGAGGCGAAGGGCACGATCATCGGCGTAAACGGCAACCTCATCGCCGTTCGGTTCGAGGGCAGCGTTCACCAGAACGAAGTCGGGTTCGCGCTGCTGGACGATCAGCGCCTCAAAGCGGAGGTAATCCGGATTCGCGACGACGTCGCCGAGATGCAGGTATTTGAAAACACCCGCGGACTCGGGCCCGGGGACCGGGTGGAGTTTACCGGCGACTTGTTAACCGTGGACCTGGGCCCCGGCCTTCTCGGTCAGATCTATGACGGACTGCAGAACCCCCTGGTCAAGCTGGCCGAAACCAACGGCGTGTTTCTGCCCAAGGGCGTCTATGCGGAGGCGCTCGACCGGACTCGAAAGTGGGATTTTCTTCCCAAAGCCAAGCCTGGAGCGGCCGTCGGAGCGGGGGCGACCCTCGGGCAGGTTCAGGAAGGCATGTTCGAGCATCGCATCATGGCTCCCTTCGACTTGCGCGGCGATTGGACGCTTGATTGGCTCGGCGAATCCGGCGCCTACACCGTGAACGACCCCATCGCGAAATTGCGCGATCCCTTCGGTGCGGAGCGCGAACTGACGATGCACTTTCGCTGGCCGGCCAAGCTGCCGATTCGCTGCTACCGGAAGCGTCTCCTGCCGGAGCACCCCATGATCACGGGTACCCGCACGATCGACACCTTTTTCCCGGTGGGGCGGGGCGGCACCTACTGCATTCCCGGCCCATTCGGCGCGGGCAAAACCATCCTCCAACAGGTAACCAGTCGGCATGCGGAAGTGGATGTCGTCATCGTGGCGGCTTGCGGCGAACGCGCCGGCGAAGTCGTCGAGACCATGCGCGAATTCCCCAAACTGAGCGATCCCCGCACCGGGCGCTCGCTCATGGAGCGCACCATCATCATTTGCAACACCAGCTCCATGCCGGTTGCAGCCCGCGAGGCTTCGATCTACACAGCCATCACCCTGGCTGAGTATTATCGGCAAATGGGGCTGCACGCTCTGCTGCTGGCCGATTCCACCTCTCGCTGGGCCCAGGCGTTGCGCGAGATGTCCGGACGGCTGGAGGAAATTCCCGCTGAGGAGGCGTTTCCGGCTTATCTCGAATCCCGGATCGGCGCCTTTTACGAGCGGGCCGGGCTGGTTCGGCTCCACGATGGAACCACCGGTTCGGTGACGATCGGCGGAACCGTCAGCCCGGCGGGCGGCAACTTCGAAGAACCGGTGACCCAAAGCACGCTCAAAGTCGTTGGCGCCTTCCACGGGCTTTCGCGAAACCGGGCTGAGGCGCGGCGTTACCCGGCCATCGACCCGCTGGAGAGTTGGAGCAAATACCGCGGCGCGCTCTCGCCGGAATCGGTCGCCAAAGCGCGCGAAGTTCTGCTTCATGGCGAGGAAACGCGGCAGATGATGACGGTGGTTGGCGAGGAAGGCATCTCGATGGACGACTACGTGGGTTACCTCAAGGCCGAGTTGATTGATGCCGTCTACCTCCAGCAAAATTCGTTTGACCAGGTCGATGCTTTCTGCCCTTCCGAGCGTCAACAGCAGAGTTTCGAGCTGATTCTGGACATCCTCGACGCGAACCTTGACTTTCCGGACAAGGCCGAGGCTCGAACCTTCTTCAACACGCTGCGACAGAAGTTTATCGACTGGAATTACACGCCGCCCGAGTCAGAGCGTTTCGCCGAACTAGAGCGTGGAATCCGCGATCATCTCAGCTCGGCCGCCAACCAGGAATCTCTGACATAGCCACCATGCAGAAAGTCTACAGCCGAGTCCAGCACATCGCCGGAAACGTCCTTTCCCTCCGCGCCGAAGGGGTGAAATACGGTGAATTGGCGATCGTAACCTCGCCCCGGGGTGAGTCGCTCGCCGAAGTGATTCGCATTCACGAAGACGTGGTGCATCTCCAGGTATTCGCCGGTTGTATCGGAGTCCCGGCCGACGCTCAGGTCCGCTTTTTCGGCCGAAGCATGGATGTGGCGTTTTCCGACAATCTGCTGGGACGCGTCTTCAACGGAAGCGGGCAACCGCTGGACGGCGGGGCCGCACTGCTCGACGAGCGCATCGAAATCGACACCCAACCAGTGAACCCGGCGCGGCGCGTCATTCCCCACCGGATGATCCGCACCGGCATCCCCATGATCGACGTCTTCAACACGTTGGTCGAATCGCAAAAACTCCCCGTCTTTTCCGTCGCGGGCGAACCCTACAACCCGCTGCTGGCTCGCGTCGCGATGCAGGCGGAGGTCGACCTGATCGTCCTCGGCGGGATGGGGCTGAAGAACGACGACTTCCTCTTTTTCCAAAACGAAATCGAGAACGGCGGAGCGTTAGGCCGCTCGATCTCCTTCATCCACACCGCCTCCGATCCGGTGGTGGAGTGCCTCATCGTCCCGGACGCCTGCCTGGCCGTTGCCGAGCGTTTTGCGTTAGCGGGAAAGACGGTGCTCGTCCTCCTGACGGACATGACCAACTACGCCGACGCGCTGAAGGAAACGGCCATCACCATGGAACAGGTGCCCTCCAATCGCGGCTATCCCGGCGATCTCTACAGCCAGCTCGCCCGCCGTTATGAAAAGGCGGTGGATTTTGAAGGCGCAGGCTCGGTCACCATCCTGACCGTCACCACCATGCCGGGCGACGACGTGACGCACCCGGTGCCCGACAACACCGGCTACATCACCGAAGGCCAGCTCTATTTGCACGGCGGGCGCATCGACCCCTTCGGCTCGCTCAGCCGTCTCAAGCAACTGGTCAACAAGCATACCCGCGAAGATCACCGCGAATTGATGGACACCATGATCCGGCTCTTCGCTTCCTATCGCGAAACGCAGGAAAAACGCGCCATGGGCTTCCACATGACGCGCTGGGATCAGCAGCTTTTGCGCTATGGCGAGCAATTTGAAAGCGGCCTCATGGACCTGTCCGTCAACCTGCCGCTCGAAGCCGCCCTCGACCGGGGTTGGCGGATCTTGGCAGAGTGTTTCCAGCCTGAGGAAGTGGGATTGCGAAGCGCGCTGATCGAGAAATTCTGGCCCGAGACGCGTCCGGACACAACGCCTCCCGCGTCGCCGGAGCGCCGTCCCACCAAGACGCAACACCCCGCGCCGTTAGGGCGCGAAACCTGGCGCAAACCCGATCCGGAGGTCGAAGCCGAACCCGTCGAGAAAAAGCCCTGACATGGCCAAAATCAAATACACCAAGAGCGAGCTGAAACGCCAGAAAGACGACTTGAAGCGTTTCGAACGCTTTTTGCCGATGCTGCAGCTCAAGAAGCAACAATTGCAACTCCAGATTCGGCGGCTGGACGAGGAGCTGCGCCGGGTGGCCGCCGAGCGCGGGCGGCTCCAGGAGGAAATGGCGCCCTGGATCGCCGTGCTCGGCGGTAGCGAGAATTTTGCCCGGTGGTTCCGGTTGCGGGAGCTGGTTTTGGGAAGCGAAAACGTCGCCGGGGTGCATCTGCCGGTCTTCGAGCAACTCGAACTCGAGCCGATTCGCTACGACCTCTTTGAAACGCCCCCGTGGATCGACCGCGCCATCCAGGAAACGCGTTCCATCCTGGAGTTGGATGCCAGGGAGCACGTGCTCCGGCGGCGCCGGGAACTGATCGCGCGCGAACTGATCGTGACCAGCCAACGGGTCAACCTCTTCGAGCGAGTCAAGATTCCCGATGCCCGCGAGAATATTCGGCGCCTCAAGATTTTCCTGGGCGATCAGCAGGCGGCCGCGGTGGTGCGCGGCAAGCTCGCCAAACGCAAACTCCAGACGGTTTCCTCATGATTGTTCCCATGAAAGCTGTCGCTTTGCTCATGCCGGAATCCCGGCGGGAGGAAGCGGTGCGCCGATTGGGCGAACTGTGCGTGCTTCATCTGCGGGAACGCCCGGAGCCCGAACCCGGCGAGGAACTGCAACGAGTCGAATTGGCGATCCGGATTCTGGAAGAATGTCAGGATGCCGCCGAATCTGCCGCCGGGCCTACGCTCCCGGCGGCAGAAATCGTGGCCGACGTGCTGAGTATGGCTCAGGAACGCGAGGCGCTGCAAACCCGGCATCACGAGTTGCAAACCGAAATGGCCCGAATCGCCCCGCTGGGAGACTTCGAGCCCGAAAGTCTTGCTGAGTTGCGCGAGCGCGGCCTCTTCCTGCGGGTTTACCGCTGCCGGGAGCGAGAATTTCGCCGTCTCGCGCCCACCCATGCGGCAGCCGTGATTCGACGCGACACGCCGGAATGGTGGATCGCCATCCTAAGCCGGGAAGCGGAGGTGATTCCGGGCCTCCGGGAAGTGGCCCTGCCAAGCCAGTCGCCGTCCAAATTGCGTCTCGAAGCCCGGAAAATTGAGGCGCGGCTTTTGGAAATCCATCGCCGGCTTCGCGCCTTTTGCCCGCAACTCGACGTTCTCCACGCCGAAGCCCGACGCCTCCGGCAGCAAGGTGAATTGCGTGCCGCGCTCGCCACCGTGCGTTCGAACCGTCCCTTGGCGATTCTCGAAGGTTATTGTCCCCAGCCGCGCCTTTCCGAGTTGCATCGCTTCGCCCGCGAGCAAGGCGGCGCCCTGCTCGAACGCCGGATTCACCCTGACGACCAAGCTCCGACGCACCTCGCCAACCCGCCCTGGATCGAATCGGCCGGCCCCGTCTATCGTATCATCAACAGCCTGCCGGGTTATCGCGAAATGGACGTCAGCCTCTGGTTTCTCATCTACCTGACGCTGTTCTTCGCCATCCTCATCGGCGACGCCGGTTATGGTTTGCTGACGTTGCTGGCAACGCTCGCCTGGCGGCGCTACGGCCGTCCGCCGGCCGAGGCCATCCGCCTGCTCGCTATCCTGGGCGGTGCCACGGTCGCCTGGGGCGCGCTCAGCGGAAACTGGTTTGGAATCGAGGCTTTGGGCAACGCGCCCGTTCTGCGTTCACTGGTCATTCCTCGGCTCGACGCCTTCGACCCCGCCAGCCAGCCAGCCGCGATGCTGATCTGCTTCGTCATTGGGGCAACCCATCTCTGCGCGGCCCATCTGCTCATCGCCTGGCGTCAGCGCCACTCGCTGACCGCGTTGTGCCAGATCGGGTGGACGCTCATCGTTGCAGCCTCCTTTTTCGTGGTCCGCTATCTCGTGTTGGAAACGCCCACTCCGCCCCTGGCCTACGCACTTCTCATCACCGGCACACTGCTGGCCGTTTTCTTCGCCGCACCGCAGCGCAACCTCCTGCGCGGAGCCGGGATCGGAGTCGCGCGATTGCCGCTCAAGCTTATGAACTGCTTTGGCGATCTCATCTCCTACATCCGGCTCTTTGCGGTCGGCATGGCGACTCTCGCCGTTGCCGCCAGCTTCAACGAAATTGCCGCCGGCCTGGGGGTTGGCGGTCCGGGTCGCGTTCTGCTCGCGGGACTCGTGCTCCTCCTCGGCCACGGGATCAACCTCGCCATGGCCGCGTTGGGTGTGATCGTTCACGGCGTCCGGCTTAACATGCTGGAGTTCTCCGGCCACGCCGAGTTGGAGTGGTCCGGCACCGAATTTCAACCCTTTCAACTCAACCACACAGACAACCTTCAAGACACCCATTGACATGGACATTCACACCACCTGTGCCATTGCCTACGCCTCCGCGTTAGCCCTCTCCGGCCTCGGATCGGCCCTGGGAACGGGGATTGCGGGCATGGCTTCCATCGGAGCCGGCAAACGCTGCTTCATGGAGAACAAGCCCTTTCCGTTCGTCGTCGTGGCGTTCGTCGGCGCACCGCTGACGCAGACCATTTACGGGTTCTTGCTCATGAACACAATCCTGAGCATGAGCGACGCCCACATGAAAGCCAATTCGCCGGACTCCGCCTACATCTACCTGCTCACCGGAGGCGTGCTCGGAGGGCTCGTCATCGGGCTCGCCGCCGTCATGCAAGGCCGGGCCGGTGCCGCCGCCTCAGACGCGCTGGCCGAAACCAACCAAGGCTTCGTCAATTTCATGATGATTCTCGGCGTGATCGAAAGCGTCGCGCTTTTCGTGATGATTTTCATCATCGTCACGCTCAACAAGCTTGGCCCGGTAGCCGCAAGTGGACCCAACTAAACAGGAACCCCTGCGCGAGTTTCGGTGCCCATGAGAATCCGGTGGTTATTTAGGAGCTTTGGTCTCTCGCTTTGGAGGATTCGCCATTGGCTGGCTGATTTTTTCCGTTCGGGGGAGGCAAATGCCAAATCGGCTCGGTTTGTGAATATTGTTGAGGGGGATTTTATCCGGCGGCGTTGAATGAGTTGAAGGGGCCAATGGTGGTCCTAACACCTCAAAAAAAAGACTAATTGTTAAACGTATGAAAACTAAATCCTGGTGGAAGACGGGCTTGGTGCTGGTAGCCGCGTTCGCGGCGGTTTTGCTTAGCTCTTGCCGCACCCAACACGACCACGAAGGCCCTCACAAAGCACCTACCCGTCATAGCGAACATAGCCACACCTGATCAAAAACAACCAACCACTACGACTCATACCAACCTAAAACTAAAAACTAGATGAATACTGCAAAAACAATCCTTCCTCTCTTGGCTGCATTTCTGTTCATTGCGCCGTTGGCCAACGCGCAGCAAAAACCGCAATACTCTCATCGTCTCAAAAGCCAGGCAGACGCGGAGAAAGTCGAGAAAGGTTCCATCGCGATGGCATGTTCCAAATGTCAAACCATCTTGGTCCGCGACGCCGACAAAAAGAAGACCTTCCTCGAATGGTTCAAGGCGGATACCGAGCACGCCTGCCCCGGCTGCGACGGCAAGATGCGCTACAACCCGGTCGCTCAAAAAACCGGACAACCGCCGAAATACGTTCACACTTGTTCCAACTGTGGCGACGACTCGGCTTTCTGCTGCTCGACAACCCCCGGCAAGAAAACTCCAGGGATGACAAAGAAGGAAAAGAAGACTGAGTAAACTCAGCGCTTACCAACCGATCAACTGGTGGGAGGCTTCTTTCAATGGAGCCTCCCACCACTCATTTAATCCGATAATTTGAGGAGCAGCAATGTCAGACTGGTGGATTTGGTGCCTCGCCGCCTTGATACTCGCGGGTTTGTTTCTCTTCGCCGTCATCTGGATTCAGAATCGGCGTTAGGTTTGCTGGGCTACCAACCCTGATCCTGTCCATGCAATTTGCAAGACAACGATTGGCACTTTGCCCGCACAACACAAAGTTTCGAAGCGTCGGCTTGTTGGCACGGAAACTGCAATAATCCTTAAATCCTTAAACCATGCACGAAATGCACGACCAAATGATGTGGGGGATGTGGTTCTGGTGGGCAATTGCCCTCCTCCTGGTAATTGCCATCGTCGTGGCCATTCTTCGAGCCTTCCGCCGTCGGCCCTGAGAAAATGGATCACGACCGCTCCTCACATTATGAGAAGGACAGCTTGTCTCTGACAGGCGCGGTGTCAATGGGCACAGGCGTGATGATCGGCGCAGGCATTTTCGCGCTGACGGGACAAATTGCCGAATTGGCACGGGGGTGGTTTCCCATCGCTTTTCTAGCCGGCGCGATCGTGGCCAGTTTCAGTGCTTATTCCTACGTCAAGCTGGCCAACGCACATCCGTCGGCCGGCGGCATCGCCATGTTCCTCGAAAAAGCCTACGGGAAGAGCGTGATGACTGGCGCCTGCGCGTTGCTAATGTATTTTTCTATGGTTATCAACGAGAGCTTGGTAGCCCGAACCTTTGGAACCTATGCGCTGCAGCCATTCGATATCGAGAAAGACACTTGGATGGTGCCTGCGCTGGGAGTCGGACTGTTGCTGGTTGCTTTTTTGGTAAATATCCTCAGCAATCAATTCATCCAGACATTCTCGTTCGTTATGGCGTTCGTGAAAGTAGCCGGATTGGTTATCCTGGCCGGAGGTGGATTGTGGATCTCGGGATTCCGGTTTGAAGGCCTAGCCATGGTTCCCAAGCAAACCGGGCCGATGGAGTTTCTTGGTGCCACAGCTCTCGCCATTCTCGCCTACAAAGGCTTTACCACCATCACCAACAGCGGTGGCGAAATCAAGGAACCTCACAAAAACGTGGGGCGGGCGATCGTCATTTCCATTGGGATCTGCGTTGTCTTGTATCTCTTTGTTGCCCTTGGCGTAGCTGGAAACCTGTCGATCAACGAAATCGTAAAGGCAAAGGACTACGCTCTGGCCGAAGCATCTCGACCCGCCTATGGTCAGGCGGGCGTTTGGGTTACCGTTGCATTTGCCCTTGCCGCTACAGTGGCCGGAGTCATCGCCAGCATTTTTGCAGTATCGCGGATGTTAGCGATGCTAACCGACATGAACTTGGTGCCGCACAGTCATTTCGGCATGCCTGGCAGCATCCAGAAGCACACCCTGGTTTACACGATCGTGTTGGCAATCGTGCTAACGATTTTCTTCGACTTGAGCCGCATTGCGTCATTGGGTGCCATTTTCTACATCGTCATGGACATGGCCATCCACTGGGGCGTCTTTCGCAAATTGCGTCGGGAGATCGAGGCCAATGCCGCCATCCTCATCACCGCGCTGGTGATGGACGCGGTGGTGCTCGGCGCTTTTCTCTGGGTGAAAGTGCGCTCCGACATGCTTGTCATCTGGGCTTCGGCCATCGGCCTGGCGCTTGTCTTTGCCGGAGAGCGCTGGTTTTTGCGCTCGGCCAGAAACTGACTACGATTTCATTGAAATTGTCGATCGTCCCCTAAACCGCCTATACTCAATGCCTGAATCCGACTGCTGCCATCACAACCACGACCATCCTCACCAACGGGGTGAGAAGTCGGATTCATCCCCGGACGAGAAATACACTTGTCCGATGCACCCGGAAATTGTGTCAGATGAACCGGGCGATTGCCCCAAATGCGGGATGGCCCTGGAACCGATGAGCCCGATTCCGGCGAAGGCGAAGATGATCTACACGTGCCCGATGCATCCTGAGATCGAGCAGGATCACCCCGGCGATTGCCCGAAATGCGGCATGCCCCTTGAGCCCAAAACCTTAGTAGCCGGAGAAAACCCGGAAGAAGCTGAAATTGCCTCACTCAAACGCAAGTTTCTCATTGGACTGGTTCTCACCATCCCCGTTTTTCTGCTTGCGATGGGCGGGATGATTCCGGCTCTGGGGATCGAAGCGCTGATTCCCCGGAACGTTTCCAAATGGATCGAGCTTTTGCTTACCACCCCGGTTGTGGTTTGGGCCGGCGGAATGTTCTTCACCAAGGCTTGGCGCTCGATCGTCAACCGCAGCCCGAACATGTTCACCCTCATCGCGATGGGGGTGGGCGCCGCCTACGTCTATAGCGCGGTCGCTGTGCTCGCCCCCGGCATCTTTCCCGAATCGTTTCGCCGCGATGGCGAAGTCGGCCTTTACTTCGAAGCCGCTGCCGTCATCACCGTTCTCGTTCTGTTAGGCCAATGGCTCGAAACTCGCGCCCGCAGCCAGACCGGCCAGGCCATTCAAGCCTTGCTCGGACTCGCCGCAAAAACCGCTCACCTGGTAAAAGACGGCGAGGAGGTTGACGTCGAAGTGGATTCAATCCAGCCTGGCGATCTCCTGCGTGTTCGTCCGGGAGAAAAAGTGCCCATCGACGGAGTGGTCGTGGAGGGACGCAGCACATTTGACGAATCCATGATTACCGGCGAACCCATACCGGTTCAGAAAGGTGACGGCGATCCGGTCATCGGAGCCACCATCAACCAAACTGGTTCGATCTTGATGCGGGCCGAAAAAGTGGGCGCGGACACGTTGCTCTCTCAAATCGTGCACATGGTCGCCGAGGCGCAACGCAGCCGGGCGCCGATTCAAAAGCTGGCCGATTCCGTTGCAGGCTGGTTTGTCCCTGCTGTCATCCTTATTGCTGCGCTCGCCTTTGTCATTTGGGGCATTTGGGGTCCGGATCCCAAGATGGCCTACGCCTTAGTCGCCGCGGTTTCGGTTCTGATCATCGCCTGCCCATGTGCCCTCGGCCTTGCCACACCCATGTCAATCATGGTCGGAGTGGGCCGCGCCGCGCAGATGGGGATTTTAATCAAAAACGCCGAAGCCATCGAGCGCACCGAAAAGGTGAACTGCCTCGTTACCGACAAGACCGGCACGCTCACTGCCGGCAAACCAAAGGTCACCGAAACGGTCGTAGCCGCCGATTTTGAAGAGCAACAATTGCTTGCGGTCGCCGCCGCGGTCGAACAAAACAGCGAACACCCATTGGCCCGTGCGATTGTGAACGAAGCCAAGGAACGAAAACTAGGCGTATCCAAGCCTGAAGAGTTCCAATCCACCACCGGTGGCGGAGTTACCGGCATGGTTGAAGGAAAGCGGATTCGGATCGGTAAACGCGGGTTTCTGGAAGACAACGAAATCGAAATACCCAAACACCTTTCCGATGCAGCCGAGGAACTTGAGTCCAAGGCCCGCACCGTGGTTTGGGTTGCAGAAGAATCGCAGGCCGTTGGAATCTTGGGAATTGCCGATCCCATCAAGGATTCGACGCCCAAGGCGATCGAAACCCTGCATAACATGGGAATCAAAGTCATCGTCTGCACCGGCGACAATCAGCGCACTGCTGATGCCGTGGCCAAAGAACTTGGCATCGACGAAGTCCGCGCCGGATTGGCCCCCCAGGACAAGAACGCCATCATTCGGCAACTCAAAGAGCAAGGCCATGTCGTCGCCATGGCCGGTGACGGAATCAACGATGCTCCGGCTCTCGCCGAAGCCGACGTGGGTATCGCGATGGGCACAGGAACCGACGTGGCGATCGAAAGTGCGGGGATCACGCTGGTGAAAGGTGACCTGTTAGGCATTGCCAAAGCTATCCGGTTGAGTCGCGCAACGATGGGCAACATTCGGCAAAACCTGTTCTTCGCCTTTATCTACAATGCGCTCGGCGTGCCGATTGCGGCGGGGATCTTCTACCCGGTTTTCCAGCTTCTGCTCAGCCCAATGATTGCGGGCGCGGCGATGAGTTTCAGTTCGGTTTCGGTGATTGGGAACGCGCTGAGGCTGAGCAGGACAAAAATTTAGCAGCAAGGAAACATCAATCTCTATAATGCTTTTCTACTTCGGCACCGATCAGCCCTATCGCATTCGCGGTTTCTCCAATTACGTGAAACGACATTGTGGCATAATCTGTCGAATCTCGCGGAATTTTCAGTATCTCGAGTGAGTCCCTGAGCGAGTCCCCACCAGAGTGGGCGTCACCAACTCTCAAATCGTTTACTCCTGCAAACACTCGAGTCATCTCTCTTCCGTCCAATCCGAGATTTGTAAGCCAAAACGCGACCCGCTTGATCTCTCGAAGGTTTTTCCGCTTTGCTTCAACTGCGTTGTCAGGATCAATTTTGCTATTGATCACTCCAATATTGAACTGCTCCGCGACCGTCCGGTTTAGGTCCTTGCAGAGCCTGCAAAAATCCTCGAACGAATCTCCGTGAAATCTGTGAATTCTTTTGAAGAAGTCTTTTTCATCTGGAAGAGCACGAAGAATTGATTCTCCGAAGAGACTCGAAGTTAGTCTGACTATGCCATTCAAGTTTCTCCACAGACCGACCTCCGGTGAGACGGTTTTTGCCGGTTCAGCCAGGTTCTGTGACATGTGCAGTTCTTCAGAAAGACCACCTTCTGGCGGCACATTGTGCGCTGCCCATAACTTTTGAACCCAAGGAGAAAGATCCGCCATTTTGTAGGCAACAACATTAATTAACCCAATTGAGTTGACTCCAAAGTGCATGGTTTGAATGCGGTCAGGTCCAATTTCACCCGTTGATTCGGTATACCATCGGAATTCTGATTTGGGCTGCTTCAACAAAAACGGAATAACGGTTGGACGAAACCAGAGCCAGCCATCGTGATCAGCAAGATCGTTTCCACTTAGCGAATTCTGCTCCTGATTATCCACGACAAATGACACTCTTGAGGCAACTTGGTCTCTTCTGATGCGCGGGCTTTTTCCGGCAGGCTTGACCCAATGTTTCAGCCAAGCCTTTCCTGATGCAGCCCATAGCTTCTTCCCTTCATAACCAAATTCAGTGGTTTCTGATTTAGCTTCCTTTTCGGCAGTTGGATGCGGCATCGTGGGCATATCTGATTCAGGATCGACACTCTCCCGCCACATCTTGAGAACAACTCCTCCTGATCCAAAGAGGGCTCCTCCTTCGTGAATCGGAATCTTGTGTCCTTCCCAACTTCCATGTGCGAGCTCTCTATTTCGTGCGCCTTCGGGCCAACCCACAAAACTCGACGAGCTCTCGACTGAGTCTCTGAACCAAAACTCCATGACAAGGAGGTGAGCTTGCTTGGCGCAGAGATAGTCGCGAAGATACTCAGCTTTCATCTCTAAACGGCTCGGTTTGCCGTTGTCGTGAATCAGTCTTGCCACTTCCACATCATTCTCCTCAGGCAGGATCCATGAGTTTTCGATCCGCAAAAGTTGGAGCGCAAAGTCAATTTCCTGAAACAGCTCCCACTGTGTTGGCTCACCTGTGTCGAACCCCTTAATCAGAACGGGGTAGCGCAATTCTGGATTCTCATCGAAGCAACCTGCCGGAATGAACTGATCTTTGTCAGCCCATGCGCCATCGCAGTTTATTCGTGATACGGTCTGCCACCCCAAATTGGACATATCATCCAGGAACTCGCACGGAACGATTAAAGAGTCGACACTGTGGTATTCCTTCCTGAATCCAGGGTGTCCAGATTTCCCTTTCAACTTAGTGTATTCGGAGACGTGGAGAGGAATCCACGTTGATGAGTTCAGAGTCCTATTTTCGAGGTCCTCCATCGCCAACCAAGAATCCAACACCGCATCGTTTTCTGATGGTTTTGAACCAGACATTTGCTTTTTGTAAATATTGCACCCAATAGATGCTTGGCAATCTAACAGCCAAACTGCCCCCGATCTACGCGGACAGCTTTGCGGCGCTCGCCCTCATCGAGGTGAAGGCGCAATTGGTTGGCCCCCGGTTTTCCCAATCCACTCTGCGGGCAATTCCAAGGCGCGAATCCAGATTTCCGCGCCGATCCGCTTCGCGTCTTTCGGCAAATCATCCGCTGTTTGGTAACTTCCGGCCTTGATCTTGGAGTAGTCCTGTATCCATTCTTCCAAATCTTGTTGAGCCCTATGATCACAGGTGCAGCGACAAGTTTCAGCTCAGTATCGGTGGTCGGCAATGCTTTGCGCCTAAGGCGGAATTCGATTCAGAAGTAACGGGATTTCCTAAGACCATCATCCGTAGGAATGGATCAAACGTCGAGCTTGAGAGACGGAGTAATTCTCTGCTTCTTGTCAACGTAGATCGCAGCCGTAATGCGAATGTCACTATGCCGAAGGTAGCGCGACGCCTCAAATATTCCGTGCTCACTCGCGATGATGCTGCCTACTTCCTTTCGCAGTTCATGAATGGGCTTCTTGGCCTTTACTCCTTTCCACCGAAGCCAGTTTCTTAGGCGAACAAACACGGAATCACAACGATAGTGCCGAGAGCCTGGCCGCTTTGTAGTGCTTCTTTCGGACTCAACTACGAAATCGCCCGCTGAGTCGGCCCTAAAATCCCGAAACAAAGCAACCATCTGCTCATTCAAATCAATCTCGCCAGATGAATCTGCGGACTTCAATTCGTGATACTCGGTTGTTTCCACTCGAAGAACCCCGCGATCGAGATCAAACGCGTCCCACAAAAGATAGTCAATTTCGCTGATTCTGAGACCGCAGATGCAAGCCAAAGTCAGCACCTTCAAGACCTCCGGATCGGAATCGCGAAGTTCACCCATGGCCGCCTGAATGATAGCAGTCGCGTCAATTTTGCTGTGGTAACGCATCGAAGCGGATTTTTCCATCGCCACCTGCTCAAATGGAAGGGGATCTGGCAACTTGATCTCTTTTTCAAGAAACGGGAGCAATTTCCGCGAGAACAACGCCTTCGCGTTTCGAATCAGGCTGTTCACCGTCGTTTTCGCGCTTTGGAACTTTGACCCATTTTGGTTCGCATCTTCGAGGTAGAGGTTTTTCCAGCCAGTGACCTTTGCAGGAGTGATCTCGCTCAGTTGCACCGCATCCACCGCCGCCTGCCACGCCTTCGTGCCGCCTTTCAATCCGTCAAATTTCTTCCCATCCTCTATTCTCATAACTCCGGCAACCACCCGCCGAAAGGCTTTCGTGTATGCATCCTTTGATTGGGGGCGCGCGGTTGAAAGTCGAGAGGCCGCTTCAATCAGGGCTCCGACTGTGTCACCCTTGTAAAGCTTTGCTTCTTTGCCGACGGTTTGGGGCTTGAATTCTTCAAGGGTATCCTCCCATCCGTTCTCGATCAAGAATTGGAAGATCTTGGCCGACTTTGATGCTGCGGCTTCCTTGTTCGCGGTATCGAGGGGAAATCGAACCCTTTTCTTTTGGTATACGATCCTAACTGAATAGCAGGGGCTCTCGTCACCATTGCGGCAAGTGACTTTCTCCACGCGGTCTCTCCAGTAGGCCGAATTCGTTCGAGGGATTCCTACCGTCTTGCGTTTCTGCGGCTGGGCACTGGCTGGGCATTTAATGTTTGCCTGAACTGAGCTCATGTGTTCTTAAGTGTTCTTAACAAATGCTTCATAACTTGTTTTAAATAAGCAAATTATGATCTTGAAGCCAGAACGATTTGGAACAAATGTGAACGTATTGGAACTCCAGATGCGAAGACTGTAAATCTGCTGGCTATGCCTTCAGAGGTTCGAATCCACTTCTGCCCACTCGTCTTACAATCAGCAACTTCCGAGAAATCGAAAGTCGCATTTTTGTTTCGACGTTTATGATCATGGTCACTTTTGTCGCTGGTGACTTCAATCGGTCAATTCCCACAAGACCATTGGTCCTAATGAGACTTGAAAAGTGTTTTGTTCTCGAGGATCGTCACGGCCATAGCATGTCAACGAGTCACCCCAAGTCGGATCAATCACCAAAAATTAGCGCTGTGGACCTATTCTCCGGTGCTGGCGGGCTCGCGTTTGGTCTCCGTAAGGCGGGTATAAAGGTCGAGGCAGGAATCGACATTGACCCAGATGCTGAGTTCGCGTTCAGAACGAACAATCCCGGTTCCGAGTACCTCTGCTTGGATTTGGGCAAAAAGACCTACAGAAGCATCGAGAAGCTGTTCCAGCCGGGAAAGATTAGGCTACTGGCGGGCTGCGCTCCCTGTCAGCCTTTTTCGAAATATACCAACGGAAAGGAAAAGCATCGTGGTTGGAATTTGTTGGATCACTTTGGCCGCATTGCTAATCAGATAAGGCCGGAACTTGTCACGATGGAGAACGTCCCTGGTTTTGAACCAATTGTTAAAATGCAGGAAGAGCTCTCGATCAATCGACCTTCGAGCCCGCGCAATGTACTGCAACGCATCAAGGAGCGGAGGAGTCGGTGATTCGACCCGTTCCATCCCTTGTAGCAAGCAAGAAAGAAATGGCGACCGATTTGCAGCGACCGGTAAAGCGTCTTCAGGACCGTTATGCATCCATGCCTCAAAACTTCTTTGGTTCAGCGCCGCGAAGTCTAGCCCTGTTGGATCGGATGAACGAAGGTCTTCAGATGCTCCTGTGTGGACGACCCAACACTTGATTAGAGGATCAGTTTCAAAGCTGAGATCAAGAAACTGCATCAGGGCGGAAACGCGGACTCTCATCTGCGCTCTTACGTCACACAACTCTCGCCCACCATAGTTGACGAACCACCTATGATGACCTGACTTCGGAGGATTCTTTCCATCCTCACCCGTCAACGGTTGGTTCTTACATTCGACAAGGATGAGGCTATCACGCCTCTCAATTCTCAGGTGAATAAGGTGGTCAATTTCATTTGCCCAAAGCCAGGTTTCGTCGGTATCGGCTCGGAATGCCGGGACCCGCGACAGAACGGCAAACGGAAAACGCCTACGAAGTAGATCCCCAATTTCTTGTTCAAAGCCTTCTGCATTCACTGAAGTGATGCTTCCACGTCAGGCGGTAAAGTGTCAATCTCGATTGGGGGATCAGCTTGATTGGCAATTGAACGATCCAAAACGCTCCAGACCATTAGTCAGCGTGTGTGTGGAGCCCAATCCACTCAGCAAGGGCACCAGCTTCCTCGCCTTCCGGACTCAACTCCGCAAGCTCCCTCATCAGGGATTGCATCTTCTGGATCCGAGAAAGGGTCTTCTTCGAGGAGATCCGATCTTGCAACCTGGATAGCTTCCTCGTCAGCCCCATGCGGGGTAGCAGTAACAGTGAGATATCGGTCGGATACCATGGCCCAGCGTGCCGAAACAGTGAAGAGGCGGTTTTCCAAATCACTGTCACTGATTTCGAGGTCCTTCTTAACGACATCACCCAAACGCTCAAGCTTGCGATCCCCCCTTCGACGCTGGTCGATCTTGTTCACCAGAACCAGAAGGTTTTGTGAGCCGACCAGATTCACAAATTCCCGGATCCTGAGGCTCATCTCTTCTGCCGCCTGATTGCTGAGTTGAGTGTAATCGAGGACCACGATCACCATATTGGCCTTTGAGAGGACATCGTTTACCACTGAAGTAAGGCCGGCCCCGGCTTCATTGGGACCAGGAGTGTCGATAAGAAGGAGTTCACTAAATGAAAGCCTTCCGGGCGGGAAAATCCGGGGCCTCCTGGGAACAACAATCTCTGGCAGACAATCAGACTGCGTATGGACTTCCCCGGAAGTTGGGGCCTCAGCCAACCGGGCTAACCGAAACAAGTCGTTCACAGTCATTAGAACGGACTGGATCGCTGCTCCGGATACCTCAGCCGGGATTGTGAGTTCCCCGGAAACTGCTCGGTTCAATACCTCGGAGAGTTCAGGGCGTCTCTCCACTACCTCGCTGAACCGTTGACGATCCGTCTGGGCTGGCCCCTGATCCAGGCCGAAAGACTGTCAGCATCCTTTTGCAAGGCCTCCGGAAGCTTGATGCGCGGCTCTGAATCGCCACTAAACCGGATGGCCGTCGGAACACAAGTCATGGCAGAATTGCGAACAGGAAGAACACTCTCCCCAACGATGGCGTTGATGATTGTGGACTTTCCTGCCGACATGGGCGCAACAATTGCCGCCCGCAGTTCAAGGTTCGTAACATTCTGAATCGCCTGATCGCAGCTCGATGCACAGTCTTTCCACTCCTCGGCTTGCTCCTCCTGAACCAGACTCACGCCCCTCAACGCAAGTTCTCGGACCAGACGAATCCCAGCAACTACATCCTCTTGAAGCTCGCTGATGGACGGAGTCAGAACTGTCGAAGTCTCACCGGACATTTGTTATCGCGACTTTGGCCTAAAACGGCCGGATTTGAAAGTGTGCGTTTGTTTTTTTCACGCAATCCAGTTGGAGCGCAGGGCGTAGCCAGGAACGTAATTCTGCAGCTCGCCGCACACTCTGAAGGTGTGAGGTATACCAGTGAGCTGTGCGGCCGCTGATCGTTATATTCGCATCTCCAGTCCTCCAGCACAACTTGAGCCTCGCGATCAAGATGTAGGATGCCCAAAGCAGAAAAATCTTCCAGCCTTGGGGGGCACTCCGAAAGTGTGACGAGGGTAGCGCGGAGCCCGGATGGCAGCCGCCTGGTGTCGGGCTCGGAGGACAACACGATCAGGGTGTAGATGCGCAACTCCAAAGCCAATCCACCGGAACCTGGTTCTGTCCCGCTGTCTATCTCCAGACCGGTTGTTGCCGCATCGATCCACGATCTCATCAACTGCAGGCTGTTCGGCAACGGTTGACAGGGCGCCCGGTGCCATACAGCAATTTGTCGACAAGAGTCTCATGAACTCAAAAGTAAGCGCCACAGAACCAACGATGAACTGAATTTCTGCGCCCAAAACTTCATCTACCCAACGAAGTCAGAGGCCTCCGATAGCACCCGCTTAGGATTTCTGCCTTCCGGCAACCAGATCGCTTAGATCTGAGTCGAGTTCACTGAAACTCGGCAACAGGTCCACTAATGCCACCCCTAACACCTGTGCGATGACCACAAGTTCAAAATCGTAGACGCTGCGAATCTGACTCTCAATTTTTGCGACAGCTACTCGATCGAACTCCAATCCTGCCAGTTGAAGCTTCGCGGCAAGCTGATCCTGCGTCCAATCGCGATTAAATCGCAACTTCCGCATCTGAGGGCCAATTGCATTTCGGAAGCGTTTCGCCATAAAGTTCCCAACTGGGAACTTGACCTTCACTCATTATTGCCCTTTCTTGGTTCCCTAAGGGGAACATCATGGAACTCATTTGCCCAAACTGTGGAGGCCAATTGGAGAGCGATAGCGGTTTTGAAAGCGCTCCTGTGACCTGTCCGCACTGCGGAGAAGCGTCCTCTGATTTTAAATCCTCTGCACTCTCTCATGAACCAGCCAAACGGCGCCCCATTTTATGGGTTAGTTTTGTTCTTGCGATCGGATCGATGATTGCCATTTGGATGGGCCGAGACCTCGATAGATTTCCCGTTGAATCTGTTGTCAGCGAGCTTCAACTCGAATCCCCAGGCAACCTCGAGATTGATACGATCAGAGTCGTCCAGACTTGGAACAGAAAGACGTGGAGAACATTCGCGGGAGCCCCCTTTCCCGGGACGACGGCCATCAGCAGGATTCAAGTCCCTGCTACTTACCGCTTTTTCGTGAAGATGAGCGAGGTGGCAATCACAACGGAAACGTCAATCAAAGGTCTTGAGTTGGTCGTCGTAGCTCCCCCTCCGCAACCTGAGTTACCCGTCGCCTTCAACACCAATGAGGTGATCTCAACCATCAAAGCTGAGCTTTTTCGTGGAGATGCTGACTTGAAAGAGTTGGAACAGAAACTTTCAGACCGCCTCGCTGAAGCAGCGCTCATCAAAGCAGAGACACTCTCCGTTCGGGAGCGAGGACGAACATTTTTGGCAAAGCATCTGATCGATCTTCTGATTGCCTTGGAGCAAGACTCAAGATTCATCTCCGTCAGAATTCGCTATTCAGACGAAAAAGCTGAAGAGGTATTCCCAATAAGCTCAGGTCTCATACATGCTCCTCAACAATAGGCGAGTAGACGTTCTCAAGCCGCGTCCATTTGTTTCCGTTGTGCAATAGCTGCTCTTTCAGCGCCCAGGGCCCTTTGCCTCCTCAAGCGAGGAGGGCGTCGCAATAATCTCCAATTCCGCGTCATATAATATTGCTAGGCGTAGCTTAGGTCTCTCAACCTGAGCCTACCCAATCAATCTACTCGACGACTCCATGAGCCCGGTAATGCGCCTTTCTGCGTTTCCGGGCTTTGTCGTGTACGGGCGCCTCAGCAAATCCATCAATCTCAACTGCAATCCTCAAAATGAAATCTCATTCGAAGACCAACAACCAACGTCACTACACTCCGAGAATCTCTCGTTTCCTGATCTGTGTGCTCTATCACGAAGCCAAGCGACAGCAAATACCAATGACACGCCTGGTGGATCAGCTGCTTCAACAGGCTCTCAGGAATACTCCGGGCTGGCAACAAGCCAACCAACAAATGAAAACGCGCCACGTCCAGTAACCCATCACCACCATTGAAAGCTAAACCTAACACCTAATTTCTTCATGAAATCAACATCACCATCGAAACGCCAACTGTGGATCGCCCGCAGCCTCGCCTTCACCGGCCTTGCCGTCACAAGTTGCGAGCCATCCAAAGACTCATCGACACACTCACCAGAACTTCGCAACTATGTCCCGGTTAGCCAATACCGAGAAGCCGTTCAGGCAAAGAATGAGTTGGAAGCGATTCATGCCGTAACAGAGCGGCGGGTGGAGTATGCCGAAAGCACGATTGCCAAAGAGCGTGCTGAAAAGGAACAAATTGAGCGGGGGCGTTCCCTGTGGAGAAGTTCTTCGGCGTTCCTCATCGTCTTTGCCGGGTTGATGCTCTTTTTAGGAGCGGCGGCCGGCAGTTCGGCCCGAAAGGAAACCCAGCAAAATGAGCTCGCATAGCCCTTTCCATGCAATTGGAGAACTGGGCGAGGAGGAAGCAACAGACAATGATTCGGAAGCTTCCGACAACCCGGAAGAATCAATCGAGGGAGACGCAACCAGTCCAAGTCGAGGCTCGCAGTCACCCTCCCATGATTCAGGTCGTTCTGATCTCGGCCTCTGGAATCCTCACCCCATTCAACGTCCGGCTCTCGACCAGGAGTTCCAATCTCTGGCGTGGCCGCAACGTGGCGTTGAGGCCATTCTCTACTGGTTAGGTTGCTCCGAACACTGGTTGAGTCCCAGTGGTTGGCTCCGAGCTTGGCTCAGACTGAACATCTGGATCGCGGTCTTCTTGACCATTTCTGCCTTCACGGTTGTGCCAGCCGTGGCTGCGGTCATGACCGGGTTAGCAGGTTGGACAGGTCAAGTCAGCGTTCTCTCCGATGACATTGGAAGAATCGTCCACAGCCTTCCTCCCATTGTCGTGACCGTCGGTGTCATCTTCCTAACCGTTTATCTCGTTCGGCGTTACCGGAATCGATCACGATTCCATCAGCAACGCCACCCATCTCAACACCCCGGCTACCCAAACCACCACAATGGCTTTGATGAGTATCAATAAACAAGATCAACAACCCTTAACTGGAAATCCAGCAAACTACAATGAATCATAAATCACCACCCAATCGAATTGAGGTCGAGGCACGGGCCTTGAAGACGGCCCTTCAAGGCCTCTCTAAAATCGTGTCGAGACGACCTTCGCTCCCGGTCCTGGGGACCCTTCGCGTCGAAGCACCGAACAATGGATCCGGGCAAGTCAGTCTGACGGCTACGGATCTGGACGTTTGGTTCACGATCCGTATTCCTGCGGAGATTCAGCCCCCTCAAACTACCGGCGATCCGTTCCTGGTCAGCTTGAGCCGGATCAAAGATATTGTGAAAGTTGCACGGCCAAAACAAGTCATTGATCTGGCAGAATTGCGCGCAGATGATCGTGAAGGAAAAAGCGGCAATCTCCAACTGAAGAATTTCCCGTCACCACCGGCTGTCAGTTCTCGGATCAAACCCGTTGAGTTGGATGAACCAGCGCAAGAAAACCTTCTACAAGCGATGCTCTGCAGCTCGAAGGATGAAACACGCTACGTGCTGCGTGGGGTGTATCTGGATCCGGAGAATGAGCAACTCGCGGCGACTGATGGACGGCACCTGGCGTGCTTTGGAGCTCCCTACCTAGAAAGTGGAGCCCTCAAGAAACCCGTCATCCTGCCCGCTCACAAGTTGTGGAGTTGGAGAGGTCTCAGAGCAATCGGTCCAGTTTCCGAAACTTGGAAGTTCAGAGTTGGGTACCCCAAGTCCTCAACAGCCTCTTCCTCGAAAAAAGCTCCTGTCTTCAGGTTGGACGGTCCGCACTGGACTTTTTCCGGGAAGTGCATTGAAGGGAACTATCCTAACTTTGCACAGGTGATTCCCTCTCCGGATCAGTTCCAGACTCGGCTGGAGTTCAATCCAGCCGATCTGGGAGCGATCGCTCAAGCAATCAGTCAATTACCTGGGAAACAAATCCAAAACCATCCCATCGGATTACGGATCAGCGATGAAACCGTGGGGGTCCTTTATCGGGAAACCGAGAGTGATTCCTATCAGGAAATCGGAATTCCATTTCGGCGGAAATCCGGTCCGGATTTAAGCATCAGCATCAATCGGGAATATTTCCTCAAGGCACTACGATTCGGCTTCCATCGCATGGATCTTGGAGATCCGATCTCTCCCGTGAAGTTTAGCAATGGGAAGCAAGGTCTCATGATTGTGATGCCACTTCGCAATGAAGTTCCCGATCAAGTTCCTCAGCAGGTGGCCAAGATCCGTGGCGTCTACCCCGAATCAAATCCGCCAGCCAAACCAACATCCACCCCTCCTAAAATCATGAACAAACGAAGCGGAAACCGAAATGGCAACGAACGTCAACAACCACCTCACCCAACAAAGCCAAGGAACAGGTCTGCTTCTTCGGCAGATACTCCCAAAACTGATCCAATTGATCAGGCGAGTCATCAGGTCACGGAAATAAAGGAAGCCCTCAAACACGCGCTTTCCTGTCTCGGTGATCTATCGACAACTCTGAAGATGCTGCGCCAACAACAACGTTCCACGGATCGTGACATGCGCACAGTACGAAGCACCCTTCGATCACTGACGAAGATCGATTTCTAACAAGAAACCAAACAACAATAGCAACAACACCTGCGCGAGGGCCCGGACAGCGAATAACGCCCCGGGTCTTCGCGCGTACATCAACCATCAATCTATATCATCATGGCTATTACCCTTATCTCCAACTATGCCAAACGCCTTGGCCTTCCCGGCTACAGCTCACACCAGTTCAGCGTCTCAGTTCAGACGGAGTTAACCGACCTCGAACGTGTGCCGGGAGAAATCGCGCGGCTCTATCACCTCTTACAAACGGCAGTCGATCGTGAAATCCAACAGACGGGTTTCGTTCCAGATGAAGTCTATGGACTCGAAGCATCAACGCCTAGCGCTGGAAACGGAAACCCTAACGGCAATCCCCGTCATCACAACAACCGCAACCAAAACTCTTCCTCCACCTGGCAATGCACGCCAAAGCAGCGTCAACTGATCCGACAACTGGCAGGAGAGTTGCAACTCTCGGCGGAACAGGTCGACCAACGATCCCAACAGTTGTTTCGCCTTCCCGCCGCAAAGTTGAACAAACTCTCTGCTTCCGGTTTGATCAGTGACTTACTGGAACAAACCGGGAAAGACGCAGTGAAGGTCGGCTCGAGGGGATCAAATGGTTCACATCGTCAACCGACAGGAGAGCCATGAACCGCGAAATCCTCTCCTACATCAGTGCGTCTCGCCTTAAGACATGGCAGACCTGTCGGAGGCAATTCTACTTTCGTTACATCGCGAAGATTGAAACACCCTTGTCCCCTCCCCTGTTTGTGGGGCGGGAAATCCATGAGGCTTTGCGCTGGTGGAATTGGGCACGCTGGCGGGGAGAATCTCCGGACCGCGATACGCTTCGCTCGGAGTTTCAGGATTCCTGGAACCAAAACCTGAAACGTGAGACCATCTTGTGGAAGGCGTCTGACGATCCTGACAAAATCAAGGAAGCAGCTTGGAAGACCCTCGATACCTATCTTGACCAGGGGCCGGTTCCGCTCTTGGAAAGGCCCGAAGGTGTAGAGGTCCGGATTGAGGCTGAACTCGGCAGACAGGGTTATCCGCCCTTGCTCGGGATCATTGATCTGATTCGACCCAACGGAGTCATCGTGGACTACAAATCCAGTTCCCGTGCTCCTTCTGGGAAGCTTGTTGCTCATCAGCACGCAACTCAACTCGCCTGCTACGCTCTGCTTTACCGCGATGCGACCGGTCGGAATGAAGGAGGGTTCGAGCTTCATTATCTGATCAAAAGTCGAAGCCCAAAACTGGTGGTCTCCACATTTGGCCCGCTCTCCAAGAACCACGAAGAAGAACTCTATCAACTCATCGATGACTACCTTCTCGGTATCTCGCGTGAAGCATGGATCAAGTCCCCGGGCCAACACTGCGCTTGGTGCGATTACTTCGATCGCTGCGGCTCCCTCAATTCTTAGGGCCACCACGCAGGGCCACCAAGAAACAAGAGGGTCGGTTCGTGACTGAACCGGCCCTCTTTCATTTCCAACCTCATCGATTTCGAAAACCACGAAATCAAAGATCTACAATCAACCTACGGAAAACCCAATGCTCTCACCAACGAGGGCATCGGGTCTTCTGCATACAACACCAATAACACGACAAGAAAAACATGAATCCTCATTCAAACCATCCAACGAACCAACCTTCCCTTCTCCTTGATGTCCTAACTCGCGAAGGTGTGCTCATCAACGTCAGCGTCCGCTACCCTCGCTTTCACAAGAAACTCAAGGCTGCCGACCTTGGCTTGGGCGAAGAACAGGTGAGCGACCGGCTCATGAGCCTGGGGCACAAACGTCTCCTTCCGAAGGAGGCTCTCGCAGAACTCGCCCTGATCGAGTCGCGCACTCATGCGCTGGTTGATCAATGCACGTTTCCATTCCTCGGTGGGATCGGGCACTTCCTGCCCAACGGCAAACTAATCGAAGCTCAGGAACGCTTGTCCTCCCAGGAACAGAGCTTCCATCAAGCCCGCAGCCACTTCCTTGAAGAGTATCGCACCTTGCGAGCTGAGGCTCTTGAAGAGTGGCAAGCTGCAGCTGAAACCATCGTTCAAGGTCGGGGCGAGCAGGAACGATTTCTTGCTCAGATCCAAGCCTCGTTTCCCACCCGCGCCTCGATCGAGAAGAAATTCTCTTTTGAGGTGCACCTCTTTCAGGTCGCGGTCCCAGAAAGCCTCGGAATGGAGTTGGTCAGCTTTGCCGATCAAAACGATATCCGCCGAGCACGCCATGAGGCAGCCCAATCCGCTGCGACCCAAATTCAAGAAGGCGTGGAGACCTTCGTTGGCGAGTGCGTCACTGTATTGCGTCAACAAACCGCTCAACTTTGTGATGAGATGTTGTCAGCAATGCATAGCGGCAAGACCGACGGCGTCCATCAACGAACCCTCAATCGGCTGGTGAAGTTTATCGATGGTTTCAAGCAGATGAATTTCGCCAACGATCAACAGATGGAGCAACAGCTCGATCAGGTAAGGAAACGTCTGCTTGACCGCACCGCCGAGGACTACCGTGGGAATCCCATCGCGACCCGATCGCTGGAAAAGGGGCTCACTGACCTGCGCAACCATGCAGCGGATCTCGCCAGTCAAAGCGCCCACGAGATGGTGGAACGTTTTGGCCAGCTTGGTCGGCGCAAACTCCAACTCGCAGGGTAACCTCCTATCCTCCCCTCCCCTCTCCCTCACTTCTGCTGCAAAAAAAGCAGTCCTTCGAGAGAATTGTGTTCAGCGCCGGAGCTTTCTCTCCATGCCACACAACTGTGATAAGCGGAACCAAGGCGCGACCTAACGCACCCTACCAAAACAAAGCTTAGCCTCGAAGGACTGCATTAATATCGACCAACCAAACAACCTCAACCTTACAACCCAAACCAAACCAAACTTAAAATCATCATGTCACATTTCACAACGATCCAAACTCAGATCCGCGACATCCCAGCTCTGCGAGAAGCCTGCGATGAACTCGGTCTTGAACTCCTTCAAAACGCCGAAGCCCGTGGTTTCGCAAGCAACTCGCGCGCGGCAGCCTACGTCGTTCGGCTCAAAGGTCCTTACGACATCGCAGCTGATCGCCAAGAGGACGGAACCTATCAACTGGTCACCGACTGGTGGGGCGGTCACGTCCGCGAAGAAGTCGGCCCCAACTTCGGTCGACTGCTTCAACTCTACGGCGTTCACAAGACGATCCGCGAAGCTCGAACGAAGCGTCTCCGAGTCCGTCGCCATCAGGAGCAAGATGGCTCCATCAAGCTAACCCTTACCCAACCTCACTAATTCATCCACCAACCAATGAATCACCCCCAGCAACAAATCATGGTCACGATCACTCCCGAAGGAGATATCCGGATCGATGCCAAAGGCTACACAGGTTCAACCTGCGAGGAGGCTACCGCGTTTCTCGAAACGGCTCTCGGCAATGTGAAACATCGTGAACAAACCCGAGATCGGTATCGGCGTTCCCCTCACATCATCTCAAACCAGCAGGAGGTGCAATCGTGAGCGCCTCCCCCATTCCTCATGTCATCCATTTTACCGCCGATGGCACTGGAGCCGGGCTTTATACCGAAGCGATCGACCTCCAACAGATCGGTCGTCTGGAAATCACCCGAGCCTCCAACGTTGAGTTCAACGAGATTACTCAGCAGTGGGAAGTCTTCGATTTCACCGGTCACAAGCTGTTCGCCCACAGCTCTCGGAAAACCTGCCTTGAATGGGAACGGCAAGCCTTCAATCAACCCGAAAACCCAACTCCCAAACACGAATACCAACAACCAACTTCATCAACATGAAAGAACATCTCATTCGCTATGCGAGGGCCGGTTATGCCGGCCTTTTTTTGTGTACTCCGGAAGAGACCCGAGCGGAAGCAGAAGTCCTGGCTGCCGCCCAAGATCTCGAACGCCCCCTCTTTTCCTGGAGCCTGACCAACGGCTTTGTGGATACCGGGAGTGGGACGATCCGTGATTGTCCCGATCCCGTCGATGCGTTAACCCATGTGGAAACCATCGAAGGTTCCTGCATCGTCCTTCTCCATGATCTCGGAATGTTGTTGCAGGACAAGGATCCGTTCCTCATCCGAAAGCTTCGTGACACCCTCCATCACGCCAAAGGAGAAGGCAAACTCCTCGTCCTACTCGGCATCTGGCGCCCTCTCCCCGCTGAACTGGAACGAGAGATCACGCGGATCGACCTCGACCTCCCCGGAAGAGATCAGTTGCTCGATGTCATCGAAGGAATTCGACAATCCGCTTCTCTCGACAAGACCAAAGACCTTGAGGCGATCGTTGATGCCGCATCTGGTCTCACCACGATGGAAGCTGAAAACGCGCTGGCGTTGTCCGTCGTTGAAACCGGGCAGATCACGGCCCCTGTGGTTGCTCGAGAAAAGGCTCACACACTGCAAAACGCAGGCCTTTTGGAAGTTATCAATACGACCACGAGTCTTAATGACATCGGAGGGTTGGCGAATCTCAAAAACTGGCTCCTTCAGCGCCGTGAAGCGTTCGGCAAGCGGGCTCGCGAATACGGCCTGCCAAGCTCCAAAGGGATGCTAGTCACGGGTGTGCCCGGGAGCGGAAAGTCACTAACCGCGAAAGCAACCGCCAGTGTCTTTGCCGTCCCTCTGCTCAGGCTGGATGTTGGCAAACTCTTCGGCGGTATCGTCGGGCAATCCGAAGCCAACCTCAGGTCGGTCATTCAGACCGCTGAAGCGATCGCTCCCTGCGTCTTGTGGATCGACGAACTTGAAAAGGGATTCGCGGGTAGCTCCAGTTCGAGCGGCTCGACCGATGGTGGCACCAGTGCCCGAGTCTTTGGTTCGCTGCTCAATTGGCTTCAGGAAAAGACGAAGCCCGTTTTCATCGTCGCAACCGCAAATGATGTCTCCAAACTACCACCGGAGTTGCTGCGCAAAGGGAGATGGGATGAGCTTTGGTTTGTCGACCTCCCCAACCAACAAGAGCGTACTGCGATCTGGGACATTGTGATCGAAAAATACGGTCGTGATAAGCTCGACTACGATACCGTGGCCCTAGCCCGGGCCTGCGAGCTCCATACTGGTGCCGAAGTCGAAGCCGCGTTCATTGAAGCTCTCCATCGAGCCTTTAGCGAAAACCGGGAACCGACCGATCTCGATCTGGGCGAAATCCTCTGCGACTTCGTTCCCTTGGCCACCTCCATGGCTGAACCCATCGAAAGGCTTCGGCATTGGGCGAAAGGAAAAGCCCGCAACGCCACCCACGCTGATCGCCCACCGAATGGAAAGCGAAAGCTCGATCTCGGCTAGGCCTACATGAGTTGATGACCCCAGGAGGTCATCGGGAAAACCTGCCACTTTCTTGAGGTGGGTTTTCTTTCGCTATCGGCTCCCTCGCCTTGAGCTGTTTCCCCAAAACCCGCAGTCCACTACGGTCTCAGAAACTCATCTGCTCACTGGTTTTTTGGACTTTGATTTATAAGACGAGTTTCTGAAACCCTCTCTCATATTCATCGCGTTATGAACGTTCAGGGAACTCGAGCCGGTTTCATTTAAGGAACGTATTCTTTGACACCAGTGGCGAGGCACGAAGCTTCAAAGATTGACGAGGGCTTGAGATCTTGCTCTAAATGGATTTTTATCTGCTATGAAGTATTGGGCATTTATTTCCTACTCGAGCCGAGATCGAAAGTGGGGCAAGTGGCTACGGAAAAAATTGGAGAACTATCCCATCCCCAAAGACTTACGGGGACGGGTGTTTCCTGATGGTGCCGAGTTAGGGAAATACCTCCGCCCAATTTTCCGCGACCGAGACGAACTGCCTGGCTCGGATGACCTCGGAGCCAAGGTAACCGAAGCACTTCAAAATTCACGATACCTTATTGTGCTTTGTTCACCGCATTCGGCCAAGTCAAAGTGGGTAAATCAAGAAATCGAGAATTTCCAAGCAATGGGGAAGAGCCGCAACATCCTCGCTCTGATCCTTCAAGGAGAGCCAAACAGCGGCGATCCTACAACAGAATGTTTTCCGCCAGCTCTGCGCGAGCCGGTCGAACCCATCGCGGGGGATCTGCGCAAGGAAGGCGATGGAAAGCGGCGCGGATTTCTTAAAATTTTTGCCGGAATAGCGCAGTTAGATTTTGATCAAGTTTACCGAAGACACGAAAGAGCGGTGCGCCGGGGTCGAGCGGTGTTGGGGACGGTATCTTTGTCCCTTATAATTGCTTTCGCAGGGTTGACAGCTTGGGCACTGCAGGAACGTAGAACGGCTCAATCAAACCTAGAGGTTGCCGAAGAAAATGAACGGCAAGCGCTTCGGGAATCAGGGAGATATTGGCTTCAGAAAGCCAAACTTGAGAACTATCCCGCAAGGCAAATATTCGCAGCAAAAGCAATTACATTCCGCGGGACTCCAAAGCTTGATGGATTGCGGATATATGGGCCGGATAACTCCGATGATCCATTTTGGGATACCGTTCCTTCACAGCGGTTAGACCCTCATCTCGATGAGGCGGAGTTTCGAGAGGCCGAAGATCTTATTAATCGGGCCGAGGGGATGGTTCACCCCCCAATCTTGATTTGGTCGAGCCCGCAATTAGCACACCATACAGGTAAGGTCACGGGTGTGGTCTATAGTCCAGATAGCACACAAATCTTATCCTGTTCTGAAGACCATACTATTAAGTTGTGGGATGCCAATACAGGTAGCCTCCTAAAACGATTAACCGGGCATTCTGGGCCTGTGAACGACGTTGCCTTCAGCCCCGATGGCACTCAAATTCTTTCTGGTTCCTCTGACAAGACAATCAAAAGGTGGGACACAGAAACAGGAAGGCTACTGCAGACGTTAGAAGCACACCTTTCAAGCGTCAACGCCATCAGCTTCAGCCCGAACGGGACGCACTTTGTTTCCGGTTCTACGGATAAGACTCTTAAGCTATGGGATTCAGAAACAGGGGACCTACAGCAGATCTTACTTGGAGCCGACAGGATTAGCAGCGTGGCATTTAGCCCTGATGGCAATTCAATCGTTTCTGCTTCTGCCAAGGGATTGCTTAAATTGTGGGAGGCAGAATCAGGAAAACTTCTCCAGACTCTAAATGCTAAACAGGTCTCCAGCGTAGTTTTTAGCCCTGACGGAAATAAACTGCTTTCAGGCTCCTCTGGCAATGATATAAAGTTGTGGGATCTAACATCTGGAAAACTCCTCCTTAATAATATGATGGCACATTCTGCCCCTGTCAATTGTGTGGCATTCTCCCCAGATGGAAAAAAATTTCTCTCTGGCTCGTCAGATGACAAGATCAAGCTTTGGGATACAACTAGTGGACAGATGGTCCATCCCCTTGAAGGGCACTTTGGCTCTGTAGAGAGCCTAGCGTTTAGTCCAGATGGGACTCAGGTTCTTTCTGGTTCTGCGAGCAACACGATTAAGATTCAGAAATTGAAACCGGAGAAACTAATCCGGACTTTTGCAGGGCATTCAGGGTCTGTTCGCAGTGTCGAATTCGATCCCGATGGTTCTCAATTTTTATCTAGTTCGTGGGATGGGACTATCAAGTTATGGGACGTCGCGACAGATAAGCTTCTCCAAACATTCAAAGATGATTCAACCTCTGTCTATTGTGCCGCGCTCCATCCAGATGGCACAAAGATCATCTCTGGTAATAAAAGATTAAGGCTTTGGGATATAAAAAGTGGGCGACTGCTTGATACTATTGAAGCCCATTCAAGCCCTATAAGGGAAATCACCTTCAGTCCTGATCAAACCCGGTTTCTCACCGGATCTGACGACGGCACGGTAAAGCTATGGGACGCCAATACTTTCAAGCTAATCCTGACTTTGGAAGGACACTCTGCAGCCGTATACTCAGTAGCATTCAGTCCTGACAGTCAGCATATTGCCTCTGGCTCCTGGGATCAAACCGTCAATTTATGGGACGCCAAAACAGGGCATCTTCTGCACAGCGTCCAAGCACACACCGGCCCCGTCTTCAGTGTAGCTTTCAGTCCCGACGGAACCAACGTGGCGTCAGGTGCCGCGGACAGTATCATTTGGCTATGGGAAAGAAACACTGGGACGCTGCTCCAATCGTTTGATGCAAATTCTCCGGTCTTGAGCTTGGCATTCAATCCAGATGGTTCTAAGATTGTCTGTGGTTGCCGAGATAACACTGTTCACGTATGGGATACGCCATCGGGAAACCTTCTCCAAAGCTTCAATGCTCATTCTGCCTCAGTCACTTGCGTAGCTTTTAGCCCCGATGGGACACGATTCATCTCCGGATCGGACTATAGTGATAGCTCGATTAGACTTTGGAAGGTCCAGATCGAAGAACCCCAAGAACAAAAAGAAGCGCACGTAGGCGCTGTAAACCGAGTGTCATTCAGTCCAGACGGAAGACAATTCCTATCCGCTTCGGATGATACCAAGATTAAGATCTGGGAAGCCAAAACCGGGACCCTGCTCCAGACACTTGAGGGACACTCTGACTCTGTAGTTGACGCCCACTTTAGCCCTGACGGCAATCAGATTATCTCCGGGTCGAGAGATAAAAGCATAAAGGTATGGGATGCCAATACAGGCAGGCTTCAAGGAACTCTCAAAGGACACTCCGAAATGATTCGGAGCCTAGCGTTCAGCCCAGATGGTTCGCGTTTCCTTTCTTGCGCCTATGAGAGTCCGATCAAACTATGGAATGCCAAAAGCGGTCAACTACTCAAAACAATTGATAACCATTCCAAAACCGAATGCATAGTCTTCAGTCCGGATGGCACCCAAATTCTTTCCGGGGCATGGGACAATAAAATTTACCTGCATAATGCAACAACGGGAGAACTCATCAGAACCCTTGAAGGACATTCGTCCACCGTTAGTAATGTTGCATACAATGCGGAAGGCTCTCAAATCCTGTCCGATTCATGGGACGGGACCCTGAGCTGTTTCCCGAAAAATGGACACTTGAAAACTGAAGTTCTGCTTTAACCTAACAAA
>CAXBMO010000013.1:0-180896 GCA_963977015.1 uncultured bacterium | reverse complement strand
CCTAGCAGAACTATCGTTTTGAGGTGTCCAGCTTTCTGGATCAGGTCAGTTGGATATCAGTATACCAAGCAAGAGGTGGGGTATTCTGATATAATGCCTCAAAGTATAAACCGACAAGAGATCGATAAATTTATTACGGAGCGGATTTCCCGTCCACGGGACCTTATTGCGTTTTTTAACGAATGTATTTTAGAGGCTAATAACTCACCTAAACTCAAGGCGGCACAGATTCGGACTGCTGAGGGTAACTATTCACGCACACGTCTCCGTGCTCTAGCTGATGAGTGGTCTGCGGACTTTCCAGATCTCTTGGAGTTTACCTCTATTCTAAAAAGCCGAACTCATTCCTTCAAGTTGTCAAAGATATTGGATTCGGAAATTGAAGATCTCTGTTTAAGTGTTGTGACAAGCGAACAACCACCGGAGGTAGGTATTTCGGAAGCGGCAATGCTAGTTGCAGAGTCGCGTAGTAGCCCGCGGGACTTTAAATACAATCTTTTTGAGATATTCTATAAAACTGGGCTTGTTGGTCTTAAACTAGAAAGCTTTGAAACCGAACAGTGGTTCCGTGATACGGGCAGAACGGTGTCGTCTGCTGAATTGGCCGAAGAAACAAGCGCAGTGGTACACAAAACGTTTCATAGAACCCTCGGAATAGTGAACAAAAGATGAGGCTTGTTAACGAGATTTTCGTTATGGCGACTTCAATCCACCTTACAAATCCGTTTCGACCTACTCCCGGATTAAACCTGGGATGTTTGTAGGCAGGTTGAACGAGTTGGAATACCTCGAATCGCTCAATTGCGGCGTTGCTGGTCAGTCACAGAGCACGCTCAGGTCCCTTTTCGCGGCGTGAAATGGAAAAAGACGTCTCGTGCATTCTTGCAACGAGCTTGGCTTTCACACCCTAACTGATTCCCGTCAACCGACCAGTCGAGTCTCCAATTCTTTCCTGATCCGGAACGCCCAGCGTGTCCAGCATGCTGAGATACAGGTTGGTCATGGGAACGTCGGAACCGGGATCGAGGTGTTGACCGGCTTTGAGCTTGCCGCCCGCTTTGCCAGCGAGGATGACGGGTAGATTGTCGTGGGCGTGACGCTGGCCGTTGGAGAGGCCGCCGCCGTAGACGATCATCGAGTTGTGGAGGAGGGAATTGCCATCGACGTCCTTCGTTTCCCGCATCCGCGTCAGGAAGTAGTTGAACTGCTCCATGTACCAAAGGTCGATCTTGGCGATCTTCGCGAGTTTGTCCGGCTTCTCCTGGTGGTGGGACAGGGTGTGGTGACCTTCGGAAACGCCGATATCCTCGTAGGACCGGTTGTCGCCGTCGTTGGCCTGCAGGAAACTGGCCACGCGGGTCGAGTCGGTCTGAAAGGCGAGAATCATCATGTCGTACATCAACCGGATGTATTCCTTCTTATCGGAAGGCTTGCCGGACGGGGCTGCGACGCCCGGGTCGGGAAGCGGGAAGCGCTCGGCTTTTTCGATCTTTTTCTCGATCTCGCGAACGCCGGTGAGGTATTCGTCGAGCTTCTGCTGATCGTTCCGGCCCAGTTGACCGTTGAGCGACTGCGCGTCTTCCATGACGTAGTCGAGAACCGAGCGCTGCTGCTCCTGGCGTCGTTGGAAGTTGAGTTTGCGTTCGCTGCCCTGGCCTTGGCCAAAGAGGCGTTCGAAAACCAGGCGCGGATCCGGCTCCGGCGTCATTGGAGTGGTGTCGGAACGCCAGGAAAGGTTGAATTGGTAGGCGCAGGAGTAACCGGAATCGCAACGGCCTGCCGTGCGCACCGACGCGCAAGTCAGTTCCAGCGAGGATAGCCGCGTCAGATCGCCAATGTGGTTCGCCGCGACCTGATCGACCGAAATCCCGAGCTGGATGTCCGAACCGGCCGTTTTCCGCGGGCGAGCGCCGGTGAGGAAGGTGGCGTTGGCCCGGGCATGATCGCCTCCGCCGTCCTTCTTGCCCCAACCGTTGTCGTGCATGAGCTTGCTGATGACCTGGAAATCGTTCCGGAAATCGGCGATTGGCTGCAGCGTTTTGCCGAGTTGATAATCGCGACCCGTTCCGGTTGGCGCCCAATTTTTGACGTTCACGCCATTCGGAATGTAAACGAAGCCCATGCGCATCGGAGCGCCGGTTTCGGTGACGGCACGTCCGGCCTGGGCGGAAGCGGCGAAGGCCTTGGCGGGCAAGAGAGATTCGAAAGTCGGCAGAGCGACCAAGGCACCGAGTCCTCGCAAAAAACGGCGACGCTCAAGGTTTGGGTTCGTGAAGTTGGCAGGTGTGTCCATGACTGTTGATTGGTAGAAATTGGCGTTCAGGGGTTCAAAGAAAGCAGGCTTCCATCGCCTCGGCGTTTCTGGAAAGGAACGCTTTCGGCGATTCCGTAGATCAGATTCATCATTCCACCACCGTTCGCATCGACGTTTTCCACGATCTTCTCGATGGTTGGCGCATCGTAAAACTCGACCCCGCGGCCGATGGCGTAGGTGAGGAGTTTTTCGGTGAGGCAGCGGTAAAAATCGTCTTTTCGTTCGGTCGCCAGGATTTTGGAAAGCTCCTTGGCGTTGGCGAACGGTTCACCGGTGATCAATTTGCCGCCGGCATCGATCGGCGTGCCTCCTTCTTCCTCGCGCCACATGCCGAGGGCGTTGTAATTCTCCAGCGCCAACCCGATCGGATCGAACCGCGCGTGGCAGCTTGCGCAGAGCGCTTCCTCGGCATGCACTTTCATCAATTCGCGCATGGTCAGTTCGCGATTTTCCTTTTTCCGGCGCTGTTGTTCGATGGAGGGAACCTCCTCTGGAGCCGGTGGCGCCGGGGTGCCGAGAAGGTTTTCCAAAACGAAAAGTCCGCGCTTCACCGGCGAAGTCCGGGTCGGATTCGAGGTAATGGCCAGGAACGTGCCTTGCCCGAGAATTCCGCCACGTGGGCTATCCGGCGGCAGACTGACCTTCCGAAGGTCGCGGCCTTCGACGCCCTCGATGCCATAGGTCAAGGCGGTGTATTGATTCAAAAAGGTGTAGTCCGCGACAAGCAGTTCCGTGACCGGGCGATTTTCGCGCAGCACATGCTCAAACATCTTCTCGGTCTCCCACCGCATGGCTTCTTTGGTTCGGTAATTGTAGAATTTCTCAGCCTCTTTCTGGTCGTCGATGTTAAGAATGCGGCGCGGGTCGAAGTAGATCAGGTCCAAATCCCGGGTTTGGAGCCACTGACCGGTGAAGTTTTTCACGAAACGCTCGCCTTTGCGGTCCTTGATCATCCGGTCGATTTGCTGCCGCAGGTTGGTGCGGAGCTTGCCTTCCGCCGCGAGTTGCAGCAGCTCCGGATCCGGCGCCGAGCTCCAGAGGAAATAGGAAAGCCGGGACGCGAGCGCGAATTCAACAATCGGGACGATTTTGCCCGGGTTATTCGGCTCCGGCTGGACTTCGGCCCGAAACAAAAAGCGCGGTGACGCCAAAATCGCCGTCAACGCCTGAGCGACGCCTTTTTCGAAACCGTTCTCCAGCTCTTGGCTCGCTTGCGCCAATTCCATCAACCTCTTCGCGCGCCCTTCACTCACTGGTCGACGCAAAAGTCGCAGCCCCCAATGATCGATCAACTTTCGCAGATAAGCCGTTCGCGCCGCATCGTCCTCCGGAGGCGGACCATCGATGAAGATCTTCTCGTAGTTCGAGGGAAACACGCGATGGCTTCCGTCCAGCGGGCCATCGAAGTGGAGTCTGTCGCCCTGAAAGGCAAGCGTCCGCTCGTCTTTGCCCGCCGGATCCACGGAAGTCAGCTCGATCTCGATCACATTCTCGCCTTTGATGAATGGAGCCTGGACCTGAATGGATTGCGTCTGGGTGTCGCCCCACGCCAGGAATTTCTTGCCAGCCGACTTTCCGTTTACCCGAATTTCCACCCGCGCCGTGTTGGCTGTGTCGTTATCCGCGCCATTGAGCTTGTAGTCCAACCGCAACCGGTAGTCGCCGGGGTAGCCTATGGAAAGCTTGCACGTGAACGCATCCGGCTGGTCGAACGGAATCCAGTTGGCCTTGCGCTTTTTCTCGCTGACGAATTGATCCGCCCGGCGGTGGTTCGAAGGAATCACCGGTCCCGTTGTGTGAACCACTTTGCTGACGATTTCCTGCGCCGCGTTGACGTATTTCTCCATCAGCAACGGCGAGATGCTCAGCACATCGCCAATGGTGTCGAATCCGTAGCCCGTATCGTCTGGCGGGAACGCTGCTTCCGCGTTAAAACGATGCCCGAAGACGTCGTAAATCGTGTTTTCGTATTCTTCCCGATTGAGCCGTCGAATCGTGACGCGCCCGGGATCTGGATTGGCCGGGTCCAGCTTGAAAACTTCCCGTTCGATCCAGTCCTTCAGCATCGCGCGCTGCTCCGCCGACGGTTGCTTCTTGCCGGAAGGCGGCATGAGTTGCGAACGCGTGTTTTCCCAAACCGTGAACCAGAGATCGTGGTCGGTCAGGTGCTGATCCAGCTTCTCGTAGTCATCCAGCAAAAAATCGCCTTTGCTCACGCCGTCCCCGTGACAATCGAAGCAATAATCGATGAGAATCGGCTCGATATCCCGCACGAAATCGGCTCCCGTGGACAGGCAGGGGAACACCAATACCAGCACAAGGCTGGCGATTGATTGCAGGAAACCGGAAAGCGATTTTGGGATCATCGGTGGGCTCTGAATCTTTACACGATGAATCGTTCAAAGGATTTGCGGGAAAATTGCTCCAATCTCGGGTCCGGCGGTTCAAATGGCCGGTCTTTCGCCCGTCTCAGGCAGGCCGGATCGCTTCCAGAGCGTGCTCGCGCGCACGACCCGAAGGATGATCGCCAGGGCTTCATCCCACCTGCAGATTCGCGGCCGCAACTGCCGCCCCACCGCCGTCTACCCGGTGTTTTTCCGCAATTTGGACTTCACGCCCGCATCCACCTCCTCGGGGAGTGACTTTTTCCACTCCTTGAGCTTCTGAGTCAGATCCGCGACGCGCTCGGGAAATTGCGCACTCAAATCCACCCTCTCCAAGGCATCCTGGCTGACATCATAGAGTTCAACCTGTTTGGATTCATTGTCGGCAAGGAGCTTCCATTTGCCCTCCAAAATCGCGTATTCTCCAATTTGGCCGGGTCCCGATCCTCCGGCGCTGTGCCTCGTCCAATAAAGGGGCTTTTCCCGCTGAGCTTCCGGCTGCCCCGTCAACACCGCAAGCTGGCTTTTGCCATCCGCCTGAAAGTCCGCAGGCAAGTCCGCTCCGGCGACTTCACAAAACGTCGGGAGCAGGTCCACGGCAGAGATCCACGAAACATCATCGCGACCGCCAGCTTCAATTTTGCCCGGCCACCGCGCGAGAAACGGAACCCCTACTCCACCCTGAAAGAGGCTACGCTTGCGGCCCTTGCGCCCCCCGGTCGTCCCCATGGAAGCGCCGAAATAGCCATCACCGGTCGCGGGATCATTCTTCATGACCAGCTTCCCTGCTTTTCCGCTTCCAGCGGGCCCGTTGTCGGAACTGAAGATCACGAGGGTGTTCTCAGTCATCCCGAGACGATCCAGCGCATCCAAAACCTGCCCGATGCGATCATCGGCGTGGGAAAGAACGGAGGCATAGATGTTGTCGGCCTTGGGCAAGTCAGGAAACCGGTCTTCATACTCTTTAACGGTATGGAACGGCGTGTGAGGCTCATGAACCCACAGGTTGATGAAAAACGGCTTTCCTTCCCGATGACTCGTTTCGATGAGGGAAACCGCGTTCTTCGCATCGTCGTGCACCGGCATGAGTTCGCCGGAACAATTGTAGGCACCGACCCGGTCATAACCATAGAGCTCGGGTCGCGGGGCGTCGGCAACTTCGCTGCCGGTCAGGTGCCACTTGCCGAAGTGTCCGGTCAGGTAACCGGCTTCCTGAAGGATTCGTGGCAGCGTCGGCACCCCGGGGTCCAACCAGTCGGGCATCTTCCGATTCGTATTGGACCTCACGCTGGCGAAATGCCCGCTGATTCCGAACCGGGCCGGAAACCTTCCCGTCAGAATCGCCGCGCGACTGGGCGAACACACTCCGCTGGCGACGGTGAAGTTGGTAAAATCCGTGCCCTTATTGGCCAACCGGTCAATATTGGGGGTCTTGATATAGGGATGGCCATGACAACTAAGATCCCCCCATCCCCAGTCATCGGCAAAGATGAACAGGATATTGGGCTTGGAGGCCGCCGGATCTGCCGCCAAGACACCGGTGACACTCAGGAACAGGACAATCAGGGATACGAACGCTGGACGTATATTCATGGGATCTTCAATGACAAATTGTACTACTACTTCTTCTCGTTACACTATCACGGAGTCAGGCAGTGCTAACGAACTCTCAGGATGCCCTGCATCGCTTGCCAGTGCCCGGGAAAGGTGCATAAATACGGGTAGTCGCCTTTCTTCCCCGGAGCTCGAAAGTAGAGAGTGTGGGCCTGGTTGGGGGCGATCACCGGCACCACCAGGCGGACCTCCGGCAGATCGGGTGCGTAGTTCTTCTCGCCGGCTTCGGGATCGTTCAACATCTTAAAGGAGGCCATTCCCACTTTCTCCGTGGCGCCCGGCGCGACGATGACGAGATTGTGCGGCATCACATCCTTGTTCACAAATTTCAGGGCGATGGGCTCCCTGGGGTTCACCTCGAGCAAAGTCTGTTCGTAGCGGAGACCGCTGATCGCGTTGACAACCAACTCCCTTGCGCCCTCGATCACCTCACCAGTTTGTTTGCGTTTCGAACCGGGCTTGGAGGACTTGATTCGTAGAGCGATTTCGGTGGATTTTCCTTCGCGTGGTGGCATCGCGCCCTCAAAACCGAAGTAGGGCTGTGGGTACATCGTCGAGGCAAACAGATCCGTCTTGAACGGAGCGCCTTGGCCTGTTTTGAGGTGCATCCGCAGATAAAGAACCATGGTAGGTTCCAGTTCAGGGATTTCGACAAAGATCGAGTTCGGATTCTCGAGTGGATGAACTGAAGCAATCTCAACCACATCGTGGCCGACCTGATCCGAGTTGGCAGAGTATTCCGGAGATCCATAGCCCTTGGAAAAAACATACTCCCAAGTCTGGGCCAGGTAGTTCGACACCTGCGTGGCAGCTTCTTGATCCAGGGACATCGGAAAATCGATCCGGATCCCATTCTCGAAAACCTGAAAGGCAGATGGCTTGTGAACTTCGCCACCGGTGTAGCGCACCCGATGCAGGCAGCCATCTTCGAGCGAATAGTCTCCCCATCCGTCGAGGCCAACGACGTAGAGCTGCCCATCGCTCTCGCGAAAGGCTCCCCGAACGACTCCGGCTAGAAATTCGCCCTCAAGCGGAACGGTCGCTGCCTGTGGTTTGGGGCCTTCGGCATCTCGCAAAATGAGATAGTGAGAACAGGCGCCAAAGCTCAGTCCGACGTGTGATCCCTGGAACGGTCCCCATCGATCGGAGGTGATTTCGAGAAACCCGCCGTTTGAATTATCGATCCCCCTGGGGATGAAACAGATGGGTGCCGAGATGGGATTGGGTTCGTTACCACGCGGCAAGCCATAGTAGTTGCCTTCCTCAACTTCGATGATGCTGGATGCCGGAGTCCAGGTTCCTTCCTGGGGGCCAATCCAGAAATAGTCAGTCGAGCCGCCGATTCCCATTCCATTTCGAATCCCGTAACCGACCTCGCGCGTTACCCGATCCGGCGACGTTCGCATGATCTGTTCCTTTTGAGTGAAGTGGAAGGCACCATCCGCAGTGCGGTGAAGACCGAACGTGTGGGTATGGCTCTTGCCCTGATCGCGGAAGTCGTTGGCATAACTCTCGTAGTAATCGACCTCCCCATCGTCATTGAGATCGTGGAAACGGAGAATCTGACCGCGCTCGAGCGCGAACAGGCCATCCTCATCGCAGTGCAGACCGAATGGCGAATTGAGCCCCGAGGCGAAGCGCTTCCAAATGAGTTGATTTGGCTGAGCCGGGTCCTCCTTGATCGACCAAATTTCACCCACCAGCGTGGATACATACAGGGTATCGTCAGAGCCAAACGCGATACCGGTTAGCTGCATCACCGACTTGTAGGGATTTTCATACGGAACGACCAACGTATCCACCACATAGGCCGAACTGGATTTTGACGCCCCCATGATCACTTCCGTCTTCACGGTCTCGGACCAAGCGGGTTCGCCGCCTTGGGTGAACTGGGCAAGTTCCCCATACTCCGGGGCAGGCCCGGGCAGCTCAGGGAGCGATTCTCTGCCACCCGCGCTGATGACTTCCACCGTGCGAACGAATTCGCCATCGCGAACGCCGGGGCTGTCGAGGATCTCAACTTCACCAGCGCGATAATGAAAGATCACCCGGTCGCCATGGCGGTAGAGCCCCAGGTATCGACCATCTTCCAACGGGATCGGGTCCTTTTGGGCAAATCGCATCGTTCCGGTGATGGTCGTATTTCGCGAGGAGCCCCAGCGAAAGGGATTGAAGCTGAGCCAACCATCCCAGATGGCCCGATAGTTGAGCGACTCCGGATCAAAACAGGCCGCGATACCATCACCCAGCTTCACGTTGATGCCCTTTACCACGAGATCCAGTTCTTTGGGATTACCTCGAGTGACGTGAGAAATGATTGAGCCGATCTCGACCTCATTCCAGCGACCGTCTTTGTGTTGATTCTGGTTGTGCTTCCCCCAATGGCCGTGAAGTCCGGCATCCAGTCCGGGGTGAGCCGGCAATAATGCAGGACGCTCTTGTGGAGGCATCGCCATGTAGAAATCAGCCTGTCGTTGGTAAAAGTCGTAGACACGGGCTTCGTTGACCACGGCGCCAGCATGCGCATAGCCTTCCCGGTGAGTCGCCGGGTCGGCGTAGGGATGGGTGTCAGGATTCGCGACTTCTCCGCCCAAAGATGGCTGACAGAGAAGCCAGGGGACCATAACCAGGAGCGCGCTGATAATCCTTTTCTTCATAGACTCTTCAAAATTGGGTGATTATCGATCGTTGTTCCGGGGCCCAATTTGGGAGGATCGTTTCGCTTCTTCCTGTTGTTGGAAATAGCGAATGGAGAGCGGCTGATATTCCTTCCGGAGGAGTCGATTCATCTCTCAATCTATTTGCCACGCTGAGCCTTGGCCTCCTTCAAAGCAGCCTCCATCTCCTGCACCACCTCAGGATACTCGTTATAGAGATTCTTCGACTGGTTGCGGTCGGCCTCCAGATCGTAGAGCTGAGCGGGCGGAGCGCCTTTCTTGATCTTGCCGTCCTCGATATCACTATTGGGAGTGCCGACCAACGTGGTGACGGCGGCACCACCCCAGGCGTGTTGACTGGGCTTTGAACCTCGAAACCCTCCATCGCTTTTCGCCGGAATATACATCCACTTCCCTCTCCGCAGAGACATGTGGGTAGGTTTGTTGGGCGTCATGAACATTTCCGTGCGTAGTGGCTCGCTTGGGCTCTCAACCAACGCCGGAAGCATATTGATGCTATCTTTCGTGTCACTCAGTTCCTGACCGGTCACCGCGGCAAACGAAGCCAACAGATCCACGCTGCAGAGCAATTGATCGGAAACACTGCCCGCCTCAATCTTCCCCGGCCACCAGGCGATGAACGGAACGCGATGCCCGCCTTCCCAAATCCCGAATTTCGAACCGAGGAGGGTGCCATTGATCTTGTGCCCCAGTTTTGCAGCCTCGCGCCCTCCGTGATTGAACATCCCGCCATTGTCACTGGTGAAGATCACAAGGGTGTTCTCCGCAACGCCGGCCTCATCAAGGGTCTTCATCACCTGTCCGACAATCCAGTCGAGTTCATGGACGAAGTCGCCGTAAACGCCGCACTCGCTGGTATCCTGAAATTGCTTGGCCGGGGTGAACGGGTGATGGACGTTGGTCGTCGAGAAATAACAGAAAAACGGCTTCTCCTCGCGGGACTTGATCCATTCGGTCGCCTTTTTGGTCAACGTGGTGCCAACTTCGTAATCGTTGAATAACTTGTGCGCTTCAACCGCGCCACCAAACTGATTCGCGCTGCGTTGAGCGGCTTTTGGCGGAATGGGTGTGATTGGCGTCGGTTTTTCTTTTGGATTTCTGCCCAAGTGTACCAACGGATCATCGGGATCGCTGCCGACAATGCGATCGTTCTCCACATAAACATAAGGCGGCGCGCTGTTCACCACCGGCATCCCAAAATAGTAGTCGAACCCCAAGTCTTGCGGCCCCGGGCTCAGCGGTTCCTGCCAATCGTTCTGTCCCTCACCGAACCCCAGGTGCCATTTGCCAAACACGGCGGTATCGTAGCCGCTCTTCTTGAAGATATCGGCAATCGTCACCGTTTCCGTAGGGATCAACAGCGGAGACGTGATCGGCGCCGGTCCCCAAAGCCCTTTGCCGCCGTTGCCTCGAAAGGGATATTCCCCCGTCAACAGGCCGTAACGCGAAGGGGTGCATACCGCGGAAGCCGAATGCGCATCGGTGAACCGTCGGCCTTCGGCTGCCAATTTGTCGATATTCGGGGTTTTGAGTTTGGTTGCTCCATAGCAGCCGAGATCGCCGTAGCCGAGATCGTCGGCAAAGATCAGCACGACGTTAGGAGGTTTCGCCTCTGCCAGAACGGGCGACAAAGAGAGCACGAGCAGTGCCAGGATTGGAGGTAGGTTTTTCATTCTGATGATTTCAAGTTTTAATCTTTCGAGATGGATTCTTTGGGGACGTCTTGATCCAATACGGCGCATTCAGGTTTTCAGGTTAGGAACTGAGAGGCTGATTGTAAACATCGTGGGCTGACGGTTCATTTGGTTAGAGGGACGGGATTCTCCACAAACGCTGCTGGACGACGGTTCGCCTCCATCTCTTCCTCGAAACCCTGCATCGCCGCTTTGAGGTGTTGAACGATCTCGGGATGATTCGCCGCAAGATTCTTCTTCTCACCAATATCCTCATCCAGGTTATAGAGAGCTTCCTTGCCTTCGATGATCCGCAATTTCCAAGACTTCCAGCGCACCCCTTCCTGCACGCCCCAATGTGCGTAGAAGAAAAACTCGTGTGGGCTCTCCGCATCATTTGCCAGCGTTGGCATGATGTCTTTGCCATCGATCACAAGATCCTCCGGCAGTTGTGCACCGCTGAGTTTTGCGAAGGTGGGAAGCACGTCCATTGCCGTGAGCAGTTGGTTGTTGATCCTTCCGGCTGGGATTCCTTTCGGCCAGCGAATCACTGTAGGCACCCGTTGCCCACCCTCCAAGGTGCTTCCCTTCTTACCACTCAAGGGTTTGGCGGACCCCTTGCTTGGTCCGTTATCCGTCGAAAAAAGCACGATGGTATTCTCATCGATTCCCTGCTCTTTGAGGGCCTTCAGAATCTCACCCACGGACCAATCGATTTCATAAATCGCAGATAGAAAGATACCCGGCTTGCCGATGCCATTCCCTTCCAGATGCCGAGCATATTTTTTCTTGATCTGAGGTGAGGCCGCCAAGGGGGCGTGTGGTAATGGGTGCGCCACATAGAGGAAGAAATTCTCATCCTGATTGCGCTTGATAAAATCGACCGCGCGCTCGGTAATCCGTCGCGTCAGATAGTCCGCATCCGGGTCCAGTTCGATGACGGTTTCACCTTCCAGCAGCGGCAGCGGCGGAAAATTGAAATACTTCTGCCGGGGGTGTTGCGGATGAATGTCGTGACTGTAGGGAATCCCAAAGTACTTCTCAAAACCCTGACGGGTGGGCAAAAGCCCGGGTTGATCACCCAGATGCCATTTCCCAAACATACCCGTTTTGTAGCCTGCGGATTGAGCCACTTCAGTAATGGTCAAATCCTTCGGATTCAGCCCCTTTCCGTCGCCGGCCAAACATACGGGAAACTTTCTGCCCGGCGGAATATGCTTCATCTCGATCTCCAAGGAAGACGGCACATCCATATCAATCCGTGCCGGATAACACCCGGTCATGAGAGCTGCTCGTGACGGCGTGCAGAGCGGTGCCGCTACATAAAAGCTGGTCAGCCGCACCCCCTCAGCTGCCATCTGATCGATATTTGGTGTGTAGACATGCGTCCCGCCAAAACAGCTCAGATCGTGGTAGCCCTGGTCATCGGTGAAAATGATAACGAAATTGGGTCTACCGTCCCTGGCCTCGGCCCATGCAAGCAGCCCAACCAAAGCAACGAGCCAGACTACCGCTTTTTTGAAATAAGTCGGCTGGTTCACAGTTTGCTCGGCTTCTTCCCTTTGGGTTTCTTCTTCGCGCCGTGGCCGCCCTCAAATTCCGTTTTCGCCCGCCCCTTTTCCGCGTCGGGCAGGGAATCCCAGTCCTGGGCTTGATTGCTCAGAATCGGCACTTCGGGGAAGAGGGTTCCGGTCGGCCGTTGTTCTGATCCTCGTTCGCCGAATTCACCCAATTTCAGGCGCGTTTCCTCGACCAACTTCATCATTTCCGAAACCCGTTCCGGGTGTTGCGCGGCGAGATCCGTTTTCTCATCCGGTTCCGCCGCAATGTTGAACAAGTGCGGTGATTCGATCGGTTGCTGCAGCTTCCTTCCCCACCACGGAATCTGCTCCTTCGTACGCGGCACATGAAGCTTCCAATCGCCGACGCGGACCGCTTGCAGGTTCTCGCAGTTGTAATAGTAGAATGGCGTTTCAGCGGTGCGGGTAATTTCCTCGCCTGAAAATAACGGGGTTAGACTGACACCATCATAAATCCGGTCTTCAGGCATAGGCGCGTCGATCATTTCACTCAGCGTCGGAAACAGATCCATGGCATTGACCGGAACATCCACCACGCCTGGCTGCTGGATCACGCCTTTCCAATAGAGGATAAACGGTACACGGTGGCCGCCCTCCAGGGAAACATACTTGGTGCCGCTGTAAGGCTGGCAATACTGGTTTGAGGTGGCTCCATTGTCGGAAGTGAAGATGACCAGGGTGTTTTCCAGGATGCCATTTGTCTCCAGAGCTTTCAAAACTTCCCCGATACTCCAATCCAGCTCCTGGATCACATCGCCACGCACCCCTCCTTTGGAAGATCCTCTGAACTTCGGCCCCGCCTTGTATGGGGTATGCGGATAGTTGTGGGCGTAGTAAATAAAGAAGGGTTCATTCTTGAACTCGCCGATCTGTTTGACAATCCGTTCGGTATAGAGGCTTGTCAGTTTCTCCAGCGGCGCCTGCTTGTAGACCACCTCTCTGCCATCCCGAAACAACGCGCTGTGGCCCATGTTCTCCGGCGCCCCGTAGTAATGATCAAAACCCTGGTGAAAATACGAAAACTTCTCCTGCATTCCCAGGTGCCATTTCCCAATCATCGAGGTGTTGTAGCCCTTCGACTTGAACTGTTCCGCAATCGTGATTTCATCCGGGTTCAAGCCTAGAAACCAATGTGCTTCCCGCTTCGGGTTGATCCCCAGATAAAGGCCGTTTCGTTGAGGATAAGCGCCGGTCAGGAAGGCCGCTCGTGAAGGCGAACAAATCGAGGCGCCGGTATGGAAGTCGGTAAAGCGAAGCCCCTCCGCCGCCATGCGATCGATGTTCGGAGTGCTGACCATCTTTGCGCCATAGCAACTAACATCGCTGTAGCCCATATCATCCATGAGGATGAAGATCACGTTGGGAGTTTGCGGGGTTTCCGCGAACGCATTCTGGCCTTGCAAGGCCGCAAGGCACATCAGCCCCATCCCTAAAATTATCCTCTTGGTCATGATGGTCTTCTAGTCTTTCGAGTTGGGGTCCAACAGGTTGTGGGGACGCTGATCGGAGCCTGTGACATCAACGTCACCGATTTCGGCGCGAGCACGCTCCACTTCCTTCATCAATTCCGTGACGATCTCCGGGTGTTGGGAAATGACATTCTGTCGTTCACCAATGTCAGCCTGCAGATCAAACAACATCGGTTCCTTCAGACTTGTATAGAGCTTCTTAGGATTTCCTCCGGCTCGTTTCGCCCAATAGGGCTGATCGTCAATAGATCGCGGAAGATGCAGTTTCCACCTCTCATTTCGCACCGCCTGCAGATTCAAGCCGTTGTAGTAGTAGAAATATTCGTGCGGACTTTGCTCCGATTCTCCCGTCAAGAGTTCGATGATGTTCTTCCCATCGATCTGCCGGTCAGTCGGAAGCTGCGCGCCCGCGAGATGGGAGAAAAGAGGCAGCAAATCCATGCTCGTGATCATGGCATCCGAAACTTTGTCAGCTGGAATTTTCCCCGGCCAAGAGAAGATCGCCGGAACGCGCTGGCCGCCTTCCATCGTAACATACTTTCCGCCGCTCAACGGTTTCGCTGAGCCATTCTTGGCGGGGCCGTTATCTGAAAGGAACACGATGAGGGTGTTTTCCGCGATACCAGCTTCTTCCACCGCTGCTCGAATTCGGCCAACGCTGTGGTCAAGCTCCAACACGAAATCGCCGTACTTGCCTCCCTTTTTCCCGGACTTGCCTTTGAAGGGCGCGCTGGGCTCAATCGGCGTATGTGGAATGTGATGGGCGAAGTAGAGAAAGAACGGTTCTTCTCGCTCCTGTTTTATAAAGCCGACTGCGTCATCGGTATAGAGTGTCGTCACTTTGGTGAAAGCAATCTTCTCTTCCAGCACCTCGCGGTTCCGGTAAACAGTATCGTGGTCTCCATGCTGATTGGAGTAGTTGCCATGAAGCCCCAAATAATCGTCGAACCCAGCGTCGAGCGGATGAGATCCTTCCACGTGAAACCCCAGGTGCCACTTGCCGAGCATTTTCGTATAATACCCTGCGGATTGCAGCAATTCCGCCATGGTCACCTCCTCCGAAGCGATCCCGTAGTTTTCGTATTTCGGGGTATTGTGCCGTGAAATGGGATGCCCCGCCCGCATCGGATACCGCCCGGTCATCAGGGCGGCTCGGGAAGGGCCGCAGACACTGGCCGCGACGAGACAATCGGTCGCGCGCAAGCCCTCACTCGCCAATCGGTCAATCTCAGGAGTGTTCACTGGCGAGCCATAACACCCCAGGTCACCATAACCGAGGTCATCGGCAAAAATAAGGATGATATTCGGCTTTGGAACGTCCTGTTGTCCCCAACCCAGATTCACCCCGAACAAAGTCAGACCAGCGGCTGCTACCGCGAAGATTCGATGCGCGCATTTCATATCCAGTTTTTACTCGTTGTTACGGGATTCGCGTTTGCCACAGCTTTGGCGCCGCCAAAACAGCCCAGGCCAGCATAACCCTGATCACCGTTGAGAATGACCACGAAATTCGAGAGTCGCTCGTCCGCAAACATATAGCGAGCGACAGGCAGGAAGCGGTGCAGCCAGAGGCGGGCCGGATTCATGAGGGTTTTCAGGGGGGGCCATTCAGGGTCAAGCGGGCATGTTGAAATCAAACACGACAACCCGTTCCAGATTTGGGACGACCACATCTTTCACCGCCTCGTGGATTGGATGGGGAAGGTATTCGTCACGCGCCTGGGGACTCGCAAAGGTCATGATGAATCCGTGCGTGTACTCGTCATTCAAGCCTTCGGCGGAATCGTAGGGGCCGTAGTGGAAATCCAATAATCCCGGAATCCTCCCGACCATTCCCTCCATCGAGGCAAAACAGGCGGCTATGGTTTCTTCGGTCGTTCCGGCTTTGAATTGAAAACAGCCGTAATGTTTAACTTGAGGCATGGTCGTTGGTGCAGCGTTGGATGAAGCTTGGTCGAGGTGATTGAGAAGCGCGTGCGCGCACGCGGTCGAGAATTCGGGAGCATTGATTTCCGCATCGATCTCGAACAACTCCACGTGGGGCGCGAGATGTTCCTTAATCGCGGTAAACAAGGCCGCGTCAGCTGCGGCATCATGGAATGGTTGTCCCTCGGCGCTGATGATGCTGATGGCTTTGGTGGGAAGGAGCACGCTGACCGGGCCGGTGTAGGCGTTGACTTTTTCGGCGAGAATTTTTCCGAGTTGGGCGCATTCCTCCGGAGTGGTGCGCATCAGGGTAACCTGCGGGTTGTGAATGTAGAAATTTCGTCCCTCGTAGTTCGCGGGAACCGTCTCCCGAGCGCCGAAATTGGCCATATCAAGGCAACCCGGAGTGACAATCGCGGGAATACCGGCTTTGCCTGCAGCTTCAAGTCGGGTTGGCCCGGCGCTCAGCGTGCCGCCGCATAGCTCATCCGCCCACTCGGTCGTGGTGATGTCGAGCACGCCGGAAATCAGACCATCATCGATGAGCGTCTCCATCGTTTTGCCGCCGGTGCCGGTGGCGTGGAAAACCAGGACTTCGTAGCCAGCTTCCTCCATGATTGCGCGGGCTGCGTCGACGCATTCCGTGGTGTTGCCGAACATGCTCGCCGCGATGAGAGGACGATCTTCTCCACTTGGCGCGACCTCTGATTCGACCATCCCGCAAATCGCGCCAACCGCACGAGTGAAGATGGTTTTCGAGATTCGATTTAGTCCGGCCACATCGACAATGCTCGGAATCATCGTGATATCCTTCGAGCCGACGTAGTGCGCCGTATTGCCACTCGCCAAGGTGGAAACCATCACCTTGGGAAACCCGACCGGCAAGCCACGCATCGCGCCCGATCCCAACGCGGTTCCACCGCCGCCACCGAGCGAGAGGATTCCGTCGATCTTCCCCTCCGCCGCAAGCTTTCCGACCAGTTTGGGAGCCGCCTCACTCATCGCGGTGACGCATTGGCCGCGATCTCGTCCTTCCATCAGCGCCGCGAGATCGATTCCTCCGGCAGCCGCGACTTCAAAGCGCGTGATGTCCGGTTGGACCGTCGGTTCGGCACCGGTTCCCACATCGATGAGAAGCGGCGTGTGGCCTTTCTGGCGAATCAGCTCAGCCACGAAGGCATGCTCTTCTCCTTTCGAATCGAGCGTGCCGAGAACAGCGATGGTTTTGGGGGCTTTCGTCATTGTTTTGGTGCGTAGTGGAAGATGCGAAATCTTCCGGCGAATCAATCAACTTTGAGGTCGGAATTTTTGACAAATTCCGCTACTTCCGTTTCAGCGGGATGGATTTGAACTCCTTGGTGAGATTGGTGAGGGAATCTTCCACGGCCATTCGCTCCAAGCTCGACGCGCCGACAAACCCGACCGCGTCGGTCCGTTCATTGATGAAGGCGGCGTCCAAAGGCGTCGCAATTGGCCCGCCGTGGGAGAGGTAGATCACGTCATCACGCACGGTTTTCCCGGCGTCGATGATTGCTTGAGTTGCCGTTGCCGCCCCCTCCAACGACATCGCGGCGTTCGTCACTCCAATCGAACCACCCACGGTGCAGCCAACATGCGCGATGATGACATCCGCACCGGCTTCCGCCATGTCTTTCGCCTCCTGTGGCGACGCGACGTAGACGATCGAAAACAGGTCCATCTTCCGAGCCAGCGCCACGGTCTCGACCTCCTTGTGCGTTCCCATGCCGGTTTCCTCGAGCTGCTTTCGGAAGTCGCCATCGATGATGCTGTGGGTCGGGAAATTGTTCATCCCGGAAAAGCCCATCGCCTTCACCTGTTGCAGCCAATGCCACATGCGGCGGCGCGGGTCGGTGCAATGGACGCCGCAGATCACCGGGATCTCTTCCACGACCGGCAACACCTCAAATTCGCCGATCTCCATCGCGACGGCGTTCGCATCACCATAGCCCATCATGCCCGCAATTGAACCGTGCCCCATCATCCGGTAGCGGCCCGAGTTGTAGATGATGATCAGGTCGGCGCCGCCTTTCTCGATGAATTTGGCGCTGATCCCGGTCCCGGCCCCGGCAGCAATGATCGCCTCACCTTTGGAGAGGGTATCCCGAAGCCGTTCGATAACTTCCTTTCGGGTATAGGGGTTTCCGATTCCAGTCCATGGATTTGGCATGCTCGGAGGCTAGCTGGAGCGTCGAATCACTTCCATAGCCCAAATCCACATGCTGATTTCACCTTGAAGGAATCGGAATTCCTCGAAACCGGTGTTCACACTCTCAAGCGGCCTTGAACGTCGAAGCGCTGACCATCCAACAAACTACGCAAACACTTCCTGAACCACTTCCCCTCCGAAAACGGTCGGGATTTCGTCGCGATTATTGTGGCTGTAAATGACCCGGTATTGATCGAGTCCGAGAGCCCTGAGAATGGTGGCATGAAGATCGGCGGGGGAAAGCGGACGCTCGGCGGGAACAAAGCCCAGTTCGTCGGTCGCCCCAATGATTTGCCCACCTTTCACACCACCTCCTGCCATCCAGACGGTGTAGCCTGCCGGGGAATGGTCGCGGCCGCGCTTCGCGCCGGTGGCGCTGCCTTCAGTCGTTGGAGTGCGTCCAAATTCACCGCCCCAAACGACCAGCGTCTCATCTAGCAGGCCGCGTTGTTTGAGGTCCGTAAGGAGCCCGGCGATGGGCCGGTCAACCCTTTTGGCCTGTCTGCGGTGGTTGCTTTCAAGACTGCCATGGGCGTCCCAGCCTCCATTACGGAGCTGAATGCAGCGCACGCCCTTCTCAACCAAGCGCCGCGCGATCAGGCATTGACTGCCAAACTCCGAGGTGACCTTGTCGTCCAGACCGTAAAGGCGACGAATGTGTTCTGACTCTTTGTCGATCTTGAACGTTTCCGGCGCGGATGTCTGCATGCGGTAACCCAGTTCGTAGGATGCGATCCGTGCTTCCAACTCAGAATCGAGGCCCTGCTTGTCGAGATGGTTCCGATTCATCCAATCGATGAATTCGAGCTGCTGGCGGCGATTCGTCTCATTGTAGATCGCCGGCATCTTGGTAAAAGGCACCCCGTTCTTTGCATCAACCACCGTGCCCTGGTATTTCGACGGCAGGAACCCCGGCCCCCACCCCGGCCGCTGGGGCGCGGGCCCCGTCGAGTTGGAAAGCATGACGACAAACCCAGGCAGATCCCGACTCGTACTGCCGAGACCATAGGTTAGCCAAGCTCCCATGCTGGGGCGATCTCCGAGGGCGGTGCCGGTCAGCGCAACACATTCGCCGGGACCATGCACCGGGATGCGGTGATTCACGGATCGGATGACGCAGAGGTCATCCACATGTTGCGCGGTCTCGGCAAAAAGCTTGGAAACCGGAATGCCGCTCTCTCCATACTTTTTGAAGTTGAAGGGCGAAGCCATCAGCGGCGAATTCACGCCCGAGCGCGGAATTTTCGGCACATTAACCGCGATACTCGGCGGAACGGGTTCCCCCTCCAACTTTCGCAGCAACGGCTTGGGATCGAAGGTATCCGTCTGCCCGGGACCTCCACTCATGAAGAGGAAAATGACGTTCTTCGCCCGCGGTGGCATGTGCGGACCAATCAGGTGCGGCCTCGTATGATCCCCCTCCCGAACGGCGGCAAGCAACCCATCCTGCGCAAGAGTCGAGGCGAGGGCAATCGAGCCAAACCCCAGCGTGCTGCGCTCCAGCATGGCGCGGCGTGAAATCAGTGAAGATCGAGTCATGGGATGTAAATGAATTCGTTGAGGTTCAACAACGCGTGGCAGAACCGCACCAACGCGGCTTTGGGATCGGCGGTTGTGAGCATTGCCTGGGAGCGCTCGCGTTCGTCGTCATCTGGTTCGCGCCCGAGGGTTCGGAGAAACGCCAATTCCACCTGCCGGGTCACGTCGTCTGGAGCGGAAAGCGACACGGTCTCCGCCAAGGCTTCGGCCCGGCGCATCATGAAACCGCTATTGAGCAGATAAAGTGGCTGAAGGGCCACCGTTGAAACGCCGCGCTGCGAACAACTGACGACCAGCTCCGGTGAATCGAACATCTTCATCGCGGTGGGCATTTCGCTCCGCCTCTGATAAAGATAGAGCGTCCGGCGCAGGGCCCTTTCCTCGCGTTCGGGAGGGACGCTGGGACCGCCAAGCAACTCGTCGAGCTCGCCCGTCGCCACGAGCGTGGCATCGCGAATCGCCTCTGCCTCGAGGCGGCGCCGCGGCCAATTCCAGAGGAACAGGTTTCCAGGATCAATCGCGGCATTCGCCTCATCGTGAAGGCGCCGTTGACGGTAGGTCGCGGAGAGCACTATCTGGCGATGCAGATGCTTGGTGCTCCACCCGTTTTCCATCAATTCCGCGGCGAGCCAGTCGAGCAACTCGGGATGGGTTGGAGGCGATCCCTGCGTCCCAAAATCGCTCGGCGTGGCGACAATGCCCTGCCCAAAATGCCATTGCCACAATCGGTTGACCCAAATGCGAGCCGTTAAGGGATTGTCGCGACTTGTCAGCCATTGTGCGAACTCCGTCCGGCTGAGTCCATTCGGCTTCACCGGCGTTGATCCCAACACTCCCGGCCAGCCTCCGGTCACGGCAGGCCCGGGCCGTGAAACGTCCCCTCGGATCAGGATGTGCGCGCGCCGGTTTTTCAGATCTTCGGCGTTCCATCGGATCGGGTCGCGATTCACCACGGGCAATCGCTCGATCTGCGGGACGCTTTGACCAGGCGCATGGAACCCCCAGGTGTGGGGTTGTTTGGTGTGGGCAAAGCGTTTCGCCCGGACCAGCTTCCCCGCCTCACTCATGTAGAACTTGTAGGCGCCTCTCGCCATCCAGTTTTGCAGATCGGTCGGGTTTGGTGTTTCCGGGGCCGCCAGCGATACGTTGCCGAGTTGGCCATTCACGAAGAAAGCCTGGAGCCGATAATAGTCACGTTGGCTGATGGGATCGAACTTGTGATTGTGACACTGCGCGCATTCCATCGTCAGCCCCATGATCGCGCTGCCTGTGGCATTGGTGATATCGACCAGCACATCATTGCGCTGCGCGGCCTTGTCCATGTTGTTACCGCTGATGCGGGCCGAGGCAAGGAAGCCGGTAGCGATCAGGTTTTCATCCGAATACGGCTGCAACTCATCTCCAGCGAGTTGTTCGGTTAGAAAGCGATCGTAGGGTTTGTCGTCGTTGAAGCTGGCGATGACATAGTCCCGATATCGCCATGCATAGGGGCGCGGGATGTCGTGCTGGTAACCGTGGCTTTCCGCCCAACGCGCAAGGTCGAGCCAATAGCGTCCCCAACGCTCGCCATAATGCTTCGAGTCGAGCAAGTCATTGACCAGGGCCCCGTAGGCACGTTCGGGATCGTCCGCGGAAGCCTTTAAAAATGCTTCCAGTTGCTCAGGAGTGGGTGGCAGGCCAATGAGATCAAGATAGAGCCGTCGCACCAAAGTTTGGGCAGACGCCTCAGCCGCAGGAGTGAGGCCTTTTGCTTCCTGCCGGGCAGCAATGAAGGCGTCAACCGGTGTGCGGATCCAGTTGGAACGCTTCACGTTGGGCTCCTCCGGGCGAACGATGCGTTGGAAGGCCCAATGATCCGTCTCGATGCTTGGAGTGGGGAGAAGTTTCTCATCCCACGCCATTCCCTGCTCAATCCACGCCGCGAGCAAGCCAATCTCAGATTCGGTCAGCGGTGAACCGCCTCCCTCGACCGGAGGCATGCGGTTTTCGGGATTGGATTCGGTGACCTTTTCGAGCAGGCGGCTTGATCGCGCCTTGCCTGGCTCTGCCAACGGATCTCCGGTGCTGTATCCCAGAATCTCGTCGCGGACATCCAGCCGGTAACCGGACTTCGGTTTCGCTCCCGAATGGCACTTGAAACAGCGTGATTTCAACAAGGGGTAAACGTCGTGCGCAAAGTCCACCTTGCCTTCCCACGGTGCGCCCGGCAGGGGCTCGGGCGCCTTGGCCAGGGCCGGCGGACTAACGGCCTTCATGAGATCCTTCCAGCTACGGCTGAGGACGAGGTCATCGATCCACACGCGATCTTCCGGCTCCGTTTTCCGGCCCGTGGAAAAGCCGATCCAACGCACAAAATTAACGCTCTGGGAATGCCGGATCGTGGCGACCGGTTCGTCCTGCCCGTCCGGTTTCGGGTTCACCCACAACGCAAACTGGTCGAAATCCGCCCGAGCGCTTGCTTCCGACTTCGAAAGACGCCCAACCACGACATAATCGCGGCCGCGCTCGAGTTCGACAGAACTGAACGCGGTATTGGCCGGGCCAATGCGAACCATGAACACTGCCTTGCCCTTCTTCGGGCCCGAAGTTGCCACATGCACGCCGATGTTGGGGACGTTCTCGGCATGGGTTGACCGGTCCGTGCCTTCGAGCCGATCGAGCCAAAGCACGAAAAACTCACTGTCATCCTTTGGCGGTTCATAGCGGAGATTGAAACGCACAAAGAGCTCGCGGTCGCGAATCGGAGACGCCAGTTCGCGGCGCAGAGCATTGTCCCGATCCCCGTTTCCCCGGATCAGAACGCCTGGTCGGCTCTCATCCATCCTCGCCGTCTGTTGGGCAGAGATTTTCCATTCACCGTTAAAGCCAACACCCTCCGCCAGGCTGCCCGAGGCAAAACCATCGTCGGCGATCCTGGGTTCGTTGGCGAAAAGACCGCTCGTTCCCACGGCAATCGCTGCGAGAGTCAGGATCAAGGTTTGGGGGTTTGGAAAACTCATCAACAAGGCGGGATTTTTTAGGGCTCAACTGCGGCAAGAGCCGATGGGAACTTGGTGCCGACCGCAAAACTGTGAATCAATAAACGGTCGCTGACTTCGGTATGTTTCCCAATTCGTAACCCGAGGTAAGAAAACTTCCCGGAAGGCGCCTTCGCCATCGGCCTTTGCAACACGGCATCAGGCGAAGCAGCGTCAGCACCCGACGGATTGATCCAAAGGGCGATTTCTTCGTGCCGGTCCTCAGCATTCCAAACATAGCGGCCGACGATGATAAACTCCTCACCGTCCCGTGGATTCCCCGCAACCGCAGCATGCTCAACGTCGAGACGGGCGAAATAGCGACCCTCGCGAATCCCGAGCGTGGGCACATTGGCATGCGTCGCGTCCTCTCTCCCGTTCGAATCGATCCAGAGCGAGAAAAAATCGTCCTCATCGAGTCCGTGATAACTCGCCCGCAGGGTGAAGAAGAACGTGTTCGGCAATTCCCCGGCCAACCTGCGGCTCAATCGGTTGGCCACAAACGGCTCCGCCTTGTCTCGCCCGCGCACCAGTAGATACCCCCCCGCGCGGGCTCCTCCGGAATGGGATTTCACCAAGGGAATGACCCGGGTGAAGTCCGGACTCGCCCACCAGGGTTGAGCGGCAAACCCCGTTCCCCCATATTGCCCGTCCAATTCCCCACCCGCGCCCACGAAGCGATGGGCGGCAATCACCCCCGGTTCGCTCGCCATCTCGGCCCGGGTTTCCAAACCGGAAGCGCCATTCCTCGAAGCCGTGAACGCCAGCAACTGCTCCAACTCCGGCGGCTCCTCGAATTGCTCCGGTGCAATCGCGATTTCCGTGCGCTGATCGCCGCCCGAGTGATATCTCCGTGCCTGGCCCGTGGTCACGAGTTCTCCCGACGGATGGTTCTTGCGGCTCTGCACCGAAACCTCTCCTTCAAACACGTGCACATCGGTGGTGCCATCCTGCCTCACACTGGCCGCAAACCGAGTCCCCAGATCTACGATCTCCACATCCGGCGTGGTCAGCTTGAATCCAATGGCCTCATCCGGCGCAAAGGCGCTCACGCTCCCGTAGCGCACCGAGACTTCTTCGCTGGAAACGAGCTCAATTTCCGCAGGTCCGACAATGGCAACTCCCGCCTTACTCCAAAGGGCGAATCGGGCAATTCCCGAGTTGATGCGGAGGGTTTCGCCGGCAGCAAATGAGGCTCCAAATGAATGCGGCATCTCCCCCGATTCCCACTCGCAGTCCTCGCTATCGATCAACACGGCAACAGGCGCAGATGAGACGATGGCGGAGTTGTCGTTTGACCGCTGCCGCCCCAGGAAAAAGCCCACACCGAGCAATAGAATCACCGCGGCGACCTTGGCGAGCGGTCCAGACGCGAATCGCCACCAGATGACCTTTTCAGCAGCAACCGTTTCATCCATTTCCACGACCTCGTCCCCCAATTCCCAGCTCAGCAAGGCGTCCAGCTCGACTTGATCCAGATACTCGGCCAGGAGAGTCTCATCCTCGTTGATCGCGCTCTCAATTGCTGAGATATCGTCGCGATCGCCGTTCAACACCTGTTGTAGAAGTTCTGAGAAGCGAGGCGTGCTCATCCCTCCCCTCCTTTCGCCTGGAAATCACCGAGCTTCAGCGACTGCGCGATGCAGCCGGCCAACTTTTGCCGCAACCGATACAGGTGCATCGACACCGCATCCGCCGATCGGCCGATGTCACCGGCCATGGCTTTGACGGAAGCCCCCGTAGCGTAGCGCGCCTTCACCAAATCACGGTCTTTTTCAGGCAGCTTCTCCAGACAGGACCGCAACGCCTGGAGGCGATCCTCCAGCGCATCCGAACGCCGCTCGGTCTCAACCGCCAACTGTTCCAGCATCTCATCGCTGAATTGTGACTCCCGGGACCGGGTACGCCGCTTCAAATGCGCCAGCGTCTGAAAATAGGCAATGCGACGGGCCCAAGGACCAAATTCGCGGCTGGAATCGTATTCCTCGCGTTTCTGCCACAGCACCAGGTTGGTTTCCTGCAAAACGTCATCCGCGTCTCCGGCACAAGGCAGCAGTGTTCGCAAAAAGGCCCGCAGCCCCGGCTGAGCCCGTGCGATCTCCGCCACATATCCCGCCCATGGGGCATCGGAATCGGGAATTGATGGAACGAAATGGCGGGGCATGACTGATAATCTCACCACTCTTTAGCTTGGCGCGCCACAATCTAACAAAAAAGAAGGCTTAAAATGCCCACTTTACGGGAGGCCCCGTTCGATGGTCGATGGAACACGCGGAAACCCAGCTATCAATTTGCCTGCTCAGGCTGACTGTGACACTGGTCTCAGAGTGTGCCGTGAGAACCGGGAAATGAGCGCGTTCTCCCTTATTTTTTCTGATGAAATGAAAATCAGGCTTCGCCCGCAACGTGAATCCCCATAGCTAACCCCATACATGACCCGTTTGTTTTTCATTATCGTCGCCTGTTTTTCCCCGGCAACGATCCTTTCCGCCGCAGAACCATTTGAGCCATTTCTCGAAACGCATTGCGTGCGTTGCCACGGCCCGGACAAGGCAAAGGGCGACCTCCGAATCGACGAGTTGTCGCGCGATTTCAAATCCGGTGCCAATGGCCATCTTTGGGCGGAGATCGTGGAGCGAATCAATTCGGGTGAAATGCCGCCGGAAGACGAACCGCTGCCAACCGAAAACGAAATCGCGACGGTGATCGAACAGCTTGATTCCCGCATTCGCGAAGGCCGCGCAGCCCGCATGGCGGCGCGCCCGCCGGTGGCACATTACCGCCTGAGCCGCAGGGAATACGAGAACACGGTCTACGATCTGCTCGGCGTGCGCTATGATCCAGCCAAACCGGGTGAGTTGAACGAGGATCCGCGCTGGCACGGCTTTGAGCGCATCGGATCGCAGCTTTCGCTGGCGCCCTCTCACGTGGAACGCTATTACCGCGCGGCCGAGACGGTGCTGACCCGGGCGTTTCCCGAAAAACCGGTCGATCCCAAGAAAGTGCTCAAGACCGCGGCGGATACGCGCTATCGCGGGGGGGAAACTCAGCAGCAATACCTCGATCGGTTTGGAATCAAACGTCCGCTGCGGGCCCTGATTTTTCCGGGACGGACGCAACAGGCCCTGAGATCGAACTGGTTTGGCCACATTGGTCCGGAACAGAGCGGGCTGTATCGCGCAAGAATGCAGGTGAGCGGAATTCGTCCCCCCGGCGGGCAGACACCGCATCTTCGGATTGGCCAAGCGACCGTTGAGGGAGCCAATGAGGGGCTGATCGAGCTCGATATTCTCGCAACGGAAGATGAGCCGGAGATCATCGAGTTCGAAGTGTTTTTGGAGATGCCCACGAACCTCGATTTCAATGTCGTGGCGACCGACATCATCAACCGGCAGAAAGGCGGGCATTATCGCAATGCGCTCTCCAGCTCGCATTACATCTTCACCCACAGCAGCGAAACCCAATTGCTGAATCCAACGGCGCCGAAGATGTTCGATGAAGAGGGAAATGGCATTTACTCGGCCGTGCTGTTGGACTGGATTGAGTGGGAAGGCCCGATCGTCAGCGAAACCGAAATCGCCACCCGAGAAGGGCTATTGCCGGGTGAAGGTGCGACCGAAGAAGAGGTTGCCAATCATCTGCAACGATTCGCCGAGCGCGCCTGGCGTCGCCCGGTATCGCGGACGGAACTCGAGCCCTACCTGCGTTCCTACGATTCGGAGCGCAAGGCCGGTGAAGAAGTGTTCGCAGCCTATCAGGTGGCACTGCTCGGGATGCTCACCTCCCGGAATTTCATGTATTTGGTCGAGGGAGAAGAAACTCCCCGCGAAAGACTAACGGACTATGAATTGGCCTCCCGCCTTTCCTATCTCCTTTGGAGTTCGATGCCGGATGAAGCACTTTGGGATTCTGCCCGGGAAGGGAAACTAACCGGTGACCGCGCGAACCTGGCAGCGCAGGTGGACCGCATGCTGGAGGATTCAAAAATCGACCGGTTCATGGACGACTTCCCCCGGCAATGGCTCCAATTGCATCGTCTGGGAATGTTCCCGCCAGATCTCAAGCTCTACCCGAAATACGACGTGTGGCTGGAGGCGAGCATGCGCGAAGAAGTGGTGCACTACTTCCGCGAAGTCTTCGCCAACAACCTGCCGCTTGATACGTTCATCAGTTCCGACTGGACGATTGCGAATCCGCGTTTGTGCGAATTCTACGGCTTGCCCGATCCCAAAACCTCGGGTTTTCAACGCGTTTCGCTGCCTCAGGAAGCTCACCGCGGCGGCCTTCTGACGACGGGGGCCATTCTGGGGCTTACGTCTGACGGCACGCGGCATCGCCCGGTTCATCGTGGAGTCTGGCTCAGCGAGGCGATTTTCGGCAAAACCCCGCCACCACCGCCGGCGAACGTCGATCCAATTGAACCGAATCCACCGGACAGTCCCAAGGCAACGATTCGCCAAAAGCTGGAAGCGCACGCGCAGGATGCGAATTGCGCCGCCTGTCATCGCAATATTGACCCGCTCGGCCTGGCGTTTGATCAATACGACGCGATCGGTCAATGGCGCACCCACGAACGGGTGGAGAAAGGCAAGGGCGAGGATCCACCGGTGAATCCCAGCGGCATCTTGCCGGATGGACGCGAGTTCGCGAATGCTCACGAGTTCAAACAGCTTTTGCTCGAGGATCGTGACCGCTTTTTGGAAGCTTTCGTCGAGCACCTCTGCACCTACGCCCTGCGACGCGTCATGACGGTGGATGACCACGATGAAATCCAGTCCATTGTCTCGGAGGCGAAAAGGAACGAATCCCGACTCAAAGACGTCGTGCGCGCAGTCGCCCTGTCTGAATTGATTCAAAGCCGTTAGCCTTTAGCAGTTAGCAATTAGCTTTAGGAGCCATGAAAGATTTTCGGCAGTTGCAAATATGGGAGAGATCGCACCAACTCACGCTTCAAATTTACCGCATCACCCAGGAATTTCCGAATTCAGAAAGGTATGGTCTCATCTCACAAATGCGAAGATCCGCTTCTTCCGTGCCCACCAACATCGCGGAAGGCTGTGGCAGAAATTCGGACGCGGATTTTGCGCGGTTCCTCGACCACAGTATGGGCTCCGCAACGGAGTTGGAATACCAACTCATTCTCTCCCACGATCTCCAATACCTTTCTCCGCCCCAATTCAGCCAAATCACCACCGAACTCACCGAAATCAAACGCATGCTTAACGCATTTCTCCAGAAGCTCAGAGCTAACCGCTAAAAGCTAAAAGCTAAAAGCTAACCGCTAAAAACTTCATGAATATCCAAACCCAATCCTGGTTGATCGATCGCCGCCATGCGTTGCGCGGACTCGGCAGCTTTATCGCGTTGCCGCTTCTCGAATGCATGAACCCCGCCCGAGCGGCTGAAGCTCACAAGCCAAAACGCAGCGCGTTCGTCTACATCCCGAACGGCGTCAATACGCTCGACTTTCAAATCACCACGCCCGGGGAAGACTTCGAATTTTCGCGTTCGCTCAAGCCGCTGGAAAAACACCGCAACGTGGTCACCCCGATCAGTGGGATGCACCATCCGGGCGGACTGGGTCATCATCACAACTGCCAAAAGATTTGGCTGACGGGTGGAAAGCTTGGGCCTACGGATCGCAACACGATTTCAGTGGACCAGAAAATGGCGGAAGTGACGTCACCGCACACTCGCTTTCATTCCCTCGAGGTTTCGAACAAGGGCGAGTCGTTGGCCTGGACCGCGGACGGAATCCGGCTTCCGGGAATGAGCCGCTGCCGTCAGATTTTTGCTCACCTGTTTGAGGAACCCAAGAACGGCACGGAAGCCCAACGGCGGGCGCTGCGACGCAAGGCCAGCGTGCTCGACTCGAATCTGGAAGAAGTTCGCAAGCTGGAAACGAAAATGGGAGTGGAGGACAAGGGACGTCTGGAGCAGTATCTCAACGCAGTCAGGGAAACCGAGATTCGCACCGATCGCGCCGACGCCTGGCTCGACGTTCCGCGCCCGTCAATTGCAGACACCGATCGCAAGCGCGCCAATCGGGACGTGCCGCAAACCGAGGCCGGCGAATATTTTCGGACCGTCTACGATTTGATCGTGCTCGCATTTCAGACCGACGCCACCCGGGTCGCCACTTTCAGTAGCGGCTTGGAAGGTCAGGGCTTGCCGATTCCCGAGCTGGGCATCACCCAGTCGCGCCACGCGCTAAGCCATCACAACGGCGATCCCAATCACATGGAAGCGCTGACCCAGAGTGACACGTTTGCGGTCGAGCAATTTGGGTATTTTCTTTCGCGCCTCGCCGAGACCAAGGACCTCGACGGCAGTCCGTTGCTCGACACCACGATGGCGCTGTTCGGAAGCGGCATGGCCTACGGGCACAGCCACGGCAACGCCAACCTGCCGTTGGTGTTCGCCGGTGGAACCGGCCTGGGGCTCAAGCATGGGCGCCACCTCGACCACAACCAGGGACACTTCGACGGATACCAACTGGATCAGCCAGGGACGCACTACCGCCTCTGTGGCCGCCCCGCAAACAGCGATGCGCACATGAGTAACCTCCTCCTGACCATGGCGCAGAAGATGGGTGTGGAAACGGAGAACTTTGGCGATAGCAACCGCGAACTGGATTTGGGATGAGTCGAACCACCTTCTCATTTTGCTTACTCCTTCTGGTTTGCATCGGACCAATTGCGATTGCCGATGACGAACCATTCCGCCCGGAACCGGGGCAGTTTCCACCCATCGAGGAAGCCAAATCCTACCGCGGCGAACTCGTCTTCGTCGATCACGTGAATCGGCGCGGAAGCCTGCGCTTGCACGTGAACGGCCACTACCACGAAGGCAAACTGCATCACTTCGCCATGTTGCCCTACGGCATGATCCGCTATCGCGGCGCGCCGGCCGAGTTGCGGGATATTCCGATCGGAACCGTGCTGTATGGCCGCTTCTACCTCCCGCCCGATCCGAAGACCTCCTCCGTCCCCGTGGTGAAGGGAAACAACGTGACGCAGCCTGCTGAGAATCACGCGATTCTGCTGGAGGACGGTCCGAGCCTCTGTCTGCGCGAAGGCAAAGCCTGGAACCTGACCGCCGTGGAGATCAACGGTGTAGAAGGTCAACTGATCGCCAGCCTTGATCGGGAGGACGGTGGCGAAGGGCTTGGCGGCGAGCACAAGGTCACGATCGACAGCTCCACCCGCATCTGGCGCGGTCGCGAATTGCTCGGACTCACCGATCTCATCGCAGATGGATCCTGGCCGGCATCTGGCAAGAAGAACTTCGATGGGCAGGCAATCCAGCTCGGCCTGACCTGGCACCCCCGGTATCTTTACCAACAATTCCACGCCGCCGACGTTTGGCTCGACGACGCTGCGATGAAGGTCGCAACGGATCGCCAAAAAGGCAGCCACGTGCGCCACATCCGCCTGCGTTGGATGCCGGCCCGGGTCGATGCCGTCAGCCATGGAGAATTCGGAAAGGCAACCGTGACCGCGACGCTATTTGGCGGCATGGACGAATCACTCTATGCCGATTTCACGCCCAATACAGGCGCTCAGATGGCCGCAGCGGAAGACACCCTGCGCACCTTTTGGCCGGACCATGATGGAATGGATGGCAGGGTGGTCGCGGTGGAGAAATCCGAGAAAAACCCAGCCTTTGGCGGCAGTGGGATTCAGGTGCAGATCCAAATTCCGCTCGTGCTGGAAGGCTTCCGCCCTGGGCGCATCGTCCGGATTCGCCCGCACAGCTGGCCCAAAGTCAAGCCGCCGGTGGAGGAGCAGATCCGGGGGATTGAAGACCGCTGGCCAAGTCCGGATTTGTTTCGGTAGAGATGCGAGCACGGTTGAAGGCGAAAGGATGAACCGTAAGGCGCCACCACTGCCGTCGCCGTAGGCAATCGCCAAACCAAGTCCCCGCGCATCGAGCCGAAGCAGCCGCCCGTTTGATTTCGCGCCCTTCTGTTCCAGCTTAACGAATGCTTTCCTTCAACAGCCGTGAGAGTGACTTTCCTTTGCTCAAGGATAACGTGTATCTCAACTCGGCGGCGGAAGGCATTCCGCCCCTGGCCGTGCATGAAGCGCTGGAGACCTACTGGCGTGACAAGTCTCTCGGGATGAAAGGCCGCGACTTCCATTTTGAGGAATTGGAGCGGTGCAGGAAGATCGCAGCAGGCATGCTTGCAAAAACGCCTGAAGAAGTGGCATTCTGCTCCTGCGCTTCGGAGGCCTACAACCTCCTGGCGTCGGCCCTCCAATTGAATCCGGATGATGAGGTTGTGATCTCCGACTTGGATTTCCCGGCTGGAGCCACCCCATGGATTCGATCGCCCAATTCTCCCAAGGTAGGTCTTTGGAAGCATCACAAAGGCGTTCTCAAATTGGATCCATTGGCCCAATTGCTCTCTACCAGAACCAAACTGGTGCAGGTTTCACTGGTGAGCTTCCTAACGGGTTATCGGATGGAATGGGGGCCGTTTCGCAGCCTCGTTCGCGAGTTGGCGCCCAACGCGATTCTATCCGTCGACGTAACGCAGGCCTTCGGCCGGGTTGAGTTGGATTGTCTGGATGCGGATTGTATCATCTCAAGCACCCACAAATGGATACTCGGAATTCACGGGGGTTGCGTGGTCGCGATCCCGGAAACCGTCGCGGACCGCCTCACGACGTATGCCGGTGGTTGGTTTCACCTCAAGAATGCCTTTGAACCGGATCGATTTGAACGGGCCGCACCAATGAAGGGAGCGGCAAGCTTCGCGGTGGGAATGCCCAACTTCCCGGCCATCTATGCTCTCCGGGCCGGAATGGACTACCTCTGCGGGATCGGCATTCCCCATCTCGCAGCCCATGCCGACGGGCTTGTCCGCCGCCTCCATCACAATCTGGATCAACTGGGAATCCCAACGATGTCGCCGCCTCAACCGGAGAATGGTTCTGGCATTGTATCCTTTCAACATTCGCGGGATCGAGAGCTCAACGACTCTCTTTTGGAGCATAACATCCACGTCATGCACCAGGCTGGCCGATTGCGTGTTTCGATTCACGGATACAATCAGATGCAGGACGTTGACTGCCTCACGGAGGTTCTCAGCGCATGGGCGTAACCGATATTCTCGCCGAACTCGTGCGGATCAACAGCGTCAATCCCGAATGGGCGGGTCCAGGCGAACGGGATGTCGCTCTTTGGCTGGAAAACTTCCTGAAGAGCCGGGGCATTGACGTCTCCCTTGATGAAGTTCTCCCCGGCCGCCCCAATGTCATCGCACGCATTCCAGGGCGGAATCCCGATCGTCGAATCGTCCTGGAAGCGCATATGGATACGGTTCATGCCAACGAGATGGACATCTCCCCCTTCGAACCGGAGATTCGAGACGGCAAACTGTATGGGCGAGGTTCAGTGGATGTGAAGTCCGGTCTTGCCGCGATGGCGTTTGCACTAACCAATCTGAAAGAGCCTCCCTGCGAGGTTTGGCTTGCGGCGGTCATCGATGAAGAACATGCCTACCGCGGCGTTCTTGGCTTGATCGACCAACTCCCCGGGGCTGAGGCTGCCATTGTCGCCGAACCAACCCTGAATCGGATCGTCACGGCGAACAAAGGCGTTCTCCGCTGGAAAATCCGAACTCACGGCAAAGCCGCCCACAGCGCAAAGCCTCACCTTGGGAAAAGCGCAATCATGGAGATGTCCAAGGTGCTCCAGGCGATCGACAACGATCATCTGCGACTCGCCGCAAACGCGCATCCTTTGGTTGGCTCTCCGACCTGTTCGGTGGGAACCATCAAGGGCGGCACTCAGGTCAATATTGTTCCCGATCGCTGTGAAATCTCCGTGGACCGCCGGATGCTCCCCGGCGAGCGCGCAACCGAGGTTCTCGCAGAATATCAGGCGCTGCTTGCCGGCATCGATGCCGAGTTCCTACCTCCAGACCTGATCGACGAAGCGATGGAGACGCCTTTGGATTCCAAAATCGTCAAGATCTCACAGGACGTGATGAATCGGTTGGGAGGGAATCCGGAACCCATCGGGGTTCCCTTCGGCTGCGATGCCACGAAGCTTTCTCGCGCCGGAATCCCAAGTATCATCTTTGGTCCGGGTTCGATCGACCAGGCACATGCCGCCACGGAATTTGTGGACCTCGCACAAGTCGAGTTTGCCGCCCAATTTTATGAAGACGTCGTCATGAATTTTGATGGAGGCTAGCCTAACCAAAGAAGACGCTTTCCGCCGTTTTTCGCAGCATCCACCGTTTGTCGTCCTCCGTCAGAAAATCGAGTCGATCCCGAATCAGGGCAATCGAATCGGCATAACGATGACCGTCAACCACTTGATAGGGACAATCGCTCGCCCACATCAACCGTTCCGGTCCGAACGCGTCGCGGAGTTGCTTGATCATCGGGCCAAGATCATCATAAGGAACGGTCTTCCTTCCGAGCGCATAGAAGGCTGAGGTCTTGACCTTGACCTTCGGACAATCAGCAAAGCGGGAGAGCTGGTCGACGTCCGCTTGATGGATCACTCCGCTTACGCCAATTCTGGCGAAATGGTCAATCACCACCGGAGTATCGGGAAATTGCCTGCACATCTTCAGCGCTCCGGGAAGCGAATCAGGATCGGCAAGGAGACACATGGAGATCTCGTGTTCTGCACCGGCTTTCCACATCTCGACCATCCCCGCTGACTCGGGCCATCCTTCCGCCATTGCTTTCGTCGCACGAATCCGAAACCCGCGAACTCCCAGCCCTTTCAGTTTCACCATCGTCGAGACCACATCTGGAGCATGCTCGTCAATCACCGCAACGCCGCCAAAGACTCCAGGGTAACGTTTCATCACCTCGAGCATGTACGAATTGTCGAAGCCGTAGAAACTCATCTGGATGAGGACGATTCGTGACACGCCTGCCGGTCTTGCGTGCGCGAACAGCTCTTCGGGTGTGAAACTCGCCGGCTTCATCTGATCCTTGGTATGATTCGACGCGAGCGGGTATTGCTGCGTGTCCGGCGTCCAGACGTGAACGTGGGCATCGATGAAGTCGGAAGACGTCGAGGCCTGACACCCGGCAGCAGCCAAGCCCGCTGCGGCGGAAACCGAACCTGAGAGAAACTGGCGGCGAGTTTTCATGTTGCGTTGGCCGTGATCGTTTCAGGTTCGCCGGGAAAGTTCCAGCCTCTTTTCAAACGAACACGGATGGAGACCATTGCAACTTCTCATCCGCTCCCCTAGGGTCGGCTGAAATCCCAATGCACGTTCTCGACCTCGTTGTCATCGCCGTTTACCTCATTGCCCTCGTCGGGATCGGCGTTCATTTCGGCCACAACCAATCCCGCAGCGAATTTTTCGCTGCGAATCGTTCGATGGGTTGGTTGGTCGTTGGATTGAGCGTCATGGCGACCCTTTTCTCTTCCAACAGATTTGTGTTCTATCCCGCCGCGGCCTTCGGCAACAGCCTTCGCATCGGCCTCTCGTTAGTCGCATTCACCCTGATGACGCCAATCGTCATCTGGGTTTTCATCCCGGTCTACGCACGGCTCAAGGTCGAGACCGCTTATGAATATCTCGAGCTGCGCTACCATGTATCGGTTCGCGCGCTGGCCAGTGGCCTGTTTATTCTGCTGCGGATTGGGTGGATGGCCTCGGCGACGTATGCGGCTTCCCTCGTGGTTGCCAATGTTGCCGGCGTTTCGCAAACGGGCGTTATCATCATCCTGGGAATCGTGTCGATCGGATACACCATGCTCGGTGGGTTGCGCGCGGTGATGTGGACGGATGTGATTCAGTTCTTTGTCTTTGCGCTGACGATCCTCCTTTCGGTCGGACTCATCCTGGCAAAGAGCGAATCCACGTTCGGCGAGGTCATTCACGCGTATTTTGATGGCCGGGAGGGCCTGGTGCTCGACTTCAAACCATCGATGACCCTGGCTTATGGCAGTTGGGCAATTCTCATCGGCATCTTTCTGGAGGGCCTCTCCGCTTTTGGGGTCGATCAAGTGGCCGTGCAGCGATACCTTTCCGCCAAATCGGAAAAGACCTCCCAGATCGGCGCGGCCATCAATTTGCTCGGGATGTGGATCGTCTTGCCCGGCTTGCTCATGATCGGCGTTGCCCTCTACAGTTGGTATTCGCTCCATCCCGCCGAATTGGGCTCCGGAACCAATGTCGCGGATCGCGCCTTGCCCGAATTTGTTCGGCTTCATTTCCCCCCCGGACTTGGCGGCCTCTTTCTTGCCGCTCTGATTGCCGCAATCATGTCCAGCATTGACTCCGGGATTCATTCGGTCACCACCGCGGTTGTCGTTGATTTCCGGGATCGCCTGTTCCCATCACTTCGCCCAAGCACGGCGTTGGGCGAGCTTCGATCCATCCGGGTCCTCCTTCTCATCATTGGAGGACTCTCGGTCGCCTTGGCCTGCCTCGTCGGTCCGTTGGGGGATGTGTTCGCCATAGCCAAGAAACTCACCGCTGCGTTTGGTGGCCCCCTCCTCGCGATTTTCGTGCTCGCGCTCTTTTCAAAGCGCTCAAACTGGCAGGGTGTCCTCCTCAGCGTTTCGCTCGGAACCATCGTGACACTGGTGCTGATGTATCAACGCGCCGACTGGTTCTCGGTCTGGTATTGGCCAATCGGGTTCGGCCTTTCCCTGGTTCTGGGATACTTCGTTAGCTATTTGTTCCCAGCCAGGGAAACCCGTCTGACCTTCGCTCATGTAATGAAAAACCATCCGCCAGAAACGTCGTCATGATTTATCAGCACCTGACCTCTTCCACGCTCACAAAGCTCGATCGCATGAACACCCTTGTTGTGATTCCCATCGCAGCGGTGGAACAACACGGCCCCCACATGCCAACCGGGACCGACACCATTCTCTGTAGCGCGATCGCCGAAGCTCTCGAAAAAGAGCTGGCCACTCAGTTGCTGCTGACACCAACGATTTGGCTGGGAGCGAGCGCCCATCATTTGCGGATCGGCTCAACCCTCAACACGGCCCTTAATACTTATGTTGCGACCCTCTGTGACGTGGCCCGCTCACTTCTCGATGACGGGTTCAAGCGGGTTCTCTTTCTCAATGGCCACGGTGGCAATACCGATCCGATGAAGATGGCGGTGCGTGAACTTCAACCCCTGTATTTGGATGCCCTTCTCGCCGCCGGTTGTTATTGGTCCGTTGCGGAGTCCGAGCGCGAGGCAATTCTGGAGGGAGAGCACAAGTTTGTCGGCCACGCCTGCGAGTTTGAGACGTCATTGATGCTTCACATCCGCCCGGACCTGGTGGAGACCGATGAATTGGCGAACGCGGGAGAGTTGATCCCAGACACGAATCACGGCTTCTATCTCAGTCGCGACATGTTCCAGCGGACCGCCAACGGCTATACCGGGCGCCCCGACCTCGCGAGTGCAGAAAAAGGAAAGCTGTTGTTCGACGCCATCGTGAAGGGCTTGGTCAACCTGGCAGGGTCACTCCTCAACACGCCTCTTGGAACTCGCTACGCCGACTTTACCTAACCTGAAAGCCTTTGCTTCACCCCCATGAAAAGCCCGCAAATCATCGTCCCGCTTCTTCTCCTCGCATCCCTGCCGGCCAACGCATTCGCAGAGAACGAGGTCGAACTTCTTGAAAAGATCGCGATCGCCAAACCTGATGGTGTTGAACTTTTTCTCGATCTCCATATGCCCAAGGGAATTGAAGCCCCACCCCTCCTCCTCTTTATCCACGGAGGTGGCTGGCAGTCGGGTGACCGGAAACGCTGCCGCCTCAACTGGGTTGCCAACCATGGCTACGCCGTCGCAAGCGTGGAATATCGGCTCAGCAGCGAAGCGTTGTTTCCCGCTCAAATTCATGATTGCAAGGGGGCGCTCCGCTGGCTTCGAGCAAACGCCGGCGACTATGGCTACGATGCCTCACGAGTCGTCGTCGCGGGAACTTCCGCAGGCGGCCATCTCGCCGCGCTGATGGGAACCAGTGGCGGGGTCACGGATTTGGAAGGAACAACGGCAGGCCACGCGGATCAATCGTCCCGCGTGCAGGGCGTGATCGACTACTACGGTCCCAGTGACTTTGTGAAGCGTTCAGAAAATCAACCCGCCAAAACCGATGAGCCCGAAGGCGGCGTCTACAAATTGCTGGGTGGTCCCGTGAAGGAAAACCTTGAAGCCGCACGGATCGCCAGTCCCGCAACTTACATCAGCGATGACGATCCGCCCCTTCTCATTTTTCATGGGGACAAGGACCGCACGGTTTTCCTCGATCAATCCGAATGGTTTGCAAAGCTCTATGGGGAAGCCGGTCTCGACGTCCATCTGGAAGTGGTCAACGGTTCCGGCCACGGTTGGAAACGGACTCCCCGCGAGAAGGAACTCGTCTTGAAGTTTTTGGCAAAGCACTTGAGAGGTCAGTAACCCGCCAACGAATCACAACTACTCATGAGACGTTTCACCCGAATCCTCCTAATCGCCCTCGTTGGCGTTGCCCCGCTTTTGGGCTCCTCTCTCAACGCCGCCGAACCTGCGGTCGAGCACTCGAGGTCCACCGCCGAAGAACTCGCGGAATCATTCGTCGCGGCGTGGAATGCGGGCAAACCGCTCCCCGCCCTGAGCCGGATCGCGCCGGAGCTCAATCTTCGACAGGCTTACAAGATCCAACGCACCTGGGTCCAACAAACGCTCGATGACGACGGGATTGGCGGGATCAAGGGTGGCGTTGTCACGCCCGCCGGCCAGAAATGGTTGGGCATCACCGAACCGGTTGGCGCGATTCTTCGGGCTTCCGGACGATTCGAGGGCCGCGATTCGCCGGTCATCTCCCGGCAACGCTTTCCCGGCCTGAAATTGGAATGCGAAATTGGATTTACGATCGGCTCGCCCCTTCTCAAACGCCCCGAATCCGTGGACGAGCTCCAGCAGCATATCTCCGGTATCATCCCGGTGATTGAACTGATCTCAGGTGATTGGGAAGGCCCCGCCGGCGAACGACCGACCGCCGCCGAACTTGCCGCCATCAACGTCATCGCTGCCGGTTACATCGTTGGCCACCCCGTCGCGAAAGACCAGATCAACCCCAAAGCCATCCCCCTCAACCTCAGCCGGAACGGGGACGTCATCAACACGGCCAAGGGCTCCGATTGCTGGGAAGGGCCGTGGGAAACCGCCCTCTGGCTCGCCCAGTTTGCCCACGATCAGGGAGTCCCACTAACCAAAGGCCAAGTCATCATCTGCGGAGCGCTCGGTAAAATCCTCGAGGCCGAACCCGGCGACTATCACTACAACGCGGGCGACCTCGGAGCATTCTCGTTTTCGGTAAAGTAAGCTTGAAGGGCGGCAAATTCCCGGTCGGAGGACGCGGCGCGCATTTTTGCCTTCCTAATCGCTATGGTGTCTGTAAAATCGGTCTACTCCTCAGAACGATGAAACTACCTCTCCCTTCCCTTCTCGCCGTGGTGATCGGCATTTCCTCAATCAGCATTCCTGAGCTGTCTGCAGAACCGCGTTCGGAGTCCCGCCCCGTCGCACAACGAGCAAAGACCGGGCTTTTTGGCGGGAGCCGTTGGAAAAAGTACGGAAGTAGCCGACGCAAGCAGATGCGGGACCGGCGGACGACAACTTCGCGCGAGCAAATCCCGAAGGCCCGCCCGTTGCAGTCGTTCTTCGCACCGAAACCGGCAGCAGCTCCGACACCAAAACCGAGTGCTCCCCAATCAACGTCGAACCCGTATGTGGTGAGCCAACGTGCGCTGAATCGAAGCACTCGAAGCAACACCCGAGTGGTGATCGATATCAGTCGGCAACGCGCTTATCTGTTGGTGAATGGCGAAATTGCAGTGCGGACGCCGATCTCGTCAGCCCGTCCTGGCAAATACACGCCGCGTGGCACCTTCACGATGAGCGAGCGCGTTCGCAGCGGAAAAGTTTCAAACATCTATCACGTGGGCATGCCGTATTGGATGCGGCTGGGCTCGAGCGCTTACGGCGTGCACGCCGGGCATCTTCCCGGCTATCCGGCTTCCGCGGGTTGTGTCAGGCTTCCCTACAGTGCGGCTCAATTGATCTACGACAACACGCGCAGTGGAACGAAGGTGAGCATTTACAGCTCGTGGTCAGGCTAGACCAACGGATTTTTCTCCGACGTTACTGCAGCTTCCAGAGATGTCCGTCGCTGCGGATATAGAGCGCGCCGTCATCGATGGCGGGCGTGGCGAGAATGACTTCGCCAAGCTCAATTTGGCTGACCACTTCGCCTTCTTCACCACTGACATCGATGATTGCGCCACGTCCCTGCTCGTTGAACTGATAGATCAAATTCCCAGCAGCGACCGGTGACGAGCTGAAGGGACCATCGGCTCGAATCTTCCAGATTTCCTCGCCCGTCGCGAGGTCGGCGGCGGCGACAAAGCTCCCCTTGATCGAGTAAATGCGGTCGCCGATGACAATCGGGCTACCAGTTCCCGGGCTGATCTGGCCATTGGTCCAAAGTTTTTGTGGAGGCCCACCTTTCCCATCGGGTTTCAAGGCGGTGATTCCGTTGGAAGGAACGTAGAGAACGCCGTCTTTAACCACGGAACTGGGAGTTGGAGAGGCGCCTCCTTCAAAGTTCCAGAGTTCTGATCCGGTCGAGGGAACGACGGCCAAAACGCCTTTGGTGGATTGCAACGCGACCACTTCAGCCCCAAACGCGACGGGCGACGTCCAGTTGGCTCCCTTGGGCCGCATTTTCCGCCAAAGATTCTCGCCGGTCCTCAAATCCAGCCCGGCAGCAAAGCTCTCACTATCGTTTTCGCTCTGGACGATCAACGCGTCGTCCGTCACGAGGAGTGAGGAGGCCATGCCGAGACTGTTGCTGGCGTTCGGATAATCGTAACCCAGCCCACGCAACCACTGCAGGTTGCCTTCCAGATCCACGCAGAAGAGGTCGTTTGACGAGTAGTAGGCGAAAATGAGTTCACCATTGCTGCACGGAGTCGGCGCGGCGACCGACGTCTTCTTGTGAGTCATGGTTCGACCCGTTGCCCAGAATCGACGCTCCCACCGGACTTCGCCATTGCCGGCGTCGACACAAATGATGTGGAGCAATTCCTGGTTCGGACCGCTTGCGGCCGTGACGACGACATTATCGCCAATCACGATGGGACTCGACAAGCCTCGACCGGGTAGATCGAGACTCCAGGCAATCGAATCCTCCCCACGAAACTCTGCCGGAGCTTCTCCATCGGCGACGCCGGTGCTGTCGGAGCCCCGAAACTGGAGCCAATCAGCCTGCGCGATGCCCGTCAGCCAGGCTGTCGCGAGCAACAGGAGAAACGTAGGGGATTTGATCATCAGTCTTCAAATTTCTTCAACACGACAGAAGCGTTGTGACCGCCGAAGCCGAACGAGTTGCTGACCGCGGCCGAAATCTTCACCTCTCTGGCTTCGTTGGGCACGTAATCCAAGTCACACTCGGGATCCTGATTGTCGAGATTGATCGTTGGAGGAACAACACCTTCACGAATCGCCATTGCGCAGGCTGCGAGTTCGACTCCGCCAGCCGCACCGAGCAGGTGTCCGGTCATCGACTTGGTGGAGGAAACCATGAGACCATCCTTCGCATAATCGCCAAAGGTCTGCTTGATCGCCTTGGTTTCGCAAATGTCTCCAAGCGATGTTGAAGTTCCGTGAGCGTTCACATAATCAACGTCTTCCGGATTCAACTTGGCGTGACGCAAGGCGTTTTCCATGCACATGCTGGCGCCGATTCCATCCGGATGCGGTGCACTCATGTGATAGGCATCGGCGCTGACGCCATAGCCCGCCAGTTCGCACAGGATGTTCGCGCCACGGGCTTTGGCGTGTTCCAGCTCTTCCATCATCACGCAACCGGCACCTTCACCCATGACGAAACCGCTGCGATCGACATCAAACGGGCGGGAAGCAATCTCCGGATCATCGTTCCGGTTGCTACACAGCGCTTTCATGTTTCCGAAACCGGCGAGGCCCATGGGGGAAATGGAGGCCTCGGAACCACCGGCGATGAACGCATCTGCGTCGCCGAATTTGATGATCCGCCAAGCTTCCCCGATGTTGTTGTTCGCCGTGGTGCAGGCGGTCACGATACACATGTTTGGTCCGTGAAGCTGATACTCCATCGAAACCATGCCACTCGCGATATTCGTGATCATCATGGGAATCACAAAGGGCGAAACGCGGGAAGGATGCTTCTGAATCAATGCGGTGTGGTTGCGTTCGATCGTGTCCAAGCCACCAATGCCAGAGCCAACCATGACGCCGATGCGATTGCGATCGACCGTCTCGAAATCGATTCCCGAATGCTCGACGGCCATTTTGGAAGCGCCCATGGCCAATTGCGTGAACCGATCGGCGCGCTTCGCATCCTTGGGATTGTTGAAATACGCCTTGGGGTCGTAGTCCACGACTTCTCCTCCAATCTTGCACTGATACTCCGTCGTATCGAGCGACTCAAGCCGACGAATTCCGCTGCGACCAGCTTTGATCGACTCCCAAAAGGTTTCTAAATTATTTCCGACCGGAGACAGGACTCCGATTCCGGTGATGACAACTCTACGTTCCATGAGAAAAGCCAGGGTCTAGGGTATGATAAGGGTGAAAGGGTATCCATTTACAGGCGAGGTGACTTTGCAAGGCGAGATTTTACGAACCGATTTCGCGAAAACTCAGGAATTCGGCTCCGTCACTGAGCCGTCAGGCTCAAATAGGCGAACAAATCCGCCAATTGCGCTTCGCTCAACCCGCCGAGCAATCCTTCCGGCATCAGCGAAATCGGAATGGCCTGCAGGCTCGCGATATCAGCTCGACTCACGATGGAAGTTTGGTTCGCAAGATCACGCAGAGTGATGGTTTGCGGCTCCTGCGCGGCCATCATCCCGGTGAGGACGCGGCCGTCCTTGAGCCGGGCGACGTAGGTTTCGTAGCCTTCGCGGATTTCCAGACTCGGATCGAGGATGCCGGGGAGCCAGAACTCCAGGTTTCCGCGTTCGTAGCCGGTCAGTTCCGGCCCGATCGCACCACCTTCGTCGAAAAGCTTGTGGCAAACGGCGCAGCGCTGAGTGTAAATCACGCGGCCAGATTCGGCGCTGCCGGTTTTGCCTGCCAATGCGGTCTTGATTCGAGCCATCTCGGCAAGTTTTTCCGGCGAGGAGACCGTTCCGGCTCTCCCGAAATGTTTCTCGACCAACGCGGCGATTTCCGGTTCGTCAAAAATGCGGAGTTGCTGGACAACGTCGGGCTGGATTTCGTTCGCGCGAATGTGCCAGGTATCGATCTGATCGAGGAATGCCTTGGCCCACGAAGCCCGACTCGCGAGGACGCGATTGGCCGTGCCGCGGACGTCGTGCTCGTTGCTGATGCTCGAGTTGTAGCGGCCCAAAATCGTTTTGGCGACCCGTTCGTCGTCGAATTTCGCCGCCGCGCGCATCGCGACGCGTTGCAGAGCGTGCTCGGAGTCGTTCGGGATGAGTTTGAGCAACGCGGCCAGGGCAGCCGGGTTCCCGGTATCTCCCAGCGCCTTGGCCAGCTCGATTCGCTCGACCAGATTCGTCGCCGAACTCGTCGCGGCCTTCACCGCGTCCGGAATCGCCGATGCATCGCCCTGGCGCAGTTTGAGGACGAGCGGGGAACTGCCCTGCGATGCCTCGTATTCGGCCAAAGCCTCGGAAAGCGCATCCGGCAGCTTCGGCATCGGCAGGCCCTGAAACGCGCGATTCAAGCCGACAAGGAGTTCCGCACGGACTTCCTCATCAGGCGCGAGTTCGAGCAGCTTCGCCGCCGTCGCCAGGTTTTCCTCGCCTCCCGCCATCGCGTAGCGTTGCATGAGGCGCGCCGCAATGTGTTGGCGCAACATCGGCAACGACCAAACTTCCGGATTACTCAGCATCGCGATTACGCCCTCGCGCCCGGTTTCCGCATGTGCCTCCAGCGCCCACCAGATCATGAGCGGCATGTGTAAATCCTCAAGGTCTTCGCTGCGGCGGAGGAGTTGCTCGATGATCGGGAGCGCGGCTTCAGAAGGGAGACGTTTCGCGGTGGAGGCGAGTTGGGCGCGGACTTGGACATCGGGCTCGGTGCGGGCAAGGTCAACAAATCCGGGAAGAGTTTCTCGACGATCCCCCATAATTCGCACAATCCACCTTCGAACGTCTGGACTCTCCGTTTTGGAGAGAAACTCAGCAAACGCATTCCGTTCGTTGAGCGCGTTCAATGCCCAAATCGCACCTAAAGCCGTTTGATCCGCGAATTCGTTGAGAACGTCTTGAGGAGCGCCGTCCTCACCGATGGTTCCACCCAAGATCCTTTCACTCAATCCATACCATTCTTTCCGTTCAACCATCACGAACGACTCCAAAAGTTCAACAATTTGGTCATTCTCTTCATTTCGCCATCCAAGCTCAAGAACTGCCCTCCTCTGGGCCCATGGATTTGTCGAAAAAAGACTCCAACCCGTCAAATCACCCACGCCTGCTTTTGTAAAGTCCGCCGGTGACTTCATTCCGGGATCTTCCACTGGCTTCACCCGGTAAATCCGCCCACTGCTCTTGTGCCAATCGTCCACCGGACGGACATGGCTCAACCGCGTATCGTACCAATCCGCGATGTAAACACAACCGTCCGGCCCGCCCCCGCACCAAACCGGCCGAAACCACCGATCCTCCGTCTGCACCAGCGGTTCCTCGTCCACGGTTCGATACGTCGAGGTATCCCGTATCCGCTTGCTCAGCCACACCACGTTGTGCAGCGAGTTGGGCGCCACGATCGCGCCATCGAACTCCTCCGGATACAACCCGCCTTCGTAAATGCAGAACGCCTGGGCAAAGCGCCGGTTGTCCCCCTCGTGTCGCATGTGCTCGAAAAACCCGAACGCATACGGATTGGTCAGCGGCCCGTGCTTGCCCCAGCCCTTTTTGCCATAGCTGCCCTGCGGATAATACATCCCGCGCGTGCTCCCGTTGTTCGTCCCGGAAAAAATGTGGCCCTTCGCGTCGATCTCCAGGCTGAAGGTGTTCCCGCCTCCCTCGGCAAAAATCTCGAACACCTTCGTCTCCGGATGATAGCGCCAGATGCACTGGCCCTGCCACTGCACGTTCTTCGTCACCGCGCTGCTCACATTGCCCGTCGTCGTGCTCCCGTTCGCGCCGTAAAGCCAGCCATCCGGCCCCCAGGTCAGGCTGTTCGCGACGGCATGGGTGTCCTCCAGCCCGAACCCGGACAGGTGCACCTCAGGATCGGCATCCGGCACATCGTCGCCATCGGCATCCGGGTAAAACAGCAGATACGGCGGCTGCAACACCCAAATCCCGCCCCGGCCGACCTGCACTGAGGTGGCGATGTTCAGCCCAGTGATGACGTCCTTGTGCGTGTCGAAGAATCCATCGCCATCGGTGTCTTCAAACACCGTGATCACGTCCGCGCCCCTCGGCCCATGCGGCGGCGGCTCCGGGACTTTGTCGAAGACAGCGCGCAGGTGCTGGTCGTAGCGCAGGATTTTGAGCCCGGCGGGGAACTGGTATTGCCGGTATTGCACCACCCACATCCGCCCGCGCGAATCCCACGTCGCAAAGAGTGGCTGCGTCACCGCCGGTTCGGAAGCCATCAGCTCGATTTCGAACCCCTCGCGGACCTTGAACTGCTTCACCGCTTCTTCGGCCGGAGTCGGCGGCGTGTCATCGGCCAGGGTGCCGCGTCCGCCGTAGGTTTTGATGATCTCGGCGACCTGGTCGTTGCCGGCGACGGAGGTGTCGGCATCGGGATCCTCGGCGAGGGCGACGTTGAGGGTGAGCGACACGACGAGAAAAAGTAAAACGGGACACCGGCCCGTTCCGGCGGACGACGGGCGCGGTCGATTGGCGGGAGTCTTCGGAAGAACGGGCCGGTGTCCCGTTTTACGTCTGTGCACCAAGCCTGACGGGCGAGCGCAGAATGCCAGAAATCGAATCGGGGTTTTCATGAGCTTAAACATTCCATCACAACCATGATTCCTCTCCCATCACTCTGTCAAAACCTCATTCCTGACTGGCACTTGAACCATTCGCCTTCACATCTTGAATCTCTTGGATCAACACTTTCTGACTTCGGCGCCCTGACAACACGATCGAACGCGCCAATTCGGGACAAGATTTGATTGTGGCACAGGGAAACGGAAAAGTCCTTGGCAGGGACGAATTTCGTCCTTTAGTCAGCACGATAGTTTTCGAAATTCCCTATCATGAGTCTTACCCAAAAAAAGCTGATCAATGATCCCCTGAACGTCGCCGATGAACTCCTTGACGGGTTGGTCGACGCTTACGATGGCGAGTGCGTCAAAGTCGGTCGCCGGTCAATTGTCAAAAAGGACATTCCAGACAACAAAGTGGCGCTTTTGGTGGGTGGCGGGAGCGGTCATGAGCCGATTTATCACGGATTGGTTGGGCGCAATCTGGCGGATGGCGCAGCCTGCGGCGACATCTTTGCGGCGCCCACCCCCGACATCGTTTTCGAGGCGACTCAAGCGGTGAACAAGGGGAACGGCGTGCTCTATCTCTACGGAAACTACGCCGGAGACGTCATGAACTTCGACATCGGCGCAGAGGATGCCGAGGACGAGGATATCGATGTCCGCACGGTGCTGATTTCGGACGACGTTTGCTCGGCGCCTCCAACGGAGAAAGAAAAGCGCCGTGGAATCGCGGGTTTGGTGCCGATTGTGAAGATGGCAGGAGCCGCGTCGCAGACGGCAACCAGTCTGGATGAACTTGAAGCCGCCGCGAAAAAGATCGTGCTGCAAACGCGCTCGGTTGGCGTTTCCATGAGCCCGGGCTCCATCCCCGCCACGGGAATGCCGACGTTCAACATTGACGAGGACAAGATCGGCCTGGGAATGGGGATTCACGGGGAACCGGGAGTCGGAGAAATTCCGATGACGACCGCTGATGAGCTGACGCCAATGATGCTGGACCTGATCTTCAAAGACTTTACCGAAGATCCTGAAGTCGAGGCGCTCAAACCCGGCGACGAAGTGATCTTTTTCGTCAACAGTTTGGGATCGACCACGATGATGGAGTGCCTGATCTGCCTCAAAAAGGCGAAGCAATTTCTCAATGAGCGCGGTGTCAGAATTTACGACACGATGGTTGGCCCACTCGTTACCTGTCAGGAAATGTCCGGGATTTCGTTCAGCATCACCCGCTTGGACGATGAATTGAAGAGCTACTGGAATCCCGCCTGCGAATCAATCTGCTACAGCAAGATGGAGACGATTACCGCTTAAGGCGGTCTCCACGGGAGTTTTAGATTGATGATTCGCGCGGAATGCGCCAAAACTTTGCGATGGCTAAAGAATCCCTGAATGCCGAGGAAACAACGGCAATGCTTCACCTGGTTGCCGACGCAATCATCGTCGCCGAACCCCAGCTTTCACAAGCCGATCGCGATTTGGGCGATGGCGACCACGGAATTGGGATGTCGCGCGGAATGAACGCCGCGAAAGAGGCACTTTCCGCCGGAGAGTTCTCAACGGTAGACGAGCCGCTTGTTGCTACCGGAAAAGCCATGATGTCCTCGATGGGCGGTGCGTCCGGAGTGGTATTTGGCACGGTATTTCGTGGCGGCAAAGAGCTGAAAGGCAGCGAGAAACTTGATTCCCAAGGCTTGGCCAAATGGCTCCGCTCAGCGGCGGACGGCGTGATGAAGCGCGGTGGAGCCAAGCCTGGTGACAAGACGATGATCGACGCTCTGGTTCCCGCAGCCGAAAAAGCGGAGGAGGTTCAGACCTTGTCACTCCCGGAAGCGATTACCGCAGTTGCTGAGGCGGCCGAAGCCGGCAAGGAAGCCAGCAAGGCGATGGTCGCAACCATGGGACGCGCCAAAACGCTGGGTGAACGTTCGGTAGGATTTCCTGACGCCGGAGCACTCTCCATGACGATCATTTTCGGCACGATGCGCGATTACATCTGCTCGTAGAGCATTACTCGAACATCGCTTCAGGGAGCGTATGAAAATGATGACGGACGCGCAAGCTGTTCCTCATTGATGAACGCCCCCTAATCGACCAAATCGAGCCGAGAAGAACGGTGGCGTTCGGCCTGGATAATGGCGCCGAACTCGGCAAAATCGGCTTCCTTGTCTCCGCTGAGGATGGCGTAGCGGTAATCCTTCCAATGCTGCATCTCCTCGTTGGCGTTTTTCATCCGCAGTTCCAGTTCTTCCGGAGTCATTGGGCCGCGTTTTCGCACCCGATCCATGAGTTCGTCCAAGGATTGAGGAAGGATAAACACGTCAATCAGGCTGGCACGAACCGTAGAGTCCTCCAAAGCGCGCACCTGTTCCGCCCCTTTCACGTCGAGATCCATCAAGACGTCGATCCCCTGGCTCAATGCCTCCATCACCGGCTGTTTCAGCGTGCCGTAGTAGCGACCACTGGCGTGGACCTGGGCAAACTCCAGCAGTTCCCCTGACGCGATTTTCTCCTCGAATTCCTCATGGGAGAGAAAGTGGTAATCCACGCCATCCACCTCGCCCTCCCGGGGCGGCCGGGTCGTGCAAGAGACTGAGTAGATGGCTCCGGCATCTGCCTCGGCAAAACGATGGCAAAGAGTCGTCTTCCCAGATCCCGAGGGACCGGAGACAACGCAAAGAATTCCCTGGCGAGTCACGTTGGACATGAATGGCTGAACAGGCCCTCAATTGGTGGATTGTGCAAATGCCAAACACCTTCTAAACGCAGATGCCGGACTGATCCTACCAATTGATCGGAAGTGGAGGAGTTCCTCGAAGTCATCTCAACTGACCACAACACGAGACACAAAAAGAGCGGGATCCTTTCGGACCCCGCTCAAAATTAAGTGTGTTTTTGAAAACCGTATTTCAGCTTAGAAATACATGCGAACGCCAGTGAAGAACGTCCACCAGTCATTTTCAACCGCACCACCGCTCATGTCGGCATACTCAACACCGTTCATCAACTTCAGCTTGTCGCCGCAGATGTAGTAGTTCAGTCCCAGGTAGAAGGCGTTGTATGCGTCCCCAGTGATGGCTCCAGACGCGTCGTCTTCGTAGCGGCTCTGCTCGTCGAGGCCGTTGAAGCGATCCGAGTTGGAGTAGGTGTAGCGGAAAACAGCTTCCAACTTGTCGGTGATGTCATAGTAAGGCATGAAAACGACACCGAAATTGTCAGCTTCACCGTTGATGCCGGTTGCATAGATGAGGTCAGTCACCAGGTGCATCCGATCCCAGTCGCTGCTGGAGTTAAGAGAGAAGATGTTTCCGAAGTCTTCGAACTCACCATTGTTTGGATCACCGTCGTTGTAGAAGTAATCGAAACGAACTTCTGTTGCTTCCGTGATCTCGCGACCGATCCGAGCATAGAGACCGTAACCGCCGTCAAAGTCGGGAAGATCCCAGTCATCGCCAGCGTCGCCCGTGAATCCACCGAGGTCGATTTCGAAACCTGCGACATCGTTCAAGGTAAGAACGATACCACCTGCTTTGTCAGGAACGATTTGGTTCACCAGCTGTGAGCGCTCGATCGTCTTGATCCGCTTCGAAGAAGTGGAGTATTCACGAGTGACTTTCGGCTTTTGCTTACCAACGGTAATTCCCCAGGCGTCATTGGGCTCCCAGGAGATGGTAAGATCTTCAACTGTCTCGAAGAGACGTCCACTCTCGCTGAAGTCGTTCTTCAGGTTGAATTGGCCTTCAAACTCGAAGTTCTCGAGAAAGGTAGCGCCAACACCGAAACGGAAGCGGCGGTTTTCCCAATCGCTATCGTCGCCCAAATCGGACTCGGTGTTGTGGTATTGACCGTGATAACGACCAATCAGTTTGATCTCTTGAATAAGAGGACCGTCGCCTTCGTAAAGCTTGGCAAGCCCGAGGACATCACCATAGTGATCACAGAAGGTTTTGGGTGTTTCTGGCTCGATGACGATCTCCTTGCCTGGTCCCGCATAGGCGAGGCCGGTAAGGAGAACAAATCCACCAATCAGTTTTGCTGTTAGGTTCTTCATTTAGTTAGTGTTAGTTAGTGTGAAGTGCGCGCCATTTTTAGGGCGCTAACTGCGGATTGGCCAGATACATAATGAAACGAGTTCGTCACAATATCCGTTCAAGTCGCAGCCCCTTCCGAAGAAGGAGGCAATTTCTGGAAGAGGACGCCGAAAAAGACAATGAAATATTTGTGAACTCTCGCAAACAACCGCTCAAGATCCCCCGTAACCCGCTCCCCATCAGCACCTTATAGAGCTTTTCACCGTTCAGTATTTCAAGACCACCTGAAATACCATCCATTTTCATTTGGAAATATTGACAATCTTGAATGGTATCTTTTCCCAATTCTCTAGTCTCTTTTGAGTCCAAATTCGCTTTCCAGCGCCCCCTCCCTTCCAGCTCTCTTCCTTCCTGACTGAATCATCACTTTTTGCTGCTTGAAACTTTTGAAATCTTCCAGAAGGGGTTACGCGATGAGACCCCTTCTCCTAGCCCTTGCCGTTCTGGTTCCCTCCATTCAGCCGATCTCGGCTCAAATCGATGCTGCACAGAAAGAGGCCCTCCTGAAGAAAGCCAACGAAGCCGGCACCGTTCTCCGCGATTTCCTCCAAGCGAAAACCTGGGAAGAGGCCGCCCAATACGTACTCGATGCCGAGGTTCTAAAACCCGTGATGGAGAAACACTACGCCGAGTTCGAGTGGATGGGAAAAGAGGTGCTGGCGGTACGAGGAACGGGAGCGACACGAATTCCCAGCAAAGAGATCTATCACGTGGTTCGGGCGGACCTCGTTGTGAAAGGACTGGAGGACTATGTCAGGGTTTCCGTGGTGGAAGACGGTGATTCCTTCAAGGTTGACTGGGAGACGTTCGCCCAAGCCTACGACACTCCAGTGGAAAGCTTCCTTGAAAAGAAAGAGGACTCCCCGCGGTTTTTCCGCATGGGCCTTTACCGTGGCAACATCCTATCCGAGCACGAGAAGATTCCGCTGAACGGTGAGAAGATTCGCCTGATCGCCGACTGGAAGCCCAAAACAGAAAAGCGTGTCGATCTCTTTGCCCTGAAAGACTCTGATTTGGGCAAGGCTGTCGCCGCGAACGTTCCCTATGACGATTTCATCGCATGCCGGGTAAAGGTGAAGTGGAATAAAGCCGGCGACGTTCCCTTCATCGAGTTGTTGGGTCTCGAAACGATCGATATCAGAACGCCATCCGTGGTCTCAGGGCCGCTTGAATAGCCTCAGCTTGGTCAGGTTCGCGGCGTTGACAGAATGCCTGTCCCCACGGTTGGTCAGGAGTGAAAACTCCCGCGCCATTCATTCCGTTCCTTGTCGCCTGCTTTCTGGGCGTCACCTTTGCAGCGCCCACCAACGTGGTTCTGATTGTCTCAGATGATCAGGGTTACGCCGATCTCGGGATCATTGGCGCCAATAACATTCAGACGCCGAATCTGGATCGTTTGGCAAGGGAAGGAGTCCGCCTCACCAGCTTCTATGTGGCGTGGCCTGCCTGCACCCCGTCACGGGGCGCCTTTCTGACGGGCCGCTATCCGCAGCGAAACGGCACCTCCGACATGTTTCGAAATGAGGCGCCGGACTATGGTTACAAATACCCGGATCACGAATACCGATATACCTTCGAGCGCGTCGCCGGGATGGACACGAAGGAGGTGCTGATACCGGCGCTTCTTCAAAATCAGGACTACCAAAGCGGAATCTTCGGCAAGTGGGATCTCGGTATCCATCGTCGATTTCTTCCCCTGGCCCGCGGATTTGACGAGTTCTACGGGTTCGTGAACACCGGCATCGACTATTACACTCACGAGCGATACGGCGTTCCAAGCATGTATCGGAACAATGCTCTGACGGAGGAGGACAAGGGCATCTACTGCACTACCCTTTTCCAGCGGGAAGCGATGCGGTTTTTGCGCAAGAACCACGACAAGCCGTTCTTTCTCTACGTCCCCTTCAATGCTCCTCATAACTCGTCCAGCCTGGATCCCAAGATTCGCTCAACGGTTCAAGCTCCACCGGAATTCCAAGACCTTTATCCGCCGGTGGAGAAGGAAGTGCGGAAAGTTGATCAATTTAAAAAATACGTTCACCCACCCTTCAACGAAGGAGGGGAAATGGTCACGAAAGAGGCCCGGACTCGGGACTACCGCGCATCGGTGACGTGCATGGACGCCGGGATCGGTGAAATTCTGGATTTCCTGGACGATTCGGACCTCGCGACGAATACCCTCGTCATCTTCTTTTCTGATAACGGCGGTTCCGGAGGGGCCGACAATTCACCGCTTCGGGGGCACAAAGCACAGATGTTCGAAGGAGGGCTCCGGGTTCCCTGCCTCGTCCGTTGGCCTGCCAGGATTCCCGCCGGTGAGGTGAACGACGAGTTTTTGACCAGCCTCGAGGTTCTTCCAACCATTCTGGCTGCGACCGGCAACGTAGCTCCCGATGGATTGCAATTGGATGGCTTCGACCTGACGCCGGTTTTGGCGGGCGAAAAAGCTTCGCCTCGAAAGGAGATGTTCTGGCAACGCCGAGGCGATCGCGCCGCGCGAATCGGCAACTGGAAATGGGTGGAAAGTGCCGCCGGTAAGGGACTGTTTGATCTGTCACGGGATATGGGAGAGAAGAACGACCAATCAGCGTCCCGGCCTGAAGTTCTCGAGCGCCTCAAATTGCGGTTTGCGGCTTGGGAGAACCAAATGGCGCAGTCCGAACCGAGAGGACCATTTCGCGATTTCTAGGGTGCGAGTTTCTCGTCCTGATTTCCCAATCCGAAACTGAACAATTGCTGAATCGTCCGAATTTTGCCCCTTGCGATTTCCATGGGGATTGAGCACAGCATCCAGGGCTTTCCCGAGGAGAAAACTGGCTTTACACTCCATCGGTCCACCAATTAGCATTTGATACGGTCATGCATCCCAAACAAAAACGAAATGCGGCGTCCCAAGAGGCATCTGTGCGTTTTTTTCTGGTGGAAGACGAGATGGTGAAAGGCTCGACCGGCCAAGAGGATACCGAGGAATTCGCCGATGAACTGACCCAATTGCAAATGTATGCCCAGGCACTCGGTTCCAAGCTGGGCATGAGCAGTATTTCCCACGGATCGATCGCTGAAAACGGCAAGACGATGGCCTTCCGGTTTGAGGACGGTCCGGACCAGGAAACCAATCCGCTTCATGGCCTTCTGGCCAATCGCCGATTCCGATATTCCGAGGCAATGGAGCACCTCAAGCCAGACTGATCCGCCCCCATCGAGGGAAATGACGAGCGCAAGTTTCACAGAGTCAGAGTTAAGGCGTAGCATCGCCCCCCTTGAGCACATCAACGGCGTTCGTGGTGTCTGCCTCAGTCGCCGTGCGACCGTATTGTTGAACCGAATGGCTTTGCCCAAAGATCGCTTCGAACGAATGAGCGAGATTATGGAGGACGTGGTTTCCGCTTACGAACGGCAGGGCAGAAGTGTCGAAGAAATCGTTCTGGGCTTCGATGGCGGCAATGTGGTCTTGCTGGCCCTGAAAGATTACCGGCTTTTGATCCTGCATCGCGATCCGGAAGACACCGATGAGGTTTGTGTGATTGGCCACAACTTTTTGGATGATCTCGACCGCATCGAACATGGAAAATCGGCGAAACCGGGAAAGAAGCAGGTTCTGTCCCGGTCTGAGGTCAGTCTCAGCTTACCCGAAACCTGGCGAAATCGGGCGCTGACTGACGACCGGCTTACGGTACACCCAGCCGAGCCACTGCCGCAGAACTTGGTGATTCCTCGTGCGGAGGAAGAGGAGAATCTGTCCTCGTCCTTCCTTCATTCGCCAACTCCCCCCACGCCCCCTGAACCGGAGGAGTTGGAGCCTCCCGAGAATTTGCCGACTAGCAACCTGGCTCAGGAGTCACCACCAGCTCCTTCCCCACTTCCACAGGAGGCGGAAAACTATCCTGCGCCAGCTCTTCACCAAGAGGCTAACGACGGATTGAGCTGGGAAGCCTATCGGAAATCGTTAACCCGCGTTCTTGGGAAGGTAATGAGCCGACAAACAGTCTCGCTATTTTTGAATCACGAGCTTAAAACAAAACGCGCAATTTATGGAGACCTACCGTCTCCCGACCAATTTCGAGAAATTGGTGATGCCCTGACCGCACGAATTCCGGACCGCGTGAAACGGGAACGGATTCGAACCGAACTTTTTGACCTGATTCAAACCACGAACCTTTAGCCAGCCGAACGATTCCATCTCCCTCCCCCATCATGCGAAATGGCTTCCAGACCGCCTTGTTGATCTTCTGCTTCAAGCTTCTGGCTCTTCCCCTGCTCGCCCAGAACTCGACACCTTCGGTCGATTCCAAACTCGATGAGCTTCGCAACGCTCTCGATGAATTGAGCGCCCGCATCGAAGTCCAAGCCACCCGCCAACCTCCATCTCCCAGTGCGAATCTTAACGAGAAAGCCATTTATGAGAACGCCGTAAACGCAGCGGCGAACGAGAAAAAACTTCGCGACCTGAGAAGAGAATTCGAAGCGCTGGAAGCGTCGGCCGCGGCCACCCAAGAGAACACGATAAACCTTCGTATTCTTCAAGCCGAACTCAATGCATTGAAGCAAGAGCGTTCCCTGCGTCCATTGAGGGACTCGCCGCTAAAAGGGATCTCCGAGCCGAACAGCCCTCCCGCGACTCAACAAGTGGGAACGCCCCCATCCCAAGCCACTCTCCCCCCCCCGACCTCGACGGAGAATACTCCCCAACCAACCTGGCTCTTCTTCGCATCTCTATGCGTTTTTCTGATGATTATCGGCTTTGCGGTCCGGGAGATTGGACTTTCGCATGCCCGCAATGGGGTCAATGCGGTGATGAAAGCGATGTTGACCCTCTCCATTGGAATGGCGACGTTTGTTTTTGCCGGGTTTCCGCTGATGTTTGGGATTGATTTCGCGTGGATCACCCACACGAGCGCGAGCGACTCGATCTGGAGTTTCTGGCTGCTTCAATCCGGATTTGTGGTCGTAGCTGCAAGCATTTGTTCCGGAGCGACGGGCGAGCGAACCCGGTTCGGAAACTATCTTCTCGTGATCCTGATTTTTACCGGAGTGGTTTATCCGCTCCTTGCCCAATTCGCCTGGGGATCGCGAGTCAGCTACTTTGGCTACCCAGGCTCCCTGGGTTGGCTTGAAAAACTGGGCTTTGTCGATTTTGGGGGTTCAGCAGTCATTCATGGAATCGGCGGAGCGTTCGCCTTGGCGGGAATTAAGATCCTCGGTCCGCGACATGAACGGTTCAGCAATGATGGTCTTCCCAAGATCGTCACCGGACATAGCCTTCCGCAGGCTGCGGTGGGAACATTGCTGGTTTGGCTGGGCTGGTTTGGACTGGGGCTTGGACAAACCCTTTCCGCTGGTTATGAGATCCAAACTGTTGGCCGAATTTCGGTGAATTTCGCAATTGCGGCGGCAGGAGGTTCCGTTTTCGCCTCCCTGTCAGTCTGGCGTCAACGTGGTCGAAGTGATTTAAACTTCGCGCTAAATGGCATTCTGGCCGGGCTTGTTGCCGTATCCGCCTCGGCCGATCAAATCCATCCCCTGGTCGCACTCTTGATTGGCGGGGTTGCCGGGCTGTTCGCCGCATGGGGAATCGCTTATCTGGAGAACCGCCAATTGGATGACGTGGTCGGGGCCGTGCCGGTCCATCTCTATGCTGGTGTTTGGGGAACCCTTGCGGTTTCTCTGGTCGGCCCTTTCAGCCTCGAGTTTTTCCTGATTCAGCTGCTTGGGATTACGGCCATTTGTGGACTTGCTTACTTGATTGGCATCCTCGTTTTCAAAGCCGTTGAAATTGGGCTGGGGCTTCGGGCCAGCGACGAAGACCAGGCTGCCGGACTCGACTTCAGCGAACATGCAACGACCGCCTATCCGGAATTTGATCTTCAAGAGTCCTGATCGCCGGAACCGAAGCGAAAATTGGCTGGCAGTCTGAATGATGCCCTGCTAACATTTTCTCAATTATCGTCTTCGCAACCTAATCGTAGCTCGGAACCTGTTTAATGCCTTCGCAACGAAACCCTTGGATTGGCTCAATGTATGCAGTTGCAGCAGGAGGGTTAATTACGGCTACTTATCTATTGCCAAAGCATTTTGAGGTGACTCCCCGCTATCTGGGCTCCTTCAGCTCCAACGTCAAAAACGTTGGATACCTCTCCAGTCTCAAGCCAATGGCTCCAGAGGATCTCGTTCCAGTCGGAGGCGACGCGTCCCTCGAAATTGCAACGGCCGCGCTTGCCCGGGAGGATTCCAAGCAGTCGGGCGCAGACTCGCCAACCAAAGGCGAAGAAGAGATCAAAATTCCAGCCAGCGCACCATCGCCCGCAGCAACAATTCGGGCGAAGCCGATCGTAACGGATGCGATCAGCAGTCGCTAAACGGAACCATTCGTTGGTAGGGCGGTAGTTTCCGTTGCCTTCGGAACAGCCTCCTCAACCACAAAAAAACGCGGCATCCGTAAAGGACACCGCGTTTTTCGAAATTAGGATTGGGAATGATCCCCTTGCTTAATCGTCGTCGGAATCACCAGCGGAAACCGGTGAATCCACCCACTCGACAAAAGCCATGGGAGCCGAATCGCTCGCGCGTGGCCCCAGCTTCACAACTCGAGTATAGCCACCCTGACGACCAGCGGCAGCAGGTGCAATATCCTCAAACAACTTCTTCACGGCCTGCTCCTGACGCAGAAACGCGAGAGCCTGGCGACGAGCATGAAGCGTCTGCGGAGTCACCTTTGGAGAACCATTCTTGGACTTTTCCTTGGCAAGTTCGTTGCGCTTTCCAAGTGTCACAAGCTTATCGGCCACAGGTTTAAGGGCTTTAGCTTTTGCCAAGGTGGTGCGAATGCGACCGTGCTCGATCAAGCTGCAGGCCAAGTTGGCAAGCAGTGAACGGCGATGGGCAGAATCGCGTTGAAGTTTAACAGTTTTACGCCGGTGTCTCATGACAGTAAGTGATCGGTATCGAAATTAAGCGGGGCGTCAATCGAGCCTAGTCTTCGTAATTTGCAAGATTTCCTTCAATCAAATCGGTCAAGCCGCCTGCGCGAGGCTTGGGCTCACCCAAAAGCGGACTTGGATAGGGTGATTCCAACAGGGCTGGATCGAACTGCATCCCAAGGGAAAGACCGAGTTCGGCCAGCTTTTCCTTGATCTCGTTGAGCGATTTCTTACCGAAGTTGCGGTATTTGAGCATTTCTGCCTCACTCTTCATCGCCAACTGGCCGACGGTCGTGATATTAGCATTGTTGAGGCAGTTCGCAGCACGAACAGACAGCTCGATCTCGTTCACGCTCATGTTCAGAAGCTTCTTCAGCTCGGCGTTTTCCTCGGTATCGATGTCTTTTTCTTCAATGAAGCTCACCAAGTCATCATCGTAGTGAACGAAGACATCCAAGTGATGGCGAAGAATTGCGGAAGCCTGAAGCAACGCGTCGGAAGGCTCAACACGACCATCCGTCCACATCTCCAAAACCAGCTTGTCGTAGTCCGTGCGCTGACCAACACGGGTTGCCTCAACGCCGTAGCGAACGCGCTGAACCGGAGAGAAAATGGAATCGATCGCGATAACACCGATTGGCATTTCCGGATATTTGTTGTCTTCGCTGGTATTGAATCCGCGACCTACCCGAACTTCAATATCGGCCTCAAATTTGGTCTTGCGGTCGAGCGTGCAGATCACCTGATCTTTGTTGATGATCTCATATTGGACCTCTTGAATGTCTGCAGCGGTGACTTCTCCCTGCTTGTCGACCGAAATGGTCATCGTCGCGGGATCTTTGTTTTCGAAATGCTTAAACCGGATCTTTTTCAGGTTCAGAATGATCTCGGTCACATCTTCAACGACGCCGGGAAGCGAAGTGAACTCATGGGGGGCACCGGCGATGCGGACGGAAGTGATGGAAGCACCTTCCAGAGAGGAGAGAAGAACTCGTCGAAGGGAGTTTCCAATGGTGTGACCGTATCCGCCTTCGAAAGGTTCGGCGGTGAAGCGAGCGTAGGTATCGGTCGCGGTATCATCGTCTTTGACGAGGTGCTTCGGCATCTCGAAGCGAGCAAGTGTAGTAGGCATAGGTATTTTCTGATGAAAGCCGGGTTACTTTTGGGCGAGTCGTGAAACGAAACTCATTTGTTTCGTTCCCCCCAAAGGACCAACGGCAGTTGTCTGGACTCGAGTGCGCGGAATTAAAGGCCGAATCTCCATTTGTAAACCTCAAAATTGCCCCGGAAAGCTGTTCGACTGAACAGTTTGCGTTCATTCTAAAATTTCGCAAGGTGAACAGGCTCTTCTGATTAGGTTATCTTAGATAATTCCTAGATAATTATGTAAACACCCTCAGTTTTACTCTAATTATAAAAAACCATATTGACATAGCTGACTATTTAGAGGAACAACCGCTAATATGAATACTGGCGATATCGCTCAATTAGACAAAGACATCGCTCGCGTAGAAAATGAGCTATCGGCCCTACTCAAGCGCCGTGTGAATCTGCTCGAAGCTGAACTGAAAGCTGCTCAGCAACAAGCATTGGCTCATTCCGCGGGTGGAGTATCCGTTCCTGCCTCACGCGGGACACGCTCAGCAGCACCAAAAGCTGCTCCTACCACTGTTAAGTCCAAACCTGCTGCAAAGAAGCGCGGTAAGAGAACCCGCATGAGCAGCGAAGACGTTACCAACCGGACGGTCGAAACGGTTAAATCTGCTGGAGCAGATGGCCTTTCCCAGAAAGAGATTAGTGACAAGTCTGGCGTTCACTATCAAACGACGGCCAAAAAACTTAAAGAACTTCTCGAAGAAGGCGTTGTCGGCAAGCGCGGTAAGCTCAAGAGCACCCGCTACTTCTTTAAGGGCTGATCTCGATAAACCATTCTACCATTTTACCATTTTACCAAAAAGGGAGCCAATATTGGCTCCCTTTTTTTTGGGTTCTCAAATGGTTGATTCCAGTTGGAATCCGGGGCTACTCGAGACCGGTTCCACCCGTAGAATCGGGAAGAACTTCTTCAACGAGTCGGCCGATTCCCTGGGCTGCAAAATAACTGGCCGGATACATTTGTCTGGATTTCAGGAACCATGCCAGACTGGACCCATGTTGATCACGCTCCTCCAGTTCCTCGGCTTTCTTTAGGGCACTGACAAAAGTGGCGACTTGGGTCGCGTAATCTGAACGTGCCTTACTCAGTGGCGGATCATCTGGAAACTCCTTGAACACCTCTTCCACGGTTTCCCACGCACCATAAGCATTCCCGACCTGCTCCAGCTTTTGAGCCTGTTGAATGGCAATATCAATCTTGGTGATATTCCCAATGATCTGCTTGAGCGCATCCTGACGCTCCGTGTCTTTCGTCATTCCCACCGCACCAATGTAGCGGGCTTGGTCGTTGTATATCTGCCGGAAACTGCGCGTTGCGATCAATCGATCCAGGTCATTCACCGTTTGGATCTGGACATTGTTCATCTCACTCGTCTGATCAAATGCCCGCTTCAATTCAGGATTGGTCGGCCAAATCTGCGCCGCGGCTCCAATGTTCTCCTGAAAAGTCTCCTTATCCCCAGTTAGCGCGGCATTCACCGCCGTCTGGATATGCATACTGCTGGTGGTTTTGGCGATATTGATGGCCGCCATCGGCTTGGAGTGATCAAAATCACCTGCTAACTGGCGCAATTCGTCCGTTTTCTCTTCCGCCAATTCGTAATCCTTGACCTCGATCGAGGACAAAAGCTGATTGTAGGCTCTTACGAATGTGAGAATCGATTGTTTCTTCTCCAATGAGATCGTTTGAATCGGGGGAAGGTGCTCACCGACCACAAACCCCTCCATCAATCGCTTGCTCGCGCTTGCCCGCTCATCTTTCTCAATGAGATAGCTGAACGCCTCAACGGCGTCTTTGGTATCCTGAATGGCTTCATTTGCCAGTGTGTCGAGCGTCGTTACGGTAGGATCAAAGCCAGCGGTCTCCTTAAACATTTTCTCGGCATCCGACCCTTCCTTGAAATCAATTTTCCCTGCCCCATCTGAGTAAAACTCCGTATAGAGCCGAGCGGCGATGATGACATGCTCAAAACGGCGCTGCATAAAGAACTGGACGATCAATGACTGAAATTCGAGCCGGCTTTGCACATCGGAAATGGCGATTTTCCCTTCGTTGGCCGTGATTTTGGCCTGAATTTCGGTATAACGGGTCGCTTCTTCACCCAGCAGCGTAAGTCGAGAAACCGTGTCTCCCGCCTGCGCTTTGGCTTGCTCATCCTCTTCATTGGAGCTGCTTGAGCCACTTAGCTTGCTTCCCTCGCCGATAATCTCTGAATTCCGCACGGCCACTTTCCGTTCCTCGCGGAGGCGTTCATTGGCTTTCTCCAGATTTCCCACGCTTTTGCGGGCCAACCAAACTCGATAGATGGCATTGGCAAGCGACTCCGACATTCTCGAATCCTGCTTAAAACGCGCAGCCTGCTCCAATAAAGCGACGGCTCGCTGCATATCAGGACGCCCGCCTCGCTGCTTATTATGGGGAGACAGCGCTTCGCGAATGCCGGCAATCGTTTCGCGATATTTGATATCTTCCTCGCTCATGGCGGGAGGTGAATTCAGATACTTTTCGAATCTCGCGTTGAAGACGCGGTTGTCGTTGATGTCCCACATCTGACCTTCGAACATCATCGTCTCGGACGAAGGATCGAAGAGGGGAAGAACATTCCCCATGATGTTCTGGTCCCCTTGATTGCTGTTGTCCTCTGTAACCACCGTGGTGGTATTCTGAGGTCCGCCGGAATTCCCTCCCCCTTGTTGGCCTCCGCCGGTCGATTGAGGGGTGAAAACTTGGGCCTGGAGCGCCAGGCCGGATGCAGCAAAGATTGCCGTATGAAGTAGATAAAGCCGGGTTTTCATGGGTGTTTTTCTGCGTTTAACCTTGTTTGATTTCACGAGCGATGAGGACGCCGTCATTGCCAACCTCAACGACGAAAGTGAATTCGCTGCCTTTCTCGATGTTCACATGGCTGAAACTCTGGGGAATCAGAATTGGAATGGGAGAACGAGTCCCCTGGGTCACGGTGACACTGTAAAGTCGTCCACGCGAAGGCGTCCACTTGAGCTGTTCTTCCACTTTCCCCGTCACCCGATAGGCGTTTCCGCGCATCGAGTTGGCGTTGTTCATGTAGTCATCCAAATTCAGCTCGGAGCTGGCTGTCGGCGGCCGGGATTCACCATCGCCCAGAAAGTTTCCCTTCATCAGAACCAAGGCCATCACAAACATGATGACCAGAATGAAGACGACACCGGCCACGAGACCAATGATTTGACCGGTGCTGATTCCTGAACTGGCTCGACGAGGCATATGTTTATGGTAGCAAAAGTTGTTGTCCGGGGATTTGGAGAGGCCCTTTCAATGAGTATATTTCCCTAAACTGTTTTGAAAACGTTAAATTTCCTGTCAGTGCGCCCATCGGGCCTTGCTCGCCCCGATCAGGGCGATGACCATCCCGACCATCAGGTGGGCAACCAGGACCAAAATGCAGATCGGCAATCCATTCAAATGGGCCTCCGTGACCTGCTCGGCAGCCGTTAGAAACCGTCCTTCCAAAGACTTGATGATTCCAGACCAACTCCAGTAGGCGGAAATAAACGGTGTGATCACCGGTTCAAGAATTTTGGGCAATGCGAGAACGGCCCCGGAAAGGGGCAATTGAAATCCGACGAGATAAATGCTGAGGAGTGATGCCTGGTCCGCGGATTTCATGGACGCGGAAATGCCCAAACAAACCGCCGTCATCCCGGCGTTCACGAGAACCAGCATCGCGGCATGCGCGATCGCCAAACTCGGTATCTGGGCAAACACTGAAACAAAAAGGTACATCCACAACGATTGCACCAGGACGAGAACTGAGAGGAACATCACTTTGCTCCCCAAATAACTCATCGTCTTCAGCCCTCCGAGTTTCTCCTTTTCGAAAATTTCGCGTTCACCGGCAATTTCCCGGGCCGAGTTGTTGGACCCCATGAGTGACAAAAGTACAACCTGAAACATGACCAACCCGGAAAGAAGACCACCCACCTCCATTCGGTTCTCCGTGATCATCCGTTCTTCGCGAATCTCTGCCTCGAGGTTATTCGATCGCGTATCAGAAGGCCGCTTCAAATCCGGAATACCATCAAAGGCGAACAGAACGACAATAATCGGAAAAATCACCAACATCGCCATCTGTAAAAAGAGTTGGGTTCTGTCGCGAAAAAAGATCTTCCAGCGACGCTCTGACAACACCGCCAATTGGCTAAAAAACCCAGGGCCTCTGGCCTTTTGCTTTCTCTCTGCCTGCTCCTCCTCGGTTCGAATAACCGGGCCTTCCATCATTCCGGGAACGGTCTGGTAATAGGCTTCCGCGTGCTTTTCCCAGGAAATTCGCCACGCCTCGGACTCACGTTTTGCCAACGCAGGATACACATCTTCAGCCTCGCCGACGCCAAAATAGTGATTCAACGCCCGAGGAGGGCCGTGGTAGACCACTTTTCCCTCATAAAGAACCAGAACAGAATCATACAGGTCAAGGTTTCCCAAACTGTGGGTTACGCTAATTACAATTCGATTGTCGGTTTTGGCGAGCTTGTGAAGCAGTTGAACAATCTCGTTTTCACTTTTTGGGTCCAGACCACTGGTTACCTCGTCACAGAGAAGCAGGTCAGGATTCGTCGCCATTTCCAGCGCCAATCCCAGGCGACGTTTTTGACCTCCGGAAAGGACGGCAACCCGACTATCCCGAATCGCATCCAATCCCACCTGCTCAATGATTCGGTCCGCGATTTTCTCCATATCGCCACGCCCCCGAGTCTTCACTTTGAGCTTGATCGCGTTGTCGATACTTTCCTCCACCGTAAGCTCGTCGTAGGCGATGCTGAACTGAGGAACATAACCAAACTCCCAGGGCTCCAGATCGCCGTCTTCCGACAGGTTTCTTCCATCCCACTTGATATCGCCAGCACTTTCCAGATTGATTCCGGCAACGGTCTTCAAAAGCGTCGACTTTCCGCAACCTGATGGGCCGACAATTGCCATAAAGTGACCTCGGGGAACTTTGATCGATACTTTTTCCAGCAAATGACGCTCCTCGCCGTCGGCCGTTATCGTAAAATGGATGTTTTCGAGTTCGAGCACGGTGCGCAATTTTTAGGGAACTTTTCGCCAAAGAGCTAGCAAAACCTTCGAGTCTTTGACAGGATGATGGACCACCGAACCTTTCGAGAACATGAGCAGACGCCGTTCGACCCCCGCCACCAAATCCAACGTCAGTAAGAATTTCTTCACCGGAGCGGGAATTGGACTGGCTGTCTTCATTATCTCGTTGGTAATCGTGGTTTTTGGAGCCCTTTCCGCCGCCAAAAACTACGTCCGAAGCGATAAATTCCGCGAAATGCTGGCCAACGTGTTGTCTGAGAATCTCAAAGCGGCAGGCCAAATTGAATCTGTCACCTGGCAAGACTCGTCGGCATTTACCGATCGCCTGACAGCCCGAGGCTACCAGGACGCCGGGTTCGCGAAACTGGATGTCGCAGGCGTTCGCGCCCAGCTGGACCTCAGCACCGAACATTTCAAGAGAGGAGTCTGGAAGATCCCGGAGATCACGGTTTCCCAACTCGATGTCGTGTTATCCGAAAATCGACTTCCCGGTACCTATGCCGAAGCGAATCAGAAAAGCCGGGAAGTTGAGATGGCAGCCCAAGAGGGAGAACCAAATGCGCTGGCGGCGCTGTTGCCAAAAGAGATTGAAGTCGATACAACGCGGATTTCGAATGTGAATCTCTACTGGGAAAAAGGGGACGAAAAATTTCAGGCGACCGGCATTCAAACCACCATCACGCCGACATCTGCTCAAAATTCGCTGCGAATTCAAAGCGTCGGGGGCACGATTCAAGGCACCGGATCTGAAAAATTGAAGATTCAAGAAGTCGATCTGAATTGGAATCTGGAGAAGAACGAGTTCTACATATCAAAAGCGGATATCGGTTTCGGGTCCGATGCCAAACTCCGTGTAGAAGGTGATATCAAGATGGGCGGCGATGATGCCAAGGGTGATATGCTTCTTCGTGCGAATATAACAGACCTCGATATTCGTGACTTGGTGGCTGATACCTGGCAGCGCAGACTCCAGGGAAACCTGAAAGCTGAGGCCACCATGACAGGCGATCCCAATGACATGGAATCAGCGATTCAGGTGGGAACCGTTACTCTGGACAAAGGCGTCATCGAAGCTCTACCGGTTCTCGACCTCCTTGGCACCTACACGAAAAACGACCGCTTTCGGAGAATCGCGCTTCGCGATGGAGGATCGGCCGAGTTCAGTCGAAAAGGAAGTCGGACCGAAATTCGAAATATTGATCTTCAATCTGACGGTTTGGCAAAGTTGTCCGGCAGTCTGGATATCGAAGGAAAGGATCTTTCGGGAGTGCTTCAACTCGGAATCGTTCCCGGCACCCTGCGACTCATTCCTGGAGCAGAGCGCACCGTATTTGTGGATTCCCGCGATGGCTACCTGTGGACGGATATCAACGTCTCCGGAACGGTCAGCGAACCAACCCATGACTTGGTTGCCCAAATGCGGGATGCCGGAATTGACGCGGCGATGGACTTTGGGCGTGGCGTGGTGAGTGATCCCATGAAAGCAAAAGACGATGCGATCAAGATGGGAACCGACCTGCTGAAGGGATTCTTTAAATAGTCGGGCCGACGAAGCCCGCAGTTTGTGCAGGTCCACCCGCAATTGAGTAAGGGGAGAGCCGGTTGAGAAAGAAAAAACAGCTCGAGGCTTGCCAATTTTCTCAGCTCTGATTATCTTTTCTATAATTTCCATCATATTTGACATGGAACTCTCAATTGCCCAACTCGCTCCACTCAACTCCGAGGCCGTCGCTCCAGCCTCTCGTTCGCACCACCTTGCCGGAGAGGCCCCAGCCTTTCAACTGACCCATTCCCTCAACGGGCTCGATCGACTTCAGTCCGCCTGGAACGCCCTGGCCCAATCCTCCGTCTCCGGCCCCTTCCAAAGCTTCAGTTGGAATCGCGGTTGGTATCGACATTTCGCCCACGCTTATGATGAGATGCTGGTTTTCTCCCTCCAGCGCGACGGTAAGACCATTGGCATCGCTCCGCTCTACCAAAAGGGACGTCGCCTGCGGTTCGCCGCTGACGGTGTCGGCGATCACCAGGATTTTCTCGCAGCCGATTCCGCCAGCGCCGCCGAACTGCTCCGCGAGATCCTGAATTGGGCCCGGCGGAACGGGACTTACCTGGAACTAAGCCAGGTTCGGGAACAGGCCTGGGTGGCAGGGGCCATGAGGGGACTGCATCTCTGGAAAGACGGGACTTTTCACTATCAGCGATGCTATTCAGCCTGTCCCGTTCTCGAAATGCCGGAGAGTCTGGACGCGTTTCTGAAATCGCTCCCTCGCAAAACGCGAGGCAACTTCAAACGCCATCTCAACAAGACCGCTCGGGAGTATCCAGACGCCAAGCTTGAGGTTCATCGTGCCGGCGAAATTGCTCCCGAGTTGGTTGAAGAAGTAGCCCACTTTCACGCCGCGCACTTTCGGAAAGACGGCGTCAGCCTTCTCGCTGCCCCAGATTTCGTGGCTCTAATTCAGAGCGCAAGCCACGATCCGAACAGCGGACTTCGGCTTGCCACCCTCCGCAACGGCGAGGAACTCATGGCGATCGACATCGGCTTTACCCTCAATGGGACCTACCACGGTTTTCTCACCACCTTCGACCCGAAGTATCGCCAAATCAGTCCCGGCAACGTGCTTCTCCTGCGACGCATCGACTGGTTGGTGCGCCACGATGGGATCCGCACGATCGACTTCCTGCTTGGTAACGAGCGTTACAAATCAGAATTCACGGACCGGAGCTACCAAGTTTGCGCTCACACCGTCTATCCGGCCGGCCTCCTGAACCTGGGGCGCCTCGCCGCCAAGCGGATCTATTTCGGTTCAAAATACCTCGCGAAATGGCTCCTTCAGAAGAGCGGAGTCGCGAAATACTCGGTATGATTCACTGGTCGGCTTCTTCGCTTTAGGGCACCCGAATCCTGTCGACCAATTCCTCAATATGCTTCGGCGGCGGTGCCGTGAAATGAGAAACCACGATGGAAACCGTGAAATTCAGGATCATTCCAACCGTTCCGATTCCTTCAGGCGAAATCCCCAGGAACCAATGCTCCTTGGTATTGATGGATGGATTGATGAACTTGAAGTAAATGATGTAGCCTGCCGTGAAGATAATTCCCGACAGCATTCCGGAAATCGCGCCAGGTTGATTCATCCGCTTCCAGAACACGCCGAGGATGATCACGGGGAAGAAAGAGGATGCGGCCAAGCCAAATGCGAACGCGACAACTTGAGCAACAAAGCCGGGGGGATAGATGCCAAACAAGCCGGCGACGACCACCGCGAATCCGGCCGCAACGCGAGCACAGAGCAATTCGCTCTTTTCCGGAAATTCCTTCTTCAAGATGCGCTCCATGATGATTCGCTTCACCAAATCATGAGCAACCGACGTTGAAATCACGAGAAGAAGTCCCGCAGCAGTGGACAACGCAGCCGCCAGTCCACCAGCGGCAACCAAGGCGATGACCCAATTCGGGAGCTTGGCAATTTCCGGATTAGCCAGGACCATGATGTCTCGATCGACATACAGTTCATTCTCGTTGTCAGAAATCTGGTTTTTGATCAATCGCTCACCGGACTTCCCGCGCTCCTCACCCAATTCAAAAATGGGTTTCCCGGCAAATGCGGATCCATTGACGTACTGAATCTTGCCGTCCTCATTCTTATCAACCCAGGCAATCAACCCGCTTTTTTCCCATTTTCCAAACCAAGCTGGCGCGTCCTGATAGGAACTTCCCGGTATGGTCTGCAGCAAATTGGTTCTCGCAAAAACCGAAACAGCCGGTGCGCAACTGTAGAGAATGGCAATGAACAACAGGGCCCAGAAAGCTGAAACCCGGGCAGCGCTGACCTTCTTGACGGTGTAGAAACGGACAATCACGTGAGGCAGACCGGCGGTCCCCACCATCAGGGCCATGGTGATACAGAATATATCAATGATCGGTTTCTTCCGTTCCGTGTAGAGATCAAAGCCCAAGTCTCGATGCAGGCCATCCAGCTTATCGAGCAGGTAGACACCTTCGCCCACGACTTTCGCGCCGAAGCCCAATTGAGGAATCGGGTTTCCGGTCAACATGACCGCGATAAAAATGGCGGGAACGAGGAACGCAAAAATCAGAACACAATACTGGGCAACCTGAGTATAGGTGATCCCCTTCATCCCGCCCAGAACGGCATAGAGAAAGACGATCGCCATCCCAATAACGACGCCCGAGTTGATTGAAACCTCCAAAAACCGCGAAAACACGATTCCAACGCCGCGCATCTGCCCGCAAACGTAGGTGAAAGAGACGAATAAGGCGCAAAAAACGGCAACAAAGCGTGCCCAGTCGGAGTAGTAGCGATCTCCCACGAAATCCGGCACCGTGAATTTGCCAAATTTGCGCAGATACGGGGCCAGCAACAGTGCCAACAACACGTAGCCTCCTGTCCAACCCATCAGATAGACGGAACCGTCGTATCCGATGAACGAAATGATCCCGGCCATCGAGATGAACGACGCCGCGCTCATCCAGTCTGCTGCCGTTGCCATTCCGTTGGCCAAAGCGGGAACGCCCCCACCTGCTACGTAGAATTCACCAGTCGAACCAGCTCGCGACCAAATGGCGATTCCGATATACAGCGCAAAGGTCGCGCCGACGATGATATAAGTCCAAGTTTGTACATCCATGACCTGAAAGCGATTCGATCGTTAACCCTTCTCCGTAATCCCGAACTCTTTATCGAGCCGATTCATCCATTTCACGTAAACGGCAATCAAAATGACGAAAACGTAAATGCTGCCTTGTTGCGCAAACCAAAAGCCAAGTTTGAAGCCTCCGATTCGAAACTGATTGAGTTGGTCGGCAAAGAGGATTCCAAATCCGTAGGAAACCAAAAACCAAATTGCCAAAAGAATCCCCAAAATGGAGATGTTCTTTTTCCAGTATGCCGATGCATCGTAGGTTGTTCCTGAACTATCCGAGGCCATGATCGAAAAGTGATAGAATCTGTGTGGGGTTGATTTGCGGGGCTTGTTTTGCGAAGCGTTATGCCTGCAAAAAGGCCAGATAACACGACGTCCTCATCTATCTGTAAAGAAAAAGAATTCGATATTTTCTAAAAATCTAGGATGTGCTAGATAACCCTGCACCTTTCAAAAAAAGTAATTCATGGCGGCAGACCACAACGACGACTTCATTGCTCTTGGAAATGAGCGACTTCCAGAGACGGGAATCCTAGTCATCCCAAATGTTTTGAGTTTTAGCGATCTGCAAATTCTTGAGCGCCAACTCGAAGGAAAAAGCATCACCTATCTGGTCGAGAAGGACGCCAAATTCGAAACGCAGCTTCAGAATCATCTCGAAGGGGACAATTCCTCGGCAATGGTGTTTGTCGCTGATGATGAACAGGTTGAAACGTTTCAAAAAGAGTTGGGCGACAGCATTTCCAAGGGTGAATATGTCATTTTTGTGCCGGGCAAGGCCAAAATCAGGACCGGTACACTGACGAGCGTCGTCAGTAAAACGCTCGCCTTCCTGCTGAAGAGCGAAGTCCCTACGATCGGCCTTTACATCGACCATCCTCGAACGGCAAAACTGGCGATCGAGAATGCGGGATCTCTCAAATCCGCCGTCTTCTCGTTTGGTAATCCGTTCACAAAAGACAAAGCAGACCTCGCAAGTTTCCAGGAAGATCTGCTCTTGGCTGCCCAAGAAGCGTTCAACACGCGACCGGGCCTCAATTTGAATCTTGGTTACGCAATGCTGATGGGCCTGAAGAGACACGGGGCAAAAAACCACGTCTTTGACGGTTTTCAGAACAAGGAAACCGGGTTCGACAAGCTTCTCGCTGCGGCGATTGTTCTGAGCAAAGTCATTCGACAGGAGACGCAGAAGGATCGGGTTGGGATTGTGCTTCCTCCCGGCACGGGCGGCCTTCTGGCCAATATCGCGGTGTTGTTTGCCGGAAAGACTCCGGTCAACATCAACTTCACCGCAGGCGAATCGGCCATTCAATCCGCCATGGAACAGGCGGAAGTGGATCGCCTCATCACAGCCGATCCGTTTGTCCGCAAGACCCAGCGCTTCCCATGGCCGCCCACGCGTCAGTTGATTTTTCTGGAGCGAACGCTGCCCAAGCTCAAAACCAAAATCGGGCTCTGGCTCATCGCCTCCAAATTCATGCCTCTCGCGGCACTGGCAAATTCCATCGGCATCCCAAAGACCGGCGGAGACGAGGAAGCCGTCCTCTTGTTCACCAGCGGAAGTTCCGGAGATCCCAAAGGCGTTGCTCTCACTCACCGCAACGTGATGGCGAATGTGAACCAGTTTTCCAGCCGCCTTCAACTGGAATCCCACGATAGCGTGTTGGGATGCCTGCCATTGTTTCACAGCTTCGGCTGCACGGTGACCATGTGGTATCCGGTGATCGAGGGAATTAACCTGGTAACTTACCCAACTCCGCTTGAGGCCCCCAAGCTCGCGGAGTTGATCGAGGAAAAGCAGGTCAGCCTGCTGGTTTCGACCCCCACCTTTTTGAGAGGATATCTCCGCAAAGCCAAACGCGAACAGCTGTCGTCTCTCAAACTGGTCGTCACGGGCGCGGAGAAACTACCAGCCAAAATTGCGGACGATTTTGAGAAGAAATTCGGGAAACCGGTCCTCGAAGGTTATGGCCTGACCGAGACGTCCCCCGTTTCGAACGTCAATCTCCCCGACCCCGGTTCCACGGGGGATGCTGAGCCAACTCTCCCCTCCCATCGCCGCGGCTCGGTTGGTCAACTTATCCCGGGAATGGCGATTCGAATCACGGATCCCGATACCGGAGCGCCTCTCACGATCCACGAGTCCGGGATGATTTGGCTCAGCGGTCCCAATGTTTTTGCCGGCTACCTCAATATGGAGGAGAAATCAAAAGAAGTGGTCAAAGATGGATGGCTGAAAACCGGCGATATCGGGAGAATGGACGAGGACGGATTCCTTTATATCGAAGGCAGGCTCTCGCGATTCTCCAAAATTGCCGGCGAGATGGTGCCGCACGAAACGATCGAAGATGCGATAAATCGCGAACTTGGGGTGGATTCAGGTGGCGAACGGCAAATCACCGTTGTAGGGATCCCGGATGAGTCCAAGGGAGAAGCTTTGGTGCTGATTTCAGCGACACCAAGCCTCGACGCGACGGACCTGCGTTACCGACTCCTCGAAGCAGGTCTCCCGAGTTTGTGGATTCCCAAACAAATCATCAAGGTCGGGGATATTCCTCACCTCGCGTCTGGCAAGCTCGATATCAAGCAATGCCAGGCCATCGCAAAGAACGGCGGCGAATTGACCTGAAATCGGTCGAGATACGACGAGCTAGTTTTTATTTAGAATAATTCTTGATCTAAAATAGCTGATGGCTAGGGTCTTACATGCCCCCATCAAAATTGCGTACCGATCTCGAGCGCGTTCAATCCGCATCCCCGGCCAAGACTCCGGGAATCCGGATGACGAAGCAGCGCAGGGTGGTTTACGACGTTCTGATGGATCAGAAAGATCATCCAACGGCTACCGAGGTCTTTCTACGCAGCAAGGAACGGATGTCAGCTATTTCGCTGGCAACCGTCTACAATTGCCTCGAAACGCTTACCGATGCCGGCCTCGTCAAACAGGTTAATGTCGATCGAGAGCCCTCCCGGTTTTGTCCCAATCTGCACGATCACGCCCATTTTTTCTGCAGCAACTGTGGACAAGTCCAGGACGTAGCTCCAGCGGAGCCCAGTTCAACGCTGTCCTCCTGGGATATCCCCAGCGGCACCAAGGTTGAACTCGTGGAAGTGGCGATGAGGGGAGTCTGCTCCTCTTGTGCGGCAGCAAGCCAAGAATCATAAATTTACCTACCATAATGAACTCACTGAAAATCAACAACCTTCGCGCCTCGGTGGAAGGTCAGGAAATCCTCAAAGGGCTGAATCTTGAAATTCCCAAAGGGGAGATCCATGCAATTATGGGACCGAACGGCTCTGGCAAAAGCACGCTGGCCAAGGTCTTGGCCGGCCATGAAGACTACGAAGTGACCGCTGGCGAGGTGATCATGGATGGGGTCAATCTCCTTGATATGGAGGTGGACGAGCGGTCCCGCGCCGGATTCTTCCTGGCGTTTCAATATCCCTACGAAATCCCCGGTGTGACCAACGCCAACTTTCTGAGGGAGGCACTTCAAGCAAGATTGCCCAAGGGTGAGGACATCGACGCGGTGCAGTTCTACAAGGGAATGTATGCCAAGATGGATGAACTTGGAATGGACCGGAAATTTACCGGTCGCTCCGTCAACGAAGGCTTCTCCGGTGGTGAGAAAAAGCGAAATGAGATCCTCCAGATGACGATGCTGGAGCCAACCTACGCGGTGCTTGACGAAACCGATTCCGGTCTCGACATCGACGCCCTCAAGATCGTTGCAGACGGGGTTAACCGCATGCGCTCCCCGGAGAGAGGTTTTCTCCTGATCACCCACTACCAGCGACTTCTCGACTACATTGAGCCCGACTACGTTCACGTGCTTTCCAATGGAAAAATCGTTCGCACAGGCGGGAAAGAGCTTGCCTTGGAACTGGAAGAAAAGGGCTACGACTGGCTGAAAGAGCAAGAGCCAGAAGCTGTGACTGCCTAATTTTTTAACGACTCCCCACTTTTAGAACCATGTCCGAATCCACCACACTCGAAGCGGTCGCCATCGATCGTAGCAAAGGCGACTTTACCTACCCGGAAGACTACAAACACGATGCGGGACGTGGTCTCAGCAAAGAGACCGTCGATTACATCTCCAACATCAAGGGGGAGGACGATTGGATTCGCGACTTTCGGCAACGCGCCCTCAAAGTCTTCAATGACAAGCCGATGCCCACCAACTGGGCGAGCAAGGATTTGGAGAATATCCATTTCGACGAGATCCGTTACTACCTCTCGAAAGGGCAGACTCCAACCCGCAGTTGGGATGAAGTTCCTGACGACGTGAAAGAGACGTTCGAACGGCTTGGAATTCCGGAGCAGGAGCGCAAATTTCTGGCGGGAGTCGAGGCCCAGTTCGACAGCGAGGCAGCTTATTCCAACATTAAGGATGAGTTCAACAAGCAGGGCGTCATCTTCATGAACAGCAGTGAAGGCCTGCGCGAACATCCGGAGATTTTCCGGAAGTGGTTCGGCAAGGTGATTCCGACCGGCGACAATAAGTTCTCCGCCCTCAACAGCGCAGTCTTCAGTGGGGGTAGCTTCATTTATGTTCCTCCGGGCGTCAAAGTCGCTCACCCGCTTCAGGCCTACTTCCGCATCAATGCCGAGCAATTTGGGCAGTTCGAGCGAACCCTCATCATCGTGGATGAAGGTGCCGAAGTTACCTACATGGAAGGATGTACCGCACCCAAGTTTGAGACTGCGACTCTCCACAGTGCCGTGGTCGAACTCGTGGCGATGCCGAACGCCAAGATCCAATACATCACCGTTCAAAACTGGAGCAACAACGTCTTCAACCTGGTCACGAAACGCGGCCTGGCTCACGAGAACGCGGAGATTCGCTGGATCGACTGCAACATCGGCTCGCGTCTTACCATGAAGTACCCCGGCGTCATCATGAAGGGGCGCAAAGCCCGTGGCGAGGTCATCTCCATCGCACTCGCCAACGACGGTCAGCATCAGGATACCGGAGCGAAAATGATTCATGCCGCTGACGAAACGACGTCGAATATCGTGGCCAAAAGCATCAGCGTTGGAAAAGGCCGGTCCACCTACCGCGGCCAGGTTCACATTCCGCGTCACCTGAAGGGCTGCAAAAACAATACCGAATGCGACGCCCTCCTCATTAACTCGAATAGTCGTACCGACACCTACCCTGCCATCACCGTGCGGGGGAACCAGAATGCAACGCAGCACGAAGCCAGCGTCAGCCAGGTCAGCGAAGAACAAATCTTTTACATGCGGCAGCGGGGACTCAGTGAAGCCGCGGCCATGAGCTTAAGCGTCAATGGATTCGTCAACGATCTCGTTCGGGAATTCCCGATGGAATACAGCGTCGAACTGAAGCGCCTGATCGACCTCGAAATGGAAGGTTCCGTTGGTTAAATCGCTTTACTCCTTTTTTCAATGTCCCAATCTGCTCAACTCCAACCAGAACCAGTGCCTCAGTCTTCCGTGTCCGCCGCTCATTCGCCTATTTCCCAATTCCGCGCCCAAGCCGCAACCCGTCTTGACGCGTTAGATTGGCCGAAGCGAACCGACGAACGTTGGCGTTTTGCCGACTTGAAGCGTGCTTCGATCGACGGCTTTTCTCCGGCCCCAGCGAGCCAGCCTTTGCTGGAGGGCGCCGACGAGAGAATCGAAATCATGACCCTCGAGGAAGGGTTAACCAAATACGGCGAAGCGGTTGCCGCTCAACTTTCCAACCTCGAAGGAAAGCTCGGTTCAGAGATCTTCATGGCCAAGGCACACGCTGCGGAGACGCTCGTCGGCACCTGCATCGTCGTTCCCAAGAATGTCGAGATTGAATCGCCCATCTCCTTGATCCGCGAAGTCGAAGGCGACCAAACCGCTGCCTACAGTCTCACCGTCATCCTGGCTGGCGAGAATTCGAAAATCAGCGTCTTCGAACGCATCCAGGCATCGGCTTCGTCCAGCAACCTCGCCATCCATGCGACCGCAATTTCTGCGGCTCAAGGGGCCAAAACAACCTACGCATTGTCCCAGGAAATGAGCGATACGAGCAAATTTGTTCATGCCGCCCACTCTGAAACTGGCCGCGATGCTCAGATTCGCACGTTTTTTGGAAACTTTGGCTCGGATTGGGTTCGTCAGGAATGCACTGCTGAAATGGCGTCGCCCGGAGCCGATTGCGAACTATTGGGACTCAACTTGGTGGATGGAGTCCGCGAGTTCGATCAGCGAACCTTGCAACATCACGCCAGCGGCAACGCCCACAGTAATTTGTTGTTCAAGAACGCGCTCTTCGCGAAGGCCAAGACGATTTTCGCCGGCCTGATTCAAGTCGATGACAATGCGCACCATACGGATTCATTCCAAACCTGCCGCAACCTGCTGTTGAGCGACGAGGCAGAAGCCAACTCGCTCCCCGGACTGGAAATCAATGCGGATCAAGTGAGGTGCAGTCACGGTGCAACCAACGGTCAAATTGATCCTGAGCAGCTCTTCTACCTCAACGCCAGAGGCATTCCGGAAGTTTCAGCGAGACGGCTGATCACCCTTGGTTTTGCCAACGAAGTGATCTCGAAAATCGAATGTGAAGACATTCGCGAAATCCTCATTGGATTGGTGACGAAGAGATTGCGCAGGTTGGTTGGATGATAGCTCGAGCTGGTGCGATGCGTGTAATTGGCCCGCACCATGATTCGTTCGGTCACCTATCTCAGCGCATTTTTCGCAGCGAGCCTGATTCAACTCGCAGCGGTCGACATTGAATCGGCGCCGATCAATTATACGGACTCGGTTCCAACCGATCGGTTTGCCCTGCTTCAGAGAAAGATCGAGTCGGGAAGCTTCAGCCTCTCAACGACTCGAAACAAGGCGCTGCTCCAGATCCTTGAGCAGTTGGAGGTTCCGGTCGAATCGCAGATTCTGGTCTTCTCCAAAACCAGCGCCCAAAACTCGCTGATCAGCCCACAGCACCCTCGGGCCATCTTTTTTTCGGACAATTGCTACGTTGGTTGGGCGAAAGGCGGAAGCATCGAGATCCTGACGTATGATCCAAAGCTGGGGGCCGTTTTTTACCTCGTCGATCCGACACAGCCGGAAACCAGCCACCGTCGATTCGACCGGCCGACTTCCTGTCTCAGTTGCCATGAGCGTTCCTCGACCGGAGGAATCCCCGGCGGGTTGGTCCGCTCCGTTTTTGCCCAGGAAGATGGACTGCCACTCTTCCACGCCGGCTCAACCTACGTTGATCAATCCACGGCGGTCCAGGACCGATGGGGAGGCTGGTTTGTTACCGGAACCGTTGGAGATCAAACCCATCTCGGGAATGCCATCGCGAGGGAAACCGAAGGCGAAGTCACCATGGTTCCCCTCGCCGACCAACATCTGGCCCTGACTCGTCTCAACGAGATCTTTGACACCCACCAATACCCGGCCAAAGGCAGCAGTGATGTCGTTGCCCTGATGATTTTCGAGCACCAAGTCGCGATGCACAACACCTTGAGCGCGGCCAACCTCAGCGTTCGCCAACTCCAGCACCGGACCGCGGCAATGCGAAAGGCAATGGACGAACCTCCCCTCACGGTGCCCGAAGGGACGTTGAAACGTGTGATCGAATCGCAGGCTACCAGAATTGTCGAAGGGCTCCTCTTTCGCAATGAACACCAGATGAAAGGCGACGGCGTCGAAGGCGGCGAAGCGTTTGCAACCGCCTTCAGTCGAAATCGACGACCCGCAGCCGATGGTCGATCCCTGAAGGATCTCCGGCTTTACGAGCGGTTGTTCAAATACCGCTGCAGTTACGTCATTTATTCCGAAGTCTTCGACCACCTGACTCCCTGGCTCAAAGCGGAAGTTTATCGACAACTCCACGCCACGCTTTCGGGTGACTCACTGGAAGCGCTCTCGTCGCACCTGTCTCTCACCGAACGTGATCGGATTCTTGAAATCCTCAAAGAGACCAAGCACGACTGGCCACAAACCTAGCGATCAATGTAAGGCGATTGCTGTCCTCCACGACCAATTTGGGTCTGATGGCGTTGCCATTGGATTTCTCAACTAACCGACGATAGAAGAGTGGGCCCGGCCTTCGCGAGAAGGTCGGGCTTTTTCGTTAATGATCCGTCGTGCTCATGATTCCGGCCACGCCAGAACCTCCCGTATCGGCGCACCCAACATTGTAGGCAGCACGATGGTTCCCAAACCATCACCTCCACCAACTTCCTGCCCCCTCCCCTGCGCAAATTCCAGCACGGTGAGCGCCGCCACACTGGAGTCGAGAAGGTCCTTGGGGCCCGGTCGACAACTGGAAAGATCGATCTGGAGCCGGGGACTCGTCTTTCCGGCCAGGCAGGCATAGCTTGCGGTGGGAAACACCTCATCAACCCGAATCCGATCCAATGCGGAAAAACGCGCAAACAACGCGAACCCCTGCGTCATCCACGCCGGAATTTCATCACCGACCAGCGGCGACCATTGCGGATTCCCGAGCTTGTGGGCCTTGATCACGACCTCACAATGCCTGCCTGCGCCACGCTCCCTGGTCCGGCGTCGCCACGTCTGTTTGGCACCTTCCCAATACCAGGAACGGGGTTTCGGAACCGCGCACCGCGGCGCGTCGATTCCCACATGGGCAAAATCGGCGCTCCGAATCCGTTGGAGAAGTTCAGCCGGTGGCTTCTGCGCGAACCAACCACTGGCAACCATGGAGGCGTCTCGATCCAAGACCGAGTAGGCGCATCCACGATTGATGCCGACATCAATGCCGACAAACAGAGTTGATCTGGCGTCGCTGATTACTCGAGGCCGACCAGCTTGTACAAGTTGTCCTTGCACCACTGACCGTTCTGCAGCGTGATGCCATCGGGATCTTCGACCGCACCATGAGCTTCATCTTCGCAGATGATCCAGCCTTCGTAGTTCCGCAACGTGAGCCACTCGGTGACTTTGTGAAAATCCAGCTTTCCGGTTCCCATCTGCGCCCAAGGCTCCGGACCATTTCCGGAGAAATCCTTGTAGTGGATGTGGTTCACCAAGTGCTGCCACTTGTTCAAGGTTTCGATCACATCCATTCCACCACGGATGATGTGTCCGACATCCGGAGTCCAACCGGTAACCGCTGGATCCAGTGAACTCAGCACGACGTCATAGTCATACTGGGTGCGAACCAGTGAATCCGGCGGGCTGTTTGGATGATAGGAGCACTTGATTCCCATGTCGGTCGCCCGCTTCGAGACATTGTTCACGTTCCGGGCAACGTTGAGTCTTCTGCGTTGCAGATCCTTGGCGCGACCACTGGGCAGAGTAACCGTTCCGAGCATCGAACCCGGGAACTGCTTGAGCAGATCCATCGTGAAATCAGCCGCGGCTCTTTCCTCGGGAGTCTCCTCTTCGTTGTCCCAAGCACAAACCAACGCCAAACCTGCCAACTCCATGTTGTTGGCCTGCAGCGTGTCTTTCAGTTTTGCGCCGTCCGCAAAATCGCCCAGCCAATACTTGGAGCAACCAAGCGCGCTCTCGGAAATTTCGAGCACCATCGGCTCAATTCCGGTAAAGCCGGCCTGGGCCGCCACACGAATCATGTGGTCGAGTTTGTTGTCGTAGCCTTTTCCGGTTCCTTGCATGAACCAGGTGTAAACTTCAGAGCCAAATTTGATCTTAGACATGGTATTTTTTGGTAAGTGCTTTTTCTGAGAATTCGGAAGTTAGTGCGCGGTGAGCCATTCGCGAACGCGAGGATTAAAATCGCCCATTTGTTCCCAATGGAAGGCGTGGCCGGCGTCGTCGTAGAAATGGCGATCGCAATTCGGAATGCCATTCGCGACTTCCTCGCCCATCCAGAGAGGAGTAAAAATGTCGTTCTTACCACCAATTACCAGACAAGGCTGGGCGATGGATCCCAATTGATCGACGACGTTGTGATTCACGCATGCCGCTTTCTGGCCCTTCAGCCCCTGCAACGGTTGAGGATTGGGATCCTCCATCGCATCCTTTCGTCCCTCCGGAAACGTTGCGTAGGCTTCGTCGTTATCCCAAAACGGTTTGGTGAAGATCAGGAGTTGAATCCATTCCATAAACTGCGCTGGGCTCAAATGAGCCTTACAATCCACCATGTGCTGGAAAACGGACTTCGCATAGCGATCACAACGTGCCCAAGGACACATCAAAACCGCGCTCTTCACTTTGGCCGGATGCCGCAGGCAAAGCTGCTGAGCAATGATCGATCCCATGGATACTCCAACGACACGGGCCTGCGCGATTCCGAGAGCGTCCATCAATCCGGCATAATCGTCCGCCATCATTTCGCTGGAATAGTCGCCGTCTGGCTTGTCGCTTTTCCCGACTCCCCGGTTGTCCGGCATGATGCATCGGAACTGCTGGCTCCAATCCTCACAATGAGCTTCCCATACAGCCCCCGGGGCTGTAATTCCCATGATCATAATGAGAGGATCACCGGAGCCCTGCTCCTCGTAATACATGTTGATTCCGTTGGTTTGAACGTGAGGCATTTTTCGAAGGGTCTATAGATTAGCGTAGAGATTTTCCTTAACGCAATCGCCTCCCTCGTCCAAGGAAAAACTTTGGACGCTTTGCCGGGAAATTGGCGAAGGGTGATCTCGTCCCCGTAAAGGGAGAGTTAGTATTCCCGATCCTGCTTGATGCCGGGCTGAGGAATCGGATAGCGACCATCGGAATCAGGCATGAGCGGGGAGTCGGACTCCAAAGTCAATTTGCCCGCGCCGGGACCGAATTCGTGATCGTGGTTCAGGATCTGATCGTAGGTAATGACCTGCCCGGTGTGAGCGGCCATCCTTCCCATTGAGGTGACCAGACTGGCTTTGAGCCCACGGTCGACTTCGTTGTGCTCAGTATCCGTTTGTATCGCCTGAATCAATGCTTCCCACTCCAAATCATAGGGATTCGGCTCGCGAGGCTCCTGCGGATAGGCCCAAACCTGATCAGGATGAGTGGGCCCACCGCCCCGACGAGCAGAACGATGAATCACCTGGCCCTTGTAAATTCGAGCACGGGAAGGCGCGTGACCTTTTTCGGAAATGACCGCGCTCCCTTTTGAGCCGTGGGCAAAGCTGGCGAATTCCTGTTGGCAACCGGCAATGTTGCGGCCGTCGAGATACAGTTTGGAACCGTCACCAAAGGTGTATTCCACCGAGTAGCTGTCGAAGTTTTGGTCAATATGGTCTGGGTCGCGGTAGTGACGCCCACCGGTTGCGCGAGCTTCGATCGGCCAGTCGCCCTTGATCCAACAGCATTCGTCGATGTTGTGAATGAAGAAATCGCTGAAAGAGCCTCCGCTCAGCCAGAGGAAGCTGTGGAAGCGTTTGATCTGATACATCAGATCGCTCATGTCCCCAGGATTCGGCTTGGAAAAGCAGGATCCGATCGGTCCCTGCATGCGATAGGCCCGCATATTGATGATGTCCCCAATCTCGCCATCTTGAACCCGTTTTGCCAACTCCCCCCGCGCGACGCAGTGGCGACACATCAGGCCGACCCCAACCTTCAGATTCTTCGCTTTCGCCTTCTTGTTGAGCTCAAACATCTTCTTTGTGGTCGGGCCGTCCGGAGTGACGGGCTTTTCCATGAAGACGTTGACGCCTTTTTCGATCGCATACTCGTAGTGAACGGCTCGAAAGGCACATGGCGTGGTGAAAATGGCGACGTCGCCCGGCCGCAAGGTGTCGATCGCATTCCGAAACCCGTCAAAACCGATGAACCTGCGCTCAGGCGGCACATCGACGTTGCGCGCCATATCTTCGCGAGCGGTCAGAGCCCGGTGCTTGCTTTCGAGATTGTTTTCGAAAACGTCGGCCATCGCATGAAGCTTGACCGGTCCTTGTTCGGTCGACGTTTTCAGCGCGTTCTGAACCGCTCCAGCTCCGCGACCTCCGCACCCAACCAAGGCAAGCCGAATCGTGGGATCGTCATTCGCCGCATGAACGTGGGGTAGAGTGATTCCTGCGAGTGCTGAAGTGGTTGCGACGGCTCCGCCTGCTTTGAGCACTGAACGGCGGGATAATTCAGAAGGGGTTTCTCTTGAACTCATTCCTCAATCTTGACGGGCGGGAAGATCCCGCAAGCTGCGAATGGCATTTTCCCAACGGGGTCAGGTCTTGCTGGCAATGTAGTCAAGCAGGGCTTGCCGCGAGGCTTTCTTGAGTTCCCGGAATGCGGAGTTGTTCATTCGGTCGCGAAATATTTCCGACTTGGCTTCCGCGTTTTTGGGAATCTTCAGCAGCAACTGCTCGGCAACCCGGCCATTGAAAAAATGGTCAGCAACATTGATGTAAACGTATTCGTCCGTCGTCTTGTGAACGATCAGGGACTCTTTAAATACCAGCGAGCCTTCGTCATCCTTGTCCTTCAGAATCTGGCGATAGTGCTCCCCCTGCCGTTCAAAATCCAGCGAACTGAGCGAATACCCGATGAAGTTGGCGCCAATGCTGATCCTGTTTCCGTCGACCTCGATTCGATCCGCCTCGAAAATGATCTCTCCCCAAAGCGCATTGAGGCCTCTTCCTGTTTTTGCCCAATAGAAGTATTCGGGTTCAACATTGAGGAGCAGATGATGAAGAAAAGACTTGGGTTTGCGTGCCGCCAACTTCTCAATTCTGGCGAGTTCACTTTCCCCAGAGCACGAAGTCATCGCCATTATCGCCAAGCCAAAGCTTCCCGCCACCAACACTGAAACCATGCCAAATTTGCCGTTCGTCATTCCAAAGTATCAAAGCCTGCATCCTTCCCCGGTCAAGCAAATGAGCGCCTCAGTAACCTGACAAAGCCCTGAACAAAAAAGCCGCGAAACCAATCAAGGTTCCGCGGCTTGGCACTATGAAGAAGACTGGATCTGTTTATTCCTGAGGAACCAGGCCCCGCAGAAAGCCCATCACGCTCTCAACGACGTAGTCGTCTTTGAGCAAATTCTCGACGATATCCAAGCCGTTGAGTGGCGTTGTTCCGTCGCCGATGTCCCACGCTTGAATCCACTGGGTATCACCCTGGGTATAACCTAATGCCGTAAGACGCTTCTCAAAATCCGGCATGTGCCCGGCACCGTAGAAGACCGCGACCTTTTTCTGACCCATGGCGACTTGTTCTTCAATCGCCTTCATCACAATCTTATTACGCTCGCTAATCAGAACCGTCCCGTCATCACCCTCGATCATATCGATAAACGTTTCACTGTTTGCCAAAAGCGGGGCCAGGTTTTTCTTGAGCTTGTCAGGATTGAATTCCGTGATCGCCTTTCCCAGTTCCGCCATCATTTCTTCGCTCCCCATCTGCTCTACTTTCTCCTTCATCGCAGGATCGCCCTCCAACTCCATCGCACGGCGAAAGAGAGTCGCCATATTCTGATCTCGAGACTTCATCAGCGAATCCCATTGATCCCAAGTCGCATCCGCATGAACAAAGTTCGGCTGGCTGTAATCAATTCCTTCCAATTGGTATTTCAGACCCAATATATTTTGCGTTACCCGCTGCATAAGATGGGTTAGGCCAAGTTCATCGCGCTGAGCCTTCCCACGATCTTCCATGGGGCCACCAACCAACTCATAGAGCACAACATCGTAGGTCGAGAGCAACTGGTTGATCTGCCGAAAATAGGATTCATCTCCAATATGGACGGCACCAACCAGATCGACAACCGCACCTTCGGGATGTTGGAAACTCACAATCGCGGTTTGAAGTTCGGAATGGCCATCGGGGCGCTCGAAATAGCGGATGGAATCCAGAACTTCTTCTTTAGCTTCCTGAGAAAACCCAAGGGCGGAGGAAGCGAACAGGGTGATTGCACCGAGCAGCGCCGTTGAGCGGGTCTTACAAACTTTCATCGATATGTGTCTTAGAGTTAGAGATGCGAGCGACGACTTCGCTCGTGTTCAGAGGTAAATCGTCGGCCAGACGAAACCTTGTCTAACTTCGATGAACTTTGCGCGGTCCGATCCTTGGAACGGATGGCAAACCGAACCTCTCAGGATCAATGAAGGAAGTGACGATGACGGCTGAAGACCATCGCCATGTCGCGTTCGTTCGCGGCCTTGATCACTTCCTCGTCGCGGACCGAACCTCCCGGCTGAATCGCCGCAGTCGCTCCGGCTTCCGCCGCTGAAATCAGGCCATCGGCAAACGGGAACATTGCATCACTGGCGACAACGCTTCCTTCCAAATCCAACCCCGCCTCGCGAGCCTTCCAAATCGCAATCCGAACGGAATCCACCCGGGACATCTGTCCCGCACCAATCCCAAGCGTCCGGTCACTGGTTCCGAAAACGATCGCGTTCGACTTCACATGCTTGACGACTCGCCACGTAAAACGCATCGCCTCAATCTCCTCGCTTGTGGGAGGCCGCTCGGTCACGACGTTCTCCTCCATGTCCTCGGTTCCCAAAGCAACCGGATCACTGTCAACGACCATTAATCCACCAACTGTCGAGCGGATGATGGGCTCAGAAAATACGTCCTTCACGCCGTCAGCCATCCGAATCAGCCGCAGATTCTTCTTCTTCTGAAGGATCGCTCTCGCTTCGATTTCGAATTCAGGTGCGATGATGACATCCGTGAAAATCTCGCTGATGACTCGGGCCAAGCTCGCGGGCATCGGACGATTGCAGATGATCACGCCGCCAAACGGCGCCTGCCGGTCGGTCTCATAGGCTTTTTCCCAGGCTGCTCGAAGGTCCTCAGCATCAGCGCCAACACCACAAGGATTGGTATGCTTCAGAATCGCGACCGTCGGGCGCCGGAATTCGCAAATCAGCTCCGCTGCGGACGCGATGTCGAGAATGTTGGTGTAGCTCAGCCCTTTTCCATGAAACTGCTCAAAATAATTGCCAAAATGGCCGTAGAGCCACGCTTCCTGGTGCGGATTATCACCATAACGAAGCTTTTGTTCCAACGGCAGACTTACGCTGAAGGAACTTCGGGTTTCTTGATTTTTGTTCAGGTATCGCGCGATGGCGTCATCGTAGCCCGCCGTCTTCTGGAACACTTTCACCGCAAGATACTCCCGCGTTTTGAGGGTCGTTTTGCCCTCGTTCGCCAACATTTCGCCAACAACCCGGTCGTAGTCGACCGGTTCGCAAACCACCGTGACAGCCTGATAATTCTTCGCCGCCGATCGTAACATGGAAGGTCCCCCGATATCGATCTGCTCGATCGCGTCTTTCAGCTCGATATCTGGTTTGGAGATCGTTTCCTCGAACGGATACAGATTGACCACGACTAGGTCGATCGGCTGAATGTCGTTCTCTTTCGCCTGCTCCTGATGCAACTCGGAGTTTCTCAGGTAAAGCAAACCGCCATGAACCTTGGGATGGAGCGTTTTGACGCGCCCTTCAAAAAGTTCGGGAAACCCTGTGTAATCCGAGACATCCGTAACGGGAATGTCCAGATCGCGAATGAATTTGGCGGTCCCTCCGGTCGACAAGATTTCAACATCCTGTTCATGGAGCGCTTGCGCCAGTGAATCGAGGCCGGTCTTGTCAGATACGGAGATGAGAGCGCGTTGGATGCTCATAAGGAAAGGCCGCGACGTGGTTGGGACGCGGAAGCGAAGCCTTGACCGGGAAATTCATCGGTTCAAGCGCAAATCTCAGGCCTCTGGGGGAGCTTTTTTCGTTAGCCGAAGGTATTGATCTTTCCCAACCTTCAAATAGCGCAACTCCGGATCCAATTCGCGCGAACTCCCCCGCGGAAGCGTTTCAAGATAGAGCAACCACTCGCCCGAATCGTCGAATTGATCGGGAACCATGAGCCAATCACGTTTCTCCGGAAGCCCGCTGTTCGCCCGGTAAAGTGGCTTTGCATTCAGAGTCAAAACAGGATCCCAAAGCGCGAAATCCGATTCATTGGGGAAAAAATGCTCATCACCGAGCGATGTCGGCTCCGAAACCACCTCCAAAGTCTCACGCCGAAGGCTGTCCACCGCCGAAAACGCCGCCACGAAACCAAACAGGCCGACAAAAACGAAGAGAACTCTGGTCGCGGAAAAAGCCATCGGCGGAATCTGAGCGAGCCCGAACCAATTTGCAAGCCATCCAGCACTTGCCCTTCCCGCTCGAAAACGCTAACAACATCCTCCCATGGCGACTTACCGTACCGCTCCCGAACCCCGCACAACGATGCCACCCGGCATCCCCTACATCGTCGGGAACGAAGCCGCCGAGCGCTTCAGTTACTACGGGATGCGGAATATCCTCGTTGTTTTCATGGTCGGCTACCTGCATTTGATGGGTGACCGCCCGGGAGAACCGATGACGGGACCGGAGGCCAACGCCAAGTTCCATCACTTTGCCGGCCTGGTCTATTTGACGCCAATTTTGGGTGCGCTTTTGGCAGATGTGCTGCTTGGCAAGTACTACACCATCATCTGGCTCTCGATCGTCTACTGTCTCGGGCACCTAGCATTGGCCATGATGGGGCAATTTGGGGAAGTCGAGCTGCTCTTGATGACGGGTTTGTGGCTGATCACGGTTGGCGCAGGTGGCATCAAACCCTGCGTCTCCGCCCATGTCGGTGATCAATTCGGCCAATCGAACAGCCATCTTCTGACCAAGGTATTCAATTACTTCTATTGGTCGATCAATTTTGGCGCCTTCCTTTCTTCCATGTTGACGCCGTGGCTCCTGAAGTGGCACGGACCGCATTGGGCCTTTGGAGTTCCTGGCATCTTGATGGCATTGGCGACACTCGTCTTCTGGATCGGGCGCTGGAAGTTCATCCACATTCCTCCCCGGGGGATGGACGCGCTGCGCGAAATCTGGGGACCGGAAGGAAAAGCTGCGATCGGCAAGTTGGTGGTGATCTACCTCTTTGTAACGATGTTCTGGATGCTGTTTGATCAGCACAGCTCCTCCTGGGTCCTGCAAGCACAGGATTTGAATCTCCAATTCGGAATCAAATGGTTACCCTCCCAGGTTCAAGCCATCAACCCGATCCTGGTCCTGACGTTTATCCCACTTTTCACCTTTGTACTTTACCCGTGGATCGACAACTATTTCCCCCTGACGCCACTTCGCAAAATCGCGATCGGCCTCTTTATCACTGCGCTGTCCTTTGTCGTTATCGCACTGGTTCAAGAAGCGGTTGATGCGGGGGCCAGACCATCTGTCGGCTGGCAGCTACTCGCCTTTGTTCTCCTGACTGCGGGAGAAGTAATGGTCTCGATCGTCGCGCTGGAATTCAGCTACACCCAGGCTCCAAGAGCGATGAAATCGTTCATCATGGGGATCTTCTTTCTTTCCGTTTCGCTGGGGAACTTTATTACCGAGGCGGTCAATCACCTGATCCAGGTGCCCAATCCAATCAAAGTCGCTGACACCCGATTTGAGGCGGACCCGGACAATTTCACGAAAACGGAACCGGTCACGATCGTTTTGGACGGCCTCGACAAGGAAAAAGGAACCGAAGACGACCTCACGGCCATCTACGAAGCAGCCGTTCGTCAGGACATCCAATTTGCGAGCCGCGAAGTCCTCGATGAAGCAGCCGCACGCCTCGAAGCCGAGATCCCGAACAATGATTGGCTAAGCCTTTCGCCGGAACAAGGACAGGCGTTGCTGGAAGGATTGAAGGACCCCTGGGGCGAACCCTTGCTCTACGCGATGGTGACCCGCGCTCAAAGCCGGGTGACCTCTTCCGGTCCCGACAAAAAGCACAAGACCGAGTGGGATCAGGGCATCCGGCTCGAGATCAGCATTCCCGATCCGCCCAAGGAGGGCGGCTGGCTGGGAGGAATCGAATCCGCGTTCCGTCCCGACGTTTCCTGGATTGACCGGCGCAAACAAGAACTTGGACTCGCCAATTCAGTCGACACAAAAAGTGATGAGCCAACACCAACCGTGAGCAGGAGCCCATTCGTGGGTGGACTCACACTGCTGGAAGGAGCGCCATACTTCTGGTTTTTTGCCATCTTCATGTTGGTAACAGCGTTTGCCTACCTGCCCGTGCTTCGATTCTACAAACCGAAGGAATACCTCCACGAGGAAGACAGCGGAACAGCATCCTAGCAGGGCCCAACCGTTGCCGGGGAGCGTTTGAAACCGAGGCCGAGACGCGCTGCGAGTGATTTTGTCGACTGAGAATGATGGCTCGGGGCAGCAATGCGTATCCTCACAAAGCTCTAAAAAAACATTGCCCAACGGCAAAAGGGCCGCATCTCAAGCATTACGCGAAGCCGGTCCTAAAACCCAAGAGCAGCTTGCGCTTCTAACATCAGTTTCCAACGCCCTTGGAACCTGACACCTGCCTCAATTCCAACCACCAGTCCTCATGAGTCCAACCATCACTCCTTGAATGATCAACTCTTGAGCGGGAATGAGATCCGGAAACATTTCATTCTCGGCTCTCAGGAACGGCCGACTTCCTTCCACGATAAAGCGTTTCAGAGTGGTTTCTCCATCAATCAGAGCCGCCACAACATCGCGATTACGAGGTTCCTTGTGTTCGAGAATCACGAGATCGCCTTCGGTGATGTGTGCATCGATCATCGAGTCTCCCCGAACCTTCAAGGCAAAGACTTTTGCATTGCGAGACAATCCCATGGAGGTTGGGTCCACGGAAATCGTCTCATCCGGCTCCTGCGATGCTTCTTCTGCCATTCCTGCTGCAATGTGGCCATACAACGGGATCTCGATCGAGTTCGACTCTTTGGCCGCAGGAGCAAACTGATCAGAGAAAATAACTGCTCTGGCTTTTCCGGGAAGCCTTTGAATGACACCCTTTTTTTCAAGCGCCTTTAAATGGCTCACCGCCGCAGTTTGACTAGAGAAACCAAAATGGTTTTGAATTTCCCGCGTCGAAGGCATTATGCCAGTCTCAAGATAGTACTGATGCAAGAAATCCAAGAGTTGTTGCTGGCGGTCTGTGAGCATAATGAAGAAGGAGTGTTCCTGCGAACACTATGAAATATCCTAACTATTGCAACTCAAAATCAGAATATTTAGCCAAGGTCTTTTGTTAGCTATGTTTTCTCTCCACCGTTTTCTCCCTGCCCTACTCCTCACCCTCCTCTTGAACGAAGTCTCTCACGCTCAAGAGGCTGCCACCGAAACCAGAACCGGTGAGGAGGAGATTTTGGCAAAGCCTACGACGAACCCGACCGGCCTCCAGGTCGGGTTGAATCCGAAAGAATCGGGGAAACTTCCCAAGGGCACGGAAGAGCTCGCGAAAGCCGGAGCACTTGCTTCAGCTGACCTGGACTGGCCAACAGCCAAGAAAGCCTACACCGACATGCTGAAATTGGCTCCGGACAATGCTCTCGCGCTCAGCAATCTGGGCACGGTTGAATACCGGCTCGGAAATGTGGCCGAAGCGGAGAAGCTTCTGACGAAGGCGACCCAGATTAATCCCGCGATTGCTCAAAACTGGATGACCTTGGGCCTGATTTATCGCAAAAAGGGCCAGACCCACCTCGCCGTATCGGCCCTTTCCCGGGCATTGCACGAAGAACCCGGCGACCCAAGAATTCACAACCTGCTTGGAGTGACGATTCGTGACCTGGGCTGGATTCTTGGCGCGGAGACCGAATTGCAGCGCGCGTTGCTTCTGGATCCGACTTACGGAAGCGCTCACTACAACCTGGCAGTGATGTACCTCGATCGCTCACCACCTTTAATCGAGTTGGCCCGCAGACATTACTACGCGGCAATCGATTACGGAGAAGAACCGAGCGTTCGTATCGAGGAAAGGTTGAATCCTAAGCCAAATAAGCCGAAGGATGGCCCTGACGAAGTCTCAAAGACTCCATGAAGCCTGTTTTTCCACTCACCCTCTGCGTCCTTTTTCTGCCTCTCCTCAGCTGCGAGACCTCATCTCCGGGAGACGGTCAGACTTTCAAGGTAACTCCAGCCGCTCCGGCACCCCCGGAACCTGAACAGACTCTTGTCAAAACCGCGCCGCCTTCCGTCCACGCCGAGGCCTATGTCGTCATCAATCCCCGAACGGGCGAAATCCTTTTGGAGAAGAATGGAAACCAGCGCAGAGCGGTGGCCAGCACCCAGAAGTTATTGACGGCATTGGTGCTGCTGGAGGGAGGAAATCTGGAGCGAACGGTGACGGTATCAGCAAGCGATACCTACGTGGAACCCACCAAAATGGGCATTAGCGCGGGCGAACGCTACCGGAAGCGGGACTTGCTTGAAGCGATGATCGTGCGCAGTAGCAATGATATCGCGAAATGCCTCGCGCGAAATGAATCGGGCAGCGAAGCCGCCTTTGTTCAGCAGATGAACGCCAAGGCCCGGCAACTCGGCATGAACAACTCGCGCTTCGTGAATCCCCACGGTCTGACCGCCGCTGGGCAATATTCGACGGCTCACGATATCGCAACTCTGGCGACTCACGCTTACAATAACTCGACGATCCGGCGGTTTTCCGGGACGCGGGAAATTGTCTTTTCATTTCCAGACGGCCGACAAAAGGTCATTTACAATACGAACAAGGTTTTGAGAATGACGCCCTACTGCCAGGGAATGAAAACCGGCTACACCGTTCCAGCAGGCAGATGCCTCGTCTCAGTCGGACAAAAGGGAATCCAACGAGTCATTTGCGTGGTCCTGGGAAGTCAGGTCCCCGATATTTGGGAGGACTCTCGAGCTCTCCTCCATTGGGCATTGGATGTTGAGGAAATTTGATGCGCGAGCCCGCCGACGAGTTGGATTCCATCAGAGCCGAAAAGCTGTTTCGGCAAACTCGAACCGTTACCAACAACGGCGCCGAACTCCAACTCGCGGGGCAAACCTACGTTCAATTTGCCTCGAATGATTACCTCGGACTGGCGCAATCCGAAGAGCTCAAACAGGCATTTCATTCCGCGATCGACCTCCATGGGGTTGGCGCTGGTGCTTCCCGATTGATCTCGGGCACCAATCCCGCCCATGAAGGGCTCGAGCTGGAACTGGCGGACTTCAAGCGAACGGAACGCGCGTTGGCCTTTTCGTCCGGATACGCGGCTGCGGTCGGCACACTCACTTCCATTCTGGGAAAGGACGACTTCGTCATTCTCGACAAGCTTTGCCACGCGTGTTTGATCGATGGAGCCAGACTCAGCGGTGCGACGATTCGGGTTTTTCCCCACAACGACCTGAATCGGCTCGAAAAACACCTCACCTGGGCCCGGGGCAAAGCCTCGCCGCAAAGTCGGATCCTCATTGCGACCGAGTCTGTTTTCAGCATGGATGGCGATTTTGCACCGCTTGTTCAAATTGCCCAACTCAAGCAACAATTTGGCGCACTCCTCCTCCTGGATGAAGCCCATGCGGTTGGCGTGATCGGCCCTGAAGGACGCGGTTTGGCGGATCACCTCGGCGTCAATGAATCCGTGGATTTTGCCATGGGAACTCTCAGTAAAGCGATTGGCGTAGCCGGAGGATACATCGCCGCGAAAGAAGACTGGGTTGATTTGCTCATCAACCGAGCTCGCAGCTTCATCTACTCAACAGCGCCGCCACCCGCCGTTGCCGGCGCCGCGACTCAATCAATTCGGCTCATCCGGAGCGATGAAGGGGATCGAAGAAGGGAGGCTCTCCAGAACAACATTGAAGCTCTCAACCAATTGCTTCCGGATACTCCCGCTTCGCAAAGCGCGGTTCGACCACACATTCTGGGCGACTCCGACGCAGCACTATCGGCCAGCAATCGATTGAAGGAGCGTGGTTTTTTGGTTCCTGCAATCCGTTTCCCTACCGTGCCACGCGGGACCGAGCGGCTCCGTATCTCCCTGAGTTCAGCGCATGCAACGGAACAGATCCAGGGACTCGCAACCGCGATTCGGGATATTTGCTCTGGAATTTAGCGTTTTGAAGCTGAACTTCCGACGAATGGAGCTGAAAACCATCATCGAAGCGCTGCTTTTTGCCTGCCCTGAACCCATTTCTGCCAAAGAATTGGCCCAGTGCATTCAGCGAAAGCTCGAAGATGAAGACGCGCCGGATTCTGATCCGCCAGAAAACGGCAGCAGCTCATCTGTCGGTTTCGTGGCAAAACCAAAAGACGTAGAAACGGCGATCAGCACTCTCAACCTGGAATACGAGCAGACGGGGCGGGCGTTTCGGATCGTGGAAGGCCCTTGTGGTTGGAGAATGGCTTCACAACCGGAATTCGCAGACTGGATTCGCGAGCTTTTTCCCGGCCACAAACCCGCCAAACTCAGCCCGCCAGCTCTCGAAACACTCGCCATCATTGCCTATCGGCAGCCCATCACCAAATCCGACATCGAGGCGGTTCGCGGGGTGAGTGTCGATGGCGTAATGAATAAGATTATCGATCGCGGCTTGATCACGATTGTCGGAAAAGCCGATTTGCCCGGCCGGCCGCTCCTGTATGGGACCACCGAGCTTTTTATGGAGCATTTCGGCATCAAAACGGTGGACGACCTCCCAAATGCAGCCGAATTGCGATCAGTAAAGCTTCCGGGAGCCGAAAACGAAGACGGAAGCAAAAGCGACCAGCAAGAACAACAGCTGGAACTTGCCGAAGTCCAACCAACTCAACCAACGGAGGTATCCGAATAACCACATGGCCGACCCACTGGGTAAAATCCGAATTCAGATCGACAAGATCGACTCCCAACTTCTCGCCTTGCTGAACGAGAGAGCTGATCTCGTGCATGAAGTCGGGGAAATCAAAAAGCGGGGGGGCTTGGAAATTTATGCGCCCGAGAGAGAAGAGAAACTCCTCAAAGCCCTCGTCGCCAAGAGCGAAGGCCGCCTGAGCGAGCGTTCAATTCGAGCCATTTACCGGGAAATCATGTCAGCGGCGCTGGCTTTGGAAGAGGATTTGAAAATCGCCTTTCTTGGTCCTGAAGGCACGTGGACCCATCAGGCCGCGATCAGCAAATTTGGAAATAGCGTCGAATACCTTCCCCAGAGCAGCCTTGCGGACGTCTTTGACCAGGTTGAACGCAAGAAAGCCGGCTATGGCGTCGTTCCCATTGAGAATTCGACCGAGGGCGCCGTCAATCACACCCTCGACTTGTTCGCGACCTCTCCGCTTCAGATCTGTGCGCAAATTCTCCTTCCCATCGAGAACAACTTGCTGTCCAAAGTTCCGAAAGAAAAGATCACCAAGCTTTATTCCCATCCGCAGGTTTTTGGGCAATGCCGTCGATGGCTGGCGGAAAGCTTTTTTAATGGCGAAACGATCGAAGTGTCCTCAACCGCAAAAGCTGCCGAGTTGGCGAAAAACGATCCCGAATCAGGAGCACTGGGAGGCGCCCTGCTGGCGGAACTTCACGGCTTGGAGCTTTTGGAGCAAAGTATCCAAGATAACGCGAATAATGCCACAAGGTTCCTCGTAATTGGCCATCGCACCTGTCCTCCGACGGGCTCAGATCGCACCTCGATCATGTTCAGCGTTCGCGACCAACCCGGCTCGTTGTTCTCGGCTTTGAAGCCGTTTAACCACTTTCACATCAATCTTTCAAAGATTGAGAGTCGCCCCAACCGCCAGTCCAAGTGGGAGTATTTCTTCTACGTTGATGTTGCAGCACACTGCACTGACGACCAGCTGCAAACAGCCCTGGATGAACTCCGTGGACATTGCAATTTCGTGAAGATTCTGGGCAGTTATCCCGACGTAGGGAGCTGATTCCCGCTTTCGCAGCGTTTCCTTCCCCAACATCCGACAGCATTTCGGGAAGGTTAGGCGACTTTGCGAACCACAATCGACTCAACTCCAGTCATCATCGCATAAAATTCTATCGATCAGGGGCGCTTGACGCGGACCAAATGCCAGCCATAATCCAGCCCAATTCTGCTCCAGATGCGAAGACTAGCCATTCTAAAAATTACAGTTTCTCCCGTAGAGTTAGTCTTTCTTACCATGAAATCACAGCAATCCGTTGAAATTTGCCCAGGATTCGCTTCAAATTAGGGTCCGCATCTCACCGCCACACACACTCGCAATAAATTCAACCGTAAGGAACTCTGATCCTTTCAGAACCAACTGAAGAACTAAACAGCCTCGCGCATGGATAAACAACCGACTGGGCCAACCAACCGGGAACCTCTTGCTATTGTTGGCATTGGGTGCCGCTTCCCTGGTGGAGTAGAAGACACGGAGTCATTTTGGAACATGCTGGCCGAAGGCCGTTCTGGAATCATCGAAGTGCCGGAAAATCGCTGGAATCGAGAGCGATTCTATCATCCAGACACCTCGATTCCGAGAAAGATGCACACCAAATGGGGTGGCTTTGTCTCCAACCTGGACCATTTCGACGCCCAGTTCTGGGGAATTTCCCCTCGTGAAGCTCTCCGAATGGATCCTCAACAGCGGTGGCTGCTCGAATGTGCCTGGGAGTCGATTGAGGATGCAGGATATCAACCTAGTGCCCTGAAGAATACCCGAACCGGGGTCTACGTTGGCATTGCTTCGAATGATTACGCTCAGGTGCAGATGACAAGCCCTGACGATGTGGACGTTCATACCAACTCGGGTTCGACGCTTTCGATTGCCTCCAATCGCATTGCCTACCTGATGGATTTGAAAGGGCCTGCCATCTCGGTGGACACCGCCTGCTCTTCCGCTCTTGTTGCCATCAACATTGGCTGCCGCGACATGTGGGCCGGCACAATTGATCACGCATTGGTTGGCGGCGTAAATGCGTTGCTCACTCCAGACACCTCGATTGGCTTCTCCAAAGCCACGATGCTGTCTCCAAGCGGGCAATGCTTCGCCTTTGACGATCGCGCGAACGGTTATGTCCGTGGCGAAGGCGCGGGGATGATGATGATTCTGCCGCTGTCCAAGGCACTCGAAAACAACGACCGGATTTACGCCACGGTGCGTTCCGCCGTCATCAATCAGGACGGAAATACGTCTTCAATGACCGTTCCTGGCCAGGAAACTCAAGAAGTCATGTTGGTCCAAGCCTACGAGGAGGCGAACATGTCTCCTTCACGGGTAACCTACATGGAAGCTCACGGAACGGGAACACCTGTCGGTGACCCGATCGAGACCAATGCCCTCGGTAACGTCCTTTCCCAAGGCCGCTCCGATGACAACAAGTGCCTGATCGGTTCCGTGAAGACCAACGTGGGACACCTGGAATCCGGATCGGGTGCCGCCGGTATGGTGAAAGCGGCGCTGGTCCTCAACAAAGGAAAGGTTCCTCCCAACCTCAATTTTAAGAATCCCAATCCGAACATCGACTTCGAAGGGCTTAAACTTCAGGTCGTCACCGAACTGACTCCGCTGGAGCCGGCACCTGGAGACCTCCCGGTTGCCTCCGTCAACTCCTTCGGATTTGGTGGAACCAACGCCCACATCGTCTTGGAGGGCGCGCCGGAACAAAAGCTTCCCAAGAAGCCTCGGGAAAAGGCCGATCGCCCGTACGCCCTGCCGATTTCCGGCAAGGACGAAACGACGATCAAGGCTTATGCAAATCGGTATCGCGCCTGGCTCGAGGACGAATCGCTTGACCTTGCAGAGGTCACTTATTCCGCCGGAGCTCGCAAGGAACAGCACGATCAACGAGCTGTCGTTTTCGGAAACAGCGCAAAAGAACTTCGGGACCGCCTTCGTGCCTTCGCCAAAAACACTTCCGGCGCCGACATCGAAGGTGTCGTTCACGGGACAACTGCCGATGAACCAGCCCCAGTTGTCTTTGTTTTCACCGGACAAGGAGCCCAGTGGTGGGCCATGGGCCAGGAATTGCTCGAAACCGAGCCCGTTTTCCGGAAGACCATTGAAAAGATCGACAAGCAGATTCGGAAGCTTGGAGATTGGTCTTTGTTGGAAGAGATGACCCGGAGTGAAGAGGATTCGAACATCAATCGAACCTACATTGCTCAACCGGCGATTTTTGCCCTCCAGGTTGCTCTCGCCGAGCTCTGGAAGAGCTGGGGCGTTGAACCCGCAAAAGTGGTTGGTCACTCCGTTGGAGAGGTTGCCGCCGCTTACGTTGCCGGTGCTTACACCCTCGAGGACGCGGTCAAAGTCATCTTTCATCGCTCTCGTCTGCAGGAGAACACCGGTGGTGACGGCAACAAGGGAAGAATGTATGCCGTCGGCCTGAGCGAGGCTGAAGGGAAAGCCGCCATCAAGGGTTTGGAAGACAAGATCCAGGTCGCGGTGGTGAACAGCCCGACGATGATCACCTTGGCTGGAGACAAGCTTCCCCTTGAGGAGCTTGCTGCAAAGCTCGAATCCGAAGGAAAGTTCGTCCGCCTACTCAGAATCAATTACGCGTTCCACACGCACCAGATGGAGCCGATCAAGGACGAACTCCTTGAGGCGCTGAAGGGCATCAAGCCACGCGACACCAAGATTCCCTATATCTCGACCGTTACGGGGGGAATGCTCCGGGGCGAAGAGTTGGATGGAATGTATTGGTGGCGCAATGTCCGCGAAAGCGTGCTTTTCGCCCCGGCGATGACCAATCTGATTCGCGGAGGCGAGAGATTGTTTGTTGAACTGGGACCACACCCTGCCCTTCAAGGTCCGATCGGAGACTGTCTGGCGGAACAGAAGCGCAAAGGCGCGGTTTTCTACTCCCTGAAACGGAAGACTAGGGAGAATCAGGAAATGCTGACGAATCTGGCCGGTCTGCACAATTACGGAACCAAGGTTGATTGGAAATCCGTGTGTCAGGCGGCGGGCCGCTTTATTCCGCAGCCAAGCTACCCTTGGAATCGGGAGAAGTTCTGGCTCGAGAGTGAAGAAGGAACTCATCTTCGCTGTTCTCCAACCGTTCACCCTTTGCTGGGTATTCGGACAAATGGAGTCAAGCCCACCTACGAGTTTTATCTCGATCCCCGGCTTTTCCCTTACCTTGAGGATCACCGTTTCTGGGATTCGATCATTTTCCCGGCAGCGGGTTACGCGGAGATCGGCCTGGCCCTCTGTGAGGAGCTGTTCCCCGGAGAAGACTATTGTGTCGAGGAACTGGAGGCCAAGAAGGCGCTTTTCGTTAGCGAGTCCAAAGTCCCCACGATTCGCGTGGTCTTTGACGAATCTGACCGCTCCTTCCAAGTCTATTCCAATGCTGGAGGAAATGCCCTCAAAGAATGGGATCTCAATGCCGTTGGAAAACTTCGCAAGCTCGGTGTTCCAAACATCGGGAAAGCGGATTTGAAGGCGCTTCGCGATCGAATGGAACGGCATTATGATCACGAGGAGTACTATCAGGACTATCTCGACGCCGGTTACCAGTTCGGCCCCAACTTTCGCCATTTGCAGAATGTCTGGCGCAAGCCGCACGAGTCGGTTGCCGAAATTGAGGTTCCCGAAGGCGTTCTGAAGTCCATGGAAGGCTACCGCATTCATCCAGCCGTGCTTGATGCTTGCTTCCATGGCGTGAAAGGGGCTCAAGTCATTCCGGATGGAGCGAAGGGCTCTGATTACTTCTACCTGCCGGCTGCGATTAATCGCGTCCGCATTCTCCGTGAGCCAATTCCCGAAAGTAAGCTGTGGATTCACTCCAAGATCTTCTTTGATGATCGCGAGACCCTGATTTCCAATATTTACGTCTATGACGAAAGCGGCGAACCGGTTGCCGAAATCAATGGTTTCCGAGTCGATCGGGCAGCTCAAAAGGATGAAGCTGAGGAAGAGGTCGATAACTCTTTCTACCAGTTCAAGTGGGAGCCCAGACGCCTCAAGGGAAGTCATGCCGAAGGAACTCCCGGCTATATTTCCATCTCCAAGGTTCTCGATGGAATTCACAAGATCGTTCCTCAGGTTTACGAGGAATACGGTCTCTCCGCCTATTACAGTTCCTTCGCCAAACAGTTGGAAGCTGCCGCGGAGCAGTATGTCATCAACGCCTTCATTGAATTGGGCTGGAAACCAAAGGTTGGCGCCCAGTTCGAGTTTGAAGAGTTGAAGGAGAAGCTTGGCGTTCTCGACACCCATGCACGACTTTTCCGGGCCCATCTCGACACGCTCACCAGTTCTGGTTGGCTCAAGTCGGTCAGCGCGGACCAGTGGGAGGTCATCGAGAAGCCCAAAGCTCTCCCGGTGGATCTTGCTCCGCTGAATGCTGAGTTTGAGCAATTCGCCTCGGAATCCGAATTGCAGCAACTCACGGGCCCCAATCTCGCCGGCGTGTTGTCCGGAGAAGTGGACCCTGTGGAAATGCTGTTCCCGTCCGGCCAGGCGATTGATTCGCTGACCCGGTTTTATCGGGAAGGCGCTGACTTCCCCGCGAATAACGACATGGTCGGGAAGGCCGTCGCGGAACTGATTGCCTCCATGCCCGAGCGCCGTGCCATTCGGGTGCTCGAAGTCGGAGCCGGCACAGGTTCTTTGACCCGCGCGGTTTTGCCGGTTCTGCCTCCTCACCGAAGCGAATACACCTTCACGGATACCAGTCCTGCGTTTCTGGGGGATGCCAAGAAGCAGTTTGGCGACTACAACTTTGTCGAATACACGACCTTTGATATCGAGAAGGATCCTGAAGGCCAGGGTCTCGACGTAGAAGGCTATGACCTGATTTTGGGAACCAACGTCGTTCACGCGACCGGCGACCTGAAAAATACTCTGGGGAACATCACCCGCTGCCTCTCCGAAGACGGCGTCCTGATGTTCCTGGAAGTCACCAAACCAAGGACGGCTTTGAACAACCTGTTCGGCCTGCTTCAGGGGTGGTGGTATTACGAAGACACCGATCTCCGGCCCGATTCGGCCCTCATGCCTCGGGAGAAGTGGATTTCTCTCCTGAGCGAATTGGGCTATCAGGATGTGGACTCCTTTGTGAGTTCGGAGAAGCCCGAGGAATGTCAACAAGCCGTCTTTTTGGCGAGAGCTCCAAAACCTGTGGCTTTGGATCAAGATTCCGAAGTCGAGGAAGACCTTCCAGCCCAGGAAACCTATGTTCTGCTGGAAGACAAAGCTGGCTTTGCGGCCAAACTGACGGATTCGCTGACCAATTCAGGGATCCGTGTCGTGACGGTCTCCGCCGGTCCAGAATTTGCGGAAACCAGCGACAGCTCCTTTGAGATTGCGCCCGACCTTACCTCAGACTGGGAACAACTGTTCGCCAAACTGAGTGAAGCTGGTCACCGTGCCACGGCATTCCTTCACGCATGGACACTCGATGCGCCTTCCGTCGACGACGTCTCGCTGGAAGATCTCGCAGCCTCGCAAAAGCTCGGCACCCACAGCCTCCGGACCATGATTCATGCGCTGAACCGGATCAAACCGGAGCCGGCGCCTCGAATGCTGGTTTTGACCCGGGGCCGCACCTCAATTCAGGGTGAAAAACTGGGCGACATTTCCGCCGCACCTCTCACCGGATTTGTCCGGGTAGCGAACAATGAGCATCCTGAATGGCCGATCACAATGGTCGATTTGGATGCGAACGCGTCCGCGTTTGAAGTTGAAGATGTTTTCTGGGAATTGACCAAACCTGGTCGTGAGCTGGAAATCGCCTATCGCGGTGATATTCGCCACGTAAACCGTTTGACCCGGGTCAAGAACGACGAAATCCCGATGAAAACCCGGGAGGCGGTTCAGCCTGATGGATCCGTCCTGAGCTATCGCCTTGAAATCGATAAGCCCGGAGTTCTTCAGAACTTGAGCCTCAATGAGACGCCGCGTCGAGAGCCCGGCGAAGGCGAAATTGAAATTCAAGTCAAGGCGGGCGGAATCAACTTCCGCGACGTCATGAAAGCTTTGGGGATGTATCCCGGCAACCCGATCGACATCAAGTGGTTCGGCGATGATATCGCAGGAACGGTGGTCAAAGTTGGAAAAGGTGTCAAAGATCTTCGCCCTGGCGACAACGTCGTCGGAATGGCTCCCTATGCGTTCCGGAGTTACGTCACCGTGAATCGGAACCTGGTCTTCAAGAAGCCGGATCATCTCGAGTTCGAAGGGGCGGCGACCCTGCCTACGGTTTTCCTGACCAGCCATTACGCCTTGGTTCATCTCGCACACATGCAGAAAGGTGAACGCGTCTTGATTCATGCCGGAACTGGCGGCGTTGGATCTGCCGCGATCCAAATTGCGAAGAACCTTGGTCTCGAAATTTTCGCGACAGCCGGGACTGACGAAAAACGTCAACTTCTCCGCGACTGGGGTGTGCATCACGTCATGAATTCCAGAACCCTGGATTTCGCGGACGAGATCATGGAAATCACCAACGGTGAGGGGATCGATTGTGTCCTCAACTCATTGGCTGGCGATTTCATTCCCAAATCCTTCCAGTGCCTGCGGCGTTTCGGCCGTTTCGTCGAGATCGGGAAGATCGACGTCTACGGCAACTCGAAATTTGGCATGGAGATGCTGAAGAACAACATCAGCTATCATGTGGTTGATCTTGCCCAGCATTTGGAATCCAAGCCATCCTATGTCGCTGCGATGCTCAAGGAATTGGAAGACGAGTTTTACGCGCAAACCTACGAAGCGTTGCCTCATAAGACCTTCCCGATTACCGAGGTTGTCGACGCCTTTCGTTACATGGCGCAAGGCAAGCACATCGGGAAAAACGTTCTCTCCTTCGATCTGCCTTCCATTCAAGTTGGTCCCTGCACCCAGGGAGGTCATCTCTTCCGCGAGGATCGCACCTACCTGATCACCGGTGGTGCCGGTGGTTTCGGTTTCGAACTCGCCAAATGGATGGTGAAGAACGGAGCCAAGAATTTGGCGTTGGTATCCAGAAGCGGCCCGAAAGAGGAGGCGCAAGCCGATATTGCCGTGCTGGAGAAGAAGGGCGTGAACGTCCTCGACCTCCGCGCTGACGTGACCGATCAACCGCGACTCAAGGAAATCGTCGCCAAGATTCAGGGATCAAAAGCTCCGTTGGGCGGCGTCGTCCATGGTGCGATGGTCATCAATGACCTGGATATCGTTGAGTTGGACGAGGAAGGCTTTGACCGCGTGGTTCACCCGAAAATGCTGGGAGCGTGGATTCTCCACACCCTCACCAAGGATATCGCGCTGGACTTCTTTACGTCCTTTTCCTCGTTTTCGACCGTAATTGGAGCGGTTCGCCAATCGAATTACAACGCCGGCAACTCGTTCCTTGATGCGATCGCGCAACATCGGAACTCCATTGGAATTGGCGACGGACTGACCTTCAACTGGGGCGCGTTGACCGGAGCTGGTTTCGTGGAGCGAAATGAGAAGACCGCGCAGTATCTCGATATGCTTGGCATGAAGGCTTACAATATGCCGGAAACGCTGAGTGTGTTCGGGCGCTTTCTTCCACGGAAGGCAACCAACCTTGCCGCAAGCCGGATCGACTGGAATTCACTGGCGCGTTTCTCCTCGCTCATTGCAAATTCTCCCGTTTATGGAGCATTGGTGGGTGATGACGGCGATGGTGAAGGCGGCGCGATTCGGAGCCAAATCATCCAGGCAGCACCAGACAAACGTCATGGACTGATGGTCGATTTCCTGTCTGAGCAAGTGGCAGGAGTTTTTGGAACCGATGTCAGCAAAATCAGTAAGGACCTTCCGCTCAATCAGATCGGACTCGACTCCCTGATGGCGATTGAATTGATGAACCGGGTTGAATCCCAACTCGGCATCAGTGTTCCCATGGGCTCGGTTCTGAACGGACCGAACATCAAAGAATTGGCCATCCCGGTTCTTGAGACTCTTTTGGAGAGTGCGGGAGACGAGCTTTCCGAGTCCGGAGGTGGTGGAAACACGGGATCAGGCTCCTTGCCTGCGCTTGAACTTTCTGGTGAAGAAGTTCTCGAATTCCCGCTTACAGAGGGTCAAAAAGCTCTTTGGTTCCTCCATCAATTGGCGCCGGAAAGCCCAGCCTACAACCTGGTTTACAGCGGCAAGATTTCTCCAGGCATTGATATCGAAGTGATGAAAGAAGCCTTCATGGGCCTCTATTCTCGCCACCCAATGCTGGATGTCACGTTCCACACTGTGAATGGCTCTCCAATCCAACGGATCCATAAGGGGCGAACCATTGATTTCCGCGAGCACGACGTAACGAGCCTGACTGATGACGAAATCAAGTCGTTGTTGGTCGAGCATGCCAACAAGCCGTTCAATCTCGAGAAAGGACCGGTCGTTCGTCTTGAACTGTTCAAAACCGGCGACAATGCGCACATCACCCTGCTCTGCATGCACCACATTGTCAGTGATGCATGGTCGGTCACCCTCTTCATGAACGATCTGATCGAGAGTTACTTCTCCCGTAAGATCGGCAAGGAACCGGAGTGGGAGGAGATCGAGGCACGCTACCACGATTTCGTACGGTGGGAGCAAGCTCACTTGGAGGGTGAAACCGGTGATCGGATGTTGGAATACTGGAAAGATCATTTGGCAGATGCGCCACTGATTCTCGATTTACCAACCGACCGCCCGCGTCCTCCTGTGCAAACGTTCAACGGCGCAGCCTACGGATTCAAGCTCGACGAAGGTCTCACCAAGCGTGTGATCGAGCTCTCCCAACAGCAGAATGCGACGCTTTTCACGACGCTTTTAAGTGGCTTTGAGATTCTCCTTCACCGCTACTGTAACCAGGAAGATCTTCTTGTTGGCGTACCTCTCGCCGGAAGAAATCAGCAGGAGTTGCACGACATGATTGGCTACTTCATCAATCCTGTCGCCGTGCGAAGCCAGGTGGAGGATGATCCCAAGTTCAGCGAGTATGTCTCTCGCAACAGCGCCTCGGTTCTCGGTGCACTGGAAAACCAGCACTACCCCTTGGCCAAATTGGTGGACCAACTGAAAGTGCCGCGCGATCCAAGTCGCTCGCCAATTTTCCAAGTCTCGTTCAGCATGGAGAAAATTCCGGGCCTGGATGGTGGAGACGCAGCAGTCTTCATGATCGGCCAGGGAGGACACAAGATCCATGTTGGGGACATGAGCGTTGAGACTGTCGATTTGACTCTACGCCAAGCCCAATTCGAGATCACCCTCGTGGTCGAAGAAGCGGATGGAATTCTCTACGGATGCTGGCAATACAATTCCGATCTTTTTGATGAGAGCACCATTGCTTATCTCAACAAGCTCTACGCCCAGGTTCTTAGTCAGATCACCGCGAATCCGGATCTTCATATCTCTGAGATCAACCTCCTGTCCGAGGAAGACGAGAAGCGGATCGTCGATGATTGGAACGATACTTCCTCACCCTATCCAGAGGAAAGTCTGCTCCATGAATTGGTGGCGGATGCCGTGACTCAAACGCCTGACAAAATCGCAATTCGCTGCGGTGGCGACACGTTGACCTACAACCAACTCGACCGGAAAGCTGACGGGCTTGCGCAAAAGTTGGCGGATGTTGGAGTTGGTCCCGATCAGCCGGTTGCCCTTTTGACGGAGCGTTCCTGCGACATGGTCGTCGGCACGCTGGGAATCCTGAAGTCAGGTGCCTGCTACGTGCCGATGGATCCGGAGTTTCCGGCCTATCGACTCGAACAGATGCTGCAGGATGCAAAGCCTGATGTGATCGTAACCCAGCGTTCGCTACAGAAGGGACTCCCGGACGGCGATTGGATGGTAATTTGTTTGGAGGATGTTACTCCGACCGATGAATCGCCCTCGATATCACAGCTTTCAGCAGAATCTCTGGCCTACATCATTTATACTTCGGGCTCCACAGGAACGCCTAAAGGCGTCGAGATTTCGCACCGTGCTGCCGTGAACTTCCTCACGTCGATGCAGATCACTCCTGGCATGGACGAAAATGACCGCCTTTTGGCCGTCACGACCCTGAGCTTCGATATCTCCTTGCTCGAACTGTACCTTCCGCTGCTTTCAGGTGGTGAAGTGGTGATTGCAAGCCGGGATGAGGTCAAAGACGGGCGCCATCTTGGTCACATGCTGGAAGAGTTCGATATCACGGTCATGCAGGCCACTCCGGCGACTTGGCAGATGTTGATCGAAGGTGGCTGGAACGGTAAGGAAAGCCTGCGAGTCTTTTCCGGAGGCGAACCACTCTCACGCGGTCTGGCAACCCAACTGTTGGAGCGTGCGGGTCAAGTTTGGAACCTTTACGGTCCAACCGAGACCACCGTGTGGTCAACCGTGGAAAAAGTCGAAGCCGGCGATGAAACCATCTCGGTTGGTCGCCCGATCGCGAACACCTCCATTTACATTCTCGATGATAACGAGAAGCCGGTTCCCGCCGGATTTGTGGGCAATCTCTACATCGGTGGAGCAGGACTGGCCCGCGGCTACCACGAGAAGCCTGATCTGACGATGGACCGATTTGGAACCATCACGCTTCCCAACGGGGAGAAGGAGCGGGTTTACAATACCGGTGACCTCGCTCGCTGGACTCAAGACGGCAAGCTTGAGTGCCTGGGCCGTTCGGACTTCCAGATCAAACTTCGCGGGGTCCGGATGGAACTGGACGACATCGAAGCTCACCTCGTGGATTCTTCCCGAGTCAAACAAGCTGTGGTCATTCGCCGGGATGATTTACCCGGTGGACCCAACCTGGTGGCCTACGTGATTCCGAATGGTGAGACCGACGGATTGATTCCCGATCTTCGAGCTCATTTGTCGGATCGCCTCCCGGAAAGTATGCGCCCCGCTTTCTACAGCATCGTCGACGAATACCCTCTGACCCCGAATAAGAAAGTCGACCGGAAACGCCTACCCGTTCCGCAAATTGACCGTTCTGGTCTGGAAACGGAATACGTTGCGCCTCAGACGGAGAGCGAACAGCTCCTCGCCGATATTTTCACCGAGGCTTTCGAAACTGAGAAGTTCGGAATTCGAGACAACTTCTTCGAAATGGGTGGTGACTCACTCCTGGCGGTCCGGGTTCTGGCTCAAGCCAGTGAGGCGTTCAATCGCGACATCCCAGTCGAAGCGTTTCTGCGCTTTCCAACCATCGAGCAACTCGCCAATTATCTGCACTCCGATGAGAGCCAGGAAGAAACGGCGTTCGATCTCAGCCATCTTGAGAAACTTGCCAGTTCGACACATCTGAGTGTCGAGTTTGTCGAGGAAGGCTCTGCCCTGCCTCAAGTGGACGCGGTCGCCCTCGCGTGCATTCCCGATGCTTTTGCGGGCATTACCGGAATGAGCCGCGAAGAGATGGTCGGGCAGTGGTTCAAGCACGAACCACGCCTTGGAAACGTTTATGAGCTTCCGTTCGGTAAGATTGGCTTGATCGTTCTTCCGACCTTCGAGTTGGATATCTTCAAGGATGAAGCCCGTTTACGGAAATCCATCACACACGGTTTGGAAATGGCTTCCAAGATGGGAGCCAAGACCGTTTCCCTGACGGGAATGCTGCCGAGTGCAACCGACTATGGTCGCGAGATTCAAACCTGGTTTGACGATGGTGTCGAACTTCCGGCGATCACCACAGGTGACGCGACCCGAACCGCAACCATCATCAAGACCATTGAGGGAACGCTTGAGCAAACGGACCGTAAGTTCGCGGATGAACGAGTCGCCTTTGTTGGCCTTCGCTCCATCGGCATGGGCACCGTCAAGCTTGCGTTGGAAGTGCTTCCGCATCCCAAGGAAATCCTCCTTTGCGACCCATACATGAGCGCTGAGCAACTCGACATGATTCGTCGGGAAGTGAAGCAAACCGGCTACAACGGCCAGATTACGGTTCATCCCAATGGCGGAGGCCTCCCAGCCTCAGTCTACGGTGCGACCTTCGTCGTTGGAACCACGAGCATCCCAGGAATCTTGGATATCTCCAAGTTGAATCCCGGGACGGTCATTGTTGACTACAGCTTCCCGCCAAGTTTCCGGATTGCTGATGCTGTGAAGCGGTTTGAAGAGCGCAACGACATCCTGTTCACAACAGGGGGTGAGCTGCACCTGGACGAAGACATCAGGGAGACGATTTACCTGCCCAATATGGCCCAGGAACTTTCCACCCTTGTCGACAGCCGTCACATCAGTCTGTTGGCAGGGCGTGATCCGAAAGAAATCACCGGATGTATCGTCGTCAGCTTGCTCACCAGCATGCAAGCCGATGTGAAGCCAACGTTGGGGCCGGTTTCTCCAAAGGACGTTCTCGCACACTACCAGTATCTCGCCAAACGCGGGTTCAAACCAGCGCGGCTCCAGATGCATCGCTACTTCCTCGATCCCGAGCGAGTGGCCACGTTTGCAAAGGTCAAGCCTAAGAACGCCCTAACCTAGGGTAAGCTTCGCCCAGAAAACTTAATTGAGCCCGGGGTCGAGAGACTCCGGGCTTTTTTTGTGGAGGGAAGGCATCGAGCTTCGATGCTCAAATACTGCTGAATGCTCAAAATACCGCTGAGCCGGCAGTTTACTGCGAAACCGCGTCCAATTCAGGGCGGAAATCTGCCGCGTGGTAGGAACTGCGAACCAGCGGGCCCGAGGCCACATGGACAAAGCCTTTTTGCTCAGCTACGACTTTGTATTCGGCGAACTTGTCGGGGTGGATGTAATCCACGACCGGAAGATGAGATTCCGACGGGCGCAAATACTGTCCCAATGTCAAAACGGTGACCTGATGTTCCAGCAAGTCATCCATCGCCTGAAACAACTCTTCTTCAGTTTCCCCCAGTCCCAACATGAGACCGCTTTTCGTTGCCACAGACGGGACCATTTCCTTGGCTCGTTGCAGCACCTCAAGCGATCGGGAATACTTGGCCCGAGACCTCACCAAGGGGGTGAGACGTTCGATAGTTTCGAGATTGTGATTGAAGATGTGGGGACGGGCATCCATGACCACTTGGAGTGCATCATCTTTGCCGTTGAAATCGGGTACAAGAACTTCAATTACCAGCTCCGGATTTTTCGCCCGGATCGCTTCGATGGTCTTGGCAAAATGGTCTGCGCCCCCATCTGCGACGTCATCACGGGCAACCGCTGTAATGACGACGTGATTTAAATTCATTCTTGAAGTCGCTTCAGCAACACGGTCGGGTTCATCGATTTCAAGCGCAAAAGGTTTCGCGGTCTTGACGGCGCAGAACCCACAGGCACGGGTGCAACGATCTCCAGCGATCATGAATGTGGCCGTTCCCTGTCCCCAACATTCCCAGCGGTTTGGGCACTGCGCCTCTTCGCAAACCGTATGAAGTCGCAAATCGGAAATCAGGGATTTGGTGGACCAAAAAACCGGATTGTTGGGCAAACGCACTTTAATCCAGCTCGGCTTTTTAGCCTGATGGAGTTCCGGATCAATTTTGGGGCGGGCAGACATCGTTGTTGCCAAACAACGTCAGTTTCGCCCCATTTTCCAGCGGAGTTTCCACCTGCCTCCGGCGATTTCCTACCTAACGGAGTCGCGCGATGGTATTGCGAGCGTCTGCGACGTTGCTGTTTCGCAACTGCTCCTCCAGACCTTGCTCACCCGTAATCGCTTCAAGCGTTGCAATGGCACGCTCAACGGTAACGGGCCTTTGTTGCGCGAGATTCGCCACCATTCGAGCTGGAACTTGAGTGCCGTGCTCCTTGAGAAGATCGTGCCAAAAGACAAAGGCCAGCGCGTAACCGGGGCTGTAACCATGTTTCGCGATTCCACGATCAAATTTGCGCCGATGAAAGGCACTTCCCGGAACGGCCTGAAAAGCGGTCAAGAGATCAACGGTTTCTTGTGGAACGGCCGCTGGCGAAAGCCGGTCCCGATATTCCGGCCCCAAGCCATAGAGACGCCAGCTTGCGTATTCGGCCAGACCGTCCCCGATGAAGCGGTTTCTCGGATCACTATAAAGCGCAAGTCGCGACTCAATCGTCGATTCAACCCACTCATGAACATTGGTCCGCATAAACTCACCCGTTTCCCATTCTTCGCGAAAACACATCCAAGTTGATTCATAACCGGAGGCGGGCACCGTCATATAAAGCACATCGCGCTTTCGCTTTGGCCCCACAATTACAGCCCAGCGCTCAGGCTCCAAGCCCAGCAGTCTCCGAACTTCTTTTCGGGCCCGCATCAGTTCAGCCAAGACTTTCCGCGCAAGGGCCGCGTCTTCCGGTTCGGAAAATACCGCAACATTTGCATCTCCAATTTTCTTGAGTTCGAGTGCCGAACTGACTTCCACGTCCTCGATTTGGCCGTGAATCGTTGCCGTAAGGCTGACAACGGTGTCAATCCCAGCAGGCTCAGCCCTCATGACGGGATTTACCGCCAGCAAATCCCTCGTCACTGGAACCATGACCTGACCCGACGAATCACTGCGAAGCACAATCGGTTCGGGTTTGGTATCGAGAATCAATCTGGCGTTGGTCGCAGGCTTCCCAGTCTGTCGATCCACCAGGGAGATCGGAAATTCGTTCAGCACACTTGCTGAAACGTTCATCCGGTTCAGAGGCTCAAATAGATCCTTATAACGGGGAGTGGTTACGCAGCCAGTAATTAGACTGATTGCGGAAATTAGAAGCAATTTTGGTACTTGGCGCGACACTTGACAAAGATTAGCGACATTTCGACGTAATCAATCGCCGATTTTACCTAAGAATAATAAAGTTGTGCGCAATTTGATGCCGCCGGATCAAGAAATCTAGATCGTCGCCGCCTCTTCCTCGTGACGCTCCATGGCTATGGAACTCATCGGGGCGAAGCGATTCGCCTTAAATCCGAGCTCGTCTCCACCAATGTGGGTAAAATCGATATCGTTGTGTAGTTCTTCGAGCAAAAGCGTCAAAACGGCAGCTCCGCCGCCTAGATCAGGACGGCCGGGGCGCACCGAACGAATCGTGTAAACCTCTCCCTTTTCCGGAAGCTGATTGTAGGTGTCGAACACCCATGGTTCCCATTTATCGTTGATACAGACGACTTTTTCTCCCTTGTTCATGGCACGGCTAACATACACACAATCGCAATTTAGGAAGTTTTTTTGCTCAACTTGACACGCGATATCCCAGAGAATGCGGTAGAAAATGGCTGAGTCGTCCGTACAGACTGTGTTGATTACCGGAGCCAGTACCGGCTTGGGCTTAGCCCTTGCCCATCGGTTGGTTTCCCATTCCGACTATCGACTCGTCCTGACTGCCCGAGATAGTTCATTGTCTCGCTTTGATGAAGAGGGTTTTTCCGAATGCAACCGTGTGATCATTCGTCCCATGCGCGTGAATACGGATGATGAGCGCCGCGAGGTGATTCGCGAAATCGAGGACCGTTGGGGAGGGGTCGATATTCTGGTGAACAATGCCGGGGTCGCCTACCGCTCCGTTGTCGAACATTTGGGTCACTCTGAGCTTGAGCGTCAGATGGAAATCAATTTCGAGGCACCACTCCAATTGATTCGGCTGGTTCTCCCCTGGATGCGTTCGCAACGTAACGGGCGAATCATCAACGTTTCATCGGTGAGCGGCATGTTGGCGATGCCCACCATGGCACCGTATTCCGCCTCAAAATGGGCACTTGAAGGGGTAACTGAGGCCCTGTGGTATGAAACGCGCCCCTGGAACATTCATGTTTCGCTGGTTCAACCCGGCTTCATCCGGTCCGATTCCTTTCAAAACACGAGGATGACAGAAGCCAGTCAGCAGGCATTCGAATCCCCGGATGATGCCTATTATCAGCACTATCTGCAGATGGATCGATTGATTGCCCGCTTTATGAATCAGGCTATTGCCACTCCCCAAAGCGTGGCAAAACGGATTCATAACGTCATGAAAAGGAACAACCCGCCCCTGAGAGTTCCGGTGACCCTGGATGCTCATCTATTCTCCATGATGCGACGTTTTTTTCCCAGACAGGTATTCCATCACCTCCTGTATCGCACCTTGCCGAACATTCGACGTTGGGGAAAAATCACATAAAGATTGGCGAAGGGCTTCCCTCCGTTGGGGTCGGCACAAAATCGGACGGAACCCCAGGGAAGTTTTCTTCAACGAATCGATTCCACTGATTACGAGTCTTTTCGCTCACCAAGGCACTCATCTCTTCCATGCAGTGAATGCAGACGAGATGGGAATCTAACAGCCCCGAACCAACACATCCCGCAACCAATGCAAATTCAGGCGGCTTCAGGGTATCTCTGGTGTGATCGCAAAGGGCGCACTCGTAGGTTCCGGAAACGTCTTCACGCATCCGCTCGTTCTGAAACTCCATGAGCCGTTGTTGCGATTCCTCACTGCTCTCCTCCATCATTCGCTCCATGCACGGGAAGCAAAGCGCATATTCAAAAATGACTTCGCCACTTTTGATCACTTTGGAAATTCGATAGCCCTCTTCAAAATCGGCCAACGTCTCCCCACACCTTGTGCAACAACGAAAAGGGCGCTCTTCGTATTCTGAATGCAATTCCTCCGGAATCGGGGGAAGATCGCTCTGACTATCATCATTCATGCGCAGAGATTATAAAGTAATGATACCCATCTGAAGTCCAACCAAAAGTGCGAAGTTCGTTCTTTCGGTTGTTGATTGTCCAATTGGTTCTTCATTGACTGAATTTCTTCCGAAATAGCCCCTCATTTCATGAGATTCATCTCCATCCTCCTTCTTTTTTCCACCGGTTTCTTGAATCCTCTTTTGGCGGAATCGGCCCCCCCTTCCTCATGGCCACTCTTCCGGGGTGATCCAAACATGCTGGGAGTCAGCGAAGAGGATCTCAAATTGCCCCTGGAATTGGCTTGGGATTTCTTGGCTGAAGCACCGGTACCCGCCACGGCAGTGATCAGTCAAGATCGCGTTTTCGTCGGTTCGTTTGACAAGTATTTTTACTGCCTGGATCTCAAGAGCGGAGAAGTGCTTTGGAAGTTTGAAACCGCATTTGGAGTCGAGGGCCCCGCCTGTCTCGTGGGCGAATTGGTTTGCTTTGGCGATTCGGACGGAATCGTCTTTGGCCTCAGGCAAGATTCCGGCGCCGAAGTCTGGCGTTATGAAACGGATGACAGCATCGTGGGCGGACTCAACACTCACGTCACCTCCGAAGGACGAGAGCTCGTTCTCGTGGGCAGTGACGATTTTTTCCTTCACGGGATTGATGCAAAAACCGGTGAGCAAGTCTGGGCCGTTGAAACCGGAAATTACATTCGCGGAGCTCCCAGCGTGGATACCGAATCCGGAGTCGTCATCATGGGGGGATGTGACGAGATTTTGCGTCTGATAGATGCCAATACGGGGACGTCAGCCAAAGAAATCGAGATTGGAGCCTATATGGCAAATTCCTGCGCCGTGAAGGATCAAATTGCCTATGTGGCGCACTACGCCGGTGAAGTCGTCGCGATTGATTTGAAGACCGGCGAGCGAGCGTGGACTCACGACGCTGAAGGAACCGAATTCATTGCTTCCCCCGCAGTCACTGAAGACCGAGTCATCATCGGCGGTCGCGACAAGAAACTCCGCAGCATCGATCGCTCGACGGGAGAGCTGATTTGGGATTTCACCGCGCGACGGGGGATCGACAGCTCCCCGGTGGTGACTCCAACCGCAATCTTTACCGGTTCCGACGACGGACGACTTTACGCAATCAATCCCAACGACGGCTCTGAGCTCTGGAGCTACGAAATTGGGGCCCGGCTCAACGCATCCCCGGCCATCTCCAACGGCTATTTGGTGATCAACGGGCAAGACGGAGGCATCTATGCCTTCAAAAGCGCCCCGAAATGAATCGCACAAAGTTCGCCAGAAGAAGAAAGTTTGTCTGGGCAGCTCTGATTCTTTCCGTTTAAGTTCAAATTCATCTTCCCTTCATGATTGAACTCCTAAAAGAATATTGGTTTGAATTAACCACGTCGCTGATTTTCCTGGGTGCGGGTTGGGCAATCGGAATGCATCGCGCCAAACGCAAATGGGCAAAGCGCGAATTCTATGATCGCTTGAACGTTTCGCTGAACATACTCAGGGACGGAAAACTCAAGATCCGAACACTCGTGGAGAAGAGTTGTGAAGAGGTTTTTCTCAATGCAGCGACGACGCAGGCTGTTACTGAAGCCGCTCGCCGAACCAATTCGAATGATAGCATTCTCGATCTGCCGATTGATGAATACTGGTTCTACCTGAATTCCGTTCTCAATGAAATTTCAGAGCATTTTGCGGCTGGTTACTTGAAGCGCGATGCCGGCGAAGCGCTTCTCACCGAGAAATACCTGGTTTGCCTGACAAGTGAAGAAGCTCCGGAAATTCGCCAACGAAAGGTTCGGGCGATGATGATCCGCAAAGACGTCCTTACCCAATTACCCGCTGAAAAGCCACAATTCGAAAGTCCGTTTCACGAGACGAGATGGAAAACGCTCCAACAGATTTCGGCAGAATATGGCAGAGAACCTCGACGCTTTATCGAGGTCGAAGTCTGCTTCTAAGGCCCGTTCGCCCTAGTTGACGTTCAGCCCTGTCGACTGGAAATCGGTCTGGCCCTGCGGTCCCAATTGATTGTCCAGCTCTCCGCCCACATTGTCTGGCGGAGCGACCGTTGACGTTCCTTCACCGGTTGTTTCCTGAACCCCCGATTCGTTGGTAACGGGCTTTTCCTCTCCCGGAGGAGTGGTTCCTCCCGTGTTCCCTGCTGGTGTCTGATTCTGAGCGGGATCAGGGTTCTGAGCGTCCTCCTCGTCCCCGTCCTGCTGCATGGTCTGTTCACCCTCAGGATTTCCGTTTGGATTGCTATTTTCGGTCGTGTTGTCAAGTTGCGTCCCGATTTGCCCATCCAACTCCTCCACACCTCTTCCGACGACTCCCTCTTGATTCTCGCCATTCGGATCCGGGCTCCCATTTCCACCAACTGGATTCGGATTATTGGCATTGGGCAATACCCCACCACCACCATTTTGATTTCCGCCGCCCGCAGGGGCGCCGCTATCGCCAGTTGCCGACCGATTGGCGAAGTTCACAGAATTCATGTTCGAAAACGCAATCTGCCCGGATCCGCTTTGAGTCAGAGGCGATGCCGGATCGGTCGGCTGAGCGACTCCTGCAGCCAAGGTCACATTCAGGGTGTTGGTTCCAACGCCTCCGGTTATCTGCTGGGTGAAGTCAAAAAACTGGGTGTTGAAAGTCGAATCATTATCGCCGCCCTCGATTTCGACCGAATCAACGCTTCGAAAGGTGTACTGGGGATTCCGGCTCACCAATCCGTTGGTAATATTGTAGGTGACGGAGCCCTCCGCGACCAAATTGGAGTCATCGATCTTCAACGCATCAATTCCAGATCCCCCGCCTCCATCAACTCGCCCCGCGAGTGACGCCTGATCGGTAAACGTGAAACTGTCGTTGGCAGTTCCTCCCGAAAGATTTTCAATACTTTCGAATCCAATGACTCCGAAGCTGGAATCTGAAAAGGATACGGATCCTCCGTTATCCTGATTGATCGACCAGAAAACATCAAGATCGGGCCCCTGGATCAAATCACTGAGACTTCCTCCTTTGACTTGAGCGGTACCAATCCCGGCCTGCAGTTCCAACATCCCGCCCTTGAGCCCGTTTGGATCTCCACTTCGCATATGATCGCTGAGTTGGATCTTCGTGCTCATGGCAGCATCAGCGAGAGTGGACTCCACCGAAACAGACTGGGCAAAAATTTCCAGGGTTCCCGTCCCCAAGCTCACCAAACCGTCGGTCGTAACGGTGGCTTCGTTATTACCAAAACTGGTCAAATCCGCGGAAAGATCGGTAGGATCAAAACTCGGAGGCCCCACTTTCTCCACTCCCGTGACACCATCCCAACCGGCGATGAAAAAGACATCACCGCCGCTCACCGATGAATTGGTGATATCTGCACTGAGGGACAGGTCTCCCGCTGCGAGGAAATGGAGATCGTAGTCTGCATTCACATTGACATCGGTCGCGATGCTAACGTCGCCATATCCGCCAATGGTGACGTCGCCTCCACCTAAGTTGGCACCAATAAGCCGATTTGAAAGTTCGCTGTCGATCGTGAGATCCTTCCCCAGAAAAATCAGATCCGACATCCCGGCTCCCGAGCCTCCGTGCCCGATTTCCCACCCGCCGCTACTTTCTTCACCTTCCGAATCAAGCAAGGCAATCCCCTCAAATCCCCGAATCGCGATTGAACCCGAACCGCCTCCCCCTCCGCTTTCTTCCCCACCCACCTTGGCGGTCCCCCCTCCCGTGGCATCCAAGGTAATCGACTTTGCGTCGAGCACGATTTCTCCCACCGTGGAATTCCCCAGGCTACCCACCACGACTTTACCGTCGCCGCTATCAAGAACAATGGCCCCCTGACGTGCTTCAAGAAGGATGCCACCAGATACAGAATCCATCCCCTCATGGCCAATTCGCACCTCATAGCCGGAATCGGCCATCACGGTAATGTCCCCAGTCTCGGCCCGAAGATCAATTTCCCCGTCGATCGCTGCGGTGCTGGCACTCGATCGGTGGCCGATGCCGGAAGAGCCTGGGCCACTATTCGTTACCGAGATGTCGTTTTTTGCAGCCACCGAGATTTGTCCGCTGATATCCGTGCCGTTAGCCCCTGTATACCCGATTCCGCTTTCCGTCCCAACATTGACATTGTATCCAAAAATCGCGGTCGGCCCGCTTTGACTCCCCACCCACGCTGCCGAGGTATCGCCGATAAAAATGTTCCCACGATCGCCGGAATCCCCGTTCCCATATCCAGACTGGCTGTCCGCAATTTCCGCGATGTCCGCCACCGAATTATTGGCAACGCCGGACGAGGGGACGGTCTGAAACCCCGTGGACCCATCCCAACCAGCAACCAGATTCACAGCTCCGGTAGTGCCGCCAATCTGAATGCTTTTTTCGACGAAAATGTCGTCGTGAGCCAATATCGTGAAAATGCCAGAGCTGGTTTGAACATCAATTGCCTCATTGACCCACACATCCCCATCTTCGGATCCCGCTGAGTCGGTCAAAATGGTCACACTCGTCCCCGATCCTAACACCGATTCAATCGACGCTGCGCTTGCGGTGTTGGCATCTCCGGACGAGTCGATCGTGAAATTCGTGGGATCGAGCAGCAAAATCCCGGAGTTCCCCACCTTTTCCGCGCTCAAATTCACGAGTCCATCAAAGGTAAGCGTCTGTTTACCGGAAACCTCCGCCAGGCCCCCCTTTCCATCGCCAACCGCAGTCGCCGAAATGCTTCCCCGAAAAACGGTTTCGTCGTCCGACCACACAACGATGGTTCCTCCGTTCCCCGATGAGACTGCATTTGCGCTTAGCACGGCTCCGGGCTCCACCACGGTTCGCTGGGAATTGAAGATCGCTGGATCACTGCCCTGATAGCCTCCCCCAACCAAGATTTGACCGCCTCCGGTCTCGCCGTCGGCCTCAAGCAAGGCGCCAGCACGGATCGCAACCTCCTCTCCCGACACCGTAATCGATCCCCCGTTTCCAATACGCCCCTTGGTATCAACAACTCCTCCCACTTCGACAATTCCCCCCGCTCCGGCGCTCATTGATACCTGCCCACCATTTCCAGCAGCATCTTCACTCTTGATGATTCCCAAGTGTGTGATTCTACCACCTTCCGCCTGCAAATTCACGGTTTCTCCTTGAACGCGGCCACCGGACTGAACCACGACCTGTCCAAGATCCGCAGTCATTGCGACCCCACTCGCCTGGACGAACCCCGTTGGACCAATGTCAATCGACCCGCCTGGGCTTGAATCCAAGAGGATCTGGCTTTGTGCCAGCGCGGAGTCATGCCCGACAATCTCCCCGGAAACATCGATTGAACCGGATGGAGCCCGGAAGTCGACAGAGGTCGCCTTTACGCTTGCCCCCTCATTCACCGCAATTCTGCCACCTTCAGTCGCGATCGATACACTGTCGGCAACGGCTTCCCCATTCGCCTCAAACACCACGTTTCCTCCGATACCAGCATCGATTTCGACTCCCGATTGGTTATCGCCATTCGACGCCGTCACCCCACCCAGATTCACGATATTGCCCCCGTTCGCTTTCAACATGATTCGTCCGCCCTCCCGATGAACGGAAGTCGCACGGACTCGTCCGGAATTCCGAATTGCAGTCGCGTAAATTGAACCTCCAGCCTTCAACTCCGAGACCTGCGCTTCGATCGAACCCGCGTTATCGACACCAACGCTTCCACCGATACCGCCGCGGACGAACATGCGTTCATTTCCGCTTTCGGCGAGCAGCACTTCCGTTCCGGCACCTAGGCCAACCATCCCGTTCGGGGCATTGATGCTCCCTTGGTTGCTTACCTGATTGGCGATGAGAATGACATCACCGTCGCTGGCGCTGATCGCGCCAAGGTTAACGATCGCTGCGGGAGAAGCGCCACTAAAGAAAAGGTCGCCGCCGCCGAGGAAGTTCTCATCACTTAAATCCAACGTTGATGCAAGAAATCCTCCGGTATCAACGGTGGCGTTAGGTCCAAAGAGAATCCCGTTAGGATTAATCAGCAACACCCGGCCATTGGCTTCGAGGATGCCATCTATTGCCGAAGCATTCCCTCCCATTACCCGGTTTAAGACGGATGAACTGCTGCCAGGCTGAAGAAATTGAGTCGCTTCTTCAAGCCCGATCGAAAAGTCCCCCCACTCGATGATCGCTTTGTCGGATCCCTGCAGAATCTGAAGAGTGTTCCCATAATTCTCGATCGTCACATCACCGTGAACGATATTCGCGTTCTGCGGATTTGCGTTCACGCCGCCCGGCAGACAAGTCCCCAGGATCAGGCCCAAACTGATAAAGAAGGGTCGCATTTTCAAAGGAATCACGGCTTTTACTGATTGGGTGTGGCAGTCACGCTAACTTGCCCGTTTCGCACCTTGGTGTAGGTCTTGCCCCCTTCGACCACGACCGCATAATAGGTCCCCCTGGCAGTCGCAACCCCGTGGGGTGTTTCGATTTTGAAATCAATTTTTCGATTCTTGGAGCTATCGATGAGTGCTCCCACGCTTCCCGACTTGAGATTGACATTGACCGAGCTTTGGCCGGATGCGCCGGAATCGGTCATCGTGGCAATCACCACCCTTGATCCCCCAGAAATTCGAATGGCGCTGGCATCCGTCATCATGATGACCACGCGGGCCTTTTTGTCCGTCGTGACTTCCGCCCCAACCTCGACTTTGGATCCCTTTTTGAGCTTTTGGGCCGGACCGCCCCCTTTCGGGACCATGGTCACGTTTCCCGCGATGAGAGTCACTTCTCCACTTCCGGCCGCGAGTGCTGAGATCACGCCAAAAAGCAGAAACACGATGGGGAGGGAAGTTCTTAAAATGTTCACTGTTTCGCTTTGTTAAGGCACAAACCGGCGAAGTGTGACACTTCTATGCCTCCACGTAAAGAAAGCTTTCCCGCGACATGGTCACTCGAGAGCGGCCAAAAAGGCGTCTGCGGAAAAGCCCAAAAACATGAATTCATCGGTTTTGCCAGGAATTAGGGGGTCAGTCGCTTGTCCCATGCCCTCCTTGCACTTTTCAGACACAATCTGAATCTGCGGCTTCAAGGATGCCGCCTTGTCACCCAGTAACTCAATCGTGCGGCAGGCATGAAGAGCGGAAATCAAATCCTCTGAGAGCACTTCCTCGCCAAGGATCGTCAAACCAGCCCTGGCATTCCCCAATTCCACCAATGCACCCGCAGCTTCAATCCGAACAGCTGGAGAGGAATCGCTCAATGCCGCCCCAAGAGCGCCTGATGCGTCCAGTGCATGCTGCCCCAAAGCCCGGAGAGCAACAACTCCCCAATACCGGCTGGCAGCCAACTCGCTCTGCAGAGCGTCGAGCGCGTCTTCTTTTCGTTCGATTCCAGCTCCAACGATCTCTGCCGCCTCCCTCACCTGGCTCAAAAGGTCCGGATCGCCCAATTCCAGAAGCGGACGCTCCTTGGCAAGTTCCCAGGCAATCGACTCTGGTAAAAACCCCACGTCACCAGACTCCAGGCTCCAGTAAAGCTGCTCGCTTCGAAGCCGTTCGAGTTCGGCCGAATGTTGCGGATCTAGACTCAAATTATTGAGGCAGAGCGGATCTACCGAAGTGTCGTAGAGCTCTTCCACTGGCTTGGTCGGACCGGCATAGTTCCGCGCCGGCCCCGGTCGAAGGGATCCGGCATTGGCCAATCGGGCAATTTCCTTACGAATTTCTCCCTGCCCAGGCCACGCACAGGGCTGGTTGTAACTCAAGTGTGGCATGAAATTGCGAATATAGAGCCACTTTTTGTCTCGAACGCTTCGAGAAAGATCAAACGCTTCATCGACGCGGTCGCGCGCGCCAAACACATAACGCCGGGGTTCTCCTGCCGCCTCGCCAAGAAAAGCCGTCCCTTGCATGTGAGCGGGAATTTCGAGTCCCAGCAAACTCAGCATGGTAGGCGCAAAGTCGACAAAGCTCACGAGCTGATCAATCGCCTCCCCCGGAGAAGCGGGAGCCAGATGTTTCCACTTTTCTGGAAATCGAATAATGAGAGGAACATGCATCCCGGTATCCTGTAGGTTTCGTTTGTGCCGAGGCATCCCACTTCCATGATCGCTAAAGAAAAAGACGATCGTGTTTTCAGCCAATCCATCCTCTTCCAGCTGATCGAGCAGATCGCCAACATTTTGATCCATGGCGGTCACACAGTCGTAAAACCGAGCCACCGTCCGCCGAATCGTTGGCGTATCGGGGTAATAGGGAGGGATTGGAGCATCGCCCGGGTCATGAATCTGCTCAGGCGAGAGTTGGCTTGCGACCTCGAATTCGAACTGCTCATACGGCCAGACCATGGTTCTCGACTGGTGGCTGGTCATATCATTGAAGATGTGAAAGAAGGGTTGGTCGCCCCCCTTCCCTCTCCAATGGGCCGTATCACTGACTTCATTCCAACTCTCGTCAATCAATCGACCGTGCTGCGCAGTGTTGTAATCCGTTTTGACATTGTTCGTGGTGTAGTAGCCCTGCTCCTTCAAGAAACTGGGGAAGCCCCGCACATAATCCGGAATGGGAAACATGCTCCGCAGTCGCTGCGTGCCCAGGCTCGTCGCATAAACCCCGGTAATCAACGTGCTGCGAGCTGGTGAGCAAACCGGGGCCGTCGCAAAGGCATTGGTGTAGCGCACCCCCTCCCCAGCAAGCCGGTCAATGTTCGGGGTGATGGCAAACTCATCACCATAGCATCCCAACGTCGCACTCATGTCCTCCGCTGTGATCCAAAGCACATTTGGACGTTCGTCCGCAAAAACGGAGAAGGGGATACAAAGCCACAGGAGGAGTTTTCGCATACCAGCCAGTTAAGCCCTTGCCCAGACCTCGTCAACTTCCCTGAACTTGAGAAGGCTACTGGAGTTGGGCATAGCGTCGCGCAATCTCTGCGGTCGGAATTCCCGACGCATACCACGCCCTGCATCGCTGCATGAAGACGATGGTGCTGATCACCCCGAGCTTCTTGAATCGTCGCGAAGAGGTTACAATTGGGGTCCGAAAAATTGCGGGCCGAAGTCCGTTTGATTGACAATGGGTGCGGAGTCGGCGGGAAAGGTCGAGATCCTCAAAAAGAGCCAGATCGCCAAATCCGTTCACGGCCTCAAAGATATCTTTCCTGACAAAAATGGTGTTATCCCCAAGGAATTCCTTTTGAAGCTCAAGCTTCCAGCAATTCACCACAAATGCATGCAACTGAAGCATCAAGCCATTTGGGGAGAACGATTTGTAAAACCCACCGTATCCAAATTTCTCCAGATCCAGCGTTTCCAATTTCGAGACAGATTTTGGCAGAAGGGTATCCGCGTGAAGAAACAGCAACAAATTCCCCTTCGCATGTTTTGCGCCCGCGTTCATCGCGGAAGATCGATGGTGACGGGAAGGCACCAGATATTGCACTCCCTTTTTCTCACAAGCCTCCCGCGTCATCGAATCCTGAGATCCATCGCTCACAATGATCTCAGCGCTTGGCAACGTGCGCCGGACACTATCCAACGCCAGTTCAATACCGTGGCCTTCTTCATAAGCTGGAATGATAACGGAGATCTGGTTCATCTCTTCTCTTGACTCACATGGGTCGCAATCAGTTGAAGAAGCTTACTCTAGCGATGTTCCTTCCCTTTTCGTCTACCGAAATTCAACTTTCAGTTGCCGCTGGCGAAGCTCCTGTCAGTTTAATGCGTGGATTTTAAAACCCTTTTTCTCCTCATCACCATTTGCAACGCCACGATGCTCCCGACTCGGAGCATCGCTCAAGATGATGCCGTTTGGCTCCCGTCCGAGGGGCGTTTTCCTCTGAAAACCGAGCACCCCATTGCACCGGAACGTCCCCCGGACTTAATTCTTGAGCCTGAGAATTCCTTCGAGTTGCCCGCCAATGGCCAACCCATCATCCGCAGTTTTGTCGTTCCGGCATCGCAGTTGAAGACGGCGAGACATCTTCAATCTCTGGAACTTCTCCCCGGCTCAGACGCGGTGGTACAACATGCCGTGATACGACTCGATTTGACGGACGATAGCAGGGAACTCGACGCGAAAGACAAAACGACCGGTTTTCCATCTCGCCCTGAATTGCCCAGCCTGCGCCGTCCGGAAGCGCTTTTCACGGTTTGGACGCCGCGAGCAAGCGTTTCTGAAGCACCCCTCGGAACCGGATGGCGAGTTCATCCGGACGCGGACTTTGTCGTGACACTTCACCTCAAGCCCAACGGATCACCACAGGAGATCCGACCGATGATTGCCTGCTGGTTCGCAAGTCAGCCCATTCATCACGTCCTGGCCCTCCGGATGGCCAATGAAACCATTGAAATCAGCGGAGCTGCGGAAGAATACAGCGTTCGCGATAGTTTCGTCATTCCAGTGCCAACCAAACTTCATGGCATTTATCCTGTTGCGAATCAATTGGCGCAGTCGGTGCGTCTGGATCTCTTCAAACCGGACTCACAAGGTGAGCGGGCGTTTGAAATCCGCGAATGGAAAGCCAATGCCCAGGAAGACTACAAGTTTAAAGAACCAATCGAGTTACCAGCGGGTACCCGACTGGAGATGAAATATGTCTACAGCAATTCGTCAGGCCAGAATACGGTGCCGAAAGCGGTGAAGTGGGGGCCCAATCTGACGGACGAAGTGGGCGAACTTTATTTGCAGTTGGTGGTCGATCACGAGGCGAAAGCCATCCGTTTGGCTCACTCCATCAACCGGCATCAATTGGCCCTGGCCATCGAAAGAGCGGAACAACGATTCGATCCGGATTCCGGCGCCCACGCTGAACTGGCCTACCTGTACGCGGATCTCGGCAATCACGAAACTGCGGTCGCCCATGGCCAAAAAGCGGTAGTTGAAGCCGAAAAGACGGAGGACAAAGCTCTCCAAGCGAACGCCCATGGCGCATTGGGAGCGGCCTATTTAACCAACGATTTTCAGTTTAGCGCTGAAGAGCACCTCAAAAAAGCGACGGCACTTGACCCGAACAATCCCAACCACTGGTTCAATCTTGGGAACGTCTATCTCAACTACAAAGTCTCCGCCCATGCGATCGAATGCTACAACAAAGCGCTTGAATTGGATTCTGAAGACGCTCGAATTCTGAACAATGTCGGCACAGCCCACCTGACACTCTACGAACCTGCGGCAGTCAAGGAGTCAATCAGCCACCTCAGGACTGCGCGGAAGCATTTGGAAGCGGTTGTGGATCGCTACCCTCGTCATTCGCTGGCCACCGCCAATCTCGCACGAGCGCTGGATTTACTTGGCGAAAAGTCTGAAGCAATCCGCCTCTACAAACGGGCCATGATGTTGGCTCCAGGGATGGCGCCAACCCTGAATCCTCTTTTGGCTCAGCTAGAGTCTACGCAATAGGTTTCCGCCTTGGCGTCTGCGATTGAAAACAACGCAACTTGACCTGAATAATTGTCAGGGCATGATGCGACCAACTCCTCAACTCAGCACATACCCATGTTTCCAGCCATAACTTACGTCAGCGACGAAGTGTTACAGGCTCTTGCCTACATTTTCACCGCGCTCTCCGGCGTCGCCAGTATCGCTCTCACCATTCACAAGTTCGGTCTATCCCCGTGGAAACGTGTCCTTCTGATCGTGGGAGTCATCATCTTCGGACTCGCCGTAATTCTGGTGGTGATTCCAGCCGTAACCCAATCTCAGGGACCAGGCTTCGTCACTCAGCAGGAGCAGGAAACGGTCAATACCCTCACCAAATACGTCGGAGGCAGCAACATCTCGTCGATCACTCAAACTCCTGACGGCAATTTAACCACCGTCGCCGCAACTGGCGGAGTCAAGCGCGTCTCGAAAGTCATGTATGCCGTTCAAACTCCCGATGGCAACAAAGCCTATGTTTTTAGTGGAGCCGCCTTCGACACAAGCATCGGAGGCAAGCAGGTTAACTGCCAACTTCTGGAAGCAATCGAAGGCCGAGTAATCATCGTTTACGGCGATCAAGTAGATCAAATAGATCTGAATGGCGACCAAGAGAATGCCATCTTTAAAGTGGAAAGATTGGTCGTAAACCTTTAAGATACCCTAAATAATCGGGCGATTTGCCCATCACCCATCCCTCTAATGAAATTGCCACTTTTTGCGAAATCCTTTGCCGTCTTATTTTTCGCCTGTCTGGCCACCGCCTCAGCACAGGACGTCAAAATCGGAGTCCTCGATTTTTCGGGCCCCAGCGCCTCCGGATTCCGGGCTTCATTGACCACCGAGCTCGCGGCATTGGGTTTGACGATTGTGGATTCTGCGACCGTTGACTCCGCCGCGGCTGGAAAAAGTCTCATGAAAGGCGCCGCCGTTGACTCCGGGGTTGCCGTTCAAATCGGACAAGCATCCGGAGCAACCGTCCTCGTCGCCGGAAAGGCACTCGGGCCATTGAACGTCGCTCAGATTATCAGCACCAGTAACGCCACCGTCGTGGGAGCCACTGGAAATAACGCAAAGGGCTTGGCTGCTGCCATCAAGAGCACGATTGAGACCAACAGCAGTGCTTTGCTGACAAAGTAATCACTCGAACCTCCTCAACTTTCCAGAATCGCGGTTTCGTCTAACGATCCGCGATTTTTTTGCGTCCCCCCTCAACTCAGAAAAACTCTTTCTGAATTCGCAAGGCAACATCATGGGAACGGTTGAAACTGTCGACGTTCCATTCGAAGAGCCATTTTTCCCGCCGAAACCAGGTCAGTTGTCGCTTCGCATAGCGGCGTGATGCCTTTTGGATCTCGGCAATACATGCCTCTTTGTCGGTCTCCCCTTGAAGAAGACTCCGGATTTGGTTCACCCCAATGGCCTTTTCCGCGGTTTCAGAAAAATGTGGAATCGAAGCCACTTCCTCCACGGCTCCAGCCGCAAACATTTCAATCGTCCGCTCATCAATTCGGCGATACAGAATCTCTCGTTCCCTTGCGATTGTCACTCCCCGCAGATCTTGAGAATCTGATTCCCACGCTTTCCGGAGTTCGCTGGCCGGCAGTCCTGATGAGAGACTTATTTCAATGGCTCTCTGAACATACCGACGGTTGTTGGGCTCAATGGCCGCTGATGAGACGGGATCCAGTTCCACCAGTTTTGCGTGCAGTTCTTCCAGACTCAACCGATCCAAAGACTCCCGAATTTCTGGATCCGTTTCCGGCATGTCGTTCAACCCGTGGGTAAGCGCCTTTACATAGAGGCCACTTCCGCCAACGACGATGGCCGTTTTTCCCCGCGCATGGATTTCCTCCAAAGAGACTTCAGCCATCTCCAAATATCGGCCCGCATGACAGACTTCGTTTGGATTCAATACGCCATACAAATGGTGTGGCACACGCTCTTCATCCTCTGTGGATGGCCGGGCAGTAAGCACTGACAGCCCGCTATAAAGCTGAAACGCATCCGCATTGACAATTTCTCCCCCAACCAAATCCGCCAAGCTCAGGGCGATGCTGCTCTTGCCGGATCCCGTTGGCCCAACGAGATAGAACGTGTTCATGCTCTAAAAAAAAGGCCGCTCGGGACATTCCCGAACGGCCCGCAAAAATTCACGAAAAGCTGCCTAGGCGGCTTCCTGCTCGTCGGTTGACTTGGTATCAACGTCTGCTGACTGATCCTCAGAAGTTTTCTCGATGTCATCAGCTTCTGCTGCCTTCCCCTTTGGACCACCGCTCTTGGCTCCCGTTACGGCCAACTTGCGTCCCATGAAGTCCTGATCATGCAATTTCTCTGCGGCGCGACGTGCTTCATCGATTGTCGTCATTTCCACGAAAGCATAGCCTTTGCTGCGCTGTGTGTGCCGATGACATACCACTTCCGCATTCTGCACCTTGCCGGCTCCGCTAAAGAGATCAAAGAGATCGCCTTCCGTGACTTCGTAATTCAGGTTGCCAACATACAAGCGTTCGCTGGTGATCTCGACGGGAACTGGTGTGCGTTTCGGCTTGTCTGAAGCCTTGCGTTGCTGCGGCTTCCGCTCGGATTTCTCAGGCTGAGAGCGCTTTTCGCTCGCTTTCCCGGCGTCTCGCTTTTGGGGCTGACGACCCAATTTCGGCTTGGACTCAATCCCCAAGAGCTTTTTGAAAAAGGCGGAAACCTTCTCACCAAATGTCTTTGGCTTGGGTGGCTGAGATCTGCGACGGCGATTGCGTCTTTGGCCTCCTCCGCCGTTGCGGGACTGTTGATTATAATTTCGGTTTCCCCCGCTGCGACCATTTCCCTGGCTGCGATTTCGGCGGCGGTTGTTCCGGTTGCGGTTTGATGAACCTTCTTTCGATGAAGCTGATGCTGTCGACATTACGTTTACTATTCGAGTTTGTTTCGTTTGTATCGCGCCGGAATTGACTGGTGGCTGCTTCGGGGCTGAATTGACCAAAATTCAGCCAAGCCGTCGGCAAGTTTTCCCCTGGATCGAGTTGGCTTGATAAGCAGTTGAGTCCGTTATTCCTCGCAATTTGATGTTGGAAAGGTTGGAAATGAGGTCTCCAACCAATTCGGAGCATGAATTCCACGGCAAAGCAGACAAAAGGGAACCGCGCCGGAAAGGGGAGACTTCGCTTCTCCCGTGCTTCTGGCTGAACCGGTTCCTGTCGATCTCTGCTTTCCTTCGGCAAGGCCGCACAACGCATTCCGACACACTGGAGAACCCGAAAGGCCATGACCAAGAGTGAAATACGATTTTTGGCAGCAAAAGTGAGAAAAATCACGCTTCACTAGCTTAGAGGCAACCGGTTGCGCCTGCAAGTCTCGCCCTCCCAATTTAACTGTCCCCCTACACTCTTCCCAAAATCAGAGGGAAATTCACCGGGTAAAGGTCCTTCTGAATCGGCTCAACCTGAAGCGTGTGCACCTTCCGCAACCAAACCGCTGATACAAACTCCGAATGAGTCTTGGCAAACGTTCCGCATTCGAGACTTGTCTCGATGAGCGTTTATCAATCAATCGGTCAATGACGCGACATTCACCGCGTTCCGTTCGCCATGATCGACGCGGGTCCAATTTTGCTCGGACCAGTAATTGCAGGTCCAGCCCGATTGGCTTTTGAAATAGATGGCTTCGCGATCAAAAAGGTAATCGGGCTGGTATTCCAAACCAATGTCATCCATGGATGGCGGCTCCGCGAGTTTGTCCACGTTCTGTCGGGTGGATTCCAGGATGTATTGCTGTCCGTCGATATTTACGACACACCAAGCATGGCCCTCCCCTCCGTGCTTCCCCAGAGCAACCCGCGCATCCAGCCCATAACCAGTCAGTAAATCGACCAGAAGTAGCGATGTGTCCTCGCAATCACCTGAACCAACGCGATAGGTATCGATGGGACTTTCCCAGGAATCGCTCCCTGAAATGCGTTTTGCATCATATTGATACCGGCACTTGTTCGAAACTTCCTTCCAAATCGCCATGACTTGCTCCATGGGTTCGGCGCCTTTTTGAATGGTCTCAGAGCGAATTCCGGTGAAAAACTGATTTGCCCGACGCCACTGACCATTCGAGTCCGATGCAATGATATCGTAAGGCTTCCTGCAGTTGGGGCAGGTGATGATCAGCGTGTTTTGGCCCTGGTTGCTCAGGGAAATTCCATGGCCTTTACCACAAAGTTTGCAGGTGGCGTAGTAAGCCCCCGATACATTTGCATCCATGGGAACTTCAAAACCCGGCAATTGACGGGCGAGCATAGCAAGACAGCCCAATCGCCGCTTGGAATCGTCCCGAAACACCCAAACTGCATAGTGGGAATGGTTTTCGTAACTCAGATCCTTCCATTTTGACAGTTCTGCGATCAACTGTTCCTTCTCCTTCGCGTAGACGAGGTTGGCTGAAAGCTCGTGAACCTGAGGTAGGCTCTTCTCAACATGGGAGAAGACCGAATGTAACGCATTTTCCCCGAGACTGGTGTTCGTTTCAGCGAACGACCGAATCGATTCCTGGAGGTGCTTGCTCGTTGCGAGCGGCTTGAGATCCGCTTGTGAACGAATCAAGTTTGCTGACAGCACCGCGTTCAGCAGAAAATCATCGGGATCCAAAGATGCCGCGGCCTCCGGTTCCCAACGTTGCAGCGTCGCCAATGCTACAGACAAGCCAGTAACGGCAGCTAGGTAGAAGAGATGGTGAGCGCGCATAAGGAACGCGCCATATTTACCATATTATCCAGACTTTTCAAACCTTTCGCTTTGCGTATTCTTTCGCAAAATAGGTAAGGATCATGTCAGCACCGGCACGCTTGATTCCCATCAGCGACTCAGCAACCACCTTGTCTTCGTCGATCCAGCCTGCCTGAGCCGCCGATTTGATCATCAGATACTCTCCACTGACTTGATACGCAGCGATTGGTAGATCGACCTCTGCCCTTAGTTTTGCGATGATGTCCAAATAGGGGCCAGCCGGCTTGACCATCATCATATCGGCACCTTCAGACTCGTCCAGCATCGCTTCCCGAAGTGCTTCACGAGCGTTCGCGGGGTCCATCTGATAGGTCTTTTTGTCACCCGATTTGGGGGCAGAATCCAAGGCACCGCGAAACGGACCGTAGTAGGCGCTCGCATACTTGGCCGTATAGCTCAGAATCGATACTTCCTGATGATTCCCCTCATCGAGAGCCGCCCGAATGGCCCCAATTCGCCCGTCCATCATGTCACTTGGCGCTACGATATCCGCCCCTGCATCTGCATGGCACATGGCTTGGCGGCACAGGATTTCCACGGTTTCGTCGTTCAGAATCCTTCCGTCCTGGGAAACGACTCCATCATGCCCATCGCTGTTGTAAGGATCGAGCGCAACGTCCGTAATCACCGCAACATCAGGAAACCTCGTCTTGATCGCGGAAATGACCGTCGGGATCAAGCCTTCGGGATTCCAGGATTCGTCAGCCGTTGAATTCTTCAAACGGTCTGGAATCGCAGGAAACAGGACAACGGCATGAATTCCAAGTTCATGCGCCGACTCCACTTCCCCCAAAAGACCGTCCAAACTCCACCGGAAGCAACCCGGCATGGAATCAATCGGCTCGTCCGTGCTCCCGTCCTGAACAAAAAGCGGGAGAATCAGATCACTCGCTGACAAACTTGTTTCGCGAATCAATCCACGAATAGAAGGGCTCTTCCGATTGCGCCGCGGTCGAGAAGGAAGGTAATCGAGTGGCATTATTCTTCTGTTGTGACGTCCTGCACCACATCCTCGGGTTTTTCCCCTTTGAGAAGGGCCACTTCCTTCTTCAGAAGTTGCATTTCAGCTTTCAACATTGCGATCTGGGTCTTCATCTCTTCCATGGCTGCCGTCTGTTCAGCATAGTTCTGCTTCAATTGACTGAACTGCTTGGGCAGGTCCTTCATTCCCTCTCCCATATCCAGGTCCTTGACGCTGTCTTTGAGAGAATCGAGCAGGCTACTCAATCCTTCGCCCTGCTCATCCTGAGCGATCACTCCAGGCAACAAGAGAAACAGAAACGCAGAAATTGAGGTAATGCGGATAACGGTCGATTTCATGGGGATTTTTGGGGCTAAGGTTAGTGAGCGTTACCACGAACCGGTGGCAATTTCCAGATCTCTTCCGCGTATTGTCGAATGGTTCGATCGCTTGAAAACTTTCCAACCCGGGCCGTATTCAGCACCGCCTTTTTCGCCCAGGACGCCTTCTTCCGGAACTCCCGATCCACCTCTTTCTGGCAGTTCACGTAGGAATCAAAGTCGGCGAGAACAAGAAATGGATCCCCGTTTTCCACCAAACTACGCTTCACGGCACCAGTTGCGTCGCGGTTATCCGTGAACGCATCGGAATCGAGCCAGTCGATCACCGCCCGCAGTTCTTCATTCTCCCAGTAGTAGTCGAACGACGAGTAGCCGCCTGCTACGAGCTTCTGGACTTCTTCAACGGTTTTTCCAAAGATGAAGATGTTCTCATCTCCGACTTCCTCACCGATCTCAACATTGGCTCCGTCAAGCGTTCCAATCGTCAAGGCGCCATTCAACGCCAGTTTCATGTTGCCTGTGCCACTGGCTTCTTTGCCCGCCGTTGAAATCTGCTCGCTCAAATCGGCCGCTGGGATGATTCGCTCGGCGAGCGTGACTCCGTAATTGGGAAGAAAAGCGATTTTCAATTTCCCTTTCACCCGTTCATCCCAATTGATCTTGTGGGCAACGGCATTGATGCAGTGAATGATGTGCTTGGCCAAGGTGTAACCCGGAGCAGCTTTCGCCGCGAAGACAAATACCCTCGGCGTGATGTCGAGATCCGGATTATTGATCAAGCGACGGTAGAGCGCCAGAATGTGAAGCAGGTTCAGGTGCTGGCGCTTGTATTCGTGCAAGCGCTTGATCTGCACGTCGAACATCGCGTCCGGATCAACCTGAATGCCGCAAAGCTCCTGAATGACTCCAGCCAAACGCTGCTTGTTACGATGCTTGATCGCCATGAACTGCTCCTGGAATCCGGAATCTCCGGCAAACTTTTCGAGGCCTGAGAGTTTCTCAAGATTAGTGGGCCAATCATTGCCAATCGAATCATCAATCAAACTTGAGAGCTCCGGATTGCACGCCTTGAGCCATCGGCGCGGTGTGATTCCGTTCGTCTTATTCTGAAAACGCTTGGGATAGAGTTTGTCGTATTCAGGAAACAGGCGCTCCTTCAAAAGTCGGGTATGGAGAGCGGCAACACCGTTGGTGGTGTGGCTTCCAATCACGCTCAAGGCCGCCATTCGAATCATTTTTGGCTGCGCCTCTTCAATGATGGAAAGTTTGGCCTTCATGGCATCATCTCCGGGCCATTCCTTCTCGACAACTTCGGTCAAAAACTTGCGATTGATCTCGTAAATGATCTGAAGATGCCGGGGCAATACATGCTCGAACAAGGGCACGCTCCATCGCTCCAACGCTTCGGGAAGCAGGGTGTGATTCGTGTAGCTGAAGGTCTTTTCACAGATCTTCCACGCCTCCTCCCAAGTGATCCCTTCGTCATCGATCAGGATGCGCATCAACTCGGGAATGGCGACAGCCGGATGCGTGTCGTTCAATTGAATGGCGACGAAGGAGGAAAGATTTTCCCAGTCATTTCCATCACGCTTGTGGCGCCGGAGGATGTCCTGCAGGCTACAGGCGACAAAGAAGTATTCCTGAACCAATCGGAGTTCGCGTCCCTGGGCCGTCGAATCATTTGGATAAAGGACTTTCGAGATCGTCTCACCCTCGACTTTATCGCGCACGGCTTCGACATATCCGCCCGCATCAAAGATCTTGAAGTTGAAGTTTTCGCTCGAACGAGATTCCCACAGTCGAAGGAAGTTAACGGTCGAAAGGCCATAACCGGCGATTGGAATGTCCATCGGAACTCCCAGAAGTGACTTCGTATCCTTCCAAACCCATTTTCCATGCCCCAACGTGTCGAACTCCTGCTCCACTTTCCCATACAGTTTGACCTCTACCGAGTATTCCGGACGGCAGATCTCCCACGGATTTCCGAACTTAATCCACTCATCGGGTTGCTCGACCTGACTGAAGTCCTCGAACGCCTGGCGAAAGAGACCAAACTCATAGTGAATTCCATACCCCACAGCTGGCAGATCAAGAGTAGCCAATGAATCCAGAAAGCATGCGGCCAGTCGACCGAGTCCACCATTGCCAAGCCCCATGTCCGGCTCCTCATCCACCAAGGTGTTCAGATCGCGGCCCAATTCTTCCAATGCCGCTTTCGTTTCGTCCCAAAGTCCGGTGTTTCGGAGGTTGTTCTCCAGCAGGCGCCCCATGAGGTATTCCATCGAAAGATAGTAAACGCGTCTGACATTTCCCTCCCGGTGGGTCACTCGGGTCTCACTGCTTCGATCAAGAATACGGTCCCGAACGGAAAGGCAAACCGCATTCCACCAATCCGAACGGCAGGCAGTCTCAGGATCGTGCGCCAGCGTGTACCGCAAATGGTTCACGATCGATCTCTTCATCCCGCCAACGGTATGATCCACATTAAATTTAAATCCATTTCCGCTCTGGGAGGACGTTTCAGTTTTCGATGTCATAAAAAGATGTTAGTCGATTGGTTAGAGCTTGAGCTACGGGGTGCCTGGCTTGTCAGAAGATGCCTTGCGCTCCTTGGCGTAGAGGTAATCTCCCGCAGGCCGGCGAATAAAGTGGAGGTCTTGGTGAGTAATGGTAACGGCCCGGCGCATCGCCTCCTCTTGAGGCGTTAGTTCAAGGTCGCCGCTTTCCGTCATCAAAATAATCCTCTCTCTTGCTTCCGGTAGCCGCGAACGTACCCGATCCGGTGTGCCCAAACCAAATTGAATGTGCCCTGAGCCGGCAACAACCACGCCAATCGGCTTCCCCTTTTCCTCCAACGTCGCCATCGCAGCAACGATGCTTTCCGCCATATGCTCGTCTCGAGAAACCTGAGCTTCGAACACGTTGCGCAGAAAATCGGGGTCAAACGCAGAGTGGACACTCAAGGCATGATTCATGAGTTTTTCGTAAATCGGATCTTCGGTCTGAATCTTTTCCGGCAACAGAGCTCGACTTGATGGATCCAACTCATCGATTCCGATTTGACTCACCTGACGAACGACTTCGAGCGGCGCATTCAGCCCAAACACAGCAATCCCCTCCTCCCGCGCCGTCTCTACGAGCTCACGGTAATCCATGTAATTCCGCCATTGCTTCTTCCACTCAATTGCTTCTGCCAATTGCTCAAACGAGATTTCGCCTCGGTTGAACCGGTCAACCTCAGACTGATCGCGTGCCTCGATTTGTTCCAATCCGAGCGCGATGGGTCGATCGCTTTTCGCGATCTCACGAAGAATCGCGACCTGCATGCGATGATGCCGATTCAGTCGATGCGTTTCCCCGATAAAGATCGTGTCGGACTCCCGGAGATCATTCCACATATCCTCCTCTTCCTCCACCGGTTCAGCGGACAGAAGGTCAATCCAAAATGCAGACCGCGCGGGCTCTCCACTGACGATGGACTGCAGGGAAAACACAACGGCTATCCAGAAAGAACCGAATTTCATAAAACGCCGGACGAATAGTCTAGGAAAGATGTCGATGCAAGCTCTCCACGCGTCTGGATTTCCATCATCAGACAAGATGAATGGTTACTCGCAGGCCTCAGTCTCAACTATGATCGATGGTTACTTCGCAGTCCTTCGAAAACCGGCACTCATAAGGCGCTCATCGTCTGCAACCTCCTTGACCTACTTATGACGAACTCCCCAACTTGCGAAACCAAACGAATCCTGATTATTGATGACGACGCTGACTTTGCCGAATCCTTGGCGGTAACCATTTCTCGAAGTCGCCCCTTCGAGATCGAAGTCGAAAATCATTCGCAGCTAGCCAGAACCACCGCTCTTCGGTTTCGACCGGATCTCATGATTCTCGACGTCATGATGGATCGGCTTTCCGGCCCCGATCTCTATTTTCTGTTTCAACGCGATGAGAATCTGAAGCGAATCCCCATCGTTATCATTTCAGGCATCATCAACCAAGACGGTGAGGATACGTCCGCTGTCGGGCTTGGGTTTGTGAAGAGAGTTCCACGTTTGTCAAAACCGTTTGCTCTGAACCACCTTTTGGAAGCAATGGACGCCCAATTGGAAAAAGCCTCCCGAAAAAGAGCACCACGCCGCCGCAAAAAGCAGCCTTTTCCGGCCATCGCCTGACTCGATCGCCAGAATTCTGCCTGCACCTGATGAATTCGCTGGCGAATCGCGCTCTCCCAGCGAAATTCCTGACAGGTCGCCTATGATCGACTTTGCCTCGCCCCAATGGTTCATTCTACTTCTGGTCCTTCCTTTTCTGGTCGGGCTAAAGGTATGGTCGCGTACCCGAAGCTCGAGAGGCGTGAATGCCTTTACGGCCAAACGGCTGCAACCAGTACTCGTTCACAAGACGCCGGCTCCAGCTGACTGGATTGCCTATGGCCTCCAATTGCTGGCCATTGCCCTGCTTGTCACGGCAGCGGCTCGCCCACAATGGGGATTTCGCGAAGTCGAATCCCTCACCAAAGGAAGAAACGTCATCATCGCGATCGACACTTCCAACAGCATGTTAGCCGAAGATCTGCAACCTAACCGGCTGACCCGGGCCAAATTGGCGGCTCAGGATCTTGTCAGGAACCTTCCCACGGATCGGATCGGGCTCATTGCCTTTGCAGGGAGAGCGTTTGCCCAAGCCCCCCTCACTGTGGATCACGAAGCCGTCTTGGAGTCGATCGAACAAATGGATACCGAAGTCGTCACGAGAGGCGGCACGAATCTGATCGAACCAGCTGTCCTGGCGCTGGAAACCATGAAAGAGGCCGAGGCGACTCTCGCCGCTCTGGTTATTTTCAGTGATGGCGAAGATCTGGAGGGGCAACAACAGCTGCAGGAGCTTCAAGAGGGCGCTTCCAGTTCCACACTCCTGATTGTGGCGGTCGGTGTCGGAACAGAGAGTGGCGGAATCATTCCGGATCCGCTTGCCAAGCAACCCGGCGTGTTCATCAAAGATGAGGCCGGAAACATTGTCCGCTCGCGGCTGGATCCCGTCGCCCTGCGCCAACTTGCTGATATGACAGACGGCGTTTATCTCAACATGGGAAGCCAATCATCAGTCAGTGACGTGGTTCGCCAGGCGCTTCGCAAACTCGAAGCCCAGCAGCTTGAGGCCGATGCGGCCCGAATCCCTATTGAACGCTACGCGATTCCTTTGGTCATCGGCATGTTGCTGCTCATTCTTTCCTATGCTTGGCCCCAAGTGCCGATCCGTGCTTCAATGACACGAACTGTTTCGACCGAGTAATCTTCCCCATCCCAGTGGCATCACTACGTATCATTCTTTTATCGCTGACCTGCTTCCCCGTTCTGTGCTTCGCAGACAAGGGATTCGATGCGTATCGGAAGGGCAATTTCGAAGAGGCACAGGCGGCCTACATGGAGAAATTGGCCAAAGGCGGAATTGATTTGGATCGCGGCCAGCTTCATCTCAACCTCGGTGCGGCAGCCTATCGTGGGAACGACTACGAAGGCGCCAAGCACGCATTTGGTCAGGCGCTTCTCAGCAACAAGCCGAGCATCCAGGAGAAGGCGCACTACAATCTCGGGAATGCACTTTTTCAAACCGGACGTGAACTGGCAACCGAGGATGTGGAAGAAACCCGCACGCAATGGGATTCCGCCATCAAACACTACCAATCCGCTCTCGAACTGAATGCGCAGAATTCCCAGGCGCAAAAGAATCTGGAATTCGTCAAAGTGCAGTTGGAGAACCTGAAGCCGCCGGAGCAAGAGCAAAACGAAGACGAACAACAGGAGCAGGACGATCAGGAGAATCCGGACAACAACGACCAACAGGATGATCAAAACGAGCCTCCACCGCCACCGGAGCAAGAGGAAGACGATCCTCCTTCATCTCCACCACCGCCCGACGATCCGCAAAATTCGCCGGATCAGGAGCAACCGCAGCCGCCTCCTCCAACCAAGCCCGAGGAACGGGATTGGTCGCCGGACGATGCACGCCGGATCCTGGAAAATAATGCGGACGAAGACAAAGATGTGAAACCTGAAACGATGGAACAATTCTCCAGCGAACCTTTTCGGAATTGGTAACATGGGAATCATCACGGCCTTTTCACCAACAGCATTCATCTCGAGAACAATCGTCGGATTCATTCCGCTCGTGTTGCTCATTGGACCAGCCCTTGCGCAACAGCAGCCGGTTCGAGTTCGCGCCAGCCTTGAGGAAAAGCAAATTGCCCAGGGAGTCTATACCTACCTGACCATTCTGATAGAGGGCGGCCAGCCTGACAACATCCCGGAGGTAATCGAGGTCGAGGGTCTCGAGATCGTTCGGAAAGTCTACAGTCCCCGCATGACGAGTATTAACGGGGTTTTGAAAACCGAGGTGACCGTCATGTATGGCGTGGTTGGACGCAAACCCGGGAAATACGAGATCCCAGGTCTTTCCTTCGTCATCAACGGCATCCCCTATCAAACCGAGCCCCAAAGCTTGGAGATTGTCGAGATGGCAGGTGACCAGGAGCTATCCGCGGAGCGCCCCTATTTCCTGACGTTCAAGGCCGCGAAAACCGAGGCCTACGTCAATGAGCTCGTCCCGATTGAACTCCATCTCTTTGTTCGAGGGAGCGGCACGATTGGAAGTGCGGGACGCCCCAAATTCGAGAGCGGAGAGAAGTTCGTCATCAAACCTTTTCCCCACCAATATCACGTCGAATTGAAACAGATCGACGGCATCCCGTTCACCACGGTACGATTCCCGACACGCATCGCGGCACTCTCCGCCGGCACGCATCAACTCGGTCCCGCCTCAACCGAGGCCAACGTGACGCGCCCGATGAACACTCTCTTCCCGAGAAACTTTCTTCAGTTCTCCGAGCCACGCACCATCTCAAGTCGTGGGCTTGAGTTTACCATCAAGCCGCTTCCGGAAGAAGGGAAGCCTACCAGCTTTCAGAATACGGTGGGCCGGTTCGAAATGGCAGTTACGGCAACCCCAACCGAACTACGAGTAGGCGACCCGATCTTCATCGACATTCAGGTCAAAGGTAAGGGCAATTTTGATAGCCTTGTTGCTCCTCAGTTGGCTGAGGAAACAGGCTGGAAAGCTTATCAGCCCAATCGCATTGATGATGAAGATCGCGATGACATTGAACAAACGGTGAGCTTCAACCAGGTTGTCATTCCGACTACCGAACACAGTGAGCTGCCACCTCTTGAGTTGTCCTTTTTTGACCCGGAAGCGGAGCAATATGTGGTGTTACGTTCCGACTCGATTCCCCTCATCATTCAACCCGATTCCGTAACCGCGCAGAGAACGGCCTCCGGAGGACTGGCATCTGTGGGCATCCCAAGCGGCCAGTTGGACGATATCCTGTTCATCCACAGCGGAAATGCTACCTGGATCCCAATGAACGCCTCCCTGGTTTCACGCCCATCGTTCTGGTTGTGGCAACTTCTTCCTGCCTTGGCGTTTTCAGCCCTGGTCGGCGTCTGGGGCCAAAAACGACTTGCCGCCTGGCTGAGCAACCGAGGAAAGACTGATGATGCGAGTCTGGAGGCCGTGAGGCTTCGCATTCAGGGCAACGTTTCACGAAGCGATTTTTACGAAGCGATCTTGGAATACGTTGAACGCCACAAGCATCGCCTGGCCCAACTTCCCAATGACACCCGGGCAAAGCTGGATTCCATTTACAAGACCGGAAACCACTTTCTCTATTCAGGGATGAAAACGGCTCAGACCAAAGTCAATGAGAAGGAGAAACAACAAGCCATCAAGACTCTTGGAGAACTGGAGCAATTACGCTTAAAAACGACATGATGCGCTGGATTAGTTCACTCTCCGCCTGCCTTCTCCTCCTCAGCCCTTGCCTCCAGGCCAGTGACCGGGATGATATTTTCTCGGAAGCCAATCGTCTCTATGAGGTCGAAGAATTTGAGCAAGCTCGGGATCTCTACCGTGAGTTGACGGAAGAGAATTTGTCCCAGGAAGTGTACTTCAACCTGGGAAACACCCTCTTCCGTCTCGGCAAGCTTGGCGAAGCCTGTTTGTGGTATCGAAGAGCTCTGCTTTTGGACCCGGGAATGGCCGAAGCAACCGTTAACCTGCGACTCCTACACCGCAAACTTGGCTTCCTCCGCTTCAAACCCACGGGAATCGAACGATTCGTCGGCTCCCTTACCGGGAGCACCTGGAACCTCATCATGGTTCTCGGACTTTGGCTGTTTGCGCTTGGTCTCGCAGCCCTTCTAATTCTCCGCCCGAAACAGCCCCTTGGTGGAGTTTTTCTGGCACTGACCATCAGTGGCGGCCTCGTCGCAGTTCTTGCAGGAACCGCGAGACACATTCATCAGGAGACCCTCAATCCTTCCACGTTGGGAATCATCGTCCAAAACGATGTTGTTGCCATCGACGGCCCCTTCCCAGACGGCAATGCCGTCATTGCGCTTCCCCCTGGAAGTGAAGTTCGAGTCAAGGCGACCCGCGACGAATGGGTCTTTGTCCATCTTCCCGGCGAGAACGCCGGTTGGATTCCAAAAGAATCCGTGGAACCGTTTTGGCCGTATCCTGCCATGCCCTAGGTCGCGACCCGGGTCACCAAATCGTAGAGCGCTTGAATCCCAAACCGGAATCCCTCTACCGGAATTCGCTCGTCAATGCCGTGAAAGAGTTTCGAGAACTCGACATCATCTGGCATCTGAACCGGGTAAAACCCGTAGCAAATGGCGCCTAGCTTCGCGTAATTCCGGGAATCCGTAGACCCATAGATCTGATAGGGTACGACTTCGCTTTCGGGATCGTGCTCGTTCATCACCTTCACAATTTCGCGATAGACATACGTGTCCGTCGGGAATTCCGCAGCCGGTTCTTCATGGAGCAACTCCATCTCATGCTCCTCCCCGATGAGATCTCTGATCTCCCGAAGCAATTCTTCCTGGTTACTCCCTGGAGAAACCCTTCCATCAACATCGATCACCACCTCCTCCGGCACGACATTCACTTTGGACCCGGCCCGAACAATCGTCGGGTTCACCGTGTTGGAAAGATTCGCCTGCATCGTCGTTCGGCTCTGCCCCACCGGCACCAGATTGTGAAGCAGAAACTGGCCCAGTTTCGGCTTGGTCAGTCCTTTGAGAACCAGCTTTTCAACTGGGTTCCGCGCCCGGGCGGCCAAGGCGAGCATGAAATTCCGGGCTGAATCGCTCAGATGATGCGGAAGCCTGGAGCGGCTCAGTTTCTGAATGAGTTCGGACGCGACCACCAACGCACTGTCGGGGCAAGGCAGCGCGCTGTGCCCCGGTTCGCCACGCACCCGAATTCGCACTCGCACAATCCCCCGCTCTGCAACCTGAATCAAACATAGCCGCATCCCCTGAACGTTAGCATTGAATCCACCCACCTCGTTCAAGACATACTCGGCATTGACCAACTCAGGATGATTGTTCACCAAATACTCGGAACCAAATTCACAGGCTTCCTCTTCATCAGCTACAGCCGCGAAGATAATATCCCGTTTCAACGGAACCTCGTTGCGTTTGAGGAGGCGAAAAACGGTTAGCGCCATGGTCGCGAACCCTTTCATATCAATGGCTCCTCTTCCCCAGATGTAGCCGTCGGCCTCCACGCCTCCAAACGGTGGATGGGTCCACGCCTTTGGATCAGCACCGACCACATCGAGGTGACAGTTCAACAAGAGCGGCTTTTGCGATCCGTCCCCCGTCAGCCGCGTGATCAAATTCGCACGGCCTGTTGCAGGCTCCAGTATTTGGGTGGCAAACCCGTCCTTTGCCAGAATACCGTTAAGATAGTTGGCCGCCTCGACCTCGTTGCCCGGTGGGTTGGTGGTGTCGATCCGGATGAGATCCTTCAGAATCTCCTTCGACTCTTCAAACGTCTCGTCATCGAGTCGAAACATGCCGCTAACGCCTTGGTTGCCTGATGAGATTCCGGTGGAATCTGATCACATTGCTTTGCGATCGAAAGTCGAGTCCGGGAAACCACCAGGGTAAATCTTGTACTCCGAAAAGCTAAGCAACGTGGATCTGGAAGAACCAATCATCTCAGTCACCACCAATCCAGAAAGGAACGGAATCACGTTCCCACCGGCCTTGATCTTGGCCTTATGCTCAAATGTAGCGCTCCGAATATGTTTTCCCGTGATCGTATAAAAATGTGCCTGGCGGCTGACCCGCTCCTCATTGGAAACCCAGAGAAGCACCTTGGCATAGGTTGCTCCCGGCTTTTTTTCCAGTTCATAAAGCGTGCAAGCTTCTCCCTCCAAGGTGGTTTGTGTCGTCTCGGCGATGTTGTATTCCGACATGAAACTGGAGGAAGCGATCTCACCGATTGCCGCCCTTCCAGCCAACTGCATGCGTTTATTGATCGGAACGGCGCGGGTTCCCGGCTTGGAAAACCACATGTCACCGTCTGCAACGAGGTATTTTTTCCCGGCAGAAGTATCCGGCTCCAAAATCTCAGCCAAGGCAAAAGGGCCTTGAGTCTTCACAACCAACTTCGCTTCGTCAGTTTCGGAATCTTCCTGGCTTACGACATCGACTGTCCACTGAAGCCCATTGGCAGCCAAAACGCCTCTCGAAGCCTCCGCGTCATGAAGGAGTTTAACAGCATCCGGAGCCTCTTGAGCAAACGACGAAGAAACCAACAGAGAAACAAACAGAGTAAGAAATCGCATTAGGTAATTTGAGTTGTGCTTTTTAGACGTGGCCAAGGGCTTCAACAATTCCGGTTTTTGACGCTTTTCTCGCGGGAATAATTGCGGCCGCAAGAGTCAAAACCACCAAGAATACGGTTGTTATGAGTAAATAACTGGGCTCAAGCCGGATTTCAAGCGGCACCTCACGCGCGATGGTCGGCGGGGTCCACATTGGCTGCTGTATTTTCACGAGCAACCAAACGGCGATCGTTGCGATCATCCCGGTAATCGAACCCAGAACGCCAAGGAGAGCGCCCTCAATCCCGAAAAGAAAGATGACGCCGACCTGCTTCAATCCCAAGGCGCGAAGTGTCCCGATTTCGGTCGTCCTCTCCAGAATGGCCATGCCCATCGTATTCATGACGCTCATGGTTACGATCACGATCAGAATGATAAAAACGATCCCGAAAATCATGTTAAACATCTTTCGGGTCAGCTTGTACATTTCCGACTGCTGATCCCACGGAGTGATCTCCAACTCCTCGGGCGCATCGGCCAACACCGCTTCGATCTTCTCCCGAACCGAATCCAAATCGCCCTGATGATTGAGCAAAATCCCCACCGTCCCGACTCCATCCGTTTGATAAAGCTCCTGAGCAAGCTGGAGCGGCATAAAGATGAGTTTGTCCGCCAAGTTTGCTGAAGCATTTCCAAACACATGCTTCACGGCAGCATCAACCACGTTGAGCTGGCCATCGAGGGTTCTCGCCATGAGAACCACTTCGTCCTCCAAGTTCAACCCCAGCGTCTCTTCGACTCCGAAGGCCACACCAATGGCGTAGGGATTGTCATCGGTGATCTTTTCGCCTTTCGCGAGAAAGCTGAATCCTCGCTTGAGAGTCTTTGAATGTTTGAAGAACTCTTCATGCTCAGATGGAGTCACGGCTCTTCCGATGAAGATGTTTGAGGCATTTCCAGAATCGATTTGCCCGCTTACATCCAATTTGCCAGCAGCCAGAATGATTCGATCATCTTCCTCCGCAAGTTTGCGCAGCTTTTGATAGGTTTCTGCGGATAGAAGGTAGTTCGCCGGATCAGTAGCCCCGTGCTGATGATAGCCTTTCTTGCAGACTTGCAGATGCCCGTTGCCGCCAGCGTAAATGAAGGCGTCGCGAAGATTCACGAACATGTAGGTCGTGAAGCCGCCGAAGAGATTGACCGCAGCAAAGCCCAGAGTCGCCGCCAAGATGGTTACGACTGATCGACGCTTGTTGCGCGCAAGATTCCGGAAGGCGAGTTTGATCCAGGATGTCATCTTAGTTCAGGCGAATGTCTTCAGTAATGAGTCCATCCTGAAGATGCACTTTCCGGTCCACCCGTTCCAAAAGCCGTTCATCGTGGGTTGAGAAGATAAAGGATGTGCCGATGGATCGATCGAGTTTGCGCATGAGTTCAATGATCAAAAGCGCATTCTCCGAATCCAGATTCGCAGTTGGCTCGTCAGCTACGACCACTTTGGGGTCCGTCACGAGTGCTCGTGCAATCGCAACCCTTTGCCGTTGACCACCTGAAAGCTTTTTCGGCCAATGATCCACAAAATCCGCCAAGCCAACCTTGTCCAACATTTCCAAGGCCCTCTCCCTCACTTCGCCGGCTTCCAGGTTTTGCATCTGCAAGGGGAGCATGACGTTCTCGAGACTGGAAAGAACCGGGACGAGGTTGAAGCTTTGAAAAACGAAACCGATTTTTCGATTCCGCAGTTCACTCTGTTCATTGTCTCCCAGCTTCGAGACATTCTCCCCATCGAAAAGGATCGTCCCCGACGTGGGTTCATCAATCACCCCCATAAGGTGGCAGAGAGTGGATTTGCCGGAGCCTGAAGGCCCCCAAACGGCAACGAAATCACCTGCATCGATGGAAAGATCCACGCCGCGAAGCGCCTCAATCTGCGTTTCGCCAAGTTGGTAAATCTTCTTGGCCTTCTGAACTTCAATCAATGCCACGTTTCTCGTCGATGCCGATTAGGTTGCCGTAAAAGGTTGGGTTTGCTTTTCAGTGCAAACTTGTAAGCCCTTACTTTGGAGAAAGCAGGCGGGATTCCGATAAATCAACAGTGATGGGATGAGTCGTGGCATTGGGACCAGCCTCCTCGCGAACTTCATCGCGATTTACTTCGAAAACGATCGAAATGGCATCAGCCAAACTCTCCAAAGCTGCTTGAGGAGTGTCGGCTTCGACTTCGGTTCCAGGAACTTCTGCACAACGTGCTACAAACACGTTCCCCTCGCCTGGTTCGAGGATAGCGGTGAATTGGCCTCGCATAACTTAAAGATCTGGGTGTTGAGATTCGTTTTGTAAACCGAACGCATGGCCTACAAAACTGAGTTGGGTGGGTCAAGATTCAGCATCACCCGGAGACTCCACCGTGGTGGGTTCCTCCGGCTTAGCTTCTTCCTTAGGAGTCTCCGCGGGCTCATCAACTGGAGGAGTGGCTCCGGTTGAGGCTTCTTCCGCGTCTCCATCGCTTTTCAAAGTCTCTTCATCGGGAACAAGTCGTTTCAAACTGTTGATTCGCTGCTGCCACATTCCCATCCAGGCATTCATGGGATATTCCTGCTGAATAGGCTCGTAGATATTGCGCGCCTTCTCATAATCGCCTTCCTGCATGGCCAGATCTCCCAAGTGGATTTTGGCAAGTGGAGCGACATCTGAATTTGGAGAGACCTCGTTCAAAAAGGTCTCGGCTTGAGCCAAGTTCCCGGCATCCTCAGCCATGCGCCCAAGAACAACCAACGCCTGATCGAACCGTGGATGCTCCCTGAACTGGTCGCGAAATTTGAGCAATGTGGCTTTGGCGCCATCGAGATCCCCCTCGTCCTCCAAGAGCTCAGCCTTTCTCAGCAGGGCATTCCCCGCAATCACCGTTCCCGGAAACTGCTCCTGCACCTTGTCCAAATCAGCAACGGTCTTGGCTTCGGAATAGGCATTGCCTGCTTCCACCAATTTCTCCGAGTTTAAGCCACTGAAAAGAATCCATGCACTGGCAAGTGCGACGACACCGGCAATGGCGAGAATTACCCCTGCGCGGTTCTCTTCCAAATATTTTTCAATCGGAGAGGGCCCCAAAGCTTGCGCCAAGGGTGAAGGGTCGGGTTGGGGATGCTGCGTTTCCTCGGAAGTTGCCATTGCTGGATAGACTTTGTCTTAGTGCTCTCGTGTCGAGCGAGCGGGGGTGGACTGTTGCCCAGTTTCCACTGTCGTCAACCTCCCACCGCATTTCGTGCCTCTTCGGCGAGCGGTGTGCTCAAATACCGCTCTCCGGTGGAGCAAGCGATCGTGACGATGAGCTTTCCCTTGTTTTCGGGACGTTTCGCGACCTCCAGCGAAGCGACAACATTCGCTCCCGTGCTGATTCCGACCAAAAGCCCTTCTTCCTTTGCCAATCTCCGAGCCATCGCAAAAGCATCATCATTCGATACTTTCACGCATTCCGTCACCTGATCGATATGAAGGTTGTTTGGGATGAATCCGGCTCCCGTCCCCTGAATTTTATGCGGTCCCGGCGTCAATTCTTCGCCAGCCAAGGTCTGCGAAATGACCGGTGAATCTTCAGGCTCCACCGCGATTGCGACAAAACTCTCTTTGCGAGGTTTGATGAACTCGGAACATCCCGTGATCGTTCCTCCGGTCCCGACACCAGCAACGAGAATATCAATCTCTCCATCGGTGTCGTTCCAAATTTCCTCCGCCGTAGTCTTGCGGTGAATTTCCGGATTAGCAGGGTTGTTAAACTGCTGAGGCATCCAGGCGTTTGGAGTTTCGGCAAGAATTTCCTCCGCTTTGGCAATGGCTCCCTTCATCCCTTTTGGTCCAGGTGTGAGAATGAGTTCCGCACCGAGCATGGAGAGCAGGGTTCGCCGCTCCAAACTCATCGTTTCCGGCATCGTCAAAATCAGCTTGTAACCCTTGGCTGCAGCGACAAATGCCAAGGCGATTCCGGTGTTCCCGCTTGTCGGCTCGACGATCACCGTGTCCTTGGTCAATTCTCCGCTTTTTTCCGCCGCCTCAATCATCGCCATCCCAATCCGATCCTTGACGCTGCCCAGCGGGTTGAAGAACTCGCATTTCAACGCAATCGTGGCATCAATCCCCTCGGTGACTTTGTTCAGACGAACGAGTGGGGTACGACCGACGGTCTCGACAATGTTATTATAGATTGGCATGATGGTCTGGGTTTGGGTCTAGCAGTTTCCGTAGCCTCGAACTTTGGCAGTGACAAGCTAGTTTTGGAAAGTTCGTGGAGCTGGAATTTGATTGATTCCAGCACCAGAAACGGGTTTCCTATCCCTATGCCCAAAGTTCTCGATAAGTCCTCGATTGAGACATCCCTCACCCAGGTTCCAAACTGGAGAAAGGAGGGCAATGAGATCAGACGAACTTTTGAGTTCTCCGCCTATCTGGATGGGATCTCCTTTGTGGATGAAATCGCAAAACTCGCCGAACAAGCAAACCATCATCCCGATATCGACATCCGCTGGCGAAAGGTTCACCTCGCGTTGACCACCCATTCTGCAGGTGGGTTGACTCACCTGGATTTTGATCTCGCGGCAAAAATTGACACGGTTTACGGGTAGGTTCGCAGAAACGTCTCGTTGGCAACGAGGCGAAAAATCGCGATGAAAACCATCGCCGCGACGAAAAACTGGAAATACTCCGTCGGATCAATCCGCACCTTGGCTTCGCGCTCCGTAGTTTCCAATTGGTCGATATAGGTGAAAATCTGTTCCAGGTTTTCGGTGTCTTCGGCCATGAAAAACTTCCCTCCCGCAGCATCGGCAATCTTTTGAAGCGTCTCCCGATCAAACTCCTGCCTGAGCGCCTGAGGTCCATTGGGAGTCGGAATCGTATGCTGCCCGGGGGTTCCAACGGCGATACTGTAAATCTTTACGCCAAGCGTATTTGCAAGTTCCGCAGCCGTAACCGGAGCGAGGTTCCCGGCATTGTTTGACCCATCCGTAAGCAGGACCACGACCTTGCTTTTCGCTTCGCGCTTGTCGAGACGTCGCGCAGACGCCGCAATCGCCGATCCAATGGCCGTTCCGTCCTCAACCAATCCCACTCGCACTCGCCCCAGACTCTTCTGAACCCATTCATGGTCCAACGTGATGGGACTCGCCAAATACGGTCGTCCGGCAAACGCCACCAACCCGATTCGGTCCATGGGCCTACGCCTTACAAAGTTGCGAATCACGGCCCTGGCCGCAGTCAATCGATCGACCCTGGTGTTGGCCAGCATCATGTCCTGGACGAGCATGGATCGCGAAACGTCAATGGCGAGGATCATCTCGATGCCGCTTTCCTTCACCACCTTGTATTTTCTGATGAACTGAGGCCGAGCCAGGGCCAGCAGGCCAAGCGCCAGCGTCAGCATAAGGAGAAGAGGAAGCTTAAACCCGCCAAACTTGGTTTTGACACTGGGTCCGAGACGCTTCAAGACGTGCAATGATCCAAAGGAAATCGCCGAATGCGTTCCCCGTTTCCCGCGGAGAATGGCGAGCAGCGGCAACAGCAGAATGAGCGGCAGCAACCACCAATACTGAAATGCGAAACTCTGGTCTTGGGGATCTAGCTGCACGGGTTCAGGTCTTGGTCAGCGCTTTTTGCGCCTCGGTTTGGAGATCCCAGCTTCCATCGGGAGCGAGATCCCCCAATTGGGCCGATTCGAAAAGCTGCGATTTGATTTCGTCTCCCAGTTCCAAGGAATCGAACTTCACCGCATCGCAAAGATCCAACAAAGCGGCCAACCCTTCCATGAGTTGCCTCGGAACCTTCCCCTCCCAGGCCGATTGGTTGGCCCACAGTTCCGACGTCGTCAGACTGGTGATCTGAAGGCCGTATTTGGCGTCCAGATATTGTTTCACGATCCGCGGCAACCGGGTCGCCAGCTCTTTCGGGCTCCACTCAGATGCCTGAGCATACAGACGCGCCAATTCGAGCCGTGCCTGGGTCACCGGATGAATCTCCGGAGCGACTCGGGTCCTGCGGCGGTAAACCCAGAGCAATCGCAAGCCGACAGCCGCCACGGCAAGCACGACCAATAGCGTGATCACCATCGGCAGCAGAGACATCATTGGATCCGGACCGATGATGTCTTCCGGCAGATCAGGAATCTGAGGTTGTCCCAATTGGCCTTCCATACGTCGCTAAATCTGAACCCTTTCCCGTTGGCGAAAGAAGGCATGCAATGCCGCCATGTAATCCTGTTCCGGATCCGTGCTGACTTTGATGAGATCCACTTTGTGTTTGCGGAAAAACGCCTCCACTTCCCGCTGCCATTGTGCGCGCTCCTGATCGTAGAGGTGCTGAATGTTCGGGTTGGAGGTATTGACCAACGCATGGTTCCCGCTTTCCGGATCCAAAAAGCGCAAAACGCCCGCCGCCGGGAGCTTTTCCTCTGCTGGATCGCTGACCTGAATGGCGACCAAATCATGCTTCGCACTCGCCGACCGGACGGCTTCACTGGTCAACTCAAACAAAAAGTCGCTCACCAAAAACGCGAGACAACGCCGCTTGGCCAGATTGCTCAGCGTTTTCAATGCCTCACCCGGATTGGTCTGGTTTCCGGTCGGTTTGCAATGGAGAATCTCACGAATCACCCGAAGAATCTGGCCCGCCCCCTTTTTGGGCGGCAGCACCATCTGGACGTCTCCGCTGAACAAAATCAAGCCGACCTTATCCTTGTTCTGCAGGGCGCTGAACGCCAGAACCGCCGCGACCTCAGCCGCCAGTTCACGCTTGCTCTGCTCGATGCTTCCGTAGTCCCCGGATGCGCTCACATCAACGATCAGAAAGACCGTGAGGTCGCGCTCCTCGCTGAATTTCTTGATGAACGGGTCCCCCATCCGTGCCGTCACGTTCCAATCGATGGAGCGAATTTCGTCTCCATGCTGATATTCCCGAAAATCCTCAAAATCGATTCCCGACCCTTTGAAGCAACTGTGATACTCACCCGCGATTCCGTCCCTCACCAACCCTCGCGTCTTCAACTCAATACGCCTGACACGCTTCAAAATTTCTGAAATATCTCCGTCGGGATCGGGCGTCATGAGGTTGGGAATTAAGGCGCAAACCTTGCACGATCGCAAACCGAAAGGATCATGCCAGGTTTTCCGCATTGGACGAACCAGCCGCCAAAAGAATCAACACCAAGCAACGGCAATGAACTTGCTTCCCAACCCGTTCTCGCCACTCTCCGTTAAAGTTTATGGACATGCCAGATCCTCCCATCGTCATCAATCCTCCCGAAACTGCAGATTCCTGCGTCATTTGGCTGCATGGCCTGGGCGCCGATGGCCATGATTTTGAGGGAATTCATCCCGAGCTGGGAAAAACGGTTACTCAGAAGACGAAATTCATTTTTCCTCATGCTCCCTATCGGTCCGTTACGATCAACGGTGGCTACAAAATGCGGGCTTGGTATGACATCGTCGATACGGACCTCAGTCGCCGCGCCGATGAAAGTGGGGTTCGGGAATCGGCTGAAATTCTTGAAGCTCTCATTCAACAGCAAACCGATGCGGGAATTCCGGCCTCCCGGATTGTGATCGCCGGATTTTCCCAGGGAGGCGCCATCGTTCTCCACACCGGAATCCGAACCAAGGAAGCCTTGGGCGGAATCATGGCTCTCTCGACCTACCTTCCGGTTCCAGAATCCGTGGATCAGGAAGTGAACCGGGCCAACGCGGACAAGACGGCGATTTTTATGGGGCATGGCTTGTACGATGATGTGATCGCTCACGATCACGCGGTGGCGAGTAAGGGAAAACTCGAGGAACTGGGTTTCAAGGTAACATGGGAAAGCTACCCGATGCCCCACTCGGTTTGCGCGGAGGAGATCAGCGATATCGCAGATTGGCTGAAAAAGGTGCTCAACTTGAGCTAGCTCGAGTCGCTCACCATCCAGACCGGCCCATCCCGGAGCCTCCCCGAAAGGACGAGCCTCCCATTCCACTGCCGCCTCTCCCCCCAAATCCGCCGCCAAATCCCCCACCCCGGCTACGCGTCATCGAAACCGCGCTCCGTCGTGCCTGTTCCAGTGCCCGACGACGCGCCTCCTCTCTCCGGCGCTGCTCCACGCGTCTTCGGCGGGCAACTTCCGTCTCTGCATTTGCCAACGCGCGTTGAGCCTTTGCTCTGCCGTCTTCAGCGAGTCGCAACGCCGACAAATAGGAGCCGACAAGCAGTTGTTCGCGGGCCCGCTCCAAAGACCCGGCTCCCGGCGAGCCAAGAATCCGAACGCCATGAGCCCCAGACCAACCCGCCGCATGACGGATCTTTCTAGCCGCGAGTGAGATGGCTCGAATCGCATCTTCAGCCCGTTTCAATTCATCCTGCAATGCCGCCGTCGCTCGTCCGGCCGATGTGTGAATGCGATCCGCATCCGCATCCAGCGCATTCCAATTTTGATGAGGTTCATTCATCCTCGCCTCTTGTTTCGCGATTCCACCTCGCAGAGCTTCCACCTCATCCGCGAGCGCCGTGATTTGGGGGCTGTCCGGAAGATCATCGGTTTGCGCAAGGCGAACCAAATCTTCTGCCGCAGTCAGTTGAGAGCGGGCTGCGGCCAAACTCCTGCCCGCTTCTTCGTGGAGTTTCCAGTCTGCCTGCACCCGTTTGAACAAATCACTGAGCTGATCGGCAATCTGCTCCAAAACGGCCGCATCTTCGATTGGGTCCGCCACTCCATCCGACAGACTTTCGCCAACCGCGCTGACGTCAGCCAGAATTTCGTCAAACTGTTCGATACTCGCCCGCATCGTCCGGGAATCTTTCGCCTGAATCCTCATCGCGTCGGCTCGATCCTCCAGCCGGTGAAAGTCGTGCAGATTCTCGCTTTCGAGCCGCTTCAAGCGATCGGCCTGATCCTTGATTTCGCCCAACAGGGTTTGAACGAACTGATGCAAATTGGCAACCTGCTCACGAAATGAGGCCGACTCAATCAGGCGACCGGCCTTAAACGCCTCTTCGGCCTCCATGGTGAGCAACCTGGCTTCATCGAGCGCCTTGCTTGCCTCCGAGATGTTGTCCTCGACGGTTGTGCTCGGCTCCTCGTGGAATTGGCGCAACGCCGGCGGCAAATAGCGCTTCTGTAGCTTTTGCAGAATCGCCGTGTGTTTCTCGATTTGGACATCCAGCCAACCGGTGGTTTTCGCAACCTGCCGCGATCTCTCTTCATGCTTCTCGAATGCCGCTTTGCTCACGGCAATCAGTCCCATGGCGTCCTCAGTTTCCTCGTGAGCCGCCACGAGGGCGGCCTCTGCGGCATCGACGCCACCACGGTTGAGGGCAATTTGAGCGGCATTTTGCAATTTGACCGCCTCCATCAGCCGATCATCGGGATTAAGCCCCGATTCGACCAAAACCTCCTCCCCCGGTAGCTGGAGCTTCTCGGAAAGCGTTTTCCGCGCCTCATCGACACTTTTCTGCACCGTCTCGATGTGCTCTTTGGCGATCTCTCCAACGCTTTCGGAAAGCTTCAGCGCTTTTGAGATCCGCTGATCCAATTTGTTGATCCTGGCTTCAAGATCGCTGATCGACTTGGAAACGTCGTGCTCGATTGCGGCCTCGGCGATTCCGTCCGCTTCCAGCGAGTATTCCGCGAGAAAACGCCCGATCCATCCCGTTTCCACCCCGTCTTTTCGCAGCTGCTCGCTCTTGGACTTCATGGCCGCAAAACGCTGCTTTCTGGCCCGGAGAAGAACTTCCGCCAGCGAAATGCCGTTGCGAATCAGGCGGCGGGCATCCTTCGCCGGATCATTCAACGCCCCCACCGGATCAGTTGTCCCTAAATCCACCGTCCGATCCAGCAAGTTCTGGATTTCGGGGATGAGCTGATCAAACAGATTCTCAACCGCGAAAAAGCCATCCTCACTCGCGGCGGAGGCCAGTTTCCGTTCCAGCCCAGCCAGGGAATCACAGTCCGTCTGCAGAGCTTCCTGCGTTTCGCTGATCGAAGCCCAGGCCTTTTCGACGATTCCCAGGTTTTGCGTCGCTCGCGTTACATGCTGATTGCAGGCTTCAATCAAAGCTGGAAATGACAATTCAAAGGCTTGATGAGCTTCCAAATGTCCCAAAATCCGCTCGGGCTCACCCCGTTCGTCCCTCAAGATCGGTTCAATTCCCTCATCGGGATGAAAGCGAATCAGTTCATCCCGCAGGCGCCGATTTCCGCGATCGTAGCGATCGGCAAAGAATTGATTGAAGATCTGTAGCAACGGATTCGTAGGCCGAATCAGTTGCCCGACATCCTTGAGGACCCGCCGGACGCAGGCTGACATGATGAAAAGCTCATCCACGTCCTCGATGATTTGCTTGCTCAATCTCAGCGTCTCCCCGGAATAGCCTCGTTCCGCCAGGTTTGCGGCGGAGCCAACAACGGTGGCGCTTCGGTCGAGCAGCCCGAAGAGTGCGTCGGTTTGCTCCCGCACTCCCCGATCCCAACTGTCATACAAGCTCAACGCCGCCATCTTCGTGCTGCGACGACGTCGACTGAGCCACCACGCGGTACCAATCGCCCCCAGAACCAGTAAAATCTCCACGGTAACTGCGAACACTCTGCTCAGCCGTTCTCTCTTCTCCCTCTCCGCAACCAGGCGCGCTTCTTCCTGCTGCTTTCGGCGCAACTCTTCTTCCGCACGGCGAATCTCTACCTTTGCCGAATCGAAAGCCTCAATCGCGTTGTTCAAATGCGTTACATAGGTCGAATCCGCCTTGCTGTGGGCGTCTTCGGCAAGCTCCAACTCTTTCTCGGCCAGTTTTAGCCGTTCGCGCCCCCAATTTTCATCTCCAGGCTCAACCTCTGCCAACTCAGCGGCTAAACCGGCAAACCGGTCGCCAGCTTGAGGATAATCCAAGAGCGCACCGGCATGAACCCGAACAAAATCCCTGACCTGGCGAATTTGCCGCAACCCGGCATCGACTTTTTCTGCGTTGAGAGCCAACGCAGCTTCTTCCAACTGCTTTCGAAAGTCGCTGAGTGGTGGTCGAGCCAAATCTCCAGGAGGATTTCCGTTGGCGTCGACAAACACATTGACGGCCTCTTCCAACTCGTCCAGTTCACTGCCTGCCTGCTCCAACAGCGACTCGGCCTCGGCATGAAGACGTTTTGCCGCTTCAATCTCACGCTGCCGCCGTTCACGCTCGATCTGAAACTGCTGATCCAAGCGACGCGTCACTTCTTTAACAGTGCCTTTGACCGCATCGATCACCCGTCCGCCGCCCGACATGGCGCGAAACGCCGGGCGATCGAGATCTCCCGACCAGTTTTTGGCGCCAAGGCCTCTTGTTTCGTGAACTTCCCCTCCTGAGTAGGAAAACTTTCGTTCCGAGAGAAAGAGAATGAAAACCGATCCACTTTTTTCGCCCGAACGGGAATCGGTGAGTTCACCAAACTCGGTCTGATTTCTGACGATCACGTTAGCGGCAACTTCCACCGCCTCGATCCCCATGTATCGATTTCCGGCGGCATCGCGGATTTGCTCCCCTGACGCATTTTGAGCGAGCAGGATGATCCAATTTTCACCATGATCATCCATCCAGGCCTCCAACTGGTTCAGTTGCCCCGAACTGATTCCCAAATTGCCCTTCACATACACGTGCTGCCCCGGGATCCAGGCCTCAACCAAATCGGTTCCGTAGCTGAGCGTGAGAGCACGATCAGCTGCAGAACTCCTGGCGACCAAAACGAGCCAAACCGCAAAAAAAACGATGTAGCGAGGCATGAACCACCAGCTTATCGCTCTCTTTCGCCTTCGTCGATGCTTAGCTTCGAAGAAATTACTTTTTTGCGACCAGATCGAAAAAATTCCGGATCAATCGCCGACCGGATTCTCCCGAAATTTCCGGGTGAAACTGGACTCCATAGCGACCAGTCCGGTTGTTGGCCATCGCCTCGTTCGCGTAGTTTTTCGAACGCGCCAACACCGTGAAACCGGGAGGCGCGTTAGCTCCTTCGCAGTGATCTTCTCCGAAGCTGGTCGAATCTGGAATTCCGGCAAATAAGCCATGCTCCCGATCCAACAGCTCGATCTTTGCCGCGCTCCTCTCCTCCTCTCCCCGATAAACAGAGCCTCCGGCCATCAAGGCAAGAGCCTGGTGACCCAGGCAAATTCCAAGAATCGGCACGGAAACTGCAGGAAGAAAATCAAACTTCGATCGCAACGCTTCGCCTTCCGAACCGGTAAAAAGATGAGGTCCACCTGAAATAATGAGCGCATCCACTCCCGTGAAGTCAGTGAGATTTGCCTCATCCAATCCAACTTTCCCCATTTTCACGCCCAGAGAATCCGCGATCGTCATCAGGTCGTTCACTTTTGAACTGCCACAATCAATGAGAAGGCTGTTTTTGATCATTCCACCACCTCATACGAATTTGATCTCGTTTCTGTTCAATTCCTCCCGCTCTGCTTTGGCCGCTTTTTGATCGCCATCTTATTAACTCTTCATACACTGCCCAAATGCCGATTATCGCTCGAATCGCCTGTTTTCTTGCCGGAATCATCCATCTCCAGGCGGAAACCACTCTCTTATCGGTCGAAGACCTCACGAATTCAGCGCTCGAATCCGTGGTCGTCATTTACCAGGACGGCCGACGGGGGGAAAGAGGCGCAACAGGAACCGGGTTCATCATCGAAGATGACGGCTTGATCGCCACCAACTGGCATGTCATCAACGATCGCCGTCGCATTCAGGTCGAGTTGCGGGACGGCAGTCAGCATGAGGTGACAGAGGTTTATGCCTGGGATCGCAAAATGGATCTCGCCCTCATTCGCATCGAAACCGACGAAGCGTTGCCCGCACTCGACTTGGGAGATTCCGATGCCCTGGTCCAGGGCCAACCGGTCGTCGCGTTGGGCAATCCCCAGGGCCTGAAGTTCAGCGTGGTAGAAGGCGTTGTTTCCGGTCTCCGCGAAGAAATCGGCGACGCTCCGTTTCCCCTGATTCAAATTGCGATGCCGGTGGAAGCGGGAAACAGCGGCGGACCACTGATCGACCGTGAAGGGAAGGTCCAGGGGATCATCACCTTGAAATCGATGGTGACGAGGAACCTGGGATTTGCCGTTCCGATCAACGGATTGCAGATATTGCTCAACAAACCCAATTCAATGCCGATGGAGCGATGGGCAACCATTGGAGCCCTTGATCCAAGACGTTGGGAAACGGTGATGGGGGCCAACTGGTCGCAACGCGCCGGCCGAATCCAGGTGAAGGGAATTGGCAACGGTTTTGGCGGGCGTTCGCTATGCCTGTCTCAGGAGGAATTACCGGGAGACTCCTACGAATTGGAAGTGGATGTGAAACTCGATGACGAGAGAGGCGCGGCCGGGCTCGCTTTCGCCTCGGATGGTGGCGACATTCATTATGGGTTTTATCCCAGCGGTGGAAACCTGCGCTTGACCCGCTTCGAAGGGGCTGACGTGCTGAGTTGGGAAATTCTCGAACAATTGGAGGTGCCCGACTATGTCGATGGCGACTGGAACCGAATCCGCGTGAACGTTTCGCCCGATGGAATTCGCTGCTTCGTCAATGAAACCGAAGTCGCGGTCTCCGAAGACCTGGTGCTGCGAGGCGGCAAGGTGGGACTCTGCAAATTCCGCGGAACTGAAGCCGAATTTCGGAACTTTCGCCTGGGAGAAGAGCTTTCGAGCGAACTGCCCGATTCGAAAATTCAGTCGGAGTTCACCACTCTGGTGGAGGAGTTTTTGACGGGGAAAGAAGCTTCTCGCGAGAACGTCATTAGCTCACTGACGAAACGACCGCTCGAAGGCCGCGCCTCGCTCAGTGAATTGCAGGCGAACCTCGAACTCCGGGTTTCGGAGTTGAAACGGCTCGTCCGCGACACCAATTCCGCGATGATTGGAGCCGAACTCGCGGAGGCGCTGAAGGGTGAAGAGAACGAAATCGACCTCGTTCACTGCGCCTTGCTGATTGCCAAGCTCGAAAACGGCGAGTTGGATATTACATCCTACCGCGAACTGATTGGTGACATGGCCCTTGAGATTCGCGAAACTCTGGAACCGGAAGCGACCGAAGGTGAAATCGTCCATGCCGTTCGCGACTTCATGTTTCAGCAAAATGGCTTTCATGGCAGCCGGCTGGACTACGCCAACGCCTCGAACAGCTTCCTGAATGAGGTGATCGATGATCGCGAGGGAATTCCAATCACCCTTTCTGTCATCTTCATCGAACTGGCCCATCGCGCCGGAGCGGCTTCCGTCCACGGTGTCGGTCTTCCCGGTCATTTTGTGGTGGGTTACGAAGACGTGGAAACGAATGAGCAGCAACTTCTCGACATTTTCGAAGGTGGCGGCGCACTCAACGCGACCGCGACGATGCGGGTTGTGGCGCGCTCCGGCCGGAGACTCGAGGAGGCGATGTTGGAGCCTGTCAGTAAACGAGCCATCATCGCCAGGATGCTCCGAAACCTCATCGAACTCCGCAAACAGGAAGGCGAGCCCATCAAGGCAATGCCATATATTTCGGTCATGCTGAAAATCGATCCAGAAGATGTCCCAGCTCGACTGGATCGAGCCATCCTCCGAATCCAGGAAGGAGATATCGAAGGTGGTAAAACGGATTTCCGGAGGCTTATCCAATCCGAGCCCCCCGGAATTGACGTCCGGCGGCTACGTCAATTTTACGAGACTTTGTAGGTTCGACGTTTTTCGTGAGTTTCAAATAATATGGAATCTCAAAATAGTTCTGGACAACAATAGTGTTCTTGTTAGGATCCGCTTTATGAGTTTCCATAAATTTGGAGAACTCGCACCCTAACCACTCGTTACAACACTACCCAAGTTACCACCATGGCTAACGTAACATCTATCGAAGGAATCGCGGCAACTTCAGCTAAAAAGCTGGAAAAGGCCGGAATCACGACTGTCGCTCAACTGCTCGAAGCCTGCAAAGACAAGCGCGGTCGCAAAAAAGTCGCCACAGCATCAGGACTTGATGAAGGCAAACTCTTGAAATGGACCAATCACGCCGATTTGTGCAGAATCAGCGGAGTTGCAGGCCAATACGCAGAATTGCTTGAAGCGGCCGGTATCGATTCCGTGAAGGAATTGGCACGCAGAAGACCTCAAAGCGTTTTCGACAAGCTCATCGAGACGAATTCAGGCCGTAAAAAGCCACTGGTAAACCAAACTCCGGCTCTCTCCAGAGTCGAGAATTGGGTTGAGCAAGCCAAAGAGCTGAAACTCTCTTCCTAGCCTTCCCCCTATCCGTTTATTTATTGAAAGGGTCCGTTTGGTATTCGCCAAACGGGCTTTTTCACTTTTAGCTCAAAGCAGCCATTCCCCCACATTTTCGCGTTGCATTTCGCCAGATTCATGGCTAGGTGGCGAGCTTCAATCGAAAGAAGAAAAATATGAGCCTCAGGGAGAGGCAGTATGACCCAAGTCCACAAAATGAGTGACGTAGTTCAAGAAACAGGAGAATTCAGACTCCACGAAGGTGACACCGGCAGCGCTGATGTGCAGATTGTGAAATTGACACAGCGGATCCAGCACCTGACGCAGCACATGAACAGCAACAAAAAGGATTTCTCCTCCCGGAGAGGTTTGCTGCAAATGGTAGCACGGCGCCGAAAATTGCTCGATTATCTCGCTGAACGCGAGCCAGAGCGTTATCAAAAGCTCCTCAAAGGCCTCAACCTTCGTCGATAGCGGCTTCGCAGTTTAGCGAGGCCCTTCGCATTTAGGGAGGCTCAGCTTTTCAAGGGAAAACCCAAGGGCGATTGGTCCTTGAGGGATTTTTCCCTGCAATATTTTCGCGTCCGGTTAGTCTACCCGATCGAGGGCCCCGTACGCATCAAACCATCGATCGACTGACATCCAAAAATCTCAAAATATGAGTGTTGAAAGAGTATCGAGCCAAGTCGGCTCCCAAGAAATGATCTTCGAAACCGGGAAGATCGCAAAATTGGCGGACGGTTCCGTCACCGTCCAGATGGGCGAAACAATTGTTGTTGTAACCGCAGTTTCGCAAACCAAAATCAAGGAGGGACAAGACTGGTTTCCTCTTTCGGTAGAATACAAGGAGAAAGCAGCGGCCGCAGGAAAGTTCCCCGGCGGTTTCTTCAAGCGAGAAGGACGCCCAACGGAGAAGGAGATTCTGACCTGTCGAATGACAGATCGCCCTCTTCGCCCGCTCTTCCCAAAAGGATACCTCTACGACACTCAAATCATCGCGGTCCTGCTTAGTGCCGACGGCGAAAATGATGCGGACGTGCTTTCGATGAACGGCGCATCAGCCGCATTGGCCGTGTCTGACATTCCATTCGCAGGTCCTGTCGGCGCAGTCCGCGTGGGTCGCGTGAACGGTGAATTTGTGGTGAACCCCACACACACCGAACGTGAAGACTCCGATTTGGATCTTCTCTACGTCGGAAACAAAACCGACGTCATCATGATTGAAGGCGCCGGTGATGAAGTTCCAGATGACGATTTCAAGGCGGCGCTTCGCTTTGCACAGGAGAACGTCGCCAAGCTGGTCGAAGCTCAGGAAGAGTTGGCCGCGAAAGTGAACCCGGTGAAACGCCAGCCCGAGTTGAAAGTCGTGCAGCAGGAGTTGCTCGACGTTGCTTACGAGGTTGCAGGCAGCCGAATTGAAGATGCCCTGAAGATCAAGCTCAAGACCGAGCGCGGCAAAGCGATTGATGGTCTTCGCGAAGAAATCTCCAAGGCGATCACGGAAAAATACGAGAACGCCACAGACTTCGAAATTGGGCAGGCTTTTGATTACATGCAGAAGAAGGCGGTTCGGACCACGATTCTTGAAAGTGGTGCACGGATGGACGGGCGACGCCCTGAAGACCTTCGCCAACTTTCGGCGGAAGCATCCTGGCTCCCACGAGTTCATGGTTCGGCCCTGTTCTCCCGCGGAGAAACCCAAGCGCTTGCCATTGCAACACTTGCACCAGCTGACGAAGCTCAGTTCTTCGACAACTACACCGGCGGTGAAGACACGAAGCGATTCTTGCTTCACTACAACTTCCCTCCGTTCAGTGTTGGAGAGACCGGCCGGGTCGGTGGATTGAATCGACGTGAAATCGGTCACGGAGCTCTTGCTGAGCGCTCCATCGAGCCGGTGATTCCTTCAGAAGAGGAATTTCCCTACGCCATCCGGATCGTATCCGAGATCATGGAATCCAACGGTTCGACCTCCATGGCAAGTGTCTGCTCCGGTTCAATGGCTCTGCTTGACGCAGGCGTCCCCTTGAAGCGCCCGGTCGCGGGAATTTCAGTCGGTCTGGTGACTGAGGCTGCCGAGGACGGAAGCATCCAGCGCCATGTTCATCTTCTCGACATCATCGGCAACGAGGATTTCTTCGGCGACATGGACTTCAAACTCTGTGGAACGTCGGAAGGTGTTACCGGATATCAGCTGGACCTCAAGTTGGCCGGTATTCCACTCGACATTCTCTGCGACGCGATCGATATCGCCAAGAAGGGACGCATGGACGTTCTCAACGTGATGAACGAGGCCATTGCTCAGCCTGGAACCATGAGCGAATACGCGCCTCGAATCGAGACCGTTAAGATCGATCCCGACAAGATTGGCGAGTTGATTGGACCTGGCGGAAAGAACATCAAAGGTATTCAAGCCGAGTCTGGAGCCGACATCAATATCGAGGACGACGGCACCGTTCACATCTACGCAAGCAAGGCCGAAAGCCTTCAACGCGCCAAAGAGATGGTCGAACGCGTGTCGAAAGAAATCGAACTCGATGCCCTTTACTTCGGACCGATTGTATCCACCACAAACTTCGGCGCCTTCATGGAAGTGCTCCCCGGAAAAGATGGAATGATCCACATCTCTGAACTCGCTGATTTCCGAGTCGAGCACGTCGAGCAAATCGTCAAGAAAGGCGATATGGTCTGGGCGAAGTGCATCGGAATCGATGAGCGCGGCCGCGTCAAAATGAGCCGCAAGGCCGGAATGAAAGAGCGCGGTGAAGAAGTCGAAACCGAAGCGAAATACACCGACGTCCCGACTGGCGGTGGTGGCGATCGCGGCGGAAGAGGCGGAGACCGCCGTGGCGGTGGCGGAAGAGATCGCCGTGGTGGCGGTGGCGGCGGAAGAGGTCGTCGCGATGATCGAAGAGATTGATCTTCACATCGCTTTTCGAAAAGTTACTCAGCATGGCACGCCGAAAGGTGTGCCATGCTTTTTTGTGGGCTTGTGGCCCGGACCGAAGGATCAAGTGAGGACTTCTCGACAACCCACTCCTTTCTCAAGCGAAGTGGTGCACTGGTCCTGATGCTGCGAACAGGACACACCGATCCGGCTGGAAGAGTTCAAGAACGCGACAATGCCTTAAGCCCGGGCTATTTTACCTCGCAGGTTCATGCCGCGCGAAAGGCGATGGGCCGACCATAACCGCCCGAACAAGGCCTTAATCGCAGAAAAGAACAGCGGCCCCACTTCGGGCGAAGCACGGAAACAGGTCTCCCTAACCCGAAGCGCTATGCCAGCCCGTTCAAACCAAGGAGCTAATCCTCAACCTCGTCCACTCTTAGAGTGGCGTGGACACCGTGCTTCTGAGCGGCAGCTTTGAAGAGGCTACGGATCGCACTGATCGTATAGCCATTTCTGCCAATGATGATTCCGACATCGCTCTGGGCGACGCGTACACGATACACGTGTTTCGATCCCTCTTTCTCGTGCAGAATGCTGGCTTTGGCCGGATTTTCGACCAACTGACCCACAATGTATTCCAGAAACTCCTGGAGAGCTAAGCCAGGTTCCATGAGCAGCAGGGATCGATCCTGTGGGAATTAACCCTCAGCAACCTCGGAAGCTGCCCCGGCCTTCTTTCGCTCTTTTTTAATCAAGCTAGCGACGGTCTCGGAAGGCTTGGCTCCAACGGATGACCAGTAATCAACACGTGCCAAATCAAGAGTGGCGTTTTCCTTCTCTTTCATGGGATCGTAGGTTCCCAGGGACTCGATGAAACGTCCATCTCTACGGTTCCGCTTATCGGTTACTACAACGCGATAATAGGGGCGATCTTTGGTTCCTTCTCGGCGAAGGCGAATTACTGCGGCCATGGTGTTGGCTAATTTTTAAGGTTAATTGGTCGTTTACTGATTCAGAAGCCAAGTCCGGGAGGAGTACCTCCCCCCATTTGTTTCATCAACTTCTTCATTTTTCCTTTGCTCCGCATCATCTTCCGCATTTCGGAAAACTGGCGAAGCAACTGATTTACTTCCGTGACACTAGTTCCACTACCTCTGGCGATACGCTTTCGGCGGCTTGCTTTTATAATCTCTGGACGGCGGCGTTCTTTCGGGGTCATCGACAGAACAATTGCCTCAGTCCTTCCAATCTGTTTCTCGTCAACGGAAAGGTCGGACATCTTACTCATCCCAGGCAACATGCCAAGTATATTTTCCAACGGACCTAAACTCCGCATCATCTTCATCTGCGCGAGAAAATCGTTGAAATCGAACTGCGCCTTCTGGAGTCGCTCCGCCATGCGCATGGCTTCATCCTGATCCACCGCCTCCGCCGCCGTTTCCACGAGGCTGACGACATCGCCCATTCCCAGAATCCGCCCCGCCATTCGGTCGGGATGAAACTCGCTCAAGGCGCTCATTTTCTCCCCTTCCCCGATAAATTTGATCGGCATTTGGGTCACGCTTCTCATCGACAGGGCCGCTCCGCCCCTTGCGTCACCATCAACCCGCGTCAAAACGAGTCCAGTAATCGAAACCGCATTCAAAAACGTCTGCGCCACACTAACCGCCTGCTGACCGGTCGCAGAGTCCGCAACCAGCAGCGTTTCCTTGGGATCGACAACTTTGTGAAGCCCTTTCAGCTCTTCAATCAACTCGTCATCGATCTCCTGCCGGCCCGCCGTATCGAAAATGGTGACCGTTGCATCGTTGTCTTTGGCGAACTTGATTCCGGCTTTGGCCACTTTGATGACGTCTTTCTCACCCTTTTCAGGGGCATAAACCGGCACGTCGATCTGCTTTGCGAGCGTGACCAACTGATCAACGGCAGCGGGACGAATCAAATCGCAGGCAATCAGAACGGGCCGGCGGTTCTGCTTTCGCAAATGAAGCGCCAACTTGGCCGAAGTCGTGGTTTTACCGGCACCATTCAAGCCCACCATCATGATTCGGGCCGGCGGGTTTAAATCGAGTGGAGCCGCATCACCTCCCAATAGGGCCGCCAGTTCGTCCTGGAAAATCTTAACAATCTGCTGCCCCGGAGTGATGCTTTTGATCACCGACTCGCCCATCGCCTTCTCTTTGACCTTGGCGATGAAGTCCTTGGCGACCTTGAAATCGACATCCGCTTCCAACAACGCCATGCGAACTTCGCGCATCGCATCCGAAATGTTTTTCTCGGAGATTTTGCCGTGGCCGCGCAGCTTTTTGAAGACACCTTCCAGGTTGTCGCTGAGTTGGGAAAACATAGCCTCACTGTTTACCCAGATTCGCCTTCCCGACAATTTTTTTGCGGTTCTCCTCATTGGCGAGGGCCCGGATTGCGACTAATGGTTCATGATGAAGTGGTTTTCGGGATTTTTTCTCGCCCTAACATTGACGGTCTCCTCCGCTCAGGATCCGTCAAAACTCTCGCCTGATGCGCACGAGGCCTACGATGCATTGAGAAGCTTTGCTGGCGCCTCAACGTGGAAAGAGGCCGCAAAGTATGTTTTGGATCCGGATCCGTTGCGCAAGCAAATGGAGGAACACTACAGCAAGTTCGACTGGGAGCCTCTCGCCATCCGCCGCTGGCAGTATCGCGGCGTAATCGCCATCGACGGTCCCGTTCGCTACAACACGCACAACTTCGAAGTGTTTGTCGAGACGGGGCCCGGAGCTTTGTCCATGAGTGTGATTCAGGATGGCGACGCTTACAAAATCGATTGGGAGTTGTTTGCCCAGTTCTATGATCGTTCGTTTGAAGAGTTTTTGAAGGGTCCTCCTTCCAAACCACAAACGTTCCGGTTGAATTTGGTCAAGGGCGTGTCGCTCGACAACGACAAGGGTCTCCCGCTTTTGGGGGAACCCATCCGACTCCGGGCAGCATGGTATCCCTCAATGGGTTATCCCGGAAATATCTATGCCGGAACGGAGAGCGATGTCGGGAAGAAGGCGAAGGAATTGGTCGGCTGGAGCGATGGGCGGCCGTTTCGGGCCACGGTCCAACTTTCCAAATCCGGTAAGAGCACCTTTGTCGAGCTCACCCAGCTTCAAGAAATCGATCTCAGCACTCCCTCCGTGTTTCCAGATTCCAAGTAGAGCCGCGGGTGCAGTTTGGACGCCGCTCTTGAATTGATTTCTTGAGGTGGTATCGGCTCAAATGCCCCTACCCTGGAATCCCCGTTCTGCATCGATCGTGGCGTTTGCAGTTTGCCTTTGCTACGCAATTCTGCGCTATCATGTAGCGAAAGAGGTATCCTGGTCCCACCTCCCGCTATGGACCACCAATAAGGCGCTTGCTCTTGCGTCCGTGAGCCTGATTTGCGGTTCGTATTGGAGCGCCCGACTTGGATTCGAAGCCCCTTGGCCGCAATGTCTCGGCTTATCCGGTTACGGACTTCTTGCCCTCCATTCGGTGGCATCCTTGCTTCTCTTTTCTCCCGATCACTATGCGAAATTCTTCACGGACGGAAGCACCTCTTCCCTCAATTTTGTGGGTGAACTCAGCATGCTTTTTGGAGTGCTCGCGCTTGGATGCTTTTCCTGCGCAGCCATCTCTTCACTCCCCGGCACCAAGGCTGCCATCAGCAAAGACGACTGGTTGAAGTGGCAAAAGGTCGGAGCGGTTGGTCTTTACCTGACGCTTGGACACGTGGTGGTAATGGGGGCGAATGTCGATCTCAATCATTGGCTGGATCCAACAGAATGGCCACGTTTGGCCTTCATTCCGTTGCCGTCCATCACTCTCGTTGCCAGCCTCGTGATTCTGTCGACCCTGATTCTTCGCTTTCAGTCAATTTCGGCGCGCAAATCGCGCTCTTCTCAATAGTCGTTGCCTTGGAGGCTGGACCCGACGCTTTGCAGCCAGCGCGTCAAATCCATTCCCATCTCCTTCACCATGGCTGGTTCTTTCTCGGCCAAGTTGGTTTCCTCGAAAGGGTCACTTGCCAGATTGTAGAGTTCTTGAACTCGAATCCCGGTTTTGGGATTGGTTATCCAATGCAGCTTCCAATTTCCGGAAATCCAGGCGGAATGCCCAAAAAACTTCTCAATTCCCTTGGGAAGTGGGTCAATTCGGGCCGCGAGCAACGAATCCTCGGCAGGAGGCAACTCTGAACCATTCGCCTGCGCTTCGAGCACCTCCTTCATCATTTCGTAGGCACGCATGGATTTTCCTCCTATCGGGAAGTCCCAAAATCCCATCTTGCGCTCTCCGTCCCCAATTGGGCGTCCTTCAAGAATCGGGGCCAAACTGATGCCGTCGAGGTGAGGCTTTTTCTGCTGAGGCAATCCGGCCACCTCCAGCAACGTCGGGAAAATATCCACGGTATTGCACCGCTGAGCCACAATCCGAGGATCCTGGATCTTGGCCGGCCACTCGAGAATTGCTGGCACCAACAGGCCTCCTTCATAGACTTTGCCCTTGTTTCCCCGAAATCCACCTGTCGCACCGACTTTTGGCAATGCCCCGTTGTCGCTGCAATACCAGAGAAGGGTATCCTCCCGAATTCCCAAATCCTCCAGGGAATCGCGAATCATCCCGAAAGCCCGGTCCATCCCGGTAATCTCTCCCAGAAAATGAGCATGTGGATGACCTGGATACAGCGCACGATCTTCGCTCGCAGCCACATGAGGACCATGGGGCGAACCAAACCACACGACCGAGAAAAACGGCTTTTTTGCCGCAACCTGCTCAGCCATCCAGTCAATGGATGCCTGCGCCGCGATTTCCGAGCTTTCCCCTTCGAGCTGCACCGCTTTTCCCCGATGACTGAGAATTGGGTCATTGTCATAATAGTTCGGGGCGCTCAACCACTCCTCAAACCCGCTGCCTCCGGGACTCACCGGGCTCCCCTTGCGCACCGAACCAAGGTGCCACTTCCCAAAATGCGCCGTCGCATAACCGGCTGTCTGCAAGGCTTCCGCGATCGTGATTTCCTGCGGGCGAAGGGTGTTCCCCCATTTGAAAACGCCCATCCGATTGGGGTGGCGCCCGGTCAGAACACTCGCCCGAGTCGGTGAACAAACCGGAGCTGCCGCGTAAAAGCGGTCAAAACGCACCCCGGACGCTGCGGCCAAGTCAAAGTTCGGAGTAATCAGATCCGGGTGGCCATTGTAGCCCATGTCCCCCCACCCTTGGTCATCGGCCATCACCAAGATGATGTTTGGTTTTGCGAGAAGCGAAAACGACAGCGAACACCAAATCAGAAAAGCGATGGAAAGGGATCTCATGAGTCCAAAACACGGCGAAGACTCCCTTCAACTGTCAACCTCCTTGGAAACGTGTCGATTCCACACATGGGCCGTTCCTCACGGGACGTTCAAACGGCAACGAACATCGGGTTTTGACGCCACTCGAAATCTCGGCCATTGGTGAACCTACAGAATGACTCCGCAAGAACTCGAAACCCAACTTCACGACTTCCGAAATCGCTTTAAAGGCCTGAAAGCCGAGATTCAAAAGGCAATTGTGGGCCACGACGAGCTTCTAACGGACACGCTCGTCGCGATCTTCAGCCATGGTCACGTTCTTTTGGAAGGCGTCCCCGGCTTGGGCAAAACGTTTCTTGTCAAGGTGTTGGGCAAAGTGCTCGGCCTGGAGCCTGGCCGAATTCAGTGTACACCGGATTTGATGCCAGCCGATATCCTCGGCACCCAAATCGTCAGCGACGATCAGGGACACCGCTATCTTCGCTTCGAGAAAGGACCCGTTTTTGCCAATATCGTGCTCGTCGATGAAATCAATCGGGCGACTCCCAAGACTCAGGCCGCGCTTCTCGAAGTCATGCAGGAACACGCCGTGACTTCAGGAGGCGAACGCCACCAAATGCCAGAACCCTTCTTCGTGATGGCCACGCAGAATCCGATGGAAATGGAAGGCACGTATCCACTCCCGGAGGCCCAGTTGGATCGCTTTCTTTTTAAGCTGAGAGTTCCTTTTCCCACGCTGGATGAATTGGTCGATATCTCCAAACGAACGACCGGCTTCAAGCAAGCCAATGTGGAGGCGGTGATGAAAGGAGAAGAAGTGATTCATTTTCAGGATGCCCTCTCACACGTTCCCGTTGCCGATCCGATCACCAAATATGCAGCGAGCCTTGTTCTTGCAACCCATCCGGACCAAACCCACGACGAAAAGGTTCGCCGCTACATTGCTTACGGCTCCAGCCCGCGGGGATTGCAGGCGCTTATCAAGGGAGCTCGTGTCCATGCGGTTCTCGACAATCGCACGGCCGTCGCCGAAGAAGATATTCGCAAAGTCGCCGCATCGGCATTGCGACATCGAATGATCCTTAATTTTGAAGGAGAAGCTGAGTCGCTCGACGTGGACGCCATTATTGCGGAATTGCTCGACCACGTTCCGACTTCGGCTCAGATCGCGGCATGAGGCAAGCCGCGACAGGTCTTGTGATTTGGATTTGTGGGCTGCTATCGCTTGTCGCCCAACAGGAAGAAGCTGCTGAATTTGATAAAGACTCCATCGCCTTCCGAACCGCCCTTCATTATGATCCGTCACTCGCGACTCCTCTTTCCCAGTTGGTAGAACTCTATCGAAGCGCGGAACGCGGGGAGGAACTGATATCGATTTACGAAGCACATATTGCACAGTATCCCGCCGACGCCGGAGCCAAGGCTGTCCTGATTCGCATTCTCACCGCGTTAAAAAATCCAGAAGCAGAGCAACTCGCGACGCAAGCCATTGCAGCTCATCCTGATCAGCCATTTCTCCATTTCCTTCACTATCAGGTAACCGGAAACCTCAACTCACTGTCCAAAGCGATCGATTTGGAGACGCGGGCCGATCGCAAGTTGAAATGGATTGGAACCCTTCTTGAAACAGCGGTCGAAGCTGAACAACGACAACTGGTCCTTCCCCATCTCGCGACTCTTCGCAAAAGCCTGGATCAGGATACTGAGGCACTTTTCGACCTCGCCGAAAAGCTCCTGCGTTTTGAATTTCATAAACCCGGTCTGGAAATCGCGACGGAACTGATCCAACTCAATTCGAATCCGGAGCAAAACGTCGACCTACAGATCCTCGCCGCAAAATTTGAATCGGCTCTCGATCAACAGAAGGAAGCCGATCACAGGCTGCAACAACTCCTCGAGAAACTTGCTCCCGATTACTGGCGGCGAGGCGACATCTCGAAACTTCGAATGCAGCTTCTGGAAAGCGATCACGATCGAGATTCCATGCTCGATCTCGCAAAACGCCGCCATGAAGCGGAGCCGAAGAATACCGAGGCCGCAATTGCTTACGCCGAGATATTGGAGGGAATGGGCCTGAGGAAAAAGGCCTCGAGAATTCTTTTTGAAGCGTCCCAACGCCTCCCTCACGTTCAAACTCTGGAGAAGAAGGCCATCGACCTTCTGGAGAAGCTTGAGGACCACCAACGAATTCTCGTCCTATTGCGAGACCGGCTGGTCGAATATCCGGACCGCTCGGATCTCAGAGTTCGGCTCATCCAAATCCTTTATCAACAAGGCGACATCACAAAAGCGGAGGCCGAACTTCACCTATTACTTCAGGATCTCCCAGACTCTGAAAAGGTTGACCAATTGGTTAGCCTTGCGCGTTTCCTGGAACGACACCGACTCCGTGAGCATGCGGCTGACCTGCTGGATAGGGCTCTCCACATCGCCCCCAACGCCCTTACGATCCGAACGGACTTGGCCGATCTCTACATCCAACTGGAACAGCTTGATCGCGCCCAAAAACTCATCAACGCCGGAGTCCCGCCTGATATTGAGGTTGAAGACTTTGTTGAATATATCGACTTCCTCGTTTCTCAGAATTTTCTGGCTGAGGCTGAGGTGGCGTTGAAAGCACGAAGCGACATTGAGCCGGACAATCTAGACCTCAAGATGCGGCTTGTCGCCGTTCTTGGAAAAGCAGGCAACTACTCGGAAGGCGAACGACTTCATCGCGAATCAAGAGCCCTCATCGATAGTCGCATCAAATATCAAAATTGGCTCGAAGGTGGCATGGTCTTTTTTACGGAATTCGACCGCTCAGCAACGTTTTTCGAGGAGGAGTACAGCTACTATCTGGGAGATGCCGGCGAAAACCTGGACGAATCAGAGATCGACCGCTTTTTGGTTCTTTGTGAGGTTGGCAAGACCCACCGGCAGCGCGAGCGAGTCGCAGAAGTCCTTCGTCGCCAACTGGACTCGGATCGGCTTTCGACACCGCTCAATCGGAAGGTTCGCACGGCCTTGGTTGATACATTGGGCGAAGACCCCAATTTCAGTTTGGAAGTTGAATCCCAATTGTCAGAACTGCTGCAACACGATTCACCTCAAGCTGACGAATACCGGCTGCAGCTTGGCCTGCTATATTTTCGGAACCAACGTCCCGACCTGGCTCGACAATTACTCCAACAAGTCGATCCTCGATCGGTCCAAAAGGAGCTTCTGTTGGACACCGCATACCCTATTTTCGAAGAGTTGGGAATGCACGACAGCGCGATCGCGGCACTGGATCAATTAACCAAGATCAAGCCCTCCAACCTTCAATATCAGGAGCCCTTGCTCAATTTGTTAGCTGGTTCTCGGGACGAAATTCGATTTCGCAGAACCATTGCCGGCCTGATAAGCAACCAGTCAGCATTTGGCGTGAGTGATGACAGCATTCAAACCTTACTCCAGCACCTTGCACACTCGTATTGGCGTTCCATCTCCTTCGCACTGACCGCTCAAGATTATCCAACCGTAATTGACCTACTCGACCGCGTAGAACATGAGATTCCTCTAACGAGCCACCTTCTCTGGCCCACGTGGATCCGGGCCTACATTTTCAATCAGCAATCTCAGACAGCATCAAGGGATGAAGCCATCCAGCGGATCCTTGATTTGGCTAACCAGGAGCAATTGGAGAGAATAATCTTTCCGGACGGACTTTCCATTTCACTCCACGCAACTCAGCGCCTCCTCAAAAAATCATCAGTGTCCACTCCTCCGGCTCCCCCGGATTCGCAAATCATTGATCCTACCTCATTCAGATGGGGTTTTGAGACAGCCCCGGAAACGGTGATTGTGCAAATTGCGAACGCAGGATCGCACATCATCGTCTTGGATGATCGGCAAAGCCTGTATGCCATCGATATCACCAACGGGAAACTAACGTGGCGTCGTGCGGCATCGCCCTTTGCTCGCTCCGATTCCCATCCACAATTTCTGAACCATCCGAACGCCCGCCTCCGCAAAAGAAATGGCCGTTTTATCACGACAACCTCCGGCCGTGTTTTCTGCAATGAGAACGGGAAAGTCCTCTGCCTCGAAAGCGCCAGCGGTCAAATTCTTTGGGAGGCGAACCTCGCCAAACAGCCTCGCCAAACAACCCTCGCATCCCAATCCCGACTTGAAATGGAAGTCGTTGGCGGCCGCTTGCTCGCTTTTGATCCAATTCAGGACAGCGTGACGGCTTTGCACCCGGAATCTGGAAAAATGTTATGGGAAACCCACTTGGCTCAGCACCCTACGCAGAATCCCAAGTCTTCCGAAACATCGGGCGCTGCATTTGGAGAGCATTATTCCTTCTTTTTCGGCAACCACCCGGCAATTTTAGACAATCGAAGTGGTCAAGCCCTTTGGCGTTTCGAGACATCTGAATTGACACGCTTTCCAATTCCACTCCGCTCCACAGAGCAGCCAAGCTCCAGGTTTCCCCCGACCTCCAACCAAACTGTCAACTATGTGGATCAGTCCCGATCTACCGGTTTCCCCGCTCTAAACTCTCCCTCATCCTTGGTCCCTTCATTAGTGGAATGGTATCATCGAAGGTGCTTGGACCCGCTGCGTCACATCGCTATTTTTGTGGAGGATCGACTCTTACTCCAAGGACCGGAAGAGATGGCGATTTTGGCCGCTGATTTTCCAATCGCCTCACAACGACTCTCCATTCGAGGGACGTTTATAGGAAGCGCAGGATCCAATGCTGCATTCATGGACGATCATACCATAGCTATCTTGAATACGGATACCGCCGGCGTTTTCTCCATTCGACTTCCAGAGCATCGGGGTCCTGCTGCGGCACTACTGGGCGACCATTCATTGGCTCTCACTAATCATACGAACACCATTTCCTGGAACCCAAATACCGGAAACGAACGGTCCTCAACCCCAACGCCCGGGGATTTGGAGTCCTACTGGAAACACCATTTCGCCATCGAATCCCCTCCTTCTGCGAACTCCCCGCCTCCTACGACCGCCCCTTCCGTATCAGTCGCAATTGCGGCCAGAGACCTCCTTGTTTTTCAAGTTGGACGTCGAGCAATCGCAGCTTTGGGCGACAAAAACACCCCCGTTGTAAAATAGCATGGCAAAACCCAACTCCCGCGAAGAACTCTTTGACCCTCAGTTCCTGGACCGTTTAAGGGCCATGTTTCTGCGCCTCAGAAAACGCCGGCAACTGAAAAAGAAAGGTCTACAGAATTCGCCATCGACTGGTTACACCCGAGAGTTCAAGGACTATCGCCAGTACACGCCTGATGACGATTACCGGAGTATTGACTGGAGACTCTATGCACGCCTTGAGCGCCTCTTCATTCGACTCTATGAAGAAGTTCAGGAGTTCCACGTTCATATCGTCATTGATGCCAGTGCCTCCATGGAAAAGCCTTATGGAGAAAAGCGCCTCAATGCATTGAGACTTGGAGTCGCCCTTTCCTACCTTGGACTAGTCAGCCAACACAAAGTTTCCCTATACGGGATGCGTGACAGGGTTGTGGACTCCATGCCTCCAATCAAAGGGCAAGGCAACATCCAGCGCGTCATCAACTTCCTGAAAAATCTCGAGTTTGGCGGCCAAACCCATCTGCGCCAATGCTTTGCTGATTTCAAGCCTAGCAGGCAGCGTTACGGAGTAATCTTCGTACTTTCAGATCTTTTCGGACAAGACATTCATTCTGCGGAATCAGCCATTAAGCACACCGTAAGTTGGCCAGGCGAGAGTCATCTTATTCATATTTTTCATCCGCTGGAGCGCAGGCCGGAACTGGAAGGTGAAATTCAGCTGATTGACACTGAGACCAATGAATCACGCAAGATGTGGTTTACGAAGCGCGAATTGGAAAACTATGTTGCAGCGTTTGAGCATTACCTGAATACGATCGAGCACGAATGTAAGTCCCGCCAAATCGATTATATGCAGTGGTCGACAGACGGAGCTTTCGAAGACTTGTTTATGGAGTTGTTAGGCCGAGGTTCGGTGTTAGCAGGAAATAGTTAAAGATGCATTTTCTCTATCCTCAACTCGGATGGCTGGGATTGCTGGCCATCGTCCCAATCGCACTTTACCTCTTCAGGCGCCGATCCAAAAGCGTTGAAGTCAGCACTTTGGTTTTCTTCAAAAGCGTTGCACGAGAACATCAGGAAAGTGACTGGCTACGAAAACTCAAACGGTTGGTGTCCCTGCTCCTTACTTTATTGCTCCTGTTAGCGGCAGTTTTCTCCTTGGCAAGAATAGTTTCTTCGTCCTCCAACAACGACACGAGAAGCGTCGTGATCGTATTGGATCGCTCTGCCTCGATGGCGGCCCAAGGACCCGATGGACGCACCAGGCTGGAAATTGCGAAGGAGGCCATCATTTCTCGCTTGGAGAGCCTGCCACCGGGAATCGGCGTGTCACTAGTAACCTATGATTCGAGAGCCGAAATCCTTCAGCCGAGAACGTTAAAACGCCGATCTCTAGTCTCCGAACTCGAACGCGTTCAAGTTCGGCCAACTACCGATAATTTCGAGGCGGCGCTGGAAACCGCAAAAATCCTGGCTGAGCTGGAAAGTCCTTCTGAAATTTGGCAGGTCTCCGATTCAGTGCAGGAGTTTTCTCCGGAAGGTCATACAACCTTTCTCCCCATCTCGGTTGCGCTCCAGGACATCAGCAATGTTGGATTTACGGCTTTTCAAATCCGTAAACTTCCCTTGGAGAGTTCGAGATACACAGCCTTCGTCCAAGTCAGTTGCAATCCATCAGCACCTGAGCCTGTCAAGGGTCTGGTTGAAGTTCGGGTTGGAGGTATCTACCTCGCTCCCCGTCAGTATGAGATCGCACCGGGAGAGACAATTGGTTTCGAGCTTCCAATTGAAGGGGCCCAGGGACAATTGCTGCAACTCACCCTTCAGCCCACTGATGATTGTCTACCGCTGGACAACTTCATCCTTGTCCCATTACCGACATCGCAGCCAATCGTAGCAGCGCACATCGGCAGTAGTGATACGATCGACCCTTTCACTCAACTGGCCCTTCAATCCCTCATCAAGGAAGGCGATTTACAAGTTTGGTCAGTCTCTCCAGAAAAATGGCCGATGAAAAACATCGACGTGGCCATTTTCGACAACTGGCTTCCCGAAGAGTGGCCTACGGACGTTCCGGCCATCGTGATCAACCCGCCAAAGAGCGTTGGTCCGGTCCACGCGTTTCCACTTCAGAAGGGAGGGATTCCTCATCGAGACATCCGGTTGCTCAATGCCAATCATCCGGTCGTGTTTCGTGTCGCGGCATCAAGACTGGCCCTCACTCAAACATGCATTCTGAATACCGGGGACACCTTCGAGCCTCTCTGGCTCGCCGGTGACGAACCTGTTCTGGCTGCAGGTGCATCCGATGGTCAGCGAGTTGTGTTGATGGCATTTTCCCCTCAATATTCAGAGCGACTCCCCCTCACCGCATCTTTCCCCCTGCTTCTCGGAAATGCGATTTATTGGTGTGCCGACGAAGAAGAGAACGCTCCATCACGAAGCCTGAACCAAACAACCGGCGGCGTGGTTCCGGTTTTGGCCTCGGAAGTTACCTGGACTTCGCTATCTGGTGAGCGAGTCGTTTCCACAACAGAAAAGGTCGATAACCACCTTCTTGATCTCCAGAGATCGGGAATTTGGAAAACCAACACAGGGCAACAGGGAACGGCACATCTTTTATCGATCAACGAAACCATGTTATCTGGTTCCGCAGAAGCCACGCCGCAATTACCCCCAAGCACCGCTACAGCCCTTCCGCGGATGGATATATTGACCATTATTCTCGCCGTGGCGCTCTTCATTCTCATTGTCGAAAGCGCGCTATTTCACTGGCTCTCTTTATACTGATTACCTGCTGACGATCTCCCACCTTGGATCGGCCGCCACTTTTCGGCATTATCCGATTGCTTGTAATTATAGAAATTATATATTCCCGAAGGAATTGATTCGGGAATGTTGTCTCTCAAAGGTATTATCTACGTTTTGGTCGTGCAGATTGCATGCGTGTTCGCATGTTTTGCCAGCGATCAGGTCCGATTGTGGACCGTGGATAGCATGACGCGGATATCTCCCACCGAGGCGCTCAGGAACAACAATCACGTCTTTCTGGAGGCAGCCATCAACGAGTGGGAATCGTTCCAAGTCATCGCCACCGGAAACAGTGCAGACCTCTCGGCAGGCAAGCCCTCCCTTGCCCCGTTTCAAAGTAACAATTCCCTCTTGGAAACGGAACCTGAAATATTTCTCCAACACTACGTCGAAGTCACCCAGTCTTCCGAAAGGTCGGCACTGCCGACCGGTTTCTATCCAGATGCGTTGATTCCCGTATCCAAAGGGAAATCGCTTCCGATCATTCAATCGCCGGAAAAGTCCATAAACCAGCCCTTCTGGGTCGATGTTCATATCCCAGAGGAAACCAGGCCAGGAATCTATACTAGCCGATTTTCCTTCCAACTGGGGCCGAAGGAGATCTCCATTCCCATAACGCTCAAGGTTTGGGATTTTAAGCTTCCGTCCCACCCCACCCTCCAATCCTGTTTCGGGCTCGATCATCAGCGTCTCGCTGAGATCTATGCCTACGATCGAAACACAGCGCCATTGAACAAAATCACCCGCCAGTTTGAGGACCTGCTTGCTCAGCATTATCTCTCACCCGAGGGATTCATTGGTTCGATCGATCCAGATACTGATTCATCATCGGCCACCCTGGACGCACCCAATTCCCCATGGATCGGGACACCGGCTGATGTAGCTTCGCACTTTCTCGAAGACCACCGACTCACAACCTTTACGATTCCGTTTTGGCCAGACTGGCCCTTTTCTGACCCACTCGGCCGTGACCGGCTGAGCGCGCAGACTTACCTTTCCAACTATATATCCGCCTTTTCCACGAGCCAACCGTCCTCATCTCTGATCGCACATTGCGGATATATTGATGAGCCGGATAGCCTTTCGGAATATCAACAGGCAAGAGAATGGGGGCAATTCTACAACGAGTTGGAAGAACTGTTCGAAGTTCGACTTCCGATGCTTCTCACGGAACAACCGCAACCCGATCAAACGGCGTTTGGCTCACTGGCTGGAAGCGTGGATATCTGGTCGGTCCATGTCTCCGATCTCTGGGACGATATCCACGGAACCGGCAACCGCCAGACTCAGGTCCAACTTGAAGAAGGCGATCAAATCTGGCTTTACGCAGCACTGGTCTGCCTTTCAGAGCACTGGAATGCAACACACGGAAAGCCGTTAAAGCTGGGCGGAGGGCAACCTCCCGTTTGGCTTTTAGACTATCCTCCACTCAACTACCGAATCTGGAGTTGGGTTGCTCATCACTACGGCATTTCCGGAGTCCAGTATTGGGCCACGGTAGATTCTCGACCAGAAAATGACCCATGGCGAAACGCAGCCACCTTTGCCGACGAGACTGACATCTATAATGGTGACGGACTACTCATATACCCGGCGCTTCGAGAACTGCACGGTTTTGACGGCCCCGTCGCCTCCCTTCGACTCAAATGGATCCGCGACGCTTTTGAAGACCACGCCTATTTGCAACTTCTTCGCGAAATCCAAGGTGATGCTGTCGCCAATCAGCTCGCTAATCAGATTGCCCGAAACATTGGTGACTGGGAAAACGATACCACGGCGCTGTTTTCGGTCCGGCAGCAAATCTCCAACCTCCTTGCCAGCAAATGACGACGTCAGGAGAACACCAGCTAAGCTTGATCTCATCCTTTGACCTACTTCAGCAACTTGAAGAAGAGTGGGATTCTCTTCTCGTCAGATCAGAAGCCAATAGTATTTACCTGACCTGGGCATATATTACGACGTGGTGGAAGACTTACGGGCACCAATACCGATTGCTGGTGATCCTTGCCAGGGACTCGGATGGCAAATTGAGTGGGATTGCTCCCATGATGATTGGAAAAGGCGATTCGGGACCGACACGGCAACTGCGTTGTTTAAGCTTCCTGGGCTCCCTTGGAGACACCGCCGCTGAATTTATCGATTTCATCGTCACTCCGGGGCTTGAAAGAACGCTTGTCCCCCAGTTCTATGATTACTTCACCGAAGAGTTGGAGAGCGAATGGGATCTCTTGACGCTTCGACAGGTGGAAAGTCGTTCTCTTTCCCTGAACGCACTTCTCTCAACGATCGCGAAGCACCACGGAACAACGTTCCGAATAGATTCAACCCCCTCACCCTATACTACGCTGCCTTCGTCATGGGACGAGTATCTTGGTTCGAGATCCAAGAATTTCAGAAAGGCGTTCAAGGGACACTGGAACCGACTTCACAAAAATTATCAGGTGGCAGAGCTCGTGGCTGGCAGAGATATTTCACTGACGGACGCCATGGACCATCTGATGGCTCTCAACAAATCCCGATGGGAAGATCAGCGCTCCACCTTTAACTCCTCACTTTTCTATTCCCATCATCTTGAGGTCGCCAAGGTCTTTCGAGCCAAGGGATGGTTACATTTCCGCCTCCTTGAAATAGATGATCGGATCGTTTCAGCCCGCCTTGATTTCTGCTACGCCAACAAACTCTGGAATATATTGGGAGGCTGGGATCCCAACCTTGCAAACTTGTCGCTCGGGCGCATCGCAATCGCCAAAGAACTCCAGTGGTGCATCGACCATAAGATCCAGGAATACGACTTTCTCGGAGGCGAATCCTCCTACAAAAGGACGTGGGCGTCTTCGGAACGCACACTGATTGATCTCGTCTTTTCCAATCCCGCCAGCTTCAAGGCCACCGCATTGGATCAGCTACGCTGCCTCCGCGATTTTGTTCGGCCAAAATCGATTTCAACCAAAGCCCCTCTCTTTCTCCCTTCATGAAAATCCTCGTCCTCACCGGAGACTCAAAAACCCTTGTCTACCACCGTGGCGAACTTCTGAAGCGACTCGCTGAACAAGGGCTGGAAGTCGTGTCTGCTGCGACCGGCGACTCGGAGTTCGTCCGGAACTTTCTGGCAAAGATTGGCGGCCGCTTCATTCCGCTGGGACTTTGCCGAACGGGAATGAATCCGCTGAAGGACCTGGCATCCTTCTTCGAAATTTTTCAAATGCTTCGCAGGGAGGAACCCGACTACCTCTTCTGTTATGGCATTAAGTCCGTAATCTATGGCACGATCGGCGCGAAACTTAGTGGTGTGCCTCGTACTTTCGCATTGATTCCCGGGCTGGGATACACGTTCTCTCCCGATGGCACGTTCAAGCAACGCATCGCAGGCCTCGCTGCCAGAGTCATGTATAGTATTGCCTTACGTGGGGTTGATAAGGTGTTTCTGCAAAACTCCGATGATGAGCAACTCCTGCGAGACGCCCGGATTCTGCCCAAGGAGACCCCCAGTTTCACCACTGCCGGGTCTGGTGTAAGCCTTACCGATTTCCCCTGCCGCACTCTTGCAGATCCCGAGAAGCTCAGCCATGGAACTTTCCGGTTTCTCCTCATCTCCCGGCTTCTGAAGAAGAAGGGAATTGCCGAGTTTGCGGAAGCTGCGAAAAAGGTGCGCCGCAAGTTCCCCAATGCCCAATTCGACCTGGTTGGCCCATTCGATAAAAGCCCTGACGGAGTTCCACTACAACTCGTTGAATCCTGGCAACGTGAAGGGATATTGAACTATCACGGATCGACCCGGGATGTAAGAAAGTTCCTGAAACGGGCGAATGTATTTGTCCTTCCAACTTACTATCGGGAAGGCGTTCCACGATCGATTCTGGAAGCTCTCTCGACCGGATTGCCAATCATCACGACCGATATGGTTGGAAGCCGGGAAACTGTGGAGATCACCACCCAGTGCTGGAATCAGAGAAAGGGCGAGTCCGTGGTTCATTGCGGAAACAACGGCATTCTTGTCCCGCCAAAGGATGCCAACTCGCTCGCGGAAGCAATGGTGTTTCTGTTAGAGAGTCCTGACGTGGTTGCCTCAATGGGTCAGGAGAGCCGACAACTGGCAGAACGACGCTTTGACGTTCATCGAGTCAATTCGGACATCCTCCACGAAATGGGTTTCACCGAACCCATTACCACTTCTGAAACCACCTTGCCGAAAGCCGCCTAACTATGCATTCGAATTCTCCACCAACCTTTGGCTGCCAACAACTGGTCGCACGCGACCAGGTTCAATCGCCATTGGGACCTTCAACTCCCTACGCCCATCCGTCCCCGCAGGGCGAAGAAGAGTTCGCGATTCGGAATATCATTTCCGTAGAGGATATCATTACCTATCTGCAGCGATTCTGGAAGCTTTCCGCAATCATCGCAGGAACGATCTCGCTGCTGTTGCTGATTCTCCTCACGGGCAGGACTCCCCTTTACAGTTCGTCCACCCATCTTGAGGTCGCGATTGCTGAGGAGGGAACCTGGTCCCCTTCCCAGGTTCTTGAAAACAGCGCCGTCTTTCTGGTCAACAATCATAAGCTTTCCCTCCAAACCCGAGCCTTCCACGAGTATTTCTATCAGCACATCGACGCACAAGATCGGGTCGATTTTCTGGAAGATCGCGGCTTCAAAAAACCTCTCGTTGCGAAAGGAATCGCCCTGGCAAAAGATTGCGTGTCCTCCACCAAGGAAATGGTCTCCAACCTCTTTCAAGATGGCGATGACTCAGGAGGCGACGGCTGGGAACAAGATCTTTTCATCAAAAAGCTCACTGAGAGCACGATCAAGATTGTCGAGGAGAAGGAATCCCATATCATTCGGGTCGAGGCAAAGGGTCCCAACGCTTCACTCGTCGCTTCAATGGCGAATCAATACGCCAGTCTCTACAGTGAATACCTGGCTCTCGTGAATCGCAAGAAGGCTCGCGCTCGATTTGATTTTCTCAAAGAAACTGAAGAAAACTACCGGGCACAGGCGATCGCCAGTTTACGGGAGCTTAACAAGTTCAGAATTGAGAATGACGTAATGGAGCAAAACAGCGGCCTCGGGATCGTGAATGATGAGGTGAAGCGCCTGAATGAGGAGAGAGCGCGCATTCGAGTCGCTTACACAACTGCGGAATCCGTTCTCCTCCAGGTCGACAAGGCCAAACTTTCAGGAGCCAGTCTCCTCTCCATCTCAGAAATCGCCACGTCACCATCCGTTGCCGAACGCTACAAGACACTGGTTCAGAAACAGCAGGAGTACAGCTCCAACCTCAGCTTGTTTGGACCTGAACACCTCAAGGTAAAACAGATCCAACATGAGCTCGATTCCCTGGCACAAGCTATCGATGCAGAAGTTGGGCAAACGGTCCAACGCTTCATCAATACCAAGGAGAGTTCACAAGAGCGACTGGCATCCTTGGATGGAGAACTTCAGAAAGTGCTCGACCAGGTTCTTGATAACGATCGCAAATCACTTGAGCTCGCCAATCTGCTCGCCCGAGCCGAATCGGATCAAAAGACCTATAACGAGATTCTTGCGAAGCTGAATCAGGTAAAGGTGGAGATGGAGGTTCCAGAATCCTCAAAAGTGCGGGTGATTGATACCGCAGTCCCGGCCGAGAAGCCTTACCGCCCCAACAAGCTACTTTCCGCCATTATTTCCGGATTCCTGTTCGCCTCGATGTTTGTCGGGTTGCCACTCTGCCTCGGACTGACCGAGGACCTCAGCCGCAAATTCGGACTGCGCATTCCCTATATCCACAAGAACCTTCCGGAAGAGATTTCTGAAATCCCGGTCATTCACGCCAACTCGAGCATGAATATGCTGGCGGAGGCATTTGGCCCCGGAGCCGCCAGAGAATCATTCTTCAAGTTGGCCGCACAGGTTGATCGGGAATGGCAGGATTCCTCCATCAAGACCCTTCTCGTCACCAGTGCCCTCGAAGGCGAAGGGAAATCCTTCCTCGCCGCAACCCTGGGCGGAGTGTTCACCGCTCAAGGCAAGAAGACCCTCATCATTGACTGCAACCTCCGTGCACCTGCGATGAGCTATTGGTTTCCCCACCTCCAGGGACGCGCCAATCTGGTTTCCTGGTTGGAATCTGGCGGCGACGAACACTTTGATCTGGAGTCCCTCCGTCACGGCGACAGCAACTTGTTTGTCCTGCCGTCACAGGGTTGGGCATCCACTCCAGAAAAGCAATTCTCGAAGAAGTGCTTTCAGGATCTGCTGAGTTTTGCCAACCGGGATTTCGACGTGGTCATTCTTGATGGACCACCGGTGACTGGATACGAAGACGTCTCGATTCTCGGACCGTATGCGACCAAGATGCTGATGGTTAGTGATTCAAAGCTTTCGGATTATCGCACCCTGGCTCGGTCGTTGGACAAACTTGGTGAAGTGAACCGAGAGAAGCTGATTGGACTGGTGGCCAACCGGCAGGACTCATGACCTCCATGTTTTTGAGGCTCAGGTCTCTCTCCAACATTTCTGGAATCCACCTGGTTCTGGGGTCGCTCGCTGTCTTTTATATAGGAGTTTCAGCCCTCTTCGCACCGACGGATGTTGTCGGCGACGAGGAGCGATATCTTGCCTATGCCAAGAACCTTGCCAACGGGTTCTATGTCTCTCCTGAATATCCGGACTTCACCAACGGACCCGGGTATCCGCTGGTCATTATGCCATTTGTGGCGCTGGAATTCCCACTCTGGGTTATCCGTGGTCTCAACATTGGCTTTCTCCTGGCAGCTGGTTACCTTTTCTTTAAAACGCTCCGCTTGTTTACCAGCGAAAAGTGGTCGCTGGTCTTTCTGCTCTTTCTGGCACTCAATCCGGTGATGCTTCGATATCTGGCACACGCGAAGACCGAAGCTCTCTCAACACTTTTGGTTTGTGGTTTCATCTGGGCATTTGCGAATCTTCTGAACGACCAATCGCGTTCAAGGAAATGGATGATTCGAACCGCGTGTTTTTTGTTTGGCCTTATCATGGTGAGGGTGATTTTTGGGTATGTGGCAATGGCTGCGGTCGTCTTGGTTCCGTTGCTTTGTTGGCTGGTCGGGAATCGCGCCCGAATCCTGACCGCAACTCTCCCTTTTGCGTTCTCACTTGTCCTTTGTCTTCCGTGGCTGGCTTACACCTATCACCACACGCACAAGTTTCCGACGTGGTCGACCAACGGAGGTGAGCTGTTGTATTGGATCACGAGTCCCTATCCGGGCGAATGGGGAAGTTGGTTCAGCATCGACAGTTTGCCCGAAAATCCCCAAGCGTTTGAGAACCACATCGCGGCGTGCGTTACGGTTGAAGCCCTTCCCTTCGCGGAGCGAGATGCGAAGTGGGTCGAATTCGCCAAAGCCAATTTTCACGCCACGCCCTCGGCCACCGTTCGCAACCTCGCTGCGAATTTTTGCCGCATTCTCTTTGGTTTTCCCAATTCTCACCGTGGGGAACGACTCGCCACCATCTTCTGGGTGATCCCGTCAGCCCTCGTTCTTGGCATGATGCTCTTCGCGGTCTATCCCACGATACGGGTCTGGAAGACTCTCCCGCTTTCCATCAAGGTTCCCGCACTTTGTGCCGCCATCTTCTTTGGTGGTAGTGTGCTGTTGCCGGCCGAGCCCCGCTATCTGCTTCCCATCGTTCCAATCGTCCTTCTCTGGCTTGCGTATATCTACGGGAATGTGGTGAGCTTCGAGATCAAAACGGTTTCAACGGCAGATGAATGGGGAAGCCGGGCTCCTTCGGCCTAGTTGCATCTGAACAACCTTGTGGTAACGGCCTTCATGTCTGAAAGGCCCAATATCCTCTGGATTTGCACTGACCAACAACGTTTCGACACGATCGGTGCGCTCGGAAATTCACACGTTCGCACTCCGACGATTGATCAGTTGGTGGAGGATGGGACGGCCTTCACGCATTGCTATTGCCAAAGCCCGATTTGCACCCCGAGCCGTTCCAGTTTCATGACAGGGCTCTACCCGAGCCGCCTTCACAGTACGCGAAACGGAAACGAATCCTTCCCCAAAGAAGCGCCACCACTGATCTCCAAGCTCCTCGCTGACAGCGGATACGATTGCGGCAACATTGGGAAGTTTCATCTGACCAGTTCCGGAAAGCGGACCGAGCCGAGACTCGACGACGGCTATCGCTATTGGCAGTTCAGTCACGCTCCCAGAGACGACTGGGAAACCGGGCACCACTATGCCGAATGGGTCCGCGAAAAGGGAGGCGACCTCGATGCGATGCGGGAATCCCCCGAACGCGTTCCGGCAGACTTTCACCAAACGACCTGGTCTTGCGAGAAAGCCATGGAGTTCATTGCGAAGAAGCGGGAACAACCCTGGTTTCTGTCGATCAACTGTTATGACCCGCATCCCCCCTTTGTTCCTCCCAAAGAATACGCCGATCAATTTGATCCCGAATCCCTGCCCGGGCCTCATTTTCAAGATTCCGACCTGGAGATTCAGGACGCACTTGCCGGAATTGACTTCCAAGGGGAAGCGAAACCGCCGGAAGAACACGACGCAAAAAGCGCTCAGGCCCGCTATTACGCGATGATCGCACTGATTGATGATCAACTGGCGCGCCTGCTGGCCAAACTGGACGAGCTCGGGCAACGCGAGAACACCCTGGTGATTTTTACAAGCGATCACGGGGAAACGTTGGGCGATCACGGGCTCATGTACAAGGGCTGCCGATTTTATGAGGGTCTAATTCGGGTTCCCCTCATTTTCCGTTGGCCGGAGAAGTTCAAAGCAGGCCTCAAGGCCGACGGTCTGGTTGAATTGCTCGATCTCTCGGCAACCATTCTCGAAGCAGGTGGCGTCCCAATTCCTGACTATTTCCAAGGCAAATCTCTCTTTCCCATTCTCGAAGGTCGGGAAGCCCCCGATCATTTCCGAGACTCGGTTCGTTGCGAATACTTTGATTCACTGGATTCCCATTTCACGGGTGGTCCCGGTGCGTTTGCGACCATGTATCGCCGCGGCCAGTACAAGCTGAGCGTGTATCACGGTTTCGGCCTGGGAGAGCTCTATGACCTGGAAGCGGACCCGTGGGAGCATCAAAACCTTTGGGATGACCCCAGGTTTTCGAGTCTGAAAGCCGAATTGATCGCCGAAAGTTTTGATCAGCACGTTTTGCTTACGACCGACGTTGGTTCGCGCCGGATCGCGCCGATGTAGCCTGACGCCAAATTGAAACCCCCAGGAAGACCAGCGACAGAATCACCAGCGCTCCTGAGCTCGGTCTTGCGATCAACTCCAACGGACCGGAAATCGCGAGTCCTTGAACCAGATTGACCTCTGCAAGCGGTTGGAGCACAAATCCCAGCACAAAAGGGGCGATCGGGATCCGGAACTTGGTCATCACGAGGCCGAGAATGCCGAAAGCCAGCATCACCCAGACGTCAAACATCCGGTTGGCCAGGGCAAAGCTGCCAACCACGCAGAAGGTGAGAATGGCCGGGATCAGAATCGCTTTTGGAATGTCTCCGAGCTTGCGGACGAGCCCGACGCCAAACCACATCGCCACAAACATCACCAAATTCGCCACCAGATAGGATCCCGTAATGGTCTGAACAATCTCCGGATTGTCATCAAAGAGAAGCGGACCGGGAGTAATCCCGTGAAGGACGAAGGCGCCGAGAAGAATCGCATCGATCACGCTCCCTGGAATCCCCAGAGCGATGAGCGGAACCAACGCCCCTCCCACCGTGGCATTGTTGGCCGATTCACTGGCGACGACGGCTGAGTCGGCCCCTTTCCCGAAGACTTCCCGATCTTTGGCGACGCTCTTTGCCGCTCCATAGGCCAGGAGCGAGCCGATATTGGCTCCGATCCCTGGGAGAACGCCAACAAAACTTCCGATCATCGAGGAGCGGATCAGATTCACCCATTGCGCCTTCCATTCCCGGAACTGGGGAAGAATTCCGCCACTCCCGGTGATTCGCTGTTCCCCGTCCTTCGATTTGGAGACCAAAAGAATCGCTTCGCTAACCGCAAACAGGCCGATCAAGACCGGCAAAAGCCGAAATCCGTCATCGAGTTCTGAGAATCCCCATGTGAGACGAGGTTGCGGATTCGCGGGATTTGCGCCCGGCAGCGCGAACAACATGCCAAGAAAGACGCTCAGCAGCCCCCGAATCAAATCGCCTTTGCTGATTGCAGCGATCAGAACGAACGCGAGAAGTACCAACCCGAAGTAGTCAAAGGGGTGCATCTTCACCGCCATGCCGGCAATCGGCCGGGCGAGCGCAACCAACACCACCCACGAAAGCAGCCCTCCAATCAACGAGGCGCCGATTCCAAGAGCCAGCGCTCGTCTCGGCTTCCCGGCTGCGGCCATGGGGAACGCGTCGAGAGTCGTCATCATGGACGCCGGAGTCCCCGGCATCTTAAAGAGCGTCGCAGTGATCAACCCGCCGCTCACCGAGCCCACATACATCGCCACAAGCAGCGCCAATGCAGGGGCCGGCTCCATCGAAAAGGTCAGTGGCAGGGTCAGCGTGATCGCCATGGCGCCGGTCAGACCGGGAATCGCTCCAGCCGTGATCCCGACCGAAACGCCAACCAATACCCAGAGAAAAAGCTCAGCACTCATGGCAAATCAATAATGAGGATTCTCTGGAACAATACCTGAAGTCCCAGCCCAAGAATCACGCTCCAGGCAATGGCGATTTTCCCGCTTCGCAGATTTGGGGCCAGGCTCCAGCCCAATCCCCCGATGAACAAAATGGTTACCAGCCAAAACGGAACGAGCCGGGTTTGGAGAATCGCCAGATACCCGAGAAACACCCCGACAACCAACCAGGAACGCCGATTGAGCGCCAGGTTCGCCATCAGATCCACACCCGGAGCCATCAGGCCGAGCAAAACGGCAGACAGGCCAAAAAGTATGACACCGCCGCAAACAAACCGCACCATTTCAACCTTTCCACCTGCCGTGGACAAGTCGCCAACGTTCAGGGACGCCAGTTCCGCCTCTTTTTCCGCAATCAGCTTGGCCAAGGGCTCCCCTCGCAGGCAAATCGGTTCCACAGACTTCTGTCGATAGCGGCTTTGCAGCCACTCCGACTCCATTGCTGCCTCCAGAATGTCTCCCAGCTTCTGAATCCTTTCGGTTGGCGTGCCCTTGGGCGCCCACCAAAATTGAGTGGTTCCGGTTACGAGATCAATCCCGACCTCACGCCCCGTTGGCGTCCCGGCCAATTGAGGGTGCCGCTCCGGCCCGAGATAGGCGATGGCTCTCAATCCATCCGGGCGGCGGTCGGTCATTCGGAACTGGAGATACTCCGAAACCGAGAAAATCGACAGATCAATGTGGCCGCCGACCAATTTCTCGAACCGATCGGCTCCCCCCTGCAACGGAATCATGCCGAAACTGGCCCCCTCCATCGTTTCTTGAAGCTGAAGTCCCACAAAATGGCTGGGCGCCCCCAGATTCATCCCAAATTTCAACTCTCCCGGTCGTTCCCTCGCCTCCAACAGCAGCTTGTTCAGGTCGGACCACTTTCCTTTCGGCCCAGTGCAGACCACGGTATGAGACGATCCCGTGGAGGCGATGGGGATGAATTCTTCCGCACCATAGTCATGCCCAGTGTGTTTCGCAGTCAGGAGCCCGTCATGGAGATTCAAAATGGTGTATCCGTCAGGACGGGCGTTTTTCGCTCTTCGGCTACCGATTGTTCCCCCCGCTCCCGGCACATTGATGATCACCAACGGTTCGGTAGCCAGTTCATCACGCCGAATCGCCTCCTGAACGATCCGCGCCAGGGTGTCGCTGGCTCCGCCCGGCCCGAACGGGACGATAATTTTGATGGGTTTTCGCGGGAATTCGTCCAAGGATTCCGAACTTGCCACTGCCATGGAGCAAACCCAGAAAATTGCTAACGCAAATCCCCTTGCATGGGAGCACGTTAGGGTGTGTAGATAGGCTATGAAGCGTGTTGTTATCACGTTAGGAATTCTTATTGTGCTGCTCGCAGTCGGGGCGTGGCTTACTGTGTCACTTTCCGTCGGTCGATTTGCAGACTCAGACTATTTGGTGCGCCAGATTGAGTCGACCTTCAATTGCCGCGCTCAGATTGGGGATGTCAAGCTAAACGCCTACAGCGCTCCGGCACGAATGGAGATTGTGGGTCTTGCTTTCGGCCCTCGCGATGAAACGGTAGAAAAGGGTATCCTTCCAAGTCAACGCCAGCCCTTCGCTGGCTCCATCAGCATTGATTACGTCATGCTGGAATTGGATCGAATGCCGCTTTTTCAGCGAAAATTGGTCGTCACCAACCTTCAGGTCGAGCGCCCGACCGCTGAGCTACGCATTTTTGATGACGGCACCAATTCCCTGGACGATCTCCTCAAACCGGCTCCCAAGAGATCCAATAAAACGGCCGCCCCGACCGACGAAGGAACGAAAGCTCCCAAGAGTTCGGAAGATGATCGGCAATTTTTGGCAACGGACATCCCAATTTCGGCCATTGCCGAGCGCATGGCGATCGAAGATCTGACGGTGCAGGCAACCGTTGAGAAATCGAACACCACCGTTCAACTTCACCGTGGTGTCGTCGTGTTCCGCGACATTGATCTGGATCCCAACTCCCTGACCGAACACAATTCCGCGAAAATGGAGTTTTCAGCCTGGTTGGGAATCGACAGTTTCGAGCACAACCTCCGCTATCTGGATCTTTCCTTGGAAGGAAATGGAGACATTCAGCCGTTCAACGTCGATTCGGCCCAACTGGATCCCAGTCTTTCCGCCTCCGTCACCGTGAAACGCGATTCCTGGATTGATGCCCTCCCGTTGCTCGATGAGATGGAAGATTTGATCAAGCAACTTGAGAATTACGGAGTGGATATGGAGGGAGTTCGGCTTCGGGGCGACTTTTCCGAGGACACCACCGCCAGTTTCAATGCGAACCGCCAAGAGTTGCGGATGACGACGGATTTCATGGTTCCCATCGACGAAAATTTCGTGGTTTTGGAGCAGGGAAGCTGGGTCAATGCCGGGAAGAACGATCACCAATTTTTCGTGACGTTTCTGGGATCAGAGAAACTGACCCGGAAAATTGAGACCGAGGTTACCAAGTTTCTGGAGAAAAATGTGGGCGAATTGGCGGCCATCCCTGCCCGCGAAGCGCTGATGAGCACCGTGAAAAAGCGGGATTTCCTCGTGTTGCGCTTCAAATCGACCGGTGACGTTGGTGACCCGGACGTGACCGCAATCACTCCGTTTGGCGATATTGCCGATCTGCTGAAGAATCCGAAATCGGATACCATGAAGTCGTTGGAGGACACCGCGAAGTCCCTCCTCGACAGCCTGCTCGGCAACTAAGGGACCGGGCTTGGTTCGCGCCAAACCTTTTGACAAGGCGTGCAATCTACGTGATCGACTCCTGATCTATGAAATTTCTGGCAGCTCTATCCGTTCTTCTCTTTTCGGCCATCGCGCAGGGTCAGGAAAGACCCAATATCCTTTTCTGCATCGCAGACGATGCCAGCTGGGAGCACTTTGGAGCCTACGGTTGCAAATGGGTTGAAACGCCCGGTTTCGATCGGGTCGCAACGAGCGGGATTCTCTTCAGCCGGGCCTACACCCCCAATGCCAAGTGCGCCCCCTCTCGAGCGGCCATCCTGACCGGGCGAAACAGCTGGCAACTTAAGGAGGCCGCCAATCACATGAACATCTTCCCGGCCGAATTTTTGGGGTTCATGGAGGCGCTCCAAAGCGGCGGCTACAAAATCGGAAACACCGGCAAGGGTTGGGGTCCCGGCGTGGCGCCGGATTCTGAAGGAGTCGAGCGGGAGCTGACCGGACCGGATTTCGAGAAATTCAAGACCCCGCCGCCAGCGAAAAGCATGTCGTCGATTGATTACGCCACCAATTTTACGGCCTTTCTCAATGCGCGGGAAGAAGGCGAGCCGTTCTGCTTCTGGTATGGGGCGACCGAACCGCATCGAGCCTATGAGTTTGGCGCCTCCCTCCGCGTTGGCGGCAAATCTCTCGATCAAATTGACCGGGTTCCCAAAATGTGGCCGGACAACGATACCGTCCGGACGGACATGTTGGATTATGCCTTTGAGATTGAGCACTTTGACAGCCATCTCGCGAAAATGCTGCAAACGCTGGAGGAACGCGATTTGCTCGAAAACACCCTGGTCGTCGTAACCGCCGACAACGGAATGCCGTTTCCCCGAATCAAGGGCCAGGAATACGAGTATTCCAACCACATGCCACTGGCAGTCATGTGGCCGACGGGAATTGCCAATCCCGGGCGAATCGTTGAGGACTACGTCAGTTTTATCGATTTTGCGCCCACTTTTCTCGAGCTTGCCGGCCTCCAGAGGGCTCAGACTGGAATGGCCCGGATCACCGGTCGCAGTCTGAATGAAATTTTCAAATCGCCGAAATCCGGCCAGGTCCTCGCAACGCGGGATCACGTTTTGATCGGAAAAGAACGGCACGATGTCGGGCGCCCCAATAATCAGGGCTATCCCATTCGCGGAATCATTAAGGATGGCCTCTTGTTCCTGCAGAATTTTCAGCCGGAACGCTGGCCGGCGGGCAATCCCGAAACGGGCTACCTCAACACCGATGGCAGCCCGACCAAATCGCTCATCCTCGACCTGCGCCGGACCGGTGAAAATGCGACCTACTGGCAGCAGAACTTCGGCAAACGGCCGGAACTCGAGCTCTACAACGTTTCGAAGGACCCGGATTGCGTTACGAACTTGGCCGAGAATCCCGAATACGCGGAGAAGCTTTCGTCACTTCGCGAAACCATGGCCGCAATCCTCAACGAACAGGGAGATCCGCGAATTCAGGGGAAAGGACAGGTCTTCGAGCAATACGGTTTCGCACAGGACGACGTGTGGCTCAATTTCTACGAACGTCAGATGTCCGGTGAGAAGATCAAAACGGGTTGGGTCAATCCGACCGACATCGATTTCGATCTGGAGGATTCTCCCGAACCCAAACCAACTGCGCCAGAACCAACTGCGCCAGAACCAACTGCGCCAGAACCAACTGCGCCAGAACCAACTGC
>CAXBMO010000012.1:0-186729 GCA_963977015.1 uncultured bacterium | reverse complement strand
ATCGTCCATCGTCCATCGTCCATCGTCCATCGTCCATCGTCCATCGTCCATCGTCCATCGTCTTACAACCCTCACCGTAGCCGCGAGCTTCCGCTCGCTGACTAATTACCAATCTCATCTCGGAGGCGATCGGAGGTCGCCGCTACCATCGAAATCGCTCACCCACAAGGTTCGACCACTTTCCTAGGGTTCATTTCCCTTCTGCGCCGCCAACGCATGCGAACGGAGCAATTCCGGATCAGGCCTAAATCTCTGCGGTAGCCGCAAAGCCTGTCCATCATATTCGACAATCCACCGCGCACCCTCAAACTCGCCCATGCTACCGCTAAGAAGCTTTGGAGAAAAGCGGACCACAAAATCGTCATCCACCCAGAGCAATCCTCGGTCAAACGCTCGGTCGTGAAGCGTATTCAAGCAAAGACCGTTCCTTGGATTGAGGCGATTCTTTGCATCAGTCGCCCAAGGAACAATATGACTGGCGTTCAATAAGGCAGGAACGGCCAAGCCAGTGATGCAGCAACGATTGTCGTAGGCGGAAAGAACACGACGACGAAAAAAACTTTGGTTCACCCGCAGTCTTACGATGGCATCCCGCTCGATTCCTGCCTTCGGTAAGTCGCGGGTCTCAACCGTCGAATATTCCGTGACATCCTCACCAAGCCGTTGCGCCATCAACTGCTGACTCTCGAAGGCCAAAGACTCTGCGTCATGAGCAAATTCTCGCCAAACCTCTTCATCTCCCTTTGCTCCGTGTGTTGCTCCACGGATTCCTCGTTTTTGGAGAGCGGGATCGAGGCGCGCAAAATTAGCCAGTTTGTAGGAAACACTCCCAACGGAACGACCTAGGAGCTTGGCGAGTTGGTGGACCTTGGGATTATGGATATGGATAGTCCCAAAGGAAATTTGGCAGTAGAGGTTGAAGGCAAGGATATGCTCCTCTCGTGACCAGTTGGGTGGGCGAGTCATTGTATCAACTTCCACTATCTATCATTCGAGAAACTGTGTGTCGCAACTTCTCAGTCTTGCTCCGAATAGGGCACCACGATCGCACCTTCGACTAACGGGGGAAGCGCTTCGTAAACTCGCGAAGTTCTTGTGAATCATTTAATCGAGCATCGTTTGGATGTTCATTCGCATGGCAACGGATACAAAGCGCCTGGAGATTGAACATACCATTGTTCGCTTTGTGGTGATCTCTGTGGTGGGCATGTAGAAACTTCCGGTGATCAGACAGATTAATGTAGCATTGTTCACAGGTCCACCTTCTCATGGATTTGAAACGATGACTGATCCGGTCCCAGTCATCTGCATATACGTTGGGAATCAGATCAAAGTCTGAAGAGTAATTCATATTGGGAAAGGAACCGCCTAACTGTTCATTACAAAGAAACCCTTGGACGTCAAAATTCTCAACCTCAACCGACACCCCCTTCGACTTCAATAAATTCGCGCAGTTTCTACACAAATGAAGCCGCCGCCCACCGTCTCTTAGCTCAGGCTTAAATTCGGTTCCATCTCTCCAAAAAAGAGGGTAGGTAAACGCCCCATCGTTTCGGTTTGTCTTTCGAAGGCGGTGCTTCCATTTGCCCACAGTGTTACACCAGAGAACGTGAAACTTGTGCCACCCCTTAACCGGATCTATCATTAAAACTTTCTCTGAGATATTTCGATTTTGATAAGGCCCCTGGGGAGCATGGACAATAACTCGAATAACATTTCCATCGGGAAGAATCTCAAAAAGCCCTTCGGACAGCACCAATAAATCCTTTTTCCCATCGATAAGCTCTCCCTCCCATAAGACTTTTTGTCTCTCCTTTGTCTTCCCAACATAGTCCACCCCTATTGATTCGATCATTAGGCGAAGCTTTCCAAAGTCCGTGAACCTCATTTTACATCCCCCTTCTCTCCTGCCTCAAGAATACGAAGAATGCGCTCTTGGGTTTTAGTTACCACCTTGAATTCCACACGTTGAGAGCGCCTTACATCTTCATCACCATTCTCAGTGAAAATCGGCTTGGCAAATGAGAGTCCATTTGCCCGCATATCGCGGACTAGAAACTGTCGTTTTGATCCGGACGCAGGTAGCTGGTAGCAGTAGGCAAGTACCTCCAATGCCCTTTGCTGTGACAAGTCAGCGTTTTTCAAATAGCGCTCATTCTCGTTAGTGGCGTCTTTCCATATTGAGCTTGTGTGCCCCTCGATTCGGATTTCATCAATCTCATTTCGAAAACTGTCAGAATAGATGATGCCAAGATACCTCGGAAAAAAATCATCAAGAATTTCGGTAAATCGGTCACGAATTTTAGCTTCGCCCACCAGAAAAAGTACGTCAGGTTCGTTGAAGCGGATCGTATTGTCACGTTCTAACGTTGCGTTCCATTTGGGGAGATCTGAATTAAACTCGGTGGCAAGCTCCTCATAGAGCGCGATCTGAATCTGTGAATAAGAGGCAGCAATCTCTCGGATTGTTTCGTTTGTCTTCAGCAGCTGCCCCTGCTGTTGTTCCAGCTGTTGGTTCAGTTCCTCGGCTTCCTTTCGTGCGGCATCTGCAGCTTTTTGGGCTTTGCTGGTTTCTGCAAGGGCACCTTCCAAACTCTCCGCCCTGTCCCTCACATCGGCCTCTTGAGATCTTACTTCAACCATATAGCTGATCGCAATAAAGAGAAAAACGATCATCAGGCCAGCCATTAGATCGGAAACACTCCCAAGATATGAATTGGAACGAGCCATCGCTATCGATTAGTTTGCGCTAGCAGTAAGAGTTCTCATCAATTCGATATACCGGCTGTAAGCGGCGCCAAAGTCCCCTGTTAGAGATGACAAGTTTCTTTCCAACTCATTCAACGCCTTTCCGAGATGCCCTTGAAGTTCCTGGTTCCCTGAATCGAGTTTCTTCACGACCTCCGCAATATTATCAGAGACTTCTTTGTGTCCACGAGCATGCTCACCCAGCATTACCTCGATTCGCCCGCTGCTTTCCTCCGCAATCTTTGCCAAACTCGAGAAGTTGTTGATGACTTCCATCTGTTCGGCAGAGACGGAGACCGCGGCCAGTTTAAGATCCGTTTCGAGAGAGTGTGCTTTTGTTCTCACATCTTCCAGCGCCATGGAAAAACCTTCAATTACCATTTTCTGTGTTTCCGAAAGCGTTTCAAGACGGTCATTCAACAAAGCCAGAGCTTTAATGCTTAATCCCGTGCTCTGAACGATTTCGTAGAAGCGTTCCTTCTGCGGAACTGCCGCTTCTAGTTGCTCTTTCGAGCCATCAATTGCACCTTTTGCGCTCGTGATTGCATCAGTTGCTGACTCGACAGCCGATTTGTAGGCTCCTTGCCATTCGACAAGCCTCAAGCAAGCCTCATTTAACTGCTTGAAATTCTCACCAAACTGCTCGGAAAGATTCCGGTTGAAATCTTCGATGACGTTTTCAAGAGCCTTGATGATTTCCTCGGTAGCACCCTTTGATAATTGCTCCAGCGCCATCTCGAGGGCCTTCCTGACCTTGGTTGACTCATCTCTCATTTCTGTCCTAAGCCCGGCAACGTTATTAGCTACACTTTCGTTCGCTTTCTGGGCCCCTTCAATAAGGTCGCTTAAACCATGCATATGCTGATTCAAAGTATCGACAATTGGGTCACCTACCGAAGCCCTTTTTGAAGGAAACGCACGTTCTATCACCTCGGTAAAAATCGCTGCAAAAAGCCCGCCAACTGAGGTCGCAAATGACACCTTCAAGCCCTCCAAAAGTGGTCCTATACTTCCACCCACATTCTGTGGATCAAAGTCCTGAAGACCTACCACAACACCAAAGAATGTTCCAAGAATTCCAATACCGGTCATTAATCCGGTAAAGTAGCGATGATTCTTCCCGCCTTTCGAATAGTAGCTAATCAGATCCACTGTCATCAACAGGAGAATGGCTACTGTAAAGGGCCAACTAAGAGGTGCCCAAAGACTGTACCAAACTTTTAGAATAGATTCCATGAATTATATATCTAGAAAAGGGAGGATACAAACATTGCAGATTAGTCTACCTGTTCGTGGCTTTTCGCGCCGTTTCAGAAATTGGCGCGGTTGAAATGAAGATGCGTCATCAATCAATCTAACGGTTTTTCCGTGGCACAAATCCGACCGTAACATTAACCTGATTATTGACATGTTAGGCTCCAGTTTCTGCCCGAATGAGAATGTCCGTCCACTGTTTGACCGCGTTTGTCTACTCAAAATCTTGAAATTGACAAAAATCGCATGCGGAGTGTCCGTTATCACAGGTCAGTCCGTTTCGTGTAGTGACTAGGATTCTTTCGGGACTCCGGGGACCTTTCGGAATCACTCTGGTCCACAGAAATTCTTTGGAATTGGCGACGACGGAGGGTTGTCGTCCAGGTTTAGCAAGGTTGAACGGTACTTTGCGGTGGCCCGGTCGCTCCCTTTTTTCGTTTGCGATCTTAAGAGCATTGGGGCCGAGTTTTACCAGTTGCGGGGCTGGCCGAGCATCTGCACGACTGTCCCGGGGAGTTGTTTTGGTTTCCCAAGGATCAACCGCAGATGGCGCAGATTTTCGCAGATTGATTTGGCTGGAGCGGGAGGCTTCGGTCGTGAGATTTGCCGCGCTTACTTTGGGCCGAATGGTGGCTTGGGAGGTTTGGGAAGGCCGGCGGGTGGTTTCGGTAGTTCGGGAAGATTCTCGAGGAGCTTTTCGAAGGCGTTCAGGGCTTCGAGGAGGGGGAATTCCCGTTCGCCGGTTGAGCCTTGCCAGGCCGGGTTGAGGCGCTCGATTTCCGGGATGAGGTTGCGGGCTTCGCCGAGGAGTTCGCCGCTGGGTGAGTAGGTGCGAACCCAGGCGCCGCCGAAGCGTTCCTTGTTGCGGGAGGTGTCCGATCCGAGGTTGAGGTTGCCCAACGGATTGGTGCCAAGGGTGAGTGAGGTGGTTTTGGTGCGCAGGTAGGTGATGCCTTCGGTCGCGACAGTTTCGCGGGTGCCCGCAGCAATTTGGTTGAGAGATTGGGCGCCGGTTTCGGCGACGACCTGGTTTTGCAAATTGACGATGAAGAGCATGTAGGAGACGAGGACCTGAGTGGCGTCGACGTTGCTGTCGTTGGCGATGTCCGCTTCGTAGTGCTTGTAGTTGGCGGTGGCTTCCGTTTGTTGAAGAATCGGGATTCCGACCGGGGCTTTGCCGGTTTCTCCTTGAAAGACTCCCGATGGGCCGACGCCGTCGCGCTCGAAGAGGCGGACCCGCAGGCGCGGAGTTTGGGGCGGGTTTTTGGCCCAGGCGCTCACGTAGATTTGATCCGGCTTGGATAGCTTGGCGATCGGCCATCGCGCAGCCTTCCCGTTTTTGGAGATGACGACGTCGTCGCCCTGCACTCCCACCAGGTCAGCTTCGACCGTTCGTCCCGTATCGTCGGTAAATATCCGGGCACTCGCCAGGGTCGGGACAAGGAAGTGAAGGGAAACCCAAAGAACAAAGAGAAGACGTGTGGTCATGGCAGTGGAGAAACTACCTGGCCGGAGGCGACTTGCAGGTGGAAAATCGCGCCAGGTCCGCTAGCGCCATGACACGACGCTACGATTACGATGTTGCGCGAAGGGGAGCTGGAGCCTGCCGGTGGAGGGCGATCCGAAACCCCGTGGTGAATGCCGATGCCCGGGCAAAAGAAAACCGGGCCCGCGTGAACGGGCCCGGCGAAACCTAGAAACATGAAACACAAACAACAGTTACAATTTGTAACTATGTGTTAGGTTAACACAGCCTAATTATTCGTCAAAACAAAAAGGTCACTTTTTAAAAGATGTTTTCCGGAATTTTGTGCATGTCGCATTGAGAATGCGGTGAGGGGCTCGAAAAAAAATTACGGATTTATTGGTCGTTCAAGGATTTTCGGCGCAAATGGACGATGGCGTCGGCAAATTGGACGCCGAGGTCGAGATAACCGGCCGTGTCGTAGTGCCATTTGTCAGAATTTCCGTAGGAATCCGTGGTGGTGACTAACGCAGCATTGGGATCTTTGGCCGCGAAGGCGGCTTGCTGGGCCCTGACAACGTCGCCGTGGGTCCAAACTTCCCAATCGGTGATGCGGCCGATGATGATGGGCATGGCAGGAGCGTCGAAGGCATCGCGAATGGCGGTCATGAGTTCGGTGAGGTTTTTGCCGTATTCCTGGGCGACCTGGAGGGTGCCGGTGGCGTCGCTCTCACCCTGCATCCAGAGGATGCCGGCGGGGATGAGGCGGTCGGGCTCGCCATCCCCGTCGATGTCCTTGATTTTGCGGGCGTTCTGGAGCGTGGCGAGGAAGTGATCGAACTGATTCATGCCCCTGCCCTCCCCTTCACCCCGGTCGTAGACGACTTCCCAACAGCCAAAACGGTCGGCGGAGGGGCAATCGGCGTCGATGGAGGTGCCGCCGCGCGAATACTTGATGATGGCGATGTTTTGGCGCTGGTAGGTGGTCTGGAGGCGGCGGGCGAAGCTGAGTTCAACGCCAAAGCGATCCGAGTAGGTGTTGGTTTTGCCGTCGGATTTGAAGTTGCGGCCGTGACCGGGTTGGAGCGGGCTCCAGATTCCGCGTCCGTCGACGGGTTTGCCGTCGAGCCCCATGTTTCCGTGAAAGATGGGGACGCGGGGCATGGGTTTGGCGAATTCGGAGGGAAGCTCGTTGACGAAGCCATAGCCGTCCATATTGGACTGACCGCCAAGGAAGTAGACGTGGTAGTCTTTGGCGGTTGCCGTGGCGATGAAAACGGTGAGGAGAAGCGTCGAAAGCAGGGTTTTGCGCGTAGTCATGGGGGTAAGGAATGGCCGGTTGATCGCGACAATCAATCGGGAATTCTGGTTTACACCCGGCTCCCTATCACGCATTCTAGCGCCCCATGAAATTCCTCTCTCAAATCCTGACCGCAACCGCGTTGGCAACGATCGCGATTGGCGTGTCGAGCTGCTCCAGCGTTGGTCAATTTGATTCCACGGCGTATCAGGCATCCGACCTGAACAAGGTGGTGATCAAAGTGAGCCTGGAGAACATGATGGCGTATGTGATGGAAGGCAACCAGGCGCTGCTGGTGACGCCGGTGACGATTGGAACGCCGGAGAATCCAACTCCGAAGGGCACGTTCAAGGTGTTCCAGAAGATCGAGAAGAAGCGCAGCTATACGTACGGCTTTCATGTGAGTGATACGGTGATTCGGCCGGGAACGAGCCGTGAGTTGCCGAGTGGCCAGCGGTATGTGGGGTTTCCAATGCCGTATTGGGTGGAGTTTCACCCGGGTTACGGATTTCATAGCGGAGGGGTTTGGCCGGTGCCGCGCTCGCACGGTTGTTTGCGGGTGCACAAGACGGTGGCGCCCAAGTTGTTTGAGCTGACGAAGGTGGGAACGCCGGTCTACATTGCGGATCGCCAGCCCGAAGATCAGACGATCGGAAAAGGCGTGGTTCGTCCCTCCGATTACGCGGATCCGGATCCGCCGGGAAGTTTCCTGATTACGGACAAGGTTTTCACCTCACCACCGCGGCCCCTCTTCTCCGAGGGCCCGGCTCCGACTGTTTACTAACTGCGAAAATGTCTACCAGCGCCCAATCCCAAGCGAAGAAGCCCAAGCGAGTCAACGTTCGTCGCCCCGAGGTGATGGAACGGGTCCAGGCGGAGGTGGAAGTCCACTACCGCAGCATGACGGTGGAGAAGGTTCGCGCCCGGGGTGGACATTTGACGATTGGGAAGACGACGGTGGTTTTGGCGAAGGAGTTCGGCTTCTGTTACGGGGTGGAGCGGGCGATTGATTTGGCCTATGCGGCGCGCAAGGTGTTTGAGGACAAGGACATCTATTTGATTGGCGAGATCATCCACAACCCGGAGGTGAATCGGCAGCTTGTCGAAATGGGAATAAAGAATGTCGTTGGTCCGGATCGGGACAAGGACATCGAGGACCTGGGACCGGAGGATGTGGTGATTGTGCCCGCGTTCGGGACGACGGTGGAGACAATGAACAAGCTGGCGGATCGCGGAGTGCAGACGATCGACACGACATGTGGCGATGTGATGAGCGTTTGGAAGCGGGTCGGCAAGTACGCCAAGGATGAGGCGACATCGATCATTCACGGCAAGGCGTATCACGAGGAAACGAAGGCGACGGCGTCGCGCGCCATGGGCAAGGACGGGAAAGGCCACTACCTGGTGGTGCTGAATCTGGAGGAAACCGATTACGTGTGCGACTACATTCGCGAGGGTGGTGATCGCGAGGAGTTCCTGAAGAAGTTCAAGGACGCCTACAGCGAGGGCTTCGATCCGGATTTGCATCTGACTCAGATTGGGGTGGCGAACCAGACGACGATGCTGAAGAGCGAGACGGAGGAGATGCAACGGCGCCTGCGTCAGGCCATCCTTGATCGCGACCACAACGAGGAGACGAACTTTCAAAACTTTGATACGATTTGCGGCGCGACGCAGGAGCGTCAGGATGCGTTGCACGACATGCTGAAGGACCGCATGGACATGCTGCTGGTGGTCGGCGGCTACAACAGCTCGAACACGAGTCAGTTGGTGAAAATCGGCGGTCAGCACGTTCCCTCGTTCTTCATCCGGAATTCCGAATGTTTCCGTTCGCTCACCGAGATTCTGCACTACGATCTCGACTCCAAGACCGAGCAAACGTCGTCCCCGAACATTCTCGACCAGGAGAAGGAAGTCGTGGTCGGCATCACCGCCGGCGCTTCCTGCCCGAACAATCTGATCGAGGATACGATCATGAAAGTGTTCGAACTCCGCGGAATCAGCAAAGAGCAGGTCGAAGCGGTGTAACGATTGGCGAGTCTATTTCCGGGCCACGCCGGTCAACTTCGCCCATGCTTCCCAATCGCGGATCATCGCGTCGAGACGTTCCGGGTGTTTGGCGGACAGATCCCGGGTTTCGGTCCGGTCGCGGCTGAGGTCATAGAGACTCCAGCGATCTCTTTCGCCGACGAGCTTCCAATCGCCCTGACGCATGGCCCTGGTTTTGGACCAATTCCAGAAGAGTTTCTCATGAGCGATCCGCTCTTCGGGGCGGCCTTCCAAAACCGGGAGCAAGGAACGGCCCTCCACCGGGATGAGGGGCGTTCCCCGGTGCTCGGACGGATATTCCGCACCGCCGAGCTCGAGGAACGTCGGCAGAAAATCGATGATGTGACCGACCGCGTCGGTTTTGGTTCCCGGCGCGATGGCTGCGGGCCAACGAATCACCAACGGAGTCGCGACACCACCTTCATGGCAGTGGGCCTTGTAGCGACGGAGCGGTGTATTTTGAGCGGAGGCCCAACCCGGCCCGACGTGCGAATAGAACTCCCCGGGACCCGGGACCTGCTCCGGATCATTGCCCCCGGGAGTTTCCGCGCACGCGCCGTTGTCGCTCAAAAACAGGATGAGCGTGTTGTCCGCAATCTCTAATTCGTCAAGCAGATCGAGCACCCGCCCGATGTTCTGATCCATGTTGTCGACCATGGCGGCGTAGGCCTCCATGCGGAGATTCTGCCACTCTTCGCCGATCGATTTCGCCTCTTCCCAGGTGGTGGCCTTCGGCTCAGGTTCGGCTTCGGGCCAAATTTCGGGATCGATCAACCCCATCTCGATCTGGCGCTCTCGGCGCGCTTTGCGCAATGCGTCCCATCCGGCCGAGAACTTGCCCTTGTATTTGGCAATGTCCTCCGGCTTGGCGTGAATCGGGTAATGCGGCGCGGTGTAGGGAAGATAGTGCAGGAAGGGTTTCCCGGACGCCACCTGCGCGCGAATCGTCGCGATGGCGTGGTCCGTGAACGCGTCGGTCGTGAAGAAATCGTCGGGAAACTCCGTGATGTAGTCGAGGTTGTGACCGAACTTCCGGGTTCGCCCACCCTTGAACTTGGGATCTGGTTTCGAGGGATCAAAGAAGTTGCAGCAACCATCCCAGAGTCCGTAGGCCTCGTCGAATCCGCGCTCGAACGGACGATGCGGAGCGCTGCTTCCATTGTGCCACTTCCCGCTCATTCCCGTGGCATACCCGGCCAGGCGCATCCCTTCCCCCAGCGTGATCATTTCGTTCGAGATCAGTTCCGAACCTCTCCCGCCATTTCGAGGATAGAGACCGGTGAGCAGGCTGGCCCGCGTCGTGGTGCATTTGGCATTGTTGTAGAACTGCGTGAACAACATGCCTTCGGCGGCGATGCGGTCGATATTGGGTGTCTGGATGTGGACAGCACCGTAGCAGCCAATGTCCGACCAGCCCATGTCATCGGCCATCATCAAGATGATGTTGGGACGGGGCGCCTCGGCGAAAAGGCCAGGCATTCCAGCAAGGAAGAGAACGAGAGAAAGGGAGAAACGCATGAAAAGAGGGGGGTTACGTGCAGACTTCAACACGGTTGGCTTGTTCTCTAAAACAAAGACAGCACCGGCGCGAACAAATCCGCCGATGCTGTCTTGAAAGTTTTTAGAGCAATCCGTGTTTTAGAAAGCCCACTTCAAGCCAACGGAATAGATCCAATCGTTGCCGATCTGGGTTCCGTTGAGGTCTTGAGCAAGTGGCGTTTTCGCAGCAATCTCAACAAAGCGCTGATCCGTGAGGAGAATCTGGGCGGCAAGAGAGGCGTCGAGGCGGGTTCCACCGTAGTTGTCGGGCTCGGCCACCGGCGCAATTCCCAGCGCCACTTCGGGATCCATTCCATCGATATCGCCCCAGACGCGGAAGCCAAGTTCAGGCCGGAGTCTCAACCAAGTAGTGAGATCGTAGGAATACCAGGCATCAAGCTCGAGCAGATTGCCCAAGGTGTATTCGCGATCGTTTTCCCCGAGGCGAATCACCCCGTGGATGTCGGCTCCGGCATCGGCCCGGCTGCCCAGGTCCGTGGACATTCCGACGGTTGGCTTGAGGTCAACGGTCCCGGAACCCAGTTGCATGGCGTAGGGCAGTTGGCTATCGGGACCACGAGGCGTGTCCCCTGTTGCGGTGATCGTTCCGGAAGGAAGCCCGATTCCGAGTCCGGCGTAAACGTAGACTCCGCTTTCGAGGTGGAAGCTGCGCAGAATCTGCGTGGTAATGTCACCAATTCCCTTGGACTCGAGGGTAAAGGGCTCACCTCCCCGACGAATGTGGAAGGTCGACTGGTAAAGGCGTGGAATCGTCACCTGAAAGGCCCACTTGGGGTTGGCGATGTAACCGATCGAGAACAGGTGCGCCTGCTGCGTAATCTCGGTGGGAACGACGGGGAACAGAGCCAACGTCTCCAAGTCGGAAATCTCGTTCGATCCCTGGTAATAACCTTCGGACAAAACGTGGCGATATTGATAACCAAAGGTGAATTTTCCACCTGAGTTAAAGGACAAGAATTGGCTCGGCTTGCCCATGTCATCCATGGTCAGTTCACCGGACTCAGTCACGGTGACTTGAAGCAGCTGACTGAGGTCCATACTGGCAAGGTCAGCCGTTGGAGGCTCTGCATGAGCCAATTGCACCATGCCACATGCGGCGAGAAAGGAGGAGGCCCAAACCCTCCTGACAGAATTAGAGATTGTAAGTTTCAATGTTTCGCAGGTTGAATTGTTTCGCCATCACCCAATGACAGCAATCCGAATTTGAGAAGAAACGCTGTGAAAAAGCAATGAATATGTTATTAAAATTTTTGTTTATAACCTGCCTGACAGAGTTTACGGGCTACTTTTTTTAGAAAACCAAAACCGGAAATCCCTGCAAAAATCTCCATTTGGGGAAACGAATTGTCATCAATCCACGTCTCAATCGTATTGACTTTACAGGGACAGAACCGTCTCACTATGTTAAGTTGAACACTTTACTGATCGATACCTTACCTCCGGGAAGAATTTAGAATGGTCATCCGCCAGCGATTCCAAAACCAGTTTCAGAGCCTCCCAGTTATTGGGATGCGCATTGCGTTGGTGCTGGGATTGGTCAGCGGAATCGGAAACGCGGCCTACGCTGCCGACCGCTATGATCTTGCCGCGCGGATCACCTACTCCATCGCCAAATTTTCCACCTGGCCCGAGGGCGTGGAACAGGATGGAGCCTTTCTCGTTGGCGTTTTCGGTGGAAATAGCGCCCGGGCGTTCTCGGCTGTTGATGGTGGCAAATTGAAGACCGGCCAGATCCGGGTGGTGAATCTGGATTCGTCCTCGCCAGCTGGTGAGATTCGGAAATGCGCGATTGTCTTCACGACTGAAACCGCCGATTTGAAAAGAGTGACGAAGGCGACCACCGGCTCACCGGTCATGCTGGTCCATCTCGGAATGGATCGCGACGCGGGCGCAAATGCCTGCGTTTCGCTGTTTGAGGCGAGCAATCGCATGCAATTCGACGTCTACCTCGCCCTCTTGCGGAAGCGAAACGTGCAGATGGATTCAGGGGTCTTGAAGCTTGCCGCGACCGTCTACCGCCGCTGATTAGCGCGGATATTCGGCAAAAACGAAGTCCAGGTGTTTCCGCGCGAGATTCACCCGCCGGACCTCAACCCGCACCCGGCTCCCGGAATGAGCCAGCGTCTGGCCGGTATCGTCGACAATCCGCTGGGATTGAGGAACGAGGTAATAATCCCGCAACGGCAGATCGTCACGCCGGATCATTCCCCGGAGAAAGTAGTCGGTCAGCTCGATAAAGATTCCCCGTGGCAGCACCTCGGTAATCACCGCATCAAAAATCACGCGCTCTTTGCCGCGGGCGATGTTCAGAAAATACTCGAACTGCTTGAGCAATTTGGACTCGTTCTCGGCATCGCCAGCGGTGCGCTCGGTCACGCTCAAATGCTCCGCAATCTCGGCCAGCTCCGTTTTTCGGGGCAGGCGCGGTGAGTCATCCTTCCGGGTCTCCAGCTTTTCGAGCACGCGATGGACGACCAAATCGGCATAACGCCGAATCGGGCTCGTGAAATGGGTGTAGTTGACTTTCGCCAGCCCGTAGTGACCCAACGGCATCTCGCTGTAGGCGGCGCGTTTCAGGCTTTTCAACAACCCGAGTTTCAAGGGATGTTCCTCCGGCTTTCCGCGAACCGACGCCAGCAGTTTCTGGATTTCGCCACGCTGGCTCAAGTCGCCCACGTTGTGACCATAGGCGCGGGCAAGTTCCCGAAACTCAAAGAGCTTGTTCAAATCCGGATCCTCATGCACGCGGTAGATTCCCCCACCCCGTTGATGCTTGATGAATTCCGCCACCGCTTCATTCGCCGCGAGCATGAACTCCTCAATCAACTGGTGAGAAATGTCGTATTTCACAATCCGCAGCTCGGTTGGCTTGCCACGCTCGTCGAGAATCACCTTTACCTCGGGAAAATCCAGATCGAGCGACCCGTGATGCATGCGAAGCGTCCGTAGCTTGCTCGCCAGATCCCAGGCTTGTTGCAAGCGCTGGGTCCACGCGTCGTTCGCCGCGTTGTTCCCGGACTCCAGCAAGGCAAAGGCTTCCTCATAGGAAAAACGCCGTCTGCTGCAGATCACGGTCTTGGCAAAGCGCACGTTGCGTCGTTTCCCCCGCTCGTCGAACTCCATGATCACGGCGTGCGTCAATCGATCAACGTCCGGGTTCAAGCTGCAGATCCCGTTGCTCAGTGCCTCCGGCAGCATCGGAATGACCCGATCCACGAGATAAACGCTGTTGCCCCGGCGTTCCGCCTCCTTGTCCAGCTCGGATCCCGGCCGAACGTAATGCGCGACATCGGCGATAAAGACGGCCAACTCCCAACCATCCTCGAGCGGCGTCACGCAAATGGCATCATCAAAGTCTCTCGCATCAAACGGATCGATCGTGTAGACCTCGCGATCCCGCCAATCTTCGCGCCCCTCGATTTCAGCCTCTTCAAGGTGATCCGGCACCGAACTCGCCTCCCGCTCCACGGCACTGGGAAATTCCAGCGGCAAATCAAAGGCGTGGATGATGCTGAGAATGTCGACCCCGGCATCGTCGGCCCATCCCAGGATTTTGTAGACGGTTCCTCGCGGATTGCGAAACTGCGATTCCCACTCATCCACTCGAAAGAGAACCTTGTGATCATCCTTCGCGCCATCGGGCAGATGAACCGCATCCACATCCACGTTCCGCCCAAACGCAGGATCGTCCGGAACGACATGGGCAAATCCGCGATGCAGCGAAAGCGTGCCGACAAACGAGGAACGCTTGCGCGATTCAATCTCGCAGACCCTGGCCTCCCAACGCGGCTCCCCCGGGCGGCTCACTTTCCGGCCACCCTTCTGATTCTTGGGCGGAACCGACCGATGCAACGTCGCCCTGACCCGATCGCCGGGCAACGCGGTCCCGGAAAACTTGGCTGGAACAAAGATTCGATCGCGATCCGTTTCCCCGACCTGGTGTCGCGCCGCGTCATCCAACTCGATGAACGCGGTTCTGCCTTTGTCAGGCGTGGTAAAGCGAATGATTCCGACGATCGTCTTGTGTTTGGACTCCCGCTCCACCGGCAGGCTGTAGCGCGCCTTCTTCAGCTTCTCGATCTTGCCGCTCGACTCCAGCGCCTTGACCGCCTCCCGCAGTTCGGAACGTTCCTTGGGCGGAACTTCCAGCGCACGCGCCAGTTCCGACTTGGTCATGGGCTGGGCTTTCGGCGCCTGGAGCAGCTCCAGAATTCGAGCCTCAAATGAAGAATCCTCTTCCACCTCTCACGACTCGCCGCGTTGAGCGTGATGGTCAACCCGAGTTGCCACGGGCATGCATCTGTCAGGCTCGATCACGCCGCCTGGGTTGATTGGGCGTTGCCCTTCGCGGCCTTGCTTTTGCCCTTGGGCTGATAGCGCATCCGCATGGTCAGATAACTTCCAAATCCGTCGGCCGCACCCTGCGGTTTCTTCGAACCCGCGGTTACCTTCACGGAACGCCCCTTCCGAAAATCCCATCGCTCCGCAACCCGAACGATTTCGTCATGAATGATGCTGGGGCCGCGATCCGTTCCCGCCAAAATCATCGCTTCGTGCTCGTGACAATTCCGGTCGAGAAATCGCACCTGATAGGGCCGGTCGATGCGCCGGCGGTGGGGCTCAGAGCCAAACAACGCGAGCCGCGCCTCAAGGATGTTGCCGCCTTTCTCGTTCACATAGGCTTTGATCCGCCTTTCATCCTCAAGTCTCAGCAGGACTGACATGAGTAAAACGGCTGCAACTGCCGTAAACATAAGAACCAAAAATACGCTCATTTTTCTAACCTCTTTGTTGTTATCGATTTCGGTCGCGCCACTAATCTGCGCAACAGTTAGACTCCGCTACCTCAGAGAATTTGCAATCGAAATTCACCTTTCTCGAACCCTCACAAACCTACAAAAACTCCGCGCTCGGACTAATGCGCGTTTAAAAATGAGCTCGAGACGCGCTGCGAGTGATTTTGTCGACTGGAAGTGATGGCTCGGGGCGGCGATGAGCCTGCTCACAAAGCCCCGAACCGCATTTCCAGTCGGGAAAAGCGCCGCATCTCAAGATCACGCGAAGCCAATCTTCAAAAAAGAGGAACAACTTGCGCGTCCGTCATCATCTTTAAACGCGCCCTAACTAATGCGCTTCCAACCAGTTCTCACCTTTCCCGGTATCGACGACGATCGGCACCGCAAGCGGGAGCGCGGTCTTCATGCATTCGATGACCAGAGGCGGAACCGTCTCGACTTCGTCGCGGTGAAGGTCGAAGACCAATTCATCGTGAACCTGGAGGAGCATCGTGGTTTGGAAACCGCCTTCGCGCAACGCGCGTTGAACGTTGATCATGGCGAGCTTGATCATGTCCGCCGCGCTTCCCTGAACCGGCGTATTGATCGCGGTCCGTTCCGCGGCGTTGCGCACGTTCCAGTTTCGTGAGGTGATGTCGCGAAGGAACCGGCGGCGCCCCATCAGCGTCTCGACATAACCCTGTTCATGGGCAAACGCGATGGTGTTGTCCATGTAGGCTTTCACGCCGCCGTATTGCTTGAAGTATTCCTGAATGATCACTTCGGCTTCCTTCTTGGGAATCCCGAGCCGCTGCGACAACCCAAAGCCGGTGATGCCATAGATGATTCCAAAGTTCACCATCTTCGCCGTTCGCCGCATTTCCGGAATCACGTCCTCGAGCTCAACGCCGTAAACGCGCGCGGCGGTGGTGGTGTGAATGTCGTGACCGGCTTCAAAATCGCCCATCATTCCGGCGTCCTTGCTCAGGCTCGCCATGACGCGAAGCTCAATCTGGGAATAGTCCGCCGAGAACACCATGAAGTCGGCACTCCGGGGGACGAACGCTTTGCGGATCTCGCGCCCCTGCTCGGTTCGGATCGGGATGTTCTGCAGGTTGGGGTTGTTGGAAGCCAGGCGCCCGGTCGCGGTCATCAACTGCTCGAACTGGGTGTGAACGCGCCCGCTTTTCTTTAGGACGGAATGGGGCAGCGCATCGACATAGGTGCTCTTCAGCTTGGTGGCTTCGCGAAAGGCGAGGATGTCCGCGACAATCGGGTGATGCATTTCGAGAGAACTCAAGACCTGTTCGTCCGTTTTGTATTGGCCGGTCTTGGTCTTCTTCGGCTTCTCGACCAGCTTCAACTTCTCGAAGAGAATCTCGCCCAACTGCTTCGGAGAATTGAGGTTAAACGTCTCGTCGGCGGATTCGTAAATGCGCGCCTCCAACTCTTTCATCTGCACCGCGAGCGATTCGCTGATCTTTCCGAGCGCATCAACATCAATGGAAACGCCTTCATACTCCAGCGCGGCCAACACCGGCAACAACGGAAACTCCACTTCATAGGCGACCCGCTCCAACCCCAGGTCCTTCAGCTGAGGTCGCAGTTTCTCGCTCAGTTGCCAGGTGATGTCCGCGTCTTCCGCCGCATAATCCGAGACCTCCTCCTTCTTCTGATCGAAGATGTCCAACATGCTGAGTTGCCCGCCCTCGTCATTCTTGTCGCCAATCAGCGCCTTGATCGAAACCGGCGTGTAGCCCAGAATCGCCTCGCTCATGTAGTCCATCGTATGACGTTGCTCCGGCTCGACCAGGGTATGCGCCAGCATGGTATCGAAGAAGGGGCCGCGAACCCGAATGTCGTGCCAGAGCAGGACCACCAGATCGAACTTCAGGTTGTGGCCAATCTTCTCGATTTCCGGATTCTCGAGAACCTCGCGAAACTCCGCCAACGTCTTGATCTTCGTGGTGAGATCGCCGGTTAACGCAACATAAAAACCCTGACCGCGTTTCCAGGAAAACGAAATGCCGACAATCTCGGATTGGTGCGGGTTCAGCGCCGAAGTCTCCGTATCAAAGGCGAACGACTTCTGCTTCTTCAAGTCTGCGATCAGCTTGGCGCGCGCGTCCGCCGTTTCGACAAGCGTGTAGTCGTGCTCAACCTCTTCCATTGTCTTGAGATCGGGCGCGACAAGCCCTTCCTCCAGATCCTCGCCGGGTGCCGCCGGCTTGATGTGACCGCGTCCCGCCTTGAAATCGCTTCCAAACAACCGTTTCCCGATCGCGTTGAACTCGAATTGAACAAAAAGGCTCTTCAAGGCCTCATCATCGCGTTCGCTGAGCACGAGCGCGTCTTCCGACACCTCGATCGGAACATCGAGAATGATAGTCGCCAGCCGTTTCGAAAGCAGGGCCTGGTCGGCAAATTTCTCGACGTTTTCCTTCTGCTTGCCTTTCAGCTTGTCCGTGTTCGCGATCAAATTTTCGATGCTCCCAAACTGACCAATCAACTTCTTGGCGGTTTTCTCTCCAATCCCGGGAATGCCCGGAATGTTGTCCGACGCATCGCCCCACAACCCCAGAATATCGATGACCTGGCTCGGTTCCTCGACCTGCCAATTCTCGCGAATCTCCTCGATCCCAAGAATCTCGACATCGCTGCCTTGCCGGCCCGGCTTGTGAATCTTGGCCCGCTCCGTCACCAGCTGCGCGAAGTCCTTGTCCGGCGTCACCATGAAAATTTCCGCCCCGGGATCCTCCTTCTCAAACCGGCGCGCCAGCGTGCCGATGATGTCGTCCGCCTCATAGCCATCCAACGTCAGAACCGGGATATGGAAGGCTTCCACCATGCGCTTCACATGGGGAATCGCGGCGCTCAACTCCTCCGGCATTTCCTGACGTTGCGCCTTGTATTCGGGATACTCCTCGTGGCGCTGGGTCGGGGCGGACGTATCGAACACCACCGCCAAATGTGTCGGTTTCCGCTTTTCGATGATCTCGAGCAGGGTGTTGGTGAACCCGAGAACCGCCGAACTATTGAATCCGCGCGAGGTGAACACCGGATTACGGATCAACGCAAAATGGGCGCGATAAATCAGCGCCATGCCATCGAGAAGAAAAAGCCGATTCGCCATGTTGGGGCGACTCTAGACGGGAAGTGGCTTGTGGCAACTGTGTTAGGTTGGAACCGCTCCGTTTCAGGAAATTGATCGTTGCCTCCGCTGCAATCGTGATAGGGTGCATCAATGTCCACAACGAAAGCCGCTCCCATCGGCATCATTCTTCTCATTTTCGGCGGGTTGCTATCCGTCGCGGCCGGAATCGGAATCTTCGCGATCCTTCAATCCCGCGCGCTCGAGGATCCCGAGGAACGCTCCCGATATCTTGAGGCGCTCGCTCTTCCCACGGGGATCTCCACCGTCGTCGCGCTCACCCTCATCATCTTCGGAATCAAATGGTTGCAGCAACCCGCCCTTTCCAAGGCGGATGACTTGGACAAACCCCGGTCCCGTTAGCAAACAGCCGGGAAGGCAAACCTCCTCGCAGTATTGGCGACATCTCCACCTAAGATGCCCTAAAGCAGCGACGGATCAGCTCCCAGTGTTCCGATGAGGCGGTCGAGAGCTTCTTTCGGGCGTTTCTTCAACGCGGCCAATTGTTCGTTGATGGTGGCAAGCTTCTTCCGAATCTCCAGCCGTTCCCCTTCCTCGGCATAGTGGTCTTTCCGGAGAAACGCTTCCAAGTGCGATGCCTGGCGTTCCAACAGTTCCCGATCGACTTCGACCTTGGCCTGAAGGCGATCCTGATACCAATCACTCTCCACGAGGGATTCGCGGGTAAAAAGCTTCCGAATCTCGGGATCGTGAATGTCTTTTCCTTCAAAGTTCCCGTGCGCCATGATGTGGAGCAACGCCTTGAGAGGCGGGCAGGCAACTTCGATCGATTCGTCTGCAAAGTAGGTTTTCGCCACTTTTTGCTGGGTTTCCACGATGTTGTTCACCCCATCAACATATTCGTCAAAATTCTGTCGCTCCGGCCTCAGCATGTCATCGGGAAACAACGTCGCCGGATCGTTGAAGACCCTGCCAAAGTAGGTGTGGACGAAACTTTCCGTGATCCGATAACCCAACCGGCTCGCCAGGACCTGATTCCCATGATGCTCGACATCTTCCACCTTCTCCAAATGTCCGCGCTCCAGCAGATACTTGGGATCGCGCTCGTGAATGAACATCCGGCTCCAGACTTCCGGAATGATCAGGCTGATGTCGTGGTCCACACGATACTTGCTCCCGATGTAACCGGCCGCGGATGAATATACCGGGTAGTCGGTCAACAGATAACTCACCAACGCGTTGTTCAGATCCACGATCGGCAGCAGCGCATTGAACGGCCCCTTGGTGAGGGCGCCTTCGCTTCCCGCCCCCGTCGTCGAGGGCGACTTTCCGGTCAGGCTGGAAATGAAGTCCATGAACAACTCCGGCAGTTCCTGGTAGTGGATCGGCCCAAACACGGCGAGCGGACGAATCCCAGCATCGTAATCGGCCGGATTGTTGCGACGGCCGGGAAGAACGGCGTTCACCGGATTCGGCACCGGCTCACCAAACGGAATTCGGCGATACAGATGTGCACCCAGCTCAGCCAGGTATTCGTCCCGCGCCGCATGCAAATCCGGGCGGTCCTGAAGATAACGCGGATTCTTGGTCGGCTTGCCGTCCACGAGTCGCGGATTCGCGGAACACACAATAAACTCCGGTTCATCGGCTTCCACGAAATCGAGAATCGTCTTCTTCAACGGCTCGGAGAACTGCTCAAACCGAATCGTGTCCTCGACCATCTCCCGGGCTTGCTCCCGCGTCAGGGGCTCGTAGTTACTGAAGAAATTGCCCTGGCGACTGAAGTCCAGCTCGGTCGTCTTGTCATAACCACGATGAATGGCTTCGTCAGGACGCTGGAAGAGGCGAAATTCACAGTTCTGAACGAACTTGAACGAGGGACGTTTCGTGTCCGGATGAAGGCCGGTCAGTTGCTCGCTGGGAACGACAATGGAGGAGGTGATGTCGTCTTCGCGCTGCAATTTTGCCGCCTGGTGAAAGTCCTTGCGGAGTCCGAACGTCCGCCAGCTTCCATCCGTGTGATATCCAATTCGCAGATAACGTGCAACGATCTTGGAGTCGCGATATTTCAGCTCAAAGCCCGGTTGCCCGTTGATGGTATCGACCCGGAAACGCTTTTTCCAATCATCACCCCAATCCGGCTTCCAAAACCGCTTCATGATGAAGACCAGCTCGCGAACCGAACGCGGAATTTCACTAACCCAGTTGTTGAATTCATCCGTGTAATCCGGACTCGTCGCCAGCAATCGAATCGTTGAACCAAGCGAACGCGAAGGGTCGAGCAACGCCCGGCCATGCTTGTTGGGATCGTGCGGATTGATCCAACGCTTGCTGAAGTCGTAATGGACCACTTCGATCGCCTTCTCCAGGTCGCGCGCAAAGTCCGGCAGAAAGACCGATCCGGATTCCATCGCATCCTCCAGCGACTTCGAAATCTCCGACTTGCCGCCGCCTGAAACCGTACAGGGCTTGTGGCAGAGCGTTCCTTCCGCATTCGTCCCGATCAAGCGCCAGCGCTGGCCTTCGCTCGGCTTCACCATCTCGATCTTGTAGCCACTCGGCAGGACATAGGTTCGTTCCGGCTGAAGCTTCAATTCCCGCTCCTCATCGCCCTGCTTCCAGGTGATGCGCTGATGATGCAGATTGACGTGAACGTTCTCCGGCAGGTAGACAATGTCGTCCCAGGTTTTGTCGATCGCGTAACCTTCCGGCGCCACATCAATGCGATCCCCGAATTTTTCGACCACGCCTTCGAACGTGTGGTCCACCTCGGTTCGATAGCCGCTCAACTCAAAGTCTTCACCGAGATCGAAACCGGGAAACGCGATCGCGCCACCGGCGTGTTCCTCCTCCACCAACCCGAAGAGGTTTGAGGCGAAACTGATCTGCGTTTTCACCTCCTTTTTGCAATACCCAAAATAGTTGTCCGCAATCAGCGTGACCATGACCCCGCGTTGATCGCGACACGTCACCTTGAACGCGCCGCCATCGTTGTAGAGTTCGTCCTCACTTTCCCAACACATTCCATCCCGCTTCTGGCGCTCGGTCGCGTCATTCAGATGGGGCAGCCCGACATCTTTCTTGCGCAGTTTCGTCAATTGCGGCGCCAAAATCACGCACCCGGTATGGCCAGTCCAGTGATCGACATCCAATCGGGCATCATTCTCCGGCAAATACGGATCGCCCGCATTCCCGAAAATCGACTCCACAAAATCCAGGTTACTCACGAGGTTACCCGGCGCGAAAAAGCGAATCTCCATCGACTTTTCCTGGGTAAAACCTTCCACCGCCGGACAAACCACGGGACGCAGCAATAGACTCACAAACGTCTTGGAAGGTGTTGGTTCGTTCGCGGTGAACGGCAGCGTCATCAAATCATCCGGAGGATTGAGGGCCGACTTCAACAAATGCGCGAAGGTGCTTTTGGGAACCGCCTTTTTATCGTCTGGGATTGGGTAACCACCTTCCGCGACATGAAAAACGCCTTTTGTGGTTCGACGATCGTTGACCGGATTGTGGCAGACGCCCTGGGCAACCCGGAACGAGGATACAATGTCCGATTTGAAGACATCGCTATCCGATGGCAAGGAAAGCGTTCGGGCGATTCCGTGGCGTTCCATGATGAGCGCGCCAGTTGGAATCATCGCCTGTCCGGTCTCGAATGTGTTGAACTGGCCCAGATAATTTCCCAAGAAATCCTGGATGTATTGATCGGCCGGACACAAATAATCGCTCAACAACCGCATTCGCTCCTGAAAATTCGCGATCAGCGATTTTCCCATCTCCAGAAACGGATAATCACTTCGATCTCCGACAATCGGAAACCCGCGAGAGGCGAGTTTGAGATTGATGTATTCCCGCATGCGTTGCTTCTCGTCCGCCGAAGCTGCGCCGTTTTGGGAAAAACCGATTCGGTCCCGCAAGGATGATTCCTGAGTCATATCCCCGCAAAGAGTGCAACGAACCCCTGAAAATGCGAGCGCGGAATTGCACCAATCGCGAAATTGGACGGGAATCGCCGCCGTTCCGCGGACTTCTCAGCCCGGCCGCTCCTACCTCCTCATTCATTTCAGACGTGAAATCGCGCTCCGTCCAAACACTCCCGCGAATATGATTTGGAATAATGCTTTCAGCGCTTACCTTCCCCGCCTCACAATACAAAAAACAGGCCCGAGACCGGGCGTTGGTCGTTTGTTGGATCTTGTCTTCTGGATAGCTGGCTTAAGCGCAATGCGGGGTGAATTGGCCACAACCATCAATCAACCAGAAAAAGATCCATGAAGTTATTTGTCGGAAACATCTCCCAGGACGCCTCCACCGCTCAAATCCGCGAATTGTTCGCCGAGTTCGAGCCCATCCTCGATTTTCACCGCCCCATGAATCGGGACACGGGTGCCCCGAGGGCGTTTGCCTTTGTGACCCTGGCCGACCGGGAAACCGCAGAAAAAGCCATCGCCGCCCTAGACGGGAAGGATTGGGAAGGCCGCACGCTCCGCATTAACGAGGCTGAAGATCGCGGAAACACGCTCCCACCCCGCAATAACCATTCCACCTTGACCGACGATTTGACGTCGCCAGATGCACCCCGCCGGGACGATCGCCCAATCGGGAAAGACGGAAAAAAAGTCCGTTACAAGAGCATCTGACGTTCAATTCTCCTCGCTCACGATTTCGACCTTCCCCCAGAATCCGAACTCGTTGCTCCAGCCGTTCGCCCGATTCTCCAGCGCGATCTCGATGTTCTGACCGGCATACTTTGACAGGTCGACATCAATTTCGAGCCACTCTTGTTGGACGGTTTTGAAACTCACGATCTGGTCGAGCAGAACCTCTCTCGCCGCGATCACCCGCAGTTGCCAATCGCCGTGGGGATGATAGCTAACGCGCGCCTTGAGCCTCGTCTCCTTGCCATCCGGAATCCGGAGATTGCGCAACAACGTGCAGGCTTTCTTCCGGTCGAGGGGATGGGTTTGAATCGCCTTCTCGTTCCGGAAGCTCTCCAGAGCAACAACTCCGCCTTCTCCCACCGAAAGGACGCGAAACCCCGGCGCGACGGATTGAAGCGCGTTGTTCCACTTCTCGATCATGGCTTGACTCGGCTTTTTGAACGAGCCTGGGGTTCCACTGACCATGCGTCGCGCAACACTCTCCTGAAGAAAGGGCATTGCACCGTGAATCGCGGTCGTCAGCGCCATCTCAGGATGTTCCGGAACCATCGGCTCGAGCGCCAGCCAAAGCACGCGCGGTATGTTGGGGTCCTGAAGATCTTCCTCACGTTTGGCCAGTTCACTGAGTATCTCCCAACGTTGATCAAAGGACAGGCGTTGCAACGCGGAAGCCAAATACAGCCGCACGGTAGGCGATGCATCTCGTTTGGCCATCTCCACAAGCTGCCGCCTCGAGTGCTCGCTGGGGTTCCCGTTTTCGCACAATAACTGAACCGCCCACGCCCGGACATGAGGATCATCATGGGACAACAAGCTGGTAAGCTTTTCCTGACCGGCTCCGGCAAATCGACCGGTGACGTGCATGGCCCAAAGCGCGCGTAGGCGTATGGGCGAAGTGGTTGACGCAACCAGGTAGCGATCCAGTTCGGCGTGAACGGCGGCCTGATCGAGTTTCCCAGCCACGGTGCGATGATGAAGTTCGACTCGCGCCTGACGGACATACCAATCGTTGACGTGATTCTGAAGCTTCGTGAGTTCGAGATCACTCATCGCAGGAAGGTTGGGACGCTCAATCTTCTTCGCGTCCTTCGGCAAGATGCGATAGATGCGGCCGCTGTCGGGAAAGTTGATCGCGTTGCCACAAATGTCGGTGTCGTGCCAATCGAGAATGTAAACGCCCCCGTCAGGCCCGATCTCCATGCTGAACCCCACCCAGGCGAGGTCATTCGTCGGCATGAAATCGCTTCCATGTCTTCCAATATAACTGGACCCGTTGGGTTCCATCCGATCCACGAGAACCGCGTGCTCGTGGATATTACACATAAAAAGCTGATCGCGGTATTCCGAGGGAAACGCGTCCGCGAGGTAAAAGCGCGCCCCGCCGTGCGCCGAAAGGTGCGTGTGATCCCGAATCGTCTTGATGTTGTCATAAACGTAGGGATTCAGGTTCGGGCGGGATTGCTTGTGATAGACGCCCCCCTGAACCACGTGGAACAAATGCGGAATGACGCAACAGGTTGCAAAGCCGTGACCAACGTCATTGAAGTCGAAGCCCCACGGATTCGAGAGCCCGCGCGCAAAAATCTCGAACTCCTTTTTCTCCGGATGAAAGCGCCAGATTCCGGCATCCAGGAACGTGCGCTCCTCTTTCGAGGCGCCTGGTTTCCCGATCAACGAATGGGTGAACACGCCCTGACATCCATACAACCAGCCGTCCGGCCCCCAGATAAAACTGTTCAACGTTTCATGCCGATCCTGGATTCCCCAACCGTTGAGCAATACCTCCGGTTCGCCATCGGGAACATCGTCGCCGTCCGCATCCGGAATGAAGACAAAGTTGGGCGGCGCCCCCAGATAGACACCGCCAAATCCAACCGCGATTCCCGAGGCAAAGGTCAATTGATCATGAAAGAGCTTCTTCGTGTCGAAACGACCATCGCTGTCCGTGTCCTCGAAAATCTGGATTCGGCTGAGCTGCTCCATCTTGTGAGAACGCCGGTTCACGTAGTTGTAGTTTTCGACGACCCAAACGCGACCGCGCGCATCGAACGTGAAAGCGATGGGCTCGCCGATGTCCGGTTCTGAGGCGAACACCGACACCTCGAACCCGTCCGGAACGCTCATCTTGGCAACCGCCTGTTCCGGCGTCAGAAACGGCGCATCACTGATGCGATGTTGCTTCCCTCGATCCTGGGAATGGGCGAACGGAACACTCACAAGCGCACAAACTGCGCATGCCAGAAATCGAAAATGGGAAGGAGAAGTCATCTGGATTGAAGAAAAGTCCAAGTTCATTTGGGAAGATTGACCTGAGCTTTGGTTTGCATGTATTTGAAGAGGTTCACGACCTCCTCCGGTTTCAGAGTTTGAAGAAGCCCGGCGGGCATCATCGAGAACGGCGAAGTTTCACGACTTTGGATGTCGCTTTTCGAGACGGTCGTTTTCTGTCCCACCATATTGAGAACCACCTTTTGACCGTCTTCTTCCGCAATGCTGCCCGCGAGCGTCTGTCCGTCTTTCGTCGTCACCAGGACCATCTTGTAGGCATCGGCAATGTCATCGCTGGGATAGAGAATATTCAGGAGCAGATAGTTCAGGTCCGCCCGGTTTGAGCCCGTCAATTCCGGCCCTACCAAACCACCCTCACCATACATTACATGACAGGCCATGCAGACTTTCTGATACACCACGCGCCCAGCCGAGGCATCGGCTTTGGCCAAGGTTTCCGTTGTCGCCATGGACTTGTACTTGGCAATCATCGCCTCCTTGTCTTCCGACAACGGCTGCACGCCATACTTGGAGGAGAACTTCTCGCCGAGAAGTGTGCTCATGGTGCGTGCGACATAGGCGGGAATCGCATCCCGAGGCACGGTCTTGGCATCGAGCGCTGCCAACAAGGCTTCTGCATACGGCTTTCGAGTCGCCAACGTTTCGATCACAGTGCGTTGCGTCTCCACGTCGTATTTGGGAAAGCGCTTCAACAGCAACGCGGGAGCCGTTGGAGATTCGATCGTGGTGAATCCACGGATCGCTTCCGTCCGCAACGCCTCCTCATCGATCAACTTCTCCAGGATCGGCAACAGTTCCATCCGGCGTTGCGCCAACAGCGAAGCAAGGGCGCTTTTGCGAGCGCTCGGATCCGCAGTGGAATCCTTCAACGTCGCGATGGCTCGTTGGGTTGCCTGCTCATCGCCAAACACCTGACTCAACTTCTGAACGTGCCCCGGCACCCGTGAATCCGGGTTGGCCTGCAAATTCGCTTTGAGTTCTCCCCACCCCGAAGGAGCGGCAACGTCACGTCGTCCTTCCAGGCCCAGTAGAATGCCGTTCAGCAGCGCCGCTTGAATCGCAGGGTCGTCACTCTTCCCAATCTTGCTTACCAACATCTCCAGCGCCTCGTCGCGATCCATCTCAACGATGTTTTCGAGACGCGCTTGGTTCAAATCGATCAGCTTGACGTCCTCCGCGCTCACCTCCAGCGGAATGGGCAGGAGGCCAAACATGGCGAGTGATGTAAATAGGGGTTTTCGATAATTCATACGTTCAATTCTAGTCTGCGCCTTCAATCTCGATCCGATCGATCCCAACCATGTAACGGGGAACCGCCGCTTCGTTTTTGCCGGTGATGTGAATGTCGATTTGCAAGGGTTCGCTCGGGCTGATGTTCACACCTTCGAATCGAAGCGGCGTGCCCTGGCGAACATCTGCTGAGTAAAAGTCCGCTTCCTGGAGTTGGCCATTGATGGCGATCTTCACTTGGGCGTAGTCTCGCGCGGTGGTGGGAAACAGGGTAAGATTCTTCATCCCCGGTCCCACGCCATCCAGCTTCAACGTATAGACCTCACCGGGCTTTCCGCCGACCCACCACAACTGCCGATTTTCGGACCACGCATCCTGAAAGTGTTCCATATTCTGCGGCTTCCCGTTTCCACCCTGAGGCTGATATTTCGCGGCAAGATCCTCCGCCTCGATTCGCATGACACCGTTGCCTGGAGCAGGAACTGCGCTCTGGGGAGAAGCCGCGACGTTCCCTCTCCCCGTTGGGGAAACCTGAGTCGGACTAGCCAGATAAGCCACCAAATCCGCAACCTGCCCCAGCGGCAGCGCATCAAAGAGACCGGCAGGCATGAGCGACTGCGCGACTTCCTGGCGTTCCTTGATTTCGGTAACCTGAACATCGGTTTTCGTGCCTCCCGCCATCGAGACTTGAATGAACTCCGGAGTCTCCTTCTCGATCATTCCACTGACGGTTGATCCATCCTTCAACGTAAAGATGTTCAGAAGGTAGTCTTTCCCCACCACGGCGCTTGGCGCGAGAACGTTCTCGAGAATGTAGCCCAGGTCCGCACGATTCGATCCGGTCAGGTCCGGCCCCAACGCGATTCCTTCGCCAAAGAGCTGATGACAGGTGCCACAGGTCATGACGTAGGTCTGCCGACCACGTTGCGCGTTCGCCCTTGCCATGACTCTCGGATTGAGCTTTTTCCTCCATTGGCCAATCGCCACGGTGAGTTGGGCCAAATCAATCCCCCCACCTCCTCGCACCCAGTTCCGATCCAGAATCGCATCAATTTCCTCGTTCTCGAATCGGTCGAATTGATCCAACATCACCGGAGAAATCAAGGACGCCTCCAGGCGCTTTTCATCAACCGCCCGCAGGAGAACCAACGCCATCTCCGGTCTCGTCCCGAGAAGATTGATCGCCTCGTTGCGCATCTTTAATGAGAGATTCGGAACCAGTCTCACCAATGCGTCCGCCGTCTCTTTGCCGGGATCCTGACGAAGTGCGGCGATGGCGACGGGCCGAAGAGCTGGCACACTCAGAACTTCGCGGGCGAGTGTTCCGATCTCGGGATCCTTGCCCACGGTCAGCAACTTCAAGGCCTCAATCCGCGCCTCCATCTTCTGCTTACTATTTCTCGCCACGCGACGCCACTGGGGAAAGAATTCCTCATCTCCAAACCGAGCCCCCATACGGCTGAGAACCGCCTCAACCTGCGCATTCTTCCCAAACGATTTTCCCTTCGCTTTGGCCTTGTCCCAGGCATCCGGAGTTTCGACCGGAGGCAAGTTGGAAAGCGCGAGCAGAAGCTGATTGGACTGGGCACTGAAGGCTTTGGCATTGGGAGCCCTCGAGAGCGAAACCGTGATCGCCGTTCGACCTTCCGGGAAAACGGCAGCACGCCGGGTGATGAAATCCTTGAGCTGCGGCCACGGGGTCTGACCAACCAGTTGAAGCGCGCTGGCAGGGTCCGCCTCGACCAGCGGCGCAATTCCGTACCAGGCGAGAAACGGAATATTGCGATCAAATTGACTGCGGGAATGCGCGATGAGGCCCCGGGCGATGTCCCAACGATCATCGAGCGGCAGGAACTGCAGTTTGGATGCAAGATAACGGCGCACGATCAATGAATCATCATGCTTCGCCAGGGTGGCGAGTTGAGTGAGAATCGCTGTGTTGGGCTGAGCCAACTGCACGGCCCAGCCGCGAACATGTTCGCTCGGGTCGGCAAGCGCCGCCATCAGGAGCTCCCCGCTGAGCAGGCCGGTGACGTGGCGGGCCCACAACGCCCGCAGGCGCATCGGGACATCGCCCGAGTGACGGCTTTCGAACTGTGTCAGGGCCAAATCGACCGCTTCCCCATCCAAAGTCCCGGCGGCCGCCCGCTCTTGAAGCAGACGCTGGGCCTGGCGCGCGAAAAACGAGTTCGCATGCCCCAATGTCGCCACCAATTCCACGTCGGACTGGACCAGCAGGTTGGTGACCGTCGTTTTCGCCTCGCCGTATCGAACCCGAAAAATGCGCCCATTCGCCCGATCCCAAACTTCGACATCCCGGTGATGACAGGTTTGTGGATCGACCCAGTCCGAATAATACAGCGCGCCGTCCGGCCCCTGCATCACGCCCACGCCGACAAAGTCATGATTGTTGGTCAGCACAAAATCCGGACGATGCCTGGCGAGATACCCCGAACCGTCGTGACCCAGTTGTTCCCGGACCAGGCGATGCCCGTGAAGATTGTGAAAAAACGCTTCACCACGGAACGCTGCGGGAAACTCGGGCGCATCGTAGATCGCCAGCCCACAGTGGGCATGGCCACCACCCAACGCGGCCGTATCGGCCTGCTCTTCCGAAAGGCGGCCCCCGCGGACATCCTTGAGCGCCCGAATATTTCCGAGGTAGTGCACGTGGTCTGCGATCGTCTTGATGTCATCAAACGTGAACGGATCAAAATGCTGTCCCGCCTGTCTCTGGTAACGCCCTCCGTGACTGAGATGATAGAAATGCGGGATGACACAGGCGCTGACAAACCAGTCGCCGTATTCATTGAAGTCGACGCCCCAGGGATTGCTCGTGCCATGCGCGTAAACTTCGAACTGCCTGCTGACGGGATGAAACCGCCAGACTCCGGCATTGATCCGCGTCCGTTCATCATTGGGAGTTCCCGGCTTGCCGACTTTGGAATGGGTGAAAACGCCGTGACATCCATAAAGCCAACCATCCGGCCCCCAGGTGAAGGCATTGAGCGTTTCGTGGGTATCCTGATATCCCCAGCCGTCGAGGAGGATCTCAGGTTCTCCGTCAGGCACATCGTCCTGATTCTTGTCGGGAAAGAAAAGCAAATAGGGCGCCGCGCCGACATAGACGCCCCCGAACCCAATCTCAATCCCGCTCGCAAGGTTGAGGTTCTCGGCAAAAACCTTCCTCGTTTCAAAGCTGCCGTCCGCATTGCGGTCTTCCAGAATGATGATGCGGTCCCGCCCCTCCCCTTCGGGAGCCCGTTGCGGATACGTGTGACCTTCAATCACCCAGATGCGGCCACGGGCGTCGAACGTCATCGCAATCGGCTGGGTGACGTTCGGTTCCGCCGCAATCAGATCGAGCGAGAAGCCATCGGGAACATCCGTCTGATCCCGAGCCGCTTCGGGCGAAAGTTTCGTTCCGTAGGTATCCTGGGTTCTGCGCGACTCCTCCTTCCAGGACTCCATCGCCGCATGCCCCGCCCCGGTCTGCGTATGAACGATCAGCCCCTTCTTGCTGCTGGTGACAATGTCAGGCCTCTCGTCCCCATTCAGATCCACCACCTTCACCTCGACTCCAACGCCGGAGTCATCATCGACCAGGTGAGGCACAAACTCAATCTCGCCGCCACGAACGGTGTTCCGAAACCAGTAAAGCACCGCATCCTGCAATCCTCCCGGATCCCGGCCCTTGTGCGCAAAGTAGCGTTTCCCGGTCACAAAATCGTTCCGGCCATCGCCGTCCATGTCGGCCAGGGCGAGCGCATGGGGTTGGGAAAACGCAACACCATGCCGATTCTCGGTCGAGGTTTGCCCAACGATGTTGTGACGCGCAAACTTGCCCGGCGACACCTGCTCGAACCAGGCAATTCCATAGGCGTGCGCATTCAGGGAGGTGATGATGTCGTTGTCGCCATCGCCATCAACATCATCAACCAGCATTTGCGCGCCACCGCCGCCGTAGGGAACCATGGCCCAGTTGTGTTTCTTCCACGGGCCATCGCCGGGATTGGCCGGTTGCTCATACCAGTGCATCCGTTCGACGACGTCCGCCCGCCCGTCCCCGTTGATATCGCCAACCCCAAGTCCATGACCAAACGGCGTCGCCGCTTCGTTGGGACCGGAGACCGTGTGCCAGGTCCAGGGTTTCGTCGCATCCTCACCCGCCTCGTAATAGCCGTAGGTCTTGCTGCGGGCACACACGATTTCGGGAACCCCTCCCGGAATCAGATCGATGAGATGGGGAGATTCATTCGCAACCTGATCGGCGACTTCGATCATTTCCCAACGTTCCGCAGCGCTGTTCAGATAAAGCCGCGCTGACTTTCCGGGAAATCCGAACACGAGAATGTCGTTCTTCCCATCGCCGTTGAAATCCCTGACAAAGCTGAAAAAATTGTCGGAATACCCGGTTCCGCCATCGAAAGGATCTCCATCCGCAAAGCGATTCTGTTTCGAGAAATCCGGGCCAGCGAACCAGAACGGACCGTAGGCGATGTCAGGGTTGCCATCCCCGTTGATGTCACCGACTCCCGCACCTTCCGCATGGAAGTCGCCGATCAAGGGCGTGGTTTTCCACGAACTTTCGGCAACCAGGAGCGAAGGGATCGCCAGGAGGACAATGAAGGGGGTTTTCATTTCTCTACAGGGGTCAGAATGGGGAAACTCAGGAGGAAAGGCTCCACTTCGGGAGTCGCTTCAGCGCACCACCCTCGAGCGCGCTTTCATGGGAAAGAATGCCGGTGAGGGTGATGTTCGCGGATTGCACCGCATTCGGATACCCTTCACCAGTTCCCCGCAAAAGCTCGACGAATTGATGAACGAGATGCGGGTGAGATCCGCCATGCCCGGCCCCCTGGGTAAAGCTGAGGTGCTCTTCCCCTTCCTCACCACCATAAACGCCGCCCTGGGTAAACGGCGCAATTTCGTCCGGCAGAAGATGGCCGTAGTCCGGACACTCCTGCTTCTCGGGAATCTCAGGCTCAGGCTTTTTCGCGGTATGAACCACCAGCGGCTCTCCCTCGATCAACGGCCATTCAACCGCCTTCTTTGAACCGTAGACCTCGAAGCTCTCGCGATACTGGCGAGCGACATCAAAGAGCGAACGATAAACCTGCGCGCTGAGGTCGCTGTCCGCAAATTTGATATGGGTCGTCTCCACCGCGAACGGCGAACCGTAGCATCCATGCATCTCCTCCCGAATCGTGCCGCTCGGAAAACAACTCACGTATTCCGCCTCGTTGCGGGCGAGACCCAACACTGGACCAACGCAATGGGTCGCGTAATGCATCGGAGGAAGGCCGGGCCAATATCCGGGCCAACCATCCATGTCCTGCTGATGACTCGCCTTGAGAAACTGCAGCTTCCCGAGTTCACCGGTATCGAAAAGCTCCTTCATGTAGAGGAATTCGCGCGCGTAAACGACCGTCTCCATCATCATGTAGCGCAGCCCCGTTTCGGCGCTCAACTCGACGATCGCCTTGCAGTCTGCCTCGCTCGTCGCCATCGGAACGGTGCAGGCGACGTGCTTGCCCGCCCGCATTGCCTTGAGCGTGTGTTCCGCATGATCCGGAATCGGCGTGTTGATATGAACGGCGTCGATCTCGGGATCGGCGAGAAGCTCATCGTAATCCGTGAAGCGCCTTTCGACGCCAAACTTGTCGGCGATCTCCTTGAGGGAATCCGGGTTGCGCTGACAAACGGCGGTAATTTCGGCATTCGGATGGCGTTGGTAGATCGGGATGAATTCGGCTCCGAAGCCGAGGCCGATGATGGCGATGCGGGGTTTTGCAAGTGGGGTTGTCATGGCAGAGCAATCTTGAGCCCAACTTGACCCGAGAAAAAGTCTGGATTCTAGGGTCAGCTAGTCCATTTTTATGATTATCTGGCCATGGACACGAATCTCTCTCCCGAAAACCCGCCTGCTCATCAGCTTTCCCCGACGTCCGGTCCTCAAGGAATCGCGTGCTATCAGTTGACGCACGAATCCGGCGCTGAGGCGACCTTTGCGCAACACGGCGGGCATCTGATTTCGTGGAAAACGGCGGACGGTCAGGAACGCCTTTATCTCAGCGAAACGGCCGACTACGGAACCGGAAAAGCGATCCGAGGCGGAGTCCCGGTGATTTTCCCCCAATTCAGCGATCACGGCCCGCTCGGGCGTCACGGTTTTGCCCGCAAGGCGGAGTGGGAAGCCAATTTGGAGAGCGGAACCCTGAAGTTGCAGACGACGACCTCCAGCCAACCGGAGTGGCCCTACGAAACTGCGCTTGAGATCGGTGTCGTGCTGGGGAATTCCGACCTTCAGATTCAGATGACCGTGCAGAATCTCGGTTCGAAATCGTTCGAGTTTCACGCCGCGCTACATACCTACCTTCAAGTCAGCAACGTGGAAACCTCCGTCGTTCGCGGCTTGGCTGGACGGGAATTCGTCAACGAGGTAACGAAGCAACGTGAAACGGATCCCAAGGCCGAAATCACGTTCGGCGAGGAAATCGACCGGGGGTATTTCGGTGCCGGCTCCCAAGAAGTAATTCTCGCGGACGAAGCCGTGAACCTCCGCATCACGTCGGAGCACTTCCCCGACCTCGTCGTCTGGAATCCCGGCCCGGAACATGGAATCGGCGACATGCCGACGGATGACTGGCGACGCTTCGTCTGCATCGAGCCCGCTCAAGTGGAATCCCGACGCACGCTGGCGCCCGGCGAAACCTGGACCGGTATTCAACAGATCGAGGTCATGAACCGCTGAGGCTTCGTTGCCTACTTGGTCACCTCGTCGCGCAATCCATCCATCTTGCTCGCACTCGCTCCCTGTGGTGCCTTGGGCCAGGGGGTCTCTCCGGGTGCCCATTCCTGCGGCTGAGTTGCGCGGATGGCGTCCACGGCTTCGACCAACCAGGCTGGAACGTCCGCCTGTTCTTCCAGCCCATAGACATAAGGCAAGGGCGGATCCATCAAGAGCGGCTTATCTCCAAGCGGCGGACGCTCGTTCCCAACCGCATCGATTCGCGCCTTGAGTTTCTGGACCAACTCCGGGTGTTGCTTGGCCACGTCGGTCTGCTCACCGGGATCAGCCGCGACATTGTAGAGCACGTCGCCCATCAGTTTGAAATCGCCCTGCCGAATCGTGGGAAGCCGCACACTACCGGCAACGTCATAAACGATCTCGGTCCGCTCGCTCTTGGCGCCACCGAACAGCATTTCGGTCATGTCGATTCCGTCAATCGCCCGTTCCTGCTCGTGTGATCCTTCGGCCAGGGTGATGAACGTCGGGAAAAAATCCGTGATGAACACGAGCCCATCCTTGGCGCTTCCGGCCTCGACGTATCCCGGCCACCGAAGTATCGCCGGCTGCCGAACCCCGCCTTCGAACGTGGTGTTCTTCGTTCCCCGGAACGGCTTGCTCATCTCCTCAAGCACGGGCCCGTTGTCATTGGAAAAGATGAAGAGCGTGTTGTCGCGAAACCCGTTGTCATCCACCGCACGTTTGATCCGGCCAACCGCCTGATCGAGGCTCGCCAGCATCGCATCGCGAATCGCGAGCGGATCATCCGCGTCACCCGCAAATCCCGGCGGCGGATTCAGCGGCCCATGAACCGCGTTAAACGCAACGTAGATGAAGAACGGACGATCGTCGTCCTTCCGCGCCGTAATCACGCGCTCGGTTTCCGCCGCGATCAGGTCCGTCGCATACCCGTCCTCCTGAATCGGTTTCTGGTTGCGATGCCAGTCGTAAACCGCAAATCGGGCCGGCGCATTGTGGACAATCGTCTTGTTGTAGTAATCGATTCCCCACGCGTAGTGCCCGTATTGATGCTCAAACCCCTGCCCCATCGGGAGGTGCTCGGGAAGCCACTCGCCCAGGTGCCACTTGCCGATGAGCGAGGTGAAATACCCGGCATCCTGGAGCGCCTCCGCGACGGTGCGTTCCTCCGTATCCAGCGCGTGAATCCGGCGGGTCGGCTCTCCGCGCTCGTTATGCGCCAACTCGAGCCCCAGCTTCGCCAAATAACTCGGCTTCCCAAAATCCTCGGACCGCCAATCACTCCAGGTTCGAAACGCGTAGCGCCCCGTCAAGAACGCGGCTCGCGTTGGCGCGCACACGCTGTGGGTATAATACTCGTTCAGCCGCATCCCCTCACCCGCCAGCGCATCCAGGTTCGGAGTCAGCTCCGGGTTTCCCCCATGAAACCCGGGTTGCCCCCAGCCCATGTCATCGGACAGAATGAAGACGATGTTGGGGCGAGAACCCTTGGCGTCACCGGCAACGGCCCAATTGGCCAATGTTGCGAGGAGAAGAAACAGGAGGAGGTTTTTCATAAAAGGGAGTTTGCTAGAGCGATGGGGTTTGCGCGAGAAATTTCGTTCGAGTTGTCCTGGGGAGCCGCTCACGGAGCGACACCCAATTCGCGTTCCCACCATTTCAAATATTCGGCATCGGACGCATCGGGATCCAGCCCCCGTTTCCGCATCGATTTTTCATACCACTGCCATTTCTCGGCCATGACGCCTTCCAGATTCACCGTCTCGCGCTCATCGATTCGCCCCATGTCACCGGAAGCTTCGATCCACTGATTCACCGCATCGCGCAACGCCGCCAACTGCTCCGCATACTTCGGATCCTCAGCCAAATTCGTCATTTCATGCGGATCGCGCGTCAGATCGTAGAGTTCCTCTTTCGGGCGCGTTTGCGCCATGAACGGCGAGTCCCATTTGCCTTCGGCATGCAACTGCTTCATCACCGTCTCCGTCGGATACGAGAGCTTTTTGTAACCGCTGTGCTGAAGATAGGGAAGCTCGGGATGGAAGTTGCGAATGTATTTGAACTCGCTCGTCCTGACCGAACGAATCCGGTCCGCAGCGTCACCACAACGATCGCGCGCCGCGAACAGCATTTCGTGACCGCCCCATTCCGGATCGAGCAGATCACCTCCGGGTAACTCCATCGCCTCGACACCGGTCGCCGCTATCGTCGTCGGCATCAGATCGATCAACGAAACCAAGCGGTCATCCACCTGGCCCGCCTTAATTGTTCCCGGCCAACGCATGATCAACGGCGTGTGGAGCCCGCCATCGTAAAGCCACTGTTTCCCGCGAACATGCGGACGGCCGTGATCGCCAAAAAAGATCACCAACGTGTTCTCCGCCAATCCTTCGGCATCGAGCCGGTCCAACACCGCCCCGACCTTTCGATCCAGCACCTCGATGCTGGCCAGATAATTCGCCCAATCCGCGCGGGTCACCGGATGTTCCGGGTAATACGGAGGAATCGGCGCATCCGGGCGAGGTCGACTGTCTTTCACAAACGGCCGATGCGGTTCCTTGATCTGAACCTGGGCGAAAAACGGCTGTCCCTCGGCTCGCTGCGTCCAATCCGCGCCATCAAAAAACTCCCGCGCATCATACACGAAATTGAAGTGGGATTTGGCGAGCTTCTTGTCCGGCGTCGCCAGCCCTCTCCCATTGCTCACAAAATATCCGCCGTCCTGCATCACCTCCGTGATCGTCGAATACGCGTCAGGGAGTTCCCGCTTGTCGCGGGTATTGTGATGATGCCCACCCACCGTCGTTTGATACTGCCCCGTCTGAAACGCGGTTCGCGAAGAGGAACACACCGGCGCCGTCGAAAACGCACGGGTGAAGCGAGTTCCCTCCGCGGCAAGCCGATCCAGATTGGGAGTCGCAACCTCCGGATACCCGTAACAGCCCAACTCAGGCCCCAGATCATCGGAAATGATCCAGACAACATTCAGGCGTTCGTCATTGGCAGAGACAAGACTGCAGCCACAGAGCAGCAGAAAGAAGGAGAGGGTTTTGATCATCGGTGGGGTGACCTATCTGAGCGTTTTGGATGAGGCCTGTCAATGCGCGGATTGACAACCCTGAATCACCTCCCCACCCTTCCCCATGCCGGAGGAGGAATCAGAAACGCTGCCCTGGCCTCATGCGCCGCTTCATGTGCTTCAGGAAGCGGGCACCTACTACATCACGGCCGCGACCCTCAACCATACCCATGTTTTTCGCAGCCGGAAGCGCCTGCGCATCCTCCACCATGCCTTGCTGGAGAAGGCGAGCCACTTTGGCTGGCAACTGGAAGCGTGGGCTGTCTTTTCCAACCACTACCACTTTGTGGCGCACTCGCCGAAGGCGGAATCCGGCGCTGAATCGCTCCCAACGTTCCTCGGGCAACTCCATTCGGGCACCGCGGAAGCGATGAACCTGCTGGATGACACCCCGGGTCGCCAGGTCTGGCACAACTACTGGGAGTTGCGGCTCACCCGGCAGCGCTCCTACCTCGCCCGGCTCAACTACGTGCATCACAACGCCGTGAAACACGAACTCGTTCCGGTCGCGAATCAATACCCCTGGTGCTCGGCATCGTGGTTCGAGCGAACCGCCTCCCCCGCCATGGTCACCTCGATCTACCGTTTCAAGACCGACCGGCTTGAGGCCGAAGACGACTTCGACGTCTATCGCGGATGACGATAAAGCGCCTCATGATTCGCGCCAGCGTCCGGGAGTGCGGAGGCAAGCAACGCGCCGACTCCGCTTACGTGGCGAGGAAGAAGTTGCGAATATTCTCATCGCTCCTCCGATGGCACCCTGGCCAGACTTCAGAGCGGCAGCGTTTCTCGGGGGCGCCGCTTCGGGATGGTGGCGCAAGATTCCAGGACCAGAGGAGGGGTTTGGCGTTCCACGTTTTGGGAGCCGTTCGAAAGCGGAGTCGGCGCTAGCGCTTGCCTCCGCACTCCCGGACGCTGACGCGCAGGTGGATCGCGGCAACCGATTCGACGGCTCAGCGACTCACATCCAAGTCAGGCCGAGGCGAGCCCAGTTCACCGAGAAGCACCTTCTTCAAACTCGCAACCCGTTCGGGATGGGTGGATGCAAGATCGAACCGTTCCTCATTGTCTTCACGGAGGTTGTACAATTGATAGTGATTTTTCCCGCGATCAATCTCGATCAACTTCCAACCCTCGTTCGTGATCAATGCGCTGCGTCCCATTCTCGAGAAGTTGTTGTTCACGACGACGTGATCATGCACCTCCGCCTGTTCCTTGCCCAACAAGACCGGCAGGTAGGAGATGCTGTCTTTGCCGGAAGGAATTTCGCCACCAACCACCTCGGCAAGCGTCGCCATGAAGTCGTAGTGGGCGCTGAGATGATCGGTCTTCCCGCCCGGCGCAATCTTGCCCGGCCAACGCGCAATCAGCGGACACTGCATCCCGCCCTGATAACCGGAGCGCTTGAGCCCGGCTCTTCCTCCCGCCCCATCAAAAACGTCGCCGCATTCCGAGGTGCGCCATTTCTTGTCGGTGAGATTGGCGGGGGTGCCGTCCGGGAAGCGTTTTGCGAAGGTTCCCTTGGGGCCGTAGTAGAGTTCGTGCCCGTTGTCGGAAGTGAACACGACGAGGGTCTGGTCATCGATCCCCAGGGTTTTCAACTCGTTCATGATCAAACCCACGTGGTCATCCAGCATTTTGACCATGGAGGCGTATTTTTTCTCGGCGAGGGACAAACCCGGATCCTCGGCAAAGTCGGGATGCAGTTCAGGAATGGCGACCGGCCCGTGTGGCAACTGGGTCGGGTGCGCGAGAAAAAAGGGCTCGTCCTTGTTCTCGCGAAGGTAGTCCAGGATTCCCGCGATGAAGACGTTTTGCGAGTAGGTTTGGCCGCCTTCGCCGACCGGTTCGTCGCCCTTTTCCGACATTTTTCCGCAGTCGGGCCGGGTGTTGCCTTCGAGGAAAAATTTCTCTCCGTTGCGCCACAGGTAAGGTGGGTAGAATCCGTGACAACGCGAGTGGCTGTAGTAGCCCTCGTAGTGATCCCAACCGAACCGTTTGATTCGGTCGTGATTGGTGAGAAACCCGACGTCGAGCTTTCCGAATTGAGCGGTGCGGTAGCCGGCGTTCCGAGCCACCTGAGCCAGAAAAACCTCATGGTCCGGAATTGGCGCGGAAGATTTGGGAACGAACTCGTTGAGCAGCTTCAGGGATTCTTCAGCGGACACGCCTGCCTTGTCATTGCGGATCAGCAGACCGGATTGGTTGTGGCTCCAACCGCCGATTCGACCATCGTGCATCCCGGTGTGCAAGGTCCAGCGCGAGGGCGCGCAAAACACGCCGCCGTAGTAGTTGGTGAAGGTAATCCCTTCGGCCGCGAGTTGGTCGAGGTGAGGGGTCGTAACGATTTTCTGCCCCTGGCTTCCCAGCATCCCCGATCCCAAATCGTCGGCAAAAATGAGGATGACGTTGGGGCGGTCCTGCGCTCCGAGCGTTGCCTGAGCCAGAATCGCAGACAGACAACCGAGGAGGACCACGGCGTTTGGGAGGTTTTTGAACATGGTCCCCTTGTTACGCCAGAATGCGGCCGCTCTGGCCAACTCTTTTTGCACTTTCTTGCGGTCGCGCCCGTTCCCGCCGGCGCAAAACACTTGCCCAATCTTTCGGCTGCCCCAACCATGGGAACCATGAAACCCCAACCCCTTTTCGCCCTGGCGGTCGCAGTCTGGGCGCTGGCAACCCTGCCCATCGTTACCGCGACGGCCGGCGATCGCCCGAACGTCGTGCTCTTTCTCGCCGATGACCTCGGCTGGACCGGCTTACGCTGTTTCGGTAGCGATTTTTACGAAACCCCGAACCTCGATCGGCTCGCCGAAGACGGCATGAAGTTCACCGATGCGTATGCCGCCTGCACCGTTTGCTCTCCTTCTCGGGCCGCTCTCATGACCGGGATGTATCCGGCCAGACTTCACCTCACCAGCTTCATTCCGGGTCAGGATCGACCGTTCGCCCGGATGAACATCCCTGATTGGAACAAGGGGCTCGATCCGAATCTCACCACCGTGGCCGAGGCGCTGAAGCAAGGCGGCTATCGCACGCTTCACGTCGGCAAATGGCACCTCAATTATCCTGGGAAACCTGCCGATCCCACGCGGCACGGCTTTGATTCCAGCGAAGACAAACCTCCCAGGACCAAGGGTTACTACCTTGCCGAGGATGTGGTGAAGAAGCTCGGCAAGAAAACGAATTACCTGACCGATCACCTCGCGGATCTCGCCGTCGAGCAGATCTCGAAGCCGAGCGACGATCCGTTCTTCCTCTACTTCGCGTTTCACGTTCCCCACACACCGATCCAGGGCCGGGACGACCTCGTCGCCGACTTCGAGAGGAAAGTCGATCCCGACGCGGTGCATCGCAATCCGGTTTACGCCGCGATGGTCAAGAGCATGGATCTGGCGGTGGGCCGCGTTCTCGACGCGTTGGAAGCACAAGGAATCGCCGACGAAACCATCGTCATCTTCACCTCGGACAACGGCGGTCTCACCCAACGCTATGGCGTTCACGACAACTTCACCGAGAACCTGCCGCTCCGGCGCGGAAAAGGCTCGGCTTACGAAGGCGGCGTCCGGGTGCCACTCATCGTCAAGTGGCCGGGCGTCACACCAGCCGGCAGCGTTTGCGACGAACCCGTCATGGGGATCGACTTCTACCCCACCCTGCTCGAAATCGCCGGGATTGAGGGAGACGCCAACCACAATGCGTCCATCGACGGCGTCAGTCTCACGCCCCTCTTCCGCAAGCCGGATACGAAGTTCAATCGCGAGCTCTATTGGCATTTTCCGCATTACCACGCCGGTGGCGACAGTCCTTACAGCACGGTTCGCTCGAAGAACTATCGCCTCGTTGAGTTTCACGAAACCGGCGATCTGGAGCTCTACGATCTGGCCACCGATCCCGGCGAATCCACCAATCTCGCGGCGCAACGCCCCGAAGTCGCGAGCGAGCTTCACCAGAAACTCAAGCAGTGGCGAATCGACGTCGCTGCCCAAATGCCGACCGAAAACCCCAACTTTGATCCCAAACGCGCCACAGTAGTCGGGAAGCGGAGCCCAAAGAAGCCCAAGGCCTAGTCCAGCCCCCTACGAGGGGGCGATTTCGCCAGAACAACACCAATTTCCGGTTGAGTTCCGTCGTTTTCTTCCGTCAGTAAACGGCTCAGCCCTTACCCCGCATTCGCGAACATGCTCACGTCCATCCGCAAAGTCCAAAAAGTCGTTCTTGTCATCGTTACGGCAATCATCTGTGTTGCCTTCGCCTGGCTCTACAACCGTTATGAGCCGGCAACGAGCGCCGCAAAGATGACCGTCGATGGCGTCACCTACCGCATCCCCGATGCGCTCCGCATCGCGACCAATTTCAACATTGCCCGTTACGACCTCGGCATGGGCGCCTCCATGTATCAGCCCAGTCCGCTCGGTGAATTTGCCGCAGCGCTTTCGGGCAATACGTCCGATCGCACCCAGTTTGTGGCCAACTTGATCGTTCTTCGCAACGAGGCCAAGCGATTGGGCATCGAACCCTCGGCCAAGGAAATTCAGGACGTGATTCGGTCACTGCCCAAATTCCAGAACCCGGCCACCAATCAGTTCGACCCCACATTCTACCAGAATTACCTCACCAACGAGCTGGGCCGCTATTCCAAGACCGAATCGGATCTCTACGCCATTGTTGGTGATTCCATCAAATACAACAAGTTGCGCGAGCTGGTCGCCTCTGGTCATCGCCCGACGAAGTGGGAGATCGATCAGATTTACGAGGCTCAATACGAGACGTTCACCGCTCATCAGGTCGTTCTGAAGCGGGACGATTACACCGACGGAATCGAAATCACCGATGAAGCGATCCAGGCCTACTACGACGAGAATCGGGACAGCCTGTTCTCCGATCCCAAGCGCTCGATCGCCTACATCAAGTTCGCCAAGGAAGAGAAGAAGGAAGAGGAAACCGACGAAGAGTTTGAGGCGCGCCGCAACGAGAAAGCCAAGGAGTTCAACGAGACCTACAAGATGTTGGTCGCGGAAATGGACGATGAAGGAAAGACCTTTGAAGAGGCGGTCGCAACCCAGGGCGACAAGGTGAAGACGGTCGCGGCCTTTGCCCAGCTTGATCCTCCGGAAGAGTTGATCGAACATCCGGAGTTGGTTCGGGCTGCGTTTTCCGCGGATCCCGAAGCCGACGGAGCCGACAAGTTGTTGGCGGCTGACGAAGAAAAGGCGATCTACATGTTCTGGATCGTCGATGTTGTCGATCGCGCGCAGAAGACGCTCGAAGACGCGAAGGACGAAATCGTTCAAACGCTGACCGAGCAGGAAATCAACTCCCGCCTCGACAATGCAGCGGCGGAAGCGCGTAAAAAAATTCTCGCAAACCTCAAGGAAGGCACCGATTTCCCAACCGCAGCCAAGGCCGCCGGTTACGAAGTGGTCAGCCCCAAGCCGTTCAGCCGGACCGAATCGCCGGAAGGCACGGATTTTGCCTCGACCCTGGCGCGCGTCGCCTTCGATCTCGAAGCGGGTGAGCTTTCCGAGCCGGAATCACTGGTCGACGGAGTGTTGCTCGCCTACCTCGCCGACCGGAGCCTGCCAGCGCGCGAAACCGAGCCGGAAGATCGTCAGCGCATCGCCGACAGCATGGACGCCTTTTCCTCGGAGCAGGCCTTCCGCGCTTGGTTCCAGGCGCGGGTTGAGGCCGCAAACCCAACCCCTCCCATGATGAAGGGACCAGACGGCGAGCTTGAAGCGATGAGCTTGGAAGAGTTCGCCCGAGGCTGAAGTTCATGAGCAACGATACCTCAGAGCGTGACGATCTGTTCGACGATGCGAACGGTGATCTCGCGGTCGGCGATCTCGAAGCCGCGATCGAGAAGTATCGGAAATGCGTCGAGCTTGATCCCGAGTTTTTCGACGGCTGGCACGCCCTCGGCATGGCCTTGATGAAGGCCGACCAGATCAAGCCCGCAATCGGCGCCGCCCTCCAGGCAACGACCCTCTGCCCCAACGATCAGTTGGCGTGGACCGCGCTTTCCCAGATGTACGTGCAGGACGGCCAAATCGCGGAAGCCGAAGCCGCGAAGCAGAATGCGACGGTGCTCGGAATTGGTGGGAAGATTGTGAAGGACTGATTGAGGCTAATACGCCAACCCGTAGTGAACGAACGGAGCCCAAAGCTTGGGGTCCGGATACTGCTCTTTCACTTGGAGGATGGCTTGGCGAAGGGCAGCGGCTTTGGGAAGATTGTCGGCCATCATCGATTTGTAGTAGTTGGCCATGAGAATGGCAGTCGCCTGGTCGTTGACTGGCCAGAGGGAAACAACCACCGAGGGAACACCGGCGGTAATGTAGCCGCGTGAAAGGCCAATCACCCCGTCGCCGCTGATTCGGCCCCGACCGGTGTCGCAGGCGCTGAGAACGGCGAGTTCCGCGTGGAGTTTCATGCGCGAAGTTTCTTTGACCGTGAGGAAACCGTCTTCACCCTCACCAGCGGCGAAGGCGAGCGCGGAGAGAAAGGGCTGATTGTAGGCGTTACCAGCTTCGAGCAGCCCGTGAGTGGCGAAATGGAGAAAGCGCGCCGATCCCATGCGGGCGGCAACCGCGACTTCAGTGGCAGCATCGCCAATGAGCGGCTCGACACCCAACCCGTTGGCTAGAAATTTGGCTTCGCGCTCCGCGCCCGGCAAAGGGCTGAGCTCGTGAGCCTCGCGATCCGGACGACTCTTGTAGCCCGGCATTTTGGGATTGCCGACGATGAGAATCTCCTGATTCCCGACTTTGGCAACGGCCTGTTTCTGGATCGCGGCGAGGTTGAGCAGCTCGATCGAAGGCGACATGCCAATCACATAGCGGTCGATGAGTGATTCGCCATTCTTGTCGGGCAACGCAGCGAACGGCACAAGGAACAGTTCGCCCTGCGGAATGAAGGTCACGAGGGAGTTTTCTTGCTTGGGCAACTGCTTTCGGATGGGATCGATGAGCAGTTTGGCGAGATCGCGCAAGGGATCGCCCTCCGGTTTCTTGTCGTCTGGCGCGGTGATTTGGGCCCGAGCCAATTCGACAAGCGTGGAGATCGGACCGGTTAATTCGGTCGAATGAAACGTCAGCTTTCCGTCCGGTTGAATGATCCAAGTCAGCAAATTCTGCGGATGTTGAACCCGGTCTTGCGGAGTGAAGAAGCGCCGGGTGTCGGGCGCCAGAACGTGGGCCAACGAATAAACCACAAGCGTGGTGCGGTGATCTTTGGCAACCTGACCGATGTCCTTCGTCGTGTATTGCTTGACGACGCGCTCAGACGGCGCGAGCCCCAGCTTCTCCTTGAGCAATTCCGCCTGGGCAGCTCCACGACCGTTCTCCGCGGTCACCAACGCCTGCACCACATCCTTGCGGCGAATCTCGATCTGCTGCTGAAACTCATAGATCGCGGCGCGGAGATCCCCCATCGACAGGTTGACCCGGTCCGCGCTGAAAACAGCGGCCTTTTGCGCATCGCGCGAATTTTCTTCCCACGCGTCGGCCCCTTTCGCAGCCATCTTGAGAGCGGCTTCCGCTCCGTCCAGGTCGTTCGCCAAGAGCCGCATCGCCGCCAGCGCCACATGATCCTGGGTGGCGCCAAGCAGCGCGAAGGCTTCGCCCGCAGCGTTGTTCTTGAGTTTCGCGGCTACCGCTTTCTCCTGAGCTGCGATCGCGGCCTTGAGATCGGGCCCCCTTCTCCCCGCCTGCGCCAATGCGCGTTTCAGTTCCAGCGCCGCCACCATGGAAGCAGAGATGCCTTCTTCGATCTCATTCCGGGCCAGCGACTGGATCTTCTTGATCGTTTCTTCGGCCGCATCGAGCTGATTGAGCTGAAGCTGGACCGTGGCGACGTTTCCCAACTCGAAGCCCATCATCGCCTGCTCATTCTGAGAACCCTGGGTGAACGTCACAACCTCCTGAAATAAATCCAGCGCCTGTTCGTATTCGCCTTCCGCCGCGAGCGCAAAACCAAAGGCGCGAGAACAGTGCGCCGCCAGATCCGGCCGCTTCATCTCCAGCGCCATCGTTCGCACCTCCTTCAACGTCGGCATCGCCACATCAAAAAGCTTTCCCGTCAGACAATGGTTCCCAAATTTGAACCTGGCCCAGAATTCTTCCTCGCTACCCGGATTCTCCTCCGCGGTGATGCGCCACAACTGGTAGCCGGCCTGGATCGCCAGCTTTTGATCCCCGTTGATCGCCAAATGCAGGTCCAGCGCCTTCAGCACACCCTTCTTATATTGGTTCGATGCGTTCGGGGCTTCGAGTTGCTTCTGGAGGAACTGCGTCGCAAGCTCATCATCGACGGTATTGAGAATCTTGGATGCCGTGAAGAACGTCGATGTCGGATCGATATCGTGTTTGAGCGCGAGCCCCAACGCCTCCTCGACTCGCGCCAGCGCCGTCTTGAATTCCTTCTTCTGGATGTAACCCTCCGCGCACGAAGTCAGCATCGGCACCAGAATTTGCGGTTGGGCCTGACCGCTGGAACGCATCAGCGCGATCGCATCCTCCATCCGTTTCGCCAGGTCTTCCTGAGCGGACGCCGAAAGGGAAAACGCAATGAGGAAGATCGACAGGGAAAGGGATTTCACAGCATGCATGAACGACCGTAGATGGACGCACAGAGCTCTGCAAGTGACAGGCTCAGTGGACTACCATGGCTGAAGGGTCTGAATGAAATTGATGCCAATCCTTCGCTACCCATATTCCTCTCGTGCTACTAGATTCCAAGGAGTCCCTTGACTCTCCCCGAACCATCTTTTACACTTGCAAGGGCCGGTTGATTCGATTGGGATGCTTTCGTGGCAGCGCAACAGGAACCAATCCCGAACTCGAAGAAGCCGATCGTCCTCCTCATCCACGGAACGTTTTCGAACCTGGATGACAATAACGGGCAGGAACAAGGAGTTCGTGCTCCGGAAACCAATGACGAGGGAAACGATTGGTGGCAGGTCAAGAGTCCGGTTTGGAGTGATCTCAAACAAAGGCTGGAGCCCGAAGGCTACGTCATGGGTGGGGACGAGAAAGCGTTCGCCAACGAACCTGACGCTCTCGACGAAAATGGCCAGATAAAGCCGCATCTCCGCACTTTCAAGTGGTCCAGCGAGAACACCGAACGCGAGCGCTACAAGGCTGGCATCGACCTCCTTGACCGGCTCATCGAACTGGAAAAGGAAGGGCGGGAATACCACCTCATCGGCCATAGCCACGGCGGGTCCGCCATATGGCATGCCTTGCAACAATCCGTTCTTCGCCGCTGGAAATCGGCCAAAAACGCGGATCAGCTCAAGCTGAAGCACCTCAAATCCTGGTCCACGGTTGGCACGCCTTTCCTCCACTTCGAAGGCGCAAAAATCGGGAGTTGGTATGGCAAATCCGCCACCATCCTGGCGCTCATCGTCAGCCTCCTCGTCAGCGTTCTCATCGGTTGGTGGCAACTCCAGCGGTGGACCGACGAAAGCAATCCCGTCTTCAAATGGGTCCAGACCATCGGGGTCCCTTCCGAATCCACGAACTACTCCACTCCATCCGCCTTCGAACGAGATCCCGAATCCGAAATTCTCCGTTCCCGATCAGCAAGGGACACCAAGCTACCGGGGCCAGCTGGAAAGCTCCAGACTGGAACAAACCCATTGGATAACCTCCGAATATCGGTCGGGGAAATGGCCCGAGCCGCCCTCGGCAGCACTAAGCCGGGAACCATCGATCCGGCGACACCGCTGGATAAATTCTGGGCTATTGCACAATTATTTTTCGCTGTGTTGCTTCTTTTGGTGCCATTTGTCGCCGTTTACCTCTTCACCCGAGCCGTCCGCACCGAGGCCCGGAACGTCTATCGCGAAATCCGGGCCAAAAACCAGGCCATGCTTGAGTTTGGCGACCGCTGGCTCGGGCTCTGGTGCACACAGGACGAAGCCATCAGCGGTCTACGCGGCACCACCAAAATCACCAAAGCACAAATCGTCCCCCGGCTCACCATTCCCACGGAAACAGTCTTCGAATCAGACCGCTTCATCCGGTTTTACCGCTTCTTCGTCCGGATGCTCCTCGCCCCGTTGGTAAATCGTTTTCTCAGCCCGCGGCTCGACGGCTATCTCCTCTCCCGCGTCGCCAAAGGCGCCCAGGGGCACAATCGGCTGGGATGCGACTTGGTCGACGTAACCGAAGGACCCGTCGTGGTCGAAGGCTACCGCTACCCACCGCTGCCCAAAGAAGTGAACCAGGAAATGATCGACTCGGCCAACGAAGCGATCGGGCGCCGCTCCACCGAAATCCTCGCCAAAACCCGGGCCGAGCTCTCCCAACTGGCCTGGGGCGCCTCGGAGTTGTCCGCCGTCGTCCACAGCGTCCAGGACGAGCTGCGGGGCGACGAGCTGATCCACACCTCTTATTTCGAGAAGGAACCGGTTCGCGAGCTGCTCAGCCTCCACGTCACCACTTCCGCGAAGCGCCTGGCGGAGGATGAAGGTGCAGAGCGCGATGCCGCAAACGTTCCGTGGAAGCGAAACCTCCTCAGCGGTTTGAAGCGGGCTGGGTGGTTCATCACTGGATTGCTCTTCAGTGGATTGGCAATGTTTAGGGTGGAAGTGGAAGAAAATCCCACCTATGTCCTCTCTCCGGCGTTGGCGCTCACCGGCCTGGCGATGATGTTGGGGCCGCTGCGCTTTCGGGACCCGGCCCGAAGCCGAAAAAACCTCTGGGGCACCGAGTTGCTCGGCCTTTCCGTCATTGTTCTGGCCGGGTTTTACGGCTTCTTTTCGCATCAGTCCCGGGCCATCCCGCTGCTAGAGGACATTTGGGCGGGGGATTCGCCGTTCGCCCATCCGGCCCTGGTTTTCGCCGTCTTCCTCAGCGCCACGGCCATTTTTTTTGCCCTCAGCCTGACCCGCGCCACCGAACATCCGCTCGGAGCGAGCACCCTAGGATGGGCGGGATTGGCACTGCTGATTGGCTTGACCTGGGCTTCCGACTTCCTCCTGCCAAGCGAAGACACACCATTCTTCACATTGTTGTTTTTCACTCTGTTGGGAGTCCTCTTTGGCTTTTACAAGGCGTTCTCGCCTCTGCAAGAAGCCCACGATGTCCTTACCCGGATTCAACCCAACCGGACCAAAAAAGTTGAAGAAGTAGAATTCCTCGATTCATCGCAGGCGGGAGCATCCTGGTTGGAGGACCACCGCAAAAATGTCGAAGCGCAGGCTCGGAAGAGTTCCCGGATCGCGACGCTGAGTCTACCAAAGCTTGGCGAAGGAAATCGGCTCGCATTCGTCACTCCGCTTCTATTTAGTGGCGGAATCGGTAGTATCGTTTGGGGATTCTCCGGGTCCTCGGACCTGGTTATCTTGGGGGGCTTTATCGCAACGCTCGTCGCTACTTTCCTCGCTTTTCGTCCTGTCTTAAGGGCCAGCCGTGGTGCACGGCGGGGCAGGCTGGCCCGCCTCAACCTCGACGCGCTTTCCTTTGCATTCCTCGGAGGTGTCGTCTTTTTGCTGACTCTCTTTATTTACCAGGAATTCATCAGAATTCCGAAGGCCAATGTCGCCGAGAACACGGCCTTCGTGGTTCCAAAACCGGATGGACAAGGCAACTCGCAGTTCGTGGCCGTTGACAATGGGAGGATCAAGCTCTGGGATTTGGAATCGTTCGAATTTCTCAGCGAATTGACCGCTCCAGACAAGACCTGGAATTTCGTTGCTGCGGGGCCTCCAAGGCAGGCGATACTGGCGGCGGTTCGCGATTACCAGATCATTTCCGTTTTCGATCTAGAAACGCCGGAAGGTCAGTTGCGCCTGCGCCAAGTTCTGAAAAGTCCGGCCGGCGAACTTTCCGCGGTCGCCATCAATAGCAACGCAACCCAGTTGGCGGGAGGGACCATGAACGGTTTCTTCGTCCTCTGGAACATCGAGACCGGAAGCCAACTGCAAAAGTTCCGCCTCAGCCGCCAACCGGTACGCTGCCTGGCATTCCATCCTCGGCTTCCTCTCGTTGCAGTGGGACTGGAGAATCGGGTCATCCAGGTATGGAATACCGATATCCGGAAGCCGGTTGCGATTTCCCGGGCGCACCGCAAACCGGTGAAGAAGATCGCTTTTTATCCTGAGGACGATTTCCGAGCGAGAGCTCGTTCTTTTGCAGGAGATCGGCCGATACCGCATTATCCTGAGGAAGATTTCCTAGCGAGCCTGGACGAAGGCGGAGATGTTCAGTTTTTCCACACCCCGAACCCTGAGAAGGAACCAGGAGGGCAGCTTCGGGAACGGGAACTGCCTTCTTTTCTCGAAGAACTGAATCAAGACCCTACCAGGAAGGCAGTTAATCTGGCCTTTACAAGCCGTTCGCCGACGGTATTTGCAGTCTATGCAAAACAAGCCAAGAATGAGCAAGCGGTCGGCAGTTTGAGTTTCTGGACGCCGGCGGGAGATCACTTGGTGCAATCAGAGGTCTATGGGAGGGGCGACGACATGCAATTTTCGCCGAACGGTTCGGAACTGGTCATACGCGGGAATTTCGCCCAATTCCTCTCTACGAATTCAGGGATAAATTTTCGAAGCTTCTCATTGCACCTCAGCGGCCACGTCAGTTCGGTCAACAGCGTGGCTTGGAGCCCGGACGGGACCCGCCTTGCCAGCACCTCAGACGATGGGACGATCCGGCTCTGGGACGCAGCGAGCGGGGCCGCGATTGGCGAGCCCCTCACCGGCCACTCCTTCTGGGTCAAAAGCGTGGCCTGGAGCCCGGATGGGACCCGGCTCGTGAGTGGTTCAGTTGATGACACGATCCGGCTGTGGAACGCAGCGAGCGGGACTGCGATTGGCGAGCCCCTCACCGGCCACTTTTGGGTCATGAGCGTGGCTTGGAGCCCAGATGGGAGACAGCTCGCCAGCGCTTCACGTGATAACACGATCCGGCTCTGGGACACAGCGAGCGGCGACCCGATCGGCGAACCCCTCACCGGCCACTCCGATTCAGTCATGAGCGTGGCTTGGAGCCCGAACGGGAACCGACTCGTGAGCGCTTCACGTGATAACACGATCCGGCTTTGGGACGCAGCTAGCGGGGCCGCCATCGGCGAGCCCTTCACCGGCCACTCCTTTTGGGTCATGAGCGTGGCTTGGAGTCCGGACGGAACCCGGTTCGTGAGCGGTTCAGTAGATAACACGATCCGGCTCTGGGACGCGGCCAGCGGGGCCGCGATCGGCGACCCTCTCACCGGTCACTCCGATTCGGTCAACAGCGTGGCATGGAGCCCGGACGGAACCCGGCTCGCCAGCGCTTCGGACGATGAGACGATCCGGCTCTGGGACGCAGTTAGTGGGGATGCCATCGGCGCCCCCCTCACAGGCCACTCCAATTCAGTCATGAGCGTGGCCTGGAGCCCGGACGGGACGCGACTCGCGAGTGCTTCAGACGACAACACTATCCGGCTTTGGAATGTCGAGACGAGTGTGGATGATGATGGCAAGAAGGAGACGGTTGATCAGTAGAAGGATGCCAGAAACCTTCGAGCGTCCTTACAGGACTGGGAAATTACGACCAACGGTAGCCCCTATTTGAAATGGCTCAGGATAACGCGTATCCCGACGCAAATTGATCAATAAATATCCGGCTCCGCATCCGGAGTCTGCCCGTGGAGGAAGCGGAAGTCGCAGCCTTCGTGAGCTTGGGTGATCTCTTCGGCGAAGAGTTTGCCGTAGCCTCGGTTGAACTTGCGTTCGGGGGCGGTCCAGGCGGCTTTGCGCTTCTCCAACTCTTCGTCGCTGACGTCGAGGTGGATCTTGCGGGCTTCGACGTCGAGCTCGATGAAATCGCCGGTCTGGACAAACGCGAGCGGGCCGCCGATGTGGCTTTCCGGCGAAACGTGAAGAACGCAGGTGCCGTAACTCGTCCCGCTCATCCGACTGTCGGAGATGCGGACCATGTCGCGAACGCCTTGCTCGAGCAGCTTCTTCGGAATCGGGAGCATGCCCCATTCGGGCATTCCCGCGCCGAGCGGCCCGGCGCTTTGTAGGACGATGACGGAATCCTTGGTCACTTCGAGATCGGGCTCGTCAATCCGAGCCTTGAGATCGGCGTAATTGGCGAAGACGACGGCGGGACCGCGGTGCTTGAGGAGATGTGGTTCAGCGGCAGTGGGCTTGATGACGCAACCATCCGGCGCGAGGTTGCCGCGCAGGACGAAGGTGGCGCCGGCCTTGGAAATGGGACGATCCGTCGGACGAATCACGTCTTCGTTGTAAACTTCGGCGCCTTCCAGATTCTCGCCGAGCGTTTTTCCGGTGATGGTGAGGCAATCGAGATCGAGGTGATTGCGAATCCGGTCGAGCAGGGCGCGAAGACCGCCCGCGTCGTAGAAATCCTCCATCAAAAATTCGCCATTGGGACGGAGATTGGCCAACACCTGGATTTGATGTGAAATCTCGTCGAACCGATCAATCGTCAGTTTGACGTTGGCGCGACCGGCCATCGCGATGAGGTGAACAATGGCGTTGGTGGAACCGCCAATTGCCATGTCCGCGCGAATCGCGTTATCAAATGCTTCCTTCGTGGCAATTTGCGACGGCTTCAGGTCTTCCCAGACCATTTCCACGATGCGACGACCACAACGCGTTGCCATCGCTGCGTGTTCCGAATGAACGGCGGGAATGGATGTCGATCCCGGAAGGCAAAATCCCAGCGTCTCGGCCACCGCGCCCATGGTCGAAGCGGTTCCCATCGTCATGCAATGGCCCGGCGACCGCGCGATGCCGTCTTCCAGCTCGCGCCAGGCGTCTTCGCAAAGATTCCCGGCACAGCGCTCGGCCCAATATTTCCAAACGTCACTGCCGCTTCCGAGCGTGTTGCCCTTCCAGCCACCTTTCAGCATCGGGCCGCAGGGCAGAAAGATGCTCGGCAAATCCGCGCTCAACGCTCCCATGAGCAGGGCGGGCACGGTTTTGTCGCAGCCGCCCATCAAAATCGCACCGTCGAGCGGATAACACCGCAGCGTCTCCTCCACTTCCATCGCCACCAGATTGCGAAAATACATCGACGTCGGCTTCATGTAGGTTTCACTCAACGTCATGATCGGCACCTCGAGCGGAAACCCGCCGGATTGCCAAACGCCGCGTTTTACCTCTTCCGCCCGGTCGCGAAAATGGGTGTGACAGGTCTGAAGATCGCTCCAGGTGTTGAGAATGCCGATGACCGGCTTGCCTTGGTAATCCTCGCGGGAATACCCCATTTGCTTGGCTCGGGAACGGTGACCGAAGGACCGAAGGTCATCGGGACCGAACCAGCGATAGCTGCGGAGCTCTTCGGGCTTCTTGGGCATTGGCAGGCTGCTGCAGAAGAAATAATTCTACATGAGGTCGCGATGGGCTCTTCCCACCGCAACATCCTCTTCCGCGCGCTCTTTGCGAAGGCGGGCAGCTTTTTCCGCCTCTTCCTTTTGAGTCTTGATCTCCTCTTTCCGAAGATTCCGGAATTCCTGGAAGGTGATGAGCTTCTTCCCAGCCTCGTCCCAGAGACGATAGGTCATCGACTTGAAACTCTTGAAGAACGTGAGCGGCTTGACGTTCTTGAACATTGGGTCGGAATGGTGACACCGCTCCAGATTGTAATTGGGAATTCCCGGGCTGAGGTGATGAATGTGGTGAAAACCGATGTTTCCGGAGAACCACTGGAGAACCCTGGGAAGCTTGTAGAACGAACTGCCTTTGATCGCCGCTTCGGTGTAGTCCCAATTTTCGGAGTTCTCCCAATAGGCATCCTCAAACTGGTGCTGAACATAAAAGAGCCAAACACCGGAGGCACTCGCAACCGCGATGATGATGAATTGAAGAATGAGATACGTCCAGAGCCCGAAGGTCAAACTCAAGGCAATCGCGATGCAGAGCAGGGCGATATTGGTGAAATACACGGAATTCCGCTGCTGAATACCCGCTCTCGACTGAGGAAAGCGTTCCCGCAGGACAAAGAGATAGATCGGCCCGATCACAAAGAGAACGATGGGGTTGCGGACCAGCCGATAACCGAACTGAAGCAATTTGGAGGATTCCTTGTACTCTTCCACCGTCATGGTCCAGATATCGCCGACGCCCCGGCGATCGAGATCGCCCGAAGTGGCATGATGGATACTGTGTTCCCAGCGCCAGTGATGGTAGGGAGTGAAGGTGATGAACCCACAGACCGCGCCCCAGAAGTCGTTCGCCTGTTTGGATTTGAAGAAGGAGCCGTGCCCGCAGTCGTGCAAAATGATGAAGGCGCGAATCACGATGCCGCCTGCGACAATCGCGAGGGGAATGGCGAGCCACCAGGAAACCTTGAGCGCGAAATACATCAGCGTCCAAAGCGCGACGTAGGAACCCAGGGTATTGACCAGTTGCCAGGAAGCCTTTTTCGGACAGGACTTTTGGAATTCGGCGACCAGTTTTTTCCACTGAGCCACTTTCTCGCGACTCTTCTGTTTGAGAGATTTTGACGTTTCCGACATGGAAATTTAGGAGAGATTAACGAAAGTACGCCGGAGATTGCTACTTTTCGAAGAACCTTGCAAGTACCAAGTTGAACTTTGGGGTGTTCTCCCAGGCTTGGACGGGACCATCAGCCGCTTCCTTCGCCGCAAGTAGCGACTTCTGGCCGCAACCCTGGATGAAATCGACGAGCATCAGGAAACCCGGCAACTTGATAGGGCAGAGCTGATTCAGGGTTGCCAACGCAGGTCAATGACAGGCAGACTATCGCCATGAAAGAGATCATCGGAGGCGCTGTCATCCTCGGGCTTCTCGTTTTGGGAGCTTTTTACGCGTTCTCGGTGTTTTTCTCCGAGGGAGTCGACACTCAACTTGCCGCGCACGAAGCGAACAAAACGCGGGACGTCGAGTTGGAGCGCGCGATCGCCGCCGATAGGAACCGCGATGAAGTCGGCTTCTGGAAACCGGGAACCATGCCGGAAAAGGAGGGGCACAAAGGCATGACCGAAGGCTATTCCGCCTACAACATTGAGCGCGTTTTCACCAATCGGAAGGGCCAGAAGATTACGGCGATTCTCCGCGGAATGTCGGAAACCCAGGTTCGCCTGGAGGCGGGCGGAAACGAATATCGCTACGAAATCAACGACCTGTCGCGGGAAGATCAGCAGTTCCTCAAAGCCCTCAGAGCGAACGAGTAAGAACGATGTTTGCGCCGGTTATTGATCGCGAAAGGCGACCGACATGATGAGCCAGAAGGCGATCGCCTCGAGAATGAGATAGATCAGCTTGTAGAGCTGCTCAAAGCCGGTGAACTGCATCGTCACCGGAATATAGAAAATGATGAACGGGATGAAGACGCTCCGCAGCAGCAGGATGAAGCTGGCCACGCTGACACGACGCGAAACCCGCGGCATCCGGTCATGATGTTTGCGACAAAGGTAGAGGCCCGATAGTCCGACCAAGGTCAGCAGCAGTGAGCCGTTGTTCTTAAACAAAAACAGGAAGAGATCCCAAACATCGGTGAGCAGCGCGTCCATGGCGCCTGATTAAAACCATCCAAACGGCTCAAAAACAAGTTTTGTTGCCAATGTCTCCATCGGCGTCTCCATCCGCGTGACCAAAAACAGGCCGCCGAGAAGCATCGCCGTCGCCACAATCCCGCCGAAAACGCCGGAAAGCAGCGCAATCGCCATTCCCTTCATGAATCGCAGGTGATAATGCAGGGAAAGCACCACCGAGGTCACAATCAGGCCCAAAATCCCCACCGTGATCAACAGGACGATATCCGCGTTTTTGTCGGGAATAATCGGACGCTCGGAGTCGAGCACGATCGAAAGAACCAGCCATCCCACGACCTGAATCACCACGAGCAACACGAGTTTGCCCACTCCAATCAGATGACGAGGCATGGTGCTGACCGCTCCCAAGACATGAGCACTGCCCCACAGCCCGACAATGACCGGGAAACACAGGGCAAGCAGACTCCCGAAAATCCAGACGAGCGTGGGAATAAAGGGCGGCTTGTATCCCTTGAGCGCCTCGCCGAACGCCGGGGAACCCATCAACTGCAACTTGCCGGAAATCGCGAGTTCCTTTGCGGGAAACAGGTGCTCCTTGCCATCCGCCTTGCGCAGGCCGACCTGCTTCGTGGTGAAACTGTAGCTCACCGCCTCGCCAAAATAGCTGTTTCCGTCCTTCAACGGCCACTCGGTGGGCTTCGCGTCAACGCTGAGCAGCAGCGCGACGTGAAGAAGCAGCACGAAACCGGGCAATTTGAGCATGCGTGACATCCGGGCGATTTTAGGGCGTTTGACGCGGGCGAACAATGAAGATTCAGCGGTTGTTTGGGGATCGTATTCACCATGGTGAAGCCGTCCCCGCGAATTCGAATGACGGACCATTCATTGCCGGGCGGAGTTTGCAAGTTTTTGGCTTGCCCTAACCCTACCTCTTCCCTTTGATCGACCTTGCCATGAAGAAAGGTTGCATCGTCGCCTCTACTGTTATTGCTGTGCTGATCGTGCTTTGCGGGATCGGCGGCTATATCTGGCAGCACCGTGTCGGAAATGCCCCCCTCATCAAGCAGGTTGAGACGTGGGTCGCCATTTACCAGAAAAACAACCCGGATGAACAGGTCGAAACCAGCAACGAAGCCTGGGCCAAGGCCCTGACATCAGACGGTTCGGGAATCCCCAACCCCGCCTTGGTCAAAATGGTGATCACCCGGGGCGGCGGCAAGTTCGTCGACAGCTACGGCCACCCCCTGGAGTTCAACGCGAATGAAAATGGAACGATTTCCGTAATCGGAGCGGGCAAAGACGGAAAACTGGGGACGGACGACGACGAATCGAGCGCCAACGTGGCCAAGCCTTGAATCCCCATCCGCAGCATTTTTCTTGCGAATCGTAAGGATCCGTCCAGCAGTTAGACCAACCCGGAAAGCATTCTTGTCGAAGCTCACTTTCCCACGTTTGCCGATCTGATTTGATGATGAACCTCCGCTTTCTTCCTTTCACGCTCCTGGCCGCTTTCGCCCTGCTCCAGCCCGCCCATCTGCAGGCCCAGTTTCTCGGAGGAATGGAGCCCGCCACCCCATTCCTCAAAGCGGACGTCGCCTCGGTCCAGCCTGGCAGCAGCTTTCAACTCGCCGTCCACATCACCATCGACGAGCCCTGGCACATTTATTGGACCAACCCCGGCGTCAGCGGATTGCCAACCACGGTGAATCTGGATCTCCCCGAAGGATTCACCGCCGGGCAAAGCCGATATTCCACGCCCAAGCAGTTCACGACGGCCGGCCAGATCGGTTACGGCTACGAGTCCGAGGCCTGGATCCTTACGGAAATCCAGGTTTCACCGGATCTCGCTCCCGGCGGCACCGCCAACCTTTCGGCCACCGCAAGCTGGCTCAGTTGCGACGACAAGTCCTGTCTCAGTCCGAAGAACCAGGCCGCAACGCTCGACTTGCCGATCAAGGCGGAACCCGCCGCGCCGTCGCCTGCGTCTCCCGCGATTCAGGCTGCGATCGCCAAACTTCCCGCAGTTCCCGATTCCTACCAGTTCAGCGCCGCGATCGAAAACGGCAACCTCGTCGCTTCGCTCGATCTCGCCTCCGCCGCTTCAAGCCCCAAAGATCTTCTCCTCTGGCCCACCGAATCGGGGATCGTTGATGCGGATCAGCCCCAAACCGTTGCCGTCTCCGGTTCAACTATCACCTTCACGCAGCCCATCGCCAGCGGTGTCGATGCAGTTCCGGCCGGGTTCAACGCCCTCTTCAAATCCGCCTCCGGTCAGGTTTTCCTCGTCTCCACCGATTCGTCAGCCGAAACCGAACCCAAACCCGCTTCCATCGCCGAAACGGAAACCCCATCCGAAACTCCGGAAGCCGCCGCTCCCAAGCCCGACTTCGCCGCTCAACAGGAAGCGGTCCAAACCATGCTCAGCTGGGGCGCCGTCGAAGCCGGCTCTACCTCCGACACCAAGGCGGGTCCCCTGCCCTTCCCCGCACTCTTCGTCTTCGCCTTCCTCGGCGGCATGATCCTCAACCTCATGCCCTGCGTCTTTCCCGTCCTCGGCATCAAAATCATGGGCTTCGTCCAGCAAAGTGGGGAAGACCAAGCGAAAGTGCGCAAACACGGACTCGTCTTCGGCTTGGGCGTGCTTGTATCGCTCTGGATTCTCGCCGCGATTGTCGTCGCCATTAAACTGGCCGGGAACAACATCCTCTGGGGCTTCCAATTGCAGAATCCCCTCTTCGTCGTCTCGATGGTCGTCATTCTCTTCGTCTTCGGCCTCAATCTCGCCGGTGTTTTCGAATTCGGCACCTCCCTCACGGGTGCGGGTCAGGGACTGCAGAGCAAGGAAGGCTACTCCGGCTCCTTTTTCTCCGGTGTCCTCGCCGTCATTATCGCCACGCCCTGCACCGGCCCGTTCATGGCTTCGGCCCTCAGCTATGCGCTCAGCGCTCCCGCCATTGCCTCGTTCGCCATCTTCACCGCGCTCGGCCTCGGCCTCGCCTTTCCCTACGTCCTGCTCAGTTACATCCCCGCCCTCATCAAGAAGCTCCCCAAACCGGGCGCGTGGATGGAGACGTTCAAACAGTTCATGTCTTTCCCCATGTTCGCGACCGTCGTCTGGCTCACCAGCGTCTATGCCAAGCTCGCGGGTCGCGACGCCCTCAGCTACTTTCTCTACGGCCTCGTCATTCTCGCCATGGCCGTCTGGATTTATGGGCGCTACGTCCTGCCCTACAAATCCGTCAAAACCCAGTGGATGGGTCGCATCGCCGCCATCGCCCTTGCCGGCCTCTTCATCTTCCTGACCCAAACCGGCTTCAAAAAGGGTCAGGAAGCCGAAGCGCTCCTCGCCTCCAAACCGAAAGCCGTCGCCGACAAGATCGTGAAGTACGGGATTCTCTGGGACGAAATCAACCCGGTCCAAATCGTTCAACATCGAAGTAAGAAACGAACCGTCTTCATCGACTTCACCGCAGATTGGTGACTGACCTGCAAACAAAACGAGACAGTTGTCTTCGTAAATTCCAGCCAAGTCCGCACCGAAATTGAAGCGCGCAACATCGTTCCGATGCTCGCCGATATCACCAAGCCGAACAAAGTCGTCGATGAGATTCTCCATCACTTCGATCACCCCACCATTCCCTATTACATGGTGATCCCACCGGAAGGACCGATCCTCTTCCTCGACGAGGTCATCACTCCCGGCCAGGTCATCGCCGCCTTCAAAAAAGCCGCCGCAGGCAAGGATCCCGGCCTGGCCGCGAAGTAACCGATTTCATGGTCACGGGTGGCCCTATTTGATGAAGTTCTTCACCACGGTTGGCATCATCAATCGGTGTAGAAACTCCGACGGATAGACTCGCTTTGTCATCGAGAATGAGTTGCCCAAGGTTCCAACGGGGCACCTTTCGAGCCGTCCAAGGTGCGTCATCGGCGGTCTCCTTCCAGCGAAGGTTGGTTCGTCAGGTTTTGCTTGAGGTTCGGCAAAGGAGTTGGAAGGTGAATGCCGAATCTCAACCCCTTTCATGATGACTCCAACTTTCTCTCCCGAATCACCCGCCACCCAGCCAATCCCACAAGAAGCTTTCGATTGGTATGATGAGTATGCCCACGGCATCATTGACCGGCGCACGTTTCTAAATCGCCTTTCGACGCTGACGGTTGGGGGACTGACGATGGGGACGTTGATGGGTGCGCTGATGCCGAATTATGCGCAAGCCGAGCAGGTGAGTTTCAATGATCCCGACATCAAGGCGCAGTATGCGTTGTTTGATTCGCCCAATGGCCATGGCGAGGGTCGTGGTTACCTGGTGACACCAACGGCGGTGGAAGGCAAGTTGCCGGCGGTGCTGGTGGTGCATGAGAATCGCGGGCTGAATCCGTATGTGAAGGATGTGGCGCGGCGGGCGGCGAAGGCGGGCTTTGTGGCGTTTGCTCCGGATGCGTTGCATCCGTTAGGCGGATATCCGGGGAATGATGACGAGGGACGCGCGATGCAGAAGTCGATGGATGCGGCGAAGCTGGAGCAGGACTTCATCGCAGCGGCGAAATATGTGAACGCGCTGGAGTCGACGACGGAAAAATTGGGTGCGGTGGGCTTTTGTTATGGCGGGTATGTGGTGAACATGCTGGCGGCGGCGATTCCGGATGTGCTGGATGCGGGAGTGCCGTTTTACGGGACTCCAGCGGCGAAGGAGCTGCGCAAGAACATCAAGGGGCCGTTGATGATTCAGTTGGCGGAGCTGGACAAGCGGGTGAATGGGACGTGGCCGGAGTATGAGGCGGATTTGAAGGCGAACGATGTGCCTTACACGATGCACATGTATCCAGCCGCGAACCACGGCTTCCACAATGATTCAACGAGCCGCTACGATGAGGAACAGGCGGAGCTGGCTTGGAAGCGGACGGTGGAGTTTTTCACGGCTCATTTGGGTTAGCCTGTCTGCTTTTGGACTGCTGCAGCCTGCTGCCGCCTTCAAGCAGGCAGCCCTGCTGCCGCCCCATCAGGGCAAGCCTTACTCGCCGTCCTCCTTCGCAATTTCATCATACCTAAAACTCGCAACGGTTTTGCTCCAGGCGGGAGTCACTGAATCCATAAACTTCGCGGCACTGCACCACGGATAGTCAATCCCGTCCGTCACCAAACCGTGATGAACCGCGTTTTGGTGGACATAATTCAACCGCGCCAGATAACTTCGTTGATACGTCAGGTGAGTTTCGCGGTAGTTCTGCCAAAGGCGAGTTCGGCCTGACTGGTTCTCTCGACGGTTCAACTCCTTCGTCGTCAGGCTATGAAGCTTTCGCAGGCACGGGCTCAGCGTTTTACCATCCTCTCCATTCTCGGGACTATGCGCAACGAAGTGATAGTGATTGGATAGAATGGCCCATACCTCAAGTTTCCAACCAAACTCATCAACCACGACAAACAGGAGTTTCTGAAACCAGGATTTCATCGTGTCATCAGCGAGGATATGACGCTGATCGCGGGCGCGAGCCGTCACAAAGTAAACGCCGGCTCCACCCAATCGATGTGGTGGGGCGTGAGGCCAATCGCGGGAACCCGTGCCTGATTGTTCATTCGTTGGAAGTGAAGCAGGCTGGTTAATCATCGGGATAAGGGGCCGTTTTACGTTGTCAGAAGTTGAATCCGTATTTGGAATTGGTCCAGCAGCAGGGCTGCTTTCTGAAATAGCGGCAGCAGGCTTCCGCAGTCCAAAGATTCCCATCTGCGGTTCCCCAACCGGTCACTCGTAGTGGCCATCGGCCTCGGAGGCGAGGTCGTTTCGTTGCCAGACTCTGACGTAGTCGATGGTGAAGTGGGCGGGGAGTTGGGCGTCGTTGAGGGGGCGATTGTCCCAGCCACCAATGGGGAGGGTGAAGATGATCATGCCGGGGATGTCGGAGATGCGATCGCTTTCAACACGGCCAATTTCGCGACCGTTGACGTAGTAGACGGCGCGGCCGGGTTCCCACAAAAGGCCGGAGGTGACGAAGCCGTCTTCATCCGGCGAGAAGTAGATGCTGGAGGCGCCGGTGGATTGATGGTTTTTGCCGTAGCCATCCCAGTGCATGGCGATGTGGTAGCGGTAGGGGCCCCAGCCGGTGAGATGCTCGAGGATGTCGAATTCCATGCCGTGCGGTTCGGTCTTCTGGCGTTTCCACATGGGGCCGAGTTCGCGACCGGCGTCGGGCATGAGCCAGAAGGCGGGCCAGAGTCCGTCGGCGGTGGGAAGTTTCATACGGGCCTCGAAGTAGCCGTAGCGTTGGCGCCAGTTGTCGTAGGTATCGAGGTAGCCGCCGGTGTAGGGACTGGTGTGTTGGCTGGTGTCGTCGTTGTGATGGCCGAATTTCTTTTCCATGCAGAGCGAAGCGGTGCCGTCTTTGAGGATGACGTTTTCGCGGCTCCAATGGGTGAGTTCTTTGGCGCCCCAGTAGTTGGGACCGGCGACGTTCCAGGTTCGGGCGTCGATCGCAGGTTGGTCGAATTCGTCTTCGAGGGTGAGTTTCCATTCGCCGGGAATGGGGGGTCGTTTGCCGAACCAGTCGGGACGTTGAAAAACGTGGACACCGGCGATGATGGATTCGATTTCGGCTCCGTTCGGGCCGCCACTGATTTCGATCGCTTTGACACGGCGGCTGTCGAAGACGGGATGCGATTCGGAAGCCCCCTTGCCGATGTGTCCGTGCCAGACTTCGTCGCGACGAAAGAGCACGGGGGATGGCATCAAGGCGGTGCCGCGATTTCCGTGGTCGATGGCGCGGACGTTCACCTGCGTTCCATCGCGCAGGGTGACGGTGATCTGGTTGTAGTTGCGCAGGTTCCATTGTCCCTCGACGGGTCGGACCTGAAATTGCTCACCAGATCGGGTGATGTTGACTTGGTTTGGATCGGTGACGCCGGCTTGATAGAGAATTCCGTCCTGCGGTTCAATCGTGTTGAGGATCGCCTCGGCGAGACGCGGCGACTCTCCCGGAGTTCCGGCGGCGGAGAGGGATTCGAGGCGAAAGCTGATGGGGGTTTCGTCGGCTTTGCCGGTGAAGAGTTGGATCTCCGAAATGCGGGCGGGGTCGAGGGCATAGCCTTTCTTGAACCCGTGCTGATACCCGAAAAAGGTTCGCACGACGGCAGCTTCGCCGGGCTCAACGCGCAGTTTTTCGACATTCCACGGCGACTTTCTCCAATCACCCGGATTGTCGATGCGCAGGTGAATGGTGAACGGCTCAGCGCCGGTGTTGCGAACCGTCGCCGCCAGGTGGCTGAAGGCGGACGCATCGAGAGTTTTGCCGTTGCCGGGACCAATGCGAACACCGGGATAGCCGTCCTTGCCCGGCGCTGTGGTGACCCCGACGACGGAATCCGATTCGGGCTGGATCGAGACTTGTTGAGAGGATGGCAGCACCTGGCACGGCGTGCCGAGGACTTCAAGAACGTCGGCGTTCGCGAGGTGCGACGCTCCGAAGAGTGCGCAGAGAAGAGCGGGGGTTAATCGGAGGAGCATGGCCGACTAACCCGCAGGACGGTGGAAACGCAACCCCGCGTATGGGGCGGAAAATTCGATGCCCGGCTAGGATTCGTCAGTCCCCAACAGGATCGCGGTGATAAACGCGTCCGCGTTCTTGTATGTTTCAGACTTGGAGACGGTGCCACCGCCGATGAGGAGATGGCATTCCATCCCCACACGGTCGGCTTTCTCTTTCATTTTCACGCCGTAGACCGGGTGATGAATCCCGTGACCGGCACTCTTGGAAGGGAGCGTCATGTCTCTGCCGTAGGTCATGAAGAGCGGCGGATCGTCTTTGCTAACGTGATTGTAGGCCGAAAATTCCTGATACAGGGCCTTGTGGGTTTCGTAGTTCTTCAACGCACCCTCGATCGTCTCCTCACCAACGGCCATATTGATCATTCGATGCTGGAGCACCATGGGCCCCAGCCAAGGCTCGATCTGCTTGGGATCGATGGAGGTCTGTCCCGAGGAGACGGCGGCGCCCGAAACCCGGGTCGATTCGCGCATCACCGGATCTTCGGCGTCGGAGTCGGCGAGATCGTCATGGGTGAGCAACCACATGGAGGTGCAGGCCCCGGCGCTTCCCCCGCTGAGACAGATTTTCTCCTTGTCGATGTTCCACGCTTCTGCGTTGGAGCGAAGAAACTGGATGGCGCGGGCCGCGTCGTGAACCGGGGCCGGGAGTGGAGCCCCAGGCGTGTGACGATAGTTGATGGCCGCATAGGAAATGCCCTTGGCGAGCCACGCGTTCTGAGGATTTCCTTTCTTGAACTTGTCGCCGCTAGTCCAGCCGCCGCCATGAATGTAAACGTGAAGCGGCCGCGGTCCTTCGCCTTCGGCGATCCAGATGTCGAGCACGTTGGGCGTGTGTGGACCGTAGGCGACATCGGCGTGAGTGGGCGGCTCGGGAGCCGGCGCAGTTTCTTCCTGCTGGGCGGTGAGCCAACTGATGCTATTGGCAAAAATGAAGGCCAGGATGAGGGTCTTTTTCATGGGGGTTTTCAACGAGGCGCAGCTTAGGAACCATGGCTTGGCTTGTCAATCGCGGCGTCATCACTTGCGCTGCGGAATTGCGTTGCGAGCAACTTAAGCTTGGTCAGAGCCTTCGAAATGATAGGATGAAGCAATGAATCGGGTTCTACTGATCTGGCTTGCCTTACTCCTGCCAACCTTCGCGGAGGATCTGCGGGAGAACGCGTTTTTTAAAGCGCTGGAGGGAACCTGGACTGGCGCCGGAGAAATGACCGACGCCAACTTCGAAACCGCCCAGCTCACCAACCGGATCGTGGCGTCCTTTTCCAGCGAAGGAGATGTTTTCACGATCCAGGGAAACCTCGTGGCGAATGACAATCCCGTCGAGTATTCCTGGACCTACACTGCCCACGAGCTGGAGGGACTGTATCGGGGAGAATACGTCACGGCATCTTCGCCCGAAAACGTGTCCGAGTTTCAAGTCAGCATCGATCAAGCCGCTCTCACAGCCACGCTCGAACCGTTCCCCGGCGGAACCCTCATCCGATTGCAAAAGGCGATTCGTGGTGACATCTACGAGGTCAACTTCGAGTTCGTGAGCGCCCTCGGCCAAACCACGTTGAAGGGTTTTGTGAAGTTCGAACGGGAGTAGGCGGCCCGGTAAAAAGTGGCTACCGTCCTTTGGGTAGCGCCTGATCCACCATGCGAACAAAAACCTTGCGGCGTTCCTCGCTGCTCACCCCCTTCTTTCGCATCTCACTAACTTGGTAGATAAGACGACCACGCTGTTCTTCGCTCAACCTCGACAGCTTGTCCGCCAACTCCCGTGGGGGCGCCCCCGAAAAGCCGTCTGCCGAGATCCCCCTTCGATAATTCTGCGCCTCTTTCGCGATCCTCTTGGCTTCGGAAGCAGGGACCTTCGGCCCGATCAGGACGGTGCGGGGACGAAGCTGCTGATCATCGAAACCGATCGAAACGACCTCCCCTCTCCCAACCGAAATCCGGGCACTCAGGGTCTGGAGATCGTTCTGATCCCCTTCAACGCCGACCAGTTGCCAGCCAAGTGCGTTGGCACTGCTCGAACCTGAAACGACGTGGGTTTCCTTGGTTTTGCGGTGGCGGAGGGTCGCGATCAGCTTCCCATCAACCTCAGCCAATCCCGTGAGGACCAATGATTGCGAGAGATCGAGGGGACGGAGAAAGGGCGAATGCTCTTTCAACTCCGCAAAATCCTCCTCTGTGACCGGCTCCGGAGCAAACGCAGACGCCGCCAGTCCGGAAGCCAGCCCATCGGCACGTTCTTCCGCAAAAGCGGACCCCATCCCGAACACAGCGAGGCCCAACACAAAAAGGGTCGCTGAAGCTGCATCTGAAATTGGGAATTGCCGGAATGGGGTCACCACTTTTGAACACGCACCAAAACCTCAATCCTTCCAATGAACATTCTCATCACCCCCAAAAGTTCCTCCCGATGTTCCAGATTCGCCGCAACCAGGTTTACTTGATGGGAACGAGCAACCTGGACGGAAGTCCACTGACATACCTGCGCTCCAGATTCTGCACCACCAGCCGAACCTCAACGGTTCCGGTGGCCGGCTCAACAATTGGGGAAATGAATTCAATTTCCGCCTCGGCCTCGGTCTGCCTCCCGTCTTCCAGGCGGATTTTGAGGACCTGACCGAGTTGGAGATTTTGAGCGTGAACATAGGGGATGTGAGCTTTGGACGAGAGCTGGTCGAGATTCACAACACGAATCAGATAGGGCGACTCAGACGCCAGGTTCTGCCCGACGGCTTCAGCAACATCCTTCGCGACATCGGTGACCACACCATCGATCGGGCTTCGCAAAAATCGCTGTTCCAGCTCCGCCTCAATCTGTTGAACTTGATACCCGAAAAGCTCCTGCTGTTCACGGGCCGCCATCAACTCGCCTTCGCGCGCCTTGAACGTCGCCAACTCCCGATCCAGTTCAGCGGCATTCGCGGTTCCTCGCTTCTTGAGTTGAGAAACAATTTCGAACCGGTCTTTGGAGAGATTGTATCCGGCTTCTGCAGCGACAACGAGACCGCTGTGCTTGGCTTGAATCTTGGCTTGAGCCAATCGCGCAGCGATGGTTTCCGCATTCAACTTGATGAGAACCTGGCCAGCCACGACCTCGTCACCCGGTTGAGCCAGGATTTCACGAATCACGCCGCGTTCGGTCGTCGAAAGTTCAATACTCTGGTAAGGTCGCAGGGTCGTGAGAACTTCGAAATGGCCGTCTTGAGCGATCAAGGGGCTGGTGAACAGGAAAAGGGCAACAAGGAGTCGAGTCATAGGATGGTTGTGGTTTTAGCCCAGGATGCGGCGAGTTTGATCGATCCATTCATCGCGTTTCGCGGTCAGGATCCGTTGCTGATAGCGTTGCTTTTCCGCTTTGCGCTGAACCTGGCGGTAGATGCGCGCCAGATGGCCGGGTAGTTGTCCGTTTGCTTTGCAAGGCATGTTCTTCCATTCCGCCGATACGCGCGGCGCAAAGACCGTCAATAGGGCATCGTCGGCACTGATGAAAAACTGCGAACTACCCGGTTGCCCCTGACGCGCCGTCCGGCCGATCAATTGGCGATCGATCCGGACGGACTCATTTCGCTCAACCCCGATGACATGAAGGCCGCCCAGCTCCAGGGATTCCTGCGGAACCGGAATGTGGGTGCCCCGCCCTGCCATATTTGTCGCGACCAAAACCTTTCCCGGACTCCCCGCACTTTCAACGATGGCACTTTCCTCTTCGTCCTGCTTCGCCGTCAAAATCTGGTGCGAGATCTGTCGTTCGGTCAATCGTTTCGAAATTTCCTGACTCACCTGGATCGTCCGTGTTCCGAGAAGAACCGGTTGACCGGTGGCGTGACGCTGCGCAATTTCCTCAACGACCGCATTCAACATCGCTTCCTGGTTCACAAAGACACGATCCTTCAGGCTTTCACGTTGGTTAGGGCGATGAAGGGGAACCCGGAGAACAGGGAGCTTGAAAAAATAGCGAAATTCATGTGCCGATTCGGACGCGGTTCCGGTCAAGCCGCAGATCTGTTGATAGAGCCCAAAGCACCGTTGCCGGGTAATGCTTGCGGCAGACTCCATCTCCGGTTGCACGGTGACTGACTCCTTGACCTCGACGGCTTGGTGAAGGCCTCGTTGCCAGGAACGCTCTTCGTGGGCCCGGCCGGTGAATTCATCCACGATCACGATTTTGCCATCCTGAATAATATAATGCTCCTCCTTGTGATATCCCTCCCTTGCAACCAGTGAATTCGCTACATAGTAAGGCCAGGGCCGTTTCAGAAGATCCCAGGGAACATCCGGAACCTCGTCAATGCGTCGTTTCCCTTCCCGGGTGAAGGCTGGAGTCCTGCCGGAACTGCCATTCTGATAGTGAATCCCCTTCTCCAATTGGCCGGCAACCTGATGGGCCAATTCGTAGGGCCGGGCCAATGCACCTGTGTTCCGGGATGCCTCTGCCACGACAAGTGGCGACCCTGCCTCATCAATCAACACACTGTCAATCTCATCAATAATGGCAAACGCAAGACGACGCTGCACCGTTACCTCTTGTACGACAGATTGATTCAGAAACAGACGCTCGAGCTTCTTTGTGGGACGCAATTTCGGCTGACGGATCAAGGCCAACTGATCCCGTAGATAGTCGAACCCAAACTCATAACCCACCCCATAGGTAACATCCTTGCCATAGGCTTCCCGCTTCGCGGCGGGATTTCCCCGCTCCGGTAAAAGCCCGACCGTCAACCCCAGAGAATCGAAGAAAGAGCGGGCAAAGGCTTCGTCGCGCTCGGCAAGATAGGAATTGACCGTCACCACATGAACGCCCCTTCCCTCCAGCGCAAACAGGAATGCCGCCAACATCGCCACCAACGTCTTTCCTTCTCCCGTGGCCAATTCGGCAACCGCCCCTTTCGTCAAGGCCAGTGCTCCGAAGAGTTGTTCCGGGTAGGCTCGAAGACCAGTCGTGCGAAACGCAACTTCCCGGGCCAGGGCGAAGGCGGGAATCCGGATTTGTTCCCGCGAGATGCGCCGAAAGCGCAGTTGTTCCTGCCAGTCCGCCACCTTTTCCCGCAATGCCTCGGTCGACTGATCCGCCATCCACTGGCCTTGGCGGTCGATCTCCAGAAGCCACTTTTTGTAGGGGCGAGGACTGCGCAGCGGTGGAGAGGTGGCTGGAGATTTGGTGAGCATCGTCATCGGCAAAAAGGGATCAGATACGCTGTTCGAATCGGCTTCGCAGATAGTTGAACGTCTTCCGATAGATCCAACTCCCCAGACGCTCGCGATTTCCGTGCGTGAGCTTCGCGTGGCCCCACTCACCTTCTCGAAGCGCCATGGCTTCCTGAACGGATTCCAGCGTTGCATAAGCGACCATCCGGGGACGAGAAAGTTCTTGAGACATCCCTTCCATTTCCGGGCGCACTCCACGAAAGTGATTGAGGGCCTCACTGCCTGACGCCTTCGCCGCAAGCCCCTGTTCCTTCTCATTCCCTTGAGAAACCTCTCGAACCGGAAGGGGACCTCCCGAACTCGCGGCCAGGGCCCAGTGTGGAACCGCGACCGTTGCCCGCTTTTCGATTCGATGAATGACGGCGACCATCTCATTGGGGCGGCCTCGAAGTCTGCAACGAATCCGCGGCGCGGTCTCTCCCAACGCCTCGGCATCATCTTGCCGGGCTGAGATCAGCAACTGAGGTGCCACGTCCGGATATACCGACAGAAAGCGTTCGCCGGTCCGCAAATATCGCCCGGGTTTTGAATCCAGTTTCGCCTCGCGAACAATTCCCGCTATGGGCGAACGAAACTCGAGGGACGCAACTCTCTGCCGCTGCGTGGACAACCGCTCCTCCAACCCCATTTGCACGTCCAATTCAGCTTGATAAGAGGATACCTGTTCCTGATCCAAATACTGGAGCGCTTGCTGTCGAGAGCGTTTCAGATCCAACTCCAACTGCTCCAGCAATCCTTTTTCTTCCTCGTTTTCCAGAATGGCCAGCAGGTCTCCCTTGGCCACGCGATCTCCATCTTGACAGAGCACCTGAGAAACGAATCCGGGTGCCTCGGCACGAAGAATCGCCTTGTCTGGAAATTCAACCAACGCCAGAGCGGTCGGCGCAGGGCTAACCTGAACCACCCAAAGGGCGCATCCGGCCAGCCCCAAAATCACAACCATCCTCACCGCCGCTCTCAGGAACGTGGCATGATCCTCAATCAGGAGCTTGATCAACGAATAAAGAAGCGTCGCAACGCCGATGAGGATTCCAATTCCCACCAACAGCAGACCGGCGCCCTGGAACATCTGACTAACCAACGCCATGATCCCGACAAAGATGAGAACCCGCCACATTGCGGCAAGGGAACCGTAGAAAAAGAGAATCCCGGTCTGGCGGCGGGTACCACGAGGCATCGGCCCTTTCGCCCCGAAAAACACTTTGCGCCCCAACCACTGCATCAACTGTTGTCCCCGCGGAGCCAGATTGCGAAGACCCAACAGATCACTGAGCATATAATATCCGTCAAAACGCATCAACGGATTCGCATTAAACAAGAGGGTAATCGACGACGCCGCTATCGCGATATTGGCCGCCATGGTTTGCACGGTTCCGGGATCCGTTCGACTCCAGACAAAGAGCGCAATCGCAGCGAGAAACAGTTCCACGTAGATTCCCGCGAACGCGACGATCAGACGTTTCCGACGTGAGCGAAACGCCCAACTGGCGGTTGCATCCACATACGTCAACGGAGTCACAAACGCGATCAGTTGAACTCCCCATTCCGGAACAACCCCGCGAAACCGCTTCGTCGCGATGCCATGACCAAACTCATGAAACACCTTCAGGACCACGTAGACCAAAATGAGAGAAAGCCAGTTGCCCGGCAAGACTGCCCTGGACCCGGCATCCACCAACGCCCGCCAATGGGTCGACGCCAGGTACGCTGCGTAGCCAATCGTCCCCAACCAGACCAGCATGGCAGGAAGCGAAAAGAACCAGCCAAAAAGTCGGTTTAACGCATGGAAAAATCGATCAGGACTCCCCAGCGAGATCCTCCAAAACAACAGCTTCATGAGAGGGCTCCCTCGTTGCGGAGAGGACTGGCTTTCGTGATGAAGAAACCTGCGTTCGCCCTGCTCACCGTCTTCAGGTTCGAGGAGCTGTTGATCAAGAAGCCACCGCAACAAACTGGAAACATCGTCCTCGCTCAATCCCTCCTCACCCTGTTTCCCGGCGCTGCTGGAAAGCAGTTGCGCCACCGTTCGGCTGCCATCAAGCCCACGGAGAAATCGGTATTCCGGAACTCCAATCTGGATATAACTGCGATTGACGAGATCCTCTAAAACGTAAATGGCCGTTCCGTTGTCGTCCTGATAATGAAACCGAACCTGGTCCCGAATTCTGGGTTTCGACGCGATCCAATCTCGAACGGCATAATCTGGTTTTCCCGTGGTCATTGCTTTGCTTAGAACCAAAGGTAGCGCCGAATCGTTTCCCAGGGTTTATGGAAGACTATCCAGCCCAACTTCCGATGATCGGACCAGATCCTCGCCTTTCCCTGCATTCCAGGTCGCAACAATCCCGCTTCATTCCCGATTGAGGCATGACAGACGAACACATTGCGATTGTCTTTTGCGGTCGAGGCGGGGCTGATGGAGTCCACCTCCGTCTCCAGATGACTTTGCACTTGGGAGTCCAGTCGGAGATTTACCTTCATCCCGGTACGGATGTGACTGACCTCGGAATCGGGGACCCCGATCTCCACCCGCAACTGGTCAATTTTTGCGATTTCGAACAGCTGTTGACCCTTCGAAACGGGCACCCCCTCTGATTGCTTGAGATCGCCACTGAGGACCATGCCGTCAATCGGGGCAAGGACCTCAAGGTTCAGCTGATGATGCCGCAAGATCTTGACTTCAAGAGCCTTGGCCTTCACCTCCAGATCCGCCAATTGAGCGGATTGAATATCATCGTTGGCAATTCCCTGGGCCCGGCGTTTCAAGGCAATGTCATGTTTCGACACCGCTTCGGCCAGCCTCCAGCCAATCTCTTTTCCGTCCAACGTTGCGAGCAACTGGCCTTCCACCACCATCGCGCCAGGCTTCACTTCGGGACGAGCCAGCACCCCGTCAAAGGGAGCCGCAATCTGCCGGGTCACCACAGGTTCCAACTGGCATCTTGCTGAAATGGAATAGGGAACGGGTATCCACATGGCTGCCATCGAGGCGGCAACCAACAACCCGATCACCAACCGTTTCGCGCCGGATTTCTCTTTCAGTTTCCGCCGGATCACGGCCCATTTTCCGCGCGGTTTACTGGACGCCATCAACCGCGTCACGGCGGCGACGTGAGGCGACATTGCCTGAAGAAGTTCCCAACGTCGAACCAGTGATGAACTCCCTGCCTGATCGAGAAACACCACGGCCCCGACGGTATCGCCCTCTTCCGTCTTGAGGGGAATCGCCATCGCAAACTTGATGTCCAGAACCTCCAGCAACCGATCGTGATTTCCACTCACCATCACCTCTCGGGGCAGATCTTTGGTATAGGGCCAACAGATTGCCGAATCCACTCCGATCGCCTCCTCCATGAAGGCGCGAAGATGGATGGCCGGTTGCGCACGGCGATCGAATCGACCCGCTCCTGAAATTGCGCTGGCGCGGCAGCTTCGGCGGTTCCCAATTCCAATGGCAACCTGATGGCAGTCGACAAACCCCTTCAGGTCATTGGCGAGGGTCGCCACCGAGCGCTCCAACTCCACATCCGTTCCGGTCCGGCACAAAAGCTCCAGAAACAGAGTGGCCTGGCTGAATCCGGCCTTCAGCTTTCCTGTATTTCCCAAGCGCCTTCGTTGATCCAGCAAAAGCGTCACCATCTGCAAAAGCGAAGTGGCGTCCTCCAACCGGGATCGATCGGTATTCTCCACCAATGCCGACAAACTCCACCGGCCGGTAGAGAGACTTGGGCTCGGAACATTGATCCACACCGAAGGCTTCCCGTGATTGACGACTTCGATCTGCGTAATCTTTCCATCTCGAATCGTTTGAGAAATCCCGCCCTGAACCCGCTCGGAGTTCAACAACTCAAGGCTTACGCCGGTCAACATCCGGCTCACGGCACACTGGGGCCGCCCCTCCGGACCGTTGGGAACAAACAGAAAACTCCCACCGGCTTTCGTCACACTTGCCACCAGCGACACGACGGCGGCAAGAAACTCATCATCACTTCCAAGTCCCAGGATCGACTGAATTTCAGCAGACCAATCCTGCGGTTGGGCATTGGATGCACCCAACGCCTGAAGATGGGATTCGGCGGGAAGGGAAGTGGTACTCATGAAAACAGAATGAAGCGGACTTCATCCAATTAGTTAATTTTTGCATAATATTCATAATATTTAAACAAGCAACAAAGGATTGATGCCAAATAAGCCCACAAAGATCCCATTGTGAAGCTTGACGACCAGTGCGCCAAAGCTACAATCCTAACAAAACGACAAAGTAGCTTGCGCTTCGCCAAAGCTGTTGGCCCATGTTACTCAGCCATTGACCTTGGACCCATGTTTGGAAGGAAAAAGACGGCCCCTAAGCCGAAGAAGGAACCAGAAGTCGCCATCGAAGCCACTCCAGAGTTGCCCGAAGCAACCAGTGAAGTCGTTTCAGAAACCATCGCCGAGCCACCGGTTCTGGAGCAACACAGCAAACCGGATGTCCGCATTCTCTATGAGAAGACATCCGCGCTCTTTGCCAATCGTTTTATCGCCAACGCCGGAGGGGGACAGATCATCCTGGATTTTTCAACCGGGTTAATTTCCGATCATGGTTCCGGTAGTCATATTCTTCCGATCCAGGAACGCGTAGCCATGACTCCACAGACGGCTCAAAATCTTATTACTACCCTTCATCAAATTCTGTCTCCACCGTCTTCTGAAACGGAATAACAATCTACCATCACACTCCCTTATTATATTCTCTATTATATTCAATTATGAGTGATTCAACCACGCCTGCTACTGATCCAGTTCAACTCGAACAACACGGAAAACCAAATGTCCGTATTCTTTATGAGGAAACCTCTGCCGTTTTTGCCAATCAGGTCATCGTCAACAGTGGACGCGACCAAATCATCCTCGATTTTTCGACGGGAATCATTTCAGATCAGTCCAGCAACAATCACGTTCTGCCCATCCAATCACGAATTGCGATGACTCCGAGTAGCGCCGCCAATCTGGTAAACACCCTTGCCGGAGTACTGCGCCAGATCAGCAAAGGAGCTGGTGGCTCGGAAAGTGCGGAACCCGCCGCGACTGAATAGGACCGCTGCCTTTGCCCACGCAAACTTCAGGCCGGATAGAAAAGATCCTGATCGCCGGTGGCGGCCTGACCGGCTGGATGTCGGCGGCGTACTTGAATCGTACGCTGGGGAAAACAGGCTGCCAGATCACCCTGCTTGACTCCGTCGAGCCTGATCCGGATGAAGTCTGCTCTTCCGCGCCGCTCCTTCAGTATCTTTTCGCCATGCGATTGGATGAGGCGCATTTCATGCGCCAATCCAACGCCACCTACAAGGTCGCAACCCAGTTCCAAAACTGGGTCCAGGACGGTTCCCGATTCTGGGAGCCTATCGGAGGACTCAATAGTTCCATCGATGGGCTCGACCTCTTTCAATTTTGGCTCAAAGCCCTGCATTGCGGCCAATCGAAAGGCAACTATACCGACTACTCGCTCCACGCGCTGCTTTGTGAACAATCCAAGGCACCGCGGCCCTTTCAAGGAGAGTCACCGGTCATCCAATCCGGAGCCATCTCCTATCACGTCGACGTCACCGCCTTCAAAAACTTCCTCACCACCCTCGCCATTGGAGAAGGCGTTGAGCAAGTCTTTGACAGTGTTGTCGAGCCGACTCTGCGAGCTAATGGCTCAATCGAAAGCGTCCAAACCTCTCAAGGCCGGACCTTCACCGCCGATCTGTATCTCGATTGCACAGGTTCATCCGGCACCTTGATTGAGAAAGCGTTGGGAGATCCCTGGCAAAGTTGGTCCGACGCCCTTCCTCTGGATCAGGCCGTCTTTCTGCGGTTGCCTCGCGACGAGCAGTCACCTCCTTTTACCACCGTCATGGCCACCAACGAGGGTTGGGACTGGAAGTTGCCGCTCAGTCATCGCCTTCAATGGGGATCCCTTACCTCCAGCCAGCACACTCTGCCGGACCAGACGTTTGCCGCTCTTCATGAGAACGTCAGTCAGGACTTCTCCATCAAGGGGCGAAGTGCTGAGCCGATCCATTTCCAATATAAGAACGGTCGGCGAACCCGGTTTTGGTCTGCCAATTGCGTGTCACTCGGAAGCGCTGCCGGTTTTATCGATCCCTTGCTCAGCCCTCCTGTTTCGTTGTTACAACGAAGTCTTGGCCTCCTGCTGGATTATTTTCCGGACCGCGAATTCAATCCCACGCTCTCTTCCCAATACAATGAGATGGTTGGAAAGTCCTACCAGGCGGCACGCGACTTTGCCCAGGCACACTATCGCTTGAGCCGCCGACCAGGCGCCGTCTGGGAACAGTGCCGAAAGGCGCCCCTTTCCAGCACGCTGGACCAGGGCCTGCAAACCTATCTGGAGAACGGAAGGATTGAACCTCATTTGAGCGACTTCGCTCCTGACGCAACGTGGTATTCTCTCTTCGCCGCCGCAGACCAGCTTCCCCGTCGTCACGCGACTCGCGCTGATGTTTCCAACTTCGAGAAAGTCCTGCCGATCTTCGATCAAATTCGGCAGCGTCATCAATCGTTGGCCGATTCGCTCCCCACTCACCGGGAACTGCTGGAAACGATCCACCGCCCTCCTCTTTAAAAAACGGCGTAGAAACCACTTTTGACCGCCTTCGCCCGCCCATCAACCACCTGATAGTCAAAGCCGACGTCAAAGAGAAGGTGATCCAACTGATGTTGATGCGCCGCCACGAAATCCGTGATTTCGGCAGGATAGTTGAACGCTTCCAGAAACCAGCGCAGTTGCTGTACACCCACTCCTGAATAGTAGACCGTATCGCGATTGCGCTTGTTCGCGAGACAAATGGTGTGGCAGTTCCGAAGCTCCTTGTGTAGTACATTTTCGATCACAAAATCATCGCCACGATGAAAGGCGGAGCACCTGAGCTTCTCAAGCACCTCAGACATCTGGGATCTCGCGTCAAAAAAGAAGTAGAGATTCTCCATCTCCGTCTTTTCGGGCGTTAATCCATAGGAGATTCCTGATGAAACCGTACTCCCCGGATTTCCGATGTACATATTGACCTTGTCGACCCTCGGAGTGGTTTTCATGAGATCCGGATCAAGATCAAATGAGAACATGAAATAGGGTCGATCTTCCGGGAACGGAACAGAACATTCAAGATGAGGCTGTAGGGCCTGAAAGACTCGCGACATCGAAACGTTACGATTCTCCCGTTTGTAATCATAGAGATAGTATTCCCAGGAGAGTTTTCCTTCGGCCCATTTTACTCCATACACGGTTCGAAAACAGCCGATCTCGGTGCGCATCGTTTCGCAAATCTGCCGGGCTGGCGCAAAAACGCCTGTCAATGCAAACGAATGAAACAGCAGGCTTGATGCCCGAATCTTTCCATCAGTCGGAGCCTGCGGTTGATACGGCCACCAACAGTAGTTGTAGTAATAGTCCTGCGGGGTGGCTTGTTCAACAATGTCCATGGTGAATTCTCGCTCCAAAATAAAGAGTAAGGAACTCTTCTCCATCACGATGCAGGCCGCTAGCAATATGCCCAAGATCTTCGCTCCCTATCCGTGATAGCAACGTCTCGATTACGTCTTCCGGGATCCCGAAGTAATCTCCCACCATTCCCAACTCGTCGCGAATGGATTGGACTCCCACATTGCTGTCGTAAAAATTGAGATCATAGGAAAAACGCCCTCCCCTCTCCTCCCTGACTTCCAGAAGTTCGGCCGAACCAGCGTGTTTGATCATGCTTCTGATGCTCTCAAGCAAAGGGCTCTCAGGGTCACGATGGTAGCCTCCGATCTTGTGGCAGAGATCTGACGGCGTTTGGTCCGGATACCAAAAATAACGGGATTCAACCCATTGCTCGGATGATGGGACCTTCCACTTGAAAGCAACATGAAGCAGGATCGGTTCACCGGCTTGATTCGGTTTTCGCTGCTGTTCAAAGTAGACTTTATAGCGGGATTGATTCCTGTCATCTTCGAACCCAAAATGGACAAACGTTGCCTCCGGGAGCCAGTGAAGAACCGTTTCAGAAAGCGAATGCGGCATCCCCAGCTCCTGACAAACCGCCGGGATGACTTCGCCGGAATGCGACCCCAACTTTTGCGGATCAATACTCAAAAGGCAACGTTTGGTCCCCATATAGCCTCGGGAAAACCGAATCGACCGCTCATGGATGAACGGAACTCCTAACGATTCAATCCGTTGGAATAACCGCCGAGTGCCGCTTGGAGCTTCAATCTCAAGACGGGATTCCATCGTCCTTCGCTGCGATTGGCGTTAGCATATCAGCCTCCCAGCCATATCGATTTATATAAGCCGTATTGAGACCGAGGCACTGCGTGCTTTGACAGGAGCTGCGGTGCCGGCATTGATGAAATCCATTGCGATTGAATTCCGTCCAGAAGGCGGGATCGATGATCAGCTTGGGCTGCGAATTATTGAGTGCCGCAGAGTCCCTTCCCAAGAGGCATTCGGGAAAGTTTTTAATTTCAATCTCTTTACCTAATTGGTCAGCCAGTTGGATTGCTTTTCGTATCTCGGGAAGCGCCTCCGCGTGCGGCACGATCAAATCCTTCCCATCCGATTCGCTCATGGGCCAATAGTTCCAAAACTCAAATTGAACCAACTTTTCCAATTGATGCAGTCTCTGAATGACCTGGGAAAGCTGACGATAGCTGCGTTGCGTAATGACCGTGTTGGTGTGCATCACAATATCGGAGAATCGATTCAGATTCTCCATCCCTGCCATGGTCTTTTCCCATGAACCTGGAACTCCGGTGATTTCGTCATGCGTCTCACCATCGGCAGCCGTGACGCTGATGAAATATTCATTGATCCCCGCATCGACCAATGACTCGCAGTAGTCCGGGTCCGCCAATTTCATCCCATGCGTTTGAATGCGGACGTTCTCAAAACCGTTTTGATGAGCCTGACGAGCCCATTGCGTCAGATCCTTGCACAACGTGACCTCTGCCCCGGTAAAGATGACTCCCTTCCAACGCTTCTCGCGCGCGTTCAATTCCAACACCGAGTGGAACTGCTGAATCGACTCCGGTTTGAGCCAATTCATGGTCCCTTCAATCATGCAATGCTCACACTTCAGATTGCATTTGAAGTGCATTGTCAGTTCAACATACTCATCATGCCGGAAGTATCCCATCAGCCCAGCATACCTTCAAAAAAACCTTTCGCAGCTAAAAACAATTAACGCATCTGAACCTTCAGGGAGTCGGACTCGAGCACGTCATCGGTCTCTTCCCTCAAAATCTCGACGTTGTTATATTGGAGAAAGGTTCCTTTGGACTGCTCCAACGCAGCCAGAGCCGTATTGTAGGTAACGACGCTGACGAGGAACTCTTCCTCAGCCTGCTTGTTCCGGTCCATTGCATCCAAGATCAATTGCAGTTGATAGGAGACCGTGTTGCGATTGCCATCGGCATCAATATTGAGACGATCCCTCAGTTGATGCAGGTCTTCGCGAGACGCCGTTACCGCCTCGTATTTTCCTGTCATATCACGATAGGAGGCCAACATTTCCCGATAGCTGACCAACGATTCCAACATGATCTGGTCGGCCCGAATCATGAAATTATCCACCGCCTGCTGATATTCCAACTCCCTGCGTTGAACCTTGGCGCGAACAAATCGACGTTCCAGAGGCTGGCTGAAACGAATCCCCGCCCTCCAGGCTGGATCCTGTCCGGAGAGGTCACTATAGGCACCTCCCAGATCTCGATCCCGATCCAATGCCGAGACTCCGACTTCAGCAACGATATCCAGCTGAGGCTTGAGATCCTTGACGGCTTGATTCCATCGGATCACGGCCGCGCGAACCGCCAACGCACTTTGGACGACTTCTCCTCGATTGTTGAGAGCCATGACCACCGCCAAACGGACGTCTTCATGCGGAAGCGACAGCTGAGGACGAGTCACCGGAATCATTTCACCGGTGGATCCCATGGGCATGTCAGGATCATTGACGAGGGCACGAAGCCTTTCCTCCGCAATCTTGATCTGCATCTTGGTGCGGGCCAAATCCGCTTCCCGCTTCTTCAACGTGGCTTGAGCACGAAGCCGTTCCGAAGCCGTGGCGTCGGCATCCAATCTCGCTCGATCATCCATTTTCGCGAGAATGTCCCGGGTCTCCTTCACCATCTCCTTTCGCTGGAGATAGGCGGCCCGAGCCAGATAGACTCCCCAATAGGCTTGGTTCACCGTCAGTAAATGCCCTTCCAATCCACGCAGAAAACCGACCGATGCAACCTCACTATCCAACTCGGCGAGCCGGAAAATCGACTGGTGATACTGGTAGCCTCCCCCACGAAAAATAGGCTGAATCAGTGAAATCCCGACTTCCGAGCTGGTTTGGGGATTGGGATCCAAGAAGTCAGAATTGTTGTCGAGCGTGCCCAATTGATTCGAGAGGCGAAGTTCCGTTCCCGTCAAAAACCGCTTTCGAACGCCAACTTCGCCATTCTTGTCGTCCTGAACAAACCGCCCGGTGCTTCCAGTCGACAGCAAGGATCCCGTTGGCTCGTCGGAATGTTGGATATCCCCTTCCGCGAACGCCTCCAAGGCATACGTTTCCCCGGCCTCAACCAACGCGGTTTCCCGGATCAAGGGAGTCTTGGTGGCGGATCGAACCTGGTTCGAGTGAAGCAGAGACAAGGCATAGGTCTCGTCAACGCTTCGGGTGACCTGCTTCTGGGCCGGCCAAAAACCCTGCCGGATAAGATCATTCCAAACCGCGTCAAACTTGCCGGATTCATCCAACACGCCGGACAAATTTCCAGTCAGCAACTCAGGATCATCGATCTGTTCCGCTCGGGTTTCCAGCCCCTCATACAGGCCTTCCAAAACCTCTTCAACGTCCCTTTCGAATCGCGTGCCCTTGTAGTTGGTGCTCGATGGTTTTGCCGGATAAAGTTCGGTGGTAAGCGGCGGTTCTACGGCTTCAACTTCTGCCGACGCCTTGAGTGTTTCCGTTTCCCCTGTCGCTGGGGCAGATTCTCCGCCCTTTCGCTGAAATCGCTTTGCCATCCACGCCGAAAGCCCCCGATCCTCAGAAGCAGCGGCCTTTGTAGACGCTTCCTCGGCCATCAGCGTTGATACTGATAGTGTTAGGAAAATCAGGAGGGCAACGAAAAAATCGCCCGCCTTCCAAAGTTGAACCCTTTGTCGTGCTGTCATGCTTTGGGGCCACCCTAACATGTTTTCACAAAATGCAATCGCATTCGTAAGAATTCCCTAACATTTACCAAGTCAGGGAAACTGAGACTTTCTAACAAATCTCCAAATTGGAAAAATGAAACTTATGACGATTTTAGTTTTCCTGTTTTTTCGCCGTAAGACACAGAAAAGGCGTATCCAGATTCACGATGCGGCATTCCAAGTCCGTCAAGCCTTGCTGGACGAGAAATTCCTCGTAAAACGTGGCCTCCCGATAAAAGCGATGAAACAGCAGGATGGGGATCATGGAAAACCCCAGGTGCCGCGCCTCCAGATTCCAGGCAACCCGCTCAAAGATGAGGAGTGTTCCACCCGGCTGAAGGCATTCGACCGCGCTTTGCAGCCAATCTTTTGCCTCCGCATTGGGCCAATCATGCAACATCGATTTGAACGTGACCAGATCGTATTGCTTCGGCCGCAAATCGCTCAGGCTCTTTGCGTTGAGGAATTGGATCCGGTCGGCCTCCTCATGGCGGGCAACGTGTTCCCTCCCGATCTGACAGACCAAGGGAAGGTCAAACACCGTGGCGCGCAGCGTTGGGGCCCGCTTACAGCAGCGAAGAGCAAATTCACCGCTATTCCCCCCGACATCGAGCATTTCACGGAAGGAATCCAAGGCCAGGGTTGGGGCGATCACCTCAGCTTCGTAGCGTGTCAGGGTCGTCGTCAACCGCATCCAGCGGCGGGTGTGCTCGTAGTTTTGCGGGGTATCGTTGAAGGCTTTTGCGTAATCGAAAAGCTTCATCACTTGAGACTGCTCCATCAATTTTGCGGGATCGCCAAGAAGCAGATCAAACCGGTCGACCCAGTCCGACGCAAAAAAGAGGGCAAATTCGGCTTTCACCTCAAGGAGATCCCGAAACTTCAACGCGTTGCGAAACGACGCCGTCAGGCTTACGCCATCGGAATCAATCGTCACCACTCGATTTGCCCGCAAAATATCGAGCAAGAGACCCAGCCCTTTCGGATCCCGCAGTTTCCTGGGGCGCAGTTCGTCAACAGGAACGGGTTGCGAGCTCGCCACCAACGCATCCACCACTCCCTCCTCAAATGCAGTTACGAGGGCTCTGGTCTCGACCACACCGGTCAAAAACTCATCAACGCAGAGATACGGGTGTTCCATCAGGATCACCTATCACCCGTTATCGAGGGCCTGGTCAACTGGACTCACCAGTCTTCCGGTAATATCCAGATCCCCCACGGAGAAGGCCGATCCATTTGAGTTCGTCCCGAAATTCACGAAGTAAGAATCGAAGTAGACCAAGGCGCCATCGGCTGAAGTCGTCTGAATCGAGGCTCTCGTAACCTGCCCGGAGACGTTTGCTCCATGCATCACGGCAACCCAGTTTCCAGAAGCGTCGGCCGTCGCCAACTGCTGTCCCACGATCATCCCATTTTCGCCGTAAAGGGTAATATATACCGAGGTGCCGGGAGCGACCGCTCCAGCCAAGAGCGGAGATTGAATCCCAAGCGATCCGTAAGCGGCAAATCCAGCAAAAATGTTACCGGACATCCAGCGGTCGCTCAGCAAATCATTTCTCCCCAACAGATCGAAACGATCAAACCCTTCTTCCTCCAGATAACGCATCAGCTCTCCGGGGACGAGCGTTGAAACAACGACATCGTTTCCGTCGCCACCTTCGTAGCTGATTCGGGCACTGATCCTCGATCCGAGGAACTGCGAAATCGAGGCTCCTTCTTCAAGTCCCTCGAAATTCCCCTTCACAGCGTCAGAGCCATCGTTGTCGATGATCACGTAATCCTGTCCGAACGAAGGTTGGAATCCACCAAAGGCCAACAGCTCGAGGGTTGCGTTCTCGATCACGACCGAACCTACCACTTGAAGTTGATCGTGGAATCCTGCCCCAACTCCGGCGGTAAGCCCACCAATCTGGACTTCAAAGGTGGAGCCTTTCTCAAAGGTGACGCCGTGCGAACGAATAATCCCCGGCTCGTAAATTCCTGGCGCCAGACGAGAACCTTCGTGAGTGGTGATCGTGGCGCTGGTCTCACCATTGCCGAGCAACGTCGCTCCATCCAGCAGCTCGATTTCATCGACACCGACGTTCTCAAAATCTTCGATCCGGTAATCGCCCGGCCCCAGGACGATGGTGCCGACCCTGGCGCCTTCCAGTTCGTCGTCCCACTCCACGTCGAGGAAGGTGGCAAGCCCCACGTTAATCATCTGAATCGGGAAGACTCCATTGCCGACGAACGACGTTCCGGTCAGATCCGCGACCGGGATGTTCATGAGGAACACGCCCCCGACTCCGTTGAAATTATAGTCACCGTTGAGGTCGGAGAAGCTGCCCGCGTTCTCAACAACGAGACCGATATAACCGTTCTGACTGCCGACGACACTAACCAGATTGACGCTGCTTGCGTTCCCCAAATCGTAGCCTTTCGAACCGTTGCCGGTCGATTGGGTATTGGAGATACGAATCCCGCGAACCCCACTGACGGCAAGGCCGGTGAGGCTGTTCCCGATAAAGGTGCCCTGCAACACGGTCAGATCACCGCTGAGGTTGGAGATCTGAATCCCGTTGCCGCCATTGCCACTCGCAGTGGTCTGGGTCAGCTCCACGGACCGCAGCTTCCGCAGGTTCATCCCGTCTTTCCGGTTCGCCTCATAGCTCCCTCCGACGTCCTCGAGCGAGCGCGCGCTCTCGACGAGAAGTCCGGTGCCGTTCTTCGTCGCTTCCACGTTCTTGAGGGTAATGTCGCTGACATCCTGCAGTTCGAACCCGACTTCGCCATTGCCGCTGGCGCTGCTCTTGGAAATGTCCACGTTTCCGCCGCCTTCCACGAGGAGGCCCCGGCTGCCGTTCCCACTCAACGTGACGCCTTGAAGATTAACGCCGCCCACGTTCGTCGCGTAAACGCCGTTCGACAAATTGCCGGACGCGGTGGTGTTGTTGAACGCAACCGAACCGCTGACCGACATCAGCGAGATGCCGTCTTCCCGGTTGGAATCGTGGCGCCCGCTGGAATCGCGGAACGACGAGGCGTTCTCGATGTAAACTCCGTTCTGGTTGCCCTGCGTTTCGACCGTATCGAATTCAACCGACCCCACGTTCAGGAAGTTGAACCCGTCTTCGGCGTTTCCAGAGGCAAGCGTGCCTGAGACGATGATGGACGTGCCATTCTCGACGTAGAGACCGTGGCCCTCGTTGTCCGAAAATTCGCTATCGTCGACCGTCAACGTGCCGTCCAGATTCAGGATGTAAACTCCGTCCTTCCGCATCTCTTCCAGAGCCGTGCCATTCTCCAGCGCCTGGACCGTGGTGAGGGTCACGTCACCGGTAACGTCCTCCATCGAAATTCCCTGCTCGCCGTTCAACTCGACCGTGGTATCGGTGATCTCGACGTCGCCGCCGATCGTTTCGAGCCGAATCCCGGCGACCGTGCTTTCGCTGAAGGAACTTTCCGTGATGGTGACGTTTTGAAGATTCAATCCGTAGATCCCGTCGCCGCTCGCTTCGTCCACATCGCCGGCCGCTCCGGTGATCGTGAAGTTGGTCAGCTCCAGATCATCGATCCCCTCTCCGCCGTCGAAGGTGAAGGTATCGACCATCGTCGCGGTATCGCCAATCACGTCGTCGTCGCCGTCCTGGCCGAGAATCGTGATTGAATCGGTGATCGCGCCGCTGTCGTTGAGGATGTCGACCTGGTCGTCCCCGTCGCCGAGATCGAGCAGCAGATCCGCGCCCACCGAATTGATGGTGAAGGTGTCGCTGCCGCTGCCCAGATTCACATTGAGCTGCTCCACATCGCGATACGTGATCCCATCCTGGATGGTTACATCCGGTCCCCCGCCAGTCCCCGGAACAACGATCGAATCCGACCCCATGCCGAGCCCGGAAAGGTTGTCTTCGGTCAGGACGCCAGTGTCGTCGGCCACGCTGTCATCGTTGAAGACGTTGACGGTATCGCGGTTCAGCGATTCGTCCTCGGTCAGGTCGAGATCAGCCGGCGGCGCGTTGTCCTCGGTCGGCAACGTCACCGGTATGGCCAGAGTGCGGTCCGGTCCGGAGCCGGTTCCTCCCTCGATCACCAACGGTCCTTGAATCCGGTTGGTCAGGTGCGGCTGAACCGCGAACTTGATCGTCTGGGCATCGCCGCCTTCGAAATCCGGGTTGGCCTCGACATCGACGGTCACCGCCAAATTCCAATTCGTATGGTCAAAGGTGATCATCGGCGGGTTGTCGCCCACGGCAGCCGTGAAACGGACATCAGCGCTCGAAACCAGGGTCTGGTCATCGGCCAGAACATTGACCGTGACCGGATTCTCCGGTTCTTTGCTCAAGCGGAGCGTGTAGCTATCGCCCGCACCGCCGTCGACCACCACGGTCGAGCCGCCCGACTCTTCCACGATGACTCCGCCAATGTCGTCATCGGTCACACTCACATTGATCGTCGGCGCTTCGCTCACGCTGAACGTTCCGGTGCTGGTCACATCATGGGTGATCAGTTCCCGGATTGTATTCTCAACCACGTCGTCGTTGAACGCCGTCACCGTCACAGTCTGCGGCACGTTCCACGGGTTCGCGGAATCCTCGTCGCCGAAAGTCAGGGTATCGTCCGAAAGCGTCAGTTGGGTGTCGTCGTGATTCAACGTCACCGTGACGGTTTCGCCCGGCGCAGGTTCGTGGGTCAGGGCCACGGTGTAGGTGTCGGTCGCCCCATTTTCGGTCACGCTGGTCGATGGACCGCTTTCCGTGATGATGAGCTCGTCCTTGTCGTCGTCGAACACCGCAACCTCCATGTTGGCGATGGAAATTCCGTCCAAGACATCGCGATTACTCTCGATACTGTGACTCACGATGACGTTTTTCTCGCCCTCCTTCACCGTATCGGACCCGGCCCGCACATGGATGGTGCGGTGAGTCGTCCAGTTGCCCGCATTGAAGGTGAGAACCAGCGCGGCGGCAAAGTTCACGCCATCGGTGGAAATCTCCACGGTCTGCCCGCCCTCGGCCAATTCCTTGGACGCGGACTGCGCTGCGGAAACCGTGATGGAAGCTTCAGCACCGGCATCAGGGAGCGCCTCGTTCAGGTAAATCTCGTAAGTGTCGACCGAACCATCGACGTCCTCGGAAACGGTGGTGGAAGACCCGGATTTCTCGATCACGACCTTGGTCGTCGCGGAATCCGCCACATTGAGCTGGATGCCGGGAGCGGCGATCCCTTCGTAAGACGGATCGTCACTGTCCGCCACGTGGTTGATCACGCCGGAGCGCCCCTCGGCTTCGGCTGCGTGGATCGTCGCATTGACGTCGCCGGTCACGTTGAAGGTGTCGCTACCCAGTCCGCCGATCAGGGTGGTGACCACGCCGGCCGCGGTGCTCTGGACGAAGAACGTATCGTCGCCTTCCAGGCCGTCGACCTCAATCGCCTCCTCCACGTTGGAAACCGTGATGTTCAGCCCCGCGCCGAAAATCCCGTTCTCGGTGATGACGAAGTGGTCCGCAAGTTCGGTGCCAATCGCGACGACCTTGTCGAAGCCGGTGCCACCGTTGATGCTGACGTTGGCGTTGATGTTGTAGTGGATCAGGTCGTCCCCGCCGCCACCTTCGACCAGTGCCTCTTCCGTGGACGTGCTGCTGTCGTCATCGGCCCGAACAAAGGCGCGGATAATGAATTCGTCGTTCCCGTCTTCCCCTTCCATCCGCAGCGGAGCCTGGTTGCTGTAGACCGAGAAAACATCGTCCCCGTCGCCGCCGTAAATTGTCATCGGCACCGAGATGCCTTTGGTGAGGAATCCGCGCGTCACTTCGATCGTCTCGATTTCATCGCCAGCCGCCACGTTCGGCGCAACCCGGTCGTTGGCGAACACCTGACCGATCTGGAACGTGTCCGCGCCGCTGCCGCCATCGACCGTCGTGAGCGTGCTGTTGTCGTCGCTGACAAAGTTGTCATCCCCGCCCGCCAGATTGATCCGGAGACGCGCGTTGATCGTGGAATCATAGTTGATTCGCTCCACGTCGTCGGTGAAGCCATCCGCAGCATTCCCATTCAGCGAGGCGACGAAGTTCTTGCGCAGCAGGATCGTGTCCGCCTCGTCGGTGGCATTGATGATCATCGAATCGATATCCGTGACCGATCCGGAATCCGAGACGTTGATGACATAATCAACATCCTCACCCACCAGGTTGACGGTGTATTGATCGGAACCTTCCTGACCGTCCAGAGAGATGGTCTGACGGTCAGTCTCGTTGCGGTTCACCACGTCCAGGTTCGGCAGATCGTGAAGCAGGAACTGATCGACACCGTCCCCACCCAGAATCGTGACATCGCCGCTCAAAGTGCTCGGCGAGAAGTTGAAGGTGTCGTCATCGGTATTGCCTGAAATCTGGATCGTCGGCGCGGAGAGCGAACCGTCGATTCGCACCGTGCTGCCTTCACCGGCATCGGCGTTGCCGTAGTCCCCGTAAATCTCGATTCCGGTGAACGCACTGATGCTGGCGCCTTCCTCGATCAGAACGTCATCGCCACCACGCAGGACAACGCGATCCCCCGTGGACGAAACCGTAATGCCGTCCTGAACCGTCAGGTCATCGGCCTCGGCATCATCATCGTCATGGGCTTCAATGATGATTTCCCCACCTGCAGTGACGTTCTCGGATACCGTCACCGGACTGGCCGCAGTGAAGAGCACCGAGCCGCCCGCTTCCAGGCCGGAAGCGCTGTAGCCGGCCACCGGTCCGCTGACGACGCCGCCAACCTCAATCGCGCCGGTGTTGTTCACAATGAAACTACCCGATGTCGACTTCCCTTCGATCGCCTGGGCGACCGTGCTGATCCGATTGTCCACTTCGCCTACGTCCATCGTCGCGAAGAGCCAGATCTTGCCGGACGTCACATTGGCTCCCGAGGGATTCCCGTTGAGAATGCGGCCAAGCGGCGCGGTGATGAATGCGGTTTCGACAAAATCGTCGGTATCCACTCCGTTTGCAGCGATCTCGTAAAGCACGAGATCTTCATCCAGCGTGCCATCTCCGTCTGCGGCCGTTTCGATCAGGTAAATATTGTTGAGCTGACTCGAAGCCGTCAGCGAACCGGTTCCGGAATACGACGTGTCGATATCCAGATCGTTGCCCGCGATTCCAATCCCGCCGGCGCCGCCCAATCCCGCGATCAAGGTCACATGGTTACCAATCACGTCAGCCCGTGGATTGCTGTCCGGACCGTCGTCATGCGCCGAGTCCGGATCGCTCGGGTCCACCAGATCGACGGCATCGACGATGAAGGCATCCGCCCGCAACTCGACGTCACCCGATTCGGAAAGAATGTTCCGCACATTCATACTTCCGTTGGTCTCCGTCAGGTAAATATCCGAATCGGCAGTTGCCTTGATCGTTCCGGTGCCGATCGCATCGACCGTATCGCCGGGAGAAACAGCGACGTTGATATCCAGTGAATTGTCCTCCTCGCCAATGCCCTCGCTCGCGCTGAGTTCCACGAGATTCGATTGGATGTTCGTGAATTCATGGTCATACCCATCAATGATGGAACCATCTGTTGCGCGGAGATATGCGCCCCCGGTTTTCGAGTAGATACTTCCGACCGGCAGATCGCCTTCCACTTCCACGATGCGAATGTCTTCCGAAGCTCTCGCCGTGAGATTTCCATCTCCGACAAGATTGGTTCGAACCTCTCCATCCTCCACACCAATTGCCCCTTCTGCAGCCTCCAGAATCACCTCACCACCGCGAACATTGGTGACGCTCTGATCTGCGGAAAGAATGCTGAGACCCGTCTTGACTCGAATCTCGTCACCCGTGGTGGCGTCTCCAGCTTCGATGCTTTGCACGCTGACGTTGGATTCCGATCCGAGGAAGACCTGCTCATCGGCATCCACCGTGACCGTGCCCGACGCCTGGATATCGATGTCCTCAACCAGATTGATCCGGCCAATGGCGATCGAGTCCCCATCCGTTTCGGGATCGAGAATGATGTTGGACATTTCAATCGAAACCGCACTCTCCGCCACGAAATCAACGGCTGAGGCAAAGGTGATCACGTCGCCCGCCACGCTGTCGATCTCATAGGTCTGGAGACCTTCCGTCGAATTGCCGGAGTTCCCACTAATCGCAATCACATCTCCCGCAGAGAATCCTGAGAAGTCTTCGCCGGAGACGCGGGTGATGGTTGCTCCCGAACCGGAATTGGCAACGAATGTCACCACCGCATTGATCGGAGCGCTTGCCAGATAGCTGACGTCGGTTCGCTCGGAAGCCGCGAGCGTAACGCGCTGTTCATCCGTCAGCGTGATCGCTACCCGAAGATCATCCGTCTCAGCTGTAAAACTCGCATCCTGGACCACGCCATCATCATCGGTGTAGTTCAGGTTCAGGGTATCGCCGGCGACACTCTCAATGAGGTAGGCGCCGTTGTTTGAATCGCTTCCTTCAATGAAAATTTGCTGACCAACGGCAAACCCAAGCGCATCCCACGAACTTCCGGAAAAGCTGAGGGTATCCCCGGAGAACGACATGCTGCCCTCTGCCGGAGCTGTCCGCAGAACTTCCATGTCGATATCCATGGTTCCATTGGTTTGGCCCACACCACCGCCGACCACCAGCTTGATGTCGTTGGCGACGATGTTGGGATCTTCTTCGGAGACCGTGGTGTCCGTGACGGTCTTGAGAAGTCCTGAGCTGATGCTGTAAAGGAGCTCTTCCTCGGTCCAGACCTTGAACCCGCTTTCCAATGCCGAATCTTCAGCAGCACTCAGAGTGTAGGTGAAGTCAGCATCGAAGGTGTCTCCAAACGCGCCATAAAAATCGTTCAGTTGATGATACTGGGTCGTCCGCGAATTTTCTAACGTCTCGATCGCCGCATCGTCATATCCCAACTCCGTGCGGTAAAAGGTATCTTCCTCCGCAGTGAGGGAAACGACATGAGCTGCGTCGTAGGTCGAGGAATCGCTCTGCGTATCGCGGAACTGCCAATAGGTGCGGTATTCGCTTTCCCGGAAGGATGCCTGCTCCACCTTCGCCGCTTCGATTTTCTCCAACGCTCCTCCATCCGCCGTCAGAGAAAGATCGGCCCAAACGCCTCCCTTCAATTCATTGTAGGTTCGCTCATCGCGGGTCTCATCTTCATTGAGATCCACCAGGTCCCCTGACGTGACTTCCAGGTAGACATCCCCTTGCGAGGTTATTTTCTCAATCCGGAGATCCCCAGACTTTTCCTTGAGGAATACATCGTCCGCAGCGGTGACGTTCACCTTGTCGTTCAGCCCGCCTGAGATCGCGGAGTCGATGACCAATGGCCTGGCCTCTCCGTTTCCGACCCCACCATTGTCCGCTTCAAGCGTCACACTATCCCCCTGGACCAATCCTTCGTAGAACGTGCTGCTGTTCTGTTTACCAACCGTGATCGCTCCATTGGATTGAATCACAACATTTCCGGACCCCGTCACGACCTGATCGATCGCGATGTCTCCCAACTGTTCCGCGATGAAGATCCCACCTTCGGTCGTCGTCGCTTTCAAACTGGAAGGCAGGCTGTCTGGAATATCTCCCACCGCCAAGGCAGACACATCACTGTTTGATTCATCCTGGAGAGAATTCCCCGCTGCCACGGTGAGAATACTTCCCGCTACGCTTTCGATTGTGTAGATCCCGTCATTCAGGTTTGAGCCGGAAATGGTCAGCGTTTGCCCCGCAGCAAAGCCATCGATCAACCAACTGCCCGCACGGGTAATGGTATCCAACCCGCTGTCCACGGAGTCGAAGATCAGACCTCCGTTGAAACTTTGGCTTGGTGTATCGGTCACCCGGGTCTGCAAAGGAGCTTCTTCCGCCTCACCAATCCCTGTCTCTGCCGAGAGCTCGACGCGACGCCCCCCAATATAGGCACCACTCCCCGTCGTGGTGATGGCTCCTTCTGATGTGATGGTGGTTTCACCGGACGCATTTGCAATCGCTCCGCGAACATCCACGGAACCGGATCCGGTCGACGTCACGGTCACTTCACCTTCATCATACCCCATGAACTCAATGTCGATGGGGCGATCCGCATCGATCGTGTGGGTGTGGGTAATATCCTGACCGACTTTCTGGGAGTAATAAGCCGTGATCGTCTTCTTGCCATACCACGTCGTATGGGTGGTCTGGGTCATCTGGACCGGCTGCGGATCATTGATCGTTACCTTGCCGTAGGTGTAGGCTTCTGTGATACCGGTATCTCTGAAGAAGTAACCACTCTGTTCCTTCAACGTCGGTTGTCCCTCGACTTCCACCGACTGCCACGGCCCGGAGAAACTGGACCCAAGCGGAATAAACAGCCAGCTGCTGGACTTCTTCACCGCACGGGAGATTTCCAACTGGGTCAGACCAACCGCCCAACCAAAGCGCCAACCGCCTTCGGTCTGGTACTGGGAGAAATCGCTGGTTCCACCGCCACTCACCGTGAGGCTGGCGAGGCTGCTACCCGTGGCCACGCTCCCATCGTCCTGCTGAACGGTGATTCCGTTCTCATCCTTGGTATAGATGGTAACGTGGGGATCCGACGAAGTTCCCTTCGCCTTGTCCTTGATGATCAGGGTTCCAGCGCCCCGCTTGGAGGCATCCAGTTCCTCGATCTGCAGGTTGTGATCGGTATTGTTGGTTACCTCAATCTTTCCATATCCACCCAGCAATCGAATCTTTCCATTCGCGGTGTTGAGGATGTGACCCTCCAGATCAATATAACCACCGCTCACCACAAGTTCTTCAACCTGGATCGTGTCGGTCGACTTGATATAGAACACGGAGAAGTGCTTGCTGGCGGCAGACGCATCCGGAAGGTAGATCCGATCTCCACCCTGACTGCGAAGACTCGCGATCTCCGTCTCGGTATCGCCATCCAACGTCAACGAAAAATCCTCGTACCCGCTCTGGATGATTCCATTGACGTTCAAGTATTCCGCCCGGATGTAGATCTTGTCGGCGTAGAGGCCGAAGTTCGAATTCGGCTCCTGACCAAAGACGCTGGCCACTTCCGTTCCGCTCGCTGCAGTGACCCAGTCCGCGTAGCCTGCCGCATGCCCTTCGGAATCGACTCCGTAAGGACCATTCGTCGCAGCAGCCCAGGCGGTGTAAGGAGCGCCCTCGACGTTCTGCTGAGAAACTCCATCAATGGTCAGGGTTCCACCGGCAATGATGGTTTGCGTTGCGGTGATGATTTCATTGTTAATGATAATATCCCCATTGCCGGGAAGTGGGTGGGTTGAGAGCGTCAGATGCGCTCGCGGAGCGGAAATCCCGATTCCACCTTCACTGGCTCCAACAATCGTCACATCCGGCCAGGGATAGGACTCATCAGTCGTCTCCACCGTATTCACGTTCAACGCATTCTCGATCGTGATCGTCGGCGTCGATTCTTCATTGTCCGGGACGGCAGCAAACGTGGCCGTCGCCGGCGTGACGTTGCCCTCAAATTGGTTGAAGAGATTATCGTCAGTCGCAGAGCGGTTGTTCCAATCCACGATATCGTCGTTATCGGCAACCTCTTCACCGTTGATAAAGAGGCCCCCGTTCTCTTCCGGAATAGTGACCCCTTTGATCTTCAGGAAGGCGGGCGTGTTGTTCGTGATCGTTACACTGGCGTCACCGGGAGCGATCCACGTTCCACTTCCCGTCGTCTGGTCCGTGCGAATGTCGATCTTGCCAGCCTCTGCATAAACCGGATCAACCGTCACCGTCATGACATACTGTTCGTTGGACGAAATGACGCCTTCCGGAGCATCCAGATCCAACAATCCCAAACTCGCCAACTCCGCCGAAATCCGGTTCACCTCGCTCTGATAGAACGTCACGAGCGTCGTGTTGTTCGGGTATTGCGCAATCTGGTCTTGGGCAAACTGGAGTTCCCGAACCAACGAACTTTCCAAGACTTCCTGAGATACGGTGAAACTAACATTTCCAACAACCGTGGAATCCGTGATCTCCCCGGTTTCAGAGTCCCAACCGTCCAGAGTCAGTGACTGAATCCGTTGAATCCCCGTCTCAACCGTTCCATCCATCCTCACGGTAGCATGTGCTTCCGAGTGCGATTCTCCATCGTCAAAGGCAAGCGCCGCATTAAAGGCGTTCGCGGCCCAACTATGGCCCACGGCTCCGACCTCCATGCTGTTGAAGCCGAGCCGCTCCGCATGCAACCGCGCTTCCCGCGCAGTTTGGAGGAGCGCTCCCGTATCAACCGTAATCAGGTTGTCCTGAAGAATGAACGAGTAGGCGTTGATGTCATCCACCGGAATGGCAGCGGACGAATAGGAGTCGAAACGCGAAATCAGGGTATAGAAATCAGATTCGAAATCTCCACTTCGTCCCGCAGAAAGGCGAATATCGCCATCCGCCAACAAATGGGCTCCGGCTTCGATCGACACCTCATTGTGCGGCTTGATATCGACACGCGAGGATCCTGCCACAACTCCCACTCCGCCATTTCCTTCGGCGTTGGTTCTCACCACCACCGTGCCCGAGCCACGAGCGGACATCTCAATCCGGCCCGAACTGGTCAACTCAGCACCTTCACCAATCACGATCTTGGCCTCATCAACCAGAGTTCGAATCGTCGTTGTGGCACTGGCGCCGGCAGCGAGGCCGGAAGCCGCAAACGTAACCTTATCCTGCGCATTGATCTGGTTGTAGGCACGCAGGTTGAAAACGTCGTCATTGCTCGACTCTCCAACCACCGTGACAGACGCGTCGTCTCCGATATTAACGTGGGTGACAAGACTCAGATCGGTATCGCTGTCCGCCCCGGCCCCGGCCACGAGCGCCTTCGCGGTGCCATAGAGGTTCGAGTCTCCAGCACTTCCCGAAGAAGCCACCGCGGGCTTGTCAATCAGGTTGACGGCATCCATCATGACGCCTTTTGCGGTAACCGTAGCGTCATCGCCGATGGCGGCGGTCACCATGGAAACGATGTCGTGATCGCTATCCGCACCCGCTCCGGATAGGAACCCGGCGGCAGTCGTTTTGACGCGGGAATTGAAGGTCGCGGTATGCGACGCACTGATCTCAAGTTCACCGGTCCCACTTCCCGTCAGATCAATTTCGCGACCCGCTGAACCATCCCGAATCTCAGCGGTGACCGTGGCGTTGTTCACGGTCTTGGGTTCAGCGGCAGCGCCTGACACCACCCCACCGGCTCCCGCCGTGGTTTCGGCGTAATTGTTGTCCGTACTTGTCGCGACGATCGAAAGACTTCCACCCGTCAAATCCACGCCCGAACCGAGGTAAGCCTCCGTGGTGGTATTGGCCGTCGCCGTTGCCTTGGTGATTCCGGCGGCTATGAGTCCATAGGCGTCACTGCTGGCGTTGCCGTACTGCTTCGTCTGATTGCTTGCCTGCAAGACTGTGGCCCCGGAAATGACCAGGTCGGTTCCATTCACGACATAGGAGCGCACCTGACTGGAATTGCTCACCGAGGAAACCGTGGCATCGACTCCAAGAAGTAGACCACCGGCTGATCCGACCGCCTCCGCGTTCGCCGAAGTTCCGGAGGAAGGCAGAGAATTGGTGGAAAGAATGCTGAGACTATCCCCCGTGATCGTGTTTCCAGCGCCCCCCACGTAACTGTTGACGGTGGATGAGACCGTCGAGGTGGCCTTGGAGACTCCTACCGAAACACCTGTGCTCACCGTAAAACCACGCGCATTGGTCACGGCTTCCGGAGTGGAGTTGGCCGCTACTTGGATCGCTTCCGCGGTAATATCACTGTCACTCAGGTAGGCTTCCGTCTCAGGATTGACCGTCGCATTCGCAACGGAACCGGAAGCGGCTGCCGCGATCAATCCAAAGCTGGCTGAAGTGGTCTCCACCCGGGAACTGGAGCTCGAGTCCGTCGTCGCCACGACATCCAAATCGCCACCTGCCACCAAGGTGCTGTTATCAATGTAGGCCCGGGTTCCGGTTAGCACCGTGGCCGATGAATTGGCCCCGCCTCCGGCTAACGTCACGCCAAGACTGACGCTTCCCGCGACCGCCGTTGCCTGAGAGCGCGACGTGATGGTAGCGGTTTCACCTGCATTGAGGCTGACGTCGCCCGAGAGGAAGTCGATCTGTGCGACAATGGCATCATACTCCGCCACAATGCCGTCAAACTCCGATTGGGTCAGGCCCAGATTTGAGACGATCAGCGCCAAACTGGCTTCAAGATCGTCAAACTGTTCTTCGCTAAGACCAAACAAGGCATAGTTGCTCGCCGTAATGTCAAAGAGGTTCTGCTCGTCCTGGGACAGACCATAATCTTCCGCCAGCGAGTCCAGTTCATCGCTGATCAGGGCGAGATAATCTCTCGTCACCAGCTCAAAATTCCCGGTGAGAAGGCCATGCGTTTCCGTGACCGTATCGAATTCGCTCGTCGAAAGCCCAAACTCCCCGACGAAGAATTCAACATCTTTCTCCAGGGAGCCAATCTCCGCATCCTCAATGTAGGCTTCCACCTGGTTGCGAATCGTGTTGTCCGCCAGGGATACGCCAATCGATGCCGATCCACCAAAGGCTCCAAAGGAACCGGCAATGGAAGAGGCCTGGGCAAACGAGGTGATCGTCGAATCATCCACCGCGCTTAACGTGATCTCGTCTCCGGCGGAAATCCCGAGCCCCAGGTTCCCTTCAATATAGGAACGAACGGCCGCCGACAGTTTGTTATCGACGTCGGCACCGGCTCCCGCCGCAGCCACTCCCACCAGGCCACCTCCAAGGGCCACGGAATCGACATTGACCTCAGCATTAATGGTGGCTTCCGCGTCGGCGGACAAGGTGAGGTCCCTTCCGGCATAGACGCTGGAATCATGTATGAAACTTTGAATCTCGGCCAAAGGATCGTCACCGTCGTCACCCCAACCCAGATAGTTTTCCGCCAAGGCGGTTCCAATGGCGACGCCAACCCCCACGGCTCCCCCACCCACTGCCGCGGAAACACCACGAACCGTTGCGTCAATCGATGCCGTGTTCTCGGCATCCAAAATCACATCCCGGAAGGCAATCAGGTGACTGTCCTCTGCGTAGCTGTTCGTCTTCGTGTTGATGACGTTGATCGCGTCCGCTCCCGCCGCGCTGAAGCCGACTCCGACAAACCCGGCTCCCACCGCCGCAGAAACCGCCACCGACGTCGCGTCGATCGTGGCGTTCTCCGTCGCGGAAAGGCTGATGTCGCCGGCCCGCGCCGTCACCCCTTCGTTCGCGTTTTTCTGCGCATCTTCAATGAAGGCTTCGACCTCGTTGCTGATCTCGTTGAGCGCGAGTGAAACACCGACCGAAACCGCAACTCCAGCGATTCCGCCGATCCCCGCCGCCAGCGAAGCCGTGCCCACCGTTGCCTCGATCGTCGAGCCGTCGATCGCGGTCAGGGTCACGTTGTCGGCTTCGATTCCGCTTGCTCCGGCACCTGCGGGATCGACCCCGCTGATGTAGGCCTTCACGTTGGCGCCGATCTTGTTCTCCGCGCTCGCGCCCGCGCCGCTCAAACCGACTCCGGCCACACCGCCACCGGAAATCGCCGCCGATCCGGCAAAGACCGTGGTGTCGATTTTTTGGGTGGAAGTCGCCGTCTGGGTCAAATCGCCTTCTGCGTCGATGCTGGAATCCTCAACGTAAGCCAGCACTTCCATTGGAGCACTGCTCAAATTGATCTGCTCCCAGAGCGAGGTGTCCTGGTAATTCTGCAGGCTGAGATCGACTTCCTGGTTTCCGTCCTCGGACGGATCGCCATCCGTGATGTTCGACCCAATATACTTGTAAACGTCTCCGGCCCGCGCGCCTCGCGCGATCTTGACGGTCTGGTTCGTCGCCAGCGTAGCCGTGTCTTCATCCGTGGTGTAGGTTGGCGTGATCGAGGATGAATCCGGATCCCAACCGATGAGGTTTCGGGCGATCGCGACGCCGATCGACGCGCCGATTCCGGCCGTGCCGCCAACTGACGCGGAGAAGGAAGCAGCAAGGACAAAGGAGTTGATCGTCGCCGAATTTTCCGCGTCGAGCAGGACGTTGCCCGCGCTGTCCAGAATGCTGTCCGTCAGGTAGGCATTCGTCTTCGACATGATGTAGTTGGTCGATTCCGCCCCCGCACCACTCACGGCAAGACCAACCGATCCGCCGAACCCGGCCGCAAGGGAAGCCGCGGCCGAAACCACGCTGATGGTCGCGGATTCGTCCGCCGTCAGGGTGATGCCGCCAGTCCGGGACTCGACACCGGTGTCGGCGTTGAGAATGCCCGCTTCGATCTCGCTGGTGATGGTGTTCTTCGCGAGCGAAACACCAACCGAAAAGCTCACTCCGGCCGAACCCCCGAAGGAGGCCGCGAGTGACGCCGCGCCGGCAAAGGCCGAAATGGTCGACGAATCCGTGGCTGACAGACTGACGATGTCCGCCTTGATCCCTTCGGCTCCGTCGCCGTCGATGAACGATTTCACGTCCACGCCAATCCGGTTTTCCGCGTAAACGCCGGATCCGCTGATGCCGACTCCGGCCGAACCACCCGCGCCGACCGCGACCGATCCGGAAAGCACCAGCGCGCTGATCGATTGACCCGCCACCGCGGTTTGAGTCAGGTTTCCACCGGCATCGACGCTGGAATCCGCGATGTAAGCCCGGACCTGGGCCGCGTCCTTGTCGCCGTCGCCGTCATACCCAATGAAGTTGCGCGCCACGGCGACGCCGATCGAGGCACCAACCCCGGCACTGCCGCCTCCGCCGACCGCGAGGGACGCCGCCACAATCGTCGATGAAATCGTGGACGTGCTGCCCGCGGTGATGATGACGTCGTCGAAACTCTCGACGCTGCTGCTGTCGAGGTAGGCATTCGTCTTGGTCAGGACCACGTTGGTCGCAACCGCGCCGGCTCCGCTGAAGGCGATCCCGGCTGTTCCTCCGAATCCGGCCGCGACTGAGGCGGCGGCGGAAACGGCGTTGATCGTGGATTGCGAAACAGAAAGGGTCGAGCCGGACTTGGTCAGAAAATAGGACTCGCCGTCTTCGTCAACCAGAACCCAGCCGCTGTTCCCCGTGTCGTTTCCTTCGGCAAGCGCGGAGATTTTCAGTTCGCCGTTCAGGGTCACGCCCTCGGTCGAGAACTCGCTGCGGACCGCGTTCAAGATGGCGGTGTCGGCGGTGGCGTCGACGTCGAATTCGTCCGTGCCCGTTTCGGGGTCATCCTGGTCGGCTTTGGACGCGTCGTCCAGATCCGCGGCGGAAAACGACGTGCCACTCAGATCCAGGTCGAAGAGATGATTGCCCTGTGAGGTTGCCTGGACGCTCACGTCACCGGCGGTCGTGGTGAACCCATCACCGGCATTCGCGATATAGGCGGCAACGTCGTTGTCGACTTCGTTGTTCGCGATGGAGAGACCGATCGAGACCGAAACCCCGGCATTGCCGCCAACCGATGCGGCCAGCGAAGCGGCTCCGGCAAACGCGGAAATCCCGGACGCATCGTCCGCCGTTAGCGTCGCGCTCGCCGCTTCGATTCCGCCCGTTCCATCGCCGTCGACGAATGCCTTCACATCCGTCGCGATCTTGTTGTCGGCGCTGACAAACGCACCGCTCAGGGCAACCCCGGCTCTTCCTCCAGCGGCGAGCGCCGCCGAACCAGCCAGAACCGTGGCGTCGATGCTTTGGGTCGAATCAGCGTCCAGAGTCAGGTCGCCGGCGGAGAAGATCGTGCTGTCATCGACGTAGGACCGAATTTCGGCGGCGGATTTATTGAGACCGATCCGCTCCCAGACATCGCCATCCGAATAGTCCTCCGTCGTCAAATCGATGATCCCGGACTTGGTCGGCCCGAGGTAACGATACACATCACCGGCACGCGGTCCGTCCGTGATTTCGACGGTGTCGAGCGTGGTCAACGTGGCTGGCTCGTCCTCGTGACTATCGTAGGTCGCGGCAATGGAACTGGAACGCCACCCGATCGTATTCCTTGCCACCGATGCTCCAATCGAGGCGCCAACCCCGGCCGAAGAACCAAAGGTAACAGAAGCCGCCACCGCCGCCACCGTTGCGGTGATGGCTGAGTTGCTGCTCGTGGTCAGGGTCACGTCGCCCACCTTGTTTCCGGAACTGCCCAATACGGTGCCTTCCAAATAAGCGTTGGCGCGTGAGAGAATAACGTTGGTCGACTCCGCTCCACCACCGCTCAGGGCGAAACCCGTGCCACCCGCGGCGATTCCAACTGAAATCGCGGCAGCCACGGAAGTCGCCTCAATGTCCGCATTTTCGCTTGCGGTCAGCTCCAGGTTACCTCCGTTCGTAACCACACTGCCCGTGTCCTTGATATAAGCTTCGACTTCGTTCTCGATCGTATTTCGGGCCAGTGACACACCGATCGACAACGCGCCGCCGCTCTTGCCGGACAGGCTGGCGCCGACGGCTGCAGCCTGAGCATCGGCCGTAATCGTGGAGGAATCCGTGGCCGACATCGTGATGTTTGCAGCTTCCACTGCGGCGCCTCCATCGATGTAGGCTTTGATCAGGGATGAAATCTTGTTCGTCGTTTCCAATCCCGCTGCAGTCAGGGCTGCCGCGCTCTTCGCCGATCCCGCAACAGCGACCGAGGTTGCTTCAATTTCAGAGGTGATCATTGCCGTCGAGGAACTCGTCACCGTCAGTCCGCCACCCGCCGTCAGGGTCGTGTTTTCGAGGTAGGCGAGGACTTCCAAAGGATCGCTGGTGTCGAGATCACTCCATCCGATCAAATTTCGCGCCAGGGAGAATCCGATCGCAATCGCGGGTGCGTTCCCACTTCCAAGAGCGACCGAAACGGCAGTCGCCGCGACCTTGGAATCAATCGAGGAGGTATGAATCGCGCTGAGACCAACCGCGCCGGCGGTCTGCAGAAAACTATTGGAAACGTAGGCGTTGCCACCACCCAAAATCACGTTAACTGCAGTGGCGCCTCCTGCACTGAAGCCCAACGCAGAATCTGAAAGACTAGCCGCCACCGCCACTGCCGTCGCCTTCGAGGTCGCATCGATCGTAGCCGACTGATTCGCACTTACGCTAAGCCCGCCGCTGGCAATCACGGGAGTTCCCACGGTGCCCGAGTTGTCAATGAACGCGCTCAGGTCGTTGCGGATTTCGTTCCGCGCCACGCTCAAGCCTACCGCGACCGAGGTTGAAGAATCGACGCCAGCGGCAACGGCGATGGACGTCGCTTCCACCGTCGAGTCGATCGCGGAAATATCCTCGGCGCTCAAGGTGATGTCGCCGCCATTCGCCTGGATGGTTTCCGAATTATCGACATAGGCCTGGTTCAGCGTGCTGAGCTTGTTCAGGCTAACCACCGCGCCGATGCTGATCGTCGTGTTTTCGCCCAGGCTGGCGACAATCGACCTTGCCGAGTTTTCGGTCGTGGCATCGATGTCGGTTTCGGCGGACGTGTCGATGCGAATGCCACCTGCGGCAACCACGCTGGCGTTGTCGATATAGGCTCTGACCTCTGCCGGATCTTCTTCAGCGATGTCCGTGCCGAAGAGCGTATCGACTGTATTAAACAGGAAGTTCTGGGATTCGATCCCGATTGTGTTGAACGCCAAGGTGACTCCAACGGACGTTCCCTTCGATTCGGTGATGTTCTCGACCGATGAATTCAGCGTGGACGTGTTCTCCGCTTCCACCACAACGTCTCCGCCATCCGTAGTTACGACATCCGCGCCGTTTCCGATATGGGCGACCGCCGAACTCAAAACCACGTTCGTGGCGATAATTCCGCTGACCGCGATTGAGGAACCTTCGCCAGTAATGCTGCCGCCATCAGAAGTGACCGTGCTATTGTTCGTCGCTTCAATGGTCGACCGCTCTCGGGCTTCGACCGTGAGCATGCCGGCGACGTCGACATCCGCGCTTTCGATGTAACTCACCACATCACTGCGCACATCGTTCATTACGACCAAGCCTCCATAACCTTCCGAATCGGAAGACGTCACGTTCAAGGGCACAAACTCGCCGACGGTATCCGTGAACTCCTGCATGATCGCGGCGTAGTCGATCAGTTCCGTCCACGGGCCGGTGCTGTAATTGGTGGTTCCCAGATTGATCGAAGCCGCGTCACCGGTATAGCGATAAACCGAGCCTGCGTTTCCGCCGTTGGCATAGTCTGCCGTTCCGCCATCGCCACCGGAGAGCCGAACCTCGTCGCCCGTCTGCAACGTGACCGTTCCGGAGTTCGAGGTGTAATTGTAATCGCCCAGAATCGACAGCGCCAGATCCGCCGCGATGCTGAGACCGCCGTCGTTGCTGGTGCTGGACAGCGCCTTCAGGGAATTGGTGCTGACAATCGAAGCGTTGTCATCCGCGGTTACCGTCAGACCACCTCCCGAGATCACCCGGGTCGATGCGTGATCGATGTAGGCTTCCGCGCCGCTGCTGACTTTGTTGCTGGTCAGCATTCCGGCCACGACCTTGCCGCTGGCGTCGAATAGCGCCGAAGCCGCCGAGGTCGATTCGTTACCGACTTCCGCATCGAGCTGCGCGACGTTCACCGCAGAAACCTCGACTTCTTCCGCCGCGTTGATCGTGGAGTTGGTGATGTAGGCCTTCGCCTTGGCCGGCGTCTGGCCATCGAACGCATCCGAGATCAGCGGATCACCGAGCAGGGCGTCGATCGTGTTGAAAAGCACATTCTGCGGATTCCAGCCCATCGAGTTGAAGGCGAGCACGAAGCCATAGCCGGTGTCGCCGGTCGAAAGCATGCTCATCGTTTCCGCATCGAGCGTGGAGCTTTGCGTCGCACTGACGGTGACGTTTCCGAGCGCTTCCCCGTCACCGGCGTCAGCATCGGACGCGGTTACCGTGCTGTCCGTGATGTGGGCGGTCGCGCTGCTCAAAACCACGTTCGTGGCGATGGTTCCGTTGATCGCGAGGGATTCGCCTTCGCCAAACGCGCTGCCGCCCGATGACGTTGCCGTGTTATCGACATTCGCAATCATCTCGGCGTTCTCCGTCGCCGAAACGGTGATGTCGCCATCCGCGGCACTAACGGTGGCATCCGTGATGTAGGCATTGGCTTCGCCGCGAACCTGGTTGGCGACGATCAAGCCACCCACTGCCCGGGAGTTCGATGGTGTTATATTATTCCCTTGTGGCAGCAAGTTACTGATGGGGACTTCTTTCCAGATATCCAGGTTTTCGTAGCGCTGCGCATTGAGATCTTGATTCGCTCCGATCACCTCGTTGCCCAGATATTCGTAGACGCTTCCCGCATCTCCGTTGATTTCCACCCAATCCGCGTCGGTGTCGTAATCCACATCGGTAAGCGTCACGGTATCTCCCGAACCAACATAGCGATACTTTGCTCCCGGGCTTCCGTCCCCGGCAAAGTCGTCGGGCAATTGAACGACGCTACCCGTAGATACGGCCACCGGGTCGCCGCTCATGCTCAGATCCGCCGTGCCGTAGTCGTCCGCAAGCCGAACCCGCTTGCCCAATTCCAGGGAACGAATCTTCGTCGTAAGCGTGTCGTCAGGGTCGGATTCGTAATCTGCGGGAACGACATCATTGATCGTTTCCTGAATCACGGCGGCTCCGCCATCGTTGGACGTCGAGGAAGCGACAACAATCTTGGTGTTGGCGAACATTCCGGCGTTATCCTCCGCCGTTACCGTTACGCTTTTTCCGGCATCAATCGCATAACCTCCCGGCGCATCCGCATTATCGATAAAGGCCTCGGTCGAAGTGCTCACCTTGTTGGAGGCCAGCGTTCCGCCATACCCTTTACCTTCGGCATTGAAGAGCGCGGAGGCCTCTGAAGTCGCGGCGTTGCTCACGGTGGCATTGAGCTGCGCGGCGCCTTCGGCCGTAACCGTGACGTCGTCCGCCGCGTTGACGTCGGAATCAGTAATCGACGCTTTCACTTCGGCCGGAGTCTGGGCAAACGCATCGGAAACAACCGGGTCGCCGATCAATGCCTCGACCGTATTGAAGAGAATTCCCAAGGGAAGGTAACCCATCGTGTTGAATCCCACGGTCAGGCTTTCCGTTTCGTCACCGGTGGTGGTGGAACTGAGAATCGTGGCGTCGATACCGGAAATATTGCTGGCATCCACGATCACATCACCACTAACAGCAGTGGTGATCACGCTGTCGGAAATGTGCGCATCCGCAGAGCTGAGCATCGCGTTCGTCACAATCTGGATATTGCGCGCGATCGAATCGCCGCTTCCGATGAAACTGCCGCCAGAAGATTGGATGTTGGTTTCTGCGAACGCCCGGAGTTGCGCATTTTCCGTGGCCGTAACGCTAACGTCACCATTCTGCGTGGTGACCGTCGCATCCGCGATGTAGGCATCGACATCGCTACGAACTTCGTTGTAAACGACCATGCCGCCATAGGCGCGGGAATCAGAGTCAGTCAGGTTACCGAGATTCGGGAACAAGAGATCTTCGAAATCGGCCTGCTCCATTTTCGACCAGCCTGAGGCCTCATCGTAATCGGCGGTGGAGAGATCCAATTCCACATCGTCTCCGACGTAAACGTAAACTCCTTCTCCGTCGGAAACGCCGCCGTATCCGTCTTCGACAAAGACACGGAGTCCATCGCTGACCGTCTGGGTTCCGGAACCGGTGGTGTATTGATAATCATCCAGCCCCAGGATTCCAGCCGCATCCCTGAGAGCGTCCAGGTTGTTCGTGGTGACTGATTGAACCGATACTTCACTGTTGGAATCGACTCCGGCCAAATCCTGCGAACTCACCGTCACGTCGCCGTTCACGTTGATCACGGTCGTTCCCGAAAGCGTCTCGCTGATGTAGGCGTAGGCTCCACTACTAACCTTGTTGCTGGCCAAAATCCCGCCAGCAGCCATGCCCTTTTTGCCAAATTTTGCGTCGATGGCGAAGGAGTTCGTGGTGGAGGTGCTGGACTCGTTGCCCGTGGTGGCGTTGAGCTGGGCTTCGTTCGTCGCCGTGACTGAAAGATCACCTGTCGCCGTCACCGTGGAATCGGTCACGAACGCGCGAGCTTCGACCGGCGTTTCCAACCCAAACAACGTCGCAGTTGCGGGGCTGCCGATGAGAGTGTCGAAGGTGCCGGTCAACAAATCCTGGGCTTCCCAGCCCACCGTGTTCATTGAGACCACAAAACCCACAGTTTCTTTGGCGCCGGAAACCTGGCTGGTCGCGGTGGCGTCAATTCGGGCGCTATTCTCCGCTTGGACGATGACGTCTCCGGCGGTGCTGGTGTTGTTGATCGTGGAGTCTACGATTGAAGCGTTGGCGCTGCTCAGAACCAGGTTGGTCACAATCACGCCACCCTTTCCGGTTTTTGCCTGGATCACGCTGGTATCCGTTGCGTCGATGGAGGCTTCTTCCGTGGCCAGAACCTGGATATCGCCATCGGCCGCGTTCACGGTCGCGTTTTGAATCGTGGCGGTGACGGCGCTTCTTACGTCGTTGCGCGAGATCAAGCCGCTCAAGGCATCGGCTTCGCCGATTCCCAATCCCGCCGCTCTCAGCGCCGTTTGGGCAATATCTTTCGGAATGACGTTGTCCGTGTTCAACTTCTTCCAGAGCCGCTTGTTGGTGTAATCGGTCGTTCCCAGATTCAGCGCCGTTCCGAGAGCCGCCGTTCCCATGAACTCATAAATCGCGCCGGCTTCGCCACCTCCTGCGTAATCGGTCGTGCCCCCCTCGCCTCCTGCCAAACGTACCAAATCGCCGAACTCCACGTTTTGAGAGCCGGAGTTGGAGGTGTAGTCATAGTCGCCCATCAACTGCGACGCGAGGTCGTTCAAAATGCCGGTTCCTCCCAGGTTCGTCGCCGATGCGGTGGCCTTGAGCCCGGTGTTGGCCAGAATCTCTGCGTCGTCGCTCGCGCTGACCGTGATTCCCCCTCCCGCGCCGATCTCGAAAGCAGGGTTGGCCGCGTCGTTGTCGATCGTGGCACTTGCCTCGGTATTAACCATGTTGCTCGCCAACACTCCGGTGACCGTCGAGGCATCCGCCCCGAACAGCGCTCCCGCTGCGGCAGTGGAATCGTTGCTTACTTTGGCGGTCAGCTGCGCCTCGGAAGTCGCGGTGACGGAAAGATCGCCCGTCGCATCGACATCGGATTTTTCGATGTAGGCCGATGTAACGGCCGCGTCCTCCGTGCCGATGCTGGTTCGGAGGAGCGCGTCGAGCGTTCGCGTGAAAACGTCCTGCGCTTCCCAGCCGATCGTGTTGAACGCCAGCAAAATCCCCGTTCCATCCGCGCCGGTCGAAGTCGATTGTTTGGTAATGGCGTTAATGACAGACGTATTGCTCGCACTGATACTTAGATCGCCTCCGCTCGTCACCTCCCCCTCGGAAATATAGGCGTTCGATGAACTGAGGACGAGGTTCGTCGCGATCGTCCCGTTCACCGCCATCGCCGTTCCGCCACCAAACGCACTTCCTCCGGTCACCGAAGCCGAACTGTCGGCCGTGGCGCGAATCGTCGCGTTTTCCGTCGCGGTGATCGAGAAATCGCCTCCGGCGTCGGCGCTGGCCTTGGAAACGTAAGCCTCAACTTCCGCGGTCAACTCATTGAGCACCACCAGGCCGCCGATCGCGTAGGAATTGGACTCGGTCAGGCTGAATCCCTGTGGGATCAGGTTCGTGCCAACCACTTCCTTCCAGGTATCCAGGTTCGTGTAGCGCTGCCCGTTCAAATCCAGGCTCGCGTCCTGCCCCAGATACTCGTAAACGCTGCTGTTGGTCCCGGAAATTCCGATCCAGTTCGCCGTGTCGTAATCCTCCGAGCCGAGATCCAGATCATCCGTGGTTCCCGTATAGCGATAGGTCGCACCGGCGGTTCCGCTTCCATCAAAATCATCCGCCAACTGCACCACGTCACCCGCTTCGACGTTCTGCAACCCGAAGGCGTCGCTCTGAAAATCCGGCGTCGCAAAGTCGTCGGCCAGCCTGACCTTTTCGCCAAACGCGATCGCCTGCACATTCGTCGGCGCAGAAACCGGTTCGAAATCGGCATCGAGCAAATCGCGCATCATGCCTTGAAGCACGTCCGCTCCGCCGTCGCTCGTGGTGATCGATGAGGAAACAACTCGCGCGTTGGAAAGAATCCCCGAATTGTCGGTCGCCTGAACCGTCAGATCGCCGCCCGCGTCCACCTCGGTGGTTCCGCCGTCGACTTGATCTGCGATGAAGGCTTCACTGCTGATACTGATCTTGTTGCTGGCCACAACCGCGCTGGTGGCGGATCCGCTCGACCCGAAAAGGGAGGACGCGGTCGTCTCAGCGGCGTTGCTCACCGTGGCGTTGATCAGGGTCGCAGCCTCCGCGGAGATGGAAACATCGTCGGCCGAATCGACATCGGAATCGGTCACGTAAGCCTGGACCTCGTTCGTCGATTCCGTACCCAGACCGGTTCCCAACAACGCGTCCAGCGTCATGAACCCGGCTCCGGTGTCCCAGCCGATCGCGTTAAACGCAATCGACGCGCCAACCGACCCGCCAACTCCGTCAAGGGAGACGCTCGCGGTTTGCGCGGTGGCGCTGGCTCCGGAACGCGAGTCGGCTGCGGATTCGTCTCGGGCGCTGACGGCAATGTCGCCCGCCACCGTCGTTTCCAGGGTCGAACCCAGGGTGACGTAGGCTTTGGTGTCTCCCAACAGGGTATTGGAGGAATAGGTGCCGCCGAAACTCAGCGAATCCGGGATGACGACCGGGACGCCGGAGGAAAGCGCGATCGTCTCCGCCTTGGCGCTGGCTTTCGCGGATTTCGTCGCCTCGACCGTGATGTCGCCATTGTTGGCCGTCACCGTGCTCGCCGAAACGTAGGCGGTCACATCGCGGGTCAGGCTGTTGCGCGCCGCAGCGATTTCAACTGAAGCGGGAAGTCCGCCGCTGACATCGATGAGGCGTTCCGGCGCCGAAGCGGTGAGAAAGGATTCGTCCGTCGCGCTCACGCTCACCGCGCCACTGGTGGTGACGCTACTGCTGTTCTCAATCGATGCGGTTACCGCACCGGTGATGACGTTCTGCGCGGCGAACGCCGTTGCGGTGTAATCCGTGCTCGTTGTCGCGCTGAGCACCAACGAATTCGCGTTGATCGTCCCCCCGCTGATCGTCGCAGTCGCGCTTTCGGCGTAGGTGTTGGTCGCCACAAGATCGGTACTGGATCCAAGGGTAATGCTGCCATCGGTCGCGGCACTGATCTCAAGCGCGGCGGCCGTGATCGAGCCTTCCACGCTGACGCTGGCTGACATCACCGTGCTGCCGCTGTTCTGCGCCGCGGCGCGCAAGGTCACGTTGCCTGCGGTGTTGATCGTTGCCGCCGAGGAGACCACGATGTGCTCAGCTTCGATCGTCAGGTCGCCCATGAACCCGCTGCTGAACGAATTGATCGTGATGGTGTCCTCGCCGTCCAGCCCCTGAATCGTCAACGAACTGGACGGATTGAGGAAGGTGATTCCTTCGAACGTCGATCCATCCAACGTCATCGTCGTCGCGGTTCCGGTCAGCACCGCGTCGGTGTCCGCGTCGTTGCTCATTCCGATCACGCGATCGGTCGTCGAGGTGTTGTCAGTGATCGGCTCGAGACCGACGTAGGTGATCAGGTCCGAGTCCCGTTCCACGGTTCCCGCATCCGGACTGAACGCGGTAAACGTTACGGAATCAAAGGTGCCGCCATCCAGTTCCAGGGTGTCGAATCCGCGATCGCCCCCGGCAATCACGCCCGAAAGGCTCCCGGATTCGGTGAAGACGAAGACGTCCTCGTTGTCCGCCGCGCCGGTCAGGTTCTCCACGTTTGAAAATTCGATTCCCGCCACTTCGCCGGCGTTCCGGCCGTTCACGGTCCAGACCGTGTCGAGCGATGGCCCCAGGATCGTGTCCTCGCCGTCACCGGCATCGAGCGTGACCGCGACGGTGTTTCCGTTCGCGCTCACAAAATCAGATTGAACCGTAATCGTGTCATTCCCCGCCCCGGTTTGGACCGTCACTGTCTGCAGGCCCGTCGCCACAAGGGGGCCGCTGAACGTGATCGAATCATCCTGGTCTCCGGCGACGTCGTTGCTCGCCGCGTCGATCGTGAGATTCTTGACGTTGCTGAAAATGATCTCCTCGAACGGCGTTCCTCCGCTCAAGCCGCGAATCCGGTTCTGGCCCTCCGCCGGGTTGTCGATCACCAGATCATCAGCACCACCTGGAGTGGTAAACGTGAAGGAGCTGTCCGCCAATCCCGATCCATCGATGATGACTGGCTCGAGCCCCGTGAACCGGAAAATGCTCTTGCCCGCCGTGATGATCCCGTCGCCATAAACCGCGCCCGGCGTGTATGAGCCAATCGCCACCCCGGTGATCTCCATCGTATCGTAGCCCCCGGCGCCGCCATGATAGGTCAGGTCCAAAATCTGATCGGTCTGACCCAGGTCGATCCGCAGAAAGTCGTCGGTCTCATCGCTTCCATATACGACAATTTTTTCGGGAACTCCCTGCTCTCCGCCTTCCAGATTGATCAAGTCCTCTAGAGCCGCTTCGCCCTCGATCTCAAAGTGGGTCGCTTCTGCAACCGAATCAGGAATCGTCTCTTCTACTGGATCCGGGGCCGCTTCTTCCGGAACTTCCGATGGAGCGTTCTCTGGAATCTGATCCTCACTCACCGCCTCACCTTCCGGAGCAATTTCAACTGCAGGCGGTTCTTGCGAAGGTTCCGGCTCTACTTCGGTTGGAACTGGAGAAGCGGAGAACAACAGCCGCGGCTCCAAGGGTTCAAACCTTACGCGATCTTCCTCCGAACCATCCTTCAGACGGCTCTTAAGATTCCGAAGTCGCTGTCGCAGAGAGAAACGCTTTCTATCAGTCATATGACTCTATTAATATTTACAACTATAAACACTCAAATTAGCCCAGCTTAACATAGTATCTAGCAATATATTTAATTAACCTTAATTATATAAGCGGTTCATCCATGCTCTAATTCTCTCCAATGAGCAACCGCACGCACTCCAGCCTCGTTCGTAAACCCATGGCCAACCTGTTCCATGAATCTGACTTTCAAATCCGGGAGGTTTTGCAGAATCGCAACTACTCCCCGTCCCAGCGCAGGGATCGCACCCCTTCCGCGTGACGCCGCTCAACGGCGCCAACATGCTGAACGCGCGTCAGTTGTGGCGCGTCAGGTTCGCAAGATGAATGCGCTTGGAATCGCGTGAAATTCTCCCAAGCAAACGCCGACTTCGGCGAAAGAGAAAAATGACCCGAACCTCTCGGTAACGGCCTAAACGCCACTCACAATACCACTGTGAACATGCCCTTCATTCAGGTCGATTCGCTCAGGGCGGCCTTTGTGGGGATAGATCACTTTCGTGTGATCCAAGCCCATCAACGCCATGACTGTGGCGTGGAGATCGTGAACGTGAAGCTTGTCCTCGGTCGCGTATAGACCCAGTTCATCGGTGGCCCCGATGGTCTGGCCGCCTTTGACGCCGCCACCGGCCATCCACATGGTGAATCCGGTCGAATTGTGGTCTCGCCCACTTCCTTTTTCGCTCATCGGAGTCCGCCCAAATTCCCCTCCCCAAATCACGAGCGTTTCGTCGAGGAGTCCGCGCCGTTTCAAATCGGTAATCAAGCCGACAACCGGTTGATCCATGCTGCGACAGAGTTTGGAGTGATTCCCCTCGATGCCGCTGTGAGCATCCCACTTGCTGCCGGCCCCGTGGTAGAGCTGGATGAAGCGCACGCCCCGCTCCACGAGCCGCCTCGCAAGCAAACATTGACGACCGTAGGTTCTTGTTTCGTCATGGTCCATTCCATAGAGCGATTTGGTGGCCTCGGATTCGTTGTCGATGTCGATCGCTTCCGGGGCGTTGGCCTGCATCCGGAAGGCGAGTTCGTAGCTCTTGATTCGGGCCTCCAGATCGCTGTGGGAGGAACGGCTTGCCTGGTGGCTCCGATTCATCTCGTTCAGAAACGCCAGCTTCTGCTTTTGAACGTCCCCGGGAACGCTGGCCGGATTGTTGAGGTTCGAAATGGGCGGGTCGTTTGATTCCAGGAGGACGCCCTGGTGGGTCGAAGGAATAAATCCCGAGCCCCAGGCGTTGACGCCATTCACGACCATGGAGTTGCTGTCTTTGAGGACGACAAAGTCAGGGAGGTTCCGGCTCTCCGAGCCAAGTCCGTAAGACACCCAGGAACCCAGGGAAGGACGCCCTGCAAAGACGGCGCCGGTATTCATCTGACAGACTCCGCCCGCGTGATTGATCCCGTCCGTGACGCAGGAGCGGATCATACAGAGTTCGTCGGCGATGCGCGAATGGTTGGGTAACCAATCGGAAATCCAGAGCCCGCTTTCTCCGTGCTGCGCCCATTTGCGTTTGTCGGACAGGAGCGGGGAATACACTTCACCCGCCGCGGTAACCGGAGTTTCAAAGCTGTCGGGAAGCTTCTGGCCCGCCAACTTCCGCAGGAGCGGTTTGGGATCGAACAAATCGAGATGGCTCGGCCCTCCCTCCATGAACAGGAAGATCACACTCTTCGCCTTGCCGAAGTGGTGGGGGATTTTCCGCGAAGCGCTGGTATCGGCCGTGGAACCGGCGATGAGATTTTCGCCCATCAACGCAGACAGCGCCACGGTTCCGAAGCCGGCACCGGCGGTGGAGAGAAATTTTCGGCGTGAAGGATTCATATCGATCTCAATAAAGGTAGAGAAACTCGTTGGAATTGAAAAGCAGGTGGCAAAAGTCGGTAATCGAATCGAGCCGCGGGTTGACGACTTCGCGCCCAATCCAATTGGCATTCGGAACGGGGATTCCTCCGTCAATGCGACCAGAGAAGTTCCAATCGACGATTCGTTCCGGCGCGACGGGCTGCTCGTGAAGGAAGAGCTGATTCTCGGCAAGGTACCCTTTGGAAATCGTCAGGCGCGACACTTGTCCGTCCCAGAGATGACCGGTTTTCCGCCGGCCTCCGACCGTGACCGGAAACGAGGAGTCATTCAGCTTCCCGACCACCGAATGCTTGACCGTGGCGGTCTGCATCGGCGCTTTTGGGTCCGACAAGTCTTTCAGATAAAAGGTGACTTCACCTTGCTGATTGCCTTGGGCACTGACGGACGCCGCGATGTAGACTGGTTTTCCCAAGGGAACCCGCAAATCTGCGGCTACGACTTCATATTTTGGCGCTCCCGCCTGATCGACGCCATTCATGACAAAGAGAATATTTCGAGGCTGGTAGCTTGACCCGGTGCTCGTGACACAGAGAAACCATCCCGAGGAAGAGCGGTTCTCGTCCCATCGGTGTATGAGGGTGTTGACGGTTCCGTTCGGGTAAATCGTATCGAGTTGCGCCACCGCTTCAATGGTGAAGGCGTCGTCGTCTCTCTCCAGCGGCACAGCAGATTCAAACTGCTCGAATTGCGACGATCGCTGAAGCCGAATCGCATGAGTCCCGATGTCCACGCCCTGCACCGCCGAAAACTTTTCGGAGTTGGGACGACGACCCGTTTCCTCATCCGTTTGCACCGGTTTGACGCTGCTCCGGGTAGCGGCGAGAGAGTCGATAAAGATCAGTGCCTTGTCGATTTCCGACTCACTTGGCTGACGGCACAAGGCACGCCGATAGGCTTCCGCAATGGCCTGTCTCCGCTCCGACTCCCCATCGAATGGCAGCGATTTCGCCAACGCCTTGGCCCGCCCCAGGGGCCACGAGTTGTTGATGAGCAGCAACGACTGGGTTGGCGTCGTGGTCTCAGATCGGCGGGGCGCGGATTGGAACCCCGCGGGCGCGTCAAAACTGCCGAGCAACGGGTCGGGTTTGTTCCGCAACTTCTTCACGTAGATACTTCGATCGGCAGAGGTTCCCGAAACCGAGCCCGGGCGATCGTTTTTCGGGAAACGAATTTCCCCAGAAGCCACGAGCATGGCGTCGCGCACTTCCTCGGAAGAGAGTCTGCGGGGAGGAAAACGCCAGAGCAGGCGGTTCGACGGATCCGTCTGTGTTGCGATGGGACCGGGCTCCTTCCTCGCCGACATCCGGTAGGTGGAACTCATCATGATCAGCCGGTGCATGTCCTTCATCTTCCAACCGTTTTCCAAAAACCGTTTCGTCAGCCAATCGAGCAATTCCGGATGGCTCGGCGCTTCGCCAAGATTGCCGAAATCGTTCGGAGTCGCGACCAGCCCGACACCGAAGTGCCCCTGCCAGATCCGGTTGGTGACCACCCGGGTGGAGAGCGGGTTGTCCTCCGAAGCGATCCAATCCGCCAGCGCGAGCCGACGTCCCGTGTTGTTCTCCGTCGGCTGAATCACCGGAGCGGGATGCCCCAGCAACGTCAAGAACGCAGGCTCAACCGGAATTTCCTTGTCCCGCTTCTTGATCACCGGCGTCACCGGCGTTGCGCTGACATCCGTCGCGACAAACCCTTTGGGAAGCGGCGCGGGCTTGAGATGCTTGAACTCCGCCAATCGCGCATTGAGGCTTTTCCATTTCTCCAACAATTCCGGCTTCTTCTCAAACGCCTTCTGATAGTCAATTCGGGTTCGGTTATAGTCGAAAAAGCGTTCGACCAGCATCGCCATTTGCTCTTCGAACGGGCCTCGATCCTCCGGCGCTTTGTAAACCATCTTCTGGATGTCCTCCGGATACATTGACACCTCTTTCACGCGTCTGGCTTCGAGCTGTTCCGCCTTCATTTCTTCCAACCCGGCCCGGATTTCCGCGGTGGCGTCCTCCCAGATTTTCAGCTTGCGCTCGTACTCCGCAATTTCTTCCGGCGTCGCCAGAGGGACGTCCGATGGCCAGGACGTGGTGGAGAGAAAGGACTGCAACGCGAAGAAATCCTTTTGCAGAATGGGGTCGAACTTGTGGTCGTGGCACTGGGCACACCCGATGCTGACCCCAAGGAATGCCTCGCCGGTCACATTGGTCATGTCCGTCAGGATGATGTCCCAATGCATCCGCACATTGTGCTGATTATACTCGTAAATCCCCTGCCGAAGAAAGGAGGTGCCGATCAGCACGTCGGGATCACCAGGCGCGAGGAGATCTCCAGCCAATTGTTCGCGAACAAACTGCGAGTAGGGCTTGTCCTGGTTGAACGAGGCGATCACATAGTTGCGGTAGTCCTTCGCGCCCGGCCGAAACGCATCCTGGTTGTAACCGTCGCTTTCCGCATATCGGACGACGTCCAGCCAATACTGCCCCCAGCGTTCTCCATAGCGAGGGCTGGAGAGAAGCTCGTCGATCAGGTTCTCCATGGCGGCTTCCGGATCCTTCTCATAGGCCGCCACAAATGCATCCGCCTGTTCCGGCAACGGCGGCAAACCATGAAGGTCGAAATAGATGCGTCGGACCAGCTCAAGCGGCGAGGCTTCCGGCGCGGGAGAGAGCCCGTTTTCTCTGAGCTTCCGATCGACAAAATGATCGATCTCGTTTCGCGCCCAATCCTTCCCGGCCTCGGACGGAACGGCTGGCTCGGTGACCGGTTGAATCGCCCACCAGGCACGGTCTTCCTCCGTGAAGCCGTGTTCGTCGCGCTCGGCATCGGCAAACGTCTCCTCCTTCGGCCACGGCGCTCCCATCGCGACCCATTTTTCCAGATCCGCGACCTGCTCGTCAGAAAGCGCGTCCGCCTTCTTCGGAGGCATCACGAAATCGGGATCAGTTCGAAGAACCGCTTCGATCAGCAGCGAATTTCCCGGTTCGCCGGGGGTCAGGGCAGGTCCCGAGTCTCCGCCTTTGAGGATCGCGTCGATGTGATCCACCCGCAGGCTGCCTTTGGCCTTTTCTTCACCGTGGCAGCTGTAACATGCCTCCGCCAAAAGCGGCCGGATCTTCGATTCGAAAAACTTCATCGCCTCACCGGATGGAGATTCCTCTGCCATGGCAAAAGGCACCAACCCGAGAATAGAAAAAGTCGCTACTAGATAAGAAAACGTGGTCATCGTCTGAAAGGGTTTTTGATCAATCCGGCAATCCTCGGATAACGATCGGATCGATATGGTTGCGATCATCATCGGCGTCTTGGAAAAACAATCCCGTCACCGTTTCCCCATCCCGATAACCGAGATCGGAGAGATCAATCCCCACCGCGAGTGCCTTGGAATTCAGAGGGGAACGTTTCGCGGAAAATTTCGCGGTTTCCAAAACTGCCGCGGAACGAATCGGCTCCTCGGAGTGGTAGAGATGATAGCTCGATACGGGTAGGGCTTCCGAGGACGTCATCATCAGATCATAATGGCGAATCGTGAGGCTACGCCGGCCGTCCTCCCACACCAGGGGGCTCACATGAAATGCATCGCCCTCCGGCGGATGCATCGGGTTCTGAACTTCGAAAAAGACGACGTCCGGTCCCGGCCCATTCCGAACCGGTCGCAAAAACCGAATCCCGAAACCGGGAGTTTCCCGAAAGTCGAAATCCGATTGCAGCGGAGACGCGCTCGCTCCCGGATTGATGATTCCTCCATTCAAGGACAAATCCTCCAGCAGGGAAGCCCGGCGTTCCGGCAGGGGAACATCTCCAAACACATGGAGCTGAGACAAATTGCGGCCCGGGTTAAACGAGACCAACTCAATCGGAATCAAATTCTGGGCGTCGTATTGTCGGATGAGCCCATCCCGTTGCACGGTCACGCTGCTGAGAACCCGCGCCCGACCGTCCGGGCCGTTTGTGGCTTCAAACGAAACGATCCGGTCCGGCACCTGCTTGCGATAGGAGTCCGCGGAAAAATCCATGGGAACGAGCCCGTTGTTTCCGACCCGCCGCGCGGAGCCATTCTTCAAGTGCACCATTCCGGCGGTCTCGTCTTCGGGAAAGATGTCCGCCGCGCCTTCCACGACCTGCACTTCCGTCTCGTTCGACTCGGAAACGTTGACAAAAAAGCGTGTGCCCCGGTCCACCACCCGGCTGTTCGGCGTGTCCACGCGAAATCCCTCCGCTCCCGGCGGGGCATGCACCGAACAACGCCCGACATCGAGCGCCAATCGATCGTCGGATTCCACGCGAAACACCGCGGGCGCTTCCACGATCGTCGCCGCTCCATCCGGAAAGGACAATTCCACCGAGCCCGACATGAGCGAGTAGTCGCGCTGCAACTCCGGCGTCGAGCCAATCGGCGGCGTCAGTTCACCAAAGAAACTGGCCTGAGCCAAACTGGTAAACTTCACTTCGCTTCCCGGTTCGACATCCTCAGCCGGATCCGCCCCAAAAAAGAAGATTCCCAGAATCACAACCGCCGCCACCATCCATCCGCCATAATGAAGCAGCAACGCCGCCTTTCCGGACGCGTTCGGCTTTCTGGAAACGGTGGCCGCTTTTTGCTCCGGCGCCTCGTCCTGTTGCCCGAGCGTTTCATCCAGCGCCGCCACCAACAACCAGTGCTCGGCAAATTCCTGACGAAACTCGGGATCGGATTTCAGCCGCTCGTTGATCGCCGCATCGTCCTCCGGCAAATCAAAATCGATGCCTTCATACTCAGGTTCCGGTTTCATGATGGAGAATGATGATTTTCCTTTCTGAGTTGTTCGCGAATGCAATACCGGAGCGCCTGATGAGCCTTTTTGAGGAGCTGATGCATCGCAACCCGCGAGCGATTCCAACGCTCGGCAATCCGGACCACGGTGCTTTTATCGGCATAACGTTCATCGATGACCTGACGCTGTTTGGCGGGAAGCCGCTCAAGACACGCGTCGAGCGCCGCGAGCCTGTCATTCTGATTGACGCTCAACGCCTCCACTTCCCCAGCGAGAAGCTCCAGCGTTTCGTCTTCCAGCACGATGGGCAGTTTCGACTGAGCCCGTCGCCATTCCATCACCTTGTAGCGCGCGATCGTCAGCGCCCACGCCCCAAAATCCGTGCCCGGCTCAAACTCGTCGAACTTTCGCCAAAGCAGCACCCCGACTTCCTGGGTCACGTCCATCGACGCCTGTCGATCATGGGTCAAAGAGAGAACAAACCCGAATAGGCGGGGCTGGGTTTCCAGCAACAACCGCGCAAACCGCTCCCCGCGATCAAAATCGATCGGAGCATTGGGGACAGGGGTTTTGGAGCACTCTTCCGGCATTCAACAGGGAAATGAAGCCAGAAAGAGATGTGTTAAGCGATTTTTTTCTTTTTTTGCGAGAAGCTCAACTTTCCGCATCGGTCGCCAGGCCATTCTTTGTTTCCACAAACGCGCAGAACCGGGCCGAGGGACGCCTACTGCGCCGAGTAGCCGCCATCGACCAACCAGACCGCGCCATTCACGAACGAAGCCTCATCCGACGCCAGAAACGCGATGACGTTGGCCACTTCTTCCGCGGTTCCCATACGACCGGCAGGGTGAAGACCGTTGAGCGTCTCCAGAATCTCCGGATTCTGGGTAACATTCGCCGTAAGCGAGGTGTGAACAAAACCAGGTGCCACCGCGTTGACACGAATCCCCTCCCCCGCAAGGCGAACGCCCATGTCGCGGGTCAGTTGGCTGACCGCACCCTTGCTGCTCGGGTAAGGATTGAAACCGTCGGAAAATGCCAGCGCCGTCGGATAACCGGTGAACCCCATCACCGAACTCAGGTTGACGATCGCGCCGCCGCCCGCTTCCCTCATCGCCGGAGCCGCCGCGTGGGCCATGAGCATGGAACCTTTCACGTTCACCTCCATGACCTTGTCCCAGCGTTCCGCCAGGCTCGCGTCCGCTCCCACATTGCGGGCCGTGATCCCGGCCGAATTCACGAGGATATCCAACCGTCCCCATTTCTTCGTGGCTGCCGAGACGATCGCTTCAACCTCTTCCGGCTTGCTCACATCGCCAGTCCGCTTCTCGATGGAGTGGAACTCCTGAACCAGCGACTCCAGGGCAGTCTCATTGACGTCCGTCGCCAAAACCTCCGCTCCCTCCGCCAAAAACTTCCGAACCGTCGCATTTCCGATTCCCGATCCGGCGCCGGTGACGATCGCGATTTTACCGTTTAATCTCATGCCACCAGATATGCGGTGATTCGGTACCTTCACAACTGCATTCTTCGTTGAATCAGCCAACTGGAGCGGAGCGGTTTTGCAGCTGACGCAATCTCCTTGGAGAAAAGAGTGCCAATGAAAATAGTGGCAACGCCAATGGGCTGAAGGCCCTACAGCGCAAAGCTCGGGCGTTCACGCCCGGGTATGGATCGCATCAACAAACGCGGACTGCAAGGTCGCCAGCAATCTCATGAATTCTCTTTCGCTCGCGACCTGTCAGGCTGCATTTTCTCGGTCGACGCCTCCCCAGGCGTGAACGCCGTGGGCTTTGTACTTTGGGACTTTCAGCCCCACTTTGCCCACCACGTTTATTCACACACGAATCAAACGCCTACTTGGGAACCTTGCCCCAAACTACCTTCCTTCCTGGGCCTCTCCTTTCTAGAACTTTGTCAGGATTTCGCATTGACGGAATACGCGGGAACATGCCTTTTGGCTTGGCAAGCAATCGCAGCAACCTAACGACCCATAGGCAGATGAATGCACGGTTGAGGCCTCCTTCAATCAACTCCAACCCTTGTTCATCCAATACCAGCCCCTATCCCGTTCCCTCAAAAAGACCTCCTCCTCCCCCCTGAGCGACCAGAGTTGCGAGTTTGTTACAAGCTCCACCTCTTCAGTTCAGCCCCGGACTGCGGTGCTATCTGCTAAGGGAATGAGACAAATGAATCGGTCATAAGACCATTCTACACGGATTATCCGCGTTCGTTGTAGCGGTTCATTCAATAATAAGATGATAGGCAACACAGATCCAAATATAGCAATCATCACGGCTTTATTCATTTTGAGCCTTTTCGGGCTTTATTTGTTCGTTCCTCTCTTTCTTTTCCAAAAACGCAGAAAGGGCAAAAACCTCCAACCTCCCAAGACGCAAACGGCGTTACGCGGCCCCGGTGAATCCCTTCGCCGAAACTATGATAAGTGCATGGAGTCAATCCTCAAAACAGCGGCGGGAGGCACGATGATTACGGTTGTCCTCGCCATTTTACCGCTGACGATTCTTTACCTGTTTCCCGAATCCAATGCCTGGTTCCTTCTCGCGAGTGGTGCTTCCCTCTGTCTCGCCGTCGCATTCGTTGTGATTCGAAAGGTCGCGAAACTCCTTGATGACCGCGTAAACTTCCTTCTGGGTTGGATTGGAGAGTGCATCGTCGCTGAAGACCTAAGGAAATGCATCCGAGCTGGATTCTATGTTCTTCACGATGTACCGATCGAAGGAGAAGGTTTCAAAGCGAACATCGATCATGTTGTGATTGGAGAAGCCGGCGTTGCCGTGATCGAGACGAAAATGCGGAGCAAACCTGAATACGAACCAGGGATTGAGATCAAAGCCTTCTACGACGGAGAACGCATCTCCTGGCCTCGGTTTAAGAACGACACCAAAACGCTTTGGCAAGTACAGAAGAATGCAGAATGGGTTCAAACCTTTCTCCGGAAAGAGTGCCACGCTGACCTTTCAGTAAAGAAGGTTGTCGCCATCCCCGGTTGGAACGTCGTCGAAAAGAAGTTGGGACAACCCAGAGTCGTGAGCGGCAAAGGGATCTCGGATGCCGTTCAGCAAGCGGTGAACGCGGATGAGTCGCCGAAGCTGACCGTAACCAAGGTAGAAAGCATCTATGAGACATTGGCAGCGCGTTGTCGTGACGTTGATCTGAGGGATTGAGTGTTCAAATTCCCAGTCGAGTCAAACCCCGCTCAGACTGACAAGAATAGATGACAAGGCAGCACTCTTGGCTGAACAGAAATCAGCCCATGCAAAAACCCCTCTTTTCCATTGCTCTGCTTGTCGCCCTCGTCACGAGCCTCGATGCCGGCGATCGCGCCCCTTCCTTGCAAACTCCCTTCTACCTGACCGCGCACGATTTGTCGATCGCAACGGGCCAGCCCTCGCTGGTCAACATGTCGCAGGGCTCGACCCACATTCCGGTGTGGTCGCTTTCCGGTGGCACGCCGGGTCAGTCGGTCGCCGGAGTCGTGGGCGCCCTTCCCGGTGATTGTGTCGCCGTCAGGGTCGAGATCGTGGTCACGACGACGGACCAGACGACCAGCCCTGAATTCGAGGATGTCTACCGGGTTCACCTGTCCCAATTGGTGGACGATGCCCCGTTCACGGAGCGCTACGCGCTTGGCAAGCCCGTCCGAACCCCGCTTCCCACCGGACCGCTTCACTCCCGGACCATCGAGTTGGAATCCTACTACGAGGTGGTGCCGGACGCGCCGCTGTGGGTGCGGATTCAGCGCGAGCCGGGTCTTCCTGCCGATACCTTCACCCGTCCCACCGGCCTGGCCGTGGTCAAGGTAACGCCCTTGAACGCCCCTCCCGAACCGCAGATCGTCCAGGACGTGAGCGGCTACAACTCGTGGCCGATGATCCAGGCAATCGGCGAAACACTGGTCTGCGCCTACAGCCGCGGCTCAGCCCACACGATCGGCGAAGACGCCCGCGCAGTTTACGCGCGCACCTCCACCGACGGTGGAAAAACATGGACCCCCGAAACGGTGATTGCCGACACGCCGGGTTATGGTGAGGTCACGGTCGGAAAGGGACTCGACTCCAAGGGCGCGATGCTCCTCTGGGTGCGCCGGTGGGGAAAGGGAAAGCACCACGATCTCTACCGCACCACGGACGGAGTGAAGTTCGAACTCGTGGCGACACCTGAACTGGAAGTGCAGCCCATGCAGATCACCGACGCCTTTGCCGTTCCCGAGGTCGGGCTCATGGCGCTCTGGTTCGCCGGAAACTACAGCGAGGAAGCCGTTCACTCGTGGGGCGTGATGACGAGTCGCGATGACGGCACCACCTGGACCCAGAAAACGATCGAGTCCGAGTTGACCAAGCCGGACTGGCCAACCGAGCCCGCCGCGGTCTATCTCGGCGACGGCCGCATTCTCGCCATCGGACGGACGGAAAGCGGCGGATCCACCCAATTCCAGATGATCTCCACGGACTCCGGCCAAACCTGGACGCGGGAACGAACCAACATCGGCGATATCAACGCCTCCACGCCAAGCCTGATCCTCGATTCCGAAACCGGATTGCTGAGCAACTATTACTATGAACGTGGCCGGGGAATCCTCCGCCGTCGCGTCGTCGATCCGAAGGACATCTTCGAGCATCCGCGTCGTTGGCCCTCCTCCGAAGCCGTCGCCATCGGCAGCCCGATCGCCTTGGATTCAGGCAACGCAAACGCGACTGTGATTGGGGACACCCACTACGTCTCGTTTTATTCCGGTAAGGCTCCGGATACGGCTGTCGTGGTTTCGGAGGTTCTGGCGCCGGAAGCGGGGCAGTAGCCTTTCGTTGCCATGCGTCGGCTCATCGTGGAGCATCCTGAGATTCTTACCGGGCCAAATGATGCGCGAATTGAAGGCGGGGAAGCAGTTGCAGAAACAAGGTGGTCTGGAGACGGGATAGGAAAATTGCCCGTCTGAAGCAGTCCGCTCTAAGTGCGCACGTCTTCAGTCATTAGTTCGGGAACATTGCGAGAGGTGCGGTAGACGTAAAGGATACGGACTTGTCCGCCATCGGCCCGGTAAAAAACACTGTAAGGCCGGCGGCTCGGCCGGTCGGGGAAGGGAACGGTGTGGGAGCGAATCGGAAGTTCGTCGAGCTGCGCAATCCCCGATTCATAGACGCTCGGCGGCTTCGGGATAGCCTTGACCGGAAATGAAGCGAGCAATGGCGTCGACATCGGAGTCAACAGCATCGTGCCGGGATGGCAGATTAGCCATTGCTCTGGTGTTTTCGCAATCGAGCCTTGGCGTCCTCGGCCCAGGTTTCCGAGATCGGCTTGAACGGGCCGTCCACACGGTCGATCAGAACTGCGTTGATGGCGTCGCGTTCAGAACGGCTGAGATCGTGAGAAGACGTGGACTGCAACAGAGTCAGACCGATCTGTTCGCGGTCTTCTTCCGGCAGAGCCATGGCCTGATCGAGGATTTGGGCAGCAGAGGTGCTCATGATTTCGAAACTTAGTTTCCCTGATCATACCCGAATTGCCGGAAAATGAAAGCTTGGCAAGCATCACTGCTCTCTTGCCTGGCGAACGCTACCAACCCGGCCCGTGTTGCGGCGCAATATCTGGCTCTGTCCGGTTACCCCAATTCTATGAGCGCGGCCGGGGAATCCTCCGCCGCCGGGTCGCCGATCCGGAGGACACCTTCGAGCACCCGCTCCGCTGGCCCGCATCCGAAGCCATCGCCATCGGCAGTCCGATCGCATGGGATTCAGGCAACGCCAACGCCACCGTGATCGGGGATATCCACTACGTCTCGTTTTATTCCGGTGAAGCTCCGGACACGGATGTGGTGGTGTCAGAGGTTCCGGCTCCGATGGGTGACAAGTAGCCCTTTGTTGCTTCGTCTCCCAGATAAACAGCTAATCGTGAGAGGTCGTCTGCGACGGAGATTCCCCGAGAATGGAGCGGCTCTGCAGCGCTTCGTGCGCGAACAGGTCGAATTACAGGAAAGGCGAAAGCACCGCTCTGGCGAAGCCGAATGGGACGAAGCCAAAAGCACTGTGGAAGAAGCCAAACGGCGCGCAGCCCAATCCAAATTGAGCCACGAAGAAGCGATCAACTCTTTCGCACGCGCTCGCGTATCAGTTCGGGCTGTGAGTCATCACCAACGACATCGACAGCTCGGTCGATGAGTTCTTTGCGGAAAACCGCGTCTGGAAAACGCGCAATGAAGCCAAGCTGCCGGAAATTCCCAAGAACGTCGGAGTGGTCTTTGATTGGAAAGCAGGGATTGACGAGCCGGTCGTGATCGACGCGGTCGAGAAAGCCGACTGGGTCTTGATTCCGTGCATTTACGGTATCGAGGAGGTGAAACGGGCCAAACGCGCCATCCGCCAGTTGGAGAAGCACAATTCCAAGATCGTCATTGTGGGGAACATGGAGGAAGGGGCAGAACGAACCGCGGAATTGCGGTCAGTTTTCGCTGACGAATTTCCGGACTACCCGTTCTTTCTGATCCGCAAATCCGCCTACATCCAGGAAGTGATCAACGTGCCTGAATCGGTGCACGAAAAAGCCCAGAAGGCAAGCTCCAAGCCTATCAGATGCGGGATCTGATCGAGCAATCTGAGGCGATCTTCGAGCACTTGGGGCTGAGCAAACAACCTACCTCCTAAAAGAAGCCATGAAACTGACGGGAAACCTCGATCAACTCACTAAGACCAGCGGTAACAAGCGCGATCAAATCGTCGAACTGCCGGCTGCGGAAAAGAATGGGGCCGTAAAAGGTTCTAAGCCGACAGGACGGCCGCGGCTTCTCCAGACGGAGGAAAAGTTGGTGAAGGTGTGGCTTGATGCTCCAGAAAGCGTGAAACGGCGCTAGGACTTGCTGTTCGCGGCGAACCGGGAGCTCGAGGAGATCGGGAAGAACGCCCACCTGGTCAAGGCGTTTGAACGGGAGGTGAAGCGGCTGGAGAAGGAATATGGGGTGGTGGGGAATAGAGGTGAAGAACACTCGAAAATGTTTCCGTGTCTGGTTGGGCTCGGAAAGCAGGAGAGAGCGGAACCGCCGAGTCGGTGATGACGAGGCCAGAAAATGTCGCGAGGAGTTCTGTGGCCATGGTTTACTGGGTAAGCAATTTTATTTGCTGGTAAAGAAGGCTGAGTTCAGTTCTCAACTTCTTCAAAGCCACAAGGTTTTCGGATGCCTCTTTAGCCAGATCGTGTTCAAGTCCGGTGTGGGTTTTGGCTAACTCAGTAAAGAGAGTGTTGAATTCTCTGACTTGGCGGGAGGTAACATTAACAGGGAAATCGTTCTTTAGTTGGCGTCCGATTCTTGAACTTTTGTCAGTGAATTTGAGCTGGAAGTGCGAATAGATGGTGCCGATCACGCGATTCTTGTCAGCGATCAACTCAGGAAGACTGTTGAGCTGAGCGGACAATGCAGTGATGCGAACTTGGTTCTCAAGTGCTTGAGCTGATTTTCGGGACTCAGCGATTTGTTCGTCGAGGCTCTGTTTCTGAAGGTGGAGATCGCGGCGCTGGAGTGTCAAGGTAATGACCAAGCCAGCAAACGCCAGAAACGCGACGAACGCATTCAAAGCACCGAAAGCATCGCCCACAGCACCCGGATTTTCAAAGAACCGGTGCATGAGCCAACCGTAGCCAGCGAAAATACAGGCAGCAGCGAGGATCGTGCCAACTAAGTTTCGAAACGAAAACCAGTCTTCGAGAGCTGAATCCGAATCGGTGATTTTCTTAATCATAGATGAACTCTAATTTATACTGATTATCATACAATATAAAAATAGTTTGCATGAGCCGGGCGAATTGTTCTGGGGCGTATTTCCTGGCCAATTCGACCCTCTCATCCTAATCAGCTTCCAACGAACCATAGCAGTCCGCGAATCACCGAGGTAGATTTGCTGCCCGAGTATCGAAGCCCATAGTCATCTCCTGCTGCAGACACTCCAGGCTCGCTTTCGATTGCAGTGGCTATTAGCTGATTGAGAGACCTGCCTGCAAAATTTCACAATACTACCGCTCCATCTTCAGCATTTGGGGGGGCGAGTGGAGTCGATTCCACTTTCTAGGAATCGGGGTCTCAATCCACCACTTGTTTCTGACCGCCCTCATTTCATCGTGGTGGCAGGTCACTTTCGAGAAGCTGATTCCGAATAGCTTGGGCCAATGGGAACGACATTCCAGGACGTCCGTTTCACACACACAAGATTAGTGTCACCTCCTGTGTTCAGAAAAGGCTGCGACTTGCCTCTAACCGTGTTCTGCGTCAGTGCGTCCCCTCGCCAAGTTTCGTGGGCGTGACCGGTGCGTTTGGCCTTTTTCGCCGCGACATATTGCGCCCGAAGGTGTTTGCCTAGGTCCGGAGCTTCAGAGCAACGGGATGCGGAGGTCGGTGAGGAGGTGTTTGCGGTCGATCATGGTGCCGCGGAGCCGTACTCCGCGAAATCAAGACAAGGCCTCCACTTCCGGCAAGCGCCTGGGCTTCAAAAACAGTTCGATTCGCTCCAGCATGTTGATAATATGTCAACATACCGGTGCAAACCGGGAAACTGAGTTGGCGTGGCCAAATCTTAGCCCCCTCGAAAACCGGTTGAAGGTCGTCGAACAACCATCGGAACAAGAACCCGGACAAAAAACGCAGCCGTTAGCCGTTCTCGACTGGGCTTCGTTCGTGATCAGGGCCGCCTCCGAGTCATTGCGGAGTGCGGATGAAAAACAACAACCCCAAACTTTGGTGTAGCCTCTGCCTGAGAAGAAAAAAGAGCGGGTGATGAGATTCGAACTCACGACATCTTCCTTGGCAAGGAAGTGCTCTACCACTGAGCTACACCCGCTTTGTGGTAGTCCGGCGTTTGCCGGGCGGGGATTATCTGACGGAGGAGCGCGTTCTGCAAGTGGAAAGTGGTTTCAGTTTCAAGATTTCGGCGTTTAGTGCGGACCTCGATGAACGATAAGTTGAAGCAAATCCTGGAAACGAAGCGCGAGGAGGTGGATCGCCTGAAGCCGAAAGCGGAGCATTTGCGGCTGGCTGCGCTGGAGCGAAATGAATTTCGGTCGTTGTTTGATGCCTTGGCGACCAACCGCGAGGAACTATCCGTGATCGCGGAAGTGAAGAAGGCATCTCCCTCAGCCGGAGTGATTTGTGAAGATTTTGATCCGGTGAACATTGCGACGGAGTATGAGGCGGCAGGGGCGAGCGCGATTTCAGTGCTGACGGATGAACAGTATTTTCAGGGACACCTGAGCTATTTGACCCAGATTCGCGAAGCGGTGTCGATTCCGGTGTTGCGGAAGGATTTCATCATCGACGAATGCCAGATTTATGAGGCGGTGGTGGCCGGGGCCGATGCCGTTCTGCTGATTGTGGCGGCCTTGGAGCAATCCCGCCTGGTGGAACTGCTGGATTGCGCGCACACGCACCATTTGGACGTGCTGATGGAGGTGCATGATTTGCCGGAGATGGAGCGGGCGCTGGAGACGGAGGCGCGCATCATTGGGGTGAACAATCGCAATTTGAAGACGTTCCAGGTGGATTTGGCCGCGACGGAGTTGTTGAGCCAGGAATTGCCGCCGGACATGGTCTTGGTGAGCGAAAGCGGGATCAAGAACGGCGCGGATGCCCGGCAAGTGGCCGAGTGGGGCTCCGACGCGATTCTGGTCGGTGAAACGCTGATGCGAAGCGGCGATATCGCGGCGACCATGCAGGAGCTGACGACGCTGGTGCCGCAGGACGGTGCGTGAGTGATCGTCCGGAATCCTGAGGGAATTGCATGAACCGGCGGTTGAGCCGGGCGAGACCATCAAAAACCCAGGTTCTTCGTTAGCCTCGAGGTCTCGGGCATGAAGGAGGCCGCCCCGGCAATCGGCCGCGCCTGTGGTGACGACAGGGGCGCCAATCCTGACGAAGAACTTCCACTTTTCGCTTTGACGCGCTTCACCGTTTGTTCGACAAGCTCGTTGTTCGTGAGCAAACTCTTCCAAAGCGACATCTTCAAAGTCCTTGTCTATGTGACGGCCGTCATCGTGACAGGATCCTACCTCGCCCCGATTTTCTATGACTGGGGAAAAACAGCCGTGGAGGAGGCGAGATTCGAGGGAAAGCCGATTCCGGTCCTGAAGGTGGATCTGCACTCCGAGTTGAAGCGCGCGAGTTTGCCCCGCTATTGGAACCGCGCGATTCAACTCAGCGCCCTGGTTTATCTGATTCCGCTGTTCATGTGGTTGAAGATTTCACCGAAAGAACTGCTTCAGCTGAAAAAGAATCCACACCGGCTCAAGCACTTCGGGTTCGGGTTCGCGATTGCCTCGCTGTGGATGCTGGTGGTGGGGTTGGCGTTGCTGCGCTTTGATGTCTTTTCGGTTAAAACCGATGCGCCGGACCTCCTCAAGGTCTTTCACCAATGGATGCTGACGGCGCTGGTGGTCGCCTTTGCCGAGGAATTCTTCTTTCGGGGCTGCCTTCTCGGCCTCAGTTTGCGCAAGACCCGCCGACTCGGTGCCTTGCTCTTCGTTTCCGCGTTTTTTGCCGCAGTCCACTTTCTCAAACCGCCCGAAGAATACGCGGTCACGGTCCCCTATGACATCTCTGCGGAACGGGTTTCCAACGGGAAAGCGATCGCGATTCCGGAAGGCTCGAAGCTGGTGTTGATTCAACCCTTCGACAAGCGGAAGGTGGAGTATCACGAAGGCGAGAAGTCGCACCGGATTCGCCTCCGTCAGGCCGATCGCTTCATTCTGGGTGTCCATGGGGTTGAATCGACGACCGGGTTCTGGTTGCTCGGCCAGATTTTCAAGCAATTCGGCGATCCCCGCTTCATCATCGCGGAATTCACCACGCTCTTCATCATTGGCTGGATTCTCGGTTACACGCGGCTCAAGACCCGTTCGCTCTGGCTCGCGATCGGTCTCCACGCGGGCTGGATTTTCGCCTACGAATCGTTTCGAACCATGACGCAGAAGGACGTCGCCGATACCCTGCCCTGGATCGGAAACGATCTGAAGAGCGGGCTCGTTGCCATCGCGATGGTGTCGCTGACCGGAATTCTGACGTGGGCGTGGTTGAAGGCATCGATGCGAACTGACAAGCGCGTTGCGATCGAAAAGCCGGAACCTGCCTGAGTTGACGGTTTTGCCTGGAACGGTGACGTTGCGGTCCATGAAGTTTTTTGAACCATCCGAGTCGCCCCGCGTGAAAATCTGCGGGTTGCGAAGCCTGGAGAACTCGCGCGAGGTCATCGACGCCGGAGCAGACGCGATTGGGCTGAATTTCTGGCCGCGTTCAAAGCGGTTCATCGCTCCGGAAGAGGCGGCGACATGGCTCGGGGAATTGGCCGGCCAGGTTTGCCGCGTGGGGTTGTTTGTCGACGCCTCGATTGATGAAATCGAAGCGGCCGTCGATCTCTGCGTGTTGGATGCGCTTCAGCTGCACGGGAAGGAATCGCCGGAGTTTTGCGACGAAGTTTCCGCGTTCGGCCTGCCCGTGATCAAAGCGATCGGCGTGAGCGGCGATCAACTGGTTCACGATCCGACCGAGTTTGCCCAAACCCATTGGCTTCTGGACGCGTTCGATCCGAAGCAGTTTGGCGGGACCGGGAAGGCGTTTCGTTGGGAAGTCGCCAAACGCGTGATGGCTGAGAATCCTGGAAAGCTCGTGATCCTGGCCGGTGGGCTTACTCCGGAGAACGTGGCGGATGCGGTCCGTGCGGTATCGCCTCATGCGGTCGACACCGCGAGTGGCGTGGAATCGGCCCCCGGAATCAAGGACCCGGAATTGGTCCGCCAATTCGTCACGAACGCCGCAAAACTCTGATTCTGGTTCGTCGGCGGCTCGCTTGGCGCGTTTTGAAAAGGAAACAGCCGCTGTCCGGGGCACAAAACCAATTTTTCCCGGATCAGCGGCTGGCTACTAACCTGTCACGAGGCGTCTCGTTTTTCCTTCGTCGTCCAATCTCTCAATCCCGAGGCGTTTCCCTCTCCACGATTAGCCGATCAGCGTTGTGACAATTATCTATGACTCGTTTTCGATGTTCTCTGAAAAGACTCCCGCAGTTGCGGTGATTGTGACAATTATCACCACGCCTCATTTAATCAAGAATTATTAACTATATTTATTACTTTAATAATTTTCGAGATTCACGATCGCCGTCGCGAGAGCGGGTTTTCAAGTCGCCAACCCGAAGCTCGATTCTCAAATCGCAGTGCTTTACGAATCAAATTGCCCACGCTAGGATGCCCATCTTGTGATTTCAAAGCTGCTGCCGACCCGAAGTCTGCAATTCGCCGTTTGTGCGATGACGGCTCTCTTTTCGGCAACGGGATTGGCGGAAGAAACCTGGGATGCCAGCGATACCCGGCTCGCCAATCACTACATCATCAGCCTCAATCAGCAGCCGGAGTATGGCAAGGTGCTCGATTTGCTCTGGGACCACTACGAAAAGCACGATCAAACGCGATTGCTGCTCCAGTATTTCGATCAGGCGGCGCGACGGGACGATGCCACGGTCGCCAAGTTGATTAACGGCCATTTGTTGCGAAAAAAGGGAAATCCGGAGGCCGCGTTGGAAGCCTACCTCACGGTCAATTCCGAATCTCCCGGCAATCCCCACGTGGTTCGGGCCCTGGCGGAGGTGAACCAGCAATTGGGGAACCACGAGGTCGCCCTCACCCATTTCACGCAGTTGATCGCGATGATAGCCCCGAATTCCGAGGATCGGGTCGATTTCGAGATGGCACGTTCGGATCTGCTGCGGAATCTCGACCGTCCGGGCGAGGCGATCGAGAATTGGCTCCAGATTCTCAAGACTTACCCGACCGACCTCGACCTGCGAAAGCGGATTGTCGCGCTCCTTCTGGAAGAGGGCCAAACCCAGGCCGCGATCGCCAGTTTTGCGCCACTTCTTGAGAGCAGGGAAGTGGAAACCCGAATCCTCGCGATGAAAGAGGTGGGCCGGCTCCATGAGTTTGAGGACGACTTTGAGAGCGCGGTCAAAATCTACGACGAGGCCCTGAAGACGGTTCATTTCAAACACTACCTTCACGACGAATTCCTCATGCGGATGGTGCGGGTCCACGAGCGGTTTTCGCGAGCCGACGAACTCGGTGAACGCTGGAAAGTCGCCGCGGAACAGGAAAACCCGAGCGAGGAATCCCTCTGGCACATGGTGAGGTTTTACCAACTTGCTGCGAATCCCCAGTTGGAAGAAGTCTGGCTCCGCCGCCTCGTTGAACGGGTCCCCACGAACATGGAATACCGCCAGCAACTCGCGACCCGGCTGGTGGAGAACGATCACTATGAAGAGGCGGAAGGAATTTTGGCTAAGCTCGTTGCGTCACTCTCCCCCACCCCGCTCACCATCATCCTCCTCCAGGCGCGCGTCCATCTCTCCACCCAGGGAGTGGAATCAGCGGAACAACTTCTCGCCCAATTCCTCGATGCGAACCGACCGGTCGAAGAAGACCTGAAACGCATGCTGAGATTCAGCCAGACGCATTATCTGGATGCCATCGCGGAACGGCTCCTGACCGATCAACACAAGAATGGTTGGGGAGAGGAAGGCCGCACCCCGGAATTGCAGCTCGCCTCGTTTCATCACGAACGCGGGCGATTGCAGAAGGTTCGGGAGTTGCTCGATGAATTTGTCGCCGGCGCGAAAACCGATCGTGAGAAAAGCGACCGGCTGCTTCAGGTGGCCGAAGCGTTTCGCGATTTGCGAATGCCCTCCGCCTCGCAAAAGGCGGCTCTGGAAGCGATCGATCTCGGGTTGGCGAAACGCGGCCACTATCAGCTCTACGCGGAGTCGTTGGTCGAGTCCGGCAAGGTTCCGGAGGCGGTCGCCGAGTTCGAGCGCGTCTGGGAGATGAGCGAAACGATCGAGGAACGGATCGAGATCGATCAACGCATTTTCACGGTGTTGCGGGCCAATTCCGACGAAACCCGATTGGAGAAACCGGCGAAGATTTCCGACGGCGAAGCGATGGCGTCCGTCTGGCGGTTTTTCCATCAGCTCCGCCAACGGATTGATGAGGATCCATCGCCGGAGAACCGCTTTCGCTTAGCATGGTGGTCCGTCAAAACGGCGGATTATGCGGATGCCTGGAAACAGCTTCCGTTGCTGCACGATCCCGAGAACCCGGTGCTGGAATACGAGGAGCTGCTTCTCGATCTCGGGGAGCGCACCAACAATCAGCAGCTCATCATTCGCCAGTTGAACCTGATCGCCAAGATCGACCCGAGCCGCGAGGAAGAAGCACGGATCCGCGAGGCGCAGGGAATGCTCGAGCAAAAACTGGAGGATCGCGCGATTCGCATGCTGCGCAATTTGGTGGAGAGCCCGGACTCCTCGCTCAAAGCCGTGCAGGCCCTCGCAAAAGCCTATCGCGAGCAGGAACGGCTGAACGCTCTGAACGAGCTTTGGGAAGCAACGTTTCGCGAGGCCAATGTTCTCGAAAAACGGCAGATCGTGAAGCCTTACGCCAACACCCTGATTGAACTGGAGCGCGTGCCCGAGGCGCTCGAATTGCTCGGCTCCATGATCGAAACGGAGACCGATTTCGCGCAGCGCCGAAAACTTTTCGAAGATCAGCTGAGCACCGCGACGATGCATTATCTCGCGGATGAATGGATGCTTCCGCGGTATGAGCAACTGGCGGCCGAGAATCCACTCGATCGATTTTTCCCGGAAGCAATCGCCCGTGTTCATCTCGCCAACGACCGGATCGATGAGGCCTTGGTCGCGATGAAACGCGCCTACTACATGGCGGACGAGGATCCTCACTTGCTGAAGGAACTGGGGGAACTGGCCAGCCGTTCCAGTGACCTGAAGGCCGCGATCTACTACCAACGGCAGTTGATCGCCGCGGACGAGAGCCAAACGTCGCCAGATGATTGGTTGGCCTTGATCGACAAGCTGGAACGCGATTTGCGCGTCGCAGAAGCCGACCTCACGAGGCGACGCCTGGAGAGCAAATTCGGGCAGGATCCCGACTTCCTCAAACAACTGAGCCGCCATTATCTCAACGCCGGGGATCAGGTCGCCGCTCAACGCGTCCTCGCAAAAATTGCCGCCGTTCGTCCCTGGGATGCGGAATCCGTCCTCGAACTTGGACTTTTGCGGCTCGAAACCGGTGACCTGGATCAGGCGAAGGTCGCGTTTCACCAGGTTCTGAGCGAAACCCGGCAATTCGCCCCGAAAGCAGACGCTCCGGTTGACAGCGTTCCCTTCGTCCCTGCCCGAAAAACGCGGGTCCTCGCCGGTCAAAGCGGCCAACTCGATCTGGAGGACCTGGCCGTCGCGATCGACGAATACGATTTTCTCCCGAACGATCGACTGGAGAAGCTGGCCGAGTGGCTGCGCCTTCCGAAGCATGAATTTCTGCGCAATCCGACGGACACCCGGGAACTGCGCCTTCGCGCGATCGAAGAACTCGCGCGACTGGGAGAAACGACCGACGTCGTCGGCCCCACCGAACAACTCTGGTTGGCTCACCATCATGGGAACCAAGACGAAGCCACCGCCCTGATTGAATCACACATTCGCCCCAAGGCCGAGGTTTCCGGAACCCGCTGGGATCTCCTCTACCCGCTCATCGCGCTGCAAAACGGCGGCGCTGCCAACCTGGAAACCTGGGTCGCGTCCCAACCCGTCCGCAAAGCGAACCTGACGCTCGCGATTTATCTCCTGCTCCGCGAACCCAGCTTCACCTTTTCCAATGCCGAACTGGATGCCGCCCTGTCACTGATCGAACTTCCGCTCCAGCAGGTTCGGACCTTTGTTCACCAATTGCGGATTGATCGCAAATTCCGCGAAGCGCTTCAACTCGGCGAATCCGCCATCCGCACCCAGGGAATTGCCGACTACATGTTCAACGTGGATCTCGCCGTCATCTGCGAGCAGGCTGGCTTTGAAGCGGGTCGCAAACGTTGGCTGGAGAAAGCTTTTCGCGATCTCACGCTCGGTTCCCGCATTCCCTATTACGCGTTCTACACCACCGTCAGCGAGATGTATCGCATGCAGACCAACGCCGATGGTCAGCAACGCGTGATTTCCGAAGTCCTCGGCCAAATCCAGCGCATCCCCGACAGCATCGATGATTTGCGGACCAAGGCGGAAATGTGGCTCGCCCTGGCGACGGATCGTCCGGAAGAAGCGATGCGCCTGGTGGGGGAAATCGCGCAAAACACGACGCAACGTCGCAAGCAGTTCACCGGCGAGCGCGAACGCGACAAGGGCGTCGAAACGTGGGTTGAGCTGGAAACGCTGCTCAACCTCGCCGGGCAACGGGTTCCCCGCGATCAGCTTGCCTCGTTGGCCGGCTCCATCGTCGATTTCGAGTTCATCCAACCGGCGCAAGAGCACTCCGCGGCGCAATTTCAGCAGTTCCGCATGATCCAGCTCCTCTGGCAGTTGGAAACCGCGAACCCGCCCCGCCGGCGCCAGATGATCGAAGAGTATCTCGCGAACGTAACGAGCGAAGATGAGCCGCTCGAATTGGCGCGAAGCCTCGAGGTTCGGGGATTTGGTCCTGACGCGCTCCCGATTTATCGTCAACAGGTTCGCGAGCATCCGACCGAGATGCGGATGATCAGCAGCTACCTCGGGGCCTGCCGCCAGGCGCAGGCCTATGACGAAGCGATCGATTTTCTCGATCAAATCTACGAGTTTGGAGTCGCTCGACCCGATTCGATGACGGACGATTCCATTCATCGAAGTTACGCGAATCTCTTCTACCTGAGTGGCGACGTTGACGAACTCCGGCGCCGGGTGGAAGAAGGTGTCGGAACCGGCGAAGGCAGCTCGCCCTATCGCCGCTATCTCGCCCAGTATCATGAAAAGCAGGGAGATCTCGACACCGCGATTCGTCTGACCCTCGCGGCTGCCGATGAACGTCCGCTGGGGTTCAGCGACACCCTCATGCTGGCGGATTTGATGGTGGAGAATGGCGACCTGACAGGCGCGATCGACCTTCTCGAGAAACTCCGCGTCGCCTCGAAAAGCGCGAATCGCAATCACGTGGATCAACGCCTCGTCCGCTGGTATGCGGAGGCCAATCCCGATGACACCGAGCGCCTCGCCAAACTGATCGGTGATCCGAAACGGAAGTGGCCGGTGTCCACGATTTCCGCAGTGGCCACCAGTTTGACCGAAGCCGGGAAACTGCAGGAAGCCGACGCCATCCTGACTCTCAAGGCGCGGCACTCCAGCACCCCGGCCGCGAGATTCGAGCTGCTGCTGCAACGGACGCGGCTTCGCCTCACCAACGACGCATTCGAGATCGAATCCTCCGACCTGCAACAGCTTCTGGCCGCCTGGCCGGGCACGCCCGAAAGCGGCGACCGCCTGCTTGAGTTGGCGAGGGAAACGACGCCCGTCGCCGCGCAAACCTGGAACGCCGCGACCAAAGCGCTGCGTCAGGCTCGAGACGGCCGCACCCCGGCGTGGGCGGTTGAACTCTTTTTGCCGGATTCGCCCGCGACGCCTCCGATTCCCGAGTCCATGACGAGCGACCAACTGCGGTTCGCCGCCAAAGCGGCCAGCCTCGCGCAAAAACCGAAGCTCGCCTGGCAGTTGCTGGAGGAGCTTCACGATCGCTTTGAAGAGCATCCGCTCACCGATGGAGCGCTGATTTTCGAGGTGCTGAGCCAACTCGATGACAACGCAGCGATTCTGGAATGGTATCAACGCGCGCTGACGTGGAATCAATCCACCGCGGAATTCGCCAACCTGGCAGGGGTTCTCAGCGAGATTGGAAGGGCCGACCTGGCTGCGGCCCTGTTCAAACAACGGTACGAGAATCTCCAGATTCTAACGACCAGCGATCAGCTTTTTCTGACGCGTTACGCCTCTTTCCTGATCGAGCGCAAAGCGTTTCGCGATGCGGAGCGGGTTCTGATGAGCATGTTTCACAAATCCATCGGCAGCGACCCCAATCTTCTTGTGGATCTCTACGGCGCCTGGGACCGGCTCGACCATCTCGAGGGCAATTTGCGGAAATACTTTCTCAATCCGCACCTCAGCGAGAAAGTTCTGGAATCGGCGCAAGCTTTCCCCGATCACCGTCCAGCCATTGAGGAAGAATTCCAGGAATTGCCTCCCCGCCCCGGCCTCAAGAAAGGGTGAGATGAAGCCGCGCAAATTTTGTGGCACCATCGCTACGGATTCCCAGCATACGGGTAATCCGGGGGATGCAGTCCGTCTCTGGCCAACACTTCTCGAAGGTTTGACAATTCTTGGCGATTCAAGCGTAGCCGGTTTACGGTGGCTCTACCTTTAGGGCTAAGCCCGACAATCATGGACTTTCCCAAATTCCAGGCAAAGTGATTGGCCCAACTATCTTGTCTGGGGTGAAACAAAGGTTGAAGCTTTTCCGTCACCAGATCCCATCCCGTCGTTGCGGCATGTTTGTGGCCATTGCAGCCAGCACATGCGAGGCAGAGGTTTTCCACGACGGTCGTTCCTCCTTTAACCTCTGGAATGATATGCTCTACAGCAAATGGGCTGGCTGAAAACGACCGAAGCGTCAGGCAATACTCGCAACATCCCCGCGCCCGCTCAACTACCTGCCGTTTCACCGCGGCGCTGGCCCTGCTAGAGGACATCGGGCGGTTCAATCCCCAATTGTTTCCTCACCGTTTCTAAATCGACCCCCCTCAATTTCGCCAACTGACTCATGGCTCTCACCCTCTTTACGTTCAGGCGTTCCAACTCTCTGGTCGTTCGGATCAACTCTTCCTCTTCGTCGCCAGAAATGGCGTCATCCTGCCGCTTTTCGAGAAGACCAACAAAACGTTCCATCTGAGCCTCAGAAAATCCAATATCGACCTCCTGCAACAATTTTTCTTCTGCGCTGGAAATCGAGGGCGCGGATGTTGAAGGCTGAATTCGAGATTTTAGAACATTTTGAACAAACGACGCAAGATCAAGGCCATTCTTTTCCGCTTCTGCGGCCAAGTCGGCTTCCATTTCAGATGGGATCGAGATCGTCGTATCCATGCTCCAAAATAATGGGTGAATCGCTGTGTGTCTACTCTAACCCTCTAACCCGGCGGAAACCAGACATACTGGAACAGGTAGACCAGCACGCCGGTTACCGACACGAAGAGCCAAATCGGATAGGTCCGTCGCGCCCGGCGCTTGTGAAGCTCGAAATTCTGGCGGATCGCAGGAATCACCGTCGAAATAATCATCGGCAGGTTCACGATGGCCAGGATGATGTGGGGAATCAGAATCGTCAGGTAAATCCCGCGCACCAACGGCTCCATGTGGTCGGAAGGGCGCGTGCTGTGATACACCTTGTGGATCACGTAGCTCGCCAAAAACACCGTTGAGACCACCAAGGCGGAAATCATGAGGCCCCCGTGAGCTTTCCGTTTTCCGTTCTTGATGCAGATCAAACCGGCAATCAGAAGCACGGTTGATGTGGCGTTGAGAATCGCGTTGAGAGCGGGAAGATCAGCGGTCGTCATTCGTTCGAAGCAAGAGGTGCGGTTTCGTTGTCCAGGATATAGCGGATGTCAGCCTTCAATCGTTCGAAATTTTGCTCGGCAAATTCAGGCTGCGGATGGAGAAGCTGGTAATAGCCGCGAATGTTGGCCTTGCCATCGATGAGGACCACTCGCATGTCGTGAACAAACTTGATCGCGGGATTATCGACCGGCTTGGTCGGGTTGAGCTGGAAAAACTCGAGCATGTATTGCTGAATCGCCTCCTTTTCGCCCGTCAGATACCACCAATCATCGATTCCCACGTCGAGCCGATTCAAAAATTCATCCGTCATCTCCGGGGTATCGCCTTCCGGATCCACACTGAACGAAACCAACTGAAACCGTGGATCGGCCCCAAACTCTTCGTGAATTACGGTCAACTTTTCGGCAATTCCGCTGCATCCCATCGGGCAAGTGGTGAACAAATAACTCGCCACGTAAACCTTTCCCTTCAGGGAGCTGAGTCGCGCCCGATTGCCATCGCGGTTCACCGCCTCAATATCCTCCTCCAGCTTGTTGAGATAGGGGGGACGCGGGTCCTGCGCTTCCGCATTCTGGCGAAGGCTGTAGTTGTAAGCCACCAATACACCACCCAGCATCACGCCCACAATGAGCCAGATCGACCAGGGGTTGATTCGCGGTTTTTCGGGAGTTTCCGGTTCGGACATCGCGACTGTTTACGCTTGGCGACGCTCGATGGCAACCCTAGCTTATCGACCAATCATCGAATCACGATTTCAGGCTGATTGCCGGTCTCGCAGAGCCATACTTCCGATAATTCCACCGGCAAAAGCGGTCGCAATTCCCAGGGGCGCATAGAGCAACCCGCTCATTGGCGTGAAATAGCGGGCCCAGATCAGGATCCCCACGCCGAGGGCGGCCCCAAGGATCGCCCCTTTCGCGTTTCCGCGCTTCGTGAACATGCCGAGCAGGAAAATCCCACACAACGGCCCCATCACGAACCCGATGATTGTCAAAAAGGTCTTCCAGGCGGATTCGATATCTCCCCACGCCAAAATCAGGGCAAACAGCGTCCCAAATCCGCCGAGAACCACCGTGAGAATGCGAGCCAGCTTCAGGTAGGCTTTTTCGGTTCCCTTCCAGCCAAATCGCCGGAAAAAATCGGTCACGATCGCGGTCGAGGTGCTGTTCATGCTCGTCGAAATCGTGGATTGGGCTGCGGCGAAAACGGCGGCGATGACAATTCCGGCGATGCCGACCGGCAGTTCCCGGGAAATGAAAAGGGGAAAGATGGAATCGGTCTTGAAGGTCGGGTCGATCGCTTCGGGACGCGATTTGTAGAAGGCGTAAAGCGCGGTTCCCAGGGCGAAGAACAGGATCGTCGCAAAGCCTGACATCGCCGCGTTGAGCCAAACCGCAGACTGGGCTTTCTCCTGAGTGGGAGTCGAAACGTAGCGCTGAACGACGGCCTGATCGGAACTGTAGGGAATGATCGAACTGCCCAACCCGCCCAGGACGATCACCCAAAACGCGCTCGTCATGTAGGACGTCGTGCTCCAGTCGAAGTCAGCCCATCGCAACTTCTGATCCTCCATCGCAACCGCTCTCAGCTCGCCCCATCCGCCATCGAGCCCCGACACCATGATGCCAAAACTGAGCAACGCTCCCCCAATCAGGACAATCGCCTGAACCGCGTCGGTCCAAACCACCGCCTCCAAGCCGCCCAAGGTGCAGTAGGCGATGCTGAGAATTCCCATGACCAAAATGCAGCCTTCGAGGGAAAGCGGCGTGATCGCGGCCAACGCCAGCGCCGGGAGATACATCACGATCGCCATTCGCCCGATCTGAAACAGGACGAAGGACGCGCTGGCAAACAGCCGGATCGCCAGGTTGAAGCGGCGTTCCAGATACTCATAGGCCGAGGTCGCGTTGATCTCCCGGAAAAAGGGAATGATCCGGAACACCACGAGCGGAGCGCAAATCAGAATGCCCGCGTTGATCAAGACATAAACCCAGTCCGTTGCAAACGCCCGAGCCGGCAAGGCGATGAACGTGATCGAGCTGAGCAGCGTGGCGAAAATGCTCAGCCCCGCGACCCAGGCCGGAATCCGCTGACCACCACGAAAGAAGTCGTTCGTGTCCTTGTTTCGCCGCGAAAAGAAAACCCCGATTCCCATGACCCCGCCGAGATAAAGGACGATCGCGACCCAATTTCCCGCGGCAAACGTGGCGGTCGCCTTTCGTGGTTCAATCAACCAGACGGCCCTGGTCCGGACCCGGGGACGAATCTCGCCACTCGCGAGGACGACGCGATCGCCCCATTGCACCGCATGAGTCGTCACCTGATTCTGCGGCATCTCCCCCGCTTCAATCCAGGTATCGGTGATCGTGTGATAGGCAAAGCTCGTTCTCGGGAAACCAGGATGCTCGTCCTTCAATTCGTCCGATTGAGCGAACAACGCTCCATCCGCGCCTCCTAGCGTGAAGAGGTGACTCTGCCCAATCGCGACGGCCGTTCCCGCCGCCTGGGGACGGGGAAGACTCGCCCGCGTCCGCCAGGGTTGATCTGCCCGCAATGGGTTGAACTCGTAAACGTCGTCGAGAAACCGGGTTTCGCCCGATTCGTCGAGGTGACGGCCTCCCAGCAGATACAGGCAGTCCGCACGGCCATTGTTTTGCGCCACCAGGGAGTTGAACGCACGGGCCGGGCCGGGCCAGGATTCCAAACTTTCCCACCCGAACGCGTCCGCGTCTCCCCGCATCGACCAATCCAACCGCCACAGGTTGTTCTGCGCCGTCTCGAGCCCGAAATCTGTCGTTCCACCGGCAACATAGATCACGTTTCCCAACCGCGCCGCGGCTCCGAAGCAGAGCGATTGAGGAAGAGACGGCAGTTCGGTTACCTTCGCCGCTTCACCGTCCAGGCTCAGCAGAAACACCTCGGCAGAGACCTGTTCCGCGTCATTCCCACCGATGCAGATCACCCCTTCCGGAACACTGACGCACGCACCATAAGCAAGCGGCCGGGGAAGCTTCCCCACCCTTCTCCAAACCGCGCTCTCGTCGCCAAGCGCCAACGCGTAAATCGTGTCGTGCCAGACTTTCCCATTCTCCCAGACGGGCTCCGGAAAATTCGCTCCGCCGGCCACCAGCAGCTGATCACCCTGCACTCCACTGAATGGCCCCGCCACGCCCAGCTCCGATGGAATCTCCGGCAAGGCAGACCACTCCAATGGATGTTCCGCTCGCGCGCTGAACGCGAGAAGCACCAGGATCCATGCCACCGGCATCAGCTTCTTCATGCGTTCGTTGCGGGGGCGGAATTCACGGCCCAAGTGTCGAAACCCAACTCGTCCAAGGCAAGATCAATCGCTCGCTCCTGATCCGAACTCAATTGCGTCATCGGAAGCCTTCGCGGGCCACAATCCAGTCCCAACCGCTTCATGGGATACTTGATCGCAGCCTCACCGCCAAATCGGAGAATCGCCCGAATCATGGCGACCGATTTTCGTTGAAGCTGCCGGGCATTTTCCCAATCGCCGTCTTCAAACGCCCGAACGATCCCGCGATAAAGCGCGGGCGCCAGATTGTAGGTGCTTCCGACCGCTCCGCGCGCGCCCGCCGCCAAACTGGGGAACAACATTTCATCTCTCCCGAACACCAGGTCGAACCTCCCGTCACTCATCGCCTGACACGCACTGAATTTGCTGAGATCGGCGTCGGTGAACTTCATCCCCCGCAGATTCGGAATCGCATTCTCCCCGCGCTCCAGGAACTCCACCGGATCAATCGCCAGCCCGGTCAGCCCGGGCATGTGGTAGTAGTAGAAGGGAAGCGACGACGCGGATTCCGCCACTTCCTTGAGAAAGGCGACCAAGGTCTGACTGTCTTCCGGTTTGAAGTAATACGGCGCAATCGCGGAGATCGCAGTCGCGCCGAATTTCTCCGCATGCTGTCCCAACCCCATCGCGTCCTGCAAACAGGTGTGCCCGACATGAACGACGGTTCGCAGCCTTCCCTTCGCCGAACGAAGATAGGCTTCGGTGACAGCCTTGCGCTCAGCGATTGTCAGGGACGGCCCTTCCCCCGTGCTCCCGCAAATGTAGATCCCGGAGACTCCGTTCGAGATCAGGTGGTCCGTCAATTTCGGGATCAAATCCAGGTTCAGCTCTCCCTGGTCATCAAACGGCGTGAACGTCGCGGCGATGATTCCGGTGAGGGGTTCTGAGTGAGTTGGCGAGGCATTCATGGAAGGGCCAAGAATTGCCGAGCCAAGACGATCTGGCTTTTACAGGAAACCACTGGTAAATGTTTACCAAACATGGAGATACGAGTTCACGCCTACTCGGTCAGCACCCGAAACCGCGGTCCGGAACCGTATCGGGTAGAGAGACTGACGTTTTTGCGGCTCGCAAAAGGCCGAACGCGGTGGTCGATCGACGGGGAAAAGTTTGAGCTTCGTGAGGGAGACGTGCTTCTTGTCAGGCCCGGTCAGGTCTTCAGCGGAATCGAATCGTCCGAACAAGTCTCGATCCACGTCGAAAGCGTCGAGCTCGAATGGAAGGCCGGGAACAAAGCTCGCGGGATTTCTCTGGAAGTGGGTTCTCCGTTTCGCCCCGAGCAGGCGACGTTGCTGCGAAAAACCCTTCTCGATTCAGCGTCGCCTGTCCTTTCCACCAACGCGGAGTTGGGAGCGCTTTTCTCGAAAACCATCTCGAAAGCAAAGGACGAAAGCCCGCTTTCCCAACTCGAGTGTCAGGCCTGCGCGGTTCACCTGCTGACGTCGATTTGCGCCGCGCTTAGCAAACGTCAATCGAAACCCACGAACGTCGCTTCGTCGGTCACCGAACATCGGGTCGCCGGGTTCCTGTCGGAGCTCGAATCGCGCGCGCATGAAGACTGGACGCTCACGGAACTAGCCGGCGAAGTCGGACTCCGACGTTCGCGATTTGGAGTGATCTGCCGGCAAATCACCGGGGAAAGTCCCAGCACTTATCTCAACCGGCTGCGGATCCGCCGGAGCCGCCAATTGCTTCGCGACACGGATCGCTCGATCACCGAAATCGCCTTTGAATGTGGATTCAACTCCAGTCAGTATTTCGCGAAGCTGTTTCGCCGCTTTCAAGGCCACGAACCGACTCACTATCGCGAGATTGCCCGCGAGATGCAGCGCGGCAAAGGAATCCGTTACCTCAAAGGTGATTCCGCCCGGATTGTCGTCTACGCCGATGAAGTCATCGGAAAAGGCGACGTTGAGATTGGCGGAGTGATCTCGCTGGATCGTCTGGGAGGAACGGCGGCCTCTCTGGAGTTCGGGGGCGACCGCTTTGGTTTCGATGGCCGGGAAGGCCGCTTTTTTTTGGAAGGCGAGACCCTGGGATCGGTCCGGTTCTTTCGCCGCAACGCCGACGTGATCCGGGAGGAAACCCCCTTCCCTTTTCAATTGCGCCGAAAAGGGAATCGGCTTCGCATCACCGTCAATGATCAGCTGATCGCCTCGCTCACCGACGATCCAGATCGTGCCATCGGTCGGGTTGGATTGCGTCCCTTGCGAAATGGCATTCGCGTGGCCGAGTTTCGGATCGACGGCCGAGCGGTTGTTCTGAAAGAAGCGATGGCGCGTTAGTGTGGTAAACATTTACCACTGGCAATCGATTATCGCCCGCTCGCAAAGAACGCGTTTTGTCGTCATCATTCATCTCTCTTCACTCATGAAAAAAGCCCCCATCCTCCTTTCCCTCATCGTTTCCGCATCCCTCTGTGCGGAGGAAGCACCTGATCTCCCGATTCTCGATCTCTCGGATCAACCGGATCGACACGTCATCATCAGTTCCGGAACCGAGAAGGTTTACCAAGGTCACCCGACCACGCTGCTGATGCCGGACAAGACCACCCTGTTTGCGGTTTGGTGCATCAATCACGGTGGCGCGGCAGGGCCGATGGCGAAGAGCAGCGATGGTGGCCTGACGTGGTCACGATTGGATGATCAACTTCCACCCGGTTACCAAACACACCAAAACTGCCCGAGCATTTATCGAATGGTCGATCCGGAGGGCAAAGCCCGGCTTTGGGTGTTTTCCGCCGCGCTGGGAACCCGAGGTGGGCCGGGGATGCCGAGCATCATGAGCGAAGATGACGGCAAGACCTGGAAAGAGATGCCGCCCCTGAATTTCCCCTGCGTCATGACGTTCAGCAGCGTGGTGAAACTGAAGGATGGTCGCTATCTCGGGCTCTACCATCGTGGTCCCGACGGGAAAGACCGGACACCGCTCAACGTCCTCCAGACGATTACGGCTGATGGCGGCTTAACGTGGTCGGAACCGGAGATTGTCGCTTCAGTGGAAGGGAAGAATCCCTGCGAACCGTTCGTCTTCCGCGCTCCGGATGGAAATGAGCTTTGCTGCCTGATGCGGGAAAATACCCACAAGGGCCGAAGCCTGATGATGTTTTCAACCGACGAAGGTAAGACCTGGAGCACGCCGGTCGACACGCCGTGGGGACTCACGGGCGATCGTCACATCGGGACGCAGTTGGCGGATGGCCGCTGGGTTTTCGCCTTCCGCGATCAAGCCCTGAACAGTCCGACATGGGGACATTTTGTGGCCTGGGTCGGAACGTATGAGGACATCAAATCCGGCAAGCCGGGCGAATATCGCATCAAGCTGCTTCATAGCCACGCCGAGCGGAGGAGCGACTGCGGCTATCCCGGCGTCGAGTTATTGCCGGACGGGACCATCGTTGCGACGACCTATATCAAGTATGCCGAAGGCCCGGAAAAACACTCAGTCGTTTCCACCCGGTTCAAAATTTCCGAAACGGACGCGATGTTGAAGGCTCAAGCTTCCCAATGAGAATTCCGCGCGGGTTCAGTTACTGAAATGTACTTTCCTCCGGCGGAGTGGGCACAAACTGAAATTGATGGATCGTTCGAATCAAGTTTCCGCTTTCCACATCCCAGAGCTTCACCAGGCCGTCGTCCGCGCAAGTTACGACGATTTTGCCATCCGAACCAAAAGCAACATCCTTGACCCAATCAGAATGCCCACTCAACGTTCTCAATTCCTCACCAGTCGCGACGCTCCACAACTTCGCGGTGTTGTCATAGGAACCCGTCGCGAGCGTTTGACTGTCGGGACTGAATTTCAGGGCATTCACGTAGGATTCGTGGTGCCCGCTCAATCGACCGCGCGCGAGACTTTCACCGGTGGCGCCGTTAAATAGCCTCACCTCATTATCCTGCGTGGTGACCGCGAGGATCGCCCCATCAGGACTGAATACCATTTTGTCCGAATAGCTGGAGTCAGGATCCAAGTCTCTGAGTTTCTCCCCTGTGGCGACATCCCACAAGCTCGCCGTTCCGCCATCCAACCCAATGGCCAGGATGGTTCCCTCTGGGTTGAAGGCTCCGGTCATCACCCATTCCTCAAATCCGCTGATCTTGTGAAGCTCCTTTCCGGTGCGAACGCTCCAAAGCGAGACGGCGCTGGTCTCGCCCGTCGAAGTCGCAAAGATGCCACCGGGCGGAACCATCGTTAACGCAAAGACTCGCCGGCCATCCTCATTTGGGATGCTGATGCTCAGTTTGTTGCCGGTATCGGCACTCCACATCCCGATGGCACCATCCTGGAAGATCGGAATGATTCCTTCACCGGAATTGAGAGTCGAGGACATGATTCCTTGGACACGACCCTGTTCTTCCCCCGTCTCCACACTCTGGAACCTTACGGTCCCGTCTCCAAAACCGATAACGAGAGTGGCTCCGTCAGGACTCAACGCCACGACATCGACAGCCGAGAAGGTCATGCCAAGCGTCCCGACCATTTTGCCGTCCGATCGATTCCAAAGTTGAACCTCACTTCCGTAGCTTCGGACGAACAATTCGTCGCTGCCGGGAAAAAGACCGAGGCTGGTGAGCGTATGCCCTAACGCAAGCTTCAGCCATTCGCCTTTCGTACTTGAAGAAAGGACCTGCAAAAACGGATGGCCTTCTTTGTCCGTAAAACCAACCGCCAGAGTCCTGGCTTCCGGGAACGCTGTCAGCATGGTTGCCGAAAACTCTTCGCTTTTCCCTTTCAACTCGGGAGGAAGATCGCGATCGACCAGCGTGCGGGATCCATCAACCAACCGTTCGGAGTACTTGAGACTTCCTTTCCGACCAAGACTCAGGATTTTCTCGTTCCAGTATTCCAGATGGGTGACGTCGCCGGAGTGAATCGGGCCGGACGCAATCTGAACTCTCGATTCCGTATCCCAAATCGCGATCGATCCCCCATCGAGCCCAAGCGCAAGCCGGTGTTGGGTGGGGTGGAAGTCCATCGAGCGAATGGGTTTCCGCAGACGAAAAGGACCGGCAATCTTCTTCCCCGTTTCGGCATTCCAGAGCATCAGGTTTCCGTCCATCCCTCCGGTTGCCAGCATTCCGCCATCCCCTCGAAAGGCAACGCATGAAACTTCGCCATCGGTCGGCACTTCCAGCTTCGCGCGAACGGTCTCCGTCTCCAAATCCCAAATCTCGATCGACGAATAATCAACCCAGGCAAGGGACTTGTGATCCGGGCTTATCTCAATGAACTCGCCAAAGTACCTTCCCGACCCTTCGAGAACAGAGCCAATCTGGTTTCGAGTCTCAGGATTCCACAGCAGAATCCTTCCTGGCTCGGTGACGGCCAACCGCGGCTTCCCATCGTTCGGAGAAGTGTAGCTGACCACATTGGAGTAGTTCTCCGCTGGCAGGATGCGAATGAACTCGTCGTAAATGAACCAGGTAAACAGTGACACGATGCCCGTGATAAAGGCAAAGGACATGAGGTTGAGATTGAGGAGCGCCAGCCCGCCCTTCAGCGCTCCTCGAGTCGCCTTCAGCGCCGGGCGAAACGACAGGAGCCATGCGATGGGGATTGCGACAATGCCGGCCAGCATCAGGAAAAATCCGCTCGTGAAGATTCCCAGCAGCATCGAGAGAACGCCCCCGATCAGGAGCCAGGCCGTCACCGTTGCCATGCGATTCTCAGTATCAAGGAGAGGCAGGGCGTACGACTTCACACCTTCTTGTTTGCCCAAATTGCTGCGAATATCGTTCTTGAGTGCCGCCAGCCAGGTCTGCGGTTCCGGTTCGACATCCAGGAAAAGTTCTTTGTCGATGGAGGCTGCTTTTCTAACCTCGAATGGGCAAAACACGTCCTCCGCATGTTTGAGCGGTGAAAAGGCCTTGTAGAAGCCGAAGAGAATGGAAACGATCGCAGCCGAGGTAACCGTTGGTCCCCAATCCGTGCCGGTCGCTGAATCCGCCATCCAAACGCTCGCCACCACCAGGGCAAACGCGATGAGCCCCGCAGATTTGGACCACTGGGGATTGCTTCGAAAGTAGGAGAGTCCCACCGCGAAGAACGTGGCCGACAAGCTGATGAAAATGCTGAACAACAATCCGGGATGAGCCATGGGCGACTCGCTGTCCAGAAAGTTATCCACGACGGGCGCCACCAGGGACACATCCGGAAAAAGGTGGCGGATGACTCCGTAGAATACCGCGATGAAAATCATGAAAAGCCCCGCGGCCCGGCCCGCAATGATCGACCACCGGGGAGGCGGAATCGCCCGTTTGCGAAACGACGTGACGAGGACCCCGATCCCAATTCCCGACAGGAGGGCGCTGAGTAGGTAGACGGGTCGATTCGAATTCTGAACAATGGCTTCGATCACACAAACCGTCGCCAATCCAAACCCGAGGCTGACCCAGCCAATACCTTTGAAGACTTTGCCGAAGCGTTGCTTCCAGGTCAGTTTCTCTTCCACCACTTTTTCTATGGCAAAAGGCTCAACCTCCACCCTCGAATCCCTCGCGTGAAGCGAAAGCGCTTCCCCGACAAACGGATGGTTGAAGTAGGAGGTGTGCACCAGCTCATCCCCCTGCAATTCATCGGCAACATCGTGTACCACAGCCGTCAAGTCGGATCCACCCCAGGCAAATTGGGAAATCCCGGTCCGGGTTTTGACCAGGATCTCCTTCGAACGCTTTCCAATGGCGTTGTTGGCCTGATCAATAATCTCCTGATTCACCTCTTTGGGCAGGGGCGGATAGCGGTAACCTTCCACCAGAATCGGCCCCTCGGTCACGTCCACCAATTTACAACCCATGCGGTTGTGCCCCTGAGCGCCTTTTGCCACTTTGGCAATGAGATAGTTGTCCGCCGCAGGTCCAAAAATCAGGTTGTAGAACGGTGCGATGAAAACCCGAATGAAGAAGCGGTAAAAGCGAATCAGCCGATCGGAATCAAACACCGTTTCCGACGGAATCTCGATTTTGGGCACGATCGACGTTCCCGAAAGATAGGTCGTGGCACGCAGGCCGTTGATCGCTTCGTCTTCCGTGCTAAAAATCCCCAACCACCGATTCCCGAATTCAAGCATGGCCTGATTCTGGGCTCGCGTTTCCCGATACACATTGCGGGATTCCGTCCGCGCGGCCCGCGCCCAGAGGTAAACGGTGAGAAACGGCGCCACGAGAAGCATCAGGGCGACGACCACTTCAACGACCGCTGCAAAAACATCCTTGAATCCAATTTTGGAGATGGACTCCTTCAGGGCGGCAGGAATCACGGGCGCCTCATCCTGCCTCTGCTGGTGTTGGGGCATTGCCGGAGCCTGCTTCGCCGCGTTCTGTATCTGCGGCTGGGGTCTCTCCTTGTTGCGGAGTGGAAACTTGGGCGCGTTTGATAGTCTCGCGTCCTGACTCCTGGCTATCCGCGCTTCCTCCATTTTTTGAAGGAGCGCTCCCAGCGGATTCTCCGTATCACTCCAGCTCTCAATCTTTTTGACCCCAATCCATCCTGCCATGAACAGACTGATCACCAGCATGAGGACGGTGGCGACTTTGCCATACCAACTCCCGATTTTCGTTCCGCGATAGTGGAGAAACGGAGTCGCGACCGTCGCCCATGATTTGAGGCGGGAGAGTTTGGTGAACTCCTGATTTTTGGCCGTTTTCCAGCGGCGCAGAATGGATTGCTGCAGCGCGATCCAAACGGTTGAACCGCCATGGCTGTGCCCAATCAGGTGGTATTCCCGCCCTTCCCTCTCGTATTCCAAAATTCGTTCGAACAGGCGCCTTCCCGCTTTGTGGCGGGCTCGCTCGGTGTTCTCGCTCGACCATTTGAAGGTGCGGAGATGTTCCTTCAGGTTCCCGTTTTCGTCCAGGTTCTCGGGATCCTGCTTCCAGACTTCTTCGTCGCCGGCCAGGGTCAGTCCGTCCTTGGCGAGGCGTTCCTTCATCTGCGTCCAGAACGGGCTTCCAACCTGCCACCAATCCTCACCTTCATCCGAGGTCTCGACTTCGACGATTTTTTCCGACCCACCGAACGCTTCTTTCAGACGCATCCAAACCGAAGGCGCCTCTTCTCCGTGATCGTCCGCAACCGCCGCATCCGGCAAATTCGCGAACGTCCCATGAATCAAAAGGACGATCGGCTTTTTCGGGCTGTCAGGTTCCGGCATTACCTCCATCAAACCAACGTAACTCCGAGATAACAAGCCTTCATTCCCGCCGGAAATGAAACAAATCAGCCCTGGGCATGAGGGGCGTTCACTGCATCGGCAACTGCAGCGTCACTTCTTTGCGATTTCGAAGCACGGTAAGATCGACTTTTTTGCCGCGATTGTGGTTCTGCATCAGGTAGGCAATGAGCTGCTTTTCGGTCATCCGATTCTCCTGTCCGTCCGCGCGAACGATGACGTCGTCCGGTTGAAAACCGATGCGCTTGGCGGCGCCGTGCATGCCGTATTTACCGACACTCAGGACTTTGAGAGCAAGACGATCATCCTCCATTCGATATCGTGAACGGTCTTTCTCGTCGAGATCCGCGAGCCTCATCCCGCCGAGCGCCATTCCGCGCATCGGCCACGTCCCAACGCGTTTGGTGTGATCGGGATTGCGACGCCAGCCGTCCGTCAGTTCCAGTTGAAGGGTTCCCTTCTTGCCACTGCGAACGACCTCCATCGCAAGCGTGTCCGTGTCTCCCGACTGATGAAGCACCCAACTGAAGTCCGCAATCGAGATGAGCGGCTGGCCTGCCAGGGTCACGATCTCATCGCCCCGCCGCAGCTTCGCGCTTTCTGCAATCGATCCCGGCGCGACGGATTCGACCCTCGCGCGGGAGTCCTCAGCGAGATGGAGCCCGATGGCTTCCGGCTGCGGAAACGGGAACAACCATTCGTCAGGGATCGGTTGCTGTTTGTTGCGAAATTCGAGTCGCATCGCATCGCCAATCTGGTGGCAATGCACGCAACTTTTGACGACGGCGCCATTCCAATTCAGTTGGGCGTCATACTTGCCGGAGAGCGCCGGAATTGCGACCGGTGTGCGATAGGGAAGCGGTTTGGACTGTTTGCCGGCAAGCGCTTCCTTGTTGTTCGGATAGTCCTTGTGAAGGGAAAGGACCGCCTGAAGCGCCTCCTTCATGCTGTTGGTGGCCTTGTTATTGGTGTCCTCCTGGTGCGTCCACGATCCAAAGCGACCGTAGAGCGTGCCATCACCATTGAAAAACAGCGTCGAGAACGAAAGATCGTAGTCGAATTGGAACAGCGATAGATCGAGGTCATTCGCGTTGATGACGCGGACGCAGACGAATTGATCGAGCAACGGCGTCAGCTCGGTCCGTTCCCGCAAAATCTCCCCGTCGAATCCGGCACAGGCGAGGCAGGGCACACAGCGCAAAACGACCATCACCGGTTTCCCGGTCTCCTTTCCTTGTTCCAACGCGGCCCGGTAATCGTTGTAAATCCAGCGTTCGTCGTTCTCCAGCGTCGCCTTGTCCTTGCGGACGGCGCCTTCACGATCTTTGACGGTCTGGCCGTGAAGCAACGTCCCCGCACTCAACCATGCTGCCAAAACCAGAACGCCACGAAGTTTCCCGACGAATTTGAGGATTTTCATACCTCCAGAAAACGTGAACCGGCGGTTCGATCTTGGAAAAAAGTCACCCAATTCCACCGATTTGCCCAAATTCGGCTCTTTTCTTCCAATGCTGCGTGCATTTCGGCCAAACGCGCTTAAAGCACCCGTCCTGATTTCTTCCCACGTTGGGAGGGAATCACAAAACTACCTACTACTACTATTATGGCACAAGGAACAATCAAGAAGCTCATCTATGACAAAGGCTTCGGATTCATTGACAGCGGCAAGGGAGATTTGTTCTTCCATCAATCATCAGTTGATGGAGCCAGTTTCGACGATCTGCAAGAAGGTCAGTCCGTGGAATTTACAGAAGGCAGCGGCCCTAAGGGACCTCGCGCCGAGAACGTAAAACCTGTCTAAGTTGCGAATGCTCTTTGCGCGTCCGCGCACAGGGCATTTCCTTCCCCTACCTTCTCCTTGAGCCTCACGGCGCCTGGAGTCGGCATGGGGCGGATTTTTTGGTTTGGGAGTGCCGGGGACGATCTTTCCCCGGATTGAGGCAAAAAGCGGCGCTTTTTGGGGCAAATTGGGTTATCGCCAGGGCGGAAAAGTTTGTACGATTTCAAACTCAATCCATTTTTTTACCATCGTCTAAACAAACGCGGCCATGGAAGACGATATACCTGCAAATACCGACCCTACTCCACCCTTGGATTTAGATTGGGAACAACTCTACGACAAGCATGCGAAGGCGCTGGTGCTCTATGCACGACAGTGGCTCCCCAGCATGTCCGATGCGGAAGACACCGTTCAAGACGCGTTTATCCGCCTGATCAAGTCGCCGAAGCAATTCGACGAAAACCCGGTTCCCATTCTTTACCAGGCGGTAAAGTGGGCCGCTCTGGACCGCATTCGCAGTAGCGAACGTCGCCAAAAGCGTGAGGAAACCAGCACCATGGACCACGAACCCATCAGCTACTTTGAAGACCGCCTTGAGACTCAGGAGCGCAAGGAAGCGATTGAACGTTCGCTCCAGCAGTTGCCGGAAGATCAACGCGAGGTGCTGAAACTGCGGGTTTGGGGCGAACTGGGATTTCGCGAAATCGGCGAAGCCCTCGGCATTTCCATTAATACTGCAGCCAGCCGTTACCGTTACGCCCTGAAGAAACTTGGCGAACTGCTGGATGCTCAAGAATTGACCGCATGAACGCAGATATCCCCCCTTTAGATCCCCCAGAGGCTGCTCTCGAGCTTGAGTTGCGATCCATGGCTCCGCTGGCTCCATCCAGCAGCTTGAAGGATCGCATTCGACAGGCGGCGTCGGAATTGGATTCCGCGCCGGCCCCTCCCGAGTTGCCCCGGATGAGTGAGGCGACTGCGCGCAAAAACGTGGTCGAAGTGCCCTTCTGGAGGAAACCCGGCTTTGTCGCCGCTGCCGCCGCACTGGTCGTCGGATTGTTTGCCGCCAAATTTTTCTTTTCACCGGATGAGTCCGAACCGGCGATGGCCAGCCTGATTGGCGACCCCGATGATGAGCTGATTATCTGGGGCAACCCGCCCCGGGTCGATCCCTCACCGTTCACGCTCAAGAATCAGGTGCTCGTAAGTCAGGAAAACGACGGAATCGTCGAGGACGATCACGGTCGCCCGATGTGGAAGATCCGGATCAAGGTTCTCGATCGCAACGGCTCCAACAAGAATGCGGTGCCCGTCGAACGCGTCGTCTACGTGCCCGTTCGCCACGACTAGACTGTTTTCCAAACCCCAAAACCAGAATCAGCATGACCAAAACCCCATTTGTTCTCGCCTGCCTCATCTTCGCCTCCGGCGTGAGCTTTGCCCAGGAGGGAGGCCGTCCCCATCTTCACGAATCGGATCATGAGCCGGAGAAAGAGGCGTTCCTCGGAATCGCAACCGGCCCCGTTCACGAAAGCCTGCGGGCTCAACTCGGCATCAATCGTGGAGTCGGGCTGATCGTCCATCACGTCCACGCAGACAGCCCGGCGGCGAAAATGCTGCAAACCCACGACATCCTTACCAAGATCGACGACCAGATCCTGGTTAATCAGGATCAGCTCGCCGTCCTCGTTCGCAACGCCGGCATTGGCGCCAATGTGAATGTGACCTTCATGCGCCGTGGAACCGAGCAGACCGCCTCCGTGAAACTCGGCGAGCGGGAAGTCTGCGAAATGCGCCCTCTCTTTCGATTCGGCGATGGCCGCGGTTTCCACGCCGACGATCTGGACCACCACATGGAGCGTGCTCAACAGGGAATTCACGAAGCGCTGGAACGCGTGCAACGGGAATTGGCCGAAGCACGCGAGCGCGCCGAAGACGAGCGACGCCGCCATGAGGAACGGGAACGCGCCGAAGGACGCCGGGATGAACACGGAGAACCAAGACGCCCTCGCATGGAAGGAGATCGCGACGATCACCGCGAAGGGCGGCGTCCCGAAGGGAAACCGCGCGAAGAAACCGAGACCGGGGAAGCGAGCAAACCTCGCGGCGAAGTCCTGTGATTCAGGAACTTTGCGGGTAATCGACCCGCACGAGGCAAAGGCCATCCGGCGGGGCGGCCAACGGCGACTTTTCCCCGCACTCCGGCTGATTAAGGAGGCGCTGCAATTCTTCGAGCTCAAGGGAGCCTTGCGCACACCGCACCACACCACCAACGATGAGGCGCACCATCTTATAGAGGAAGCCACTGCCGTGAAGCGTCAGGCGAATGACGTCCGAATCCTGTTCCTGCCCGATCTCGTAGATGGTTCGCCGCGTGTTGTCGGGATTTGAGTTCGGGTCACCCCGGTTCGCAGCAAACGCCGCAAAATCGTGTTCGCCCGCAAAGAGATTCGCCGCCTCGACCAGGCGTGGCCAATCGACCGTTTTGCGAACATGCCAGGACAGTCCCGCGAGAAGCGGAGGCAAAACCGGCCCGGTGAACAACTCATACCGATACGTTTTGCCCGCCGCATCAAACTGGGCGTGAAAATCGCGATCCACTTCGCGACTCTGCATCACTCGAATCGTCGGTGGTAATTTCGTGTTCAACGCGCGGAGCCAGGCGGTTTCGTCCATCGACGAATCGTCCGGCACATCAAAATGAGCGATCTGCGCTTCGGCGTGAACTCCGGCGTCGGTTCGTCCGGAACCATGAAACGTGGAAACGCCCGCATGAATCCCGCGCGCCGCCTTCAGCAGGTGATCCTGCACCGTGTTTCCGCTCGGCTGACTCTGCCACCCCTCGAAAGGGCGGCCGTCGTAGGCAATCGTGAGTTTGAAGCGGCGAGTTTGCATGATGGGTCGAGTAGATTAGGGTGCGTTTCCCGAATTTCGAGTTTCGAATCCCAATGTCGATCACGAACCTGAGTCTCAGCGATCTGGAAGCCGCCCTTACCGAAATGGGCGAGCCGACTTTTCGTGCCAAGCAACTTGCACAATGGGTCTACGAGAAGCGCGTCACCTCGTTTGAGGAAATGACGAATCTGGGGCTGGGGTTGCGCGAAAAACTGGCCGCGAAGTTCGAACTTCGCACCATGGCTCTCGCCCGACAGCAGGGTTCGGAAGACACGACACGCAAGTATCTCTTCAAACTCCATGACGGCCGGTTTGTCGAATCCGTGCTGATTCCGGCAAATCCCTCGCTCTATGGACAACCGTCGGACCGGCACACGCTCTGCGTTTCCAGCCAGGTTGGCTGCGCCTACGATTGCAAATTCTGCGCGAGCGGGTTGGCCGGGTTTGCCCGGAATCTGGAACCGGGCGAAATCGTCGAACAGGTGATGCAGGCCGAAGCCGCCTCCGGCCAACGCGTCGACAACATCGTCTTCATGGGCATGGGCGAACCGCTCGCTAACTTTACCAATCTCAGCAAGGCGATCGAGATTCTCAACTCTCCGTGGGGCATCGGGATCGGTGCTCGCCACATGACGGTCTCGACTTCGGGCCTGGCGCCTCAAATCAAGAAATTTGCCGATCAGCCTCTCCAAATCCGGCTCGCGATCAGTTTGCACGGCGCATCGGACGAGGTGCGGGAACAGATCATGCCGGTGAATCGCAAGTATCCGCTCGAGCGCCTCTTCGAAGCCCTTCACTATTACGCAGAACGCAAGAAACAGAAAATCACGTTCGAATACATCCTGATTGAAGGGGTGAACGACGGGCTGGATCAAGCCGAGTTGCTCGCCAAGCGCGCCAAGTCGCTACATGCCAAGGTCAACCTCATTCCCTACAACACGGTTGATGGCCTGCCGTGGAAACGACCGTCCGAGCCGCATCAGGATGCCTTTCTCGGCGTCTTGAAGAGAAACGGAGCCCAGGCAACCCTGCGCCGCGAGAAAGGTCACGACATTGACGCCGCCTGCGGTCAGCTTCGGCTCAAGGAAGAAGGCCTCGCTGAAACACCCTAACGTCAATTGACCGCTCCACGTCAACGCACGTAACTCCAATTCTCCTCCATGAGTGCCACCCAACTTCTCCGCGACCTCATCGCGATTCCCAGCGTCAACCCGGATGGCGAACCGGGGACCGACCAGACCGGGGAGAAAGCCTGCGGCGAGTTCGTTGGCGAATTTTTACGAAGCTGTGGTGCCGAAGTGACGTTTGACGAAGTGCTGCCCGATCGCGCTAACGTGATTGGCCGTTTTCCGTGCGATTCCGACGCCACGGAGACTCTGCTGTTCGGCCCTCATCTCGATACGGTGGGAATCGCCGGGATGACGATTGATCCCTTTGGAGCTAAATTTCGCGACGGCAAAATCTGGGGACGCGGCGCGAGCGACACCAAGGGCAGCATGGCGGCGATGCTCTGGGCATTGCACGAAAAACGCGACCAACTCCCCAAGTTGGGAACCCGGATTCTCTTTGTCGGTTTCATGAGTGAGGAAAGCTCGCAATACGGTTCCCGGGACTTTGGGAAACGCTACGGCGACGAAGTCGACTTCGCGGTCGTTGGGGAACCGACCAAGCTCGATGTCGTTTACGCGCACAAAGCCTGCTGGTGGCTGGAACTGGCAACCCGAGGAAAAGCGGCGCACAGCTCGCGCCCCGAACTTGGCGACAATGCGGTGATCAAGATGGCCCACGTTCTCCAGGCGATCGAAACCGGGTTCCGGCCCAGCCTCGCTGAATTCGCGGACGACGTGCTCGGCTTGCCGACCGTCAGCGCCAACATGTTTCATGGCGGGACCCGGGCGAACATTGTTCCCGATTCCTGCACCGCGACGATCGACATTCGCGCCACGCCCAGCCTCTACCAACGCGGCGTCGTGGAAACCATGCGTGAGTTCCTGGATCGTTCCGGCTTCCCGGAAGTCGAGATCAAGGTGGTTGGGAAAAGTCCCACGTTGCGAACCGATCCTGAAAATCCCTACGTGAAAAAGCTGCAGTCCTGCGGCTCCAAGCTCGTCGACGCGCCGTGGTTTTGCGACGGCGGCTGGTTGGCGGAAGCGGGGATTCCCAGCATCGCCATCGGTCCCGGCTCCATCGACCAGGCCCATACCAAGGACGAATGGATCACGGTTGAAGATCTTGAGGCCGGCGCGCGCTATTTCGAGCGATTTCTCGAAACGCTTTAACTAAGGAGCGTGAATCTCCGGGTCGGTATCGAGTCCTCGTTCGAGCAGTTGCTCGCTCCGGGTCGAGCCCTTGAGTTCCGCGAAAATGAGGCGGCCAGCACTGGTCTGAACGGCACCGGCCACAATCACATCCTGATTCGTGCCGATCTTCTCCACCGCATGATTCACGACAATCATGGTGCCGTCCGGAAGGTAGCCAACGGCTTGGTGAGGATCTTTGCCTTCCTTGGTGAGGCTGAGATTGATTTCATCTCCCGGAGCGACCATCGGCCGCATCGCCTTTGCCAGATCATTGAGATTGAGGACGCCGACCCCCTGAACCTTGGCGACTTTGCCGAGGTTCACGTCGTTGGTCAGCAATCGCGCGCCCAACATTCGCGCCAGCGCCACGAGCTGGGCATCGACCATGGTTTCGTCGGTAGGCACGTCTTCATGAATCGTGATTTCGAGACTGGGCGATTGCCGCATTTGATTGAGTGATTCCAAACCGCGCTTGCCCCGGGCCGACTTTACCTCGTCCTTTCCGTCCGCCAGTTTGTGGAGTTCATCGATCACGAACTTCGGAACGATCAGCGATCCGCCAAGAAACCCGGTCGCGCAGATTTTTGGGATGCGGCCATCAATGATGGCGTTGGTGTCGACCAGCAGAGGTTGCTCACTCACGGATTCCTGACGAAACCGGACATAAGGGATCAGCAGCGAAAATTCTTCCTTGTTGGCGCGCAACGCCAGCATCATTCCCATGAACCCGAACCCGAAGTAGAGCATGAGTTCCACGATGGTCTGGACTTCGCTGCGACCGATCAGCCCTTTGGTTTTAAAAACCTGGGTGATCAACCACGCACCGAGCAACCCGACCAACAAGCCAACGGTCGCGTGAGAAAACCGGCGAAAACTCAGATCCTGAAGCAGCAACTCCGTCCCGACTACCGAAGCCGCAAACAGGATCCCGCAGATCGAACCGAGCCACCACGGCTGGGCGGGCTCTTGCCCCACCGCCAGTGAGATCCCCACCAACATACAAATCAGCGCAAAGATCAACCTGGCTAGGTGCATCAAGGCGGACGAACTAATGGCAACGCGTTCCATCGGGAAATTTCAAATCGGCAAAATTTCGGGTTTTGATTCGAGTTTTTGAGCAATTTCTTTGGAAAACCAACCGGGAAAATCAGCTCCAAAATCCAACAACAAGCGCCCACTAACAACAGGACCGTTCAGGAATGCAAATTGATCTTTCGTTTTGCGTTCATTTTGAGTTAGTTAATAATCTTGTTATCAAAACTTCTTAGATTTCATTATTTTTTGGTGTCGTTTTCGAAAATATTCGCGATATTGTAGACCTAACCTTCTGCTATTCCCAACGAACATGAAATACCACGCCCTCAATTCGCTTGAGTCTCTCTTCCTGACCCTTGCCCGCAAGAAGGGCGAGCTCGAGGCCGATGAATTGCTCGACGCACTCCAGAAGTCGCTTTTCTCCACTCAAGCCCCGATCGTGTTAACTGGGAAAACGCGGGAAGGCATCGCAGACTTTGTTGAGAACGAATTGCTGCCTCATCTGGAAAGCCTGAAGGTTTGTGAGCATTTCTCTCACGTTGCACCAAGCGGCTCAAATGGCATGGACGAGCTTTGTCAGGCCGTGATGAAAGTCTTTCCTGCCATGCACAGTGAGCTGCTTCCCACCGCAGCACCACCACAATGGGGGATGTTTCTGCGTGGCTATCTTGGGCGGCGAAAAGGCCAACGCGTCGTCGTGATTTCCCCTTTTGATTCAGCCCTGAACCTGGATCCTCACGAATTGGGTCTGATGGTCAACGCCATCGACGGAATGGCACGAGAACACGGCGCGACCATCATCGTCGCCATGACCACGAAAGCCTGGGAAACAGCGCACAACATGGCTGGTTTCTCAGAGCTGGACGCAAACGGAATCCGGGTTGGCTCCGTCGAAACTGAGCAAGCGGAATTCGAGCTCGGGCCTCTCGACAGCGCCAGTGTTCCTGATTCCGAGCCCGTAGAGGAGCTCTCGGACACCGATCCGGATGCCATGTCGCTTCCCGCGATGCTGGGACTGCCCGGACCTTCCAACCGAATCGAGCCACGCCCAACCCTTCGCGGCGGTCTTGTCGTCGCGTCCCGGCTTCGTGAGCCCATTCCGCCTCGCCCGGCCTTCCTTCACCCTGACCCAGCCCTTTCCAACCTCACGCCAAAGCCACAGGTCACAGCTCGCCGAGAGCCCTCCATTGATGAGCTGACGACGCCAAAAATCATCCGGCATGTGACGAAGCGCCATTCCGCCGGAATCGCCCTGGCCGGAATCGCATCCGTCTTTCTCGCCTTCGCCGCATTTGCCCCGCTCGTGATGCGCGATCGCGGCATCTCGGTTTCCTCCGATGAACAAGGCTCGGTGCAGATCATGGTGACTCAAAATTGGCTCGAGAAGAACCTCAAAGACACATCGGTCTATCAGGGTGAGGTCTCCGCGCAGGACATCCACCAACTCGTCATCGATTTTGGAACCGAGAAACAGATTCTCGCCAAAAGCGCCCCTCATCCTCCGGAGAGTCTGTTGCCGGTAAGTGGCGAACCCAAGTGACGAGCCACGCGGCGATCGTTCGCTTCCTCGTCAATCGTCTTGGTGATTGACAGCGCTCCCGCCGGGTTTCTTTTGCTGGATGGCTTCTTTAGACTCGATCGTCGATCATTGTCAGGACTTTCTCCGCATCGGTGAAATTCCGGACTACCCCCACGCGCTGAACGGGCTTCAGCTCCAAAACTCCGGCCACGTCACCAAAATCGCGGCGGCGGTCGATGCCTGCCTTCCCGTGATCCGGGAGGCTACCCAACGTGGTGCGAATCTCTTGATCGTGCATCACGGCATGTTCTGGAGCGGCGCTCAACCAATTCGCGGCGCCAACCATGAAAAGCTGAAACTGGCTTTCGATCACGATCTCGCGATTTACAGCGCTCACATTCCGCTCGACGAGCATCCCGAAGTCGGCAACAACGCCGTGCTTTGCCGTGAACTGGGTTTATCCAACGGGTCGCCCTTCCTGCCATGGAAAGGTATTTCGTTAGGCCTGAAGTTCGAAACGGAAATCAGCCGGGCCGACCTTGTCGCCAAAACGGAGAACGCGGTCGGTGGCGCCCGAGTTCATCTTTGTCCCGGCGGTCCGGAAACGGTGCGCAACGTCGGGGTCTGTACCGGAGGCGCGGGGCCGGAAGTGTTCGCCGCCGCCGCCCAGGGGGTCGACACCTTCATCACCGGCGAGGGCCAGCATTGGACCTACACCGCGGCGGAAGAGCTCGGCGTCAACCTGATCTACGCTGGCCACTACGCCACCGAGACCTTCGGCGTCAAAGCGCTTTCCGCACACCTCGCCAACAAGTTCGAGGTCGAGTGGGAATTCATCGATCATCCGACCGGGCTCTGAGCGGCCCAAATTGATTGGTGCGCATTTCGCAGAGAAGCTCTCGAAAAAGCGCCGATTTTCCTCATCTTCTTCGAAAGAGCATCCGTAAAGACTGCACCAGCACTGCGATGGAAGAGCCACCAGACAAACCTTCGGCGAGTTTCCTCCCCTACCCAACCTCCACGTTGAGTCCGAGGATCCTTCCCAACGACCTCACCACCTTCAAGTCGCGCGGCATCAGCCGGGTTCAGAAGGAATTCCAGCAACAGTTGAAGGAGCTGCACGAACAGTACCGCGAGTTGGTCGACCAGTTCAATTGGAACAAGCTCATCTACGAAGCCAAATTCGGGTTCGAGCCGCTCGTCGGCGAATCCTACCATCTCTACGAAATCCGCGGCCAACGCGTGCTCTCCATGATCGCTCCCGAGCAATGGAAAGGCAAAAAGTGGATCGCCTCCTTTCGGCTGAATTCAGACGGGCAGTGGAAGATGGAGAATTGTGTGGACGACTTCAGCCTACAGGACCTGATCGAAAGCGAGGATCCCGCGACCTGACGTTTCACTCCCCCTCCGGCGGCATGGTTGTGGGCAGGACCCAATTGAAGCGGATTGCGAGGAGGCGCATCACGACGACGACCGCAATCGAGACGATCAGAATCGCGGAGTCCGGAAACGTGGTGATCGAACCGAGGATGTAAACCCAGCTTCCGGCAAAGGCGCATGTTGCGCACAGGGGAGTTTGGCGAAACAGGCTGGGAATCTCGTTGCAAATCACATCGCCCGCCACGCCGCCAAAGGTTCCCGTCATCACGCCAAAGAGCGATGCGATGAACCACGAGGTTCCGGCGTCGAGCGCGTAGCTGGTTCCGACAATCGTGAAAAAACCCAGGCCCAGGGCATCGGGAATAAAGAGGAAACGCCGCAGCTTGCCGTCGAAACTCGGCAAAATCGCGCCAAACAACGCGAGCCCGAAAACGATGACCGGGTAATGCGACTCCTTGATCCAAAACAGCGGCTGGCGGTTGAGCAACACGTCCCGCAACGTTCCACCCCCAAACGCGGTGATGAACGCCACCGTAAACACGCCGACGAAGTCGAGTCGTTTCTTGCGAGCCAACAGCACGCCAAACGCCGCCGATGATAGCACGGCCAAAAGCTCAATCAGTTGAAGCATGGCAACTCTACTAGCCGATTTCCCGCCATCAGGCGAGTGCCCACCGCGTCATAAACGAGGCGCTACGCGTCCTGAGCCTTCGAACCACTTTTTCGAACACGAGAGATGCTGGTGACGATGTCATACCAGAACGGGGCGCCAACGCCGGCAAGAATTCCAGTCAGCAGCACACCAAGAACCCACTTGATCCAATCCGTCGGATCATTGCGAAGCCGGCGATCCGTGAACACATTGTCAATCTCATAGACGTAGGTCTCCGTGGTGGTCGCCGGTCCCTCATCGGATCCAGTCGGTTGAACCGCATGGGAAGTCGATGACGTCTCGACCGATGTCACGGCGGCTTCGGCAACCCCGTCCGGCTGCGAACCTGACGTCGTCGCGTCAATCGGCACTTCGACGCTGACTTCCACGTCCACGTCCAGATCCAAACCGATCGGCGGTCTATCGCGTTTGAAGTGCGGAAAATACTCCCAGCCAATGGGCAACCCGAATCCCATCAACGAGTCAATCTCGCCTTTCGTGGTCGCATACGCTTGTTTGAACCCGAGCGCAGCCTCCTCCCCGTTTTCGTCCAGTTGGGCCAGGCTCTTGGCGACGCCCTCGTCGTAGCGGGCCAGAATCTGGTCCATCTGACCGACGATGACATCACGCGCCGTGTGGTTCTTCAGATAACTGTCGAGGATGAAAATGCTGTCGATGTTCAATCCAAAGGCGAGCAGCATCGCCAATCCCGTAGTCCAGGCCCGGGTGTGATTGCGAAAGCTCCTCGCATAGCGGCTTGCGACGGACTCGTAGCGGCTCGCGAATTCCTCGAACACCGGTTCCGCCTTGTTGCCCAATTGATCCAGGAGCGTTCCGCCCAGATCACTGCGCTTGAGTTGCTCCTTGAGATCATCAGCCGTCAAATCCGCCAACTCATTCAAATGGGTTTCGCAAAACAACTCATCGTCGGAAAACCGCGCGAGAACATCCGCTTTCTGGCGAACCAACTCCTTGCCCTCTTCCGCCAGCTGATCAGAGAGGCGCAACATTTCGCGATTCGCGACCGGCCTCAGCTCTTCCTGCAGGAACGCTTTGATCATCTGTTTCACGCGTTTCTTGCGCGACTTCAGAAGCCCGTGAATCACGTTGACCATGATGCTGACGACCGACGCGACAACAAGCATGGTGAGAGAAAATGCCAGAGCGGCATCGAGAATTGGCATGACTGACTCCTAGGTTAATCGAGAGAATCGCATGGTGTGAAAGGCATTCGCCAGGGTCAAGAAAAGAATCGGTCAGGAACGATCCAATCCTGATCAATGCGCGAATTTGGGCTCGCGCAGGCCTCTCCATTCGACCTCCCCAAGTTTCTTCAAGAAACCCGTTAAATCCGGCGAGAGTTTGCGTGTAAAGAAAAAGCCCTACCAACCCCGATTTCCCTGACATCATGATTCGCGTTCTCCCAATTGCCTTTCTCCTCGCCCCTCTCCTGACCCTTTCCGCCCATGGAGAAGATTTCCAGAGCCTGTTCAATGGGAGCGATCTCTCGGGCTGGGCCGGCAAGGACGGCTTTTGGAAGGTGGAGGACGGAGCGATTGTCGGCGAAACCACGGCGGAGAATCCCGCCAAGCCGAACACGTTTCTCGTTTGGCAGGGTGGCGAGGTCGAGGATTTCGAATTCACCGCGAAAGTTCGCTTCAAGGGCAACAATTCCGGCGTGCAGTATCGCAGCGAACTCGTCGATCCCGAGCATTTCGCGCTCAAAGGCTACCAGGCGGATCTCCACCCCAAACCCGAGTACTTTGGGATGATGTATGGGGAGAAAACCGGTCGCGGCATCATCGCCCAACGGTTTCAACGGGTCGAAGCCGGCGCGGAAGGCAAACCCAGGGTCGTGGCCGAAATCGGCGACAAAAACCAGCAGCTCGTCGATTGGGAATGGAACGAGATTCGCATCGTGGCGGTCGGCAATCGCATGGTTCACCAAATCAACGGCGTCAACACGATGGACCTGACCGACAATCATCCGGAAGCCTTCGCCAAGGGAGTCCTCGGTTTGCAGCTCCACGCCGGTCCACCCATGCGCGTCGAGTTCAAAGATCTCAAGTTCCGTCCCTTGGCCGGCGACAAGGCGCAAGCCGTTCTCAAAGCTGCCGTCGCCAACGACAAAAAAGCCAAGGCCAAACCCGCCGGAGCCGCAGCCGCCTCTCCCGCGCCTCCGGTGAATTACAAATGGGTTTCCGAAGAACCCAAACCCAATTGGATCTGGCGCGCGGACAAAACGGATAACGAGCCGATCTACCTCCGCAAAACCTTCGATGTTCCCGCCAAAATCGGTCCCGCCAAGCTCTATGCAACCTGCGACAACGGCGCCGATGTCTTCCTCAATGGCGAAAAAATCGGCACGGCGCCCGATTGGGGATCGCCCATTCTTCATTGGGACGCGACCCGCTTCCTGAAACCGGGCAAACCCAACACCTTCGCCGTCAAAGCCCATAACCGGGGCGGGGTCGCCGCGTTCGTCCTCAAACTGGAGATCGATGGCGTCGATGGGGAAAAACTCCATGTCGTTTCCGATCCAACCTGGAAACTCAGCCTGACCAATCCGGCTGGCTGGGAAACGCCGGCTTTTGACGATTCAAGCTGGAACGCGCAGCTCAAAAGCTACGGCCATTTCGGCATCAGCCCGTGGGGCGTCGCCGGTCTCAACGGTCCGGGCGGAAAAAGCAGCGATCCCGCCAAAGACCCGCTCGATGTCGCCAACATCACCGTCGCCAAGGGATTCCAAGTGGAACTGCTCTACAAGGTTCCCAAGGAGGAGCAGGGAAGCTGGGTTTCTCTCACCACCGATGGCAACGGACGCCTGCTCGCGAGCGATCAGGGCGGCAAAGGCCTCTATCGCATCACCATCGGCGAGCATCCCGAGAAGCCGCAGGTCAACGTCGAGAAAGTGCCGGTCGATCTCTCCGGCGCGCAGGGCATGACCTGGCACCAGGACGCGCTCTACTTTCACAGGAACGGTGGCCACCTCTACAAAGTCACCGACTCCAACGGCGATGATCAACTGGACTCTTTCGAGGAGCTTCCCTCCGAGCGCGGTGGTGGCGAACACGGCAACCACGCCGTCATCGTCGCGGAAGACGGCGAACACCTCTACGTCATCGGCGGCAACCACGCCAACATCCCTCCAGCGGATTCCATCGCCAATTCCAAGGTACCGACCTGGGATGAGGATCTACTTCTCCCTCGCGAATGGGATGCCAACGGCCACGCCCGCGGTCGCCTCGCCCCCGGCGGCTGGGTCTCCAAATTCGATCCCGTCACCAAAACCCACGAGCTGATTTCGACCGGCTACCGCAACCAATACGACATCGCCCTCAACCGCGCTGGCGATCTCTTCACCTACGATGCCGACATGGAATGGGATCTCGGCACGCCCTGGTATCGCCCGACCCGGATCAACCACGTCGTTAGTGGCTCCGATTACGGTTGGCGCAGCGGTTCCGGCAAATGGCCCGTCTATTACGAGGACAGCCTGCCTCCCATTGTCGACATTGGCCCCGGCTGCCCGACCGGCGTCCTCGGCGGACAAGGCGCAAAGTTTCCCGCCAACTATCAGGATGCGATCTACGCGCTCGACTGGACGTTCGGAACGATCTACGCCATTCACCTCACCCCGGACGGAGCCGGCTATCGCGGCGAACAGGAGGCCTTCTGCTATGGGGCGCCGCTGCCCGTGACCGACGCCATCATCGGCCACGATGGCGCCTTCTACTTCACCATCGGCGGCCGCAATACCCAGTCCGCGCTCTTTCGCATCACCTACGTTGGTGACGAATCCACCGCCCCAGCGACCGGCACCCTGCCCGGCCACGAAGCGCGCGAACTTCGCCGCAGTCTCGAAGCCTTCCACGGTGTGGGGAACACCGATGCCGCCGTCGATCCCGACGTGGTTCTCGCCGCCGCCTGGCCCCACCTCGCCAGCCCCGATCGCTGGTTGCGCCACGCCGCCCGCCTCGCCGTGGAAGCCCAACCCACCTCAGCCTGGGCGGATCGCGTCCTTGCAGAAAGCGACCCGCAAGCCCGCATCACCGGTGCCGTCGCCCTCGCACGCATGGGCGAAACCTCGCATCAAGCCGCCCTCGTCACCTCACTCCTCGAACTCGATCCGCAAACCCTCAGCGAATCCCAGCTCCTTGGCCTCCTTCGCGCCTACGCCCTCACCTTCATTCGCCTCGGCCAACCCACTGCCGAACAACGTGAGAAAATCATCGCGTCGCTCGATCCTCACCTCCCCCACCCCAGCAAGAACGTCACCACCGAACTGGTGCGTGTTCTTGTCTACCTCGAAGCCCCCAACGTCATCGCCAAAACTATCGACCTCATCAAGAACCCCGGCAAAACCGAGGTTCCCGACTGGACCGAACTCGCCAGCCGCAACAAAGGCTACGGCGGCCGCGTCCTCGCCATGCTCGAGAACCATCCCCCCACCCATGAGATCAACTACGCCTTCATGCTGCGCAACCTGCGCAAGGGTTGGACCATGGACCAGCGCCGCTCCTACATCGAATTCATCAACGCCGCCGCCAAGTATCCCGGCGGCAACAGCTTCGGCAAATTCCTCGCCAACATGCGCGACGAGGTCCTCGGTTATCTGAGCAACGCCGACCGCGCCGCCCTTGCGGACATCAGTGGAGAGAACTTCAACCCCGTCCCCGACTTCCCCATCGTCCCTCCCGCCGGCCCCGGACAGAACTGGACCGTCGCCACCGCCGCCAAATTCACCACCGGCGGCCAGTTCCGCAACGCCAGCTTCGAGCGCGGACGCAGCCTCTTTCACGCCGCCGCCTGCGCCGCCTGCCATCGCTTCGACGGGCTCGGAGGCGACATCGGTCCTGACCTCACCACCGTGAAGAACAAATTCGACGCCAACTACCTCCTCGAATCCATCATCGAGCCCAGCAACGTCATCTCCGATCAATACGGCTCCAAAATCGTCACCCTCAAAGACGGCACCGCCATCTCCGGCCTCGTCGTGGAAGAAGGCGCCACCGCCAAAGTTTACCCCGCCGTCAAAACCTCGGAAGAGCTCAAACCCACCATCGTCAAGTTGAGCGACATCGCCAAAATCGAAGAATCCCCCATCTCCCAAATGCCACCCATGCTCCTCAACGCGTTCAGCGGCGAAGAAGTCCGCGACCTCATCGCCTACCTCATGTCCGGCGGCGATCCGGAAGCGCGGCGGGTTTATAAATAGGGGATGGCATCACCTATCATTGCGAGGCGAAACTCATTCGAAAGGGTAGCTTGATGAAATCAAGTGGTGGATCATAGGGAGATTTGGAAAAAGAAGTTTGCTGGGAAAGGCGCGCTGGATCGCAACTCTGAATATGTTACCAACGACACCAACTCCGGGCGCAGTGTTACCAACTCCGATTTCTCTACTTTCGTGATTTCCCGCCCTTCCTATCGTACCGCACTCCCAACTACGGCACTTTATGTCGGATGTTTCCTTGTCCATTTCCTGGCTAACCCTGAATTGAACTTGGATCTTCAAGGCGGTCTGGGCAACTATGCCGGCAACACGAATAAAGCCCGATTTTCTATGGCTGTAGCCTACCTCTGGGCCTCTGTTGGGTTTCCGATTATGGTTGCGCAATATTTCAACTTGCGGGGTAAGGCACTCCGATGGAGTTGGATTTTAAACCTTCTAGCTTTTACACTTCTCATGGGAGCCGCAGAGGATTCAGCACGCTTCCCTACACTCGTGATGGGCCTCTGCCTTGCCATCTCTGGTGCATTCATTCACTTGACGTTTGCGCCAGTGGCCAACGCTCTGGGCATCGTTGTTCTTGTCTGGGATCTCTTTGTGAACCATCAACCAATTTGGGAAGTGGATCCGGCCCTACTTCTCAGCTGGATTTCCAAGTCTTTCGCGTTTCCGTGGGGGTTACTAGCCGGAATTGGAGCACTGATACTAACTTCAATCGCCCAATGGAAGGAACGATCCTAACTTGATGATTCCACGCGAAAGAATCCCTACTGCCGTCTCAAGATATTTCTGAGTCAGTTTTTGGGCCGCCCGTCTTCAAGCCGGCTCCTGCCCTTCAATCAACCGGACGGCCTGACGGGCGAGCCGTTGGCCGAACAGCTTGTAGCCGGGACCAGTGTAATGGAGGTCGTCCCATGCCTTCCCGTCTTTCTCCTTGTTGTTGAGGTCGTCGGTATCGACCCAGGCGCCGTGGGGGTCGTCGTTCGCGACTTTGACATGCGTTTTGCGAACGGAATCCCATCCGGCGACGTGATCAGGGCCTGGAGTGTGGTCGCTGATGCGGCCGATGACGACGTTGAGGTCGGGGCGCTTGAGGTCGCGCCGGAGATTGGCGATCAGTTGCTTCAAGCTGGCTTCGTAGACGCTTTCGAGGTGAGACTTGGCGTCGCGCTCACCCTGCATCCAGCAAAACGAGATGCTGGCAAAGGGACCATGTTCCTTTTCAATGGTCTGATAGGCGGCGAGAATTTGCTCGTAGTACGGCGTCTTGTCGTTGCGCTGACCGATTCCGCCCGCCTCGGCAATGGCATTCCATTCCGGGACCCACAGCCTAATCGGCTGCCCGCCCTTGGCCACCTTCATATGAACGACTTCGGCATCGGGAAGCAGCTTCTCGGCTTCCGGGATGAAACTGGTTTCGGGTTTCAGCCCCGCCATGTTGGATTGACCAGAGAGAATGAAGAGGTGAACCGGTTTGTCCTGAGCAAACGCGACGAGTTGGAAGGCGGCGAAAACGATGACCAAACTAAGAGAACGCATGGAGATTATGGAAAAAAGGTTTGAGTGAAAGCCGATGGCGGCTGGTTCCGTGTTTTAAACACGGGTCTTTACCCGTTCTCTGATCAGTAAACTCCCTAGATTTTCATGATGACTCTGCGCCTCTTCCAGGCAGCCGTCCTGCTGCCGCTCGGACTTTTTGCCTCCGCGCACGCCGCTGAGGTCGCCGAAAAAACCCCCGACCGGGTCAGCTTTTACGAGGAAATTCGGCCGATCTTCCAAGGGAACTGTCACGGTTGCCATCAACCGGCCAAGGCGAAGGGCGATTACGTGATGACGACGTTTTCCACCTTGTTGAAGGGCGGCGAAGAAGGCGCGGCGGTCGTTCCGCACAAGGCGGCTGAGTCGAATTTGGTCAATAACATCATGCTCGACGACGAGGGGATGGCGGAGATGCCGCCGAAGGGTGATCCGCTGACGCCGCAGGAAGTTGCCCTGGTCGAGCGGTGGATCGAGGAAGGCGCGATTGACGATACACCCGCCAATGCAGTCGAGCGATATTCGCCCGAAAATCCGCCGGTTTACGAGCGCGCACCGGTCGTGATTTCGATCGATTTTTCTCCCGACGGCAACTTGCTCGCGGTTTCCGGTTATCACGAGGTGTTGCTGCACAAGGCGGATGGCTCCGGAATGGTGGGCCGGTTGGTGGGGTTGAGCGAGCGGATCGAAAGCGTGAAGTTTTCGCCGGATGGAACCCAACTGGCGGTCACGGGCGGTCTCCCCGGCCGCATGGGCGAGCTTCAAATCTGGGATGTCGCGAAGCGCGAGTTGACGCTTTCGCTTCCGGTTGGCTACGACACGGTTTACGGCGCGAGTTGGTCGCCGGACGGACAACTGGTCGCGTTTGGAATGCCGGACAATACCGTCCGTGCGGTGAAGGCGAGCAACGGCGAGCAGGTTCTCTACATGGGCGGTCACAACGATTGGGTGCTCGACACGGTGTTTGACCAGAAAGGTGAGCACATCATCTCGGTCGGTCGCGATATGTCGACGAAATTGACCAAGGTAGAGACGGAGCGCTTTGTCGACAACCTGACGTCGATCACGCCGGGCGCGTTGCGTGGCGGCATAGGCGCGATCGTGCTCCACCCGAAAGAGAATCACATCTTGTTGGGTAGCTCGGACGGCGTTCCCCAGATTTATCGCACGAAACGCGAGACCGCCCGGAAGATTGGCGACAACGCGAATTTGATTCGACGTTACCCGGCCATGCCGGGCCGGGTTTGGTCCGTCGCGTTTCGTCCCGACGGCAATCGCTTTGTCGCGGGATCGAGTTTGAATGGCAAGGGCGCGGTTCATTTCTATAAGTCCGAGTACGACGCCACGATCACGCCGGAATTGAAGAAGGCGATGGAGACGGCTCGTCGCGAAGTGGGGGGGAAGGTTTCCGCCCAGCAAAAGCTGATTGATGAGTGGCAAACGCGGAACGCGGAGCAATTGGGGGCGATCCCGTTGGATTCCCCAGTGTTTGCCTTGGCATGGTCGCCCGATTCCAAGACCGTCGTCGCCGCGGGCCAGGATGGGAAACTGCGCTTCATCAATCCCGAGACCGCCACGATCGAGAAAGAGATCATCCCGGTCGAAATCGCGACACTGGCAAATCACGAAGCGATCGCGAACGCCGATGAACACCCCGGTATTGACTGGGAGAAAGAGGTCGTTCCAGGAGAGATTGCGAGTTTGGAGATTTCTCCGGAGAATCTCCTGATTGATGGTCCGGGCCGTTACCAGCAATTGGTTGTGACCGCCCACCTCACCCATGGCGCAAAAGCCGACGTCACACGATTGGCAACCTTCAAGGTCAGCCAACCCATCCTTGAGTTCACCCCACGCGGGAAGGCGCTTCCCACGAAAGACGGGCAGGCTCAGCTGACCGTCTCCATGGGCGGAAAGTCGGCGACTTCCAGCGTTGAGGTCCGTGGTTTGGCCACCGCGAGCCACCCTGATTGGATCCAGGACGTGAATCCGGTGATCAGCAAGATGGGTTGCAACGCGGGAACCTGTCACGGATCCAAAGATGGAAGAGCCGGCTTCAAACTCTCGCTGAGGGGTTACGATCCGCTCTACGACGTTCGCGCCTTTACCGACGACATCCAGAGTCGCCGCACCAACTTTGCCTCGCCGGACGACAGCCTGATGCTGATGAAGATGACGGGCGCGGTTCCGCACGAAGGCGGGCAACTCGCGAAGCAGCATTCGACCTATTACAACATCGTCCGCGATTGGATCGCCAATGGCGCGAAACTCGATGTGAAGGCGGACAAGGTTGCCTCGATTGAATTGATCCCGAAGAATCCGGTGATTCAGGAGATCGGCGGTCGCCAGCAGTTCCGCGTCGTGGCCACGTTTGCCAATGGGATGAAGCGCGACGTCACCAGCGAAGCCTTTGTCGAAAGTGGCAACAAGGAAGTGGCCGAGCATGATGAGTATGCGCTCCTCAACACGATCCGACGCGGGGAAGCTCCCATTCTGGCCCGCTATGAAGGCGCCTATGCCGCGACCACGTTAACCGTGATGGGCAAACGTGACGGCTTCACCTGGAAGACACCTCCGGCCAACAACCGGATCGATGAGTTGGCCGCCGCCAAATGGCAACGCCTCAAAATCATTCCGAGTGAACTCTGCACCGATCAGGAATTCATCCGCCGGATTTATCTGGACCTGACCGGCTTACCGCCAACCTCAGACCAGGTTCGCGCCTTTCTCGCCGACAAGTCGCCGCAACGCGAGAAGCGCGACAAGGTCATCGATTCATTGATCGGGAATCCCGAATTCATCGATTACTGGACGAACAAGTGGAGCGACATGCTTCAGGTGAACTCCAAGTTCCTCGGCGGTGAAGGCGCCCGGCTGTTCCGCGACTGGATCAAGACGGAGGTCGCCGCCAACACGCCGTACGACGAGTTCGTCTACAAAATCATCACGGCAAGCGGCTCGAACAAAGAGAACCCGGCCGCGAGCTACTACAAGATCCTGCGCGATCCTAACATGATCATGGAGAACACGACGCACCTCTTTCTCGCGACGCGGTTCAATTGCAACAAGTGCCATGACCATCCCTTCGAACGCTGGACGCAGGATCAGTACTACGAAACGGCGGCTTACTTCTCGCAGACAGGCTTGAAACGCGATTCGAAAAACGCACCAACGCAGAACTTGGGCGGAAGCGCGGTCGAGAACGCGAAACCGCTCTACGAAATCGTCGAAGACATGCCGGACGGTGAATTGAAACATGATCGCACCGGCGAGGTCACCCCTCCCGCGTTTCCCTACGCTGCCGATCTCGCGCCCGTCAGTTTCAAGACCGCCGAAAAACCCACCCGCCGCGAGAAACTCGGGGCCTGGATCACGAGTGCGGACAACCAGTATTTCGCCATGAGCTATGCCAACCGGATTTGGGGCTATCTCCTCGGAACGGGGATCATCAATCCGCTCGACGACATCCGCGCGGGCAACCCGCCCAGCAACCCCGAGTTGCTCAGCTACCTCACCAGCGAGTTCGTGAAGTCCGACTTCAATGTTCGCCAATTGATGGCACTGATCTGCAAATCGCGAACCTACCAACTCTCGATCGAGACCAATAGCTGGAATGAGGATGATGAGCTGAATTTCAGCCACGCCAAAGCGAAGCGTCTTCCCGCCGAAGTGCTCTACGACGCGGTTTACGCTGTGACCGGAGCGGTTCCCAACATTCCCGGTGCGGGGAGTGGTGTCCGCGCCAGCCAGTTGCCCGACGCGAAACTGGATCTCAAATCCGGCTTCCTCGCCAACCTCGGTCGCCCGGTTCGCGAAAGCGCCTGCGAGTGCGAGCGCAATGACGAACTCCAAATGAGCGCGGTGATGGCCTTTCTTTCCGGACCGGCGATTGCTGATGCGGTGGGCTCTCCGAAGAGCGAACTGATCCAGTTGGTTGAAAAGGAAATGGACGATCGCAAGCTGATCGAAGAGATCTACTATCGCGTGCTTTCGCGCGCACCCAAACCCGGTGAAGTCAATGCCGTGCTCGCAAACATGCAGCAAATCCGCCGCGATCACACCACGGTGCAGGCTCAACTGCAAGCGCGCGAAACCTGGTGGCTGCCGGTCGAGCGACAACGCAGCACGGAGCGGATTCAGCGCATTGCCCATGTCGCGACGCAGATCCAGACCTACCTCCCCGAATGGACGCGACAGAAGCAGGTTGCCGAAGCGGCCCAAGCCAAACGCATCGCTGCCACGCAGAAGGCGCTGCAGGACTACGAGAAAGAGCTCCCCAAGAAACTGGAGGCCTGGAAGCAGAACTTCCCGGTTAGCCGCCTCTACTCGGTTTGGAATCCGCTGACACCGAAGACCGCAACCTCCACCGGAAAAGACTACTCCCTTGCGATTCAGGAGAACGGCGCCGTTCTCGCCTCGACAGAGAAGACGGTGATCAAGCAATCGACCGACTACCTGCTCGACATCGATCTTGGCGATTTGAAAGACATCACCGGCTTCAAGATCGAGGCGCTTCCGCACGATAGCCTCATGGGATTCGGACCCGGCCTCAATCCCAATGGGAACTTCGTCGTCACCGAGATCGAAATTCAGGTGGCGGACGCGAACGGCAAATTCGCCAAACAAAAACTCGTCGACGCCAGAACCGAGCACATCCAGAACGGCTTCAACGTGAAGCTCACCATCGACGGGAACGGTGGCAACCAGAAAGCCTGGGCTGTGGCCGGAAAAGAGCGCCAACCTCATGCCGCGAGGGTGAAACTGGAGAAACCAATCGCCAATGCCGACGGCAAAGGCCGGATCAAGGTGAGGATCTACAATCGCTACGGACAGGGCGATTATCCGCTCGGCCATTTCCGGATCTGGGCAACGCAATCCAGGGATCCTCTTTGGATTGGAGCTCCAAAATCCGTGACCGACGCTTTCCTGCTTCCGCCGGCATCTCGTTCCAGTGAGCAAAACGCGCAGATTGCGGCGCTCCATCGCGGCGAAGAACTCGAACTCCTGAAACGGACAATCGCGTATGCCAAAGAGGAGCGTCCGTTGCCGAGCGATCCAAAGATGGACGAACTTCACGCCGCGCTCACGAGCGCCGGGGAGGCGATCCGTCAGGACAGCAAATTGCTGGGTCTGCGCCAGGACGCGAAGTATTCCGCCGAGCAGGTCGCGAATCACCGGCTCACCGCTGCACAGGACTTAACGTGGGCGCTGATCAACAGCCCGGCATTTCTGTTCAATCGGTAGTCTCCTGATGATCGTCCCGTGGATGAGAATTCCACGGCAGATTTGTAATCGTCTTTTCCGGCGAACCGTCTAACATGGCATTATGAGTGACGATCCCCACTATCAAGAAACACCGCCACCGCCTCCCTCGGCTTCCAAACGGGCGTTCGAGGATCTGAAGGATGCTGCGAGACGAGCCTGGGAGGAAACCGTCCGCGAAGCCAAGCAGAGAGCCGACGGCGCTGCGCCCAAGCTGAAAGAGGAACTGAAACGCGCGGCGAACGAACTGATTTACGATCTATCCTACGCCACGCAATTCACATCGACCCTGGCGAAAAACGCCGTTCCGGATGTGACCGCAACCGCAAGCCAGAATGGCGCTGCGGCAGGCAAAGAGGCGGCGGAAGAATACCTGCGGAAACGCAGGGAAGGCAAAACCGCACCACCCGAGGAACCGATGGATCCTCCGGAGTCGGCCCCGGCAAGCTAGAGCATTTTTCGCCCGGCGCCTTCTCAGCCAAGCCGTTGAAAGGCTTCGATCGCCTCGTATTCCGCCATCCCCAGAGAATCGTAGTTTCTGGCGTTTTGCCGGTTGGATTTGGGAGCCTCAATCTCATCCTGGCGAATCGATTGGAATTTGTGAATGGCGGCTTTCTTCCGTTCCAGTTGCCCCGGGCTCATCGGCACGGCCATGTCGATCTCAAACGGCTCCAACGCCTTTTCTTTTCCTCGGTAACCCCAAATCCAGCAATCGTCGCGCCACTTGGATTTCGCGGCCTTTTCAAACGCTTGAGCAAGCGACGTGTAACAGTGGGCCTGCAGGGAACTGGGATCCGCAACATGACCGGTCGCAAAAATCTGGTGCGGTTGGAACTGCTCGAGAATCTCTGACATCGCCGTCACATCCGCCTCGGTGGGACTGAAGCGCCGATAGCGGCCTTCCTCATAGAACGGCAGATCGAGGAAACGAATCTGCTTCTCCTCCAACTTGCAGGCCCGCGCCGCATCCCGCAATTCCCCACGGAGGATCAACCCCTTCAACCAACGGACGTTTTTGGGATCGATCCCGAAATCTCCTTTCTCCTCCAACTGGCTGAGAATCTGATCCGCGTAAGCTTTTTGATCCCCCCAATCGGAAGCCTCGGCCATTTCGCTCAAGACACCGGCAAAGGTTCGCGCCTCGGCATCGGCCACACGAAGGTTTCCGGACGTTTGACAAACCAGCGTCACGTCGTGGCCTTGCTCGATCAAACGCTCCAACGTGCCTCCCATCGAAACGATCGCATCCTGCGGCTCGGGGCTCAACACAAGCACCTTCTTGGATTCCGGCTTCTCCCGTTCCGGGCGATCGGTATCATCGGCGCCAAACTTGCCGCCCGGCCATCCCGTAATGGTGTGTTGGAGTTGATTGAAGACGTCGATGTTGGCCTCGTAAGCGTTGCCATGCTTGGTCAACAGCTCGGACATTCCGTGCTCGTTGTAATCCTCATCCACGAGCTTGAGGACGGGCTTCTCCAGTTCTTGAGAAAGCCAGACCACGGCCTGACGCGTTGACTTCGTGTCCCACTCCACGCTCCTGACGAGCCAGGGACAGCGATAGCGCGTCAACTGCGATGCTGCCGACTGATCGAGGATGAATGTCGCCTTCTCATGTTCCTGAAGAAAGCTTGCCGAAATGCTGTCGGTCACGTCTCCCTCGACGGCCTGGCGAACAATCTCCGCCTTGTTCTCGCCCCATGCCATCAAGACGACTCGCTTCGCCTTCATGATGGTGCCGACCCCCATCGTGATCGCGAATCGCGGTACGTTCTCTTCGCCGAGGAAGTCGCTCGCCGCATCACGACGCGTCACCCGGTCGAGGCTGATCATCCGGGTTTGGGAATCGCGGGTTGAACCCGGCTCGTTAAAACCGATGTGACCGGTCCGACCAATCCCGAGAATCTGCAAATCGAGTCCGCCGGCTTCATCGATCATCGTCTCATAGGCCTGGCAAGCGGCGAACGAATCCTCCACCGCAACCGTTCCATCCGGGATATGAACCTGATCCTCCGGAATGTCGATGTGATCGAAGAGCTGATCGTGCATGAACCGGTAGTAGCTCTCCGGGTGATCGCGATTCAGCCCGAAATACTCATCGAGGTTGAACGTCACGACGTTTTTGAAACTCAATCCTTCCTCCTGATGCAGGCGGATTAATTCGCGGTAGAAAGGAACCGGCGTCGATCCGGTCGCCAATCCCAAAACCATCTTGCGGCCCTCCTCGTCCGCCTTGCGAATCGCGGCAGCAGTTTCGGCGGCGAGTTGTTGACTGGGAGAACTGCTGGAATCGAAAACAAGGGTGCGAACGCGCTCGTAGCGTTCCTCGACAGGACGGGGCGTGACGGAAGACTTCAGGATGCTCATAGGAAAAGTGGGCTGGGGAGAACCTGATTCAATCCCGGCCAATCTCAATTCCGAAAAGCGGCTTTCCGTTTCAGTAATTAAAGGAAAATTCGGTCGAATTGAGAAGGCTCCAAACGATGTCCGCGTAAATCTCCGCATTTTTCGTATCCTCGCCAATCATCTCAAGCAGGCCATTGATCTCATCGGAAGTCGGCTTGCGGCTCAGCACCCGGATGAAAAGTGTGTTCAAGAGCGCTTCAGGGCTCTCCATCGTGTTCACCAAATCTCTCAACTTGTTTCGGAACGTGACCCGTGGGTTGACCAACTCGCCCACGGTGAGGTGAAGCACCTGGGACAGGGTCGGATCTTCACGCGTCGCGGCACAGGCGACTGTATCGCGTCCGGATCGACCAAACGTTTCGAAAAAGTCATCGCCAAACATGGCCCGATTGGTATCACCGGCCACCCGCGGATAAAAGTTGATGGCCTTCGTGCCTTGCGGAAACCGGCTCAGCCCGCGCTCCACTCCCGTTGCAGCCACCACGGAATCCATCAGCACGTCAGCTCGCAACCGTTTCATGTACTTCCGCGAAAATTGACGACTATCGAGCCGGTTCGAATCATTCGGCGATGAGCGGAGCTGGTAAACCTTCGAATTGCAGATGTCGCGCACGAGCGAGCGGAGATCGAATTCGTATTTCACCAATTTTGCCGACAAGGCATCCAGCAGCGGCTCATTCACCGGCGGATTGCTCACGCGGACGTCATCGACAGGTTCGACGACGCCCTGACCAATGATCTGTGCCCAAATGCGATTGGCCAGGTTCCGGCTGAACATCTCGTTCTCAGGCGAAGCGAGCCAAGTCGCCAACTCGCGGCGGGGATCGCCGCCCTGGGAAACCGGCTCGATTTCTCCCAACGGCTTCGCCGGCATTGGGCGACCATCGACCAGATGCTTGGCGGGTTGCGCCTTGGTGTCGTAGTAGATTCGCCGCTCTCTCGCTTCGATTCCCGGCTTCCGTTGCACGCCCTGGAAGAAGCTCACGAAGCTGTAATAGTCGTCCATCGTCCAGCGATCGAACGGATGGTTGTGGCACTCGGCGCATTGAATCTGGATCCCCAAAAACAGTTGCGAGAAATCCGCCGCGAACGCTTTGGGATCCAACTGCGGAGCATGAACCAACATCGTGTAAAGGTTCGCCGGACCATAGCGCAGGTTGCTGCCTGAAGCCGAAACCATCTCGCCGACCATCTCGTTCAGAGGACGCCCGGACTCGATCTGCTCCCGAATCCATTCGTGGAACGCGTCGGCCGCTTTCACGTGGGTTCCCACCGGCGCGTAGTTGCCGCCAATGATGCGAAGTTGCTCGCTCCAGAGAGTTGTCCAGAGGTCCGTGAACCCTTCGTCGGCCAGGAGAGCATCGATCTTCCTGGCTCGTTTGTCAGGATCGGCATCTTCGACAAACGCATGATATTCCTCCACCGTCGGTGGCCGGCCGATCAGATCCAGGGTCACGCGCCGGAGGAACGTTTCATCGCCGGTAAGATCGGACGGATTGATCCGCAGCTTCCGAAGCCGGTCAAAAACAAGCTCATCAATATAGTTATTCGCACCGGGCTCGCTCCAGACAAAGCCTTCGGCTGGTGGCAGGACAATCACTTCCGCGCCGATCGTGAATCGGCTGAAGCGAGCAAACACGTTCGTATCCCCAGGTCCGGTCGAAACCACTTTCCCGTCCTCATCAATCTCGGCGACGCTCGCGTTGTTCGTGTGGAAGAGCGCCAATGAAGTGACATCCCGGCTTGAGCCGTCGTCGTAAAGCGCCGTCACTTTCAAAGCACCGGTCGCCCCCTTTTCTTCAAAGGTGAAACTCTCGGTCGAAAGCTGTAACCCAACCGTTTCCGCAATCTTCGCGTCATCATCCGGGGCACCCGCCTCAATCCAGGCCAGCAGCGTTTGGTAGTATTCGCTGTCTTTCGTAAACAACTCGCCTCCGGTGTGAGGAACTTCTCCCGTCGCCTTGGTCAGAAGCAGGCTCTCTTCCGGGGCGGCCAGGTTGATGCGCCGACCAATCATCTGATGAACGATCCGGTAGTGATCTCCCGACGCGTCATAACCAAACAGCGAAAGCATGAAACCATCTTTTCCCCGGGCGCTTCCGTGACAGGTTCCCGCATTGCACCCGGCGCGAAACATGACCGGCATGATGTCCTGACGAAAACTCGGGGCGCCTGAAGCCGTCTCCCCAACGACCGAGGCTCCCATCAGAATGGGTAGACTTAGAATGAGAAAAATCGTCGAAAATTTCATGGGTAACTTAGTTTTCAAGAGCGGGGTCAATTCGCAGGGAAGCCTTCCCAGTCCGTTGGACCACGGAAGCGCCATCCACTTCAATGCTCACCTCGCACTCAATTCCGGTGTTGTTGCCAAGAAGGGCTTCAGGGGACGCCTTCAACTGGAAAACGGCTTCGGTGGAATCAGACTGGATCCTCGGTGCTTCAGTCACCGAAACGCCTTTCGGCAATCCCAACAACGTCAGAGTTGCGCTTCCTTCGAAGGGCGTTTGTTGGCTGACATTCCAGACCAACGTCCCTTCCCCTCCCCGGCGGATGCTTTGCGGTTCCGCCGTCAACTTGAGATACGGTTGGGTGACCGTGAGGTTCATCATCTCCGAAGAAACGCGGATGTGGCCAGCCCCCAGGAACGGGTCCACGGCGTTGTTGATGGTGCTTCCGATGAACACGAGGGGCAAGGTTTCGAGCGGAGCATAGGACCGCGCCGTGAGGAGAACTTCGGCCTCGCTCTCGCCTGCCGGAATCTCAAAAGCGGGAGAACTGTCAATCGATCCGTGAACGAACCCGACGCTCACCAATACGGGCCCCTCAAAGTCTCCGTGTCGAATCACCTTCACGGGGATTCCGCGTGTTGCCTGCCGCACGAGTTGAATGTCGGACTCCTCAACCTCAATGGAAAACGGGGCGTCTCTCGTGACGGCTGCAAAGTAGCGGTCCGTTGTGACCCGGCGCCACGCATTGCCGCCCGAGTGATTGATGAAAGGCACGTGCTGCTGGTTCAGCGTTGCGATGGGCTTGGCGGGGTCGTCGAGTGTTTGCGCCTCAAAGGAAAAGACGGAGCCCTGGATTTCGGCATCGGAACTCGCGACCAACTGAACCGGCCACACATCGTTGTATTTGGTCGTGACAGGCGGTGAAATCATCTCAACCCCCGGGGGAAGCCCCTTGGCAACCAGCCGAAACGGGATTTCCGGCCGGTCAAACTGCCCCTTCGGCAAGAACACATTGACTGTCCAACGATTGCCGCGGGGGACCGCAAACCCGCTCACCCGCATCGACTCGGTCCAATCAAAGGTCCGGCTCGCCAGATTGGTCACGAGCAAGGTCGGCATGGGTTCGATCTCGACGCGATAGATTCCCATCTCACCTTCGCGGTTGCTGGTATCCAAGACCCGCAGGATGTGATCGCCGCTCTTCTTCGGTTCCCAAACAAACGAGGGATCGATGATATCGCCAACCCCGGTTCCTCCCCGATACGAAGTTCCAAAAATGTCCCGTTCCGGAATCTTGGAATCGTCGTGTTCGATCAACGGTTCCAAGACGGTGTCCCCGTCGCCAAGCTCCCGAATCTGAATGGTGGTATCGAGCGACGAGCCGAGGGAAAACGCATAAACGCGAACCCGGTAGCGTTCTCCTTCCTGAACGGAAACACGGAAGTCGTCGTATTCGCCAACGGTGGAAAGCCGGCCATTGAGGGCGGCGGGAAGCTTGGAGACTCTGGTTGTCTGCTGCCCCGTCGCCTCAATCACGTTCGGAAAGGCGCTCGCCCGCAGGCGTACCGGTGAGGGCGCTCCAACGTTCGCGCCAAACTCCCCAGCTTTCTCGGGAACCTTCAGCGTTTGGTTCAACGGCCCCAGGCCGTCGCCATACAGGGTGACCTCGATTGGTTCGCCAACCTGACCGCCCGGCGGAAACGCAATGGTGGGTCTGGGGAAGTCGCCAACGTGGAGGCAATACGCACTATAACTGGGCGCAAAAATCGATCGCTTCACTTCCACAAAGGCATCGCCATCAAAGTCAATTCGGGTCGAGAGAACGGGATCCTGCAGTCCAAAGTCATTGTCGTCATTTCGTGCGATGACCTTGCCTCGGGAATCCAGGACTCGAACCATCAGGTCGAACTCGGAATCTCCATAGTGGGGATCGGCAATCCGCACCGAATCCAACTCCACGGAAAGGCGTTGGCCCTTCGTTACCACAACGCGATAGACATCCCGGTCATTGGCCGATCCGTGATCCACGAAGCCACGAACGGAGACGTTCAAGTCGATTGGAATCGCCGTTTCGATAGTGTCGTTGGAATGCGTCCGCCCCCCTTCCTTTTCATCGATGATCGGGAAAGGGCCGACATGGAACGTTGCCAGGTGGGTGAGTTCCGTTCCGGTCAACAGCCTGAAGGCGTGCTCGCCCACCGGACAGTCTTCCGAAATTTCAAACTGGCAGGTTACCTCCTGAACAATCCGCCTTCCATGAGCACCGCCAATGGGAGTGAACGGCTCAGGATTCAGCTTCAAATTGACGGCGCGAATCCCCGGATTCAGAAAAATCACCTCCCGGGGATCATCCAACGACAACCCGCGAATCCTGACATCGACCGTCGTGCCGCGCTGGGCGATCCGGGGTGAAACAGACTCGATGTTTTTCTGCATCATCGCCTGAAGGGGAGATAACGAGAAAAGCAGGAGTAACGAGCAAACTCGGAAAATTCTCATGCGACAAGTTTGAGCACCCTAAGCGAGAAGTCCCGGAACCAGCTTACCACCGTTAATAATCTCGATCGGTCTCGTCCCGAAGGCGAGCAGCTCCTTCTCGGCGTCGATTCCCAGCTGATGATAAATGGTAAACAACAGATCTTCGAGCAACACCGCATCAGAAGCGGGCTCCGCTCCCGTTGCATCGCTCTTTCCATAGACTTGCCCCCTGGTAAAACCGCCGCCCGCAATGAGATTGGAATAGCAACGCGCCCAGTGGTCGCGACCTGCATCCTTGTTCACTTTTGGCGTGCGACCAAACTCCGTCGTTACCCAAACAATGGTCGAATCCAGCATTCCGCGATTGTCGAGATCCTCGATCAGACCGGCGATTCCATGATCCAGCGCCGGCATTTGATCGAGCGTGCTGTTCTTCACATCCACGTGGCAATCCCAAGCGCCGTAGTTGACCGTTACAAAGCGCACCCCGGACTCAACGAGTCTTCTGGCGACCATCAGGCGTTCCGCCAGGCCCTTGGGATGGTACTTGTTGTCAGGCCCTTTCAAGCCCACCACGTCGCGTCCATAAAGTTGAAACGTCTCTTCCTTTTCCTGGTCGAGGACGAAGGCTCCCTGCGCCTTCTCCGAGGTCAGCAGCGTGTAGGCCTGCTTGTAAAAATCGTCCATCGTTTCCAGCGTCGCCGGATTCGATTCCATCTCGCGAATGCGCTGCTCGATAAGCTGGCGAGCGGTCATCCTCCGATCCACGCGCTCCAGGGAAACGTTCTTCGGAATGGAGAAGTCCTTCACCTTGTATCCCCGCTTCCCGGGATCCGCGCCCAACTCAAACGGCCCGTAGGTGCTGCTCAGGAAGCCCGTTCCCCCTCCAAACGCATTCTTGTTGGGAATCGCCACGTAAGGCGGCAATTCGCCCCGGTTCCCCAGTTCGTGAGAAACGATCGAACCCATCTGGGGAAAGTCGATCACCGTGGTTGGGGTGTAACCGGTGAAGAGGTGATAGGTGGCCTGACCGTGATCCGGGATCTTCCCAACCAAACTGCGAATCAACGTCAGTTTGTCCGCCACTTTTGCGGTCTGAGGAAAATTTTCACTCAGAATTTCACCGGTCTTCGTTTTCTCGACTCCAAATGCTCCGCGAATCTCGATGGGAGCCTCCGGCTTGGGATCAAAGGACTCCTGCTGTTGAAATCCGCCACCCAAATGGAGCTGAATGACGCTCAAAGCCTTGGCATCCTTCTGCTTCCCTTTCTCCATCGTAAATGCGCCCGAGTTCCCCTCCGCTGCAGATGCTTGGAGCCGGAACAAGTCGCCCATCGAGAGGCCCAAACCGCCAAGGGTTCCAGCTTGAATCGCGTGACGTCGCGACATACGGCGAAATCCGGCACAGCCTTGCCGGGTCGCAGGTTCGGGTTTTTGGAATTCGCTCATAGGAAGGAAATGTTTTAACTTATTCGGCTCGCCAAAACTTCACGAGCCCGCTCAGGTATCCAGCAACAAAGTGCTTAGTGTCGTGAGTAACGGCGATGCTCAATGGAATATCCCCATCGACCCGATATTTTTTGAGGGCGTTGCCTTTCGCATCATAAAGATGAACGACGCTGTTGCGCCCGCCCGTCGCCAAATTCCCTTTCGGGCCGAACCTGGCCGCCAGAACCCCGCTTGGCATCTCACCATATTTCACACCGGGAGGACGTGGCGTGGGATGATCCTTGGCCTTATTGATCGCCGGGAAACCGTCTTTCGCCTCCCACCAGACGATGCGGCCATCTTCTCCCGCAGACGCGAGAAACTTGCTGTCTGAGCGCCAGTCCAACGAGGTGATCGCGCTTTTGTGTTCCGCCAAGTTCAGCATCAATCCGCCTTGTTTCGCATCCCACAGGTGAATCGCCCCGACGCGATCTCCGGTCGCCAATTGCTTCCCATCCGGGCTGAACGCCAACGTGGTGATCCAGTCCGTATGCTTGGTCAATTGGTAGAGTTCCTCACCGGTCTTTGTCGAATACACCTTCACGATCTTGCCGGAACCACCCAGGGCGACCAGCTCTTGGTCGGGACTCAAGTCCGCCGCGAGCACGACATCCAGTTCATCGCCGATTTCCGCGAGCCGTTTCCCGGTTTTGACGTCAAACAGCACCACCAACCCGTTCTTGACCGGGCGACCGCCCGCGACGAGCAACACCGCGCCATTGCGGCTGAAGCGGATGACGTGGGGAACGCCTTCCGGAAAGGGTAGCTTCCCGATTTCCTGCTCCGTTTCGGTATTCAGGAGCCGGATGTGCTCCTGCCCCGCCACGGCAACGAGCGGCGCCCAGGGGCTGGTATCGAGCGCCAGAACCGGCAGCGGACGTGACGTTTCCCGCACCTTGACGGTCGGCAGGTTCGACGGCATGACGGGGACATCCGGCTTGCTCGCCACGTCACCCGTCGGCTGAAACGAAAGATCGCGCACCTCGGCCATCGCCTTGCTGGATGCGGTCTCCAACATGCCGGTATCGATCCACTTGCGCACCATCTCAATCTGATCGGCGGGAATGGGCGGCTTGTTGGGCGGCATGCGCAAATCGTCATCTTCGTCGATCAGCGATTGATACAGGAGACTCTGGCTGGACCGGCCCGCGATGAGAATTTCGCCACCGCTCCCTCCCTTCATCGCATCGCCAAAACTTTGCAGGTTGATGCCGGCCTTCTGCTTGTCGTTGCCATGACACTTGAGGCAATGCTGCCGAAAAATCGGCTTCACGTGCTCCTCGTAGGTGATTTTTTCCTGCCCCACCAGACTTTGGAGAAGGGCCGTTGAGAAAACCAGTACGCAGAAAATCGGGAGGCGAAACATGATAAGCAGCTGCTGCTTGCAGCGGGCGAAAAGAACGTGAGAAGGTTATCTTGTCAATCAGATCTGCCGCCAAACTCAGGCGGATTGAAGCAACGTTTTGAGGGTCGCAAAATCTTTGCGCGTGGCCTCAATCACCTGGGGAATGATCTCCGGATCCTTGTGCCCCAGATACTCGACATGGAGATTGACCGGCCCGTCGAAATTCGTCTGCTTGAGCAACTTGAAGAAGCGGGGATCGAGAACCCCATCGCCCAGATGCCCCCAACTGAGCGTGTTGTTGTTCCAGGCCGGTTCCTTGATGTAAACGCTGTCGATGTAGGGGCGCATGAGCCGAAAATCGAGTTCCCAGGCTTTGCCGCCCTCGACCGTGGAATGCCCGATGTCGTAGGCGCTTCCCACATCGGCGGGATCATGTTCGCGAAGCAGTTCGTGTAAATCCCAGAGCGATGCGCCGACGTAGTTTTTGCCGGAGTGATTCTGGTAGATCGGCTTGATGCCGAGTTCCCTGGAAAGCGCGATCAGATCGCGAAGTTGCGGGCGAAACTCATCGAGTTGGGCGAGAATCGGCTTCTCCAGATTGTATTTGTAATACGCCATCCGGAAACGCTTGATCCCAAGCTGCGCGGCGGTTCGCAAGACCACCTCGGTTCGCTGCTCGTCACTCACCGCATTGATGCCGGACGCCAGAATCGTGACTTCCAGATTCTCGGCTTTCAGCGCCTCCACCAGCTTCGGCAAATCCTCCTCCACCCGCTCGGGAACCACATGCCCTTTGGGCCGGACCGGCGCCTCGATTCCCGCGAACCCGAGTTCGGCAATCACCTTCGCCATTTCCCCGTAGCTCAGGTGCTGAAAGGGTTTGGTGAAGGTGCAAAAGTTCCACGATTTCGGTTCCGCACCGAGGGGAAGCGCGCTGGCGCCAAGCGCAGCGAGCGAAGTTGCAAGAAAAGAGCGACGGGGTTTCATCAACGCCGACGCTAAGCAGCCCTTGGCAGGCTGGCAAGAGGGCAATTACTCCGGAATTTCGCGAACGGTATAGCAAACCATCGAGTTTCTCGCGCTGGGGAAGTGAAACTCGTAGCAGAAATCTTTCTTCAACGGTTCCGCCAGGATGAATTCGACTTCGGTGTCGGAGACCGGCTTCACTTCGAAGGCGATCTCAGCCTCATCGACTTTCGGCGATCCATACGAGCTTTGATACCTGAAGGTGTAGGCGCTGAGTTTGACGTCTCCCAGCTCCATGCCCGGCTGAGTGAAACTCACGCGGAAACCTTCCTTGGTGATCGAAACGTCGTGGACTTCCTTGACCGGCACACTGTCGTCATAACGAATTCGGGTCATCCCTTCGCCTCCAGCCCAGGAGAGATGCGTATGTCCCGTCCACAAGCTGCTGTCGGGACCGAACGCCAACCGGTTCACGCCGCGGGGCAGACCGCCTTCATCGAGAAACGGCACGCAGGCTCCCTGCATCACCCCGTTCACCTCCTCCAGCATCAGGCGAATGATACGCGAGCGGTTCATCTCACCGATCAACATTTGTCCGGCAAACGGGCCGAACCCTTCCGGGATCAGAATCGGCTGGGTTGGCGAATTCGCCATGCTTCCCTGCGTGAACCAAACGGCCGCCGGAGTCCGCAGCGTCTCCAGATCTTCCACCGGAATCTCCAACGGCGGGCGACCGTCATAGCCTTCGGTCCAGGGCAAGCTCGCGGGATGCCCGTGAAACCGGCCTTTGGCAACGTGATGCAGCTTGCTCGTCCCGAGCCAATCGCCCTGATTGTCGGAAACATAGAGATTGCCCTCGGCATCAAAACCCAGCCCGTTCGGCGACCGGAACCCACTCGCCCAAGGCGTCGCCTCGCCCGTTTCGTGATCGATCTTGATGACCCAACCGCGATACGGCGCGCGGGAATACATCCGACCGGCCGCACCCTTCACCTTGCTCCAATCACCGTAAAATTCCTCGCGCGGAAGCCCCACCGGCTGGAACTCGCCGCGAATTTCCGGGCGAATCGAAGCTCCGTTCGAAGCCACGTTCAGCGAAATGAACCAATCGCCATTCGCATCGCGGACCGGCCCAAACGCGAACTCGTGATAGTTGCCGGTCATCCCGAAATCATCGTAAATCACCTCGTAACGATCCGCGACGCCGTCATCGTCCGTATCGCTGATTCGCGTCAGCTCGGGGCGCTGCATCACGACGACCGAGGCCGGAGATTCCGCAACGAGTCCGAGCGGCTCATGCAAACCTTTGGCAAAGATCGACCACGTTTCCTTTTTGGGATCATACAGCCGGACATCCCCCTGGTGGAAACACACGAAAACGCGTCCGTCGGGCAGCACATCCATCCCTCCAATCTGGGAATCCAGCCCGGATTCAATCGCGATTTTCTCGACCTCGTAGGCCGATTCCGCCAACGCCGATCCGGCAGAGGCCAAGAGAAAACAAAGGAAAAATCGATCGATCATTTTTGGGTGATTTGAAGTGAAAATTCAGAGGCATCCCCTTGCGGGACCTTCCAGAAATCGCCGTCCCGCTCGCCAACCAGGCTGCTGACGGTCGCCTCATCGGAGTCCGGCGCCAACACGCGGACATCCCCTTTGGGCGAATCGATCTCAAACCTCCACGTCAGGCCCTCAGCCGTTGACGTGATCAGTTCGCGAACGGTCGCGCCATCGACCTCATAGTGAAACTCCGGCGTTCCCGCGATCAGGTTGTAACCGCGATAGTGAACTTCCCCGGTGGATGCTTCGCCAATCTGGAGACCAAACGTCTTCTCGCCTCCCCCGGTTTCCCAGTATTTTTTCCCCAGCAGCTTGCCCAGGGCATTGCCGTTCGACTTCCACATCCGGCTCGCATCAACGAAGGATCCCGCCCAGGCGTAGCGCAGCCGGCAATTTCCGGCATCCCAACAAATATTCTGGCCATCGGGAAGCGCCACGGCGATCGCGGCCGGGCCGGCATCAGGCATGAACAGCCGAAGAAACGAAGGGCGCTCAACCTCCATCAGCGCCTTCAACTTGTCGAGTTCGGTCGTCCGGACGAACTCGGGAACGTTCAGATCATACGCCAAATCGTCCTTGTAACTTTCGTCCACATACAACGCTCCATACATGATCAACGCGTGGCCGGGAAACGTGCAAACGTAGTGATAAATCCCCTTCTCTTCCGGTGCCTGAAAGGTGATCGTCTCTTTCTCCTCGGGATTGAGCAGTTTCGACTTCACCAAAATCGCGTCGCTATCCGGCACGAACCCCTTCTCCATCGAATCCGGCCCCACCACCATCGACGCCGCCTGAATCTCGGAAAGCGCCCCCTTCTTGATCAGCACGAAATTGTGGGGCTGATCGTTGGGATCGTGATTCTCCAGCTTCAGCTCGATCATCTCGCCCTTCTTCACCCGAAACCGAACCGGATCAAAACGGAGCCCTTCCACCGTCTTCACCCTTACCTTTTTCACCTTCGGCGGAGGATCCTGCGCGTTCGACGCCAAGGGGCAGAGAAAGATGGCAAACAGGAGACCGAGGCGAAGGCTGAAAATCATGGGCTTGTGAGACACTTTACGTTTGGGGCAAAATTCTGGACACCTAATCCCCTGAACCGGTCGCTGGTCAATATCGCAATGGCAAGATTGCCGCCCATTTCCCGCATCAGGTTTGCGGCGGATAGTGAAGCGCCAGCCAAATTGCATCGCGCGAAGTCGACCGCACCCGATGTTTGCCATGGGCCGGAATCGTCAGTGCATCGCCCGCCGCCAGCTCCACCATCTCTCCACCCTCAAATTCCAGGACCGCCTCGCCCCGCACCAGCATGACCCACTCATCCTGCTCCTGGTCGTACCAAAAGTCAGGTTCCGAGCCGTTCCCGTTCGAGATGATCTGCTCCAACCGGACGCCCCCAACCTGCACCAATTCCGCAATCGTCTCCGGACCGGCACCCGGGCTCGCCAACAGATTCGTGATTTCGGGCAAATGTTTCATTCGAGATCATGGTAAAACAGGCAACACCCCAAGGCCAGTCAGTGGTCTCGCGAAAACCGCCGATTGTTTCCGAGCCGATGCGCTAACCTTCCGATTTCCCGTCCGTATCGCCTTCGCGAAAAACCGGGAGCGGCGCGAGGTCGGGCTCGAGGAATTGCGTTTTGGCCCGCGGATCCATGCGCCGGCCGGGAGAGTAGAAGAGGCGGAGCACGTGCTTCGACATCAATTGAGGATGGGCATCGCAGAATTCCGCCGCGCTTGCCGTCGGAAGCACTTCCTGATAGGCACGCATCACGGTATCGACAATCCGGAACAACGCGACCGTGGTCGTCTCGTTATAGCCGGAGGTTGGCGACTCGTGAATCCCGTTGTGAGCATTGAAGGCCTGAATCCCGCGCCGCATTTTCTCAAGCCCGCAATCAAAGCCATGTTCCTTCACATAAAGATAGGCCAGCGAAACATGAGTCCGCTGATTCCATTCCTCCAACGGAATGGTCAAAGCCTCGAACGACTCCAACAGAGTTTGATCTTCGGCTGTCATCGTTCGTCTCTCACGGTCCTTCGATCACGGTTTTGAGCCACTTCCGCAAAGCCTTCCGCTCCGGAATATCGTAGAGCACCCAGGCGTCCGTGTGTCCCCACCCTTTCAAGGCCTGAAAGGTGAAATTCCCATCGGGCATTGCTTCAGCCAAATATCCACGGCTCGCCTCCACGGAGTTTTCGTGGCTAATATATTGCGGGCGGCCCCGTAGACGACCAAGACGCTCCCTGGCAGACACCTTGTCACTCTTCGCGTATCCCCACGAGCGCACGCCGTCATAGTGACTGTGGCAGATGAACCCTTTCCAGAGCGAAGCAATCTCATCATCGTGCAAGCCAATATAATTGCAGGCAATCGCGCCCCGCGAAAACCCCGCAATCACGACCGCGTCCGGATCCCCACCGTAACCCTCACACACCTGCTTCACCACCGTCTTACAATACTCCACCGTCGCGTCGACGTCCCCCCACCAGGTAACCTGGTTGATCATCTCCCGCGTATTCACATAAGGCACACAAACCCAGATCATTCCTTCTCCTCCGCTGATTCCGTATCCCAGATTGCTCGCCTCAACCGTTCCCGGCCCCGTTTTCCACTTGTTGCCGGCAAACTCCACCATCACGGGATAGATCTCGCCCTCTTTCCAATCCGTCGGCAAATAGAGCGCATGATAGACGCCGCTCCCTTCGTACTTTGGAAGCTGCAGGCGAACCCGCTTTCCGGCCGCAGGTTCCTCGTCCGTCACCTCCGGCGTCTGAAGATCCTTGATCGCATCAACGGGCCGTCTCTCCTCCTGTGCCTGCGACACCAACGCCGTCAGGCAGAGAGTTATCGAGATGGAGAGGGGTTTCGTCATTTGCGAGTCTCTTGCGATAACGGCACGAATGCAATGATCGGAATTCTGGCGAATTCCGCTACGACCGTTGGGAGATCGTCGCTTCTGAATGCGCTACGCCTGCAGCGCGGCATCATCCAGCGCGTCGGCTTCGCGTGGTTGGGCCGGCATTCCGAAGAGGCGACGCATCCAGCTTCGCTCGAGTTTGGGCTGGGTCCAATGCCACCAGATCGCGACCATGGCGGCGGTGTCGAGGTGGCAGTATTGGAGCAGAAGTTGGCGGCAGGCTTCGCGCGATGCCGGTTCCTGACCGGCGAGGCCGAACATCATGTCCTGGTAGACACGGATGGCGCCGGTGCCTTCGCGGACGACTTCTTCGTCGTCGCCGATGGGGAGCGGCGGTAGCGCCTTGTAGGGATCGTCGCTGTTGTGGCGCAGGCCCTCAAAGCAGGACAGTTCCCGCACGTTGGGGTTGGAGCGCCAGATGGCGGGAAAGACGGCTTTGATGGAGACGCTGCCCTTCATTTCCGGATGGAAGTAGTATTTTCGCGCCATGGCGCAGAGGTCGATGACCCATTCGTCGCGACCGGCCTCGAAGTCCTCGAGCCAGAACGCGAGTTCGGGATTGTCGTGGCCGTATTTGTCCATCTGCTCCCGCACATCGCGCAACATGGTGAGTTCATACGGCGACCAAATGTAGACGGTGCCCTCCCCGGCCAACTGCTTCATGAGGGACTCGGCGAACTCGAAATTCGGAAAGACGTCTTCGGAATTGAGCCACTCGGTGTGCTCGATCGCACCGCCCGGCTCGCGAATGGTGTGACAGCTCCACTGAAAACCGACCTGCTCGTAGGGACGCATCCCCACATGATAGGGCAACGCGATGCGCGAACCCTCGAAGTCGATGAAGTGGAGCGGATAGGCGTGGGATTTGAGGGCGGATTTGAGTTCGGGAGCAACCCATTCGCGGTCCGACGCCGTCGATTGAATCTGGATTTGCTGACGATCCGCGGTTACGCCTTCGCGCTGGGAATCCGGCGGAATCGCCTCAAACCGGACATCGCCAGCTTCGGCCATTTCCGCAGGCACATCGCGGTCGCGGCCGCCGAGCAGATCGACGCGATAGAGATCCAGGATATTGGGCTCCTGCTTGGCGAGGGCGCCCCAGCATTCCTGAAAGCCGGACTTCTTCGCCTTCTCGTCCTTCAATCGGTATTCGCACTTCTTACACGCATAACCAACGGGCACGGAAATCTTTGTGGCTTTGCCCCGTTTGAATGACTTGGCAAACACCTTGCGGGCGTCGTCCACTTCGTCGCGCACTTCGGCAACTTCATCACTGACATCCACGATCGCGAGGAGGTGCTCCTCCTCCAATTCGTTGGCGTCACCCAAATATCTGAACTCGGCCCGCCATCGCGGCTGACCTTTGGGCGGCGGGATCATCCAAAATCGATCGTAGGTGGCGGCTTGGGTCGCGGACTTTGTTTTATCGATGACGCAGAGCATCGGCTTGACCGTTAAGTGAGGAAAGGCGCTCTGCAATACCAGTGCCTGGAAGGTGACGTCTTCGATATAGGGACGCCATTTGCTGGTAATGCCGCCGCGTTTTCCGCGAAACGGACTCGTCATGTCGTCGAGCGGTTCAACCGAGGTCGATTTGACTTCGATCAACTCGAGCACATTCCCAACTCGCCTCAGAATGTCGATCCGGATCAAATAAGCATCGTCGATCACGGTTGGCTCAAACCAAACTCCATCACCAGCCGATACCGCCTCGATGGTCGCCTTGTGAGCCTTTTTGGGATTCCCCCAATCGCCAATCGTATGTCCCTCCGGAAAAATCGTTCGCGCCATCGTTTCGACCATGAATCCGCCGTCAGCCAAAAACGCGAGATAAGGATCCTGATCCAGGCGAGACGGATACTTATTCTTCTTGTAGAAGAGTTTGGTCGGGCATTCGCGAGCTTTCTTGAAGTCGCTTTTGGTGAGGTACAGTGGCTTGGCCATGGGGATGGTGGTTGCCCTAACATGCTACCAAAACTCACTTTGTCAGGTGATGTTTTGAATCCCCAAATCCAGGTTTCTGAAAAAAGTGTTCCTTTTTTTGTAACCCTCGAATCGGGATCGGTAAGAACCAGGTGAAAGCAAATCTCAACGGCACCGAACCGGAGGCCACCAAATCAACCAAACCAATACTTTTCACCCACATCATCATGAGAAAAGCACCCTTGAAAATCGTCACCGCAGTCACCGTCGCCCTCCTTGGAAGCAGTCTCACGAGCTGCGTCACCGACACCGCCCAACGAGTCGTCGGAGGGGTGAAAGCCGTCAAAGCCGGGGTGACTGCCTACAACGATCACCGGTCCGGATACGACCGCCAGCCCATTCGCTCCAATTCGATGCAATTTCCCCAAGGATACGGAACGGCCACCCAGCAACCCGTTGTCTACGTGGTGACGCAACCCGGAGCCACCCCGGCCAGCAACTCCGGTTTCGCCGGAACGACGAGTGGAGCCTTTGGCCCCTGGGTTCCTCTCAATGAGACCTCTTTTTAAACCATTTGGGCAGGCCGCTTAAGGGACGGCAGAGCGGGAGTGACCTTCGGGTTGCTCCCGCTTCATTTTTTCCCGGAAGCCTCTGAGGAAGCGCGAAATCCCGATTTACGGATGCCGTTTCGCTGGTTACTGATCCCGCATGGAAACTGCGCAAACGCCTTGGATCGAGTCCACTCTGCAAAATGGGACTCACGACGAGCTGATCGAGCTCTTTCTCGATGCTCATCCGGCGGATTTGGCAGAAGCGCTCGACGAGTTGGACGATGAGCGGTGGGACGAGGTTCTGCAGGTGATGCCTCCGGGCGTTTTCAGCGCCCTGATCGAGCACTTGCCGGCGATCGACGCGGTGGATCATCTCCAGAAATCGAGCAAGGAATACCGCCAGGAAGCCCTGAGTTACCTTGCCGATGATGAGTTGGTCGACCTTTTGCAGGAGCTTCCCGAAGAGGAACGGGAAGACTACGTGACGCTGCTGCCCGACTCCAAAAAACAGAAGTCGCGCAAGTTGCTCGCCTTTCCAGAAGAGTCCGCCGGTGGACGGATGACCACCGATATCGCGACACTTCCGGAAAACATGACGGTGCGTGAGGCGATCGAGAAGCTGGCTGAAGTCAAGGAGACGACCGAGCTGCTATCGCGAATTTACGTGGTGGATGAGCGCAATCGACTCCTCGGCAAACTGAGACTTCGAGACCTGACCTTCAATCCCCGTGACACCGAGATTCGCGAGGTGATGGATCAGGATCTGCTGTCGATCGATGCCTTCGCGGACCAGGAGGAGGCGGCCCGCATGATCATGCGCTACGATTTGATGGCCCTTCCCGTCGTAAATCCCGATCTTCAGGTATTGGGGGTCGTTACCCACGATGACGCCATGGAGATTCTGGAAGAGGAGTCGACTGAGGACATCGAGAAATTGTCGGGTATTCAGGCGTCCGCGCCCGACAAGACCTACACCCGAACCAGCGTTTTGGGGCACTTTCAGCGCCGCGCGGGTTGGGTCGTCACGATGGCGTTTCTCGCGATCGCGTCCGGGTTCGTGCTTTACAATTTCGAGCACGTCCTGGGGCAATTGGCGATTCTCGCCCTCTATATTCCGATGGTGGTGGCTGCGGGCGGGAACACGGGCTCGCAATCCGCGACGATGGTGATTCGCGCGATGTCGCTGGGCGAATTCAACCCTAAAGACTTTCTCGAAGTGATCTGGAAGGAAATCCGGATCGGCGCCCTGCTTGGCAGCGTGGTTGGCATCTGTATTTTCGTGCAAATTCAGGTGATCCAATTCGGCGACATTCCGGAAACGGTGAACCTCTTCCTCGTCGCCTGCGTGGTCGGGATGGCGCTCATGTTTCAGATCATCACCTCCACGCTGCTGGGCGCCTCTCTTCCCCTCCTCGCCAAACTCGTGAATGCCGATCCCGCCGTCGTCGCATCGCCCATCATCACGACCGTGGTCGATGTGACGGGTTTGCTGATCTACTTTGGGCTGGCCAAGTTGATGCTCGGGATTTAGGGCGCGTTTAAAAATGAGGTCGAGACGCGCTGCGAGTGATTTTGTCGACTGGGAGGGCGGCGATGAGCCTTCTCACAAAGCCCCGAACAGCATTTCCAGTCGGGAAAAGCGCCGCATCTCAAGATCACGCGAAGCCAATCTTCAACAAAGAGGAACAACTTGCGCGTCCGTCATCATTTTCAGACGCTCCTCAGGCCAAACGTCCCGAAACTAAAGCACCGCTGATTTGGGTAGGGAGGTTGGCTTCGCGTGGCTTGCCACTTGTCGATCCCGCCCCAGACTGACAGGCTGAGATATGCCAGGCCCGGCCAGAGGGCGGAACGCCCGGCGGCCGGGTAACGATCGATGAATCGGGTGAGGCCTGAAAGGCCGGGACACCGGTTGTCGGTCCCTTTCAGGGCCCATTTTCCCCTTCGGCTGATCCCAGGGCGGCGCTCGTTCCTCGCTTGCCCTGGGCTAGCATATCTCAGCCCGTTGGGCTGGTACGATGCTCTAGCTGTGACGATGGGACATCACCGACCCCACGATCCCGCGTCAGCAGCGGGACGCGCCCTCATTTCAAACGCTCCACAGCTATTTCCCCAGGGAGTGTTTGAAAATGAGGTCGAGCGCGCTGCGAGTGATTTTGTCGACTGGGAGGGCGGCGATGAGCCTTCTCACAAAG
>CAXBMO010000011.1:0-187843 GCA_963977015.1 uncultured bacterium | reverse complement strand
AATGGCTCCGGATGTTGGATTCGAACCAACGACCTAGTGGTTAACAGCCACCCGCTCTACCGCTGAGCTAATCCGGAGTAAGGTCAAGGCCTCTCTTGAGTGGACGAGGAATGTGCTGACTTGCGCGAAGATTGCAAGGGAAAACTCAGCGGAATTCTTAAGGTCCTGACTGTTTTTTGAATCCGCCCAACCATCTAGCCCGGAGGCCACTTCAAGGGACGGCCAGCGAGCAGATGGACGTGCAGGTGGGGAACGCTTTCTCCTCCATCGCTGCCATTGTTGATGATCAGTCGAAATCCTTGGTCGGTGGAATTGATTCCAAGTTCCGTGGCGATTTGTTTTGCGACAAGGAGAAGGTGGCCGAGCACGCTCTGATCCTCGGTTTCCGCCTCACCGACCCTCGCGATAACCTTTTTGGGAACGATCAATACGTGCGTGGGCGCCTGGGGATTGACGTCGTTGAAGGCAATGCATTGCTCATCTTCATGGACAATCTGGGCCGGAATCTCCCGAGCGATGATTTTCTCAAAAATCGTCATTGGCAAAATTGGTTCGCAATCAGGTTCTGCCCTGATTGCATGCGGCTCAACTGAAAAACGCGGTGCGAAAGCGACGATGCGACTAGGTCACCATGAGCGACAAACGATCGTCGGCCTGATCTCCGCGCGTCATTTCCAAGGTCATGTAGTCGAGAATCTCGCTCTGCAGGCTTTCGCAGTTGGCGTTCCAACGATCGGTTCCGTTGATGCGTTGAACGGCGTAGCGCAGCTCTGAGCAATGCAGACGCCGGGCCCCGAGTTCACGGACGGAGGCCAGTCGATTCCCCAGCAGTTGAAAGAAGAGAAGTTCGAAGCCTTCACCGGCATCTTCCGCGACGGAAGCCAATGAGAGTCTCGCCGGTGGGGCGCTTTGCTGGAGATTGCCTGCAATATCCGGAAATCCAACGGCACGCAGGGTGCGCTCAATCTTGACGAAGAGTTCTTCAATCCCAATCGACGTCTTGTGAAACTTCTCTTTGAGATAGAGGACCACACCTTTGGCGATGTCGTCCGCAAACCAGCTGTCCTCATGCCCTGACCGCTCCGCGGCATCACGAATGAGATCAAATACCCACGACTCATCGTAGTGGACGACTTCTCCGCGGTTGATGCGGAGGAGGGGGAGCTGTTCTCTAAGTGAAATCACAATAACCGGTGTCTTTGTTAGGGAATTGGCACAAAGTCAAACCGATTTTGGTGCTATTGTTATGCTCTCAGGTTATTCCCAAGTTTTACCCAATTCGATCGTTATTAATGGGAAAAACTCGGGAAAAGGCGGCGCCTACTACGTCTCCTGAAGGAAGAGATCTTTCTGCCCGCGCTGATCATCAGGCATTTCAGAAAGGGACTGAATTTCGTCGATGAATTCCCCCACATCTTCAAACTGCCGATAGACGGATGCGTAGCGGACATAGGCAACGGAATCGATGTCGCGAAGTTGACGCATGACCAATGGCCCAATCCGTTGCGATTCGATCTCTTTGAGGTTCTCGCTTTTCAGTTCCCTGACAATCTGATCGGCAGCTTTCTCCAGAATCTCGGTGGGAACGGCGCGTTTCTCACACGCCTTCAACAAACCGCCAAGCAGTTTATCGCGGCTGAAGGCTTCGCGAATCCCGTCGCGCTTGATGACTCGAAAATCGCTCTGTTCCAGCTGCTCAAACGTGGTGAATCGATGGCCGCATCCAAGGCACTCGCGTCTGCGCCGAATTGCGGAACCGTCTTTCGACATCCGTGAATCCAGGACTTTATCCTCTAGGCTCTGACATTTTACACAACGCATCGCAACAACTAGCTCAGCGCGAGAGTGACATCAAGATATTGTAGCGTCAATCGGAAATGAGCCACAAGATGTGGCAATTTCTCCAGACAATTGCTTCGACTCAGGAATAAGTGTGCCGGTCTTTCCGAGCCCCTGACTAGCCTTTACTCTTTTTCTTGGACACCGCCAGGACCAGGGACTCGTCCAATTCGCCTTCCAGGAAGCCAACCGAGCTCAGGAATGCGTCCATTTTCCGAATCGTATCAAGGAAGATCTCCGAACCGCCCTTTCCTTCGTTAAAGAATCCGTGGGGCTGCCCTTCATAAACGTGAAGTTCGCTTTTGAGACCTTCTGCTTTCATCGTGTCGCGAAACTTTTCTGCCGTGGCCACCGGAACCAGCGGATCCTTCGATCCCAGAAAAACCACGGCGGGCGGATCGTCACCCGTGATGTTGTGAGCAGGCGAAAAGGCCTCCCAATAATCGACGACCCGGCTGTGCCCCCATCCCTTGGGTCCATTATCGTAGACCGGGTTGAAGAGAACCAGCGCGTCGGGTTTGGAGGAAACTTCCACGTTGTCGGCAGGGTCATCAAAGCCATCGACCATTCCCGTGGCTGTCGCTACCTGGCCTCCAGCCGAACCTCCGCCAGCAGCGACCTTGTCCGGATCGACTCCCAATCGTGCGGCGTTCTGCCGAATCCACCGAACGGCGGACTTCCCATCAGCAACGCATTCTTTGGGCGTCGTCTTCTGGCGACTCTTGACGCGGTAGTCGGCGGTCATCGCAACCATGCCCCGGGAGGCTAGGTAACGGCAATGCTGTTCAAATTGACCGGGGCTCCCCCCGTTCCAACCGCCACCAAAAAAGAAGACAATCGCGGGTCTGCGATCGTTGTCAGGATCATGTCCTTCCGGCGAGAAGATATAGATTTTGAGGTCATCACCGGACGCTGTTTTATAGGTTTCAGCGGTCGCACCCGGGAAGTCGAAAACGGGCGCTTTCCCATAGCCAAACGTCACAATACAGAGGGATAGAACGATCCAAAGCAGGGGTTTCATGGCTCCCAGTCTGAGCCAGAAAAGGGGCCCTGGCAATCTCCGAAAAAAGTTGGAATCACAATATTTCATCGTTGCCTTCTCCTTAACTTTCAGGAAAAATTAGGTTGCGGCCAGGGGCTAGCCATCGCATCGCGATGCAACCCCTACACTAACACGACCACCACAATCACCATGAAAGTGAACGTCACCTTTGTCCTCAGTTTGGTTCTGGGCTTGAACTACGCTTTGGCAGGCCCCGTCGAATCTTCAAAAGAGATCATCATCGAAGATCCCAAGCTCTTCTGCGATCGCTATGACGATCTCCTTGGACTTGCGACGCTTTACGAAGGCGGCCATCCGATCCTCAAGGAACTCCGACTCATTGGACGATACCAGGGTCAGTACTACAATGTGGAGTCAGAGTCGGATTCCAGTGATTGGGAGAATCGCCGCTTTCGATTCGGTTTCGCCGCCAAATTTTCCGAATACCTCAAGTTTCAGACGGAATTCAACCTCAAGCGTGACTTCAATCAATCGGGACGCCTCTTCGAAGATGTGGACGACGCCTACTTTACGTGGGAACCCAGCGACAAATACACGGTCAAGTTTGGCAAACTGAAGCCAGAGTTCACCCGCGAATACTCAACTTCCTCAAAACGAATCAAGACGATTGAGCGCTCCTTGATCGTGAACGAGATCGTTCCGTCAAAAGCTGGTGGCATCGTGGGAACCGCTCACAATTGGCATGGCTTCGATATTTCGTTTGGTGGGTTTTCGGGTCAACTGACCGAAGACTGGGGGCTTCCTGAACACGGCTCGTGGGGACAGTATGGGCGTATTTCCCGCGATTTTGGCGAGAATACCAATGTCAGGATCGATTGGTTTCACCGCCATGGCGACCGGGAGCAGAACGCCTACCGGCCTTACCACGAGAATTTCTCACTCAGCAGCCAAAGTGATTGGGGGCGCTTTCACCTCATGACGGACTTTATCTACGCGGACGATGCCTTCAATGACCTGGCCTCCGATTTGAATGGAGCGATCATCATGCCGTACTTCGATCTTACGGACCGACTGGAAGCCGTCTTGCGTTATCAATTCGTCATGGCTGATGAGATGGATGGAATCCCCGTTCAAAAACGTTATGAGCGGGAAGGTTCACCGGTGGCGAGAGGAGATGAATACCACGCCATCTACGGCGGACTCAATTGGTACATTTGTGGCGACAAGCTCAAGATCATGAACGGCGTTGAGTGGTCCACGATTGACGGGTTCGACCGGGATCACAATTTCTGGACGTTCATGACGGCGGTCAGAATGTATTTTTAGGGGCTTCAATGACTCATCCCTTTATCTTTCTGCTCACGCCCCCTAGGCTGCGCGGATGAGCAGCTTTCGCTTTACCACGTTTGTACTTCTTGTCTGCAGTCTGAGCGCTGCGTTTTCGGAGCCTGCAGTTCGCGATCACGACATCACACTGGAAGACTACTTCTCCCAGGCCTATATCAGCCATTGCGAAATTTCGCCCGACGGAAGACATGTCGCCTACATTGAGGTTCGGTGGAACAAGGAAGACGATCAACGCAACTACGACCTTTGGGTCGTTAACGTAGAAACGAAGCAACGACAACGCCTCACCTTTGAGCGGACCAGCGAGTATGCCCCACAATGGGCTCCCGATAACCGCACGATCTATTTCGCAGCGAACTTTGAGCGCGAAGGCGAGGAGAAGCCACCTTATGACGGGAAAACCCAGGTCTGGCGGATTTTCCGCGATGGATCCGGGCTAACGCCGGTTACCCAGGTCAAGGGCGGGATTCAACGGTATGAACTCGCTTGGGATGGCTCCTCGATCTATTATACGGTGACGAAGGATCATACGATTGAGGATTGGGCTGACCTGCGAAACGAGTTCAAGGACGATCTTGAGTTTGGTCACGGGATTCACAAAGTATCCGAGCTTTGGGAATTGGATCTGGAAGCGTGGAAGGCCGAGAAGCTGGTCGACGAAACGCGTTACATTCGGAGCTTTGCAGTATCGCCCGACCAGACGCGGATCGCGATGATCACGGATCCCGATCAGCTCCTGATTTCCCACGAAGGGAAGTCGGAGGTTCGCGTGCTCGAAGTCAAAACAGGGAACGCAATCGACTTGGCGGATCCTCAATGGCGGGACGAAGCACCATCTCCGTTCGGCTGGCTGGAGAACCCTGTTTGGTCAGACGATAGTCGGAACCTCGCGTTTTCGATTAGTTTCGATGGCTATCCTACCTGGATTTTTGCGGCTACCTTCGCCGGAAACGAACCTGAGATCCGCCAGTTGCCCCGTCCTGAAGATGTTGAGGTGAACGGTGGCCTGAAATGGATTCCTGGCTCCACAAAGCTGGCCTTTCAGGGGGATCACCACGCGTTGGAACGCATCTACAGCGTCGATCTCGAAACCGGAGTGTCCGAACTTCTCTCTCCGGAAATCGTGGTGATCGACGATTTCAGCATTTCCCGCGAAAACTCGCGAATCGCGACCACGCAAAGCGGTCATGATTATGCGGGCGATCTCTTTGTTGGCTTACTTTCGGAAGAACCGGAGCGGATCGTCAAAGTCAATCCCCAGGTCGACCGCTGGAAACTCCCCAAGCTGGGCCTGGTGCAATGGAAGGGAACGGATGGCGATGAAGTCGAAGGAATTCTGGAGCTGCCGCCCGACTACGACGGAGAAGCCCCGCTTCCCCTGATCGTTGCCATTCACGGAGGACCCACCGCCTCGGCAAAATTCTGTTTTCGCTACTGGATTTACCATCGCAGCCTTTTTCCGGCAAAGGGGTATGCCGTGTTGCTTCCCAACTATCGGGGTTCAACGGGATATGGGGACGAGTTCATGACGGACTTGATCGGACGCGAAAACGAGATCGAGGTTCAGGATATCCTGCTCGGTGTCGACGCGATGATCCAGCGCGGGATTGCTGATCCGGAGAGGCTCGGCGTTAGCGGTTGGAGCAACGGTGGGTATCTTACCAACTGCCTGATTGCGACCAATCGCTTTCAAGCGGCCAGCAGCGGTGCGGGCGTCTTTGACATGACGATGCAGTGGGCGGAGGAGGATACGCCGGGCCACGTCATCAACTACATGGAGGGACTTCCCTGGGAAAAGCCTGCGGCTTACCTGAAGGCGTCACCTGTCTTTGGAATGCGCAAAGGCATCAAAACCGCGACCATCATTCACGTCGGCGAAAAGGATCCCCGGGTGCCGGCGTCTCACAGTCGCGGGCTTCATCGCGCGCTCCATCACTACCTCGATGCGCCCTGCGAGCTGTTGATTTATCCCGACGCTGGTCACGGACTCAGCAGCTACACCCATCGAAAGGCAAAATTGAAATGGGACTTGGCGTGGTTCGAAAAATATTTGGAACCTTAGTCGAATCCTCGTCGACGAGGGAGTTGGGACGAGCTCTGGAAAAAGCCGTTTAATTTTACAGAATTCATGATATTTTGTATAACTAAACTAATTTCCATGAATTTCCGTCTTCACTCCAGGTTCGCTACCGAGGATTCCGGCCAAGGGCTATGAGAATTGCCACTTCAAAGTTCGCCATCGCTTTCCTTGGATTAATCGTAGTGGCAGATCCGGGATTTTGCTTCGATTCGCCGAACAAGGGTGGCGAAAGCAGCTTGTTGTCATTCAGGAAACGCCTGCAGAGGAAGAAGGAACCGGGCGGCCTCATTGATCGCCTTGAGTTCTCGCTTCCCAAAAGCACGACGAACAAAATGAAGTGGCGCCAGCCTTCGGCGGAAATCTCACTGGGTCCGCTTCCCTCCTGGAACGCCGCCCGTCAATCCAATGATGTCCTGACCACTTTGGGCGGGAGTTTGTGGCCTCAGCCTGAAGAGGCCATCATCCAAATCTCCAGCCCGGATTCGATGGATGCGGAGGAAGCGGTTCTCGCGTTCAACGTTGCAGATTCACGCTCAGCAAAACCGGCTCCCGACATGGCCGATTCAGCGCCTCTTGAGGTACCTCGCAAACCAAATCAATTTCTTTGCGACCCGCTTGGTCTGCTCAATGAGGATTCGGCAAGCCGGCTGGGCTCCATGTTGCAGGCCCATGCCCAGCAGTCCGCGACTCCCGTCTACCTTCTGGTTCTGGATGACGAATACGAGTTGACCGTCGAATCTCAGGAAGCCTGGTCTCGCGCATCAGGTAGCGAAATCGTCCTCGTATATCGCTGGGAACACCCGGCCAGAACCGAATCCTTTTGGGGAGCAATCCGGTCGAATGATCTTCATCCGGCAAACGCGAATGCGATGCTGATTTCCAGCCTTCAACGGGCACGTTTTGAAACCACAGCCAACCGTCAGATCGAACGCTTTGCAGCAGAGCTGATTCTTCAAATCCGGCAGGCTGCGCCAATCAAACCGTTCCGCTATGAGATTGCCCGCCGAATTGATCCGCCGGCAAACCTCACGCCAGTTTCCGGAGCCCGGACCGTGAACCACTCGTCACTTCCGGCGATGCAGGGCCGAACGAAAACCATAGGCAGGGCCCCTGGATTCGTGGGAATTCTTTACCTTCTGGGAGCGATGGTCGCTTTTGGCCTTCTGCTCTACCACCTGGCTCTTCAAACCTTTCCCAAGTGCTCCAATCCTGGCCCGCAACTGGAGCTCATTGCCACGCTTCGTGGTAGATTGACTGCTCTTTCCCGAAAAGGCTTTGGCCACGTTCTGGAATGCGGCCTCAAAATCTGGAAGCTCACGCGAACTGGCGTTCTTTGATTTCTGCGCTCGGGAAACCGTCGACTTGGAATGATTTTTCGAAGCTGAACGAGAAAAGAGCCCTTGGTATTCCGGTTTGGGCGGAGTCGAGGGAACAGGAGTCTTCTTCACAACCTCGACCGTGACCGGCACCACGCCCCGATTGACGAATTCCAAATCGTGGGCCACCCCCAGGCTAACATCGATAATCCGCCCCGTGATGTAGGGACCGCGATCGTTGATCCGCACGACCTTGTGGAGCCCGTTGCTCAAATTCGTAACTTTGACCCTCGTCCCCAGCGGAAGGGTTTTATGCGCTGCGGTATCCGCCCATTCGTTAAACCGTTCACCGCTGGCGGTTGCGTAACCACCATTGGTCTTCACCGAATACCAGGAGGCCTTTCCGTGGTAAGTCGCACCGGTGCTTTGATACGTAGGTGCAGGAGGGGTTGGAGTTTTTGCGTTCGTTTGCAGGGTTTCACAACTGACGCTGAACAGAGCAGCAAGGGCCAAGGAAAGAGAAAGAAAGGGCTTCATGGGAGAAATCCGAAGGTGGGTTAATTGAGAATCAATTTAGATAATAATAATAAAATTGATAACAAGAGGGATTTTTAGCAAAATTTGCGTAGCTGTCAATGCCACCCGTTGAATTTCGAATTCACGACCGGGACCGCGACACCTCATTGACGCGACTTCAATTGTCTTCCAAGTTGGCTCCAATGCCTCGACTTGCCGCCTTTCCCAAACCCTATATGCACGCCCTCTGCAAAGATGGGAGTATGGGGATTGCCGAGTGGATCGACATGGCGTCGCAGCTGGACGTTGATGGCTTGGAGTTTTACGCCGGTTTCCTCGAATTGGAGGACGAAACCAATTGGGAACCGATCCGACTGAGAGTGGAAGATGAAGGCATGTGCATCCCAATGATGTGTTGCTCGCCGGATTTCACCCATCCCGACGTCGCGTTTCGCCAGGCTCAGATTGAGCAGGAAAAACGCTGGATTGAACTCTCCAAAGCCCTCGGCGCCAACTACTGCCGAGTTTTGTCCGGCCAACGCCGTCCGGAACTTTCCGTTTCAGAGGGCGTGAAGCTCGCCGCCGAATGCATCGATGAATGCGCAGCCTACGCCGCGCCCATGGGAATCACGCTGATTTTGGAAAATCACTACAAGGACGACTTCTGGAACTATCCCGAATTCGCCCAACTGAGCGACGTTTTCTGCGACTTGGTCGAATCCGTGAGCGCGACGAATTTTGGCGTAAACTACGATCCCAGCAATACGATCCTGGCTGGCGAAGATCCGCTGGAACTTTTGCGCCGAGTCTCCAATCGAGTAGTGACGATGCATGCCAGTGACCGCTACCTGATCGAAGGCACCATCGAAGATTTGAAGCGTGAAGAATCCGGCCCGGAAGGATACGCCAAACGGTTGAAACATGGAGAAATTGGCAAAGGCCTGAACGACTACGACGCGATTTTTGCGGAACTGAAACGCGTCGGTTTCGACGGTTGGATCAGCATTGAAGATGGTGTCGACGGTTTTGATCAACTCGAACGCAGTGTGGCGTTCCTCCAGAAAAAAATCGCTCAGATCTGGGGCTGATCAACCTCTTCCAAAATCCACTTCTTCGCCTCTCCGGGGCTTCGGAAAATCTGCATTTCGCCATTATTGTCAGCGAATTGGGTGTACAGCTTAAAGAGCCCAAGCGTTTTTCCACACCCCGCAACCAGCGCCATTTTGCGAATTCTCGAACTACAGGGCTGCCGGGCAACCCGCCTGGCAAGGGAGTCCATTTCCGTAATCCCAAGCCCTTCTGAATCGAGCCCGAATCCATCCATCAACACATCAAAGTCACCTTCCTGATCCGGGAGAATCTCCGCAATGTCTCTCAACATTTGTTCAGCCTGCCCCATTCCAAAATTACCTTCCACCACTACGCAAACCAAATCCCGATCTATCAAAAATACGTTGACTGCCATGCTAAGAATTCCCCAGAACTTTGGCTTTGGTTCGGGCATACTCAACCTCTTTTTGAGCACGCCAAATCGATTTCCGTCAACCCGTTGATTGCCAACGACTTTAAAACCTGCGCAAAACCGTGTCCGCGCAAAGTCGCTCATCTCGCTCCGGAAAATCCAGGGTATAGTGAAGGCCCCGACTTTCTTTTCGCCGCATTGCGCAATCCACCATCAGGGATGCGGTGTCGAGCAGGTTCCTCAATTCCAGCAACTCGGTGCAGATCTTGAAGTTCCAGTAAAACTCCTGCACCTCCCGGTTCAGATTCCGCAAGCGCGTTGACGCCCGTTGCAGGCGCTTGCTCGTCCGCACGATACTAACATAATCCCACATCAAACGGCGGATTTCGTCCCAGTTGTGGAAAATCACGACCAGTTCATCCACATCTTCCGCCTCGCCCGATTCCCACGCCGGCAATTCAAAAAGCTGCGGCGTCACTCCTTTGAGCGGCAACTTCCGGATGATGTCATCCACCGCTCGTTTCGCGACCACTGCGCCTTCCAACAGCGAGTTACTCGCCAGTCGATTCGCGCCGTGAAGCCCCGTGCAAGCCACTTCTCCCACCGCATAGAGTCCGCGAATACTGGTCGCACCATTCATATCGGTCACCACCCCGCCGCATTGATAATGCGCTGCAGGCACCACCGGGATTGGTTCCTTCGCCGCATCGATGTCCACACTCAGACAGGTTTCGTAAATATTGGGAAACCGCTTCGCAATGAAGTCCTTCGGCTTGTGGCTGATGTCCAGATAGACAAACGGTCCACCGGTCCGCTTGATCTCCGTATCGATCGCACGTGCCACAATGTCCCGCGGTGCCAGGCTTCCACGTTTGTCGTATTTGGGCATGAAATCGTTTCCATGCTTATCGGTTAAACGTCCGCCCTCCCCTCTCACCGCTTCAGAAATCAGAAACGACTTCAGTTTGGAATTGTAAAGCGACGTTGGATGGAACTGGGTAAACTCCATGTTCGCCACCTCCGCGCCAGCGCGCCAGGCCATCGCGACTCCATCCCCCGTCGCGATCTTCGGGTTCGTAGTATAAAGGTAAACGCGCCCACTCCCGCCGGTGCAGAGAATGATGCGATTGGAGCGCAGCGTCATCACGTCGCTATCCAATTCGTCAAATACGTAAACTCCAACACAGCGATCTTCCGACGCGTATCCCATCTTGCTCGTCGTGATCAGGTCAATCGCGAAGTGATGCTCCAGAACCTCAATGTTCTTCGTCTCGCGAACGCGCTCAATCAGCCTCGTTTCAATCTCGCGCCCGGTGGTATCAGCGGTGTGCAGAATGCGGCGCTTGGAATGGCCACCTTCCCGGCCCAAATCATATTCATCATCTCCGTCGTCATTTTTTCGCCGATCGAACTTCACCCCGGCCTGGATCAAATCCTCGATCGCATCGGGAGCTTCCTTCACAATTTGCCGAACCACATCTTCCCGGCACAATCCCGCCCCCGCATCCAGCGTATCTGCGACGTGCTTTTCAAAGGAATCCTCCGGGCTCCAGACGCACGAAATCCCTCCCTGCGCCCACGACGTATTCGCATCCTCCGCATTCCGTTTCGTCACGATACACACGCTTCCGTGTTTCGACGCATTCAGCGCGAAGGTGAGACCGGCGATGCCGCTCCCAATGACAATGAAGTCGTAGGATTCCATGAACTGGCAGTTTGGCACTGGGACTCGGCCCGCGCAAGCACACCGAACAATCTTGCACATCCTCCCGTTTTTGAGCGATACTTTCCGGACCAGCCATGAGCAACGAGCCCACGACACCTCCCGAAGACCCAAAGCAGCGTTACGCCAAAACCAACCTCGTCATTGCCTTCGTTGCTCCATTTGCCATCGCCATCATTGGCGGCCTCCTCATTTTCGTCACCGGCAAGAGCGATCCCTACATCGGCCTCGCCGCAATCATCTTTCCCATCATTGGGATTGTCCCCCTTCTCGGCGGCTACATCACCTCCCTCCGTTGGAAAACCAAGGCTCCCGTGGCCTTCTTCTTCACCGGGTTCGGACTTTCCCTCGCCTTTGGCTGCGTCTGGTCCGCCTGCGTCTGGGGCTTCTGCACGCGGTAGGGCCGGATCAAAGCCTGCATCAACTCTTCCGCCTACTCACTCAGCCCCCGCTGGCGGCTCAACAATTTCCCAGCCAAGGGCACCGCGTACCAATAGTAGATGCAAACCGTCGTGAAGAGCATGAGCGACAGCCACCAGTAGCCGCCGTACAACCCGATGGGGGCAAACAATCCGCAACCACCGGCGTAATACCAGAAGAGCGCGATTCGTTTTTCCAGCACCCCGGTTGCCAGGTAGTAAATCGCGAAGCAGAGCCCGATCACATTGGCAAGCCAGAGAATCGGGGAAATGGGCGCAATCAGGTCCAGGACCCACTCCGGCCTCGTTCTTGGAATGACCGGAACCGGCAATCGCGATACCAGATTGGTAAGCAAACCGAAAATCCCAAGAACAAATGCCGCCAGGACAGAGCCGAGTAGACCGCCGATTCCCTCGTAAAGTGCATCAACCTGGTCGATCGGATGACGCATGACTTACCCCGCGGCCGTCTCAAACAAGAAGCTCAGGTCATCGCGGGTGAGCGTCTTGGCAAAGCCTTCTTCACCGAGAACGCCAGTTGCGGTGGCTTCCTTCTGCTTTTGGAGAATGCGGATCTTCTCCTCGACGCTGTCGCGCATGAGGAGGCGATAGGCGATCACCTTGTTCTGCTGGCCAATCCGGTGAGTCCGGTCAATCGCCTGGTTTTCCACCGCCGGATTCCACCATGGATCGTAAAGAACGACGTAACTGGCCGCCGTGAGGTTGAGACCGCTACCACCCGCCTTGAGTGACAGGAGGAAAACGGTTGGGTCGTTGGAAGTCTGGAATTCCTCGATGACCTTCTGGCGATCACGAGTCTGGCCCGTCAGCATGGTATAGGGGCGATCCTCCTCAACGAGACGCTCCCGAATGATCTCAAGCATGGAGACGAACTGGCTGAAGACGAGAACCTTGTGGCCTTCCTCCTTCAATTGATCGAGCAGGTAGAACAACGCGGTGAATTTGGCGCTCTCGTCCTCCATGTAGGCCCGTTCGAAGAGACCGGGGTGACAGCAAATCTGGCGGAGGCGGGTCAATCCCTGCAGAACCGTAAATCTCGCGCGGTTGAAATCCTCATCGTTCTTGACGTTGAGCAACGTCTCCTGAATCCGCTTCACTTCAGCCTGATAGAGGGAATCCTGTTCGCCCTCCATTTTACAAAGCACATCTTCCTCCGTTCTCGGCGGCAGATCGAGAGCGACCTGACCTTTGGTTCGCCGCAGAAGGAAGGGGCGGAGGCGCGCACCGAGACGAATCTGGCACTGGGGATCCTTGCGACGATCAAAGCGTTCGCGGAAATATTTGCGGGTTCCCAACACGCCGGGCATGGCAAAGGCCATCAAGCTCCAGATATCGAGGAGGCGGTTCTCGATCGGAGTACCGGTGAGGACGAGGCGGTTGTCGCTTTCCATCGCGCGAGCTGCTTTCGCCGCTTTCGAATCCGGGTTCTTAATCTGTTGACCTTCGTCCAGAATCATCGCGAGCCACTGCTGGGTGCCGAGCGGCTCGGCATTGACGCGAAGCTGGCTGTAGTTGAGCACGAGGACATCGACGTCCGTCGCGATCTCGTCCATGTTCAGCTCAAACTTGTTGCGGAGGATGCGAACGCGGAGGTGAGGAGCAAACTTCTTCACCTCACCGGCCCAAACATCGAGCACGGACTTGGGGCAGACCACGAGCGTGGGCTTGCATTCATTGTCCTTCTGGTTTCGGAGCCAGAGAAGCCAGGTGATGGCCTGCACCGTTTTACCAAGACCCATGTCATCAGCCAGAATTCCGCCGAAACCGTTGGTCGAGAGGTAGGAAAGGAATTGGTAACCTTCGATCTGGTAAGGTCGAAGCTGAAGTTGCAATTGCTCCGGAACAGCGGGACTAACCTGCAACTTGAGAGCATTGCTCCGCTCACAGATTTTGTTCCACGCCTCTTCGTCAAAGACCTCTTTGGCGAGTGGTTCGTTCAACTGCAGGACGTGCATCCGGTGGCTCTCTCCAGTAAGATCAAACGGATCCAGGCCAAGGCGATTCACGGCCTCCGTCTGCTGCTCGGTCAAATCAATTTCCAAGCGCAACCAGGTTCCGTCCTTCATCCGGACAAAGCCCCCGCGAGCGGCAACCAGAGCTTTGATCTCCTGGGTCGAAAGGTTGAGTCCCTCCACGTTGACCACAATCTTGAGATCAAACCAGTCGATCTCGCTCGCAACAATATCGAAGGTAACCGAAGCCTTGATCGGATCGGCCATGAGCGAGCCAAGATGCTCATCAACTTCCTTGTCGATCCCCTCGGGAAGCGACTCATACCAATTCACAAACTTCTCAGGGAAGGTTTTCGTAACCCGTCCGCGAAATGCCTTTTTGCCGGCATCCCAGGACAGGCTCATCGGCTCCATCAATGCCGGGAAGCGTCGCAGCTGAGCGCGATCGTAACGGTAAATCACTCCGTTCGTGCCTTCCTTCCGCTCGGCGATAATCCAGCCTTCCTTCTCCAACACTTCACGCCGGGTTTCCGGCTCATCAATCGCGGTCACTTCCACCAACAGATTCTCGCTCTCGCTTCCCGTCAGTTTCTGGCTCAACCGAAGATTCATGCGCACCTTCATGGTTTCCTCACGAATCATCTTCATGAGTGACTCGGGAAGATCTGCGCCAACTCCGCCGAGGAATGCAACCCCCGGCTCACTCAAAATGACCTTGCTTGGAATCGCATAGCGCGGCTGAATCTCCGTTCCCTCGCCCCAAAATGTCGGCCCGGGAAACGCGGTTTCGTCCCCCAAATACAGACAACTCAATCCCGGAAGCAGGCGCACGGTGTGCGGAATCGGCTCTCCCTCGGCCGAAATGAGTTGAAGATAATAAACGTCTTCCTCTTCCACCTGGCTAATCTCGCAAACCCAGCTCACCGGCCGATCGTCCAGTTTGACGACTCGATCGTCGAGGTTCACCAGTCGTCCCGCCAATTCTTCGGTATGGAGAATCCGGTTCAAGACCCCGGCCTGTTCATACGACTCCAGCCGCAGGGTGATCGCTTCCTCCTCCTCACCGAGTGCTCCAATAAATTCTTCCCAGACTAGGGCGGAAGCGCCGTTCAATCGCAGCGCTCCATTTTTGTACAAGCCCTTCAGACGAAGCAAATCCGACTTCTGCAGCACCGTATCGAACTTCTCGGCGTCGGTTCCCTTCCACTGCAACCGTGCTTCGCTCGTGGTCAACAGCAGGCGCATTTCCAAATGCAGGGGATCATCAAGATCCACCTCGGAAAAGGCGCAAACCGTCTGGCGCCATTCTTCCTCAGCTTTCTCGCGTTCCCACTCCTTCATCGATGCCTCGACTGCAGCCAAATCGGTCACCACCCCCAAAAATTTGGGATACGGCATGTTCCGATTGTCGAAGTGGTAGGCGATGTAGTTCCAGAACTGGATAATATCGTTCGGCGGCACCGGCCAGAGTTGAATCGCATCGTCGTAGGATTCGATCGGCCACTTCGGATAAAGCCGAGCCATATCGTGATCCGTCATCCGGCCTTCGGTCTCGAACCGGCGATAGCGCTGTTCCAGCTTCTCGACGTATTTCGCCTCATTGTCGGAAACCGGGCGATTCAGTTTTCCCTCAAGAATTTCGGTAAGCGACTGATCCTCGACCTCGTTGGGAGATTCCGGCAACTCACCATTGCGAGCCAGGCGCTCCATCATCGTGGCCACCAGCGACGGGCACTGAATGCCTTCATGACAGGAGCAATCGCCTTCCCAAGCGTTTCCGCTCAGTTTGATTGTGGTGCGACAGGCGGAACGCCCTTCCTCAACTTTTCCCTGAACTTTGATACTGGTTCCGAAAATCTGGACAACGCAGCCCTCCTTCTGGAGTCGCTCGCCCTCCTTACGATTGTCTTCTGGAAATGCATTGAGGAAGTTGAGTGTCGCGCGGTCAGGATTCATGTATGGGAAGCAGAAAATCGTGCTCAGCGATGCGGCCAAATCCCAAAATGGATTAGCCGCAAAGGACAAGCACTTAGCGGGAGCTTATCCCCGGGCGCAACCGCAATTGTGGAAAATGGTCAGGGATTTCCTGATTTTGCCCGAAGAGAATCCCAACTGGCGCTGGCAATTCCGGTCCGAAACGGGATCAGGAACGCCCTTCGGCCTGTTCAAAGGCACTGAGATGCGGATTCTTTCGTGCCGCCTCCCTCAAACAGGTGGCAAACCGATGGTAGAACTTTCGCCCATCCTAATTTATAAGAAGCTCGAAATATGCTCGCCTTAATCAGATGCCCCATCCTCGTTCTGCTTTCGCTAGTGGTTGCGTCCGTAGCCACTTACGGCCAGCAAAGTGAACCCACACGGGACGAGACACCCGCTGCGGCTGAAGTCTCCGTGCAATCCGCCGACTCGTTGCGAGTCCGAATGGAAGAGGCGAAGTCGAATATGGAATTGCCCGAGGGGATTCGCTCGGAAGTTGCCAACCTGTTCCAGCAAGCCATCGACCTGCAGGAAGAAACCACTCGGAATGAGGGGCTGGCAGCCAGCTATCGCAAAGCGCTGGGGGAAGCGGGTGAACTGACCCTGAAATCGCAGCAACAGCGCCAAACGCTCCCCACCAATGATGCGAGCCTGGCCTCGCTCAAAGAGGAGGCGACCAAGCTCGACCTCCCTCAACTTGAACAACGCATTGCGCAGGAGCGGGCCCGGTTGGCCGAATTGAAATCCGAACTTTCGGCCCGGGAAGACGAATTGCTCCGGCAGGAAACCGTGCGGCCCGATGCCATTCCGAAGGAAACGAAATCGGCGCGGGAAGCCTTGGCCGCAGCGGAAACGGCCTTGGCTCAACTCGCCACCGAGGAGGTTTCGCCCCAAATATTGCAAGAAGCCCGAAGGGCAAAATCGTTGGCCCGAAAAATCGCCGCCACCAAAAAGCTGGACGCACTACAGCAGGAGCAACTGAGCCGGGAACCGCGGCTGGCGCTCCTCACGGCGCAGCGTGATCTGCTCCGGGATCAAGTGCGCATAGGCACGGCGGGACTGGCGGCACTACAGGCGCTGGGAGATGAACAACGGCGCATGCTTTCCGAGCAATCGCGTCAGATTGCCGAAAAATCCCGCACAGAGGCCGAAGACCAATCCCCGTTCGTTCGCGACCTGGCGGACGAGCTGGCGGAGCGCTCCAATGAGTATGAGACCCTCACCGGACAAATTACCGCGCTGAGCGAGGAGCGGAAGGAGGCCGCCCAGAAACTGGCAAGCTTCTCCAAAACGGCCGCCCAGGTGGACAAGCAACTGGCCATCGGCGGCGTTCAGGGGGCGTTCGCCCAGATTTTGATTGAGGAACGGCGGGCCCTGCCCAATCCGCGCCAGGGGCGGGCAAGTCTCAAGGCCTTGGGAGAGCGACTTTCCGAGGCTCGAGCCGCTGCGTTTCAGGTCGACCGAAGACTGCGGGAGCTTCCGGAAGTGCAGGAAGAGGCGCAAGCAAATGAGGAGCATTGGGCCGCCGCCGAACCCATTCTGGAAAACCTGAAGGAAGTGCTGACGTTGTTGCGCGATGCCTACCGGAGACTGGGGGAAGACCTTGTCGAACTGAGCGCCACGGAAATGGAGTATCGGGACGAGATCGCCGAATACCGGAACTTCCTCGGGGATCAGTTGTTCTGGGCACCCAGTTCCCCCATTTTGGGCCCGGGCACGTTTGTGGAAGTGCCCGCCGCGGCCAGGGCCTTGTTCAGCGTTGAAAATTTGCAGGACTTCGTTCGTGCCATGACTCAGATCCCCCGTCAGTCGCCCTGGCAATTTGCGCTGGTCGCAGCCATTTGTCTGGGCCTGACAGCCTGCCGCCGAAAAATGCACGCAACCCTCAACGCGCTGGCCGTGGAAACACGCCGGACGTCGAGTGACCGGTGGGCGCACACCGGAGCCGCCCTGGCGCTAACCGTGGGGCGTGTCCTGCCATTGCCGCTGTTTCTGGGCTACCTGGGCTGGAAAATCTACCAGTTGCCCTCAGCCACCGATTGGCTGCAGGGAGTGGCCGACGCACTGATTTGGTCATTTATCGCGATTTTATCGATCCATTTCACCCACCAGATGGCGCGGCGAAACGGGTTGGGTGAGGGCCACTTTGGCTGGAAACCAACCATCCTGGAGTGTTTGCGCTCCAATCTGGAACTGCTGTTTTACGGCTACGTTCCCTTGATCTTGCTCGCCATCATCACGGTGGCAACCGGGTCCTCGGAAGCCTTCAACAGCCTCGGTCGCCTGCTCTTCATTGCCGCCATGATCTGGGTGGCATGGGTCGGAAAGCGAATCACCGATCCTCGTCGCGGGGTTCTCTCAGGGCTCATCGAGGAGAATCCCGGTGGCTGGGTCGACCGCTACCATGGAATATGGCCGACGTTGGCAGTGGGCCTGCCGGTGGCGCTGGCACTTCTGGCAGCAAGTGGCTATTACCTGACTGCGTTCGTTTTGAATTACCGGTTTCAACTGACTGCCTGCTGGCTCATTGCGGGGCCGGTTGCCCTGGGCTTGGCCGTGCGCGCCTTTAACGTAAAGGAACGTAAAATCGCACTGGAACGCATCCTTGAAGAGCGGCGCCAGAAACGGCACGCGCAGACCGAAAACGAAAGCGTCGCCTCCGAAGAAATTCCCGGCACGGAATTGGCTGAACCGGAGATCGACCTCAAGATGGTGAGTGCGCAAACCCGCTCCCTTTTGCGTTTTCTGGTGGGAATCGGCGTCGTGGCCGGAATTTGGTTTGCGTGGCTGGGATCGGCCCCGGCCCTGCGGCGGCTCGATTCCGTCGTGGCCGTCGGCGGAATCACCGTCGCCGAACTGCTTGGCGCCAGCCTGCTGACGGTCATCACCATCGTCTGCGCCCGCAATCTGCCCGGCATTCTGGAACTGGCCCTCGCCCGCACATTGCCCGTCGATGCCGGCAGCCGCAAGGCCTTCGCCAAACTCATCGGCTACGTTGTCGTCGCCATCGGCATTTCGTTCATCTTCCAGATTCTGAACGTGGATTGGTCGCGGTTGGGTTGGATCGTGGCTGCCCTCAGTGTCGGCCTGGGTTTTGGACTTCAGGAAGTTGTCGCCAACTTCGTCAGCGGCATTATTCTGCTCTTCGAGCGCCCCATTCGGGTGGGAGACATCGTCACCATTGGGGAAGTCACGGGCACCGTTTCGCGCATCCAGATCCGCGCCACGACCATCACCGACTGGGATCGCAAGGAGTTCGTCGTCCCGAACAAGGAATTCATCACCGGCACGCTCAAAAACTGGACGCTGACGGATACGATCAACCGGATCGTCATTCCGGTCGGAGTCGCCTATGGAAGCGATACCGACAAGGTAACGCGCCTACTGGAAGAGATCGCCGCCAGTCACCCGGCAACGACCGAGGATCCCAAGCCGATGGTGGCCTTCGAGGCATTTGGCGACAGCGCCCTGAATCTGGTGTTGCGCTGCTATTTGCCGACCATGGAAAACCGGCTCCTCACCACCCACGAACTCCACTCCGAAATCCACCGGCGCTTTGTCGAAGAAGGGATCGAAATCGCATTTCCTCAAATGGATCTGCATCTGCGCAGCGTTGATCCCGGTGCCAAGCTGACTACCTGAACAGGGAGAACCGATCAACCCAGACTGGACTTGGTCCCCTTGCCAGAAGTCCGGAGATTCAGCGGCTCGTTCTGGGGCGCGTTTGAAAATGAGGTCGAGAAGCACTGCGAGTGATTTTGTCGACTGGGAATGATGGCTCGGGGCGGCGATGAGCCTTCTCACAAAGCCCCGAACAGCATTTCCAGTCGGGAAAAGCGCCGCATCTCAAGATCACGCGAAGCCAATCTTCAAAAAAGAGGAACAACTTGCGCGTCCGTCATCATTTTCAAACGCGCCCTAGTTGGAAGAAGAGCAACGTTGTGGCAAAGTCAGAAAGTCTTGCTGCCAAAGCTTGCATGTTCTGGATTTTCAGAAAATCTTGAAAAACATGAACAAATCGGAAGAAGCTGAAACCCTGATTGAAGCGCGCGACGATTTCGTGACGCAGTGGGGCGCGATTGGCAACGCCTGGGGCATCAATCGAACCATGGCGCAAATTCACGCGTTGTTGCTGGTCAGTCCGGAACCGCTCAGCACTGATGAAATCATGGAGGACCTTCACATCAGCCGCGGAAACGCAAACACCAATCTGCGCGATCTGGTCGGTTGGGGATTGATCAAAAGCGTGATTCGCAAAGGCGAACGCAAGGAGTTCTTCGAAGCCGAGAAAGACGTCTGGAAGATGTTCTGCACCATCGCGAGAGAACGCAAACGCCGCGAAATCGCCCCTGCCATCGAAGTGCTGCGCCGCTGCTCGGAAAAGACCGACAAGCTCAAAGCCGACGATGCGGTCGAGTTTCATCGCCAGATGGAAGAACTGGGCGACTTCCTGCGCCTGGCCGATCGCGTCATGGAGGGACTCGCCGGGATGGAAGAAAGCAAGGTCGTCTCAATGGCCCGCAAACTCTTTGGAACCAAAGTCTGATCTCACCATGCAACACGTCGGCTTTACCTCATTCTCGCTCGCCGGAATCGCGGCATTCTGTCTGGCTACGTTTACCGCCTTTGCGGAAGGGCCGAAAGGTCCGTCTTCGGGCTCGGGTTTCTTCATATCGCCGGAGGGCTTTATCGCCACGAACAGCCACGTGATTCGTGGTGCGAGCGAAATCCAGATTCACCACCAGAAAAAGCGCTACATCGCCAAAGTCGTCAGCAACTTTCCGGATGCCGACATCGCGATTCTGAAGATCGACCTCGACGTTGATTCCCCCTACCTTCCCATCACCTCATCCGATTCGTGCCGATTGGGTGACGACGTCTTCACCATCGGATTTCCCAATCCGAAAATCCAGGGCGTCTCCCCCAAATACTCGAAAGGTCATATCAGTGGCTTGATGGGGCTCCACGATGACGACTTCAAGTTTCAGATCAGCCTCCCGGTCCAACCGGGAAACTCCGGCGGGGCGTTGGCCAATTCGAAAGGCTTGGTGGTCGGGATCGTCACTTCCAAGCTCGACCGCATGCGGATGGTCGAGCTGACCGGCGACTTCCCCGAGAACGTCAACTACGCGATCAAATCCAGCAAGCTTCTCGCCGCCGCCCAACTCACCAGAGACCTGGCGCTTCCTTCCACGTCGCTAGACTCACCCGACGGCGTGATCGAGCGCGTTCGCGATGCCACCGTCCTCGTCAAAGCTCAGTTTCCCGACCCAACGACGTTTCGCGCCACACCGGTCAAAAACACCAAGGCGCCAAAACCTGCCAAGTCGACCGAGCAAAGCCTGGTTGAGCTCGTCCATTCCTACCTCAAAGCGGGCGACTCCGATTCAACCGACTCGCAGCTCAACTACTACGGCGGTCAGGTTTGGTATTTCGATCAGGGCCTCCTCGACCGCCAACACATTGAACAGGACATTCGTGAATACGAACGCGCTTGGCCGACGCGCTCTCACCGGGTGCTCAAAGGCCCCACCGTCACCAAGACCGGAGAGGGATACACCGCGACCGTCACCTCGGAATTCATCGTCGCTGACGACATGAACGAGCACACCATCGAAGGAACCACTTCCTTTGAGTTCGCCATCAGCCCGGACGAAAAATGGGTCATCAGCCGGATTGGGGTCGAGGTGAAGAGGTAGCTCTAAAACTTGATGCTGCCTGAGACGGAAGCCGCCGGGTTGGTAAGTTCGTCACCCACCAGAATCTCGCAATCGCCCGAGAGGGGCCGGCGTTTGTTCCGGCTCAATACCTGGTGAGCAAGTTGAACTCGCATCGGGACAACCGTTGCTACTCCATCCATTTGTTCTCCCCAGAGTGTTTTGGTTTTGCTTTTACTGCATTGAGTGAAGCCCAACCATGTTTCCCTCTGTGTCGGCAATCAATGAAATGAATCCGTATTCCCCGATAGAGAATTTTGGTTTCACGACCTGCCCGCCTGCTTCGACCGCGCGAGCTTCATCCTCTGCGCAATCATTGCAGGAAAAATAGACGAGCGTCCCGCCTCCACCTGGAGTGCAACCATCCATTTTTGCCAGCGCGCCACAAGCTCCCGGAAGCTCACCCCCGCAATCGTCAGGTGAACGCATCGGAAACGCCATCATCTGAATTGTTGGATCGGGCGATGGCAACTCTTCAAGCGTCGTATCGAAGGTCTTTTCATAAAAGGCTTTGGCTCGTTCCATGTCTGAAACATAGATCTCAAACCAACCAACTGGATTTCGTTCGTTATTCATCTTGCTAAGTGGGACTTCTTAAGCAGACGATACGGCTGCTCCTGAAGCACTCAACTGCTTTCTGGTAGCTTGTTAGTTTGCGAAAAGCGGTGCGCTTTGAGGCGATAGCCTGGACCGACGTTGCAATCCTATCACTCTAAACTAAGCCTAAAGAAACCAAGAAAATACGGTCCACTTTTTCAGGGGAGTTCCACCTTTGAGTTCGCCATCAGCCCGGACGAAAAATGGGTCATCAGCCGGATTGTGGTCGAGGTGAAGACGCAGCTCTAAAACTTGATGCTGAGTGAGAGGGAAGCCGCCTGGTTGGTGATTTCGTCACCCACCAGAATCTCGTAATCGGCCGAGAGGGTCATGCGATTGTTCCGGCTCAATACGACACCAGCGCCAAAAACGGCGTAATCGTCATCCAGCTTCACGCTCTGTGCAGTGAGGCGATTGGAGGGAAAAGATACCAGGCTGGCTCCCACAAGGTTCGAGTCGTTGAGGTATTCGTGAACCCAGGCGGCGCGCAGGTGGGGAGCAATCGTTCCGCGCGGGGTCTCGATCGGCAGCGAAATCTGCCACCCGAGTTGTGAGCTCAACGAATCGTAGTCCTGACCTTCGACATCCAGGTTGAGAAGTCCGGCACCGGATTCGCGATATTCATCCACCGTGCCGTTGGTATATTCCGCCCGGAGATAGGGACCGGTGACAAACTGATGGAAACTGAAGTTCGCCCCCGTGTTGAACTGGAAATTCCATGCCGCGCTTTCCGTGGCGCCCAACGCACTGAGATTATTCGGAGCTCGCCGCGAGATATCGTGATCCAGCCATCCATAAGCAATGAGTCCATCCACATAAAGCGGGCCATCATACCAGGAACCGTAAAGCGATAGAGCGACGCCGGATATATCACTGGAACCGAGATTATTTCCCAAGCTGGAATCGGTTTCTATCCAGGACGCCGCAAAGCCCAGCGTTTGATAGTAATTGGGATGGTATTCGACTCCCAGCGTTCCGACATAGGTGCTGATATCCAGGGAATCGGCAAAGCCAAATTCCTCAATCTCACCGTCAAACAAATCGCCCTGCGCATAAATTTCCCACCAGGTATCGTCATCGGTCACAATCACCGCATTTTTGCCTTCACTCTCAAACGGCTCACCAAACTCGTTGTTGAGCTTCATTTCATACAATCCCACATATTGGCCCGTCCTGATCTCCAGCAATCGGGCTCCAATATCGCGTGTCGCTGCGGAGATGCCCTGAAAGGCGACAAATCGCTGGGAAATGGGACTGGGTAGACTGCTGTTGGAGAGCGTGTCGAGAATTGCGTCTGAAAACACCAGTGACGAACTTGGTGATAACAACGAAATCGACGCCGCAGTTCCTCCGGCGCTTCCCCCGCTCCCAAGAACAACCCCGCTGCCAGGCAATGAGGGAACTCCGGGAATCGTGCCATCCGCTCCGACGTTCACACCTGCACCAACATTGACACCAAGCTGGCCGAGAACATTGATGTCAGCCTGCGTCCCAACCCCGATGTTGGCGCCATTGACGGTGATGGAGGTTGAAACATTGCCGGCTGGACCGGCGTTGACGCCGAGATTCGGGATCACCAATTGGCCGAAAGCTGCCGCAGGCAGAAAGGATACGACAATTCCGACAAGCGCATTCCTCAGAAAGGTTGAAGAGTTCATGGTGATGTGTTGGGGGTCAGTGAGACAAGGCGGTTCCTAACAAGCACCCGCAATCAAAGCAAGCTAATATTTTAGACATCTGCATGATTAAGACTCCGGGAACGGCCCGGAGAACGTGTCGGAAATGAGATTGAATTGGGACCTGAATGCGACGAGCTTGATCTTTTCCGCGTTATGAAACTCCCCTCCGTTCTCTTGCTGCTTGCAGCGACGCTTGGCCTGTCATCCTGCGTCCATCAAGTTGGTTACCCTCTCATGCAATCGGACAAGGTTTCCGGCACAAAGCGGGGAACGACGCTTCGGGTTGAGTTGCTTCGCGACCTCGCTCCCCGCGATCAACGCATCAATGTCCGGGTCGGTTCCCAGCACTGGCGCGTCACGGGACGGGAAGGCTATCGAGAAGGGGAGATCGCCGGCGAGGTCACCCGGGCCGTAACCAAGCATCTGCGACACAGCGGAGTGTTCGCGCAGGTCCTCGGCCCCAATCAGAGCGGCCACGCTGACTACGTCCTGAGTGGCTCCATCGCCGATTTCAACGCCTCCGGGCAAGTGCAACCGGACGCCGAGCGCGCTCTTTTGATCGGGTCAATTGCCAGCACTCCGGGTGCCGCCGCCGCCGGGATCGCGACGAAAAACCGTCGCACGCAGGTGAGTTCGGTAGCCCACCTCAAAGATTTGAAAATCCGCGACGCCAGAACCGGCCAAGTCGTTTGGTCGCGACAGGAAATCGTAAAGCGGAGCGTTGAGCAGAATGCCCACTTTCTCCAAGCCGATGCGGCAGTTCTCTATCGGCGCGCGGATTGGGAACTCCGGCGCGCCGTCAACGAAATGGCTCAGGACATCAACCGCAGGTTTGTGGCGCAATAAAATTACGGCTCCTCGGTTTCGGACGATGTGTCGACGTCCTCACTCCCTCCGACATAGTGGGTGAAATACGTGTCGAACTCTGCGAATTCGCCCGGCTCGGGTTCTTCGGCGACTTCAAAAACCTCCTTGGTCGCCATGCGCCCTTTTTCGAGATCGTAGACCATGACATCAACGATTTTGGCGGAGGGGTCCGCCGGTATCGATCGCGGCTGTTGGGAACGGGAAACCGGTTTGAGAACACGAACCGCCAGGTAGGGCGAGCGGCGCGCGATCAAGGATTCGCGAACTCCGGGATCGAGCTGCAGGGCGGCGGTTTTGGCGAGACGCAGGGCACTGGTTCGCTGCTCGACCGTGGACCGGTATTTGCCGGTGACAAGGATTCCCCCGGCGACAACGCTGCCAACCGGAGGAAGGCCGGAAAAAATCATGGCATGCCCCATTCCAGACGGCCCCAGACAGCTGGTACCACTCAACGCTACCGCGATACACCAGATGGGGAGAAGACTGCGATTCATGGAATCCATCACATCAGGAGTCCAGAGAGAAGTCAACGGGTTGATTGAGCGGTCGGAACCTTGCTCCTCTCGAGTTCCACCCCATGTTCTTTGCACCACTTCAGGGCAGCCGGGTGTCCGCTGTTCGCCGCCTGCAGGTAATGGAGTTTCGCCTCCTCGCGGTCCGCCGGGCCTCCAATTCCGCTTTCCTGGCATTTCGCCAGAAAGTAAGCCGCGTTTGGGTCACCCTGATCCGCGCCCACTCCAAACACCTTGCGCGCTTCCTCGGGATCGCTTTCTCCCCCCCAACCTCGCAGGAGCATCACCCCCAGGTTACCGGCGGCGCGATCGCCTCCGCGTCGCATCGTTTCCCGATAAAGACTTCGCGCCTTGGCAAAGTTTCGGGGCACCCCCATCGCTTTGGAGTAGCAGGTCGCCAACATGTTCGTCGCCCTCGGATCTCCATGATCGTGAGCGCGCTTCAGCAGTTCGACTCCCTTTCTCATGTCCTTGGGAATGCCTTTTCCAAACAGATGGCATTCCGCAAGCAAGTAGAGAGCCTCAGTATGGCCGAGCGCCTCCGCACGCTGGAACCAGCTAACCGCTTCAGTAAGATCACGCGTCCCGAACCGCCCCTCTGATGCATCGATTCCCAACCGGATCGCGGCGCTCGCATCACCATGCCGAACCGCCATCCGATTCCAATCCACGGCATCGGGTTCGTCGTCGCGATGCGTCACTTCCGCGAGCCATTTGATGGCGCGGGAGTTTCCATCGCGGGCCGACTGGCGCAAAATGTTCCCGGTCTGAGTGTGGCCGGAAGGGAGCACCCCAAGTGCCGCCACGAAGTCGTTCCGCATTTCCGCCACCGCTTCAGAATCAGGATTCGCATCCCCCAGCCTTCCCAACTCCTCAGCCGCAGTTTCAAACTCCCCCTCGTCAACCAGAGATTCCACACGCGCCAGGTTGCGGGTCAGTTTCGCCCGATTCATCGCTTCCCAATCCATGGGAGGATGCTCGATCTTCGGTAGCGGCGCCGACGCCACGTCGACCACTTCCAGATCCGCCATCGGCAGCGGCCTGGCACGGACCACCAACTCGGGCAAGGGCCTTTCGACAGGCAGCGGCTCCGGCCTGGCCACGGTTTCGTTCGTCGGTGGGAGATTGATGCGCGGCTGAAGAACCGGACCGGCTTCCGCCTCGTCGTTCGCGACCGGAGCGATCACCCTGGGAGGAGTCGCCACCCATCCGCCATCCGGCGCCCCTTTCTGCAAATCCGAAAGCGGTCGGATCAGGAGCGGAATCGTGACAAGCCCGGCAAGGACAGCCGCAGCTTGAAGCAACCGGGCCTTGGAAAAGGGCTGGAAGAAATCCGGCACCTTCGGCTGATCGACCTGCCGGATCGCATGGCCCAATCGCCGAAGGAACTTCTGACGCCAGCGAGATTCTGTATCCGGATCCAATTCATACCCTCGGCGAAGGCAGGCGGCAACGACAGGAGGTAGCCCTCCCATCTGATGCCGGTAGACATCTTCCAACAATTGATGAGCCAGCCTAACCACGTTGTGGCGTTTCCCGAACGCGTTAGCGATCCAGTCGGAGTCCCTGCCGCCCTGTTGCAAGACTGAAAACCCCAGGCCGGGACGGCAAAAAGGATTCCCGGAGAAGGCTCGAAAGACGATTTGGCACTCATCAGGACCGGGCAGCTTCACCGCAACACGCTCCCGCCCACGGCCAGGAACGCTCTTGAGGAGAATGTCCTCAACCTGAAGGGACGGCTCCGGCGCGCCCCAGGCTTCCAACGCCTCCAGTTCCTGGTTCAACATTCTGAGAAATCCGACCACACGCTCCGGGGTGACCTCCCTCAAATCCAGATCGGACAGCGGCGTTGCGCCTTTCAAATCCTCAACCAGCAATCGGTAACGCTCGCTGCTTGCCGAATCCTCGACCGACGTGAAGCGATTCCCGCTCCGCTGCCGCGCCTGTTTTGTCGCCGCGGTCAAATCCACATTCCCACTGAGCGACGGCGGCGGTAGCAAATGGAGCCGATCCCCGCCCAAGGGATGCGCCCAACTCAGGGGCGCTCGAAAGCCGCCGCTCGGTTGGGAATCCTGGATCGCCTTTGGCAGGTCATCGGGATCCGGAACCCAGGAAAGATGGCCACGCTTGAGCCGGGAAGGAAGCATCTCCGGTCGCAACCGGAAAGGTCGATTGGAGAGACTCTCCCGGAGGTTGTTGCGTGCCGCCTCCGGATCGCCGGGATCGGCGGAAAGGAGTTGAGAACAGGACTCCCATGCGGGGCGTGACCACATCCTCAGTGGAGAGCCCCCCCGGTGAAATTCCGCCCGCAATGCCTCCGGCGAAGGGGCCGGTTCCCCAGTGGCGATGGTGTAGAAAAGCTGGATGAGGCGCTCGATCACGTTTTGACCGCCGGACTCACCATTCCTCTTCTCGCCGTCGGGCAGCGGTTCAAAATGCAGAAAAGTGGCGCGCCAACTTCCGTCCGACAACGGCTCCATCACCACATTCTCCGGTGTGAAATCAGGAAGCACCCCATAGTCCTCAACCGCCAATTCCGCCGCGCGATCCACAGCCCGAACCATGCTCGCAAAGCCCTCGGGACTGGCGAGAACGTCCTCGCCAATCAATTGGCTCAAGGCAAAACCATCCGGGATATCGGAAGCCAGCATCCAGCGTGTCCCGGGTTTGCCCGTGCTCAAGGGAAAGGCGATCCCTCCCTGATACTTGCTGCGAATAGCGCGAAAAGCCCCCGGAAGCCAGACGCCATCCCCTTCCTCCCACGACGACAAACTCACAAACCGCCCCACGCTCTCGGCATACGCCAAGTGGGAGGTGGCCTGAGTTCCCTGACTCAGGACCATCTTGCGTCCCCCTCTCCCAAGGGATATGGAGATGCCGGGTAGTGATCTCATTGGGATTCCGTCATCGTAAAGAGAATCTGACGTCATCCTAGCACGAACCATCCAAACCCGTGGAAAAAATTTCCCGGGGGAATGTTTCAACATGAGCGCGCGACGCCCTGCGAGTTTGGCAGCGCAAATTTCGTGCGCTGCGGCTCTGTTCGTCGGGTCAGTGTTTTGCACCAACAACCGGTAGCACCGGGGCTATCGCCCAAAGCTATGTTTGGAGTTCGGTGTCTTGGATTCCCGCGATCGTCATAGAGCACTCAGCCCGGATGGTGAGCACTGGTAGAATCGTCGATCAGGGGCCGGGATTAGAAAAGTCATTTCGAGTCGTGGCGGTCAGGGCTTGAGTGCCTCGGCTTGTTCGCTGATTCATTGTATCGCCGCATGACATTTTGGGCATTCGTCCCGATCTTTTCGAAGCTTCATTCGCCGTGGCTTGAAATTTCCGGTACCACAGTTCCACATAGTCCCACCGCAATACGGGCAGCTCACGATCCGCTTGCAATACAATTCTGTGATTCCCACGGATACGAGCATTGGGATTCCGAAGACAATGAGAATCAATAGCCCTTCGTTTCCCGAGTCGCCCACTATTAAGCCACCAATCACCAGGGACGGAAGAATTGCCAACATGCTGAAGATCGAACGCACTTGAGCAGCCCGTTGCAGCTTCCTGAGGAGTTGTTGATCTGAGATGACGTTATCGTGGGCCATCTTTCAAAGCGAACAGGTTGCCACACGACCAACAACTTCCGAAGTTGGCAGGATTTAATTCTCCACAGGCAGCGCAGGGGACTTCCTCTTCAGAGCTGGTGTCGGAGCCTGTCACATGATCACGAATGATCTCGACTGCTTTTGGGTAGTCATCATCATTCAAAACGCAGAGTGCCGGGAAAAATTCGGGAATTGGGATCTCCGACAATCCAGACATCGTGAGATGCTCGTTCCTAATCATCGTGGGAATCCCAAAACCTTCAAGGACAGCCTTGTAGTAGCTAACGCGAGTGATATCCCTCTCTCGAAATAACTCCTTCATCGCACTCTAATTCTCTCCACCGAACAAGGTAGGGGCACCGGTTGCCCAGCACCACCCTCATAGATCCCGGCGTTCGGATTTCCCGCACCGGCCACGTCGGAATATCGCGCACGTTCACGCAGCTTGGTTCTGAAGTCCTGTTGGCTCCCCATCGGGTGAGAAGATGACAGGGTTGCTTTCATAAGGCAAGGCGGGGATGCCAGGCTGGGTCGATTTCTTCCACCACCCTCGCGGGCGGCAGTCGCCACACCGCGGCCCACCGGGCTAACAGCTTTTCCCAGGTCAAGCTCTTGCGCTGGCTGCGCCGGTTGAGCCATTTGATGCGGCTGAGATTGGAGGTTCGGAGATTTTTCAAGGAGCGCGGACAATCCTGTCCGCCGGAGCATGAGTCTCAGGGGTGGGTGTCGAAGGCTTCCAGCGTCCCTGCCGGGACGCATTCTAATACGGCGGTTTTTCCGGTGGTTTCGCTTCGCTTCACCGACCGACTAGGTTTGGGATGAGCCTCCGGCTCTCTGCTCGGATCATTCGCCGATTGATGCGGCTGGGCTTTGGGGAGCTGGGTTGATGCGCTTGAGGATCAGATTCGACTGCCAGTCGAATCTACGTTTGCCCGGGGTGCGTTCTTCCGTTTCCGATTTTTTGCAAAAACCGCTCATTTGGATTGAACGTCAGGGGCGTTTGAGGCCTCCAAGCGGCTTCGAAAATCGCCTTTTGAATCGTGAAACTCGCCAATTTCCTCATCGCCACCGCCATCGCCACCTTGTTTCCGGGAGCCCTGACCGCCGATTCGAGCAGCTATCTGATCTGTGCTTCCTGCCACGGAAAAGACGGTCTCGGGATGAAACTGAACAGCAAGTGGCTGGCTCCCTCGCTCCACACTTCCAAATACGTGACCGGCGACCAGGCCGAGCTGCTGACCGCGCTGATTCTCAAGGGAATCGCCAAAGATGACGCACGGTATTCCCAACCAATGATGCCGCTCGAAGCCATTCTTTCCGACGCTCAGATCGCGGAGATCGTCCGATACACGACCCAGGAGTTCGGCGGCCAGCTTCGCGATGTTTCTGCGGATGATGTCGCCACGTGGCGCGAACAGTATCAGGACCAAGCGCTTCCATGGCATCGCTCCGAGCTCGCCGCCAAGCTAAGCCCCGAGATTCTTTCTGAACTCCATTTTACGCTTTACCCGGCTGATCAGGCTGGCGGCGACATCAAAAGCTCCGATCAACCGCTTCGCTCCGGCGGGATTGCCTCCAATCTCCTGTCGGCCAAGCCCCTCGCGAATCTCGATCGTCCGGCGGTCGTGGTTTATGAGGGCCTCCTCAATCTCACGCAAGCCGACGACTACGAGTTTCGCCTCTCGGCGGGACCGGGTTCCGTTTTGAAGATCGACAACGAAACGCTCGGCCGCTTGGAGACGAATGGCGGCAGCTCGTCTCTTCGCGTCCGGAAAGGCTTCGAGCCGGGCAGCTATCGATTCGAGCTTCAGTTCGTCGCTTCGGCGGAAACCCCATCGCCCGAGCTCACTCTGCGGACTCGAAAGACCCGCAAGAGCTTCACGCTCCACGAGACGGCAACTCCGTAAACGCCTCAGTCCTTCTTTTTGCGACCAAACAGGAGACGCCCGATCGAGCGAATCGGGTTGGCCTCCTCCCCCCTTCCACCCGCCAGCGACCGGCCGAGATGGCCCGTACAAGCCGAGGTCGGGACGAGATCGCGCGGCAACGCATACAGATACGGATCAACCGAGCGGCGGCTTTCGAGCAGGCCGCACTCACGGCAAAGCATGGTTTCGACCAGGGGAGCCGGGGATTCGAGCGGGGCAGCCGCAAACTCGGTTTCCTCCGCCGCCTTCATCACGCCCGTCCAGATCGGCAACGCCAAGGTGCTGCCATAACCTTTGTAGACGATCGTGCGCGGCCGATCCATCCCCACCCAGACGCCACAGGTGATTTTGTCGGTGTAACCGGCAAACCAGGCATCGCGAAACTCATCGGTCGTTCCGGTTTTGCCATAGCACGGTGCTTCGTAGCCCAGATTTCGCGCGCCTCGGCCAGTCCCTTCGTCCATCACCTTGGCGAGGACATCGGACGTCATCCATGCGACTGAAGGTGCGAGCACCACCGGGGGATCGATCGGTTTCGCCCGCAAAAAGAGGATCTCGCCTTCCGAATTCTCGATCCGCTCGACAAAATACGGGTCGCGCTTGATTCCGTGATTCGGGAAAATGGAGTAGGCGCTCGTCAGCGTGAGCGGGTCGCTCTCAAACGCGCCGAGATAGGTGACCGGTGATTCCAGGAGATCGCCCGGAAAGCCAACCGCATGGGCAAACTGCAGTGTCGGCACCAGCCCACCTCGTTCCCCGACGCGAATGCTCATCGTGTTCCGCGAGCGAATCAGCCCCACAGCCGCGGGAGTTGGCCCACCAAACTTGCCATCGGAGTTGCCGGGCTCCCAACGCCGTCCGTTGCCTCCGCGCATGCTGATCGGTCCATCGCTCACCAGCGTTCCCGGTTTCAGCCCGGTGGAGAAGGCTTGCGCATACACGAAGGTCTTGAAGGTGGAACCAACCTGGCGCTTCGCATCGAACGCGCGATTGAACGGGCTATCGTCGTAGTCGCGACCACCGACCAGGGCCAGGATCCCGCCGGTTGCGTTGTCGATCGCCACGACTGCCCCCTGGACGTAAGCCGACTCGCGTTGACGCTCGCCCGGCACCATTGCCGGATGCGGAAAGCCGTCCTGTTGCTCCACTTCCGCCAAATGCCCACGAAGCGATGCCTGGGCAGCCTCCTGGAGCCGCCGATCGATCGTGGTGTAAACTCGCAACCCGCCGCTCTTCACCTGCTGCTCGTCCAGAAAGCCATCCAGATGTTCGTAAACCTCTTGAATCACATAACCTGGTGAGGCGCGTCGCTGATCAACCGGCCGCAACGCCAACTCCGCCGACTCAGCCGCCGCCAACTCCTCATCACTGATCATTCGCAGTTGCCGCATTCGCGCAAGGGTTTCGCGTTTCTGGGCTAACGCGGCCTGCTCATCACGAAAGGGCGAGAACCGGCTCGGCCCGCGGATGATCCCGGCCAGCAACGCCGACTCCGCCAGGGTCAGATCCGCCGCCGGCTTCATGAAATAGCCTTCCGCCGCGCGCTCGATGCCGTATAATCCCGAGCCAAAGTAGATCCGGTTCATGTAGTATTGAAGAATCTCGTCCTTGCTGAACTCCCGCTCCATCCGCCGGGTCAACGCCACCTCAAGAAACTTTCGATCCAGATCATGATCGCTCAAATCGAAGCTGTTGCGCGCCAACTGCATCGTTAGGGTGCTCGCTCCCTGGGCGACGCGCTTCTCCTTGATATTGCGCACCACGGCCCGCGCCACACCGATGTAGTCCACCCCGCCGTGCCGGTAAAAACGGCTGTCTTCCCGCGCCAGCAACGCGTTCACAAAATGCGGCGACACCTCATCCAGCGTCACCACCATCCGGTTGGCGCCATGCCCATAAACATGACCGATCCGCTCTCCGTTTCGGTCCAGGACCAGGGTCCGCTCGCGAAAATCCTCGATCCGGTCCAGCGGATAAAACGCGACGCGCGCCTGATAGACAATCGACCCGATCAAGAAGGCAATCAGCGGGATCGCCAACAACACGGCGAGAACGCGGAAAACGCGCGGATGCCGCAGCACAAAGCAACTCACGGCCAAGGCAACCGCCCCGATCTTGCCGAACTTCAACAAAAACGAAGCAACCCGCTTTCCAGCGTTGGAGTCACTTTCGGGATTGGAGGTCGTTTTGATTCGGTTGGTTTAGGGTTGTTGGGCGTTCAGCCTCGTTGCTGAATCGAGATTCAATCTCCGAGTCTAAGACGGTTCAAGCAACCAAACTATGGGAAAGAAAAATGGCTATCACGAGAATCGATTGCCTCATTTCCATCAGTAGTCTTTCGACACCAAAACACCAAACGATTCTATCGTGACGACACTGCCATGCGCAGGCCCCACTCCTACCGGTCCCTCAAGCTTGGAGTAGTCACCCTCAAAGTATGCTCGCTTACGGCCATCAACATAGACTTCGATCTTTTTATCTGTGACTTCGATACTAAAGTCGTGAACGTCTCCTACCGAAACCTTTCCTTTTCCGTCAACCGGTTGCACGGGATTAGAGCTAAGGCGGTCCCAAAAACGCAGTTGATCCGGTCTGACTTCCCAATTAAATATCAGACGACATTGACCAAAATAAATTCTGATATTGGTAGAGTCGGTGGCACAAGAAAGAGCGATTCGGTAGGGTGATTTCATGGAAACTTTGGATTGAATCCAAGCCTCGTCACCCGGTGTACGGAGCTTAAAAACGGGGCCCTCTTCCTCGATCTCGAGTGCCCCGGAAGTTTCGTAGTCGTCTTTCCCTATCAACTCCCAAGCGACCTTTTCATTTCTTCGGGGATTTGCAGAACGTTGCTCGACAATCCGCAGTTCGTTCTTCAGCGCCTCGATAGATTGGATCGCTTGATCAGCTTCCAATGCCTCCTTCATCTTCCCCTGCTGCGTTAGCTGTTTTTTTAGCGCCTCCAATTGTTGCACATAAATGGCGGTCACTTTGTCCTCATCATTTCGAACGTCTGGCATGACCCGGTTCATGGCCATGTCATAGGTCGCTCGAAGCTTTTCCAATTCCGGAAACGATGAAAGATCGACTTCTTTGTTTTGAAGATAAGAATCACGTTCTGTCTCTATCTTCAACACCCGGTCGAGCGCTCCGCTCTTTTGGGTAACCTGTTTTAACTTCTCCAATTCCTGCTCGTAACGCGCCTGCAAATTCACGACGGGTCGCCGCACTTCCTCCAACTTTTTCTCGTATTGCTCACGCAATGTTTCCAAGGAAATATTGGTGGATTCCGACCACGTCGTCCCCACAGTCAAGACCAAGAACATGAGAAAACCCCATCTCTTTCGAATCCCTGGGAATCCCAAACCTGACGTAGAAGATCGCACCATTTGCTGAAGCTAGGCAACTCGATGAGCAGCGTCAAGCTTTTCGAAATCCCGAATCAAGTCGTCGTATTCGTTACTCCAACGCCGCCAGCATTTCGCCAAGCTCCGCCTTGCGCGTGTTCCAGTTTTCCAGCCGCTCCCGCTCTTTTGCGACGACTTCCGGCTTGGCGTTGGCGACGAATTTCTCGTTGGAAAGCTTCTTCTCGCAGATCATGACCTCTTTCTCGACCTTGGCGAGTTCGCCGCCAAGACGCTTCTTCTCGGCGTCGACGTCGATGAGTCCGGCCAAGGGCATGTAGATGCGGCCGATGTCGGTTAACGCACTCGGCTCGCCTTTTTCCGGTTCGTGATCGCTGTCGATGATGACTTCGCCGGCACCTGACAAGTTGCGAAAGACGTCCGCTTCGGCGCCCACCCAATCCTCGTTCGGCGCGAGGATGAACTTCACGCTTTTGCTCGAGGCGAGGTTGTATTCCGCCTTCAAATTCCGCGCCCGGCCCACGGCGTGATAGACGGCTTCGGCCTGACGCCGCGAACGCTCGACCGTCGCCACGTCGAGCCCTTCCAACGGGGAGCCTTCCGGCAACGCCTTCAGCATCAAAAACTCGCCTTCCTCGGCAAAGCCGAGCGTCTCCCACAACTCCTCCGTCATGTGCGGCATGTAAGGATGCAGCTGCTGGATGACGCGACGCAGGATGCTGTCGATCGTCTTCAACGTGGCGGATTTCCGGGCCGGATCCGCGTCCTCGGCAAAGTCGCCCTTGATCGATTCGAGATACCAATCGCAAAATTCGCTCCAGACAAAGTCGTAGAGCAGTTGAGCAATCTCGTTAAACTTGTAGTTCCCGTAGGCCCGCTCCAGGTTCTTCTCGAGATCCTCCAGCTTCGCGAGAATATCGATCGCGTAGATCGAAGGCGCAGCCGGCTCAACATCCACGTCACCCTGCATCTGGCGATACCGGCACGCGTTCCAGAACTTGTTCGCGAAGTTGCGTCCCTCGACGATTTGATCCTCATCATAGCGCACGTCCGTTCCCGTCGGCGCGATCCGCATCAGGCCGAACCGAACCCCGTCGGCTCCAAACTGATCGATCAAATCAAGCGGATCGGGAGAGTTCCCGAGTGACTTGGAAAGCTTGCGGCCCTTCTTGTCGCGAATGATCGAGGTGAAGAACACGTTCTTGAACGGCAGGCCGCCCTGAAAGCGATACCCGGCCATGATCATCCGCGCGACCCAGAAAAAGATGATGTCCGGCCCCGTCACCAAATCGGTGGTGGGATAGAACTTCTCCAGCGTCTTGGTCGATTCCTCGTCGCTGTTGCGCATCGTCGCGAACGGCCAGAGCCAACTGCTGAACCAGGTGTCGAGCACGTCGGGATCGCGCGTCCATTCGCCCTCCCCTTCCGGAGGTTCGATCCCGCAATAGAGGTCCTCGCCCAGGTTCGACATATCGAGCGACTCCGCATTCTGGAGTGCCTCCGCCTTGTCCTTGCGATACCACACCGGAATCTGGTGCCCCCACCAAAGCTGGCGGCTGATGCACCAATCCTGAATCCCCTCCATCCAATGCAAATACGTCTTCTGCCACCGCTCGGGGCGGAACGTGATCTCGTTCTTGGCAACGGCCTGCGTCGCCTCCTCCACGCACGGATACTTCATGAACCACTGCATCGAAATGCGCGGCTCGATCGGCACATCGGCGCGTTCGCTGAACCCGACGTTGTTCTCGTAATCCTCCTCCTTCACCAGCAGACCCATCTCATCCAGCTTCTCCGCCGCCTTGACGCGAGCGTCGAAACGATCCATCCCCTCGAATTCCTCGCCCGCATGTTCGTTCAGCGTCCCGTCCGGGTTGAACACATCGATGATCGGCAGGTTGTTCTTCACCCCGATTTCAAAGTCCACCTTGTCGTGAGCCGGCGTCACCTTCAGCACGCCAGTGCCGAACTCCATGTCGATGTGATCGCTCGCCACCACCGGGATTTTCGCCTTCGGGAACGGTCGCCACACTTCCTTGCCGATCAGGTCCGCGTAACGCTTGTCCTTGGGATGCACCGCCACTGCAGTATCGCCCATCAGCGTCTCCGGTCGCGTTGTGCCGATCTCGACAAAGCGCTCCTCATCGCCCACGATCTTGTAGCGCATCGTGTAGAACTTGCCCTTCTGCGGCTTCATGATCACCTCCTCATCGCTCAACGCCGTCAGCGATTTGGGGCACCAGTTCACCATCCGTTTGCCGCGATAAATGAGGCCCTCGTTGAAGAGATCGACAAAAATCTTCGAGATCCAGCGGCTGTAATCCTCATCCATCGTGAAGCGCTCCCGGCTCCAATCGCAGGAACACCCCAGCCGCTTCAACTGCTTGATGATGATGCCGCCGTGCTTCTCCTTCCAATCCCAAACCTGCTCGAGAAACGCCTCGCGCCCCAGGTCGTGACGCGTTTTTCTCTCCTCCTTGCGCAGCTTCTGCTCCACCTTGCTCTGCGTCGCGATCCCCGCGTGGTCCGTTCCCGGCAACCACAGCACGGTTTTTCCCTGCTGACGGGCCCGTCGCGCCAGGATGTCCTGGATCGTATTGTTCAGCACATGACCCAGATGCAGAATCCCGGTGACGTTCGGAGGCGGAATCACGATCGAATATCCGGGTTCCGACGACTCCTCGTCTCCACGAAAACACTCCGACTCCGTCCAGCGGGAATACCACTTTTCCTCGACGTCGGTGGGTTGATAGGCCTTGCTTAATTCAGACATGGGGCGGGGAATATGGCAGTGAACCGTGATCCGTAAACCGTAAAGAATCGGGGAGTTTGGGCAGCCAGAAGTCGCGACGACCGGCCGTTGCGGTCCATTTCGCACCAACTCCCGGCGAATGACCATCGCCGCGATGCGTTGACGAAATCGCAAGGGTAGGCCACCTTTCTTGCAATTTCCTATCAGGTTACGGCATGGCGGAGAAAAAAGCGTTCATTAGTCACAGCACACAAGACGACGCCTACGTCGCGCAGCTCGGTAATCATTACCGAAAAATGGGGTATGAAAACGTCTTCAATGACATCGATTCCATTCAGGCCGGAACCGATTTTACCGACGCCATCCACGAAGCGATCAAAGATACGGACCGACTCGTCCTTGTCCTGTCCAAACACTCAGCCCTATCCAAGTGGGTTAAATGGGAATGGGAACTTGGCAAATTCTACAAGAAAGAACTCCACCCCATCCGTATCGACGACTGCGAGCTGCCCGACTATCTCGCGAACATCCACGTCGATGACCTGAGAACCCACATCGACACCAGGCAACAAAACGCCCCCTCCCGTCTCCTCCGCCACGCCCCCAAACACCTCTTCGGCCGCGAAACGGAGCTGGCGATGCTCGACGACGCCTGGGCGCAGCGCGAATCCACCCACATCCTGTCCCTCATCGCCTTCGGCGGTTCGGGCAAGACCTCCCTCGTCGCGAAGTGGATGACGGATTCCTTGGCGGCGAAGGGCTGGCCGGGGGTGGATCGCTACTTTGACTGGTCCTTCTACAGCCAGGGCAGCCGCGAAGCCTCCCAATCCAGCGCCGATCTCTTTCTTAGCGAGGCCCTCAAGTTTTTCGGCGATCCCGACCCCACGCTGGGCGGTCCACACGATCGTGGCGAACGGCTCGCGGGACTCATCAAACAGCACCACGCCTTGCTTATCCTTGATGGACTGGAACCACTTCAGTTCCCGGGCATTGACAAAGCGCGTCCAGGCGAATTAAAAGACGAAGGGCTTAGAACCCTCCTCGTCAATCTCGCGATGGGCCACCCCGGCCTTTGCATCGTCACTAGCCGAGAGTCGATTTCTGATCTGCGCCCCTTCCGTACAGGCGTTTGCCCGGAAGAAGAACTGAATATGCTCAACCAAGACGCAGCGATCAGTTTACTGCGCTATCTCCAGATCAACGGCACCGATGAAGAGTTGGTGAAAGCCTGTGAGGAAGTTGGCGGTCATGCGCTCACCTTGAAGATGTTGGGACGCTTCCTCGCCGATGCCCATGGCGGGGATATCCGGAAGCGGGACGTGGTTACTTTTTACCAAGCTGGCGAGCACTTCACTCAGCGCAACGCTTTCGGTGTCATCACTGCGTATGAGGAGTGGCTTGCCCAAGATAGTAGCGTGAACAGCCTGTCCGCGAGCAAAGGCTCCGCCACTCGGATTGGCCGTCCAACCTACGCCCTCGAAATCCTCCGCCTCACCGGTCTTTTCGACCGCCCGGTCGATCCAGGCTGCCTGGCGGCTCTCCGCCAGCCCCCCGCGATCCCAGGCCTCACCGACTCCATAGTCACCCTCAGCAAAATCGACTGGAATCTGGCTCTTAAAGGCCTCGAACGCCTCCATCTTATCACGCTGAATGAACTTTCTTCCGGCAGTCATGCTCCATCCTCCTACGGTATCGACGCTCATCCATTGATCCGCGAATACTTCGCAGAAAAGTTGAAGGTGGACCAACCCGGAGCCTTCGCCGCCGGGCACAGCCGCCTCTTCGACTACCTCTGCGAGAGCACCGATGAAAAGCCGGGGACCCTCGGCGGGCTTCAGCCTCTCTACCAAGCTGTTGGCCACGGCTGTCTTGCACAGCGGCAACAGGAAGCCCTGAAAGTTTTTCAAAAAAGAATCCTAAGAAGAGAATTAAAGAAGGGTGTGCGCACCGAATTCTTTTCCACTGATAAATTGGGAGCCATTGGTTCAGACCTCTCTGCTACTGCAAGTTTCTTTGACGAAGTTTGGGACAAACCGACGCCCCGGCTGAACAATCTGCTGCAAGCTTGGCTCTTGAGTGAGGCAGCATTTCTCTTAAGAGCAATGGGCAGACTGCCAGAATCAGTTCAACCGATGCACCTAGCGATGCAAGCACGCGAGAATTTAGGCCAACTCAAAGCTGCGGCAGGAAGCGCCAACAATTTGAGTGAGATCTACGGCTTTCTTGGCAACCTCCCGTCTTCAATCGATTACGGAGTTCAAGCTGCGAAAATTGCCATAAATGCGAGGGAGAAATTCCAACAGGTGTCCACCCTCGCTACGGTAGCATTCCATCAATTCCTGGACGGAGACTCAAAATCTGCTCAGGAAGCATTTCACCTCGCAGAGCAAATCCAAAAGCGATTTAGACCCGTTTATCCAATTCTCGGAGGAATAGCTGGCTTCCGATACTGTGAATTTCTCCTCCGAAAATTGGACGTTCTGTACTGGCGAGCATTTCTTTTGAGGTCCCCGCTGAAATCGAAAGGGCTTCTAAATATCTGTAAAAAAGTTCAATCAAGAGCAACGCGAAAAGTTCCCTATGGGGAACCCAGTTTGATTGCCACAGCGTTGGACCAAACCCTTTTGGCCCGTGTCGCGGCCTTTCGTGGCTTTGAACCCGACAATGGGAAGATCGCTGAAAGTTTTTCCAGTAAAGTTCATTCGTTGGCGGAACAGGCGCTAGGCAGTCTTCGGAAAGCGGGCCAAGTTCATTTTATCCCAGTCGGTCTATTGCACTGCGGTTGGACAAATTGTGTTATGGGAAATATTGAAGCAGGATGCAAAAGTTTTGACGAGGCCCAGCTCATCGCCGAACGCGGGCCGATGCCGCTCTACCTCGCCGATATCCACCTCCACCGCGCCCGCCTCTTCCACGACCGCGACGAACTGGCCAAGGCCAAGGCGCTGATTCAGAAGCATGGGTATAGGCGACGCACCGAGGAGTTAGCCGATGCCGAAGGGGCGGCGGTGAATTGGTAAGGTTTCGATTAAAGCGGAAGGGTAACGGATGAATTCCCACGTCGTTTCTTCAAATGCTCTACCCAAAATGAACTTCCCCCGAAACGGTAGACATGCGGGGCGTGGTCTGAGACCATCAAAAATCAGATCATCATGTCAAATACCGGAAACACCTACACTGAGGAATTTCGCAGGGACGCGGTCGACCTGCTTCGGAACAGCGGACGCCCCATCAGCCAGGTCGCGCGCGAACTGGGAGTCAACGTCAACAGCCTCCGGAGCTGGCGCAACCGCATCCTCGGCCAGAGCGGAGGTGAGAGTTTTGGAGCCGCAGGCGACAAAGGTCGAGCCGAAGCGTCGGCCGAGGATGCGGTTGCCGAGATCAAGCAACTCAAGTAGGAAAACGAGTATCTCAAACGTCAACGCGAGATCCTAAAAAAGGCCGACCTGATAGGTAAGATGGGTGTAGTAGTGGCGTTCGAGGGCAATTGCGACCCGAGCGAGCTCGGCGTTTTACTGAACCGCCAAGGATTTGAAGGCGATGGAGGTTTGGCGCGGGTAGCGGAATTTGCCAAAATTCCGAAACCTGGCATCGACCCACAACCTCCGCAGGACAGAATTTTTGGCAAATTCCGCTACCCGCGCCCGGCTCTTCCGCAATCGCGACGAACTGGGCAAGGCGAAGCGATCAATCCTTTGGTGACGAGATTGTCGCACGGTGAGAGATGCATTGGGTGGGGATTTTGGCAAGAATGGCGGCCCTCAGGATTCCCCTTGTCATGAAAATATTTGCCTCTGTTGTTGTGTCGATTGGTTTCACGGTTGCCGCGTTTGCGGACGACGCGGTGTCGCTGAAGCTTCTTTCCACCCTGAAAACGGGCAATTTTGACGAGGGCGCAGCGGAGATCGTCGATTATGACCCGGGAACGAAGCGGGCCTTTGTCGTGAACGGCGAGAAGGGGAATATCACGATCGTTGATCTGAGTGATCCGTCCAAGATTAGCGCGGCGAAGGAGATTGCGGTTTCCGAGTACGGCAAGGAGTTCACCTGCGTGGCGGTTCACGGAAACCTGGTGGCGTTGACTGCCGTTCCCGCCGACAAACAGTCGCCCGGGAAGCTGGTGGTGATGGATACGGATGGGGCGGTGCTGCAGACCTTCCCCACCGGAGCGCTGCCGGACAACGTTGGGATTTCGCCCGATGGCCGGTTCATCGTAACGGCGAACGAGGGGGAGCCGAATGACGATTACAACAACGATCCGGAGGGATCGGTGACGGTGGTGGAGGTGGCTGAAAACGTGGCGGATTCGACCGTGACGCAGATCACGTTCGGCGAGATTACGGAGGTGCCGGAGAGCGTGCGAATTTTCGGAAAGAAAGCCAGCATTGCCCAGGATCTGGAGCCGGAATTCGTCTGCATTTCGGGCGATTCCAAGACGGCCTATATCATGTGCCAGGAGAACAATGGGGCGCTCATCATCGATCTGCCGAGCAAGAGCATCAAGGGGCTGGTGGGGCTGGGGTTCAAGGATCACAACGAAGCGGGCAACGGGTTTGATGCGAGCAACAAGACGGATGAGGTGATGATCAAGACGTGGCCGGTCCTGGGGATGTATCAGCCGGATTCGGCGGTGGCTGCGGTGATCAATGACAAGACGTTCATTTTTACCGCGAACGAGGGTGATGCGCGCGATTACGACGGTTTTTCCGAGGAGGAACGGGTCGAGGATCTGAAGCTGGATGCGGAGGCTTACCCCAATGCGGCGGAGCTGCAGGACGTGAAGCAGTTGGGCCGGCTGAAGACGACGAGCGCCACGGGCGATACCGACGGCGACGGAGACATCGACCAGATTTACAGTTACGGCGCGCGCTCGTTCGCGATTTGGGATGACGAGATGACGCTGGTTTGGGAGAGCGGCGACATGATTGAGCGGATTACCTCGGAGCGGCTGGGCAAAGGGTTCAACGCGACGAATGACGAGTCGCCGAGTTTCAAGAATCGCTCCGACGACAAGGGGCCGGAGCCGGAAGCGATCGCGGTGGGCACGATCGGCGGGCGGACGTTTTGTTTTGTCGGATTGGAGCGCGTCGGCGGCGTGATGGTGTTCGACGTAAGCGATCCATCCGCACCGACGTTCGCCGGCTACGAGAACAACCGGAACTTTGCGGTCGAATTTGACGAAGACAACCCGGATGGAGCCGCCGATGCGGGCGATTTGGGCCCCGAGGCGATCGTCTTCATCCCGGCGGCCGAGTCCCCGAACGGGAAGGACCTGATTGTGGTGAGCAATGAGGTAAGCGGAACGGTATCAGTCTTCGAAGTTGGCGTGAACTGAGCGCCGGCTCCTCGACTTGTTGTGACACACCTCGAAACGTGTAACTAAAGGGGGGACCCAGTCGCTGAGCCAAGCGGCTGGGTCTTTTCATGTTCAGATTCCGGCCTGACATCCGCGCCTCACGGGCTCCCGAATTCCCCTTGCACTCGCCCAGAATCACCTTTACCGAGCCTTTTTCGCGAAGATTATGGGAAAACACGTTGAAGAATGTGAGGTCGAAAAGCGAGCGCTTGCGATGCGGGGGAAGTCCTATGAGGGGCTGAAGATCCTCGAGATGGGCGCGATCGAACACAAGTCGCCCGAGCCCAGAATGCCGGCACGCCAGTGGTATTTGGAACGCGGCGCGAAAAAGGTGGCGACGATCGACCTGAACGGCCAAAACGGGGCGATTGCCCATGATCTGGATACGCCGATCCCGGCTGAATTGGAGGGAAAATTCGATCTGGTGACGAATTATGGAACGGGCGAACACGTGAACGACCAGTACATGTTCTTCAAGAACTGCCACGATGCGTGCAAGAATGGCGGGATCATCATCCATCACCTGATTCATCCCGGCTTTTACCCGAAGCACGGGCGCTACTATTACACCCAGGATACCGCGTTTCGAATCGGGCGGCTGTGCGCCTACACCATCCTGATCCTGGAAAACTACGCGTCGGTGAAGGCGGGACGCGAGGGCGTCATCATCGTGGCGTATCTGAAGCGGAGCGCGAGCAAGTTTCCCACGCCGTTTCAATTCAAGCGGGCAAAGATTGTCGATACGGGCGATACGCGGAGAACGGGCGACTACAACAAGGCCGGTTACGGCAAATTGCCCCACAACTAGCCCTTCGGCTGCGAAGCGTTTTTTTCGATGCCCAACGAAGCTCCGATCAAGGTCGTCAAGTATCCCTGGCATATTGGGCATGACTACGAACTGTTCAAAGTCCCGTTCGAGTGGTCGCTGATTACCGATACCAGCCGGATGTGGGCGTCGCAGCATCGTCCCCTCCCCGATCACGTGCGGCTCATTCCTTCCCATGAGGCGAACGAGAGCGAGGTGATGCTTCTCCATGTGGATCAATGGACGTTGGATGAGATCGACAAGCGCAACCTGTTTGAGTATTGGCGCTCGCATTTTGAGGGGCCGAAGATCGTGATCAATCACGGGTGCAACATGGTGGATGGGTGTTCGTCCCAGGAGATGCAGGATTTTCTGGGTGATCTGCCGGTGGTCGCCAACAGCACGACGTCGCATCGACTTTGGGGACTTGCGAACTCGCGACCGATCCTCCATGGGTTCAGCCCCGAGGAATGGCCGCAAACGGATTACTCAGATCCACGCGTTGTCGTGGTGCAGTCGCACCAGGCGGGGCGCCACTCACAGTTTCGCAATCACGAAGCCGTGACGAAAATCGAAGACGCGGGAATTCACCTGTGTTGGGTGGGCCGGGACGTGAAGTTTTCGAGCTGGGACGGATATCGCGATTTTCTGAGCCACTCCAGCATTTTGCTGAATCCAGCCCACGCGTCTCCGAATCCGCGAACGCGGGCGGAGGCGATGCTTTGCGGGTTGGCGGTGGTGAGCACCGCTTCGCAGGGAGAATCCGACTACATCGAAAATGGCGTAAACGGCTATTGTTCGGATGACATCGACGAATTGATCGACCATCTTCGGCTCTTACAAAACGACCCTGACCTGACGCGACGCATCGGCGGCGCTGGTCGCGAAACCGCCCAGAAAGTGTTTCACATTGACCGGTTTCGCGACGAATGGACCGAACTCGTAAAGAGCGTTCTCTAACACCCCATCATGACTGGAAAACTCGACGAAACCTTTCTCAAGACGCTGGAACTCGCCCCGGGTTCCGTCGTTGTGGATTGTGGAGCAAGCATTGGCGACACCATTGAAGTGTTCCTCGAAAAAGGAGCCGTGGTTCACGCCTTTGAGCCGAATCCAGCAGCCGTTCGCCATCTGAAAGAGCGCTTTGCCGATGCCAAAGACCTGACGCTGTATCAGAAGGCCGTGTCCGACAAAAACGCGACGGCGAGCTTCTTTCTCCACGAGGATTTGGGGCCGGAAACGCTGAAAACGGCGAACGGATCCTCACTCCTCGACTTCAAGGGCAACGTGAATACGGCGGCTCCGGTCGAAGTTGAAACGATCGACCTGGCCGAGTTTCTCCAATCGCTCGACACCAAGGTCACGGTTCTGAAGATCGACGTTGAAGGGGCGGAACTGGAGGTGGTGAACCGCCTGCTCGACACCGGCGCCTACGACGTCGCCGAGCAGATTTTGGTCGAGACTCACGAGCGCAAGATTCCCGAACTGGCCGAGCGAACCGAGGCACTCCGCAAACGGATCGCGGACATGGGATTGACCGACCGCATCAACCTGGAATGGCATTGATCCTTACGCAGGCATGGCACTGACACTCATCTACACCTACTACAACCAGACGGAAATGCTGCAGCGGCAGCTGGAGAACTGGGCGAGCTATCCGGAGGAACTGAAGCAGCAGATTCGCATCATGCTGGTGGACGATTGCTCGAAAACGCCGGTGTCGGAATTGGTCGGGGAACCGGACTTTCACCTGGAGATCTACCGCGTGATGGAGGACATGTATTGCAACATCGGCGGGGCGCGAAATCTGGGGACAAAGGTGTGCGAGACGGAGTGGATGTTCCACAGCGACATGGACCACATTCTGCCTCCGTCCGAAGCGGAAAAGGTGGTGGCGTTGGCGGAGAAGAACGAGCGCAAGATCTACAAGTTTCAGCGGATTGATCCGGAAAGCGGCAAGACGAAAATTCACCCGGGCACGATGCTGCTGACGCGGAAGGTGTATTGGGAAGTCGGCGGCTGTGACGAAGATTTTGTGGGGAACTATGGCCAGACCGATATCCATTTCTTTTATCGCGCGGATCCGGTGGTGGAGACGGAGATGCGCGAGGACGTGCAGATGGTGATCCATCACATCGGCGAGACCGAGGGGATCGATCGCGCGAAACGGGAACCGAACCGCCTCCTGTTCGAGCAGAAGAAGGAAAGCGGCAATTGGTCGACCGATTACGTGCGGTTTCCTTGGGAGAAACAGCGCTGAGACGGCGCTGAGACGGCGCGCTGCGCACGGGGCGAACGGTGATTTACTGAGCGCCGACTTCCGCCGCTTTGGCGAAAACGGCGCCGGATCCGGTCGCCAACTGATTCCCCGAGGCATCGACCAGGGTGTAGAATGGCACGACGGGCCGGGTGCGGTATTTCGACAAATCGCTGCGTTTCACATCCCCGGGGAGAACGGTGAGCCAGGGAAAGCCTTCCTTGACCGCCCAACTCTCCGCAGCGTCCTCACTGGTGTCCTGGGAAATGTGGATCATGGCAACCTTGGGGTTGTCGGCGACGCTACTGTTGTATTTCTCCACAACCTGTGGAACAGAAGCACGGCAGGGGCCTCACCAGGAAGCCGAGTAGTAGAGAATGTAATATTCCGGCGCCTTGTCGATCTCGGCCCGGCGGAAGCGTTTGCCTTCAAGGCGATGGAGCTTGGCTTTCAGAACCTCCTCGCCAACGGCCTGGGACGAAAGCATTTCGGCAGGGTCCTCGGATGGGGCGGGCTTGAGGGCGTTTTGCTCTTTGAGGTAGGCGTTGTCTGCCTCCGAGAGTTTGCTGGCCGGAAACTTCATCAGCACTCCCTTGTCGGTAACCACCGCGACGGTTCCGCTGGCGACGTGGTAGGACCGTAATTCTGCTTCGAAGGTTTTGGTGCCGTCGGCGCTGGTCCAGGTTCGCGCATGGAGCCCTGCGCTCCACATGGCCAACAACGTGGCGATCAGAAAGGAGATTTTCATGACGCCAACATGTTAGAGGGCTGAACGTGTCTTGTCTCTCCTTTTTTCGAGCCATCTTCCGGGATTTATGCGCTGTTTTTGGCGGAAACTGACACAACGCGGGATTGCGCTTTGGCCGGAACAGGTTCCATTAGGCGTTCGCTTGTGAGTCCGATTGTTCCCAACCACAGCAAGAATCTCCTGAACCGCCTCGACTGGCCGGATGTGCAGCCGAATGAGGTCTTTGCCCGCATTGCGGATCAGCCGGAAGCGATTTTCCTCGACTCGTCGAGCTTGAGCCAATCGGGCGATGAGATTTCGCTGTTGACCTTCGAGCCCGAGGAGGTGGTGCACGGGGATCTCCGCGATACCTCGAAGCTGGAGCGTTGGCTGCGCGACAATGCGATCGAATCGGCCCCGGATCTGGGGTTTCCGCTCGGCGGCGCCTTTGGAACGATTGCCTACAACGGCGAGTTCGAGTTCGGGCTTTATCCAAGGATTCTCGTGTTCCGGCACCGCACGGCGGAATGGTTCGACTACGGCGGGCTCGCGCAACGGCTCCCAGATGCGCCCGAACCCAGGCCGGCGCTCCCGCCCCTGGAGTTCCAGGCGGACATGGGCAAGGCGGAGTTCTGCCGTCTCGTGCGCAAGGCGAAAGATTACATCGCGGCGGGAGACATCTATCAGGTGAATTTGACCCGGCGTTTTCAGGCGCCGTTCCCTCCCGACCTTGACCCGTTCGCCTTCTACGAAGCGCTTCGCGACGCCTCCCCGGCCCCGTTTTCCGCCTACCTGAATCTTTGCAATCGCCAGATTTTATCATCGTCGCCCGAGCAGTTTCTGAAGCTGAGCGGACGAGGGATCCAAACCCGCCCCATCAAGGGAACCCGTCCCCGGTTTCGGGACACGGAAAGGGATGAGCGGAGCCGGTATGATTTGATCACATCGGAAAAGGAGCGCGCGGAGTTGATCATGATCACGGATCTGGAGCGCAACGATCTTGGCCAGGTTTGCGAGTTTGGCAGTGTGCAGGCATCCCGGCTTCTCGAGCTCGAAACCTACGAACAGGTCTTCCATCTTGTATCCACCGTGCAAGGTCGGCTGAAGAGCGAAATCAACCATGTGAATGCGTTGAAGGCCTGTTTTCCGGGCGGCTCGATTACCGGCGCGCCCAAAAAGCGTGCGCGGGAGATCATCGCCGAGCTGGAGCCGATTGAGCGGGGAGTTTACACCGGAACGATCGGTTACTTCGGGCTGAACGGAGAGAGCCAGTTCAACATTGTGATCCGGAGCGCGGTTCGCGAGAACGAGACCCTCCATTTTCACGTCGGGGCGGGCATCGTCGCCGACTCTGAGCCGGAGCTGGAATTCGAAGAGACGCGCCACAAGGCGGAAGGTTTCTTCCAGGCATCGTCCGATTGAATTCCGCGGCTACCGCCCTTTGACAGCAATCAGTTGGTCAAAGGTGCGCACGTAGATGTTGCCATGGGCGATCACCGGCGTGCTTCGACAGACGACGCCATTGCCCAGTTTGGTTCGCGCCAGTTCCTGGTAGTCATCGCTCGCCGCCAAGGTGACGACGACCCCATCGGCATCGATCCCGAAGATCTTTTCGCCATCGCTGACGGGTGAGCTGAAAAACGTGGCTCCACCGATGCGCTCCCGCCAGATCACCTCACCGGTTTGATGATCGACGCAGGTGCCGATCCCCTTGTCTTCCCAGAAGTAAACCCGATTGCGGATGACGATGGGACTGGGGATATGAGGCACGTTTCGCGTGATGCGCCAAACTTCCTCGAGCCCTTGTCCATTCCATTTCACCGCCACGGCCTGCTTCGGCTCATTGGTGAACCCGCAGGTGCCGAGAACGAGATTTCCCGCCAAAACGGGTGAACTGATCGCCCGCTCCTTGGCCTCCAGATCGAAGACGCGAATCTCGCTCAGCACTTCGCCGGTTTGCGGATCCACTGCGGTAAAACCGTGTTGCCAGTTCGTGAAAACCAAAATATCACCACGGTCCTCAGTTGGAAGAACCACCGGAACGGAATAGCTCAGACGAATGCTCTGCCGCGGGATTTCCCAGCGAACGTTACCGGTATTTTTGTCGAGAGCGATCAGGCTGCTGTCGCCATCCTGATCATTGTTAATGACGACCAAATCCTTGTAAACCATCGGCGACGCACCGAACCCATGCCCGCCCTTGATGGGTCCCAAATCGGCCATCCAGATTTGCTCCCCTTCGTGACTGAGCGCCACGGCGGTCAACCGCTCCTTGGTCCCCCACGTGTAGTAGACCTTCTCGTCATCAACCGCCGGAGTTGTCGAGGCCGGACTGTTGAAGCGGTGGCCCTTGAACTGCTCGGTTGAATAGGTTTTCGACCAGAGAACGGAACCGTCCCTGGCGCTGATGCAGACCGGCATTCTCTCGCTCGATTTCTCGTCGGCGCAAAGCAGGAAAATGCGATCGCCGGCTACGGCCATGGAGCCGTGACCAACGCCGGGAAGGTCAACCTTCCAGAGATAATCGCCCTCACTCCATGCCGCCGGGATGTTGGCTTCCTCAACCACTCCCGCGCCGTTTTCACCACGAAAACGTGGCCATTCGGGTGCTCCCTGGACCGAGTGAAGCGCAAAAAGGCAGAGAAGTGTGAGGTGAAGGGGTTTCATAGGCCGGAAGGATAGGTAGAGGCACGGACTTTGCCGGTCGCTTATTTCACGCCGACGCCGGAACTCAGCTCCAAAACCTGATCCACTCCAGCTTCGATCCCGCTTTCCGACAGCGAATCCAGGGAAATCGTTCCGAGGCGCTCCCCTTCAAACTTGGAACGCGAGCTCTTGTAGGCCGAGTCATAGTGATCGACCAACAGGGATCGAACCAGTCCATCCCAATCGCCATCGCGCACCAAAGAGATCCAGTGCTCCACCCGACTATTGCCCTGGAGGCGCCGAAGCACATCCAAGCACTCGATCAAACGGTCCTGATCTTGCTGAAAATGCAGGTAATGCCGGCAAAGAAACTGAACTCGTTCCTCCAGATCCACCGTCAATTCGATGACCGGCGAAGCCTTCATCGATTTCCACAACGATCCCGGAACGTAGAGTTCACCAACACGGTGGCTCTCCGACTCCACAAACACCGGACGAGATCGGTCAAAACTTTGCAGGGCCCCCACCAATCGGCTTTCAAATCGCTTTTGGTGAGGCTGGCGGCTTCCCGGTTCGCTCCCGAGAATTGAGCCTCGATGATTCGCCAGCGCCTCCAGGTCGAGAACCTGCTCGCCTCGCGCCCTCAGCTGATGCAGCATCTGGGTCTTCCCGGATCCGGTCAGCCCGGCAACGATGAACAGCCGTAACTCCGGGCATTCAAAGCCTTCTTCAAGGCTGCGAATCACCCAACTTCGGTAGGCCTTGTAACCCCCGTTCAGAATTCTCACCCTCCAACCAATGGCGGTCAGAAGCGTGGCCAGGCTGTTGGAACGCTGACCACCACGCCAGCAATACACCAAAGGCTGATAGTCCCCCGGCTTGACCGAGAAATGCCCGGCCAGCATCTCCGAAATGTTTCGCGTTACCAATGCCGCGCCATGTCGACGCGCCGTAAACTTCGATTCATTGTGGTAGAGGTCTCCGACGATGGCCCGTTCTTCATCAGACAAAACCGGCAAGTTGATGGCCCCGGGCAAATGATCTTCCGCAAATTCGGAAGGAGAACGCACGTCGACGACTTCGCTGAATTCCGAAAAATCCTGAATTTCGTCAATGCTGATCAGTTGGGGAGTCACACTCAAATCTCACCGCGTTGGTGGCCGCCGTGGCCAAACGCAGGGGGGATCAACATGTCCACGAAAGCGCAAAAAGCGAAGTTTTTTGCCATTCAAACGAATCATGGTAGCATCGTGCGGCCGCCAAATGGCGATACTGTGAGTTTGCCTGGCGTTAGTGCCTTATTGACCCAGCAAATGTACCGAATCCTTCTCAGATCTGCAGCGGCATTGATCGTGGCTGCCGTTTTTTGGAATCTCGTCATTTCTCTCACCACCCTTCGGCTTCCAAAGATCGAACGAGACGGCCCGTTTGGCCCCCACTACCAGCCCAACTCCCTTCATGTTCACGGCAGCGAAGGCTTTGCGTGGATTCGGCATGACGAGTTTGGGTTCAACAATCCATCCGGCGCGATCGCGAATCGCGGTAACGAGAGCGAACGAACCATTGTGGTTTTGGGAGATTCCTTTACCGAAGCGCTTCAAGTTCCACGCCCTCTGAACTTCTGTTCGCTGCTGGAGGATCAGCTTGAATCCTCCACCGTCATCAATCTGGGAATGAGTGGGCGCTCCATGTGCGACGCGTTGATGTTCAGCGATTCCCTTCGTGAGCGACTGGAACCTGACCGAGTGATTGTCCAGTGCCGGATCGATGACTGGCTGGAAGATGCGACCAATCCCGTAAAAGACTTTTTCATCACACCGTCCGATTCTGAATTTTCGATCGTTTCCAATGACTCGGAAACCCAGGCATTGAAGCTGAAGAAGGACCAGTTCATCAGCATCGCCCCGTTTATCGGATGGAGTTACCTCCGAATTCGTTCCCTGGGCTTGTCCAAAAACTCGTTCCTACCCGGCAACCTTAAGCCCAAAAAGAAGGTCGCCGTGTCGAAGGAAACAACGGTTCGCCCGGAGATTGCTCCGGAATTCAAGAATCTCATCGACTGGCAGATCAGCGAGCTCATCGACCGCTACGGAAACCAATTGCTCACGATCTTATACATCGACGAAATCTCCATCCCCGCCGGACTAACCGAGACACCCGCGGATTCCCCCTTGGAGTCCTACCTGTTTGCCGCATGCCAGGAAGCGGGAATTGACGTCCTCCGCACCAGAGAGGCGTTTTTGGATGCTCTTCGCAATGAGCATTCTCCTCCCACGGGATTTGCCAACTCGGTTCCCGGCAGAGGTCACTTGAACCGCATCGGACACCAAAAGGTTTCGGCTCTCCTCAGCCGCTATCTCAAAACACTCAATCTCTAGGATTGATGATCTTTTCGAGTCTGATCTTTCCAGTCTTCTTTGCGCTGGTGATTGGGGCCATGCTCCTCTCCCAAAACTCCGGCTACCGAAAAACCATCCTCCTGGTTGCCAGCTACGTCTTTTATGGATGGTGGGACATCCGGTTCCTGGCCCTCATTTGGCTAACCACATCCCTCGACTACTTCCTCGGGGGACGAATCTTTCGAACCACGGATTCCCGGCTGCGGAAACGGTACCTGGGTTTCAGCCTCTGCTTGAACCTCGGGATTCTCGGCATCTTCAAATACTTCAACTTTTTCATCGAGAGCGCCAACCGGTTGCTGACTCCGCTCGGCTGGGGCGTCTCAACCCTGGAGATCATCCTTCCGGTCGGAATTTCCTTTTTTACGTTTCAATCGATGAGCTACTCGATCGACATCTATCGAGACAAACTCAAACCGGCTGACTCCTTCCGGGATTTTGCGCTCTTTATTGCCTTTTTTCCACAACTCGTGGCGGGGCCCATTGTCCGGGCGAAAGAATTCCTTCCCCAGCTACGCAATCCGGTCCGCTTTACCCCGGCGAATTTCTCGAACGGCATTGTGATCTTTCTGTCGGGACTGATCAAAAAAGCCCTGATCGCTGACCGCCTCGCCATCTATGTAGACAGCGTCTATGGAGCCTCCGACACCTACCATGCAGCGACGCTTTGGCTCGCGCTCATCGCTTATTCGCTGCAAATTTTTTGCGACTTCTCGGGATATTCCGAGATGGCAATCGGGCTGGCCTTGTGTCTGGGATTTCGACTCCCCAAGAATTTCAACATCCCCTACTCCGCAACATCGATTCGGGATTTCTGGCACCGCTGGCATATCTCCCTTTCGGCCTGGCTCAGGGATTATCTCTATATCTCCCTAGGCGGAAATCGAAAAGGCAGGGGAAGAACCTACGTGAATCTCATGACCACGATGGTTCTGGGTGGCCTGTGGCACGGCGCCAGTTGGAATTTTGTCCTTTGGGGCTTCCTCCACGGCGGAGCATTGGCCATCAACCGGTACTGGGAGAACGCCAAACTGGGATGGCCAAGCGGCTGGATTGGGCAGTTCCTGGGTTGGATCATCACCATGACCATCGTCGGATTCGGGTGGCTGCTCTTCCGCATCCCAACCTTATCGGAAGGCTTAACCATTGCGAACCGGATGCTATTTGATCACGGCCCGGGCATTGAGTGGATCTACGCCCCGTTGCTCATCCTCCTGCCCATGGTCTTCGTCGCTCATGCGGTTGGACGTTACCGGGAGACCCACTCTTTGTCGCCCTATCCGCCACTGGACCTGACAACGTTCAAGGGACAATTAATCGTAGCCGTTTTGCTTCTTGGAGTTCTGTTATACTCTCCAATCGGGTCATCTCCCTTTATCTACTTCCAATTCTAACGTTCGCGAAGCGCATTGAAACGCATGCGGTGAAACGGTTTGAGCAAATATTGCAGAACGGTTCTTCGCCCCGTCAAGACATCGACCTCCACGACCATCCCCGGAATCACCGGAAGAGCTTCTCCTTCTTTTGAAACCAGTTCTCCAGATTCATTCCGCACTTTGATCTCGTAGTAATGCTGGTGGTCAACTTCGTCTTCGATGGTATCTGCGCTGATATTTTCCACGACACCTTCCAAGCCACCAAACATGGAGAAATCATAGGCTGTGAACTTCAAAACTGCGTTTTGCCCGGGATGCAGGAACGCAATGTCCTGCGGTCGAATCTTTGCGGAAACGAGCATGGTTTCATCATTGGGAACGATATCAACAATCGGCTCACCCGGTTGAAGCACGCCACCCAGAGTCGTCACATGAAGCTTGTTCACCGTCCCTGAAACCGGAGAACGCACCAACGTGCGATTGACGCGATCCTCGCGCCCTTGGAGCACTTGTTCCAAGCCCTCAAGCTTGGCTTTGGTCTGGTTGTACTGCTCCATCGCACGGCTCTGAAATGCGCCGGTAATCTCTTTCAACTTTCCTTCGAGCTCGTTAACCTCGCGCTCGATTCGAAGCTGATCGACTTTGGAGACAATGTCTTTTTTAACGAGCGGGATCGTCATTTGCAGCTCATCAGAAGCGAGCGCCAAGGACTTCTCCAGAGTCGCCTTTGCCTCATCCACCTCACTCCTTCGCTTGTTGAAGAGCAACGTCTCGCGTTCCACCAATTCCGGTCGTGCGGCCTTCATCGACGGGGAGAACTCGACGACGTTGATCCCGTCAGCCTCCGCCTTGAGGCGAATCAATTCAGCCCGAAGTGCTTCCGCCTCTGCCCGATTCTCCTTTAGCGAAGCGTTGGACATGGTGTCGTCAATTCTTACGAGAACATCGCCCTTTGAAACACGGGTCCCCTCAGAAACCAGCAATTCAGCAATGATCCCTCCTTCCAGATTCGCAATGGTCTGCACCGAGGAAGAAGGAATGACCTTGCCCATCCCTTTGGTTACCTCATCCACATGGGCCACGGAAGCCCAATAGACAAACCCGCCAATGATGGCCGCAATGAGCCACAGCAGAAAGTTTGCACCCGGAACACGATCACGATGGAGTGCCTGGCGTGCGTTTCGCGCAAAATCGACTTCGGCAGCGCACAAGGCTGGAAGGTTGGATTGGTAAGCTGGATCGTTCATCGTCAGTATCAAAAATTGAAGTCTAGTACCGGTATCCGGATTCTTGGGTAAACGCCTCCACCGGCTCCGAGGCATAAAGAGCGACCTCCTCGCCCAATTCTTCTGTTTCGGTGCGCCCCTTTCCTCGTTGGGCAAGAACTTGAGATTTGGGGCCATCTGCAATGATCCGGCCGTCTTCAATCACAATGACCCGATCTACGATGGATAGCATCGAGCGCTTGTGAGTGGCGACAATCAACGTTCGCGCCGGATCATCCTTTAAATAACCATCCAACTGCTGAAGCAGTTTCTGTTCGCTCGACCAGTCCATGGCACTGGTCGGCTCATCAAAAATGAGCAGAGGAGGCTCCTCCAAAACGGCGCGGGCAATTGCCACAGCCTGACGTTGCCCTCCGGAAAGTGATTTACCACCTTCGGAAACAGGATGATCGATTCCACGGGGCAACGACCTTACGTAGTCAGCCAACCCAGTCCTTTCAATCGCCTTCCAAATCATCGAATCACTCGCCCAACTACAACCCGCCTTGAGATTGGAGCGAAGCGAGCCAAACAACAGCGTCGGCTCCTGTTGAGCATAGCCAATTTGTCGGCGCAGTTCCGCAGGATCAAGTTGCCGCAAATCAATGCCGCTCACATCAATGCGACCAGCCGAGGGTTGATAAAAGCCCATCAGCAAACGCAATAAAGTACTTTTACCGGAACCAATGCGGCCCAGGATGGCGACTCGTTCACCGGGTTCAATTTTAAGGTTGAGATCCTTGAGAACGGATCCGAAATCACTCCCGTATTGGAACTCCAAATCATGGAACCGAACTTCAGGGGTAAAGTCTTCCAAATTAATATATTTGCTGCCTCGGTCTTCTCGCTCGGAAGGCGCCTTCATGATCTCATTCAATCCCCGAAGCGATCGGCGGCTCTGCTGAAGCCGGGTTAGCAGCGAGGAAACCATCATCAATGGCGCCATCGCCCGCCCCGCCAAAATAACACTGGCGATCATCGCCCCCATCGTCATTTGCTCAGCCCGAACCTGAAAGAACGCCACCGTCACGATCGCGATGGTTACCAGATGCTGAATCAGTGACGTCGCATTGAGCGCAAACTGGGCATACCCCCTGGCCTGTCCATCCGCCTTCGCAGAAATGTGAACATTGTCCTCCATCTTTGCCTGCAGTTCAGATTCACTCCGCGTCGCCTTCACCGTTTCCATTGCGTTCACGCCCTCCACAAACAAGGCCTGACGCTGGTTGCCCGCCAAGTAACTCTTGCTCACAGCCCGGCTGATTGGAATCTGCATCAACGCCCCGATGCTCAACGCGAGAATTGCCCCTGCGACCAAGGGGATCGCGACAGGTCCTCCCAGAACAAAGACAATCGCGGCAAAGACAAATACGAACGGTAAATCCACCAAGGCCGAGATTGAAGCACTGGTGAAAAATTCCCTCAGCCCCTCGTAGGATCTGGCCTGCCCTGCCAGCGCCCCGGCTGATTGCGGTTTGGCGTCAAAACGAATCCCGAGCACTTTGGCGAAGAGATCGCCCCCAAGGATCAAGTCCACGCGATGCCCTGCACGATCCACAAAAAAGGTCCGAAGCGACTTCAGGGCGAACTCCAGAATAAAGGCAGCGACCGCACCGGCAGCGAGTGCAATCAAGGTGTCAACCGCCTGATTGGGGACCACGCGATCGTAAACATTCATGATGAACAACGACGAGGTCAGCGCCAACAGATTGATCATGATGGTGGCAAAACCGACACGAGCATAAAACCCGCGAAAACGCCAAAGCGTGCCCCAGAACCAGTTTCTCTTTGGTGGCGGAGGCGCAAAATCGCTCCGTTTTTCGAAATCGTAGACGGGTTTGACCAAAATCGCGAAGCCCGTGTAGACCTTGTCCAACTCCTTGATTTTAACCTGCTCAACGCCACCGCCCGCGCTCAAAACGGCAACCTCTGCCCTTCCTTTTGGAAGATAACCCAACAAGACGACCGCATCCCCCCCTTCCAGCAGGAGAATGGCCGGCAACGTGGCACTATGGAACCGTTTGAGGGGGCGCCTCAACGTCTTGGAAGAGAATCCACAACGCTTTGCAGCTCGCTCAAACAACACTGGATTCAATTGCCCGTTGACAGGCAGCCCTTGAGTGGCTCCAATCGGACTAACAGGTACGCCAAAATACCTGCCGAGAAACATCAGGCCTTGAACAAGTGGATCGTGGGAGTCGTGGTCCATTGGTGAAGATTACCATAAATCCCGGATAAAAACATATTGAAATTATGGAAATTATAAGGAAAGCTTAGAAAGTTACCTCAGAACCTAGAAACACATGAAACTCACTCAATTTCGACCTCTTGCGGCCAGAGGTACCGCTATTGTCGTCGCATGCTTGGGCCTTGGCCATGGCATCGGCTCCGCGCAGTCCCTTCAACAGGCTGCAAAACTCACGCTTCACAACGAGCCTGAAATTCAGGCCGCGAATTACGACCGTCTCAGTGCCTACGAGAACTGGAAGATCGTCCGGGGAGACTTGGCGCCACAAGTCTCGATCGACGGTTCCGGTGGATACCTCCAACGCGACCGAACCACGGACGGATTGGTCAGTTCGGACGGAGACGGACTTCTCAGTCGCCAGATTGGACTCTCAATTCGCCAACTGATTTACGACGGTGGATTGGCCCGTAATCAGACGATTTCCGCACGCCACGGTCACGAACTCCAGGCCTTGGTGGAACGCAGCATGATCGAAGCCCGAATTGTCGATCTCGCTGAAGTTTACCTCGAAATCCTTCGTGCCAAGGAACAGGTTCAGGAAGCCAAAGCTCACGTCAGTCGCCACAACGACATGCGCGAGATGATCGAAGCAACGGTCGGACAAGCGGGAAACCGCGCAGATCTCGCTCTTGTGGAAGGACGGCTCAGCCTGGCGGAGAACGCCTTGGAAAGTCAGCAATTGGCGCTCGACAATGCAATCGTTCGCTTCACCCGCCTTACGGGCCAACCCGCCACCGGACTTTCCTACCCTCCAGTTCCTGAAATTCCTCAAACCGAAGAGGAATTCAGCCTTGAAGAGAATTGGGATTATCAGGCTGCTGTCGCCGCCCTGGCCGCCGCCACCCACAAGCATAAAAGCGCCAAGGGAAATCGAACCCCCAAAATCTATCTCGATGCCGGAGCGGGCGTAGGTGAAGATGTTTTGGGAGTTGAAGGGGAAGACAACGAAGTCCGGGCCATGCTCGTCATGTCCTGGGATCTCTTCCGCGGGGGTGCGAACAAAGCCCTGGTGGCACGCGAACATTTGCAGGTGCGCAAGGCTGAAGAACTGGTGCGCGCAGCCATCGAACAGAGCGAATACACCCGGTCTCTGCTGTGGAATGAACGAGAAGGCTCCAAAACCAGCTATATCTCCCTCTCCAAATACCTTTCGCGCCTTGAAAGTGCACTATCCGACTACAAGGAGCAATTCAAGGTCGGCCGGCAGGATTTGCTCAACATCCTCGACGTTCAGGATGAACTCCACACCGCGAAAACCAAGGTCATCGACGCAAAATACAATGTGGACACGAGTGCGTTTCGCTTAGCCGGCGTTCAAGGGTCTTTAACCGAGGCGCTCATCGGGACAAAAGGTGTGAATGACTACTTTGGTCACCGCACGACAGGCAATGAGCTTACTTCTGAATTGCTTTCCGTGAAGGGCACTCCTCCCACCGGTTCTTCAAACTCTTCCGCAACCGTCGTTGCCGAAGTCTCGCAAGCCGATACCACCGAAGGAGAGCCCAAAACGGCCCCTTCCCCAGAACCGAAGCGTTTTCGACTCAATCCCTTCAAATCGAAAGGAGCTCGCTCAGCAAGTGAGGAGCCTTCCGATTCGACCGAAGGCTAGAATCTCCACTCAGGCAGCCAGCAGTTTCTCAAAGGAACCTACGCCCACAGACTAACGAACATCCTAACTAACAGGCCCACTCCTCCCTCCCCATGAAACACCAAATCCAAATTCGTGATGCCGACGGCAACGTCAAGCTCAGGCACTCAGTCAAAGATGGTGATGTCATTCCAGTTGAACCCGGTGATATCGTCTTCGTCCTCGATGACGCAGGAACACCTGCAACCGTGACGTTGCTTCCAATCGAAGGTGATCTTCGAGTCGAGTTTCAGGAAGGGAATTCCGTGATCTTAAAGGATTATTTTACCTCCACCGGCTACGGACAGGAAATTATCGTCAATGTCGCGCCTGACAGCGAAGCTGCGCAGTATTTTGAGCGGTTCTCGAATCTTACCGGCTCCCCTGACAATCCTCCCAACCAACTTACCGCCACTTCCGGCGTTGAACCTGGAAACGAAGCTGGCTCCAATCCGGCCAGAACTCTTGGTGGTGAAATTGGAAATTTGCCCCCAGAGAATGACTTTACTCTGATGCGGTTGTCGAACTTGGGATACACGGAATTTCGTGACACGTTCTCCGCCTACAATGATGACCTTTCCGAGGCATTGACTCCTGACGAGACGCCTCCGGCGGCGGGATTTGGGGGCAGCCCCAACGACGGCCCAAGGACCAATTCGCCTCTTCCAAATGAAAGCGCCGCGGACAACACGGTAGACACCTCTACCAGTAAAACGTCCACCAGGGCCACAACAACCGAGAGTTCAACCGGTGACTCCGACTCCACGTCACCAACCGTTGAAGTAACGACCGTTTCCATCAATTACAATCTCCCCCCCAATGCGAATGATGACGCGGCTTCAACGAATGAAGACACCTTGGTTGCAAACATCAACGTTCTGGAAAATGACACTGCCGCCCCGGGCGAGACGCTAACCGTAACGTCAGCTACCGCAGTCAACGGAACGGTCACCATTAATCCAGATGGGACCCTCAACTACACTCCGAATGCGAACTTCAATGGGACAGACACCATTATCTACAAGATCAGCGATTCCAATGGATCGACGTCTGCCGCCACCGTAACCGTTACCGTCAACCCGGTCGATGACGAGCCCATCGCCGTTAATGATACTCCCAGCATGGACGAAGACTCCGTCCTCAATGGTGACCTTAGCACCAATGACACCCTCGGTGACGGCGCTAACCTTTTCGTCAAAGCGTCGGATCCCAGCAACGGAACCGTTGTCGTCAACACGAACGGAACCTTTACCTACACTCCGAACGCCGACTTCTATGGAACCGACAGTTTCACCTATACATTGACGGACGCTGACGGCGACGAATCGACCGCGACGGCCACCATCACCGTCAACCCGACCGATGATCTTCCAAGCACGACCAATGACACGCTAACGATTGACGAAGACAATTCCGGAAATGGCGATGTCAGCACGAACGACACATTGAGTGCGGACGGCGGCAACACCTTCGCGAAAGGTTCCGATCCCAGCAACGGATCGGTGGTCGTCAACGCGGACGGAACCTATACCTATACCCCCAACGCAAACTATAACGGAAGCGACAGTTTCACCTACACATTGACGGACACCGACGGGGACGTTTCCACCGCCACAGTCAATGTCACCATCAACTCTGTCGATGACTTTCCCGAAGCCGTCAACGATACGGTTTCGACTGATGAAGACATTGTCCTCAATGGAGATTTGAGCAGCAATGACACGTTGAGCGGAGACGGAGGTAACACGTATGTAAAGACATCCGACACTTCAAACGGAACACTCGTCGTCAATACGGACGGAACTTACGCCTATACTCCAAACGCCAACTTTAACGGGACAGATTCATTCAGTTATTCGCTGACCGATGCTGATGGCGACGTTTCGAATGCGACGGTGAACATCACCATTGACGCGGTAAACGATGCCCCAACCGCAGTAGACGACAGTGCCGCCACCGGTGAAGATCTGGGCGTCCAAATCGATGTATTACCGAACGACAGCGACCAGGAAGAGGATTCCTTCTCCATTGCTGAAATCAACGGCGTCACCGCTACCGTAGGGGTGCCCGTCGGGCTCTCCAGCGGTGCAACTGCGACTCTGATGAGTGACGGGACGATTTACTACGATCCCAATGGCACATTTGACAGACTTTCGAATGGCGAGACGGCTTCCGACTCTTTCACCTACGGTGCGGGAGACGTACACGGCGACATTGGAACGGCCACGATCAATGTCACGATTACCGGATATGATGACGCCGTGAACAACAACGCGTTTCAGGTCACCTCCGGTCAACTCAACTACCTGGCTTTTGATCCGGCGTTGGCCACCTTCGTCAATCAACCCATCGGATCGGTTTCGGGAAGCATCGGCAATTATAACGCGATGGCTTTCAACTCGGTCGACTCGCAAATCTACGCGATCTCCGACACCGACCTCATTCAAGTGGATCCGGAAACGGGCGCATCCTCCGTCATCGGCTCGGGTATTGCCAATGGTGAATATGTGGGGGAATTCAATCCCGCGGACGGTTATCTGTATGCCAAAAGGGGTAACACCGATTCGTGGAGTATCTACGATGTGCAAAACGGCACCAAAGTCGGAACCTTTGACCAGTCCGAAAGCGCCACCTTTCATGACATCGCCTATGATCCGGTGAATAACCTGTTTTGGGCAGCCCTGGGCAGCACGGTTTACTCCATGACGATGGACGGGACGATTACGAGTTTTGCGAATGCGATTCCCTTGCATTCCTCTGACGGCAGTGCGTGGGGCGGAGCGTTTTCCGATGCCAACGGGAATGTGGCCATCCTCAACAACGATAGCGGCCGGATCTATTCGGTGAATACGATCACCGGAGAAGGCACCTATCTTGCCCAGGGTAATCCCTCCGGCCAGAACGATGGCGCGGCTGACCCCACCGTGGCCAACGACCTGTTTCGTCCCCATGTGGTGTTGGACCAGGACTCCAGCACGGGTGGCAAGCCCCACGCGGCGTATGCCCGCTTCGTCGAAGGTGGTGACGCGGTTAACATCGCTGACAGCGATGGCTACGTCACCGACTTCAACTCGGCAAATCTCGAGGGCATGACCATTACCCTGACGAATGCGCAAACCGGCGATGTCCTTAATAGCACCGGCATTCCCGCCTCCATCAGCGCCGTGGCGTCATCGGGTGCCGGCACCCTCACCATCACCTTGACGGGAACGGCCAGCCTGGCGGATTACACCACCGCGCTCCAGGCCATCACCTTTGAGAACACGGAATCATCCCCCTCCATCACCCCGCGATTTATCGAAGTAACGGCCACGGACGGAACGGGAGTCAGTTCCGAAGCTCAGATGACGATTTTTGTGCTTACCGCCGCCCCGCCGGTCGTCATCGATTTGGATGGCGACGGTGTCGAGTTCCTCTCAGCTGCAGAAGGGATCCGCTTCGATATCGACGGAGACGGGGCTCAGGAACAAACCGCTTGGGCACATCAGGATGACGCGGTTCTGGTTTACGATTCCGACCAGGATGGCCAAATCTCCGGCAAACATGAAGTCTCATTTACAGACTATGTGGATGGCGCCAAAACCGATATGGAAGGCCTTCTCTACTTCGATTCCGACAGTGACCAAGTGCTTTCCGCAGCGGATAGTGAGTTTGAATCCTTCAAAATCTGGCAGGATGCGGACGGCGACGGAATGGTGAGCGAAGGCGAACTTCGATCGCTGACTGAAGCAGGAATCGAGTCCATTGGCTTGGTTAGTGATGGCATTGAATACACGGCGGCCGACGGTGATGTGTTGATTCATGGTGAAAGCATCGTCCGCTTCGCGGATGGCACTGAGTCAACTGCGGCGGACGCTCAATTCGTTTACCATGAAACGTCTTCACAAGATCTTGTTGAGCCTGAAGGAAGCGACGCACCCTTGGAGGTGATTACGGATGACGGAACTGCGGTCAATCTTGATTCGCCGAACCAAACTCAGGGCAATATCGAGGCGCTCCCCCAGGAACCCGCCCCAACTTCTGAGGAAGCAATGGGCGAAGGCACAAATGCACCCGTTCCCGCAATGGATGATGCAGCAGCAGCGGCTGCCGCAGCGGCCTAAGACCTATCGGCGGAACTTTTCCGCTCCCACCATTCCCCCTTTCCGGCAGTGAAGTAGGTGCTCTCACCCGGCTCGCCGTCCACCGGCGCATGTCAACCGCTTGCCATTGCAACTGAGGCACTCGTTTCAGGCGTTCCCCTGTGCCCAGGAAGCTACGGAACATGCGGCTGAACCAGCTTTTCGCGAAGCTGCGTATTCATTCAGTGGTTAGGAAAACCTTATGATCATCACCTCCATACATTATTATGGTAATTATAATATAATTTGCGTTTAATATCTTGAAGGCTTAGAATTAAGCCCCCTCATGAAACAGCCTCCTTTGCTTTCCCCGACACCACTGATCGTCGTGCTCTTCCCGGACGGAAGACCGAAAATTACCGCAGGATCCCAGGCAAGATAAGCACCTCCCTCTTCACTTTGTTCAGCCTTCGCCTCCCTTGCCATGACCATGACGTCCTCGCAGCCTCGATCAACGGGTATCCCCACCGAAAGACTGGCGCAGCGTTCGGTATTGAGCCACTCCAGTGCGCATGAGGCGATATCGTCGATCTCGAAGCTACCTTTTCATCTCCGCGGTCAAACCGGGCTTTCCCTCATCAAGCACCTCTTTCGCGCGATTGGGGCATACCAGGTTGATTTCCGCGACGAAACGACCCCCACCATAACGCTCGCCGAAGGTCCCACGGAGGAGGATCTCATCTCCTGTGTTTGGCACACCGGAATGCTCAGCCGCCAAGAGCGCAAGGCTCGCACGGACTACTTTGAGGTCCAGGACACCCCGCTGGCGTTCATCACCGTCCCGATCTTACAACAAGGTAAAATCGACTACGGACTTTGTCTGGTTATGCCTTATGACGACGGCATTGAGCGGACAGGAGAATTGGCAACCCTGCAGTGGTTCGCCTTGCTCTTCTATGCGCTCGAAGATGAAGTGAGGCACCAGGTTGAGAATCTCGCCGCCCAACGTATTGGCGGACTTTTCGAGGCCATGGAAAAAACGGGCTGCGCCAGTGATTTCCCCACCGCAGCCACTCAATTGGTCGATATCCTTCAAGTTCTGGCAAAGTGTGACCGCGTCGCATTGGCGACGACTCAGCAGACGGGCAACGTCAAGCTACAGGCCGTTTCCGGAATGCAGAGCGATTCTCCTTTGAAGAGTGCAGGGGGAACCGCGATCCAGGCGCTCCTTACCGAAACCGTGCACGGAAAGCGGGAACTGGATTCGACTGACAACGCCGTCTTTCTCGCGTCTTCCGAGATTCAATCCCTTCTTGGGAACTCAACCTCTCAACACTATTGGTGCGCGCCCCTCTATTACAACGACCGGGTTGTCGGCGCATGGTTGTTCCTTTGGAAGAAGAAGCCGGAAGGGCTTCCGGAACTGATGCGGTTTCTCAAAACCGCTCAACACCTGATAGGTCCGCAACTTCACCTTCTGCACAAAGGCAAGCCAGGAGCGATGACCGGTCGACTCCATCGCATGTGGGGACGAGCAAAGTCGAACCAAAGACGCTTTGTCGTGAGCTTGCTCATTTGTCTGGGCGCCTTCGCGGCCGCTCCGATCCCGATCCCGGTCGATGCCCCGGTTACATTACAACCCACCGTCCGAAGAATCGTTTCCGCCCCTTTTGATGGCATTCTTCGGAAGGCACACGTTGAACCCGGAGAAGTCGTCCAAACCGGACAACTGCTTGCGGACCTGGATGATCGTGAAATTCGGTGGCAATTGGCCGACGCCAACGCCCGTCGACTTCGAGCTGAGAAACAGGCGGATGCCGCCATGAGTTCCGGCCAAATTGCTGAATCCCAAATGGCTCGACTCGAAGCCGACAGCTTAGCCGAAACGGCCAACGTTCTTACTTATCGCCAGGAAAACCTTCAGATTAAATCTCCAATCGAGGGGCGCGTGTTACGCGGCGACCTCAAAAGAAATGAAGGAGCCATCATTCGACTCGGCGAGCGCCTGTTTGAAATCGGATCCCTGGATTCGATGCAGGCCGAGATCGCCGTCGAGGAGTCTGACATTGCACTCATCAGGGACAACGCATCGGTAACCATGAGATTTGACTCTCATCCGGGGAAAACGTGGAAGGCCAACTTGACGCTTGTTTCCCCCCATTCCGAGTTTCGCAACGGCGAAAACGTGTTTGTCTGCCAGGCAACCATCGCCAACCCGGAAGAATCCCTTCGCCCCGGAGGAATTGGGCGCGCCACCATTCATGGTCCCTGGCGTCCCGCGGTTTGGACCATTCTCCGTGCACCAACCAACTGGCTACTTCGTCAACTTCCCTAAGCGATGATGCGATCCGAAGCCAATCTATCCACTCGCGAACTATCCGCGTTGCGGCCCAAGCTTCGCGATGATCTCCAGATCTATCGACAAGACGGGAACTTTGTTTTGGAGGATCCCCTGGCTGGAACCTATTTTAGTATTGGGCACATCGAACATCACTTCCTCCAGATGTTGGACGGAAGTTCCACGGTCTCTGAATTGGTGGGGAAACTTTCCGTTCAGGCACAGGCCGATGCCCTCTCCGAGCAAGCTGCCACGACGCTCGTGCGATCCCTGGCCGACTCCGGATTACTTGAGGGCGGCGGGAATGTCCATGCCGACCGGGTACGCGATGAGAATCACCGCCAACAGGACGCCCAAAAACTCGTGCAACAAAGTCGAAGCATCGTCTTTTGGCGAATTCCCCTGGGCAACCCTGACCGTTTCCTGGATTGGATCTCGCCCTTCTTCGGCTGGTTGGTATCCAAGCGGTTCTTTCTCATCTGGATAGCGGTTCTCATCGCGGGCGCCGTTTCCGTCAACAATCACTGGACTCGCTTTCGGGAAGAAACGGCGGGCATGTTTGCAGTTGGGAACCTCCTCCTCTTGACCGTCATCTGGGTGGTCATCAAAATTTTTCATGAAGGCTGTCATGCCTTGGTTTGCAAGCGATTTGGAGGGAGTGTGCCCGAAATGGGCGTGGTCATGTTTATGTTCATTACCCCGTTGGGTTATGTAAACGCATCGTCATCCGTTAAGTTTCCTTCCAAGTGGAATCGCATTTTCGTCAGTGCTGCCGGCATGTATGGCGAACTCTTCCTTGCCGGGATCGCAGCCATTGTCTGGTCTCAGCTTTCTCCCGGAATGCTGAGTCGCGGATTGCACGAAGCCATCGTCATCTCCAGCGTCACGACGATTCTGTTCAACGCCAATCCGTTGATGCGTTTTGATGGCTACTATATTCTGGCCGACTTGACCGGAGTTCCCAATCTTTATGCGAAAGCCCAATCTTCCGCGAATTTCTGGTTCAGACGCTATCTCCTGGGGGCAGATCCCAATCATCACCCAGTTCCCGAAAAAGACCGTAGCTGGTGGATCACGATCTATGGCCTTGCTGCATTTTTCTGGAGAGGGATTGTTCTCATTGGAATCCTCACTCTCCTCAGCCGCCAATGGGATGGCACAGGCCTTCTCATCGCCATTGTGATTGGGCTCGCCACAATCCTATCATTCCTCCAAAGTGTTCGAAAATACCTTCAGAAACGCGCACGAAGCGAAGGTGTATCCAGGGCTGGATTTTACGCTCGAATCGCCCTGATTGCCTGTGGAATAGGTGCGGTATTCACTCTTGTCCAAATCACTCCGAGCGTGAAGGTTCCCGCCGTTGTCGTTTGGAAGAATGATGGTGAAGTTCGCGTGGAATGCCCCGGCTTTGTTCACGAGCTCCTTGTCACCAACAGCAGCTATGTCAAAGAAGGTGAACCGTTGGCCAAACTCCGTAATTCAAACGAAGAGGCTCGTTTGGAGCAACTTCGTCTCAGCGTTGAACGATCCACCATTCTTGCTGATCGCCATCTTCAGTCTGAAAATATTTCTGCATATCAAGCCGAATCAAAGCAGCTCAACACGCTGAGAACACAACTGATTGAACTGGAAAGGTATGTCGACACCTTGTTCCTGACGGCTCCCTGTGATGGTATCGTCAGCGGCAGGGACCTGGCCAATCTGAAAGGGACCTATCTCGATAAAGGACAGCTCCTGTGTAGCATTGGACGGGCAGAGACCAAACAGCTCGTCATGGCATTGCCGGAAGAAATCGCCATGCGCCTTCAAGATAGCAAGAGCAAAGCCGCAACCTTTCTCGCTCGCGGGCGTATTACTCGAATTCCGGCAGAACTCACCCGAGTGAACCCTCATGCTTCCACTCAGATACCTCACTTTGGACTGGTGACCCCATCAGGCGGCCCTTTGGTCGCCCGCAAAATTCTGGCCTCCAGTTCCGACGAGGATGCGATCAAGACCGAACATCCCGGCGATATCTTTGCGCGGCAATTCGAGCTGGTAGCCCCTCATTTTGAGGCCGTTGCCAATTTGAGCCCCACCTCGAGCCAACGAGTCGAAACCGGTGAAATTGGCTACGTTAGAATTTATGCAGGTATCCCACAAACTCTATGGGAACTGCTTCGGAATTCGATTGGCCGCTCGATGAGGAGAGCAGAGACCAGAGTCCAGTAAGTATCGCGCCCCGATATAGTCTCCGTTCCTTTAGATCACTAATATCTTAATATTTCATATTGTTTTATTATATTTATAATATTTATTAAAAGACTCAACTACCCAATAGTTGACTTCTGATTCCCCCCTCCTCAGATGGCTACAAACTCACAAGGCAAAAAGGCCACCCATATCCATTTTGAACCCTTGGAACCTCGAATTCTCTTCGATGCCGTTCCTGAGGTTGCCGTTAGCACGGAAGCACTAACCGTTGCTGAAGATCAGTTGGTCAATGATGATATCGAGTTCACCGTTGAATTCGACAATACCGGAGACCAGGTCGGTTTCGCTCCCTATGTGGACATTGTCGCACCACCGGAAGTCCAGATCAATTCCATCAACCTGACCGGGACCGAGCAAACCAATCCTGACGGCCTCGCCACCGAGCCGATCGGTGAAATCGGCAACGATGGCCAGCTCATCGAGATCGGTTCGTCAGCTTCTCCGGTGCCCATCGATCACCCAATGTTCGAAAGTAGCATTGGAACTCCTCCCGACGAATATTATGGTGGAGCGGGCTCAGGAACCACTCCGGTAACCTACGATGTCGTCACCACTCCCAGCCTGATTGGTCAATACGTCTATAATGTTGAACTTCCGTTTGGAAGCTATTCTCAGGATAATCCCGCTCTTTCCTTAACGGTTAATGCCAGTCTCAATACGGCTGACGGTATTGTACCAAACCAGTCTTATGGGATTACGGCTCAGGGTGGTTTCGCGCTGGGTCATACAGCCTTGAACGATCCGGGAACCGTTGCCGCGCCGGACGATGCTCCGATCTTTGGAGCTTCGGCCACATCCGACGTCATGCCAATGGTGATGCAACTCACTAAAACGGCTGCCGTTCCGGAAGAAGACGGCACCTACATTGGCGAACTGGCTTCCGGCCCCAACCATCCCGTTACCTATACCCTCAGCATTGATGTAGCAACCGGGGAGACGGTGAACGGCCTGAGCCTTACTGATGTGATTCCCGGTGATCTGGCCTATCTCGGAAATCTTCAAGTTCTCGATTCGGGAGGAAACCCGCTTGCGTTTACAACGAATGATGAGCCGCTGATCAACTCTGATGGCCTGACGGGAACCCCAGCTTCAGACAACCTGCTTGATCTTTCATTTGGATCCGTCACCGGGGTCAGCGGCACGGACATTACCATCACCTACGAAGCCTTCATTCCCTTCACGGACGGAGAAAGTAGTGCCGCCGTCATCGATCCGGAAACAGGCGAGCAACTGGACATTTCTCCCTACAACGACGCGCAAATTACCGGGCTTTGGAACGGCAATCCTGTTTCAGACAACGAAGGTCCCGCCGGAGCTAGTCAGGATGGGGTAACCGGCAATCTGGAAACGGATTACGTTCTCGAGGAACATTCCCTGGCCATTCAGAAGGGTGTCGCAAACATCGACGACCGCAATGCGGCTGGCAACTCTCCTCAAGACATCTTGGAATACACGCTAAATTTCCAGGTCTCCGACTATTTCGCATTTGAAGACTTGGTTGTGGACGACCTACTTGGAGATGGGCAAGACTTCCTCCCCGGCGATGCGCGAGGCGGGTTTGTGACTGACGGATCCGAGATCATTCCTCAGCTAACCTATACCCAACATGGAGAGACCATCACCGTCGACTTCGACTCCGCAAACTTCACTTCGGTCGTAAACGCCGATGGATCGACCAGTATTCAGTTTGATGTCTACTCACAGCTACAGGCGAGTCATACCTTAATTTCTGGTGGGGATCCCATCCTTGGTGGCTTGGTCCCATCAGGAGGCCTGAGTGGGGGATCCGTGGACCCTTCCGTTTTCAATGCAGGCGCCACGACAGGAACCATTACCTACCGCGTCCAGATTCGAAACTCGCACACCGTTGTTCCTGGTGAACAAGAGATCAGCCAGGGAGATGAGCTGACGAACACGGTCACCATCAGCGGTGAAAACCTGGATATCGACGACCTGACCCGCCACAATCAAACCGTTACGGACGGCAGCTCGTCGAGTGTTTCCATTCCGGTAGGTTCGGTCTCCAAGGAAGTCGTCGCCATCACCTCCCATGGTACCACCACACTGAACCCGGTAGATTACAATGTCAGTGCAGGAGACTTGGTGAGCTACCGAATTAGCTATGAACTGCCGACCACGGAGTTTGAGAGCCTTCGTCTGGAAGACTTTCTACCGCTTCCCATTTTCGATGCTTCAAGCATCGACGACAGCCAGGTTTATGATTTTGATGCGGGAACGGCTTATACGACAGCAGGCCGGATCAGTTTCGGTTCTGGAGATACCTTCTACGGCTCTCAGGGCCCTGATGATACCGGAGATGGCGGAATCGATGATTCCGGCAACCCAAGTCTGTCCGGCCTCGATCCCGTGATCGATCTGGCGACTTTTGCAAGCTCGAACGGCTTTGTCATCGAGATCGGTGACTACAGTCTCGGGGCCAATGACGCCGTTTCAAGCACGATCGAGTTCATCGTCACCGTGGAGATTCTGGACGCAGAATATGCCGACGGACTCCAGTTCACCAACCAAGTTGGCGCGTCAGAAGCGAACTCCTTTCTCTCAACGGCAAGTTCCTCGGAAATGGCTCAGATCATCCTGGAAGAGCCAGAACTCAGCATCACCAAAGGTGTGGTTTCAACCACCCATCCGACCGGAGTCTTTGATTCCACAACCGGTCCGGCAGGAACCACCTTTGCCGCCCCCGGGAGCGCCTCCGCATTTTCAGGCAACGCAATAACCTCAGATGCATTGGAAACCCAAGCGATCAATGCCAATTTGAGCGCCATCGACGCCGGGGATTTGGTCACCTTTGTCATCACGGTAGAGAACACCGGAAACAGTTCCTACGGAGCATTTGACGTCGTGATCAACGATACGATGCCGGCTGGTTTCATCGTTCCAAGTTCTGGCGCGGGGCTGAACCTTCGCGTTACCGATGGAAACGGAACCGCTCTTACCACCAGCGGAGACTTGTTTGGCGCAGGGCTCGAACTGACGGATCCCAGTGCGGCTCAGGGAAGTCTCACGGCCTATGATGGAGCAAGCGGCAGCAACATCGCAATCATCGCCTATGATCTCCTTGTCGATAGTACGGCTACCGCCCTGGAAACGCTGACCAACACCGCAGAAATTGTCAGCTACAGCCATTCGGAAGGCGGAACCGATCATGCTGATGATGGAGAACTGGTTGATACCGCCTCCGTCACCACGGTTGCCCCCATTCTCGCCAAATCCGTGGTCAGCACCAGTCACAACACCGCTGCGAACAGCGATTCGGAGGCCGTCATCGGTGAAATCATCACCTACGAAGTCACGGTCACCATTCCCGAAGGAGACCTGGAGCAGGTTGAAATCGTGGATCTGATGGATAACGGGTTGGCGTTTGTCGATTTTCTCGGCGTCACCGCAGTCTCTGGAGATCTTAGTTCCAGTCTCGGCGCTTTAAGCTCCATCACTGCAATTGTCACCGATCCAGGCACTACGCAGAATTCCGGAAACACGATCGAACTTGGCTTTGGCTCCACGCCCGGGCTCGGCACGATTACCAATACGAACACGGACAATGCGACCGCAGAAACCCTGACATTCCAATATCGCGCCGTCGTTCTCAACCACACCGGCAATAGCGAGGGAACAAGGCGAAACAATGATGCCAACCTCTCCTGGAACGTCAACGGAGGAACGCAAACCGTAGACGATCAAGCCTCCAACATTACGATACGGGAAGCGGACATCGATGTCTCCAAAGTCGTTTCAAACGCGAACGCAATGGCCGATGAGACCGTGACCTATGAATTCACAGTCACCAACAATGGGTCAGTAGAAGCCTATGATATCGTATTAAGCGATGTGCTTCCCGAGGAAATCAATTCCGCAACCAATCTTCAATACCTCAGCGGCGTGGTTCCGGACTCGCTCACCTTCACACCAGGCGCACCGGAAGGCACCATTTCCGCCAGTTGGGCTACCCTTGCTGTTGGAGAATCCGCAGTCTTCTCAATCGATGTCACCGTTGATACGGGATTGGACGTCAATACCACGGTAACCAATACCGCGACAGCTACCTGGACCAGCCTCCCCGGAGACCCCGGCGTCATTTCCACGCACAACCAATATAGTATCGAACGTTCCGGAGATACATCCGACCCTCTGTTTGCGACACAGAACGATTACAGTGAAAGCAACGATGCCGCTTTCGTGGTTCCAAATCCCCAAGGCGACAAAGCAATCATCGACACCTCGGAGGGCCATACCTCCAACGACACTTCAGCGGCAGGCCAGGTCAACGCGGTGCCCGGCGAAATCATTCGCTATGAGGTAACCATCGACCTTCCCCAGGGCAACATGACCAACTTAAGCCTGGTCGATACCCTGGAAGCTGGATTGCAGTTTCTCGCCCCAGCGGACAACAACGTGACGGTTCAGCTGAATGGGTTTGACGCCGGAGGAGGCACCTATGTCGCCGCGGACCTTCCTGCCAATGTTCATACCAGTGCTCAAACTCTCGACCCCGGCCAGATCACCGTTAATGGACAGATCATCACCTTTGATTTTGGCCAGATCACGAACAACGAAACCGATTCCGGATCGGCGGAGAGCCTGACCATTTCCTACAATGTCATTGTATCAAACGATGACGGGACCAACGTCTTTCGTGGCAACACCCTAACCAACTCCGCCCAGGTACAGGTCAACGGTGTTGACTCCGGATCGCCGGCCACGATCGACGCGAACGTCGTTCAACCCCAGGTTTCGATTTCCAAATCGGACAACGGAGCCAGCTCAGCCGACGCGGGAGATGTTATCAGCTATACCCTGACCATTACGGCGGACAGCAACATCAATGCGGCAACGGCTTATGACCTCAACATCACGGACACCCTCCCCGCAGAATTGGAGATCGATGGAGGAAGCCTCACTTTCTCCGGCCTTCCAGGATACGTGGTAACCAGCAGTTTGGGAGTCGTGGGACAGGACATCACGGCTTTCATTGATCAACTGGAAGCGGGCGACAGCTTTGAGATCACCTTTGACGCACGGGTTCGCGATTCTGGGACGGATCAGATTGGAGCTGGACAGACCGTAACCAACACTGCCAACCTGACCTACTCCAGCCTTCCGGGCTCGGGAACAGCGGATGGTTCTGGCGACAACGCCACAGGAAGTGTGGCTGGAGCTTCGGGCGACACTGATGGAGAGAGAGTCTATACCGACGCGGACTCCGAAAGTTTCAGTTCTCCAGACGCGACCATCTCCAAAGTCCTCGCGACACCGGCGGATACAACCTATACGATTGGAGAAACCGTCGAATATGTCCTCACAATCACCGTGCCAGAAGGACAAACGGACAACGCGGTTGTCGTGGACGCCTTGGAAGCGGGAATGAGTTACATAAGCGGCACGTTGACGGTTACCGCAGGGGCAGGAATCACGGTAACCACCGCTGGCCCCTACGATGATACGAACAACGTATTCTTTACCCGAACCGATCCTGGAACGACTTCCGACGAGCAGCTTCAACTCGATTTTGGAACCATCGAATTCAACGAAGGAGCGTCCGGAGATGGTCTTGCCACCCAGACCATCGAGATCCGCTATTCTGCGCTGGTCGACAACATCGCCTCCAACCAAAACAACGTGGTTCGCTCAAACATTGCGGACCTCAATTGGACCGATGGAAGCGGCGCCGCTCAGGTCTCCAGCGATTCAACACCGGACGACGATACCGACATCACCATCGTCGAGCCTGATCTAAGCGTCACGAAATCCATCACCAACGATGTGTCGGGGCTTGATGCCGGAGACACCGTCACCTACCAGATTCTCGTTCAGCACACCGGTTCTTCCACCGCGGATGCCTTCGACCTGGATCTGTCAGACGCTCTCCCAGATGGTATTCTGGAAAACTTCACCCTCGTCAGCGCGACACTCGATGCCGCAGACGTGAGCGGCTCTTTCAATATTGATGGCAGCAACGACCTGGTCCAAACCGGTAATCTGGATTTGGCTCAGGGCGAGGTCCTAACCTTGACGATCACCGGACAAGTTCGTGATGACGCCAACCCCAGCGACGCGATCGCCAACACCGCGAATCTTACCTGGAGCGGCATCGATGGCACTGATTCTGGCGAACGCGACGGTTCCGGCGGCGTTAATGACTACAGCGATTCAGATTCCGCAAACACGAGCGTCCAGGGAGTTTTGGACGTTACCAAATCCATCCCAGCCGGAACTACAGAGGTTCTGGTCGGCGACACCATCACTTACCAATTGGAAGTGTCCATTGCTGAGGGCACGCTCACGAATCTCTCAATCGTCGATACGCTCCCGGACGGGATGACTCTCGACCTCGGGTCCGTACAGATCTCCAATATCAATGGCATGACGGTTACCGACTTCGCTGCGGCTCAAGTCGGACAGGTCCTCACGATCACGGCATCGAGTGTGCTCAATCCTGGCAACTCCGATGATTCCACAACGTCAGACACGGACTCCTTTTTCATCACCTATGATGCTACGGCCTCTGACGATCCTGTTAACGTCTACAACACGGCGGTCCTCACCAATGATGCAGACGCGAGCGCTGACGGAGTTTCTGACGACAATGATAACCAGGTATCGGTCACGGTGGTTGAACCAGTGCTCGAATTTGAGAAAACCCTGACAGGGGCGGACTCGGGGGATGCCGGCGACGTCTTCAACTATACGTTTACCATTAATCACGACGCAACGAGCGGCGCTGATGCCATGGACGTGATCCTAACGGACACCATTCCGAGCGGGTTCCAGTTGGTTCCAGGTTCCATCAACGGAACCGGAGCCACCCCGGATCCCGACCTCACCACAATTTCAGGAACGGGAACCGGTCTCGCCGGTGAAACGATCACGTTACGCTGGGAAACCATCCCTCAATCGATCGATGCCGCGAATCCCTACGAAGTCACGATGCAATTCGTGATGGTCGACTCCATCACGGACCTTTCCTCGAACATCGTCAACTCTGCGACGCTGAACTACGACCACGATCCTGATGATGGCGCGGGACGTTCTGCGACACCTATTGTATCAGCGGCTGATCCAGTTGATCCTGATCTGGCGTATGCATTTACGAAATCGGTGATCTCAACCTCAGAGAATGGTGACCTTGGAGGACAGGGCGATCCCCTTCTTCAAGACCTCGTGATCGGTGAAGAGGTTACGTTCGAACTCGTCGCAACGTTTGGAGAAGGCACGACGACGGATGTGGTGATTACCGACACCCTGCCGTTTACCGCCTCCAATGGTACTGCCAACGGCGTTCTAGAGTTGGTTAGCGGAACGATCACGAGTATCGGAAGTGGAATCACCAGCATCTCCAGCGGATTGAGTGTCTCTGACAGTGGAACCGTCACAGGCACTTCCCCTGATGTCATCGAGTTTGATTTTGGAGATATTGTTGCTGAGGGAAACAACGCTGACGACAGCACGATCACGATTCGCATTACCGCAAGAGTCGCCAATGTTGTTCAGAACCAGACGGGCGACCTTCTGACCAATGATGGGGAACTCAGCATCTACTCGGGAGCACAAACGTTCGATGATCAGGCATCGGTCGAGGTTTTCGAACCGCAGATTGTGGCGGGAGTCTTCATTGATTCGATCCCGGCCGAGCCGGACTCCGGAGACACCGTCTCCTATGAGGCCACCATCACCAATCCGACCCAGTTCTCCGCCTATGACTCCACTTACGTCAGCTCCTTGCCGACTGAGATTGCGCTCCAAACGGGAACCTTCACCGCGATCAGCAATATCTCAGGCGATGTGAGCGCCAGTTTCACAGCGCTTACCAGCGGAGTCACCAGCAATGCGCCCTTCACGCTGGCTGCTGGCGAAACCATTACGTTTACTTATGATGCGCTTCTCACGGGTGCCGTTACTGACGGATCAACCTACACCAACAATGTGCAGGTTGACTGGACTTCGATTGACGGAGCCAACGCGAACGAGCGAACCGGCGATGACGGACAGGGAGGCGCGCTGGATGATTACGAAGCCAATGCCAGTGTAAGCTTCACGACGGAAGTCAGTGACACGTTTGCCTTCGACAAGGTGTTCGTCAGCGGTGACGCGGCACACACCGGGATCACCGAGGGAACCAGTGGAACCATACCGGACCTCGTCATCGGAGAGGTCGTGACCTATCAGCTGGTCGCTACGATCGGGAACGGCACAACGACGAATGTGAGCATCGTCGATCAACTCGATCCGACCAATGGCCTGCTTCACATTCAATCGGCTACGGTTACTGGCGGCTCCAATCTGACGAGCGACCAGGGAATCATCACGGGAATGTCTCCCTCCATCACCGATACCGACGCGGACACGTATGACGACCGCATCGTCCTGAACCTTGGTACGATCACCAACACCGGCACGAGCGGCACGGTGACGGACTCTCAAGTCATCATCACCGTTCAAGCTTTGGTCGTGAATGATGGGGAGAACCAGGATGGTGATGTCATCCGAAACACCGGGCAACTGTACTACGACAGCGACATCGGAGCCCAAATGCTCTCCGATTTTGAGGATGTTGAAATCGTGGAGCCCGACGTCACGGTCAGCAAAACCCTGACAAGTGCCACCACCAACGTGGATTCCGGTGATGCCATCACGTGGAACATCGTCATCGAGCATACGGGAGCTTCAACGGCCGACGCCAGAGACCTGGTGTTCAGCGATCTCATCCCATCCGGCGTGACCGTCGACTTCTCCTCTGGCGTTACCATCACGGAATCCGTTGCCGGAAACATCAAGACATCCTTTGAACTGGTAGGCAACGAGCTGAGAACCGTTTCCGGAGGTTACGACCTCGCGCTTGGCCGATCCATTTCCATCGCCATTTCCGGAGTCCTCAACAATACGGTCGAACCAAACCAGGTTATCCAAAATGAGGCCACGGTACAATGGACGAGTTTGGATGGGTCCAGCACCGAAGAAAGGAATGGAGATGGGACCGGGGCCAACGATTACACCGATACCGCAACGGCAGCAACAGCCACTGTCATTGAGGAACTCTCACTAGACAAGCGGCTTCCATCGGGAGCATCAACCACCTACGCGGTGGGCGAAACCGTCACCTTTGAGTTGGAGGTTACGATCATGGAGGGAACAACTCCAGCTCTCGTTCTCCAGGACCGCTTGCCTGCTGGAATGCGATACGTCACCGGTTCCGCCACCCTTGACGCAGGCCAGAGCAACGCCCTCATCTCCATCGGTGCCATTTCTGAAACCTGGGTCTCCGGCACCGGGCTGTTAACCCTGGATCTCGGGGACGTGGTGAACAGTTCCACCAATAACGGCTCAGATGATTCCTTCGTCATCACCTATCAGACCATTGTCGAGAACGTCGCCACCAATCAGGGCGGCACGACGCTGACCAATGACGCAACCGTCGATGCTGAAGACGTCAACGATGCCGCCCTACCCCAGGATCAGGACCAAGTCTCCATCAGCCTTGTCGAGCCCGAACTTGACATTCAGAAAACGGTCGACAACCTCAGACCCAAGCTTGGTGAAACGCTCACCTACACTCTGACGATTGAGAACACCGGCGGCCTTTTTCCTGCGGATGCGTTCGATATTGATGTTCTCGACTCGCTTCCATCTGAGCTCGTGCTCGATCCATCCTCGATTCAGCTGACCGTGCTGGGAGCGCCGGCCAACCCGACCACCATTACCGCGAACAACAGCACCGCTTCCGCCCTGGCTGTTGTCCTCAATCGCCTCGATATCGGGGAAAGCGTGGAGTTGACATTCGAAGCGACCGTCACGTCTTCAACTTCCGATTTTGACAGTGTTATTGTCAACAATGCCGAATTGGAATGGACCTCAACAGCGGGAACCAATTCTGACGAACGCACGGGGGATCCGGCTGATCCGGGCGGAGCGCTCAATGACTATAACGATACCGATTCCGAAACCGTAGAGGTGTTTCAACCCGACCTTCGCATCAGTAAAGACGATGGAGGGGCCACATTCTCACCGAGCGGGGACGTCACCTACACACTTTCGATTACCAATATAGGACGGGCAGATGCCCTGGGAGTCGAAATTACGGACGATATTTCTGAATTTCTGCAGCATGGATTCACTCCCATCGGTTCATCCCCTGTTGGCACCCTTTCCGGGGGGATCATCACCATCGCCCTTCCTGACATTGTCATTGGTGATACGGTAGAAGTGACAATCTCCCTCGCCGCGCCTGCCGTGATTCCTGCAGGCTTGGAGTCCATTACCAATACCGCGAACGTCACTCATCTCGACATCGATCCGACACCTGCGAACAACACCGACGATGAAGAGACTCCGGTCATCGCGTCCCCGGATCTGGTGGTGACCAAAACCGATGGACGCGACACCGCTGAAGTCGGCGAAACGCTCACTTACACTCTGAGTTACACTAACGTTGGCAACCAAATTTCCAGCGGCGTGGTCCTCACGGACACATTGCCTACGGGAGTTGAGTTCCTGGCGGCATCGGACGGCGGTCGATACAGTGGAAGCAACGTCACCTGGAACCTCGGGCAACTCGCCCCCGGCCAGTCGGGATCGGTAACGGTTTCGGTTCGCGTCTGGAACGCAGGAGTCATCCTCAACACCGTAACGATCAAAGACGATGGATCAGGAGGTCCCGATCCATCCCCGGCAAACAACCGGGACACAGACACGACTCTCATCACACCGGTTCCCATCATCGAAGAGGAAGAGCCAGAATCCGAAGACTGGCCCGTACTTCAGTTCGACACCATCCAGAACTTCCTTTTTGGTGAAGACAATCAACGTGGGTATTTGGGCAATGATTCATTTGCTGATTCCCGCCTGGCAGATGGATTCTCAGAAAAGGGGTTCTCCAGCTTGGGCCGACACTTTGGAGGAGGAGATCACTTCCACCTCCGGTTGCCCACCTCAATAGCACACCACATGAACAGTGGTTTGGTCCAACCCGGATCAACCGTTGTGCTGGAAGTCTATAACCAACAAGGGCAACTTATTGGTTCTTCGCAAACCGTGGCAGACTCCGGTGGAAACTGGGTCATTACCTTCCAGTCAGCCACCATCGATGAAGCACCTCATACCATTGTGATGCGCCAGACTGCAGCCGTTCACAATGCTTCGGACACTACGGGCTACAACTTCCGGACCTATTTTGGTCCTACCTACAACAGCGGAACCTATTATACATCAGAGCTCACTCAGCAGGACATTTTCACGCTCCGCTCAGCACAACAGGTCCTGCAAGTCTACAACTCCAGCGAATCCATCATTCAGCTGTGCTGGAATTCCTATCGATATGAGTTCGCTTCACAGTCCGGCCTCACCGGGCTCACCTCAGGCTGTTAACGCACCCCTCCCATCCCCCCCACTTTCCCCCCACACACATGAAAGCTACAAAACCACTCCTCTCCTACCATCGAGGTTTTGCACTACGAACACCCCTCCTGAGTCTTGCTGTTGGCGTTCTCTGCACGTGTTCATCTTTGGCGCAACTCCGTGACGACCAGAACGAAGACCTTAATCGGTCACCATTTCTTGAAGCGTTGAACGTGTCCCCTTATGAACCCAAGGGACAACGTGAGAAAGAACTCGTTGATCAAATTTCCCTGCTCAAGAAAGCGTTTGCAAACAGTGCTCTCACCGAATTCAGCCAAGAAGGCCAAGCCCGCGCCGGCGGCGGTTTTGAGAACGGAGCCATTCCTCCGGACTCATGGTGGTATAGCGATGTTCGCGGTCAACTGTTGGGCGATTCCCATCCCGCAGCGGTGAACCTTGATACGGTTTACCAAACAGCCCTGGCAAATTCCACCCAGATCAAGGTTTTCGGCAACATTCCGGTCATTCGCGAAACCGGCATTAACGAAGCTCGCGGCGCGTTCGATGGTGAACTCTATACCACCACCGGGTTGGATCGTCTTCATGAGCCTGTTGGAAGTTCGCTTGAAGTCGGCGGAGACGAGGAGTTCTTTCGCCAGCGGGAGTGGAGTTGGGAAAGCGGAATCCGCAAACGGTTCCGGACCGGAGCGCAGGTCAGTCTCTCCCAGGAAATGACCCGGACCCGGAACAATTCCGAATTCTTCATCCCGAATGATCAAGGAAAAGCCCGCCTCAAACTCACGGTCGTGCAGCCACTGCTTCGGGGCGCAGGAATTCGTTACAATGAAAGCGTGATCCGGATTGCCAAACTCGACCACGAGACCGGCAGCCAGGAATTCCTTCGCCAACTGGAGACCCACCTTTCTGAAGTGAACCGCTCCTATTGGTCACTTTATCTCGCCCGTGCCATTCATGTGGAAAAATTCCGGCTCGTGCAAGGGACGGAGGCGATTGTCGAAGAGATGAGAAAGCGTGGACAGTTGGATACCATGGCCAGCCAGCGAGCCCGTGCCGAAGCGGCCCTCGCCTCAAGGAGAGCTGAGTTGGTTCGCGCTGAACTGGCAATCAAGAATTCAGAATCCCGCCTGAGAGCACTGATCAATGATCCCAATTTGATCGAACAGGGAATCGGCGAGCTGATTCCTGATGACCTTCCGGTAACAGCTGCGTTTGAGGTCGACTTCGAAACCGCCGTCGGGACGGCCATGCAGTATCGTCCTGAGATCCTGCAGGCAGAAGCACAACTGAAAGCCGCCAACATTCGCGAGCGAATGGCAAAGCAGGATCGCCTCCCAGAACTCAACATCTTTGGCGAAGGCTCCATCTCCGATCTGCAATCAGACGGAGACTGGGAAGGTGCGACCCGTGGAGAATACAACGATGGACACCCTTCCTGGTCTGTTGGCCTTTCCGCATCGGTCTCACTCGAACGCCGCTTTACCCGTGCGCGTCATCTCCGCAGTGAGCTGGAGCTTCGACAGCAGAAACAGCGACTTCAGGCAACGTTGGAAACCATCCAACTGGAAGTTCAGGTTGCCTATCGGGAGGTCACCACTGCCTATCCTGACATGCGTGCCAAATACATTTCGGCTAATGCAGCTCTAAAGGACCTGAACGTTCTGAACCGGCGGCGGGGAGTTGATGCGGATGGCGGAAACATCCTAACCAGCGACTACCTGGGAAGCTTGCTGGAAGCGCAAGATCGCCTGCAAATCGCCCGCGAAGAATTTCTCCAATCACTGGTCGTTTACAACGTTGCCCTCACCAACCTGGAGCGCGCAAAAGGCACACTGATTCGCGGTGAAGGCATCCAGTTCGAAAAAGGGAAAGACACCGACGGTCTTCCGGAGCTTCGCATCGTCAAAGGACTTGATTCCACATCCAAATAGTTCGGAACCTTGGCACGTCCTCCTTCATCCTCTCGAAACGCACTTCCCGGATTTTGGGAAACACTTCGCCGTCAATACGCACCCGCTCCTTTTTTAGCCTTTCACGCAACACACACCCTCTCTCCCCGAAAGGCGCGACAACCATCTGATCAGGAACATCTCTCCGCCATCAACCAACTCGCTCCCGAGTTCGCGCGAAGAGACCTTCATTCGATAGTTGCACTCGCGAGGCAACACCGTGAAGAGGTTCAGTCAGGGCGCCCCCTTGAGGACCTGCTTGTCCCCAGCTTCGCCCTGGTGCGAGAAGTGAGCCGCCGGATTCTCGGTCTCTATCCCTATGATGTGCAAATTCTCGGTGCCCTGGCTTTGGCCAGGGGAACGATTGCAGAACTTGCAACCGGGGAAGGCAAGACCCTGCTCCAACTGCTCCCGGCCTACTACCATTCTTTATCCGGAAAGGGAGTTCACGTGGCGACCGCCAACAGCTATCTTGCCGAACGAGACCATGCCTTCGGACTCCCTGTATATCAGGCTCTCGGCATCTCCTCCGCCCTGTTACCGGAGAGGGTTTCCGTCGCGAAAAAGCGAGTAGCTTATCAGGCAGACATCACCTACGGGACTGGATCTGAATTCGGGTTCGATTACCTTCGCGATCAACTCACCCTCCTCCGTCAACCTGAGTCCGTCCCCGGAGAGCGCACTTGGAAATCCTTGCTGGGCTCTGATTCCCGCACTCTCCCCCTTGCCCAACGCGGTCTCCACATGGCCATCATTGATGAGGCAGACGCCATCTTAATCGATGAGGCCACCACACCGCTGCTCATCAGCGGCAAGTCCCACGGCGAAAATCCCGGTACCAGCCTCTATCACGCAGCTCGAAACACCATTGCCCTGTTGGAGGAAGGTCTGCACTTTGGGTTTGACGCGATAAAGCGACAAATCTGGCTAACTGAATCCGGTCAGCAACTAGCACAGGCCCAAAGCCGGGAAGTTGACCGAAACCTCCTCAAGCGCCCCTGGATCAAATATGTGGAGAATGCCCTTCGCGCGCAATACGCCTTGGACAAAGATCGGCAGTACGTCGTTCGCAACAACGAGGTTCTGATCATTGATGAATGCACCGGCCGGGTCAAACAGGGCAGCAGTTGGCGAGATGGACTTCATCAGGCAGTCGAAGCCAAGGAAGACCAACCCATCACCTGCGAAAACGAGTCTCAGGCGAGTATTTCACGGCAGAAGTTTTACCGCCTGTATGATCACGTTGGCGGGATGACCGGAACCGCCGTCGAAGCCGCCGGAGAATTCTGGGAAGTGTATCAGCTCCCCGTCGTTCCCATCCCCCTCAACAAACCCAGCCAACGAAGAACCTTTCCGCCTCGCGTCTTTCGAACCAGTTCGCAAAAGCTGAACGCTGCGGTTGTTGAAATCAGGCGCCTCTACCATACGGGGCAACCTGTTCTCGTTGGTACTCGAACCATCGAAAACAGCGAGCGCCTTTCCCTGTTGCTGAATCAGGCAGGCATTCCTCATCACTTGCTCAATGCGAAACAAGATGAAGGCGAGGCAGAAGTCATTGCCGCGGCGGGCCAACCCCATGCCGTTACCATCTCCACCAACATGGCAGGAAGGGGAACCCATATCGATCTGGGTGACGGGGTCGAAGCTCTGGGTGGGCTCCATGTTCTCGTGTTGGAAATGGACGAAAGCCAACGCGTGGACCGGCAACTGCTGGGTCGTGCCGCCCGTCAGGGCAAGGTCGGCTCGGGACAACTTTTCCTTTCCCTGGAAGACTCCATCATGACTCGATTCGCACCCGATCTTGCGAAACGAATGGCTGAAAAGTTCGAAGATTCTGCAGAGGAACTTCCCAGCTCTCTCTCCTCGCGTTTTCTTCGCGTTCAATCCAAAGCCGAACAAAAAGCCTACCAGGACCGGCTCGCCATCATGGAACAAGATCGATGGAATGACGAAACCAAACTCCGCCTCGCTTAATCCCCCCCAATTGATGAAACCTATAATCTCCCTGCTTCTTCTCAGCTTCACCCTGAGTCCGTTTGCCGTCGCGCAAACCCCAACCATTGGAACGACCGAACCAATCCGCCAGGTTGATATGGCATTTCCTGAATCCGGCGTGATCGCCTCGATCCCGGCTCAAGAAGGTCAGGTCGTAAGAGAGGGCGAACTGCTTGGAAAATTGGACAGCCAGGTTCTCGATGCATCGTTGCGAATCGCCAAGATCAGAGCGGAAAGCCAATCTACCATTCAGTCGGCCCAGGCCAATTGGGAGCTTCGCAAACGCCGCAAAGATGAACTGGAACGCTTGGCCAAATCCGGTAGTGCCAATCGAGATGAAGTCGCCCGAGCCAACGCCGAATTTGAGATCTCCAACGCCGAACTCATCGCAGCAAAAGAAGAGAAGGCCAGCCTGGCAATTCAGGTTGAACGAATTGCGGCAGAGATCGAACGACACACGTTGAGAAGCCCGTTTGATGGGATTGTATCGCGAATCTACCGCGAAGTTGGTGAGAACGTTCAACCGGGACAAGGGCCAGTTCTCACCCTGGTGAAACTTGATCAGTTAAACGTCGTTCTTCATGTCCCTCACCAAGCAGCCGAGCACCTTAAACCGGGCCAAACCGTGCCGCTTCAAAAGACAAACGGGACCAGAGAATACCTCGCCAAATTGGAGTTTGTCAGTCCCGTAACCGACGCGGCCAGCAGCACAACCCGCGTAAAATTGGTCCTTGAGAACCCTTCTGGAGAACACCGCTCCGGAACGAAATATCTGGTCGACCTTTCTCGTATTGGCGAACCGATTGCTCTCTCAAAGCCGTAACTCACGGAGACCAAATAGGATCAATCATCTGTTGATCCCATCCCTCCCAAATCCGAATCATCTCGCTCGTCTTTTCGGGATTGGCCGCCGATAAGTCGTTCTGTTCCGCGACGTCTTCGGCCAAATTGTAGAGCTCCCAGGCGGGCTCCTTTCCTTTCCCCGGATTCTGAAGAATCTTCCAATCCCCAGCCCGAAGCGCCGTCTTCCGGTTGAGCCTCCAATAGAGAACGTCATGCGGTTCCCCTGGCTCATCGCCCTTCAGAAAGGGAAGTAGATTCATGCCATCAATGGTCCCGGGTTTCGTTGGATTCTTCGCGACCGTTGCCGCGGTCGCAAAAATATCGAGAGCGATGACCGGATTTTCATACACGGTCTGCTCAGGCAATTGCCCTTTCCATTGCATCAGGAATGGCACCCGCAGTCCTCCTTCATAAACCGAGCCCTTTCCGTTCCGAAGCGGGCCGTTCTGCGAGGTCAATTCCTTGGTCGGCCCACCATTATCACTGAGAAAGATGATCAATGTGTTTTCCTCGAGCCTCGCGTCACGCAGCGCCTTCAACACCTCGCCAACGCTATCGTCCATGTGTGCCAGCATGGCGGCAAAGATCCGGCGATGAACGTCTTCTATATGGGAAAATTTTTCCATATATTCATCCGCGCCCTGAAGCGGACTATGAACCGCATTGTAGGGCAAATAGAGGAAAAATGGCCAATCCCAACTCCGCCAGATAAAATCCACAGCCTCACGGGTAAATGCATCGGTCAGGTGATCCTTCTCTTCAACCGGTTGCCCGCCCCGCACAATCGGGTTGTTCGCATCGTAATCCGGCTCATTCCCTCCCATGTGTGACGAATAGATGGTTTTGCCGTCGTTGGAAATCCACCGTCCCTTCCCCCCGCCCGGCAGCACCTTGCGACGCATCATCGTGGTTACCCGTTCATAAGGTGGCGGCACAAAATAGTGCCCTTCATGGGTAAAGCCAAAGAACTCGTCGAACCCATGACGCTGGGGATGATACTTGGGGTGACCGCCGAGATGCCACTTCCCAATCAACGCGGTGACATAGCCGGAATCGGCCAAGTGTTCGGCGAGCGTCCGCTCTGAAGGAGGCAGCCCGGCATCCGGATCATCATTGTGATGCCCGATTGGATTGAACTCATATCCAAACCGGGTCTGGTAGCGACCGGTCATCAAGCCGGCCCGGGAGGCACTGCAATAGGCCGCCGTTACATAGCCTTGCGTGAATCGAACCCCGTTTTGGGCGATGGAATCGATATTCGGAGTGGGAATCTCGCGATTCCCCTGGCAACCAAGTTCACCATAACCGAGATCATCAGCAACCAGCAGGACAATGTTCGGCAACGATTCCGCAACGACAAACGGGGTTGAGAGAAGCAGACCAAGAATGGTGAGTTTCATCCGGAAACTCTAGCCAGCCTCCCTGCGATTACAACAACTCGCGGATCAGGTTGCCTTCGCTGAGAGCCAACGGGCGGTTCGCCGGAGTCATGACCTCGTATTCCGGATCGATGCCGAGAACGGTTTGAATGGTCGCATGTATGTCGGCGACCGGGACGGGGCGTTCCGGCTCCTGCTTTTCGCCGGATGGGTCGGTTTTTCCAACCACACGACCACCCTGGATCCCGCCTCCGGCCAGTGCGAGACTGAACCCGTGCGGCCAGTGATCGCGCCCATCGAGACCATTGAGTTTCGGCGTTCTGCCGAACTCGCCCCCGCAAAGAACAACCGTTTGATCCAGGAGATCACGCTGTTTGAGGTCTTTGATCAACGTCGCAAAAGCCGGATCCAGGATCGCAACGCGCCCCGCCTGTAGCTCGTGATTGTTCACGTGGGTATCCCAACCTCCCAAGGTCACCTCCACACAACGGACCCCGGCCTCCACCAGTCGCCGCGCAGCCAGACAACCCCGCCCAAACGGAGTCTCACCGTAGGCGGCCCGAACATCTGCAGGTTCATCGCTCACATCGAACGCTTTCAGCTGTTCACTCGTCATCATCCGACGCGCTTTCTCGACCGTCGCAACATGAAGCGTTTTCTCCGCATCGAGCTTGGTGTAACGCCCTTGCGAAAACGCCTTTTCCACGACGGAGAGGCTCTTCAATCGCTGATTCGCCCGCACATCTGACGTTTTGGCCTGCATGTCCTGAAGCGGTTCGGTTGGGTTTCCGATCTGAAAGGCGTCGTATTGCGCACCGAGGTAACCTCCACGACTGGGAAACTGGCTCGGAAGAATGGAAACGTGGGTCGGAATCTCAATCTTCGGATTGGGAAGCTCATGGGTGATCACCGCGCCAATGGATGGGTGGCTCAATGCCGGAATGGGACGATAGCCGGTCTTGATGTTGTAAATGGCGCGCTGATGATCCCCTTCCCGGCTCACCGCAGAACGAATGAGCGAAACATCGTTCATCACTTCCGCCGTTTGCTCCAACGTGCTTGCCAACTCAACTTCCGGGTTCGCCGTCTTTATCGACTTCGTCCCGTAGGAAATGGGCGAACCCGGATGTGGATCAAACGTTTCGAGCTGACTCGGCGCCCCGGCCAACCACAGCAGGATAACCGATTTCCCCCGGCGATTCGGTCGTTCGGCATCGACGGCGAGAAGATCGGCAAACGGCGTCAGCCAGGTCGCTCCTGAAAGCCCCACCGCTTGGAGCATGGAACGTCGCGAAAAATGGGCCGGCCCACAGAATTTGGATAAATCAGCATTCATGTTAGTGATTCCAGGAAAACTCCGTTGCATTCATCAGTGCCCAAAAAAGATCCTGCATGGCGTTATTCCGAGCCTTGGATTTTTTGTCGCGCAACGTTCCGACAAAATGGGTTAGCTCCTCGGAAGTTGGACGACGCGTGAAAATGGACAAGTACGCGGTCTCCACCGCTTTTTGGTCACTGCCTGCCAACGCCCCGATTCGAGTCGCAGCGTTCATGACGATGTTATCCTCGGTCCGCTCATCCAGCAGCTTGCCATTCATCAACAGAAGCCGTTGCGGAATCGTGCCTCCCTGATCGAGAAACTCCTCTTCCCCCAGATCGCCATATCGCTTCACAAAATCATTGGTCTCGCCAAACCGTTTCATGCGCTGGATAATATGCGCCTCGCGATTGATCGTGGTCAGCGAGGAAGCCTGGATCACGCTCTGAGCGACTTGTTCGGGGCGAAGGCGGGTCAACGGGTAGCTGGCCCAGACGTCCTCCAACTTGGGATCTTCACTCCGGCTGTCCAGCTGATAGGCCTCGGTCGAAGCAATCACTCGAATGAGCCGCTGAAGATCAAATTGATTCGCAATGAGGTCGTCTGCCAAAAGATCGAGCGCATCCGGTAACTCGCCATCGAGAGGGATATCATCCACCGGCTCAACCAGCGCCTTCCCAAACAGAATTGCCCAAACCCGGTTCACCGTTGTTCGAGCAAACGCCTTGTTCTCGGGATGCGTCGTCCAAATCGCCAGCCTCTCGCGAAGAGCGCCTTCCTCGGGAAAAATCTCCGGCTGAAAGGGAACCACAGCGGAAACGGGCGCTTCCTCACGGCTTCCCCGATAGCGATACGAATAGGAAACCTTCTGATTGTCCCGAATCCCCGTCAGGCCATTCTCTGCCTGAGCGAAAAAGGCGGCCAATTGATGAAAGTCCGCCTGTTTCCAGCGATCGCCCAGTTTATCGTCATGACACTGCATGCAGTCAATTCGCACACCGAGAAAGGCTCGCGTCATGCGCGCGGCCAACTCGACTTCGTCAGGCCCCTTGTCCTTGTTCCCATTCTCGATGGTACGGGTCAAGAAATTGGCGGCCGGATTCGAAGTCCAGACTCCCTCGGCCGCGATCAGCGATCTCACCAACTCGTCATAGGGACGATTGGCCCGAAATTCTTCCGCCAGCCAATTGACCATTCGTCGTCGCCGATAAACCAGCAATGGTCCCGCATCGGTTCCGACATAGGCCCTCGCAAACCGCTCGGCGACGTAATCCCCATAGCGAGGATCTTCAAACAGATGCGCCAACCACCAATCGATTCGCCGAGACTCGGGGACCGCTTCAATCGCACGAATTTCCTCAAACGAGGGAATCGTCCCGATCAGCCCCAGGGAAAGCCTTCGCACAATCGCCAGGTCGTCCGCGCGCGAAACCGGCTCGACCTCCGCAGTCGCCCACGTCTGCGCGATGGCTTGATCAACCTTGCCGGCAGTTGCCTGAATGGACGCATCACCGCGTGACTGCGGATCAAAGGATTCGGGAGGCTGAACAGTTCTCGGCTCCCAAATCGTTCCTAACATCACAACCACGCCGAGCACGATCAAGACGAGAAACCCCAGATTGCTACGCCATCGCCCCGGCTGTGCGGAGCCGGATTCGTCGGGAAGGGGTGGCGGAGTGATCGGCATTGTAATGTATGACCAAGGTGTGCCATGATCGGTTACACTTTGCCAAAATGTAACCACAATGGCAAGAGCCGGGTCTAGGCCAGATGTGCAGATGATTGCTGAACCACCACCCCTCCCCTTGCTCGAATCCGAGGAAAGCGCGACCGCCTGGGCTCGAGCGTGGAAAGGCGTGGTTTCCGGACTGGACTGGATGTTCGGGCTCGCAGCCATTCTCGTTGGATTGGCGGTCGTGGCGGCGATTCCCATCCTCAACTTCTTGAGCCTGGGGTATATGTTGGAGTGCAGCGGCCGGGTTGCGCGAACCGGCAAGCTCCGCCATGGCTTCGTCGGCATCCGCAAGGCGTCGATCCTCGGCAGCATCGCAATTTTCAGCTGGTTGGCGCTCCTGCCCCTGCGGTTTGTCTCCAGCCTTTGGAAGGACGCCCAACTGATTGATCCCGCCAGCGGGACGACTCGATTCATGCTCGTCCTCATGATTCTCTTTTCGATTCTGGCGCTGGGCCACATCGGCTGGGCCTGTATTCGCGGCGGACGCACGAACCATTTTCTCTGGCCCTCACCGAAACACTTCAAACGCTGGCTGCTCCACGAACCCGGCAAGTTTCAGCGCCTGCGGGATGGTGTCATGAATTACCTGAACAGCCTGCGATTGCCGCACTATTTCTGGCTCGGGGCACGCGGCTTCGTTGGCGGTCTGGCTTGGCTCGCGTTGCCGGTTGGCATTTTGATGATTGCGGGACAACTGCCGAAAGGACCAGGATTCGTTCTCTCGCTCATCGGCATCCTGGGACTGACGATCGCCGTGGTCTACGTTCCCTTTCTCCAGGCTCATTTTGCGCAGCAGGGTCGATTTCGGTGTCTCTTTGAGCTTGGCGAAGTTCGGGCTCACTTTCGGAAGGCTCCCTTCGCGTTTTGGCTCGCCATGTTCATCACCGTTCTTTTTGCGATGCCGCTTTATCTTCTCAAAGTCGAGATGACGCCCCAGGAACTCGCCTGGCTTCCGGGATTGTTTTTCGTCATCTCCATCCTACCGGCGCGCCTTCTCTCCGGTTGGGCGATGGGGCGCGCGGCGAGTTCACCGGAACCCGCCTTCGGGCTCTTTCGCTGGATCAGCCGGGTCGCGATTCTTCCGATCGCCTTCGCCTATGCCTTTTGGGTGTTCCTCATGCAGTATTTCAGTTGGTCAGGGGCGGCGAGTCTCCTGGAACAGCATGCTTTCCTCTTGCCAGCGCCACTTTTGAGCCTGTAGTCGGCAGGGTGAACGTCTACGAATCGAACAAGCTGCTGAACGAATACCTGCTTTTCCACTACGGATCTGGAGACGAGATTCTGGAATGGGAATTTGGCCCGAAGCCGGCTCTGAATTTCGCGGTTCGGACGGTGGAAACAACGTTCGACTGGGATCGCGTCGCCGGCTCGGCCAGAGCCCTGGACGTTGGATGCGCGGTCGGTCGTTCCAGCTTTGAACTTTCCAAGCGCTGCTCCGAAGTGATTGGAATCGACTACTCACAGGCCTTTGTCGATGCTGCGGAAGCGATTCGCTCAACGGGCCGCCTCGCTTACGAGCGACTCGAGGAGGGAAACGTCTGGACTCATCAAACCGCCGAACGACCGGACGGCGCGAAGGTGGATGCGGTGAGTTTTGAGCAAGGTGACGCGATGAATCTGCGCGATGATCTCGGCAACTTTGATCTGGTTCACGCGGCGAACCTGCTTTGCCGCCTGACCGCGCCAAAAAAGTTCCTGGCTCGACTTCCGGAATTGGTCAATCCAGGTGGCCAACTGGTTTTCACGACTCCCTGCACCTGGATGGACGAGTTCACTCCCCGTGAAAACTGGCCGGAAGGCTCGACCCTGGATTTCCTCAAAGAGAATCTGCACGAGGCGTTCGATTTCGTTTCCAGCAAAGAGATGCCATTTCTCATCCGGGAGCATCGCCGCAAATTCCAATGGACCGTCGCTCAAGCCAGTATCTGGAATCGAAAGGGCTGAGCCACAAAGTTCCATTTCTTAGTAGCTTGTCGGTCCGTGCGGGCGAATAAGCCCTTTCGCATGAGAATCACTTCCGCCGAATTCATCAAGAGCGCCACGGATCTTGATTCCTGCCCGGACTTTGAGTTCGGGGAGATGGCATTCATCGGGCGTTCCAACGTGGGGAAGTCTTCCCTCATCAATCTGTTGGCAGAGCGCAATGGTCTTGCCAAGGTTTCATCAACACCGGGTGCCACCAAACTGATCAACTTCTTTCTGATCAACAATGCTTGGAGCCTGGTCGATCTACCCGGCTACGGCTACGCCAAGCGGTCGGCTTCGGATCAAAGGGCGTTCAACGAGTTCGTGTCGGAGTACCTTACCAATCGCGACAACCTGATCTGCGTCTTCATTTTGATTGATGGCAAGATCCCGCCGCAAACCCTGGATCTGGATTTTGTGGAATGGGTCGTCCAATCCCAAATCCCGTTTGCGCTGATTTTCACGAAAACGGACAAGGTGAAAGAAGCTCCCCTCAAAAAGAACATCGCGAAGTTCAAGGAAGCGCTTGCCGAACGTTGCGATGGCACGCCGGCCATTCTCACATGTTCAACCAAGAACAAGAAGGGCCGGGTCGAGGTTCTCAACTTCATTGAAAAAGCCGTTTCGATGGGTGGCTGAGAACCCTGCTGTCAGCAACGCCCCCTACGAGTTTCGCTCTTCGCCTTCTTTTCGAGCCGCCGCTTCCCGCAGTTTGTCTTTTTTGCTTTTGCGACGGCCTTTGATCCCGCCCGTTCCCGGCGCTGCCGGAGGCGGAAGCTCCGTTGGCTCAAAACCTGAAATTTGCTCCCGGGCCAATCTCAATTGGTGGCGTCTTTCGATCAGGTCAAAATGGGCATGCGACTCGGCCGTCACAAAGCTGATTGCAACCCCAGGCTCGCCCGCTCGCCCCGTTCGCCCAATGCGATGCGTGTAGTCCACCGCCGAACGCGGGAGGTCGTAGTTGATGACGACGGGAAGTTGCTCGATGTCGAGCCCCCGAGCTGCGAGGTCCGTGGCGACGAGGACCTGGATCGTTGAGTCTTTGAAGTCGTTCAGGGCGTCGCGGCGGGCGCCATGACTAAGATCTCCATGGAACGCAAGCGAATTGATCCCATTGCGCTGCAGCTTGTCGGCAACGTGATCTGCCGTGTATTGCTTGGCCACAAAGACCAACGCACGCGTCCAGCCTTCTTCCTTGATGAGATGACGAAGCAATGGGGTTCGGCTCTTCGAATCGACTCGAATGGCACGCTCGTTGATGTCAGGAACGTCCTGAGAATCTGAATCGATCTGAATCCGAGCCGGTTCACGAAGCAGACTCTGGGCCATGGCTTCAACCTCACTCGGAAAGGTGGCCGAAAACATCAAGTTCTGGCGAGCGAGAGGCAACCGTGAAAGGATTCGGGAAAGTTCATCCGCGAACCCCAGGTCGAGCATGCGATCCGCCTCATCCAAGACAAGCGCCCGGACTCCGCCCAGCTTGACCGCGTTTTGATCCACCAGATCGAGAAGCCGGCCAGGCGTTGCCACCACAAAATCAGCACCGCCACGCAGGGCCATCATCTGAGGATTGATCGAAACTCCACCAACGGCACTGACGACCTTTATACGTTCCGAAAGATGAACAGACAGCTCTTGTACGACCTCCCTGACCTGCGCGGCCAGTTCGCGAGTCGGAACCAGGATCAAGGTGTGCATCGGTCGCCGACTCTTCGGGTCGCAATTGAGCCAACGCTGAATCAGCGGCAGCACAAAAGCCGCCGTCTTGCCGGAACCAGTTTGGGCAGTCGCCAAAAGATCACCTCCGGCGAGCACAACGGGAATGGCAGCACTCTGGACCGGCGTCGGAGCTCCGTATTGACTGACGGCCTGCTCCAGATCGGGAGCTAGACCAAAGGAAGAAAATGGCATCGGCTCCTATAATCCTGAACCGCGGCAATGTCCTTACTCAATCATGATCGAGATCGACTCCGTTTTGGTGATCCGCGTTCGCGTATCCCGGGGACGAACCAAACGACACTGGAATCCTTCCCACAACTCGGCGTCCGCCCGATGCAGCCTGCCGGAGAGATGGACCTTGTTGCTCGTCGTCCGCGCATGGAAGACGCGGGGACCGAAGGATGGCCCCCAAACCTTTACATCGCGAATTCCACTGGGAAGCTGGCGAACGAGTTCTCCAAACGTCCGTTCATTCTGGCCGGATTTGAACCCGATCTGGTTCCAACTGTTTTCATAACGATCCTTGACCGAACTGGACAGGTTGAACATGGCGTTGTTGACCGAAACGACCCTGCGAATCTGATCGAGAGTCAGCCCATCCGGGTAGTCATAACCGTAATACATGTCCTTACTTTCCTTCGCGATCGGCGGGACATTGAAGTAGACAAACGCACTGTCGTTTTCGCCATTGGGAGGAGGCTCAGCAATGTAGGTAGCCCGCATCCCCTTGCTTTCCAGCTCGAGCGTGACGTCGAAGTTAATCTCGTCCTCGAGAACCATCTTCCAGGAAATCTCGCCATTCACCAGCTTGGGCTCCTCACGGACGCGAAGAAACTTGCGCCAGCGATACTCGTGGAGTGCTTTCGGATCCGGATCCTTCTTCCAACTATGGTAACCAAATGTGATGGGATACTGGATGTAGCCCTCCGAGGTTTTCATGAAGATCTGCGCACGAGCCTCAGGCCCATAAAACACCACGTCGTAGTTGGGTTGCTCCAAAACCGCGATCTGCTTTTTCTCCCAGCGGCTGTTGGGACGAAACGCGTAAACCCCCGCCGTTTCGCGCTCGGCGCGACCAGTCCCGTAGTTCACCGCCCCTTCCGCAATCGGCGTCATCGGGAGACTCGGCGGCGTGTCGTCCGACGGATCGTTGCCGTTCAGCTTGGAGAGCATGGCAACCAAACTCGGCATTTGCCGGCCCTTGCTGCGATTCGCGATCTTATTGGTGACAATGCCCAGGTATTCGGTCTTCTGCTCGGCCGGCTGGACGTAGGTTTTGACCTTGTTTCGCCCGAGCTTTTGCCCGTACTCCTCAGCGATTTCCTCATCGACGAAATCCTCGAAATCGCTGAACACGTACAGCGCATCGATCTTTTGGCTCATCAGGTGATCCATCGCCGCCGTGAATCGATTGTGCCCGCCCACGGCGAGGAAGGTGTTGGGCCGGGTTTTGAAAATATTAATGAGCCGGTCGACGCTGCGTTGAGGAGCCTTGCGCGGCAAATCCCCCCACAGAAACCAATACGGAGTGGCCCGGCCATCGCGGCTGGGAACAACATCTTCTTCAACGACGGGCTGAACAATGGATTCACTACCACCGGGACGAACCAACGCGTTGTTGATGTAAACGATCGGGGCATTGTCGAAATTGCGATCCACTTCCCGAATCACGAGCGGGAGATATTCGGCCATCGATCCGGAAACATCGAGAATCACGCCCAACTTGTCGCCCTCCACTTTCATGCCGAAAATCATCGCTTCTCCGCCGCTCGCTCCCGACATCCCAAAACTCATCGGCGGTCCCATGTACATCCCGAAATCGGCGGGAGGTTGGGTCGAATCCAATTTCATCGTCGGAACGGCGACGTCAGACGTATTGAACGCGGCAAGGACGTCCGGCATCGCGTTGGAAGCTGAAGTGGGGCTTCGCGGAACGTGCTTCACCACTTTGTCGGGTTCCAACATGGTTTCCTCTGCGGATGGAGCCGTTACGGCCTGAATCTTGGGTGGTTCAGCAATGGGAACCGCCATCACCACCAACCCGAGAAGCACCACCACGCCGATGTGCATCACCAGCGTGATAAAGAGCGAATTGATCTTATCCCGCCGTCGCGCGCGTTCGACCGCCAGTTTTTGAGCCTCCTCATACGCTTTCAGGTGCTCCACCGCAGCGTGCGCTTCAGGATCTTCCGACCTGACCGGCGGCACCAGTTTCGGAGCTTGGACGGGAACCACCGCGGCTGATTCCACAACCGGCTCGGCGATGGCCGCTTCCATCACCTCTTCCGCATCTCCATCCAACGGTTCATCGATGATCTGGGCGACCATCGGCTCAGCTTCCGCCGGGGCGGAACCGTAAACCGCCTCCAAGTCCGGATCCGTCGCGGAAGGATCCAGCGTCTTTGCTTTCGCAAAATGTTCACCGGCCACGGCGGGGTTTCCCGCGCGATGAGCAATAAAGGCCATCGTCAAATGCGCTTGGGCGTGATTCGGATCCACCTGCAAAACCGCATCGACCAGATTCCCGGCGTCTTCCGAACCAACCAGGGCATAGGCCTTGGCGGCAATGAGCAGGGAATCCGCGTCTTCCGGGAGGGCTTCAACCTCGTTCAGCACTCCAATCGCCTCATTTGGTTGCCCTTCGTTCAGAAAAGCTTCGATGAGCGCCAACCGATTCGTCCAGCTTGCCGGGTCAGAATCCAACGCATTGCGGAGAGCATTGATGATGGCGGACATGAATGGTTGAGATAGGGTTTTCCGAACGATCCTCCTCGACAGGCGAGTAGAACCCACCGGTTTTAACGTGGTGACGAAAAAAATGTTAGGTCGAATGTCAAAAAAATGACATTTCAGTACTTATTACACGTCACCAACGCGCGTTTTTCTTCAAATCGGCCACCTGGCCGAGTGCTCACGCTCCCAGGAACAGGTATTCCTGGGCGAGGCGATTGAGCACCTTGCGAGTCCTCGGAAACTCCTCGGCGAGCAAGTGATAGACTTCGTCGAGCGCAAATTCGTTGGCGAGAGGGTGCCCTCCAGCCGTTCGAAACGAATCCCGCGCAACTCCTTCATAGTAAAGCACTCCCGGAGCACCTTTCCGCTCTTCCCTCCGCGCGAGAAAGCGGGGAAACAGTCCCGTCAGAACCATGAACTGGTTTCCGCAGCGGACGTGAAGATAGAATTGCTCGGCGGGGCTGGCGGAATGCATCGCCTCGATGAAATCCACGTGATAGAAGGCGTCGTTGAATGACAATTCACCGGTATGAGCCGAGGAACCCGTGGCGTGATCGGCAAGGGTCGCGGCGATGTAATCGGCCAGCTCCAAATGATCAATTCCCGCCTCCAGCAGGGCCTGGCGCACCAGAACGTAGAAATACAACTCCGGCGTAATCGTGACGGGCTGTTTGAGGTGGAGAATCGCGTTCCAAAGTTGTTTGTGATCCAGGAGCGAGTTGAGGGAATCCGAGTCGCACATCAACTCGAAAATCGCATCGGTTTGGGATGGTCTCGTTCCCGTGAGGACCTTCGCAATGAAGTCAAAATCACGGGGTTGAAGACGAGTCCGGCAACTTTGTGGCACTAAACGCATAACATTGATTTGGGTAATAGGTTCTCAATTTGACGCCCGAAAGTGAAGTCGATATTCAGGATAACCGAAACGGTCACCGTCCATCAATCCTGTTTTCGGGTGCTTGGATTTGGCATTTCACTTGCCGTTGCGGAGCATAAACCGTACCTGTTCCGCCCCATGATCGATCACCGGGTGCTGTATTCTGTTGTTTTTGCCCTGCTTGCGGGGCAATTCGCTTGCGCCCAGAACACGGTGGGACTGGCTTCCACCGGTTTTGAATCCGTTCGTGGTGGCCGGCTTCAAATTGAGGTGAACGACGGCAGCGGGAAGCTGGAAATCACCGCTTCCGACTTTTATCAGCAGATTCGCCAATCGCCCGGCGGCAGGCAGCACGTGCGGACGCTGTTGCCGCTCCAGATCCAAATCACGGCGGGCGGAACCCAAAAAGCGACCTTTCAGGCGATCCCGGTCGACTACGGGAACGGCTGGTTCACCAAAACCGACATTCAGGCCAAGCTGGACCAACAATCGACGGTTTCGATCGATCCATCCCAGATCGACCTCGGGGATTTCACGAAATCCGACAAAATCGATCCCGAATTTCTCGCCAAACTGGAGCAGGAAGAACGTTTTCGCCGGGCCGCGACGTTGTGTCCCCTTTCCATCCGCATCATCGAAGAACACGAGTCCGAGCCGGTCATCGAAATTCGCCTCAGCGCGCTTCCCGTCACCACCCCGCCGGGGTTGTCGATCGACCATGTCGCGAATTCCAAAGTGGTGGAAACGCGGAACACGACTTCGCCCAGCACTTCGAAAGACGCTCCCCCCCGGGTATCAAAGTCCGAGCGCGACTACAGTTTGCCGCTGGATTTGCGAATTGGAGGCGCGGCTGGAACCGGAAAGGTCACTCACAGCAATTTGTTGCCCCCTCGCCTGATGTTTGAGGACTCGGAAGTTCGCTCGGTCAGCACGCTCACCGGCCGGCGGATTCTCGCGAGTGGAACGGCGACGCAAACCAGTGTCGCCAGCATCTCGACGGACACGAAAGGCGGCTTTCCGGACACCAAGATCACCGCATCCTGGCGTCTCGCGATTGGTGAGCCGCCCGATGTCGCCTGGCTTGCCTGCGAAGACGGCTCCCCGGAAACCTGGATGCCCACGTTCGGCGAGACGCGCAGATTTGCGGTCCACCTCAAGGATCCGAAGCGCGTCAAAGGCATTCGCCTGATTCTGGATCAGGTTTCCAACCACCCCGGAGCTGCCATCAATGCGAATTTGCGCCAATTGGAGGACGGAGCCCGTGCCACGGTCGCCCAGAGCATCCCAGTGAAGCTGACGGAAGGTGAAACGGAGCTGAAATGGAACCGAACCTACCGGACATTCGAGGAAACGCCGGAAGACTCCGAGTCGGACCTCTATTTTGATCAGAAACTCAACCCGGGCTTCGCGCTCCAGGGCACGGTTCGCAGTTCCGGCCTTCCGAATCCGGTTTCGAACGCGGTTCTCGCCAAGAAGATCCAGAATCCGACCGTGGCCACGGTCAGTGTCCAGGATTGGGCGGCCAGTGGCGTGATTCGCGCCGAGGTCCTCGTGGATGGATTTTGGGAACCGATTCAGGTCAAAGATCCCGGCGCGATCGAAGAAGGTGTCGCGATACACTTTCCCCTCGATTTCAATCGAAACGGAATCGCGGACGCGTTCGAAAAAGATTCCTCCGGGGAGGAGGATGACGACGCGCTCAGCCCGTTCGAGGAGTATCGCGGAGCGTACGTGAACGGCCAGTTCCGCCGATTTTCACCTACGCGGAAGGATTACTTTTTGATCGACTACACCGACCAACTCAACAATCTGGTCCAGAACACGATCGATCAGCGCTTCAATCCCTACGGCATCGATCTTCATTTTGTCGAGCCGCATGAGCACTCCCGCGAAACGGTTGGATCCAGCGCCGGCGTTTACGTGATCGAGGCGTTGCGGATCAATGCCCTTCCCGCCGTGCTCGGGATCGCGAATTCCGAATCACAAACCCGGGCATGGCGTGCGTTGCGACCGCACCCCGGTTCCACATCCCTTTTTCTCGACGGTGAACTCTCCACCGAACTCATCGCGAACGACCTGATGCGCCTCTGGGATTTCACGCCCTGATCGAGTTTTTGAGTCTGTTAACCATGACCGCTTTTTTCCGCCTTTTTGCCTTCGTTTCTCCCGTTCTCGTTGCGGTTCCCAACTGCGATCCGCTCGCCGTGGCTCCGGAGTTCGGCGACTTTGACGCGGTCTGGCTCGTGAATGAGCAAGACCATGCCTCGTTTGGCTCGGGAATTCCGATCGTGGCTCATCTTCAGGTCCAGAACGTCTCAAACAAGCGCGTTCGCATTCCAATCGATGTCGCTCCCAAATTGCGCGAAGCGAGCCAGGCCAAGTGGAACCTGGCTTTTACGCCGCCTGTCTCTCTCGCTCCCGGTGAACACCTTGAGGCGGTCTGGATTCTCGAAAAACCGCTTCCTCCCGGCTCCTACAATCTGGAATCGACCACCCACGCGATCGTCAAGCCAGCTCCCGCCACGTTCCGAATCGAAGAGGAAACCGCGCCGTTTCCGCTTCGCATCCATTACGCCTGCACCGCGGCAAAACTCAGCGGAACGACGTCGCAATTGATCGAACAGCTGAATGCGGAAGCGCGAACTTCCAACACCGCGCCAAGCATCCATCTGCAACTCGCGGAGCTTTATGTGGCTTCAAAGCAACCGCTTGAGGCGAAGAAGCAATACGAGATCTTCGCAGAGAAAGCCTATGGGATGGATCCGTTGCCGGGATGGTTGCGCGGGAAAATGGACGCCCTCTAGGAGCTTGTTTCCCGAAAATTCGACTTTGGCACGTTCGCTCGGCATGAATCAAACCGGATCCCCCCAGCAAAAACCGCAGACGATTCGGGCCTTGTTGATCCTCGGACGAGTTTCGAACCTTCCCACCGTCTGGGCCAACATCACGGCCGCCTGGTTTCTCGCGGGAGGCCAATGGGAGGGCATGCTTTTCGTCGCCATGCTCGCCGGAAGCCTGTTTTACATCGGCGGAATGGCGCAGAACGACCTCATGGATGTGGAGTGGGATCGCCAACATGCCAAGGATCGCCCCATTCCTCGCGGGATGATCAGATTCCGCACTGCATCGATCTACTGCCTCGCCTGCCTGATCGCCGGAATCACGCTGTTTCTCGTGATCGGGGCTCACATCATCTATATCGCGGCCCTTTTCACGGCGATTACGCTCTACAACCACTTTCACAAGAAGTGGAGCGGTTCGGTTTGGATCATGGGAGCCTGTCGCGCCCTGCTTTTTCTCACCACCGCCTCGATTTTCAGGCTTGAATGCTCCTCGACCATCTGGCTCTGGGCGGGTGCGCTCCTGATTTATGTCGCTGGAATCACGCTCGCAGCCCGGGGCGAAAACACCGGCGGATCGGTCAAAAGGGTCGCGCTTCTTCTCCTTGCCGCGCCGGCCGCCCTCGGCCTCTTCGTCTGGATTCAAGCGGGAGACTGGCTTCACCCGCTCATTGCTTCGGTCGCGATTTTTGGGATCTGGCTGGCGATGAGTTACGAGACGCTGCGTGAGAAACCGGGCAAGATCGGAGCCTTTGTCGGCAAACTGCTCGCAGGAATGGTGTTGGTGGATGCCATGGCCTGCATTTCCGTCAGCTCGAGCGCCTCACTCTTCTGTTTTTCCCTGTTGGCCGTCAACCTCATCGCCCAGCGTTACATCCCGGCCACCTAGCGAATAGGATAGGTTGGGAGCCTCCCATCCCGACTTTCCAGACGTTTTTATTCCAAACCGAGCTTAGATTGGGAAAAGACTTCATAACCAGTAAACTTGACGGACGGACCTGCTTCTCGAACATTTCTACTTTCCAGCGGTCCCAACCCCAGCCTCTGCATGATTTCCCGCAACATCGCCCTGAATTACGAACACCGCGCGATCTTTACCCGGATGGCGTTCGCCCCAGGCAACGACACCCTCCGCGACCTGATCGCGGACGCCCTCGAACCGGGCCAAACGCGCGCCAAAGTCGTCGTTTTTGTGGATCGCGGCCTGCTTCACGGAAATCAGCAGTTGGTATCCTCGATCGAATCCTACTTTCAAGAGCATCAGGATGTGCTCGATCTCGTCGCCTCGCCCACCATCCTTCCCGGCGGCGAATCCTCCAAAAACCAATGGTCGTTGGTCGAGCAGATTTGGAAGGAGATCCACGATGGCAAGATTTGCCGCCACTCCTACGTCATCGCGATTGGCGGAGGCGCGGTTCTCGATTTGGTCGGCTTTGCCGCCGCGACAGCGCATCGCGGCGTTCGACATATTCGCTTCCCCACCACCACGCTCAGCCAGGGTGATGGAGGCGTTGGCGTCAAAAACGGCGTCAATTTCTTCGGGAAGAAAAACTGGATTGGCGCGTTCGCCGTCCCATTTGCCATCATCAACGACGTCAACTTTCTCCAATCGCTCCCCAAGCCACAGCGTCGGGCCGGGATTATCGAGGCGATCAAGGTGGCGCTCATCCGCGATCGCTCGTTTTTCGAGTTCATTGAAGAAAACGCGGAAGCACTGGCCAATTTGGAAGAGGACGCCCTCGAAGCGGTGATTCGGCGCAGCGCCGAGCTTCACATGAATCACATCGCCAAGGGCGGCGATCCGTTTGAACTGGGATCCGCCCGCCCTCTCGATTTCGGCCATTGGAGCGCCCACAAACTCGAGCAAATTTCAGGATTCCGCGTTGGTCACGGGGAAGCCGTCGCCATTGGAATCGGGATCGACCTGATTTATGCCCGCCGAACCGGTCTTCTCGGCGAAGCCGACTGCGCCCGCATTCTCGACCTGATTGAGCGCATCGGGTTCCATCTCTACGACCGCGATTTGGAGTCTCACGAAGCAGATCAGCTCGCCATTCTACGCGGCCTGGAGGAATTTCGCGAACACCTCGGCGGACGCCTCACCATCACGATGGTGACCGGAATTGGGGAAGCTCTCGAAGTTCACGAGATTGCCACGGAACAGATTCCGCCGATTCTCGAGGAACTCAAAAGCCGTTCGTCTCACCTCGCCCAGAGCGTTCCCCTCCCCGCCCTGCGCGGTTGACACCTGCGCTTGAGCGAGGACATCGCCAGATCATCAACTTTCCGAGCCAAACAGCCGGACCAGGTGACGATCGAATAGGTTCTCGGTCACGTTCCTGGCAATGGTTGGCGCGAACTCCTCCAGCAGATTCAAATACCGATCGCCCATCTGCGCGGCAATCTTGTAGCCGACGTGGAGTAATTGCCGAAGATGCGGGTTAAACTCCGCGCAATCGGGATCGTGACGCAGCGCGTTCTGATATTGCTCCGAACTCCAGCCGTCCACCTCATCAGCTGATGGAAGCTGCGCCGGATCGATGTCGATCACGGAGGCATAGGGCGCACAAAGCGCTTCCTGATTCGCCATCGCCTCGCGGTAAACCTCTTTCGCCAGCTCCAAACCGGCTCCGCCCGCTTCAGCCAAACCAATCAACTCTTCGAGCCAGGTCGTTCCCGCCGTCTTCAGGTGAATTCCAGCCCCGGTATCCTTCAACGCGCGACGGATCGGCGCGTAGATCGAGAACTTGTCACTGCCGGAATGGACGCTGAGTTTCAAATTTGACGGCAGGCCGTAAGCCGCGACGGCGTGGGCAATCACCGCCAGGTCCGCGCGAAATTCCTGCTCGAACCGGGCCACATCGCCCACATAATCCACGCCTTTGTTAAACCGCCCCGTAAACTTCGGCGCAATCGTCTGCACCGGAATATCCTGATCCGCGATCGCCGCCAGGATCACGAGAAGTTCGGGCGGCGTCTGTGGAGAATCCGTCTCGTCCATACTCACCTCCGTCACGAAGTTCCCCTTCCCTTTCAGCGCCTCAATCTGGCGATAAATCCGGCCCGCATCCATCACTGCGAGCAAAAACTGGTTCGCGATTCGGGTCACATCGTCTTGCGAGATCTCCAGCGGCTCGGCAATTCCCGCAATCTCAATCGAGCCGACCAATTCCGGATGCCGGCTCACAAACGCCTTTACCATTTGCGCGTCCGCAGCTTCCCCAATCGCATCCGCGACGTCGATGGTGAAGAAGTCGCTCGAATCGGCAAACAGCTTCGCCGTGTCGAAATTGATGTGATCGGCATCGACAAAATAGGGCGTCTCCCAGCCCAACGCCGCCACTGCGGCATCGGCAGCCGCACGGGTCGAAGCCGGTTTCGAGCCGATTGTGGTGTGCTCCCGGTGCGACTTGTTCCACACCGGCACCATATCGATGCCCAGTTCCGCCTTCGCCTTGAGGCAAGCTTGCAGCTGAGCTTCGCCCTGATGCGCAAAGCGGTCCCCCATTCCGAAAGAGTAAGATCCAATCGTGGTCATCCTCACTTCTCGCCAAGCTCTGCCAAGTCCGCCACCAGAAGCTGACGTTCCTCCTCATTCTCGACCTGCTCAGCCTGCGTTTTCGCCGTTGCGAGATGTTCCGCGAATGCATCGTCCTTTCCGCCGATTTTTGCGGCCCGCGCCAGCGCCTCGTGCGCATACCCCAGGAAAAACGGTGGCAAATCCTCACTGACCTTGAGACATCGCTCACCGTAAACCCGAGCCGCCTCTGCTTTGCTCAAGGCCGCATACACCCGCGAAAGCTGCCAATACCCGATCGAGAGATTCTGCGGTCGGCAGTCATCGCGCTTTAACCAGTGAAACAGCGACGCATGCGCCATCTCGCGCATCATCTCGTCATCCGCCTCGGAGCGACCCTTCTTCTCGAGCAACTCCCAAACGCCGTTGAAACAGGAGGTGGAAAACTGCTGGTGGGCATTTTGGTCATCATCCATGGGGCGACCATTGTGAGGCAGATTACGAAGGGTTCAAGTGTAGTAGAACAAGGCGGCTTTTTAGTGAAAATGCAGTAACTCGCTCTTCGAAACATTGGGAATACCGCAGCTGAGAAGAACCTTGAGAAATATCCCCTAAGGAGTCGGAACGGCGGAGTTGCTATGATTGCTGATTCTCATCCAGGCCTCTTGTAAGGTCTCTGAGTGTGTCAATGACTCCGAGCGCTTGGGAATTTTCCCTGAAATCATCAGGCAGATTGCCGTAAGCAAACCACCAAGCGAAGAACGCAACGATAAGTTGTCCACAGTAATCGAATATCGGCAAAATCAGTGATGGGCCAAAAAGTATCCAACAATATTTCCATTCAATGCCAAAATACAAAAGCAAAAGGCCCAACAAGACGTTGAATGCAGCAATCCACCTCAGCAACCAAAACATGATTTGGTGGAAACCCTGAGCAAGAAACGCCCAAAAACCGTATACCGAAAAAAGAAACTTGGTTAGGCGGTTGACTGCATTACTCTGCAAATATGCAGTCATATCGAGTGCAATATCAGAGCGATAGCTGGTGTGCCTTGCGATCGCCCTTCGCAGTCGTTTGTTATACCCGGACCACGCAAACTGAGCTGCATTTAGTCCTACCGAAATCTCAACGAACCCTCCTCCGCCATATGTCGGCGGCACAAACTCCAGCCCAAACATCTGCACGTTCCTAGGTTAGATTTTTTTTGAAGAAGTGCTCGAGTTCTTCGGCGAGTGCCGGTCGATTGAACGAAACAAAAGCCTCGCATGTGGACTTATCTGGTTCTAGGCGAAAGGCACGGCTGTCAACAACTGCGAAATTCCCGGCCTGTTCCCGCAGATGCTCTGGTGCAAACTTTAGAGAGACCTTATGCAAACCATTGTAATTGTTGAATTTCTTAAAAAAACGCGAATCTTCCGCAGATCGATCCTGATATATGACGGAGATTCGCACACTGCGTTGGATTGCACGAGTTGTCGCCTTCAAAACCCGATCGGATCCAAAAACGCGATCATCGAGTGATTCGCAAAAAATATTTATGGAGCTTTTAGCGTAATCAAACAGAGCTTCATACACGATTTCCGCGTGAAATGCGCTGCGATTATGAAAAATTGCGTCAGACTTGTTCTCTGAGAGTGTCTCGACGTTGGTCCGATAGATTAAGGGATTCATTGGGAGTTCATGACTTACTAACCTTTGTAGCGGCATATCTGTCTGGCCCAGTTTGCAAATCTTTACAAGTTTGTCGAAAATTGGAAATTTTTCAACTCGATTTATAACCGCAATGTATTTTATGGGCCGAAAAGATTACGTTTCTACTACCTGAATAGTCTGCCTATCGTTTGCCATCAAACGCAATTCGGCTCAAAATTCCCAACACTTTAGTCACAGCCTACCCTTTTGCATCCATCAACCCAAAGGTCTGCCCCTACGTTCCTCACCTACTGAGATTTAGTAGGGCAGTTGGAAGATAGAGCCCTTGATGAAGAACAATTCGGTCACCCGGCTGTGTTGGCGGTTCCGATTTCTTGGCAATCGTCGAAATGGTTGCTCTTCCAAATCGGAGTTCCGATCCGAGCTATCCGTTGCCACGTGGTAATCTCCTGCGAAAGCGAAAGAGTGCAGGACTAAAACGAATAGGCCGAATGAAAGCGGTTTTGTAGGTTTATTCATGCAGAAAACATCTTTGCCCCGCCCCACAATTTCTTAAGAATTTTGCGGTAAAGAGTCAGGTGCCAGGTGGAAAATCGGTCGCCTGCTCTCGCGCCCACCGATCGGCTTCGAGGATTTGCTTCAGAGTCGGGTGCTCGACGTTTTCGTGGGCGTCCATGACCGCTCCGACGGTTTCCCAGATCGCGGGGAAGGCCGATTTGCCGTCGAGAAAGCGTGCGACGGCGATTTCGTTGGCGGCGTTCATGACGGCGGGGAGCGTGCCGCCTTCTTCGCCTGCCTGGCGCGCCAAGCCGAGGGCGGGAAAGTCCTCGAACCGGGGAGCTTCAAAATCCAGCTTGGCCAGTTTCGCGAAATCGAGCGGGTCGAGAGAATTGGGAACGCGGTCGGGCCAGGTGACTGCGTATTGGATCGGGAAACACATGTCGCTGTAGCTCAATTGCGCGAGGATCGAGTGATCGATGAATTCGACCATGGAGTGAACGATGCTCTGGGGATGGACGATGACGTCGACGCGATCCATTTCGACATCGAAGAGCCAACGCGCCTCGATCATCTCGAGCCCTTTGTTGAAGAGCGTCGCCGAATCGATCGTGATTTTGGGCCCCATTTCCCAGGTGGGATGGTTGAGCGCCTGCTCCACGGTAACCGCAGCCAAATCCGCGGCTGAGGTTTGCCGAAACGGGCCGCCCGATGCGGTGAGGATGATACGGCGAACATCTTCCGGCTTGCGGTCTTCGAGACACTGAAAAATGGCGTTGTGCTCGCTATCAACGGGAAGAACGCGGCAACCGTTGCGCTTGGCGGCTTCCATCACGGCTTCGCCCGCCATCACGAGAATCTCTTTGCTCGCGACCGCGATGTCTTTGCCCGCTTCGAGCGCGGCGAGAGCCGGACGCAATCCGCCGGTCCCGACAATCGCGATCAGGACGAGATCCGCTTCCGGCAACGTCGCGAGTTCGACCAAGCCTTCCTCTCCCGAATGGGGATGGGACGCCTCAATCTGCGAAGCGAGCGACTCATCGACGAGAGCAACGTGATCCACGCCAAATTCCCGCGCCTGCGCGTTGATTTTTTCGACCGAACGATGGGCGGCAAGGCCCACCAACTCCATCCGATCCGGAATGTCGCGGGCGACTTTGCACGCGCTATCTCCAATTGATCCGGTCGAACCGAGAACAACCACTTTTTTGCGAGTTCCTGACATGGGGGCCATCAGGTGCCAGCCAAGCGAAGGGATCGCGGGAAGGCAAGCTCGAAAGCTCGGGAAGTATGCGCCTTTTGTCGCGGGTTACCCCGCTTCCGCCGTGTTTGTGATCACTTCTTCAATCGTGGTGCGTCCCTCGGCGACTTTCATCCAGCCGTAGGGCCGCAACTGAGTCATCCCGTCCTTAATGGCTTGATTCTTCAATTCGGCGTTGGGACGATTCTGCGTGATGAGCTCCTGCAGGGCTGGCGTCACGCGACAAATCTCGAGAATGGCCATTCGCCCGCGAAATCCGGTATCGCGGCAGGCACGGCAGCCTTTGGCCTGCTTGATCTGGTCCTTCCACTCCAGGGGAAAGCCAATACTGCTGAGGTAGGAGTCTTCAAAGCTCGCGGGTTCCTTGCAATGATCGCACAGGGTGCGAACGAGGCGTTGCGCCAGAAAGGCCCGCACCGAGGACGCGATGAGGAAGGGTTCAACCCCCATGTCGAGCAGTCGCGAAATGCCACCAACGGCGTCATTCGTGTGGAGCGTGCTGAAAACGAGGTGACCGGTCAGGGCGCCGCGCACCGCAATTTCCGTCGTTTCCAGGTCCCGCATTTCCCCGACCATGATGACGTTCGGATCCCCCCGCAAAATGGAGCGGAGACCGACGGCAAACGTGAGATCGATCTCGGGTTTCACCGCAATCTGGACGACGCCATCCAGCTTGTTCTCGACCGGATCCTCGATTGTGACGATCCGGCGATCCTTGGTATTGAGCTGGCGAAGAAAGGTGTAGAGCGTGGTCGATTTTCCGGAACCGGTTGGCCCGGTCACGAGAATGATCCCGTTGGGAGCAGCCAACAATTCGCGAATCGTGGCTTCGGCTTTTTGATCCAAGCCGAGCATCGAAAAATCGAACTTCTGGCGCGAGAGCAGACGCAGGCTGACGCTTTCGCCATTCACGCTGGGAATCGTCGCAACCCGAACGTCAATGGGATCGCCATCGAGAATCAGGTTGATCCGGCCATCCTGCGGCAGGCGACGCTCGGCGATATCCAACTGTGCCATGATTTTGAGGCGGGAAATGAGCGAACTTTGCAGAACGCGGATATTCGGTGGCACGGTGACTTCCTGAAGCGATCCATCGATGCGATAGCGAATGCGCAGCCCTTCCTCGAGCGGCTCAACGTGAATATCGGTGGCCCGTTCCTTGAGCGCTTCGCGAAAAACCTGATTCACGAATTTCATGACGCTGGCCTCCTCATCCTCTTCGTCGAGAATGCTGACCTCCTGCTTCATTTCATCGTCCTCGACTTCCTCGCGGCCCTCGATCATTTCATCGAAATCCTCCGCCCCGACGCCATAGCCGATTCGGAGCGACTCCAGGACCTGGTAGCGCGTCGTCATCGCCCAGGTCACGTTTTTGCTCAGTTCCTGGCCGACCGCCTGTTTCGCCTCCAGATCGAACGGATCGTAGGTGAGCAGACAAACATCGGTCCCGTTCATCCGGCCGGGAAGAATGCGGTGCCGCAGCGCCAACTTCGCGGGGAACTTGTTGTGAAGCGGCTGGCTCAGATCCAACTCGCTTTCGGCGAGGAACTCCAGCCCCGTGGCTTTGGCCAGGTTCTGGGCGAAAGCGGTTTCCTCAACCAGATCGGCCTCCACCAAGGCCTCCACCAGCGAAGCTTGCCGCGACTGAGCCGTCTGCAACGTCTCCTCACAACGGTGACGATCCGGGCAGCCAGATTCGAGGGCGATTTTCGTGAGGAGAGGGATCAGGGACATGACTCGAAGTTCTAGACGACCGGAGTTGGCTCTCGTTACGAAGCCATCCGAGATGGCCACGGGAAACCATTCCCCGAAAGCCAAGCCCTAATCTCGCTCTCTTTTCCGCAATTCAAAAGCGGAGATGTCGCATCTACAACGGCTTCAGGTAGATGTTCCGGAACCGGTAAACCGCGCCTTTCTCTCCGTGATGCTGGATGCCGATGTGGCCTTGGGCGTCGGTGTCGTCCTCGATGTTGGTGATGAGGACGTTGTTCACGCGGATTTGGATGCGGTTGCCTTTGCAGGTGATCTGATACTTGTTCCAACCGTTGCGCTTGAGCGCGCCGGCGACTTCAGGGCGTTTCATGAAGGCTTGGCTTTCCTCTTCGTGAGCAAGAAACTTTTCCTCTTTGGTGCGACCGGTTTGGCTTGGCCAGATCCAGCCGCGACGCGCTTCATCGTAAAGTCCGCCGGACCACCGACGCTCCGACCCATCGCACTCAGCCTGGTAACCGTAAACATTTCCCGGTTCGACGTGGCAGCGAAACATGACACCCGAATTCGCCTTACCTTCTGGAAGATGAATCTCGGCCGTGAGCTGAAAGTCGCCGTAGGTCTTCTCGGTCACGAGAAAGAATTTCTTATCGGAAGTGAGGTGAATCTCGCCGTTCTTCACTTCGATTTTGCCGTAATCATAGGGATTCTTCCAACCTTTGGTGTCCGTGCCGTTGAAGAGCACTTCCCAGCCCGCTTTCTTGAGGTTCTCGTGAATCCGATTCGTGTTGTCGGCAGTCTTCGGCTCGGGCTTTTTGGGTTCCGGCTTCGGCTCGGTTTTGGCGGGAGCTGGTTTCGGGACGACCTTGGCGGGAGCCGGTTTCGCAGGCATGGACTTGGCGGGAGCCGGTTTCGCGGGCTCGGACTTGGCCGCGGGTTTTGCGGGCTCGGACTTGGCGGCGGGTTTCGCCTCCACTTTGGCCACAACCGGAGTCGCCGGCGTTTTCGCCGCCTCTTTTCTCCGCTCCAGCAGTCGCTTCATTCGCTCTTCCTTCGGATACATTCCGGACGCATCGGTCGAAAGCGGCCAGTCATCGGTGCGGAAGAGGGAGGCGGGCAATCCTGCAGAGTTGACCAGGTTTGCGCCTTCCGGATTGGCGGCCCACGCATAGCGAACTGCAACCGGATCCAACACGTCGAGGCTGGTGGCGAAAATGCTCTTGCCGCCTTCCTCAATGGAAACATCGGCCCAATGCCATTTCTGATCCTTGCCCGCAATCTCGAACCGGGCGAGCGGCTTGCCATCGCGAGAAGCGAGGCCCTCGCCCGTGTAGTCGAACTGGACGCGAATTCCTCCGGGAACAATCTCGTGACCAGAATAAATGGGACCGGAAATCACATCGACTTCTTTGCCGTAATCGTTGGCGAGAGCCCAACGCGCGAGACGCTCTCCCACGTCCTTCTTATTCCGGGGATGAATGTCGTTGGCTTCGCCAATGTCGTTAATGATCGCCATCCCGGTCTTGACCTGCTTCTTCAGGGTCAAGGTTTGCGCGTTCTGGAGTTCCGCCCAGGAATCGGGACGGCCGGGTTCGGTTGAGGGGGCCCTAAAATTCGCCAACTGAACAAGATGGAAGGGAATCGCATCGTTCCGCTGATTTCTCCAATCCTGGATCATGGCCGGGAAAATCGTCTCATACTGTCGAGCACGCGAGGCATTGGATTCGCCCTGATACCAAATGGCTCCGGCAATCGCGACCGGATTCCAGGGCGCAATCATTTGATTGTAGATGGCGGTCGGGCAATTCGACTGAAGATACGGTTCCATCGGCGTGGCGGGTCTCCGGGGAAATCTCGCAACCGGCTTGCCTGACTCCTTGGCGGCAGCGCGCATTTCAGCGACTTTTTTCTCCCACGCGGCGAGCGCCTTTTCAAAATTGGCTTTGGCCTGCGTTGGATTGTAGGCTTTTTGGCGCGCATCCCAATCATCCAACAGCTTCTGTGCGGTGCTCACACTTTCGAGCATTTCCCGGCTCGTGAAGGCTTCCGACGGCTTGCCGCCCCACGCCGTGCAGACCATTCCAATCGGAACATCGAGCTTCTGATGCAGCTGACGGCCAAAGTGATAACCAACACCGGAAAAATTGGGGGCCGTTTCGGGCGAGCAAATTTGCCAGGTTCCACCAAGCACGTCCCGTTGAGGCGATTTTGCCGTCGAGGTTGGGGTCGTGAAAAGTCTGATCTGAGGAAACTTCGCCCCCGCTGCGGCTTTCTCCCAATCCGTGGTTTGGCTCAGTCGCCACGCCATGTTGGATTGGCCGGAACACATCCAGACTTCGCCAACCAGAATATCGCTGAGTTTCGCGGATTCCCCACCGGCCGAAACCGTAAGAGCCTGGCCCACTTTGTTGGTCTTCAGCGGATTCAACGTCACGCTCCATTCTCCCTTGCCGTCCGCCTTGGTTTGATGGGTTTGACCCGCGAATTTCACGGTCACCGGGCCGTTCGGCGCAGCACTCCCGAAGATGGAGGTTGGCTTACCTTGTTGAAGCACCATGTGATCGCCAAACACGGTGGCGAGTTTTAGCGCGGGAGCTTTGTCTTGAGCCCACAGCGGAATCGCTGTCAGCCAAGCAAACAGAAGAAGGGCGAAGGAGTTTTTCATGACCATTTTCCTTCGGACACGACTTTGCAGAGTGCAAGCTATCGGATGGGAAAAACTTACTTTTCGCGCTCTCCTGCTTAGCTGATTCTGGAATCTTTGCAGCGGCCACCTTCAAGGTTTGCTATTCCAAATTATCAACATGTTTGGAGTTGGCGGTTCCGGCCAGTTCGCGTAGCCTCACCGCACCATGACAGGACTCTTCATACTCGCAGGCGCCGGGCTCATCATTCTCATCTGGTGGCTCGCAACCTACAACGGCTTCATCGCGAAACGCAACCAGGCGCGAAGCGCGCTATCCAGCGTCGATGTTCACCTCAAAAAGCGCCACGATCTGATCCCGAATCTCGTCAACACGGTGAAGGGAATCATGCAGCATGAGAACGATCTGCTGACCAAGATCACCGAGCTGCGCGAACAAGCCGCCAATCGGGATATCGAATCCTCTGAGCGGATGACGCTGGAGAGCGAAATCAGTTCCAACCTGGGCGCGATTTCCGTCCGCGCCGAGGCGTATCCGGAGCTGAAATCGAGCGACAACTTCATCCATCTGCAGAAGTCGCTGAATGAAGTGGAGGAACAGGTTTCAGCAGCACGCCGGGCCCACAACGGGGCGGTGGAGATGTTCAACAACGCCTTGGAGATGTTTCCATCCAGCATCGTCGGAAACGCCATGAACCTGAAGAAAATGGCGTTTTTTGAGGCGGCGGAAGTGGAACGAGCACCGGTGAAGGTGGACTTTTCCTAATCCCGGAAATTCCCCCAAGGGACAACTTCGCTCATCATGGAAGCGCTCGATCAAGTTCTGGCCCGCTTGGAAACCAACCTGGACAGCGTGGAAAACCGCCGGCTTCACGCGTTGGAGCAGCGATCCAAGTGCTACAACCTGTTGTTGGTCATCGGTGGCGGCATTCTGGTAATTTGCCTGTTCCTCTCCCAAGCTTACGGCGCTTTCGTCTTCATCCCGGGAGTTATCGCCACGTTTATCGCCAGCATCATCAGTTGGATGGTGGTCGCAGCGCCGGCAGCGAAAGAGTTTCGAACCTCGTTCAAGACCGATGTGGTGACGGAGCTGGTTCGCACGATTCAACCCAAGGTTCGCTTCGCTCCCGACCGCGGAATTGAATGCAGCCTCTTCCGCGCAACGCAGCTTTTTCCCACCTCGCCAGACCGTTACGCAACCGAAGATCAGCTCGCCGGAAAAGTGGGAGAAACGGACGTGCTCATCGCCGAAATCAACGCCGAGGAAAAGCGAACCCGGACGGACAGCGATGGCGATACGGAAACCTATTACGTGACCATTTTTAAGGGCGTGATGATGGTTGCGGATTTTCACAAGAACTTCCAAGGCGTGACTCGGGTTCTGCCGGACAATGAAAGCGGGATCTTCGGCGCAATGGGCAAAGCGATGCAGGGCTTTTTTCCGTTTGGATCCAAGGATTTGGTGCGCATGGAAGACCCCGACTTTGAGAACCACTTTCAAGTCTACAGCTCGGATCAGGTCGAGGCCCGCTACCTGCTTTCCACCACGATGATGCGCCGAATCCTGAGCCTGCGAAACGCCTGGAAAGGCGCAAATATCCGAATCTCGTTTGTCGATTCGATGGTGAATGTCGCGATTCCGCTCAAAGGAAACTTCTTCGAACCCCGCCTCCAGGAAAGTCTGCATGGCAGCAGCCAGATCCAACGCGTCGCGGAAGAGTTGAAGTCGTGCTTCGATCTGGTGGAGGACCTGAACCTGGATACGCGGATCTGGGCTCGCGAATAGGCCATCAGGCCTCCTGCGCGTCACCAATCAGCGACTTCATCAGCTCCTTGGCCTGGTCAATGCCATCCGCATTCAGGCTGTAGCGATTGCTTTTCCCGATCTGATCAATCCACGGGTTTAATTTGAGATCACCGGTGTGAAGGCTGTCCTTCCGTTTGAAGGCATCCCAGGAATCTCCCAACACCGTTTTGATCTCCGTCGTCCCAAAGGCTTCGTCGTCCCGGCCCACCGCACAAACATAGGCCCAAGCCCCAATCAAAGCCGCTTCCTTGGTTCCGATCTTCCCTGCGTCTTCCTTGGAACCGCTTTCGATCCGCTGCTGAAGCTTGGCGCGCAGCTCCGCCCAAATCACCTGTGGACCAACGGCCCGTGGCTGCGGGCGCGGCGGAAGCTCGAACTTGATGACCCCCGGTTGGCCCATTTCGAGCTCCAATCGTGTCTCTGAGTTCGTTTCTTCGACCTTGAGGGAAAACTTCCTCGTGATCTCGGATGTTTCTGTCTCCGACAAGTTTCCTGAAATACGGTTTCAAGATTCCTGTACAAAAGAAACATCCCAAATGCAGGAATTATTTTCGATAATTGCATAAATTCTGTCTCCAAAGTCCAATTCCATTAAAATTGTACAATTCTAAGAATTTAGCTTGCGTGAAACGAAGGATATTGTATCGAATTCACGGCGAACCCACATTAGCTTTACTGCTATTTGGTATCCGGGCCGAACGCTTCATGTGTTCGGCCCGGTTTCTTTGTACAAATCGGCTGAAATCACCGCGTTTCAGAGAGCGGGAACGAGTCGCTGGATTTTTTCTTAACAAAGACTTCTCTCTTAATTGACTCATCTTCTAACATAGCCTAAATATCATTATGCTTAGATCTTTGATCTTTGCTGAAATGCAATTTCCGCCTTCACTCTGGGTTCGCCAAACACTGAGAGGAGTCATCCGAGGCGCATTTCTCAACCTGAACAAAACCATTCAGCGGGTTCGCCAACGTGCTGATTGGGAAACCAAAATCCAAATACCAAGCTAATGAACAACCAGCGTTCTGTAGCGCAAGCTGCACCCCCATCTGATCACGAAATCCTGGTTTCCGATGTCGCGGAATCGATCCAATCGCTTCTCTCGCACATGCAGTCGGACCAAAATCCTCCCAAATCCGTGACCGCAGTTTACGAGGCCCTCCAAGCCTTTGCCAATTCCACCGGCCGTAGCCTGAATTCTCACCGCCGCTGATCCGCGCGGAATTTCACGTCAGGTCGCGATTCCGGACTCCCCCGTCCGAAGCAACTTCGCGCCTTCATCTCTTATCGACTCGACTCATCATGAACGACTTCAAGACGACTCCTCTTGCGGATCTCACCCAAATTCCTCACTGGATTGGGGTGTCCGCAATGATTACCCTGTTCCACCTTCGCGACGAAAGTCACTGCTCGTCCGAGCTCAGCGACCTCGTCGGCGTTTCGCCGGCATCCATGACCGGAACGATCGATCACCTGTTGCGAAAAGGTCTCGTGACCCGCCAACGCAATCCGGAAGATCGCCGCAAAATCATCATCCGCTCCACCCAGGCGGGGCAAGAGCTGCTATCTCAGGTTTTCCCGGAAGAACCTGAAGAGCCGATTCCCTTTGAGTGGAATCGCATCACCCACCTGGCCCCCGCTCCCATTGCGCAGCTAGCCCGCTACTAGCCCCGACTCCCCCCCCGAATGGAGACCGAATTCCAACTCCAGGATGATCCTCGAAATCGTCGCGACTTTCCGTCTCACGATGCGCAGGATGTCGAAATTGCCGCCAAAGGCGTCTTCGTCGATTTACCGGAGAACGCGGCGAAGCGCGTTCCCAACGCCACCAGTCAGCCAGTCATCAGAGAGAAGCCTCCCCTTCTGGGGAAATCCGGCGACTACGCCAGGATCTCTTTTACGACGTGACCATGAACGTCGGTCAGCCGGAAATCGCGCCCCGCATAGCGATAGGTCAAATTCTCGTGATCCATGCCGAGCAGGTGCAAAATCGTCGCGTGGAGGTCATGCATGTGAACCTTGCCGTCGATTGCCTGGAAGCCGAGCTCATCGGTTGATCCGTAGCTGAAACCACGCTTCACGCCACCTCCCGCGAGCCAGGTCGTGAAGCCTTTCGGATTGTGGTCGCGCCCGTTGTTCCCTTGCGAGTAGGGCGTGCGCCCAAACTCCCCACCCCACCAAACCAGCGTGTCCTCCAACATGCCTCGTTGCTTGAGATCGGCAAGAAGACCGGCGATCGGCTTGTCCACTTCACGCGCCAGGGTCTCGTGCTTGGGCATGTTGCTGTGTTGATCCCAAACCGGCGTCGCACCGTTGTCGCAATGGCTGATTTGAATGTAGCGAACTCCCGCCTCCGCAAGCTGGCGCGCGGCGAGACATTGCCGACCAAAGGAATCGGTGGGTTTCGCGCCGATTCCGTAAAGCTCGGTCGTCGCGACCGACTCGCGATCCAGATCCACCAGGTCCGAGGCGCGACTCTGCATGCGCCAGGCCAATTCATGGGAGGAAATGGCTCCTTCCAACGCGGGCGCGAGCAAAGCTCCCGCCTGCAGCTGATTGAGGCTTGAAAGAAAATCAAAGTTGCGCTCTGCCTGGTCGGGTGACAGCGGAGAAATCAGATTTTGCAGGTGAGGATCGGCATTCCGATTCCCGGGGCTTCCCAACACCGTGCCTTGATGAATCGCGGGAAGAAACGCATTCCCGTAGTTGCGAGGTCCGCCCTTGTTGGCACACGGGTTCACGGTGACAAAGGCCGGGAGATTCTCATTCGATGAGCCAAGTCCGTAGCTGATCCAGCTGCCGACCGATGGCCGGATCAGATTGGTTGCTCCCGTATGGAGAAACAACGTCGCCGGGCCGTGAGCGACGCCATTGGTGTGCATCCCGTGGAGAAAACAGAGATCATCGACATGCTTGGCAACTTCCGGAAAGAGGCCGGTGACGTGCTTTCCAGACGCTCCATGTTGTTGGAACTCCCAAAGCGGTCCCATGACCGGTTTCGACTCGACCTTTCGCGATCGGGGGTTCCGGAAATCGGCCTGCTGACCGTCATATTTTGCCAACGCGGGCTTGTACTCAAACGAATCAACATGACTCGGACCGCCCTGCATAAAGATGAAAATGACCCGCTTGGCCCGAGCAAAATGCATCGTTTCTCGGGCTGCGAGTGGGTTCTGCGCGTTTGCAATCGCAGAAAACGCGAGATGGCCAAAGCCACAGGCGGCAGTTTGAAGAAGACGACGGCGGGAGAGATTCATCAATCGCTGAAACAAAAACAAAGGGTTACCGAATTCACGATCCCAAACCGCCCAATATTTCGAGAATCGGTAATTTGGTGGAGCTTCATGCGGTGCGCGCCCGCGGTGGGCCATGCCCCGTTTTCCTCCCCTCTCTTCTTCTGCTCATGGCCAATTGGGTGGCCGCCCCAGACATCGGTCAGCCACCGCAAAGGAGACAAAGTCGCAGAAGAAGAGCGTTTCGCTAGCGGACCCGGCGCCGGTTCTCGAACACCATTTGTTCCAAGCCATCAGGCTTGCGCTGAGCATCCCTGATCCGTTGGTGAAGCTCCTCCCTCAGTTCGTTGACCTTCCCTTCATATTCCACGTTCTGCGCCAGATTGACCAACTCTTCAGCGTCGGTTTGATGGTCATAGAGTTCGTTCCCTTCACTGCCTTCCTCCCCCCATTCGGTATATCGATAGCGTGCCGTACGGATGCTATATCCGTTCGCATACTGAGAAAAGGCTGAACCACGCGGCGCCGCATTTTCCGGGTCATTCAACACCGGAACCAGACTCACCCCCGAAAGATAGTTTGGAGCTTTGCTCATCAGTCCTGACAACTGCGCCAACGTCGGATAAAAATCGACCATCTCGACCGGCGTTTCGGTCGATTTCCCCTCAGCCGAAATACCGGGCCCCGCCATGATCAACGGCACGCGGGTCGCGTTCTCAAACAACGTCGTCTTCTGCCAATGCCCGTGCTCCCCCATGTGATAGCCATGATCCGAGGTGAAAATCACAATCGTGTTTTTCGCCAACCCACTCGCCTCCAATCCGTCGAGAATTCGACCGATTTGCGCATCCGCAAACGTAATCGAAGCATAATACGACTGGATACATTCCCGAGCGAGCTTCTCATCCAGATCGACCTGATTCTTCTTCCTCCGAATCGACGTTGCGGCGGGTTTGGGAAGGGTCTCAAGATAGTCCTCGGGCTGTGATGGAATGGTGATGGATTCCAGCGGGTAGAGATCGAAGTATTTTTTGGGGGCAACGTAAGGGGTGTGCGGACGAAACAGCCCCACCGCAAGATAGAAGGATTTCCCACTCTCCGCGAAGCCCTGCAATTGCCGGATGGTCTCATCGGCAATCATGGCATCCGTCTGCTCTGAGTCCTCGCCATCGGCCGCCAACCAACTGAGCGTCCCGCCAAAACTCCCGGGTTGCAGGCTGAAGATCAGAGGCTCGTCTTCGACATCCCGCCCTCGCGGATTGAAAACCTGATTCCAGGAATACGGATCATCGTGACCACTCGTTCCAATGTGCTTGGGAACGTTGTAGTGATAAATTTTTCCGATTCGGGTCGCAAAGTATCCGGCATCGCGAAACATCTGCGGAATCGACTTCACACTGGGAAGGTGTTCCCGCACGTAGATCGCATTCCGACGGATCAACGTCTGATCCGGATAGAGGCCGGTCATGAACGACGCGCGGCTTGGCCCACACAACGGATACTGGCAATAGGCGCGATCAAAGCGCACCCCGCGGCTCGCCAGACGATCGATGTTCGGGGTTTGAACCAGAGGATGCCCGTAGGAGCCAATATCGCAGTTCAGGTCATCGCAGATCAGAAAGAGCACGTTGGGTTTTTCTCCATCCTGAGCCCAGAGAAGTGCCGGAATCCAGCACACGAGGAAGCAGCATTGCTGTAAAAGGGGTTTGAAATGCATTCAAAATCTTAGCGGCTCACCCAATCGGGGGAAACACTTTGTCGTGCAAAATTTTGGCTCAAGGCCCCGCACGCAAGGGGTGGGAATGTCGACGCTGCTTGACTTCAGTTTCGTCGGTCGTACGGATGAAGGATGATCACTTCTCCCGCCGGTCTTTCAGAGACCAGATAACCCATGGCACTCCAGGAAATCCCCATGCAGCTTTCGACGGACGACCTGCCGAAGCGCGCTGCACACATTATTGAGGAATCGGACCGTCGAATCGACGAGTTGTTTTCCACCACCGAAAACAAAAAGACTCCAAACTATCTGCCGAGCGACCCCGAGGTCTTCTACCGCGCGCTCGCGTATTTGACCGAGAACGACCTGACCATGGGCAAGGTGTTTTGCGAGTGGGGCAGTGGCTTTGGCGTTTGCACGTGCCTCGCCGCTTCACTCGGCTATGACGCCTACGGAATTGAAATTGAAAGCAGCCTGGTCGAGGCCTCCGAGGACCTGGCAGAGCACCTTGGGTTGGAAGTCTCCATCCTGGAAACCAGTTACGTCCCCGACGGCTATGAGAGTTACTCCGGGGTCGGTGGCGAATACCTGATTCGCGAGGATTATGACGCGGTCGCCTACAATTTGGTGTCCGAACTTCGTTACGAGGGGATGGACGGCGATATCTCCGAGATTGATGTCTTTTTCGTCTATCCGTGGCCCTATCAGCAGCAGTTCATGCAGGAGTTGTTCGAGGAAATCGCGGTGGAGGGCGCCATTCTTCTGGCCTACCACAAATCCGGCGAGATTTATGCCCATCGCAAAGTTGGCAGCAACGGCTAACCAGCGCAGCAATTGCCGGTTCTTCACCTCAATTTGCGAATTCCCCTCCCCCTGACTTGAGTAGAACATCGACCCAACCTAACCTCGTCCGAACATACTGATGGATCCACGATGGAAGCAGAAACTGCGCAATTTCCCGGCACCGGCATTGTTGATCACCGTCTTCCTCTGCCTGGTGTTCCAGGAGAATTTTCCGTTCTCAGACTTCCCGATGTATGCGCGAATGGCCAACAACACGTCCTATGTCTACCTGACGGACAGCCAGGACAACCCGATTCCGATTGAGGAGATCACTTCGATCCGGACCGGCAAGCTCAAGAAAATCTACAGCTCCAAGCTGAGCGAAGTGCGCAAGGAACTCGAAGCAAACGGAGTTCAGATTCAGGGCTTTCAATGGATGACGAGAGAGCAACGGGAACCGGCGGGGGAACACACCTTGAATTGGCTTTACGAAAACTGCCGGGAAACCGCGCGGGAGGAATTGTTCTCCCATCGCCCTCTGCGATTCCATGTGGTTGAAGTGAAAGTCACGGAAGACAAAGAGATGGAACGAACCCACTACATGGTCGCTGAATTACCTTAGATGAGTGTCCTGACTTCTGCCTACAATGCCGCCCGCAACGCGTTTCGGCGGTTTTGGTCGCCGGAAACTGCGGAAGAACTCCGGAGCGGTCCGGCCTTTGGAAGCACCGAGCGATTGGTCACCCGAATCTTATTCGCCCTCGTCATCTATTGGGAGATCTATCTGGCGCTTCCAGCCCAGGTCATGTCGATCTCCGGGCAGCCCGTTCCCGTCGGGATTGCGCACTTTTTGGATCTGACCTTTTTCGCCGACCGCGAGCTGCTCGGAAAGCTCGGATTTCTCCTCGTTCCAGCGCTGATTCTCTACGCCGTGGGAATCGGCCTGCCAATCGTGATGCCGGTGATCTGGTTTCTGGTGATCGGGCCAACCACCCTGGCCCAAAGCCAGGGCGCGAACACCCATCACCTGCAAGCCGCAGCTCTGGTCCTGACCGCGCAAACGGTTTGGTCAATCATCTGGGGAATTCGGAGGCTGATGCCGAATTTCGCCAACACCGAACGCCAACAGGATCAATTCTACCGGCAACTCATGTGGATTTCGATCCAGGTTCTCGTCGCCACTTACCTCACCACGGGCATCACGAAGATGTGGGACAGTGATTTCCAATGGGTCAAGAACGCCAAGAACTTTCCGATCCAGCTCGAGAAAACCCGGATGAGCGAGTACTACAATCGGCTCGAGCTCCCGGGAACCGCCCCCATCGACGGGCCGTGGTGGAAAAGCGTTCCCGAGCATACCGACGCGGTATTCGCCAAACTTTCGAGGCGAATCGAGGCCTTTTTGATCGAGTCGCCAACCTGGAGCCGAATTTTCATGGCCTCCGGCCTGCTGCTCGAGTTTGCGGCGGTGCTGGCCTTGTTGGGAAGACGTTGGGCACTGGTGATTGGCCTCACCCTCATTGCCTTTCACCTCAGCATCAGCCGGGTCATGAGTCTGGACTTCTTCCTCACCATCCAGATTCTCGCGATTTTCCTCGTCAATCCGGCGTATTGGATCCGGTGGCTGATTGCGAAGAAGCGATAGCGGTTCTGGCTTTCCCAGGATTTCGATCCAAGCGGAAACCTGTATGTGAAAAATATCATAAATTATACTCATTATTGATATTGCGACTTTCTGCTTTCCGAATTACCTTGCCGCGCATCCGCAGGGTGCCTTTGCCTTTCGAACCCCGTTCTTCGCATGAAAGTAACCAAAGCCGTCATCACGGCGGCCAGTCCGGCACACCGAACTCTGCCACTGCAGACGTTGGTCGACCGCGATGGCCAGATCCGCTCCGTCCTCGAAATCCTCCTTCGCGAGATCCACTCCGCCGGCCTGGAGGATGTCTGTCTCGTGATTCATCCGGGAGACGAAGAAGCCTACCGCCAAGCGGTTCACGATCTCCCGGTCCGCCTCTCCTTTGTGGAGCAGACCGAGCGGCTCGGCTACGGCCACGCGCTTTCGCTCGCTCACGAGTTCGTCCAGGGCGAACCCTTCTTCCATGCCGTCTGCGATCACCTCTTTCTCAGCACGGATCCGGAGAAATCCTGTGCGCGGCAGCTGGTTGAAAGCGCTGAACGCGAAGGCTGCGCCATGTCGGCGGTTCAATCCACGCGGGAGACGGAGATTCACCTCTACGGTGCCGTTTCCGGGTCGTTGACCCGCTCCGGCAAATCCGAATCGATTTATCAGGTTCGCGAAGTCATCGAGAAACCGACGCCAACCGAAGCCGAACAGAAGCTGATTGTCCCGGGACTTCGCGCCGGCCAATATCTCACGTTTTTTGGACTTCACGTCCTCACTCCGTTGGTGATGGAGTTACTCCTTGAAGCGGTCGCAAACGCGAAGAAAAACGGAGGCGAAGTTCAGCTTTCTCCCGTCCTCGCCGCGTTGGCGCGACGCGAACAATACGGCGCGGTCCTCATTCAGGGCAGCCGCCACCACATCAGTCTCAAATACGGGCTGTTCTACACCCAACTGGCCCTGGCCTTGAACGGTTCCGACAAATCGATGGTTCTCAGTGAACTGCTCGATCTGCTCGCCCGCTCCCATCAGTAATCTCGAGACCTCCCCCCATCCCATGGAACGCGACAGCGCCCTGATCCCCCTCATTACCTCACCGGATGAAGAGGTCCGCAACCGGTCCCTCGCAGTGGCCGCGGACCAGCTCTCCCTAACCGAGTTGCTCGACGAGTGCCGCATGCTCGACGCGTTTCGGCAGAAATCGGACAATCTCTACGATTCCGTTCGCGCCCTCTTCTTTCTCTACGCGATTTTTCGCTTTCACCTTCCCGAGAAGAAGGATCTTCCGGCCAGTGGCTCGATTCCCTACTCCGGCTATCGCCACTTTCTGGAACGCCGGTTTTCGGAATCCATCGAGACATTTTGGGAGTCCGCCGCGAAAGACGGATGGAGCGCATCGCTTTCCAGCGCCTTGGCTGCGGCCTACCATCAATTGGCCTTCCAATCGCTCGCCGATCAGGTTCGCACCAGCGTTCGGTCGGTTCCCGGGAATCAATGGATGTTCCGGCTTGGCCATCCCCAGGATCAACCGCTGCAGGTGCGCCCGGAGCTGCTGACTCCAGCCTCCTCCGATTCGCGACTCTTCCCCGTCCTCGTCGAGCGAACTCCGGTCCGCATGGATCTGACCCACAGCGCCTGGAGCGACATTTTCTTCCTCGGGATGGATTACCCGGAAGGAGCCCGCGTCATCAACGTCTCCGTTGACCTGGGGATTCGCGGCCGGGACGACGAACCGGCTCCGCCCATTGAGACTTTCTTTCGCGTGATCGATGAACCGGTGATCCGGCTCGTTAGCGTGGATTTGGAAGCCCGCAAAGACATCCGTGAGCTGGAAGAAATTTTCGACTACGCCGCGGATTACCTGGGACTGATCAAAGCGGCTCTCGTCGCCTCCGGATTGGTCCCACCGGGACTGGAAGGCTCCGGGCAGAAACTCTCCGACCTTCTCGTGCGCCTCGTCGGGCCCGGCAACGGCCTGGAACTGGTGAGCCATGTTCGCGGCATCCCCAAGGGATCGCGTCTCGCGGTATCGACGAACCTTCTCGCATCCCTCATCGCCCTCTGCATGCGCGCCACCGGGCAAACGCGCTCCCTGGAAGGATCGCTCGACGAGTCCGATCTCCGTCTCGTCGCCGCTCGCGCGATTCTGGGCGAATGGTTGGGCGGCTCCGGTGGAGGATGGCAGGACTCCGGCGGGATTTGGCCCGGAATCAAGCTGATCTGCGGCCAACCGGCCTCCGAGGGAGACCTCGAGCACGGGATCAGCCGCGGGCGACTCATGCCCGATCACGAGATTCTCGCGCCACCGCGACTGGCTCCCGACATCGCCGAAAAACTGCAGCAGAGTCTGGTTGTCGTGCACGGGGGGATGGCGCAGAACGTTGGCCCGATCCTCGAAATGGTGACCGAGAAATATCTCCTCCGGTCCAAGGCGGAATGGGAAGCCCGCAAAGAAGCCCTCGCCCTGCTCGATGACGTGCTCGAGGGACTCCAGAAGGGCGAAATTCGCGATCTCGGGGAAACCACGACCCGCAATTTTTTCGGCCCGCTCCAAACCATCATCCCCTGGTGCAGCAACCTCTTCACCGAACGGCTCATCGAGAAATGCCGCGAACGGTTCGGCGACGATTTCTGGGGCTTCTGGATGCTCGGCGGCATGGCCGGCGGCGGAATGGGCTTCATCTTCGCGCCGTCCATCAAGCCGGTCGCTCAGGAATGGCTCGAGCAGGAAATGCGTTCGACCAAGTCCGAGCTGGAGAAGGCCCTCCCCTTCGCGATCGATCCCGTGGTCTACGATTTCACGATCAACGACAAGGGAACCACGGCGACACTGAAGACCGGCAACGAAGCGCTGCTCAACCGCGCCTACTACCAATTCATGGTCCCCTTTCTCATTCGCCAGGATCCCAAGAGCCTCAGCCGTTGTCGCAATGAGGAACTCCAGCGAATCGGTGAAGTCTGCCGCGAGGACGACCGCTTCCGTTCATTGGTTCCGGAAATTTTCCGCCGGCTCTTTCCCGAGACCCGTGAGGAAAACTCCAACGGCAATCTCTTCACCTTGCTGGCGGAAAATGGCTTCGACACGGTGCAACACGAGCAGATTCGGGCCGACTTGCGTTCGGGCCGTATCGGCTTGGCCCAGAACCGCCTTCCCGCTCGAACTGAGATTCTCGATGTCCGGTCGGACGAAATTGAGGACTTCACCGATCCCGGTCGCGATTCCGCCTCGGATCTCGCCCGGGGAGAAGCCGCGCTCGCCAATGGCGAAGTCGCCGTGGTCAGCCTCGCCGCCGGAGCAGGAAGCCGTTGGACCCAGGGTGCCGGTGTCGTCAAAGCGCTCCACCCTTTTGCGCGTTTCGCCGGCAGCTACCGCAGTTTTCTGGAGACCCACCTCGCCAAGAGCCGCCACATCGGTCAGCAATACGGTGCCTTCCCGCCTCACATTTTCACCACCAGCTACCTGACCGAGGGAGCGCTCCAAGGATTTCTCGAGAGTCACGATCACTTCGCGTATCCCGGCCAAACCATCTTGTCTCCGGGTAAATCCATCGGGCTTCGCATGATTCCGATGGAACGGGATCTCCGCTTCGCCTGGGAAGAGCTGGCCCAGCAGACGCTCGACGAGCAGGCCCAGAAAGTTCGCGAAAGCGCGCATGCCGCCCTGATCGACTGGGCCCGCACCAGCGGCGAAGGCGCCGACTATACCGACAACCTTGCGGCTCAATGCCTCCACCCGGTCGGCCACTGGTTCGAGGTCCCCAACCTTCTTCTCAACGGAACGCTGGCGAGTCTCCTCGACGAGCGTCCGCAACTCCAGGTGCTGATGCTCCACAACATCGATACCGTGGGAGCCCATCTCGACCCCACCCTGCTCGGCCGACATCTCGCTTCCGGCTCCGCGCTTAGCTTCGAAGTCATCAGCCGCTTTATCGATGACCGTGGCGGCGGTTTGGCCCGCGTCGACGGTCATGTCGAACTCGTCGAAGGGTTGGCCCTTCCGCGCGAGGAACTGGAGTTTTCGCTCTCCTACTACAACAGCATGACCACCTGGATCTCCATCGATGAACTGCTCGCCGCCTTTGGTTTGGACCGCGAAAGCCTTCGTGATGAAGCCGCCGTCCAGAAAGGAGTGCGCAACCTCGCCCAACGCATGCCGACCTACGTGACCCTCAAGGAAGTCAAAAAACGCTGGGGCAGCGGCCAGGAAGACATCTTTCCCGTCACCCAATTTGAGAAACTCTGGAGCGACATGACCCAGCTACGGGAGCTGGACTGCAGCTTCTTCCTCGTCCCCCGGCATCGGGGCCAGCAATTGAAAGAGCAGGCTCAGCTGGATGGCTGGCTCCGGGATGGATCCGCCGCGCACGTCGAGAAGCTTTGCGCGTGGTGAGGCCGCAACACCAGCGTCGGAATCTTAGAGTAAACAAAACGATGGATTCGTGGAACTCCGAGGGAAGCTATTGAGATTGTCAATTCCAACGGGTAACCCCGCCAAAGAGTGCTGGTTACGGGATCCCATGCCCTGCCAGGGCTTTTAATGGCGGAGTGGACGGGACTCGAACCCGCAACCTCCTGCGTGACAGGCAGGTGCTCTAACCAATTGAGCTACCACTCCAAACATTAAAAAATCGCACTTTCGTGCGGGGCGAGGATCGTAGACGGGACCTTCAATTCGTGCAACAAAAAGTTTAGGCTTTTTCGTTGCCTTTCTTCTGAAGCTGGATACAAGTTTCCGCCCGCTAAAAGCGGTTCGTTTTTATTTTCACTTACCAACCCTAGAGGTCGTCATGAGCGCAGTTCCCGTTATCCAAAAAATCGAGCAAGAACAAATGAAGCAGGAAGTCCCCAGCTTCGGACCAGGAGATACGGTCAAAGTGCACTCCCGCGTTGTTGAAGGTGGGAAAGAGCGGATTCAGATTTTCCAAGGCATTGTCCTCGCTCGCGGTGGCACAGGCGTCAATCAGGCGTTCACTGTCCGTAAGATTTCCAATGGAGAAGGTGTTGAGCGCGTTTTCCAGGTTCATTCTCCGAAAGTGGCGCAAATCGAGGTTACCAACCGTGGCCAGGTTCGCCGCTCCAAGCTCGCTTACATGCGCTCCCGCCTTGGAAAAGCCGCTACGACCGTCCGCCCAGCGAAGAACGGTTGGAAGGTGAAGGCCAATGCAGACGCTCAGGCTGCAGCCACCGAAGCCAAGGGCAAGCGCAAGCAGCGCAAGCGCGAGAAGAAGGCCACAGACGCTTCCGCAAGCTAAGCCTTTCTTGACCCATGCCGGATCTGGCCTGGGAACAGACGCTGCAGAGGGAGGGTTATTCCTCCGTCGCCGGAATTGACGAAGCTGGCCGAGGCCCACTCGCGGGTCCCGTTGTGGCCGCAGCAGCGATTTTGCCGCTGAGTTTTCGTCACAGCTCGCTGAACGACTCCAAACAGCTCTCCGAGAAGAAGCGGGAGGCGATCTATGAAGAGCTGAAGGCTGACGAGCGCATTATCTGGAATTCGGCGGCAGTCGATTCCCGCCAGATCGATAAGATCAACATCCTGAAAGCGACGCACGCTGCGATGAAGTGCGCGACCGAAGGCCTCAGCACCAAGCCCGATGCCGTTTTGATCGACGGTCTTGAGGTCAAAGGGTTTCCAATCCATCAAAAGGCCTTGGTCAAAGGCGACTCGATCAGTCTTTCAATCGCCGCCGCCAGCGTCATCGCCAAGGTGGAGCGCGATCGCCTGATGCTGAAATTCGCGGAAAAATATCCGGAATATGGCTTTGAAAAGCATAAGGGTTACGGAACAAAGTTGCATCTTGAGCAACTCCGCCGCCATGGGCCTTGTCCGATACATCGCCAGTCGTTTCGACCGGTCGCTCAGCTCTCCCTGCCGTTTGACGAAGGTCGATGAGAACGGGCTTTCCGCCCGGCTCAGCCATTTGGAGATTGGTGAGTGGGGTGAGAAATTGTCTCAAACCGGGCTGATTCGCCGTGGCTGGAAGGTGCTTTGGACGAATTTTCGGCCCAAAGGGGGCGGTGAAATCGATCTTGTTTGTCGGGATTCCGATGTGCTGGTGTTCGTGGAGGTCAAAACGCGGACCAGCCTGGATTATGGACGACCGTCCGAAGCGGTGGATCACGAGAAGCGAAAACTGATTCTTCGGGGGGCCAGTTCGTGGCTCCGCCAACTGAACAAGCCGGAAGTCCGGCATCGCTTTGACATTATGGAAGTGATTCTGGAAGAGGGACTCCCACCAAAACTCAATCTGATTGAGAACGCGTTCTCAATGTCCGAGTTTTAGTCGTTCCAATCCCGCCAGAGCCAGCGCAACATCTCCGGCAGCTCGGCTGAGGCGTGTTTGCTGCCATGAAAACATGGCCCCCAGCGATACTGATAATCGTAATTCATGAAGGCCAACGCCGCTTCCATCTGTTGGTTCGCGAGTGGCCAATTCCCAAATCGGTTGTCGACATCGTTGGAACCGGCCAAAAACACGGCCCGGATCGGCTTTCGCTCCGTTTTTCGAATCAGGGAAGGATAGGCATTGGCGCCCCGCAGATCGACGAACGATCCAACCCAGCCGAGCACTTTGCCGAATTGATCGGGTCGCTCCCACGCGGCAGTCCAGGCACAGGAAGCTCCGCTCGATCCGCCGGCAATGGCCCGCATCCCGGGATCCATGCTCAAGTTTAAATCATGATCGGCGACCACGTTCGGCAGGATCTCTTCGAGAAGAAAATTCACGTAGGCCGGCCCCAGGGAATCGTATTCGAAACCGCGATTTCGCGGCTTATCACCCGGTTTTTGAGAAGCCAGGCGGCCTGGACTGATGAAAACACCGATCGTCACCGGCATCTCACCTTTGGCGATCAGATTGTCGAAGACGATTGGCGCGCGCAACCCGCCCTTGGGATCGGCGTGCCACAAGCCATCCTGAAATACCATCAGCGCAGCAGGCTTTGAGCCATCGTACTGCGCGGGAATGTAGACGAGATACTCACGCAGTGTGCCCGGGAAAATCTTCGAGTCATTCCACTCATGGCGATGAACCTGCCCTTCCGGGACTCCGTCCTGCTTGAGGGAATCGGGCAGGTAGTCGTAGTGCTCGATCTTCAACGATCCGCCACCCAAAACTTTTTCGCCTGCCCGCAATTGGTAGTTGAGCAATGTCCCGTTGGAAAACGTGATCGCCAGCGCTTGAAGGCCATCTTCATTCAGCTTCGCCATTTCGCCAATCACCTCGCCCGAATCCGGATTGACGACCGCGACTGGCTCATCATTGAGCGAGGCCCACAAAACGGTCGTTTTCTCGATCCGCAATGCTTTGGTCGTTAGCGCCTTGGTTCCCCAGGATTTTCGAATGAGCGCGGCGGCTTCTGCCGGTTGAGTGGGAATGAGTTTCTGGATTTCCAGAACCGGCGGCGGTGTCCAGGCTTTGTTTTGAGCGTGGCAGGGAAGCAATCCCGCCGCCGAAAAAAGGGCAAGGATGAGGGAGGAGCGAATCGTCGTTAGCATAAAATTTGAGAGTTTGGTCATCCATGGCCCTTCCTTTGAGTCTTGTCACCCAGCAATCACGTCCCCTGCCCCGCGACCTCGTCTCACCCGCCTCAACGCGGTGTGGAAATCGCCCAGTTCGTCCACGAGGTCGAAATGGAAGGCGACTGAGCACGAAAATCGGCTTGGGTTGCCAAGTTGAATCGGTAAACCCTGTCGATTGCGCGAATCCGCAACCTGATCTATGCTCCCTAACTGTGCCAGCAAACCACGCTCACATTCTCGTCATCGATGAAGCGGAGGAAGCCGAAAAATTGGCGGATTTGCTGCGCGTTCGCGGATTTTCCTGCGACACGACGAGTCGCCAGGACGAAGCCGAAGCCTGGCTCAAGAAGGGCCAATTCGACTGTATGGTGACCGAGCTCTCTTTCGAGGGTTTTTCCGGCCTGAAACTGGTTCGCGAATTCCAGACCAAGCATCCCAAACTCCCCATCGTGATGCTAACGAGGGAGCAAAGCAGCGATATCGCGATTGGCGCGATCCAGGCAGGTGCCTACGACTGCCTGCTCAAGCCGATCGACATCGAAGAACTGAACGATGTCGTGAAAAATGCGGTGGAAGACGCGCGCCGCATGTCAAAACCCGTCGAAATTGGCGAAGTCTACCCGGATCAGGACACGATTGTCGGCAAAAGCCGGGCAATGCGCGATATCTACAAGCAATTGGGTCGAATCGCGGCGCAACCGGTGACGGTGCTGATTCTCGGGGAGACCGGGACGGGTAAGGAGCTAATCGCGCGGGCGATTTACCAACACGGGCACCGCGCCCACAAACCGTTCGTCGCGGTCAACTGCGCCTCCATCCCGGATGCGTTGTTGGAGAGCGAACTCTTTGGTCACGAAAAAGGCGCGTTCACCGGCGCCGACAAAATGCGGGTCGGCCGGTTTGAGCAGGCTCACGGTGGAACGCTGTTTCTCGATGAGATTGGCGACCTCAATCTCGCGTTGCAGGCGAAGATGCTGCGCGTCCTTCAAGAGAAGACGATTCAGCGGGTTGGCGCGAACAAGGACATCCCGGTCGATGTCCGGGTTATTGCGGCGACGCATCGCAACCTGGAAAAGATGGTCGCCGACGGCGAATTTCGCGAAGACCTGATCTACCGATTGAACGTGGCGAAAGTCACGATCCCGCCGCTCCGCGACCGCCGCGAAGACATTCCGGCACTGATCGACTACTTTCTGACACGTTTTGCCACGGAATACGGGATCGACAGCCCATCGATCGCACCGAAAGCGGTGGAATTTCTACAGGACCAGGACTGGCCCGGAAACATCCGCCAACTTCAGAATGTGATTCGCCGGGCACTTCTGGCATCCCGCGGCTACACGATCGGCTGGCATGATTGCCGGGAAATCCTGGAGGATACCGAAATGGGCGAACGCGAGTCGGTCCCGAGTTTTCACCAACTTGTTGCCGAAACGCTGTCGAAGGTGGTGGAAGGTGAACTGGAAGCCGCCCTCCCCGAGCTAACCGCCAATTTTGAGCGCGAAGTCTACGGTCAGGCGATCAAACGCTCGGGAGGCAACCAGGCCAAAGCAGCTCGCTGGCTTGGAGTTTCCCGGCTAACCCTGCGCGAAAAACTCCGCCAATACGGTCTTCACCCGGGAGATCGCTAATGCGAGGCCGGAGGTCCGCCCCCGTCCTTTCGCCTCAGCATTCGCCCCTGAATGGGTCCCAAACTGAGGCGACAAGCCCCCAATTCCAACATCATTTTAGAATTGCAAGAATCCTGCCTGCCATAGTATTTTGGGTATTGTAGTGTAGACCGGAGGCAAACCATGAGAAACATCGAAAAGAACTTCGTTATCGTTGTCGATATCGCGAACGCCGACGCCTTGAAGAAGGAGTTGGGAGATTCAGCAGATCCCGATCTCTATCTGCAGCGCGTCGATCGCCCGGTCGCCAACAAGCTCCAGAAGCTGTGCGGAGAACACAACGCCTCTCTCTCGAACAAGGTGAGCCCGTTCGTGATCGAAACGAGCGGATCATCCCAAATCATCACGATCGCAAGAGCGCTCGTCGGCAGTGACGAAAACAGCATTCGTTTTGTTCCCAAGGGACTGGAAGATCCGATCCAGTTTTATGTCGGAATTTCCTGTTCGTCGCGAGGGAGCGATGAGGAGGACTTTCGGGGAGTCGCCCACGCGCACGCCCTCGCCGGCGGTGCGGGACCCAACGAAATTTACATTGAAGACGAAGTCGCGGAAAGCTTGACCGCCAGCGACATGGGCGAATTGGAGGTGTTGCTTCTCGGTCGCCACCGGTTGCTCGAAAATCGCGACCCTACCCGCATTTATCAGCTTCGCGCGATCCAGCAAACCGGCGCTTCGGGTGAAGTGGAGGGCGAAATCGTGCGGTTGTCGCTGGTCGTGATCGACATCCTGCATTCCACTTCCATCAAACCCTTGATGGGAGCGAATCAGGAAGAGCGCCTCGCCAATTATGAGAACAAGGTGCTCAAGCCGTTTCGCGAATACACGGCGACTCTGGCCAAACAATTCGGCGGGAACATCGTCGATCAAACCGGCGATTCCTGCTTTCTCTCCTTTCCCGATCCCGACCCAGCCCGGCTCTGGACGCTGGAAGTGCTGAAAGAGCCTTATCGGATTCCCGCGCCAGCAGGCTACGAATGTCCCCACATTCAGTATCACCTTTCGATTGATACGGGAAAGGTCATGCGAAATGCCGAAGGCACCCTGCAAGGCTCGTTTGTCGACCGGGTTCATCGCTTGAACGACCTTTCCCAGGAAGATCAAATCATCCTCTCCCCTTCCGTCGCCTTCCAGATTCAGGACGTGCTGGGCGACGAAACCTCCGACGGCAAGGTGCATCGCCACAACGCCGTCAGCCTTCAGGGAATCGTTGAAGATGTCGAGGTCTGGGAATATTGCCCGCCCGGGTTGGAGCCGCGCACGCCGCGCAAGGGCAAAGGACAAACCCAGTTGAAACCCGCAGCCCTGGCGGCAGTGAGCGCCGGTGAAGCGATCGACACCTTCGCTCCGGCGATTGAACGCGCGGCCCAACGCGCCAAGGGCAAGGAAGCCAAGATTTCCAAGGATGTTTCAGAATTGACCCGCGTCTTCGCGTTTGAGCGGGTTCAGGACGGCATTCGGTTTCTCATTGATGTCAAGCGCGCCACGAAAGACCAAACGCGGGGCGCGGTTCACTACGGGTTGGTCATGGAGAAAACAGAAGGATTGGTGGAAGGCTCTGCTGCGGCCGAGGCGGTGGACGTCCTGCCAGGTTCGGCCTATCCCGGCGCCATCCGTGTCTCCGGCTCGGCCCGGACCCACATTAACGACCGAAACCGGCGCTTCAAGGTTCGCCAAATCGCTGGCGCGACCGTCAAGCTCCAGGATCAGGTCGAAACCGTCTACGACATCGTTCCGAAACTGAGGCCGGGCTTCCAATATGCGATGAAGATCGCGGCCGTTCTCCTTCTCGTAGGTTTGGGGTTTTACTTCTTCAATATGATCGTTCGGCAACCGCAGGAACGGGAACGGGCGTTGTTCGTCAGCCTGGCGCCGGCACTGGACGGTCAGTCCTGGTGGTTCGATGTCTCGCCCTGGTTTACCCCGGAAATGCGGCGAACGTTTTACAAGGAGCGGGGCCGTGGGGTGAATCTGGCGGATCTCAAGCATCACATGCTCGTTTCCCACGAAGCATCGGACTTTTACTCCAAGTTGAAGGAGCGGTGGCTGCCAGGATCCGCGAGTCCGCTCACTCCGAAGTTGATCGAAATCGGCAACTTGATGAAAGCCGACCAAGGCCAATACATTCGCGAATTGGGAAGGCCCGCCTGCTACGAGCTCATCGCGCAGATCACGAAACGTTCCGAAATCAGCGCAACCGACTGGCATTTGATCGCGAATCTCCTGACCAGCCTCAAGCCTGCGCCCAACGATACCAATGATCCAGCCAGTCTCGAACAACTAAAATCGATCAGGAGTCGATTCGGAAAGTCCTCCAACGACTACGATCGCGCGCTCTTTGCCTTCAAGAAAGCCGAAGAGCTCTACATCAAAGAAATGCGGGCCAAACGGCAATCTGCCGAAGGCGAAATTGTCGATGGACTACTCGGGCTTTGTTATTCCGACGCGGCTCGTCTCCATTACGAACGCCGAAACGAGTTTCTCGATGTCATCCAGAAACTCACGCAGGCGGAAACCAATCTCCACTCCGTCACGGACAGCCTTCTGCACGTTTACGTTTTGGCCCTACTTGGGGAAAGCATGGTCCGCCAGTCAACCATGACCCAGGCTTCCGATCGATCGGGCGTCGGCAACTATGACGAAGATCGGATCGAGGAGGTCTTTAACCGCGCGATGGGCCGGTTGGGCGATTGCTTTCCCGCGATTCAACTTGCCGGTTCTCCCAGCCCCGACGACCATCTTTACGCTGCGGTCATCAATCAGCACCGTGCTCACTTTTATCTCGAGTTTTGGAAGCTCGGCAAGAGCGAACGACAGGCGGAATTGGCCGCCGCGACTCGACAGAAAACCATCGACAGGGTCATTGCAGAAGGAAAGGACCCGGAAACGAATTCCTTGCCCGGCCCGACGGAAGAAAGTGAAATCTATCTCGACGTGTGTCGGCAGTACATTCGTTGCAACCTCCTGAAGGCACTCGCGGCGCATTTCTCCGGCAATGCCCACAACGCCGAACTCGCCTTGGAGAAATCGATCGAAAAAGCTTCGAACCCGGAAGATTGGGAATATTTCGCGGAGGCTAGCCAATGGGAATCGTTTCTCCCCAACTTCCGGCAACGATTTGCCGACTACCACATTTTCGTCTCTGGAAATCTGGAAGCAGCGAAATTGGAGTTGGACGGCTATCTCGAGTCCGCAGAAAAAATGAAGTGGAATGAACCAACCGATCCCCGCCACAACATTTATTTGAGTCAGACCTACCGGGCAGCCTGGATCGAAGCCATGCTTGGCAATCCGGAACTCTGTGCCGAAATGCTGAAGGAAATCCAGATCCCGCAAGACAAGGCCCCCCTGGAATTGACCGTCGCGCGCGCTTTTTCCGACGGAAACGTCAAGGAAGCGCTTCGAGCGATCGTTGTTGGCCAGAGCCAAGATACAGAAACCGTCATTTCGCGAGACGATCGCCAGCTGCTCCTGCTGATTTGCGAGTATGTCCGTAAGGGAATCCAGTCACCAGATCGAGAGGAACTCGACCAAGCCTACAAGTTTTACGCCAAACCCTGGCAGTCCAACAACATTGGAAACGCCTACTTGAATGCCATTCGCAACCGCGCCAATGCCCTTCGTAGCGAGTTGGCCGATCAAGCCATGATTTCGTCGCGACTTGACAATCCCAGCCCCACAGCCGAACTCGCAGGAGCTTCTATGCAAGCAACCCTTCGAAGCAACGACTAAAGCTGGTGTCAGTCCCGATTGATCAAGTAGACAACCTTAAAGACCAGGAGACGATCGTCGTGCGCAAGTTGGCATGGTGGGCGGCACTCGCGGCTCTGGGGTGTGCCGCGATCTGGGCCGGGCAATCGGTAGCCGTCAAAGTCGCGCTAGAGGGCATTCCGCCCATCACGATCATGGCGCTGCGCTTTCTGATGGCGCTGCCAATCGTCTACCTGGTCTCCCGCGTACTCCGCGTGGGCCTGAAACCCGTTGGGAATGAATGGAAAGCCCTGATGCTGAGCGGGTTTCTCCTGTGCACCCAGATTTGCCTGTTTACGCTGGGAACGCGTGCAACGACCAGCGTCCACAGCACCATTCTCATCAATTCGTTTCCCTTTTTCGCGGCGTTTGCCGGTCATTTCATTCTGAAAGGGCACCGGCTCACCGCCCGGATTGTACTGGGAATCGCGATCGCATTTTCCGGGATTCCCCTCCTTGTTCTTGAGGGCAACGAACACCCGGCATCCGGCTCGCTCCTGGGAAACATCATGGTCGTTGGTGCAGCTTTCTTCGTTGGAACCAAGATCGTAGTTATGAAACGAATCCTGGAACACATGCATCCCGTCAAATTGGCGTTCTGGGATGGAGCCGCTGCCGTCGCGATTTTTGGCGTCATCGCGTTGTTCAAGGAATCCGGTGAACCGATGATCTTGAGTTCTGCGGTCGTGGGAGGAATGGTTTATCAAGGTTTGGTCGTCTCAGCGATGGGATTCCTGATTTGGCTCTTTCTTCTCTCCAAATTCTCCGCCAACCAACTCAACGTATTCCGGCTCTTCACCCCGCCACTTGGCGTCATCCTGGGATCGGTGATCCTCAAAGAGCCGGTTTCCCATTTTGCGCTGACTTCCTTGTTGTTGGTCTGCGCCGGACTCTACTTCGTGCTGAAGGGCAGCCCGCCCGAGCCCTCGCCGACGGAGCCTTCGGCTTAGTTTAGCTCAACTGGAAAGCTGCCTGACCAAATCCGCATTGGGAAACGTTGGTCACCAACTCGCTCGAAATCCGGCACACCAAGCCATGCGGAGTGCCGTCTGCATTCGCAACTGCCAGCGTGAGGTGCATCGGATCAATCGCAAATTTCCCGCTCCGCACGTTCCCGACCGGCATCGAGATCAGCTCGACGTATTCCTGAACAATGCACGGCAACTCCGGATTCAGTTTACAGGCTTCGTCCCACGTTTCCTGTGTCGCGGATTTCCCAATCACGACTCCAAAGCCGCGCCCCTCATTTGCCGGCTTGATGACATAACGATCTTTGTTCGTCCTCACATGCTCCAGGACATTGGTCATTGCTCCATCAATTTCCACCTCCCGATCTTCAAGGCGCTCAGTCCAAAGCACGCTATGTTGCACGAGAGCCTGCTCTTCTGGAGACATCAATTCCTGAAATTCCGGACGCCGCAGCAAGGCGAGCAGACCTTTGTCTTCCGCGATCGTCATTCCGCAAAGATTGTTGATCGTAACCACCACGCCTTCATCCTGCGCCCTCAGATAAGCCGGATACCGTTCTTCGAATCCCGCTTTCCAGCAATGATTCGGGCTGTCCGGCGTGCTCACCCGGAACTTGTTGTAGGTTGCCGAAAGGTAATCGGCGCCGTCAAAAAGCTTTCCGTCCCGATACTCAAGTTTACGAGCATCGGCCACCTTCGCCACCCGTCCCGATTTTTCGAACTCGCGCGCCAACTCATCGAGCTCAAACTTCAACTCATTCTCGTCATACAGAATTCCAATGACGCCGGGCTCAATCCCGGCCTTGGTTTCCAACTTGAGAAGCGTGTCGACAATTGCGTTGGGCTCGACCGTGACGGACGACCACCCCGCAATCTCCTCGCCAAACCCAAACCGCCGCAGAGCGTGCTTGGAGGGTTCGATCAAGTGCCGGGAGACGATATACCCACCGGGACAACCGTTGTTCAACTCCATCACTTTGATGCCCCCGCCTGGTGTGATGGCCAAATCGCATCGCGAGATGACCTGCCAATTCCCGGTTCCGGCGGTCTTCTTCAGGTGGGGAAAGATCCGCTCATGGCTGGGAAAATGGGTTCGCAGAAGCTCCGGCGAATCGATGACGTAATTGAGAGTCTTTTCGACCAGATTATGCAGCGTCGTCGCGAACTGGTAGAGCGTCCGGACTCCGGCTTGATCCAACAAAAAAGCGGTCAATGCAGCATCCAGAATCTGTTTGCTGTCCAATCCACTATCGCCAAAGCGGGCCATCTCATCATTGGACTGCAGCAATGCCCGATGCAGGGAATCTGTATCGTTCAACGCGATTTCCTTCAATCGCTCGTGAAAGTCCAGCGTCGGCCTGGTATCAATGGTGAAGTCTGACATTGCTCTTAAAATCTGATGAGAGAACCACAATCATCAGAGCTTCGAAACCCAATCATTTGCAAAATCAAAGGGGTAGCTTGGGCAGCAAATCAATGATGTTGAAATGCTCGACGGAGAAAACGATCATCGTAAGAATGATTCCGACCATCAAGGTGAGGTAGCTCAGCTTCAGGTAGTGGTATTTCTTGTAGCGCAAGACTCGTGATTCATTGTAGATATCTCCAAGGATGGTTTCGTAAATCAACTCATCATCCGCCAGCACCTTCTTCATTTCATTGATGTAGTCATCCTTGTTCATCTCCGCAATTGAAGAGAAGAAAAGCAGACTTCCTCGTTTCACGACCCTTTTCCTTCGGTTCGGTCCCAACTTGGGCATTAGCACAATCAGGGAGAAGGCTACGGAGACCAGAATCGAGAAAAACAGCGTGAGACTCCAGATCGGAATCTGCTCGGCCCCCGTTTGGAGGGAAACCGTTCCCGTAGCGGCATCGTATTGCGGCACCCAGATTCCGGTGATGATGATGGTTAGTATAATGAATTCTGATCCCAGAATAATACTGGCCTTCTGATCGGCCATGGCGCTGGCGTGGCAAACAATCTCTCGATTCTTTTCCAGAAAAGTATCTGCACTGCTGCGACCATCCATTGTAGTGAATCTAGGAGGATTTGAGGATCGAGAAAAGGAAAAAAGCCGACTATCCCGTTTCAGGCATGAATGTGGGCATCACCACGCCCGCGCTGGGCTGCGTTTCGCCACAAACCTGCGCAAAATGGAGTTCGCAATTGCGCGCTCCGATCGCGTAGAGAGCGGAAGCCAGTTGCTGATCATCGGTTGGCACGAGGAAAACCGGAGAACGGCCCCGCTGACGATCCAGTTCGGCGACGATCAGGTCGAACGCCGCTTGCGAAGTCCTGGCACAACCGGGCCCCAACATATTGCTCGCGGGATGGGTGACGGAACTGAGAAAACCGTCGATTTTCCCCGATGTTGCATCGGTCGACACCGAGGTATGCCAGATTCCCAGCCGGTTCTCGATGAAATATCGATAATCCTTCGCCCGACGAATTCCGGTCAACTCTTCTTCCAACTGCACCATCGCAGGAACATCATCGAGCGTCGCTTCGCGCACGGTTTGGGCCGGGGGCAGATTCTTCAATCCATCCCCGGGAACCGATACGAACATGTCCTGAAAGGACCGAATCGAGCGAAAGCCTCTCTTCGTGTAGAGCGAAAACGAATCCAAATTCATCGCGCTCGAAACGAGACGCACCGGGAGATTCTGCGATCCCGCAAGAGAGATGATTTCCTCGAGCAACCCGCCCGCGACTTTCGCCCCGAAATGATTCGGGTGAACATTCATGATGCCCAACGAAACATGAGTCTCCCGCGGGTGATAAAAGCAGGAACCGATGATGCGTTTCGAATCCGGGTGAATCGCGAGCAGACAACATCCCGGGTCGAGATCCTCGTAAACCCGGCAGAACAGTTGTGCCTCTTTCGGGTCGCAACCGAAGATCCGCGAACGTCCGTTCGCTTCATACCAGTAGTTGGTCGAGAGATAGATGAGTTCGCCGACTTCATCCCAGTCGGCTTCGGTCATCGGGCGAATTTCAAACTTCGTTGCCATGGTCGTGATAGGGTTCAGTGCAGGGGTTGGGAATCACTTCTTCGCCCGTTCGCTCTTCCACAGATTGATCTTCTCGACATCATTGGATGATGGCGGACCGTCGGTGCTTCGTCCGCTTTCGACATCAGCGACAAGTTGCTTGAGCAAACGGTCAGCCGTCTCCGGCTGGCTCTCGTAAAGATTGGTCGTCTCTCCGATGTCATTCTCCATGTCGTAGAGTTGAGCCTTGGGAGCATCCTTGGGCATCTGCTTCTCATTGGGCGAGCTCCACCCTCCGGATCCCCGGGCCAAGACGAGCTTCCACTTGCCCTGCCGGTAGGCGAAGTGCCCGCTGTAGGAGTGGTGGATCACTCCCGCCCGAGTCGAAACAATCGGCTGATTGGAAAGAGCAGGCAAAAAACTGACGCTGTCCTCAGCACTTCCCGCCGGTATATCTTCGTCGAGAAGATCACCAAGCGTCGCGAAGAAATCGACCAGGCAAATGAGCTGATCGTTCAGGGAACCAGCCTCGACCTTGCCCGGCCAGCGCACAATAAACGGCACGCGATGCCCGCCGTCCCAGATATCCGCTTTGGATCCCCGCAAATGGGCACTCACGATATGGCCCTGCTCCGCGAGCCCCTTGATATCTGCCGCTTTGGAGCACCCATTGTCGCTCGTGAAAATCACCAACGTGTTGTCCGCCAAACCATGCTCCTGCAACGCCGCAGAGATTTCTCCCACCACGTTATCGGTCTGCATCACGAAATCACCATAGGAGCCCAACCCGCTTTTTCCCTTCCAGTCTTCGGTCGGAACAATCGGCGTGTGCGGCGAACCGAGCGGCACATAAAGGAAAAACGGCTCCTCTTTCCCGGCGCGCGAGGCGATGTATTCCACCGATTTTTTGGTCAGTCGCGGCAACATGTTCTCCTCCGGATCGTGAGCGATCACCTCATCATTCTCGATGACCGCCTCCATGTTTCGCGCGTGATGAAATCCGTGAAAATAGTCAAACCCGCGATGAATCGGGCCATCCGGAATCTTCGCACCGACCGGAGGAGACTTGTGCTGCTTCGGGGAGTAGCGTTTTCCGGAGGTGGGATCGAGATACTCGAAATCCAGGTGCCACTTCCCGACGATTCCGGTGTGATAGCCCTGGGCCTTGAGGAAACTCGCCACCGTTGGGCGATCCTCGTCGATCAAGCAGGGCGCGAAACCGGTGACGACGCCCTTTTGCAGCCGGGTCCGCCAACTGTAGCGCCCCGTCATCAGTCCATAGCGCGTTGGGGTGCAAACCGACGAACCGGAGTGCGCGTCCGTGAAAATCATCCCCTCCGCAGCAAGCTGATCCGTATGCGGAGTCGCGATCTTGCTCGTTTCAGGCGCGAGACACTGGACGTCACCATATCCGAGGTCATCGCACATGATGAAAATGATATTCGGGCGGTCAGCAGCCGCGCCAAAATTGATCGCCAGAAAAACCAGCGAAAGAGCGAAGAGGAGTTTTTTCATCAACACCAGTGAACCCGCGTCTTCCACGATTCGCAAGCCGGTCTCTTTTCGATTGGCGCCGCCCTGCTTCAAACGTCGAACAGCGACTGCTGGGAAGCCTGCCACGGACTCATCGGCGTTGCGGGAGCTTTCGGGCGAACCGGCTCCTTTTCCTCGGCGATCTGAACCGGAACCGGCATTCCGCCTTTCCGCACCGGTTGAAACGGAATCACTTCATTCTGACCCGCGCACTCCACGCTGACATCACCGCGACTCTGCTGTTCGAGCGTCTTGCGAATCGCGCCGATAGCGACGTCGGGCGCGTTGCAATCGCGGCTCAGGTGACCCAACACCACGCGATGAAGTTTCTCGCTTTCGACTTCCGAGACCAACTCCGCCGCCTGGGCATTCGAGAGGTGACCATGACGCGAGGAAATCCGTTGTTTGGTCGACCAGGGACGTTTCGTGTCGTTCTGGAGCATCAAATCGTCGTAATTCGCCTCCACGAAGAGCGTATCGACCCCGGAGAGGTGATCTTTGACCAAGGTGGTGACGTGGCCGATGTCACTGACCAGGCCGAGCCGTCCCGCTCCATTCACGAAGACGAACCCCATCGGTTCGACCGCGTCGTGCGGAATGTAAAAGCTCTGAATCCGAATGTCGCCGATCGGAAATGCATCGCCGCTCTCGAACATCCGCCAGGAGACCTCGCTCCCGACTTTGGGACGCAGCACTTCCCGGGTCCGGATGTTGCAGTAGACCGCCAACTTGCGCTTGCGACACAGCACATCGATTCCGCGGGTATGATCTCCGTGTTCATGGGTCAGCACGATCCCGTCCAGGTGATCGGGATTGACACCGACCTCCTGCATCCGCAACACCAACTGTTTCGCGCTCAGGCCCGCATCGATCAGAAGCGTGGTTTTCCCGGATCGAACCAGGGAACTGTTGCCAGCACTACCACTTCCGAGAACGCAGAATTCGAGCATGAGTCAGTGAAACGTGGGTGAGTGGGGTGAACGTGAGAGCGATTCGGGAAATCCTGACCGAATCCGCAATTTAAGATTCCTGATAGATCATCAAAATTAACAAATTTGGGCTTCATGCAAGGTGAAGTTGCGAAAACGCGCAGGTGGTCAGCCAAGGCTCCAGCCGATGAAATGGTCTTCGGTTGTTCCAGCTTCAAGAGTAAAACGGGGCTCTGTCCCGTTCCCGCAAAGACTCCGCCGCTCGACCAAAGAACGGGACGGAGCCCCGTTTTACTGCCCTCCACAGGAGAATGGGCAGGGCTCGCGGAGCCGGGGCTGGCCTTCGAGGATCAAGGAAAAAGAGTTTCGAAGCGGCCTCTTTTGGGCGTGCTTGGATCATGGATCTCTTGGTATCGAACAAAGTCTACCTCGTTACGGGCGGCGCTTCGGGGATTGGTGAGGCGATTGTGCGTCAGCTCGTTGAGGAAGGCGCCCAACCGATAATTCTGGATCGCGACGAGGTTCGGTCCGAGCACCTGGCTTCGGAGCTTGGGATCGAGGCTGTGGTCTGCGATTTGACGAACGATTCCCAGGTTTCCGCCGCAGTTCAGAAGCTCGACCTGATCGATGGAATCGTGAACAACGCCGGGATCAATGATGGAGTCGGGATTGAAGCTGGTCCGGAGCCGTTTCGCCAATCGCTGGAGAAAAATCTGGTTCAGGCCTACGGGCTCGTCCATCACGCGGCATCTGCGTTACGCCAGTCGAAGGGCGCGATCGTGAATATCGCGAGCAAAGTCGCGATGACCGGCCAGGGTGGCACTTCGGGGTATGCAGCGGCGAAGGGCGGATTGATTGCCCTGACCCGCGAATGGGCGCTGGATTTTGCGAACGACGACGTTCGGGTCAATGCGGTGATTCCGGCCGAGGTCTGGACGCCGATGTACGAGAACTGGCTCCAAACCCAGAAAGATCCGGAAAGCCGGAAAGCAGAGATCGAGTCCCGGATTCCGTTGGGAGCGCGAATGACGTCAACGGACGAGATCGCGGCAATGACGGTTTTTCTGCTTTCGCCGCGCTCGAGCCATACCACGGGACAATTGATCCACGTCGATGGTGGCTACGTCCACGTCGATCGCTCGTATCAGTCGTAGTTGGTCGGCGGTTGCTTGTCTTCGAGGTACTTCTGGACCTTGAAACGACCGCCGAGGCCAATGGCGATGCCGCCGCCAATTCCGAAGGCGAGAACCGCTGCGATGATCGCGCCCTGCATCAGATACTGGATCGTGGTATCACTCAGGGTCGTGAGGTTGGCCGCCTGCAGCGCCATCCCGCCGACAAAGACGAGAATGCCGTAGTAAGCGACATCGCGCCAAACCTGATTCGAGATGGCCTTCTTCGCCATGCCGGCAACGAAAACGCCGACGAGGAAAATCACGATCCCACCCCAAACGTCGAGAATTTTGTCCGCCACGATTTTGAGCTCGACGAGATTCATGATGTTGATGGACTGCTTCACCATCACCACGATGATGGTCAGGGCGACGATCTTTGCGATCATCTCGGAAAGCGGACGGCCGAGAAACCGAATCTCCTCGTCGTAACCGAGCCGCATGGGAATCCGGTCAATGCCAGCCGCCGCCAGGGTCGATCCCAAAGCCTTGTTCACGATCGAGGCCAGGAATATGCCGAGCGCCAGAACCACGGCGCCACCAAACAGAATGGGCACGTAGCTCAAAATCGTCTGGATCATCGGGTTGATCGCCTCTGAAATACTCTGAATTCCAAGCGTCTCGATCGCGCCCTGCAGGATCGTCAAAATGATGAGGAAAAAGACGATCGTCGTAATGGCCGTCGTCAGTGGTCGATCCGATCCCAGTCCCAAACGCTCGTCAATCCGCGTCGCCGTCAAAATTCCGACCAGGATCTTCTTCACGATCGTGGCGACCGCGAAGGCAACAAACGCGAGTAATCCTGCACCAAGCAGTTTCGGCAGGAAGGTCGTGACCTCGGCGAGCATGTTTTCGAGCGGACGCGTTACGTTCTCGCCCAACTCCGCCGCGCTGATGGCGGCCATCACGACAAAAAGCATCAGGAACCAAAACAGGAAGGTGCCGAACGCCCGCTCCGTGTTCGCGTTGGATACGCCCAAGGCATCGGCGATTTTCTCATCCAGCTCAGTGTGGTGGAGAATTCCTTCGACAATTTTCTGAATCACCCAACAAACGATAAAGCCGAAAAACAGGATCATGCCTGCGCTGAGCCAAGGGCCAAAGTCGCCAAAACCCAGCGTGTTTATCCAAGCTTCAACTTTTTCCAGTTGGCTAAGGTCGAACATTTCTTGCGCGAGAAGTCCGGGCAGTTGAAGACCATCGACAGCGGGTGATGCAGATTGAGTTCCTTGGAACATGATAAAGAAGTGGTTCGGGTGGAAATCGGTGTTGTTCTGGTGAATGAAAAGCGAAGAGATGCGCAGAAAGCTCGATTCTGGCAACCTCCTTTCCTTGGTTCATGTTCTAATACCTCTGGTACCTAGAGGTGGCCACAAAAATAGTTCTCATATTTCATAAATTTTCGCAATTCTGCTTCGTGAAATTCATTTTCGGGCCGCCTAACCTTTGCTAAGTTGCCGCACAGGCGAAAATCGTGCGCGCAAACGCGGTTTTGAATGCGGTTTCCGCCCACTCCACGCTATGAAGTGCCCCGCCTGCAAAGCCAAAACCCGACGCATCGATCTCGAACACGGCCTCGTCGCCCGTCAATGCCGGGCATGCGAAGGGCATTGGATCCCGTCGTTCCAATATTGGCGCTGGGTCAGCGATCGCGGCGAAACCATCCTCCCCGAGCAAGATCGCGAACCCGCGGTGCCGTCCACCGATAGCAAGAAAGCCTTTACCTGTCCGGAATGTCGCCACCTCCTGGTCAGGGCAAACGTGGGTCGGGATTTGGCGTTTCATGTCGACCGCTGCATCCATTGCGGCGGGATTTGGCTCGACAAGGAGGAGTGGGAACCCCAGCGGGACAAGGGCGCGGCCGACGAAATCTATGCCATGTATTCCACGGTCTGGAAACGAACCGAGGAGTCGGACAAACCCATTCACGCCGCTCCCGATCAAGCGGCGCGAGACGGGTTTAACCAAATCTCTCACCGAAAGCCGTTTTTCCAAATTTCCGATCATTTGTGGGAATACCTCGTCGAGTACGGACGCGGATCGGACCTGCCTCCGATCTATGACAAGCTCCGTGAATTCGAATCATCCTTCGCCTGCTCGGATCGCGATGGCAACGACACGCTTTGGGACACGGTATCCTACAACATGACGCGGAGGGAAGACCTGAACAGCCTGCTCGCCCGCATTTACTCCCAACTGAAAACCGGCGACCCCTTCCTGATCGAGCACATTTACATTGAGCGGGTCGATTTCTGCGAGTTCGGGAACTCCAAGCCTTTTCGCGTTCGGGTCGTGAACCAGTTCAACGACAACTACGACCATTTTTACGTGAAAGTGCCCGATTCGTCCCGGATTTACGGATTGGAGCTGGAGCAGACGCTCTCCCCCAACCAGGTGAATTACCTGGTGAATCAGGGAACGCTGATTGAGGAACACATCGCGGGGATTCCAGGTGATGTCTTCATTCGCGATCATGTCGCCCCCGGGCGCCTCGATGAAGTTCGCCTGGCCAAGGAGTTCGTGAAGTTCAACGAGCGCTGTTTCGTGCGGCTTCTTGGCGATATGCGAAGCTACAACTACGTCATCGACATGACGCCGGACTTTGAGCAAACGCAGTATCGCGTCCGCGCGATCGACTTCGATCAACAAAGTTACGAGGGGAACAATCGGATGTATCTCCCGCAGTTCTTCAAGGAGAACAACCAGGTTGTCCGGCTCTGCACGGAGCTGTTGAACTACCCCACAATGAAGCAGTATCAGCAGGAGGAGCGGACGCTCATCAGCCGCCGGGTTCAAGCCGAAGGCCGACGCCTCAACGATCTACTGGAGCGAATGGAGCAGGATGAGCTATCGAGCCCGGACAAGGTGAAAGAACTGCGAAGCGGACTGAACGATTACCACGAGACCAGCGCGTTCGATGCCTGCGAATCGATGGGAGGGCTGGTTCGCAAAAACCTGGAAGTGGCGCTTTCCTAATCAACTCAGCCGACCTGGATCACCAAGGCGACAATTCCGCCAATGATCGCGAGAATGATCCCGAGAAGGGTAAGGACGGCACTGACCTTCAGAACTTTCGTCATTTTCTCCAGGCTGTCCGTCATTTCAAACCGGCTACCGGTCGATTGGGCATCCTGCGCAGAATTCGCGGAACTCACCAGCATCCGGCCCATCCAAATGGGAATCCACCCCACGACGGCTCCAATCAGGGTCAGACAGAGCAGGACACCATTGATGATGCCCAGAATCCCGAGAAATTTCATCCAGCCCGCACTCTGCGCAACGACGCTGGCATAAACCCTGGTGTCTGAGGAATTGGCCGGGGGATGCTTTTCAGCCGCGGTTGCCAGGGGATTGATGAGTTCTTCCAGTTCTTCCTTGGTCGGTTCCTCGTATTGCCCCAGTTGCATGGGCAAGGCTCTCCCCATTTCAACCCACTCCGGCAACGTCTCGTTCCAAATCATGGTCTGATCCGTGATGACGCGACGCATCCTCAAGTCGTGAAGATCGGCTTCCGAAGCTTCAACTTGGCGCTGATTTTCGTCCAGATAGTACCACTGCATGGTTGGCAGTTCTTAGCACTTCTTCAGCCAAACGGGAAGCGCAAAGAAAGGCGGCGTCAGGATTCGATGCATTCCGGTTTCAGCGTGCCGATAAACGGCAGATTCCGGAATTTCCCCTGATAATCCAACCCATAGCCAATCACAAAGGCATCCTCGATCTCAAATCCGGTAAAATCAGCCGCAGCATCCATCGAGCGAGTCACCTTTTTGTCGAGCAACACGCAAGACCGAACGGTGGCCGCTTCAATCTCCTCTTCCAAGAGTCTCTTGACCGCATGGAGCGTTCTTCCCGAGTCGAGAATGTCATCGACCAGCAACACATTCTGCCCTTTGAGATGCCTCAAGGTCTCTGCCTGCTCCATGCTCACCGTCCCGGAACTAGCCGTTCCCCCGTGATAACTGGCAACCCGAAACGATTCCAGGTAAACCGGCACCGACATGGCCCGCATCAAATCTGCGGCGAACAGAATGCTCCCGTGAAGAATGACCAGGAGCGTCAAATCTCCACCCTCGTGCCGGGATTCGATCTCCGTTCCCAGCTCAGCCACCCGCTCGTGGATCTGACCCTGGGTAATCAAAATCTGATCGACGTAGGAAGCTAACGGTTGGTTCACAGCTTGCATGAAAAGGTGAGATCGTAGACACTAGCACGAATACAACGTAATCAAACCCGATCATGCCAAAAGCCGTCATCCCGAGCGAAGACCTTCCCGATCTCCGAACTGATTATCAGCGCGACCAACTGGACGTGGCCGATGTCGGTGATGACCCGATTCAGCTCTTTCGGGCGTGGTTTGATGAAGTGGCGAAAGCCAAGTTGATCGATCCCAACGCGATGACGCTAGCGACGGTGTCCGGCAGCGGCCAAGTCTCTGCCCGAACCGTCCTGCTGAAGGGGCTGGACGAACGCGGTTTCCAGTTCTTCACCAATTTCGAAAGCCGGAAAGGTCGCGATCTGGCGGAAAACCCATCCGCAGCGCTCACGTTTTATTGGGAAACCCTTGAGCGCCAGGTCTGCGTTCGCGGCGTCACGGAAAAACTACCCGATGAGGAAAGTGACCGTTATTTCAAGAGCCGCCCCTACGGAAGCCGAATCGGCGCCTGGGTTTCAACACAAAGTGAGGTGATCCCGAATCGCGAATGGATGAAAGACCGGGAAACGGAGTTCAAGGCCAAGTATCCCGAAAGCGGCGAGGTTCCCCGGCCCCCATTCTGGGGCGGCTATGTCCTGCGCCCCACTCGGATCGAGTTCTGGCAAGGCCGTTCCAGCCGGCTTCACGATCGAATTGCGTTTGAGCTGGATCGGGAAACGAATTGCTGGAACAAAATGAGGCTCAGCCCCTAACGCCACTCCCAAGCCAACTTTGACATTTCCGGCACGTGGCTGCGGAATCTCGAGATTGACGGAAAGGCTCCCATCCCTCACACTAACAACGTTAGGAGTTCATTCTTCCGAGGCAAACACCTCGAATAGGCCTTCCACGAATACTGCCATGAAAACTCGAGCCTTCTCTGTTCTCGGCCATCTTGTCGTCACCCTGATCCTTTCAACTTCCGCCCAGGCGCAAACCTCCCTTTCGAGTGTGAAGCTTTCGGAATACCCGGGAGCGGTCAAACCGGTTCGCGGAGTAAACCCGGGAATCGCGAGCGGTTCGCACTCCGGCATCTATGTTCGGTTCGCCGAAGATATCAGCGATATGTGCATTCGCTTTGGCGATCCGGAAGACAAGGTCAACAACCCGGCGATCAAACTGAACGTCTTCGCAACCCAGGGGAGCTTCGACAGTATTAAACGACTCCGGACCGAGGATGAGGTGCAACTGGCCATCGTGCAGAGCGATATCTGGTATTACGCCCAACAACATAGTGACGTCAATCATCTCACCAAGTATCACGGCAAAGTCGACAATGAGATTCGACAGATCTGGGCAAAAATTAAGGAAGATATCAATCTGATCCTGCCTTTGTACACCGAAGCGATTCACATTGTGATTCGCGAGGAGTCCAAGGGCGAATACAAAGACCTCGCCGATCTCTTCAACAAAGGCGCCGTGGTGAATATCGGGGCAATGGGATCCGGAACCGCCATCACCTGCACCTTGCTGGAGGAAATGTTTCTTCGCGAGCCCGATATGATTTCAGGGGTTTGGAAAAAGAAATACTATTCGAGGGATGCCGCTCTCGACCTCCTGACCAAACCTCGCCCCAAGAACGCATCGCAGAATGGAGAGCGCTATTTGGATGCCGTCATTCTGATTGGAGGCGTTCCCTTTCCCGCGTTGGAACGCTTTGGGCTGAAGCAAATTCAGGAAGAGGTGAAGAAGCGCAACATCCTGGGGAGACAAACGGTTGATGTGGTCGAAAAAGAAGTTGGCGAACTGGTTCTTCTCCCCTTCGGCGACGTGGCCGACGAAATCGTGGATTCGAACCGTGACGAGTTTGGTGGTTATGTCAAAACCGAGATTCCGGCCAATGCCTACAACTTCCTCTTTGCGAACCCCAACCCCATCAAAACCCGGGGGGTTACCGCCTGCCTGGTCACCCATTCTTCCTATACCGATAAAGCTGCGGCCGCGAATCACAAGATCCGTTGGGTCCGCCACATCGTTAAACGCGTGCTCACCAAACTGAGTACGGATCCGGACTCCACCTATGGCCTATCGCAGGATTTTGGCATTCCGCGGGCGGGCTCCCTGTGGAAGGACGTCGCGGCAAATCTCAGCCAAATTCAGGAAGGGGAACGGCTCAAGGCCTCCGGTGGCAATGGAGGATATGACCAGGGAATTACCTGGACGGATTTTGGATGGAACCGTCACCCCGATCCCAAGATCATCGAAATGGTCGATCTTTGGCTCCAGCGCTACGGGTATCGCGATACGAGCACCACGCCGCTCTTTGATCCGCGGTAGATCACGCCGCTTCCTTCCAATAGATTGCCCGATGGGCCGTCTTACCTGAAACCCCATGAAAAGCTGCGCCCTCACCATTGCCGTCATTCTCCTTGTCAGTGCCGCTTCCGGCCTCAGCCAGGAAGCTCCCGGAGCCGAAGCCTTCCGCAAGGTCAAACAAGCCAGAGAGAACCTCTCGAAAGCCGAAGCAGACCTGCAATCCGCCATCCAACTCATCACTCCGTCCGAGAACCAGGCCGCAGCGAAGGCAACCCTGGCCCGATTGACTGCGACATGGTCCCAACTGATTGAACTCGACAGTTCCTTTCAGGAATCTGCCTCCCCGCTTCCCAGCGGCGCAACGTCAACGGGCCTGATCGCCTACAACGTGGAAGTCCACTTCAACGATCTTCAAGCCAAACGCTATCGCGACTGGGCCGCCTGGATCCGCGCGAATTACGAGTAGGATTGCGAACTCGCGTCTAAGCGCTTCCACTTGAGCGAACGGAGCGGGTTCGCGATGGAGAAAGGTAAGTCAACGCCTTCGCCAGAATGGGGACGCGGGAAGCGCGCCGCCGCACCCAACGCCGGACTGCGGGAAATGATCGCAGCAAGAGCGCCAGGCCGATGGCAATCAATGGTAGCCCCACGGGAATGGGCAGCGGAAACAGGACCACCCCGGCCACGATCGCAATGATCGCAAGCACGAGATAGAGCGTGTGACCCAGGTTCCGGGCCCAACGAGGTCTGCGTCGTCTGGCTTTCATGAAGGTGACTTCGTTGCTGACGATTGTCGGCTTCGACGAGAAGTCTCTTACAATTCAGGGGCGAAACTGCATTATTCAACCCCAATCAGGGTTCAAGACGCTCCACGCTTTGAAAATCGCTTCACAACGCTTCCCCTCCCCTCTACAAATTCCTCTGCACCCCCGTTTGTAGATATGACGAAACCCCTCAACTTCCTTTGGCCTCTCTTCTCACTATTCCTCCAAGGCACAATCCTGCCTTCCAATGCGGAGCAAGAGGATTGGCAGTGGCAGGAGAACCTACTACCGGATGTTGGATTTGAGCTTGATCAGGCAACGGTCTACCGGGTGACCTCCCTGGAAGGCGAAGGCCGTGGAACCCTGCGCGATGCGTTGCAACAGAAAGGTCCCCGCTTGGTCATTTTTGAAGTCGGCGGGGTCATCGACCTCAAGGAACGAGGCCTATCGATTCGCCATCCCCAGATCGTCGTCGCCGGCCAGACCGCCCCCAGCCCCGGAATCACCCTCATCAAGGGAGGCCTGGAAATTCGGGAAAGTCAGGTGGTCCTCCAACACTTGCGAATTCGCCCCGGTGATGCTGGCAAGGCAAAACGCAGCGGCTGGGAACCTGACGGGATCACCACGACGCGGGGACCTTCCGACGTTTGGATCGATCACTGTTCGGTAACGTGGTGCGTGGATGAAGGCATCTCCCCGACGTCCTACAAACCTGAAGACGGGATTCCAAGTCACCGCCTTTTCGTCCGCAATTGCATCATCGCCGAGGGGCTGAACGACTCGACCCATGCGAAAGGACCGCACTCGAAAGGTTCCCTCATTTTCGGCGGAACTCAGCAAGTTGCCCTCGTGAGGAATCTCTATTGCAGCAACGTGGAGCGCAATCCGCTTTTCCAGCCCCGAACGTCCGGCGTCATCGTCAACAACGTGATCGCAAATCCAGGCCAACGCTCGATTCATGTGGGACTGGACCCTGCTTACGGAGAGGGACAGCCGGTGCTTTCCGTGGTGGGAAACATCGTTCTGTTTGGCGAGGATACCAAATTGTCTTCCGCCGTGTTTGAAGGAATCGCGTCGGCTCACTTCCGGGGGAATGTTGGGTTCAACCGCGACGGCCAAACGATTCCCGTCTTGCGAAAGCCATTCGATACCTTGCCGGAACCGCCCCTGTGGCCGGAAGGGCTGGAGCCAATCGGTGAGGCCCAAACGCTCTGGCATGTGGCGAGAAGGGTTGGCGCCAGACCCGGTGATCGCGACGCAACGGACGCCCGAATCGTAAGCCAGGCGTTGGCGGGAACGTCACGCATGATTGACAGCCAGGATGAAGTCGAAGGGTATCCTGACGTAGAACCAACCATCCGTTCGCTCGACGTTCCCGAGCAGGGGCGACGCGAATGGCTGAACCAGTTTTCCGCTGAAGTCGGAGTCTCGATTCCACTGTCGGCAGAGTGACCGTTAGCAACGGTTCCATCCCGCTTTTTCTCGGTTTGCTGCGAAACTTTGACCGCTTTCTTCAGTTTTAACCCCTATCTCATGAAGCCCCATCTCTCGTTACTTCTTCTCGCCATCGCCTTTCCCCTCTCCGGCCTCGCCCAAGTGGAACCGGATCGCCGATTCACAAATTGGGACCGGAACAAGGATGGCAAGTTGACCAAGGATGAGTTGCCCCAGCCTCTCCAGAAGAACTTCGAACGCGTCGACACGAACAAGGACGGCGCGATTTCGCTGGAAGAGCACCTTGCGGTGACGAAACGGAATGATCCGGCTCGTCCGGAACGCGGAAATGTCGGGAACGATCAGTTCACAAAGCTTTCCGATCTGGACTACGCGGGGAACGACAATCCCAAGCAAAAGCTGGACTTGTATCTCCCCAAGGAGCTCGGAGACGATCCACTTCCCGTGGTTTGCTGGATTCATGGAGGAGGATGGAAGGCAGGCGACAAAAGCAACGGCACCAAGGTAGCCCGGCTCGCGACAACGGGCAGCTATGCGGGCGTTTCGATCGGGTATCGATTGAGCACCGAGGCCCCGTGGCCCGCTCAGATTCACGACTGCAAAGCCGCGATTCGCTGGATTCGCGCCAACGCTGAAAAATACAATCTGGATCCTGACCGAATTGCGGTCTGGGGTTCCTCCGCCGGCGGCCATTTGGTTGCGATGTTGGGGGTCAGCCACGGAGTCGCCGATCTGGAGGGAACCATTGGTCCGCATACCGGCCAATCGAGCGACGTTGCCTGCGTCGTAGACTACTATGGACCGACCGAGTTACTCACGATGAACGATCACCCCAGCAAGATCGATCACAATGCTCCGAATTCACCCGAATCGATCCTGATTGGTGGCGCCATTCAAGCAAACAAGGATCGGGCGAACAACGCTTCGCCCATCACACATGTGACCGCAGATGACGCACCGACGCTCATCGTCCACGGCACCAAAGACGACCTCGTCCCCTACCCTCAATCCGTAGATTTCGAGAAGAAGCTGGAAGCCAGTGGTGTGAGCGCCACGTTCGTGACGGTACAGGATGGCGGACACGGCCGAGGGTTTGGCCCGGCCATTCAAAAGCTGGTCGAAACCTTCCTCGCACAGCAACTCCTGGGCACGGGAACCATCGTGCAAGATCAGACGGTTCCGGCAGGCCAGTAGAGCTTCGCCAGAAGGAATGTGTTCTTGGGCCTGGCCTAGACTGCGGCTTTCTTCGTTGGCTCTTCAGCTTTCTCTGGGGCGGCCTTTCTCTTGGGCTGAACCTTGCGGAAGAGCTTGAGCGACGCATCCCAGTCAGAAAGCACCTCTTCGGCACGTTCGCTGTTCGTGTAGTCGCGGTGTTGCTCGATGAGAGCTTTGACCGCCGCGATGTCTGCCTCGTCCTCAAGATCGACCACTTCAATCATCTCCGGGTTGATCAGCGTATCAAAACGGTCTTTCCGATCCAGAATGTAGGCGGTGCCCCCGCTCATGCCGGCTCCGAAGTTCTTTCCGGTGCGACCGAGAATCACCACAAAACCATTCGTCATGTATTCGCACCCGTGGTCTCCCACGCCTTCAACGATTGCGGTTCCACCAGAGTTGCGAACGCAGAAACGTTCTCCGGCCCGGCCATTGGCGAAAAGCTTCCCGCCGGTTGAACCATACATCACGGTGTTTCCAAGAATGGAGTTTTCACCAGGAACAAAGCCGCGCTTCTCTGGAGCTTTGAGAATAATCTCACCTCCGCACATGCCTTTGCCAACGTAGTCATTCGCCTCGCCAGTCAGCGTCATGCGAATTCCACCGCACAGGAAGGTGCCGAAACTCTGACCTGCACTTCCGGAAAACTGGAGATCAATTGTGCCATCCGGAATTCCGTGATTGGCCCATTTTTTGGCGACTTCACCCGCCAATCGCGTGCCAACGTTCCGGTTGGTGTTAACCACGGGATAACTCTTGGAAATGGGGGTCTTTCCGTCTTCCAGAGTTTGCGCAACATCCTTGATGATCCGGACGTCGAGCGCTTCCGCATGCAAACCGTCGTTCCGCTCCCAACGATGGGCGCGAGGCAAATCTTCACCCACGTCTTTGGCGACATCCTTGAGGATCGCGCCCAGGTTCAGTGTGTTCGCCTTGGGATGATTTGGCACTTCCCGCTGCTTGAGAAATCCAGGATGCCCGATGATCTCATCCATCTTGCGAACTCCAAGTTGAGCCAGGTGCCGACGGACGTCTTCAGCCACGGCATTGAAGAAATTCACGACATGCTCCACCTCGCCTTTGAATTTGGCGCGGTACTTGGGATCCTGAGTCGCGACGCCAACCGGACAGTTGTTGAGGTGACATTTCCGAACGTAAACGCAACCCATGGCAATCATGGCGATCGTGCCAAAGTTGTATTCCTCAGCGCCAAGAAGCGCGGCCTGAACAATATCGCGCCCGGTGCGCATGCCGCCGTCGGTCCGAAGAATCACCCGTTCGCGCAGGTTGTTCAGCATGAGAACCTGCTGAGCTTCGGCGAGACCGAGTTCCCAGGGAAGCCCCGCGTGCTTGATCGAACTGATCGGAGACGCGCCGGTTCCGCCGTCGTGTCCGGAAATCAGGATGACGTCCGCATTCGCTTTGGCGACACCTGCGGCAACGGTGCCGACTCCGGCTTCCGCAACCAATTTCACGACGACCTTTGCCGAAGTGTTCACTTCTTTCAGGTCATGAATCAGTTGGGCGAGATCCTCGATCGAGTAAATATCGTGGTGAGGAGGAGGCGAAATCAGGGTCACGCCCGGCTGGGTGTGCCGAAGTCGTGCGATCAGCTCATTCACCTTGTCACCCGGCAGTTGACCACCTTCTCCCGGCTTCGCGCCTTGAGCCATCTTGATCTCCAACTGCTCGGCGTTGACCAGGTAATGGGTGTGAACTCCAAAACGACCGGAAGCGACCTGCTTGATCTTGGAATTCCCCCAATCTCCAGCCTCGAAAATCGTATCCTTGGCAGTTTCTTCCGTGTAGCGCGTAAATCGGCGACTGTCTTCTCCTCCCTCTCCGGAATCGGAACGTCCCCCAATCCGGTTCATCGCCACGGCCAGCATCTCATGCGCTTCCGGGCTCAACGCGCCCAGCGACATGGCTGCGGTGGTGAAGCGTCGCAAGATTTCTTCCTTCGGCTCCACTTCTTCGACCGGAATCGGGTCATTGGGCGAATTGAAATCCATCACGTCCTTCAGCGCGACCGGATGGTGCGACTTCAGGTCTTCGACGTACTGTTCATACTGAACCGGATCGCCCGATTTAATGAAGGTGTGGAAATTTTTGATGATCGGGTTTGGCATCCCGTGGCGCTCACCATCGCGCCGAAACTTCAGGTAACCCGGATCGTCGAGCTTCAGCGCAACTTCCTCTCCGCCTGGCACAGCCTTGCCAAAAGCCTGGCGATGGCGGTCAAGCGTCTCGTTCGCAATCTCTTCAAATCCGACTCCCTCAACTTTGGAAGAGGTTCCCGTGAAGCAACGATCGATGACTTTCGAGCCCACACCAACGGCCTCAAAAATTTGAGCGCCCTGGTAGCTGGAAAGCACACTGATCCCCATCTTGCTCATGATCTTGAGCACACCTTTCTCCAAGGCAGAAAGGTAGTTCTTCACCCCGTCAACATAACTGATCTCACCCAATTTTTTCCGGGGATCGTTCTGCAACGCTTCGCGAATGGTGTCCACAGCCAAATACGGGACGATCGCCTGCGCGCCAAAACCAAACATGGTGGCAGCGGAGTGCGTGTCCCGCACTTCTCCAGTCTCGATCACAATGCTCAACCACATCCGCTTGTGAACCCGGTTCAGGTGGTTGTGAACCGCACCAACTGCCATGATTGCGGGAATCGGGGCATGTTCGTGATCCACGTTTCGATCAGACAGCACCAAAATCGGGTTGTGGGCATCGGCCGCTTCTTCGGCTTCCCGCGAGATTCGGTCGATCGCCTTCTCGAGCCCGGCCGCACCTTCGCTGACGGGCCAGGTGATATCAATTTTGCGGGATGGAAACCCTTCCAAATTCATCAGCTTCTCCAACTGATGATCGAGCAAAAACGGCGAAGCCAGGTGAACCATTCTGGCGTGCTCAGGGCTCTCAACCAGACGGTTGCGTTGCCAGCCAAGATTGACGTTCAACGACATGACGAGCCGTTCGCGGATCGGATCGATCGGCGGATTCGTGACCTGGGCAAACAGCTGCTTGAAGTAGGTCAGCAAAAGTTTCGGCCGGCTGGAAAGGATGCTCAACGCGGCATCGTCTCCCATCGATCCAATCGCCTCGGCGCCGGTTTTCAGCATGGGCGCGAGAATCTCTCCCACCTCCTCCTTGTTGATGTCGAAGGTCACCTGCTTCTGCGTCAGGGACATCACATCCAGGTCACCCTCTGGCGCCTGCGGCTCAGAGCTGACCAACTCGCTGAAGTGAACCCGGTTTTCTTCCAGCCACTTCCCGTAGGGTTGCTTCGCACCAAGCGCATCCTTCACTTCGTCGTCGGAATAAAACACTCCGTCGATCGTGTCTACGCAGATCATCTGGCCGGGAGCAAGCCGCCCCTTCCGGATCACTTTCTCATCATCCAGTCCGATGGTGCCAACCTCTGATCCAAGCGAAAAGATGCCGTCTTCCGTCAATTTGAAGCGAGATGGACGCAACCCGTTGCGATCAAGCGTTGCCGCGACCACTCGGCCATCGGTAAACACGAGGGAGGCGGGACCATCCCAAGGCTCCTGGAAGCAGCGATGATATTCGTAAAAGGACTGAACTGGTTTTGGCGTGGTCGGGTCAATTCGCCAAGCGGCAGGAACCAACATCGCCATCGCGTGAGGCACACTGCGTCCCGAAAGGACGAGCAGCTCCAAAGCGGCATCGAGGCTGGCCGAATCCGAATCATCGGAATGCACCACTTCGGTCATGAGATCGATCTCATCCCCCCAGACATCGCTCTTGAAGTCCTTTTCGCTGCAATTGAGCCAGTTGCGGTTGCCTCTCACGGTATTGATCTCACCGTTGTGAGCCAACATCCGGAAGGGCTGTCCGAGAGGCCAGCTTGGAAACGTATTGGTGGAAAATCGCTGGTGATAGAGGCAAATCCCCGTTTCGTAGTCGGGATTCGTCAAATCCGCATAAAACTTCCGCATCGCCGGAGGCAAAGCCAACGCTTTATAGGAAATGGTGCGATGGGAAAAGGAACTGATGTAAAGGTCGGGAATCTCCTCCCTCATTTTTCGCTCGATTTCCCGGCGCGTCATATAGAGGCTCCGCTCAAATTTCTTCTCGTCCATGTCCGCGCCGCGCTTCACCAGCAGTTGCTCAATCACCGGCATGGTCTTGCGAGCCTTCTCGCCCAATTCATCGGGATTGACTGGCACCTCGCGCCAGCCGATCACCTCGATCTGGTGTTGCCGGATGATTCCCTCCGTCATCACCTTTGCCTTGGTCCGGCATTCCGCGTCCTGTGGCAAAAAGAATACGCCTACGCCAAGTTCCTTCTCGTCGTCCAGCTTCACGCCCATGGCCTCGGCCGCAGGCAACAGGATCTTGTAGGGCAATTGGGTCAGGACGCCGGCGCCATCGCCGGTCTTCCCATCAGCCTCCATCGCCCCGCGATGCATCACATTGCAACAACTGACCAATCCATATTCCAGGATCTTGTTGCTCCGTTCGCCTTTGACGTGGGCTACCACGCCGACGCCACAGGCATCACGTTCCAAATTAGGCTGGTGCAGGCTGCCCTGCACATGTGGATAATGTGGGAGTAGTTTCCGATTCATCAATGATGTTGCTCAAGGAATTGAGGGCATGATTCGCCCGATTCAAGACGCGTCCCCATTGCTGGCGGAGCCTCCTGGGCCAACATTTTACTCGGAATCGGCCAAAAGAACCCGCCAGAATGCGGGCTCAAACGGGTTACGTCAAAGGTAGGCTCTCGTCAACGACGGATCTCGCCGAATGGATCTACAATCAGCACAAGAGGTTATGACAAAAGAGAAACCGTGCTAGCGATTCGAGAAATGCCGCTTCATCTCTTCCAGAGTCACGAAGCCGTCCTTGTCCAGATCCATTTGGTCAAAGCGTTCCCCCATCTTTCCCCGTGCCTCGCTTTTGGCAATCTTTCCGTCCCCATTTGCGTCTGCTCTGGCAAGAAACCGCTCGGGGTTCGGGCCCCGGCTTCCCGCCGGGCCTTTTCCTCCGGTCCCTCGCCCTCTCATCTGGGATGATGGCTTTCCAGCGTGTCGATCTTCCTCCAAAACGATGGAAAACTCCTGAGTGACCGCCCGGCACCATTTGTCGACGTCATGACAGGGAAAATAGCTCACCTCGACCTTGATCGGCATGCTCCGATTCGCGCCGGAAATCTCTACGGCGAATTCGCGAGGATCATAGTCCGCTTCCACCTCGACTTTCGGAGCCGTGCCGATCGCAGGTTCGACGGTGGTTCCGTTCTCCGCAATCACCCGAAACTTCAGGGGTTCCGCCAGGTTGTTCCAATGCACCTGATGAATCGGGTCCAGCCAAAAGCCCAGTCTCGCTTTTCCCGTCCCGGTTCGCAGCAAATCCGGGTTCGCCTCAACCCGCAGCTTCAGATAGAACGGGCCGTCGCCGGACGCGGTAACCTTGAGCGGTTTGGCGCCCTCGGGAGCGGGAACCCTCGGCACCACATTGGTCGCAATCGCCCCATCGCGCTCGGCGGGAAGCGATTTCATTTCAAGATCCGCCACCTTCGTCGGCGTCTCCACGCTTCCGACCATCGCCGCCAAATCCTTACGCAGCGCCTCCTCATTGCTCCACGTCCGGGCACGAACGATCGTCCCTTCCGGATCGATCACGAACTCCGAGTTGTTTCGGTTCCCAAATGCGTTCTTTATCTGATTATCCGGCGCATCCGCCAACCACGTCCATTGCGTGGACAACCGGCGAGCCGCTTCCTTCACGTGCATGAGCCGCTCCTCCAACGTCAGTGGCTGAACGAAGCCATCCCGCTCCGGGTGCGCCAACGCCTTGTAGACGTAGTAAAACTTGACCCCTTTTCCCGAGTAATCCTGATAAACCGTCTCCAGACCGGGGACGTTTCGAAGAAACGGTGGTCAAGTGAGGCAGCCAAAAACAACCACTGATGTCTCGCCCTTCAGGTTGTCCCGAAACGAAAACGCATTCCCATCAGCATCATATGCGGTCACGTCCGGGACCGGTTGATTGAGTGGTAGTTGCTGTGCCTGCGCGGAAAATGCCCCCAGTCCCAGGACGAAAAAGAAGGCTGAAATCAAGTTCTTCATGCCCTTTAAACCCAGGCCTTTTCGCCGAGTTGCGGGATTCCCTTGAGAAAAGTGGAATAGCTCCCAGCTTTGGCCTAACCTCATCCTCATGCGAGAATACCACCGCCTTTTGCGCCTGGTTCTGGACGAGGGAAAGTCACGCGATGATCGCACGGGAACTGGCACGCTGAGCGTGTTTGGCGCCCAGGCGCGATTCGATCTGCGGGACACGTTTCCCTGCCTGACCACGAAGAAGCTGCACCTGCGCTCGATTATCCACGAGTTGCTCTGGTTTTTGCAGGGCGATACGAACATCGGCTATCTTCGTGAAAACAAGGTGACGATTTGGGATGAATGGGCCGACGAAAATGGTGATTTGGGTCCGGTGTATGGGAAGCAATGGCGTCGCTGGCAGGGCGCCCCCGACGCGGAGCCAATCGACCAAATTGCGGAATTGATCGAGGGGATTCGGACCAATCCATTTAGTCGCCGCCACATCGTCAGCGGTTGGAACCCGGTGGACGTGCCGAAAATGGCATTGCCGCCATGCCACACGATGTTCCAGTTTTATGTGAACGATGGCGAACTGAGTTGTCAGCTTTACCAACGAAGTGCGGATTTGTTTCTCGGCGTTCCTTTCAACATCGCCTCCTACGCATTGCTCACGATGATGATCGCCCAGGTTTGCGAGCTGAAACCCGGCGATTTCGTCCACACGTTTGGCGATTTACATCTCTACCAGAACCATCTGGATCAAACACGGGAGCAACTCGCGCGCGATTTCCGCGATTTACCCACGATGCGAATCAATCCGAAAGTGAAAGAGATCGACGACTTCCGATTCGAGGATTTTGAGCTGGTCGGATACGATCCACACCCGACAATCAAAGCGCCGATCGCGGTCTAGCAGCGGCCGATTTGGCCGTACGGCAGTTTCACGGATTTTGACCGAACAGCACCACCGCAAAGTGGGTGAGTTCGCTCAGGTCAGAAATTCCCAGCCGCTCTTTCATCCGCATGCGCTGCACATTCACCGTTGCAGTCTTGATATTCAGACGCTCACAAATTTTAGGAGTCGGAAGGCCCGCCCCCATCAGTTCCAAAATCTGAATCTGCCGGTCCGTCAACTGCTCAGCCTGTTCCATTTTCTCCGTCCGATCGCTTTGGATTCCTTGCTTCGCCTGCTGAACCTTCCACTCATTGCTGACATAAGTATTGCCTTTCAGCACTTCGTAAAGCGCCTCCAAAACAAGTTCCTGTTTATCACTCTTCGTCACGTAACCGTTCGCACCTGCCTGCAGCATGCGGTTGGCGTAGAGTGACTCAGGATGCATGGTCAGGGCAAGAATCGCCCCCTCGAACCCGGCGTTTCGGAGATCCTTGGTGAACTCCAGCCCACTTCCATCGGGCAGAGCGATATCCAAAATGACGACATCGGCTTTGGATTCAAAAATGGCTTCGGTCGCACCTTCCAGCCTTTCAGCTTCGCCACAGATTTCAAGCTGTGGCTCGATACTCAGAAAAGCCCTAAGCCCTCCTCGCATGAACTCATGATCTTCGAGGAGGAAAACCCTGTATATCCTCTTTTGCTTCGATTCCGTATCTTTCACGGGCACTCCTTTTTATTGAATTTACCAACTACACCGTAACATCAGTGAGTGGCAGCAAGAATATTAACCAAAAATGAACAAATTTTACATCGCGACGAGCCGATTTTACGTGCATATTCCTTTTCATACGGCGGGCCCAAAATAACTTAGGCCAAGCTTTCGCTTGGCCTAAGTTGAAAGGAATGAACCCCTCGGCTGGCAATAGGAGGCAGGTTGGGCAGGAGGTGCCGAGCACCGAAGGGTTCCACTCCATTGCTGGAGTTCGGGGTAATTCTATGACAAAACCGTCACCGTTGTAAAGGATTTCTTTATGAATTTCTGAAAAAACTTTCCGGCCAGGCTTCCAAATGGCTCCAGATCCTCTTGGAATGGGCAAACTGAATGGGCGGGTGAAGTTCGCCTGGTCAGTGAAACCACTCCCCAAAGCTCCCGTTTCAAAAACCGGACACGGAGTCGTTCCCGACAGCCCCGGACCAGGCCAACTCGATTGCGATTTGAAATCCGGGCAGGAACACGGATAGAGAAAGGTATGCCCGCCCCTCGAACCATCGCCATCGTCGCCATGGCCGCCAATCGTGTGATCGGTCGCAATGGCGGGCTCCCCTGGCAACTGCCGGACGATCTGAAGTTCTTCAAGCGGACCACGACCGGAAGCGCCATCCTGATGGGACGCAAAACGTGGGATTCGATCGGGCGACCGCTGCCGAAACGGCGAAACATCGTGCTTTCGTGCAGCCTGGAATCCGTGCCCGAAGGAGTTGATTTGATCCGGCATCCCGATGACTTGGAGAAGCTGAGCCTGGAAACGGACGTTTACGTGATCGGCGGAGCAATGATCTACGATTACTTTTTCGCGCGCTGCGACGAGGTCTTGTTGACCTACGTTTTCGCGGAATACGAGGGAGATACGTTTCTGCCGCCTTTCGAAGAGGAATTTCAACTCGCCGAAGTGGTGGAAACGCACCCCGAGTTCGAGATCCGACGCTACATCCGCTAATGTTTCATCCCAAAGGCCCCACTTTTATGGAGCAAGCCCGTCAGGCGCTTTCGTCGACGGAGCGGGGTTATGACATGCTCGCGCCGAAGTTCGAATACACCCCGTATCTGACGCCAAGCTGGATGCTGGAAGCCGTCGGCCCAATGGTTGGTGAGGTGGAATGCGCCCTGGATGTTTGCTGCGGGACCGGAGCCGGATTGCGGATGCTGGCACCAAGCGTGAAACAGCGAATGGTGGGAATCGACTTCAGCCAGGGAATGTTGAATGAGGTCAATGTGGATCCAGGCGATGCCGAGTTGGAGCTCATCCACGGCGACGTCCGCGAGATGGAATTTGATGGTGAGTTCGACATCGCGACGTGTTTTGGCGCGCTGGGACACTTCGTCGATGAAGAAGAGGATCTGCTGATCGCGAAGGTGTTTCAGGCGTTGAAACCGGGAGGACGATTCCTGTTTGTCACGAGCTTTCGCCCCGAGCCCTGGACGCCCACGGCTTGGTTCACCCACAGTTTCAACACGGCGATGCGAGTGCGAAACGCGCTGATCAAGCCCCAATTCGTGATGTATTATCACACGTTCATCCTGCCGGGAATTCGCGCCAAACTGGAGAAAGCCGGGTTTGAGGTGGCGATCCGGAATCCGCAAAGCTGGCGAAACTGGCGGATCGTCAGCGCTACCCGACCGTCAGTTTCAGCGTGAGGATGCGTTTGCTAATCGCTTTGGGTTGGCGCCGGAACAGCTTGGACAGGGCTTCAACACTTTGCGTGCGAAGATAAGCCTGGCCGAGCAGCTTGTCTTCCGCGTGATCCCACGGTTCATAGGCCCGGGAATAGGTCTCGCGCGTCTTCTGCAACTTGGGAAGCAAGCTGGAGGTCGGCTTTTTCAAGGGCTTTGCCGCGATTCGGCGTGCGACCGATTTCAAGCTCAGCGTCCCTGCGGGTTTCGGCGTCGATGTCGCGGATGGCGCTTCGTTCGAGCCCTCATTTCGCCCCGACGCACGGGGTTCCATGCGGTGGCTCGTTTCGACCGATGGAGCGGTGAGGCTGGCAAACCACTCGTAGAGTTCCTCGGGATACATCACCTTCTTTCGAGCCCGCGTCACCGCAACATAGAGAATGTTCGACTCCTCCGCGACAACCTCGGGATCCCCTTTCTTGAGAAACTCCTCGTCGTTGGGATCGAGAAAATCGTCGAGCAGGCGGACCGCATCCCATTCCTTGCCTTTGGCGCGATGAACCGTGCTGAACGCCAGTTTCGCCTCATTGGGGCCACAACTCTGCTTTCGCAACAACTCCAGCAAACCGGGAATGTCGTCGCCCTGCTCTTTCACGAATTCGATCTGCAAGGCGAGCTCAACATCTCGCCCGTGCCCCCCCGTCCCCTCCCCTCGAGCGTGTTCCTCAACCTCATCAAAACTGGAAAACTTCTTGATGTAGGGATCGCGAACGAGATGGCGTTGCTTGCTCCAGAGGTGGTAGACATCGAGCGTCATCTGGAATTTGTAAGGCGTGAACGGATCCCAGTTCGCCTGAGCCGTCGTCGCGGAAAAGTGGATCGGAATCCCGTCGAGCGCCTTCTCCACGGCCGCCGCGATCAAGGTGGCGTTGGTTCGTCCCAACACGGCAAAACTGGACGATTTGCCGCTGGAATCCCCTCTCCCGACCAGCTTCACACGGTCGCCCTTCAGTTCATTGAGCAAAATCGTGGCATCGTGCGCAATTCCGCCCCCAAATCGAAAACTCTCCGTGAGCGGAAACCGGAAATTCGCCATTCCCGAGGCCTGCTCCATCGCATCCACCGCGTCGCGCCAACGATAGATGCTCTGATGAGTGTCGCCCACGAGAACCAGTCCGGCTGACTTTTGCGCGACCTGCTCCAGCACGATTTCCAGAGTCACCGGATTCGTGTCCTGCGCTTCGTCGAGAAAGATCACGTCGTAGTTCTCGATCCGGGGTTTTTGCAGCGCCCACAACTTGAGATATCCATCGTGACTGATGGGAACCGTCGCATCGGCGGGGTCCTGCATCTTCTCCCACAACTTTCGCGCCACCGAGCGAATTCGAGTCCGTTGACGCTCCGGAGTTTCGGGACTGGTCCGAACGTGCTGCCAATCGATTTCCGGGTCCGCGGAATGCAGAAACGCGTTCAGCGTATCGAGCACGTATACCGCCAAAAATGACGCCGCCAGCCGGAACACCTCCATGACTTCGCGCGGTCGAGGGTTGGCGACGCGCTCGAAGTTTCGCCCCACCGCGTGCCACGCTTTGCTGTGAATCGTGCTGCACTCGCAATAGCCGGGAAAACGCTGTTGAGCTTCCCGCGCGTTGTCCCGATTGAAGCAGAGATACAAAAACCGCAGTTTCGGAAACGCCCGGGCATAGAGCTCCAGCGTCGAGGTTTTTCCCGTCCCCGCATACGCGTTGAGCTGCATCACCTCCCCTTTCCGGACGGGTTGCTGAACAATCGCAGCCTGTTGTTCTGTCGCTTGAATCTTCAATCGAGATTCCCGAATAGGTACTACTCGGAAGAACAGGCAAGGCTGGAAAGAGAAAATCCACCGCAGGGCTTCGAGCGCCCATACGGTGGATTTTCAGGGGAGAATCGTCCGGAAACTCAGGAAGCGCTCTTCGCGAGCTCACCCTGCGGCTTCTTCGCGGAAGCCTTCGTTTCCTTGGAAACAGCCGAAGAAGAACTCTTTCCTTCGATCACGCTGCGAATGCTATCGAGCATGGCAACCGGCTTGCCGGCGTTTCTTGGATTCTTCGGGTCTGCTTTCGCCGCTTTCCGTGCTTTGCGGGAAGACTGAAGCAGAGCCTCCGGATCCTTGTGACGCTTGAGCTTCAGCGCTCCAGTCACGGCAGGATGCCCAGCAACAGAAGGGAAGGCTTCGAAGCTCAACCCGAGGAAGCCGCTCATGGCGTCAGCCAAACCAGGAACGTCGGCACCAGGTCCACAAATGGCAATCGGGCTTTCCGTCAGCGCCTTCTGCTGTTCGCGAGTCAACTTGTCGAGGGTATCCCAGATGTGTTGGGACAGGCGAAGCAGGGAGCTCGGAAGATTTTCTTTGCTCACTTCCAGTGCGATGGGGCCGGTTGCATGAACAGACGGACGAGGGCGTCCTTTTTCGTCAGCGAGCGTGCGAGCCCGAAGGTCCATCGCCATATCCTCAAGGCCAAGCGGCTGGGTTGTTCCGGCCAGAACACCACCGAGAACGATGACTTCGAACTCGAACCAATCGCGGTCGAGCGAAAGAACGGCGCGAATTTCGGGGCGATCAACTTCCCAGCCCATGCCGATGGCGCACGCCATGGCTTGATCCATGAACGTGACCTCACGGAGGCTGCTGTTGAGAACACATTCGCGAATGTAAGCGCGACCGGCGGCATGGTTGCGAAGCGCAAACGAAGCGCGAGGACGCGTCATTTTAAACCCTTCGGAATGATCCTTGGCAACCAGGCTCAAAAACTCGGCGAACAACTCAGCGTCAACGGGGAAGCCTTCGGTCAAGAGGCGAACGACCTCGATATTGCTGGGAACGCGGCCCCACATATCACGAGCTTCCTCTCCCCAGGCCAAAATCTTTCGGTCGTGCTTGGAAAGGGTCAGGTATGCGGGGTAAATTGCCGGAGCATCTTCATCACGAGTCAATACGTGGACCGCATCGTCGGACAAGGTGACAGCAAAATCGGGAGCTAGGATTTTCATGAGAGTTGGTAAGATTAATGACGTCGAAATGCGGCTCTGTGTTATATTGAGCCTCTTGAATATGGTAATTATATTCATAATGAAAATAATTTCAAACATGAAAACAAGATTTTATAAAATTACCATAATTGGGACAAATCTGCCGCCTTCTCTCTCCGTCTTCCAATCGCGGACTTTGCCCAACCCAACCTACGAAGGCCGCTAATTCACGACTTCACGGTTGAAGACTGGATGGTTGGCAATCATCGCCATCGCCTCAGACAAGAGGGCTTTTCCCGGCTCACGATTGTGCCAGGTCGAGACTCCGGAGGGATGCGGCAACGGGATCAAATCGAAGCGATGCCCGAATTTCTCAATCTGGTGTGTGGTTCCAATGACTTCCGTGAGCTTTCCAAAGCTGAGAAACTGAGAAATCGCCAGCTTGCCCACGGGAATGACCAATTGAGGACGCAAAAGCTCAAATTCCGCGCGCATCCAGGCTGAACAATTCTCGATTTCGGTCGTATCCGGCACACGATCCCCGCTTCCCTTGACGCCTTTGCCTGGAAAACAGCGACAAACCGCCGCGAAATAGACGCGATCGCGAATTCCAGCCTCACTGACGCCCGTTGCGCCTTCGAACCACTTAAAGAGCGTCTTCCCCGCCGTCCACGCAAAAGGACGCTGCAATTCCGGCTCCTTCACCCCCGGCGCCTGGCCGACAATGATTACACGGGTCTGAACCGGCCCGTTCGCCACGGGCGGCGCATGCATGTTCGGGCACCTGCGACAAGCGCGCAGATCCCGTAAATGAGATTCCAGCGTCTGAGCCAGAAGACCTAGTTTTCAGGATCTGCCGTTGCCTCAGATTCAGGCTCAACTTCCTTGAGCGCATCTTTGGCGGCTTCAGCAGCAGCATCACCACCGGCAATCACGGCTTTCTTGGCTTTTTCAGCCGCTTCTTCCGTTTTTTCGTACAATTCCGAGGCAACCTCTTTCGTCTTTTCCCCAGCTTCCTTGACGGCTTCTTTCACTGCTTCCTTGGTCGAAGCGTCGTCGGCTTCGGCGTCTTTCTTTCCACATCCGGCAAGGCTCAAGCCTGCGACAGCGGCCAAAATAGACAAATAATAGGATAATTTCATCAGCGTAGTTACAGGGTTAGGTTTCCAAACACTAGTCTAGTTTTGCCACTTGCAAACGTCCTTCGGAGAAAAATTCCGGCAGCCCTTGGAATCTGTGTTATGGTGCGCGCCCTGGAAAAACAGCTAAAATCACCGACGACAATGGGTCAAAATCTCTTCGAAAAAGTCTGGGACGCACACAAGGTGCGCACCCTCTCGAACGGTCAAACGCAACTCTTCATCGGGACCCACCTGATTCACGAGGTTACCAGCCCACAGGCGTTCGGTATGCTCCGCGACAAGGGCCTGAAACTTGCGTTTCCCGACCGCACCTTCGCCACCGTTGACCACATTGTGCCGACCGATCAACGTGAAGAGCCGTTTTCGGATCCTCTCGCCGACGGAATGATCAAGGAGCTCCGCAGAAACGCGGATGAATTCGGCGTAACCTATTTCGACATTGCCAGCGGAAAGCAGGGCATCGTTCACGTGGTTGGTCCAGAGCAGGGAATCACCCAACCCGGAATGACGATCGCCTGTGGTGACTCTCATACGGCGACTCACGGAGCCTTTGGCGCAATCGCGTTCGGCATTGGCACGACCCAGGTTCGCGACGTACTGGCAACCCAGACCATGGCGCTCAGCAAGCTTCAGGTCCGCCGCATCAACGTCAACGGCAAGCTTCCTCCCGGCGTCTACGCCAAAGACGTCATCCTCCACATCATCAAACTGCTCGGCGCCGGTGGCGGCAAAGGCTTTGCCTACGAATATGGCGGCGAAGTCTTCGACAACATGTCGATGGAAGAGCGGATGACCGTCTGCAACATGTCAATCGAAGGTGGCGCACGCTGTGGATATGTGAATCCGGACGAAAAGACGTTCGAATACCTCAAGGGACGTCCCTACGCACCTTCAGAAGAGAATTGGGATGAAGCCGTGAAAACCTGGGCTTCTTACGCAAGCGATCCCGATTGCCAATATGATGACGTCGTTGAAATCGATGCGTCCGAGATTGCGCCCAGTGTGACTTGGGGAATCAGCCCGGACCAGGGCTCGTTCATCAACGAACTGATCCCGACGTTTGATGGAATGAACGATGCCGAGACCGCGTCGCTCAAGGAAGCGCTCGACTACATGCAGTTGAAGCCGGGAACCGCAGTTGCCGGGATTCCGGTCGATGTCTGCTTCGTCGGAAGCTGCACCAATGGCCGCGTTTCGGATTTTCGCGAAGTCGCCCATTTCATCAAAGGCACGAAAGTCGCCGACGGTGTGAAAGCGCTCGCGGTTCCAGGATCGCAGATTGTTGACCAACTCTGCCGCCAGGAAGGAATCGACAAGGTTTTTGAAGAAGCCGGATGGGAGTGGCGGGAAGCCGGGTGCTCCATGTGCCTCGCCATGAATCCGGACAAGCTGATTGGCGATCAACTTTGCGCCAGCTCCAGCAACCGGAACTTCAAGGGCCGCCAGGGCTCACCAACCGGACGCACAATTTTGATGAGTCCTGTGATGGTCGCCGCGGCCGCGATTACCGGAAAAGTCAGCGACGCCCGCAAAGTCTTCGGGATTGAGCCGATGTTGCTGGCCTGAGCCCCTTAGTCCATTTGAAGTGGAGTTGTCGCCAAATGCCGCGAGGAGATTTGGCTTCCAGCGAGGTGCTGTGAACTAGCTGCCTTTGTCCTCGCGGGCATCATCGACGCCATTTTCGTTCGCATCAACCACTCCCGAATGCGGGTTGTTCGCCACGGCGCGCCACGCGATTTGGCGGAACCGGCGATCGAGTTCTGGATTGGGAAAACCGCTCTTCGTATTCTTGCCGCGCCCAAAATCGATATCGTTCTCAATCAACTCTGGCGAACGGCCATACAGCGTGGCGTAAAAAACGTAGCCTTCCAGGCGCTCGAATCCCGGACCAAGGTGTCCAAGCTGGTCGCGCCAGAGTGAGAACTCCTTTTGACCCAACGCACGATGCAGCCCCTCCACCCCGGGCAACTCACCTTGCAGGTAATGCTCGGCGGCCAGCACCATCGCATCACTGGTCGGCAGGATGAAAACCTTGCCCGGATATTTGGCATTCAACAATTCGACCAACCCTCCGTAGAGCGCATTTTTCTCCGCACCAAGTTGGCCTATGACTTCCGCCGTGAGGGCGTCTTCGGTCGCCGGGATCTCATCCAATTGCCCCAGTTGCGGCCAGGCATCGGAAAGATAAAACTTCATCGCGGGATTGAACTTCAGACAGAAATCGATCCAACACTCGTAGTAGGCCGGACGGTCATTGAAGTACGGCCCCCACATCATCGCTTCCCACTCCGCATTGGCGATGGAAGCGAGCAACTTGGGCTCTGGCTTGCCGTCGAATTGAAAGATGCCGTTCTCCTGCTCCCACTTGTAGCGCGTGCTTCCCGTAATGCCGCCCCCGGTGTGGGTCAGGAGCGGCTGTTCAAATCCGGCGGCGCGACAGATCTTGGGCAGCGTGCCGTAACCGGGCGCCATGAAGCTGTGGCCCGTGCCAACGATTCTGAGCACATCGCCGGATGGCTTCGGAAATGAGGTGACCTTGCCGAAAATTTCCCGAATTTCTTCCGGGGAGCGATAGCTGACGGCGTGATCCGGAAAGCGTTCCGCCTCCCAACCGGGGTCCACTTTGAATTCCCGTGGCGCTCCGCCCTTGCGTCCGGACTTCTGCATTTTGGCGCGGTAATCCAGCGCCTCAGCCATCGACAGAACTCCATCGCCGTTGGTGTCAGCGTCCGGGAACCGCTTGAGCCAACCTGCGAGTTGCTCCGCAGAGGGTTCGGCAAACGCCGTGACAACGGTGAGGAAAAATGCAGCCGGGAAAGCAAGTTTGGTGATCATCGGGCGGGGTAATTATCAGCAGGGTTCGGTTATTCTCGCCAATCCCGAACGCGATGCAAAGAAATCCCATCCGATCAATAATTCCCGGATTTGAACTGGAAGATGATTGAAGTTGAACTCGTGTTCTGCGACTCAAACTCTCCCATGAAATTCCTTCGTTTTCTCCTCATCCTGGTTTCGATCAGCTCTGCGCAAGCCGAGACGTTTGATCCCAGCCGCCTCACTCCTGTAACCCTCGCGATGGGCCTGAAACGCCCCATGGAATTGGAGGTTGCGCCCGATGGACGCGTCTTCTTCATCGAGCTGGCTGGCCAGTTGCGCATCTTTCATCCCCAAACGCAGAAGCTCACCGAAGCGGGGACGCTTTCGGTCGCAACCCAGCAGGAGAACGGTCTGATTGGAATGGCGCTCGATCCTGATTTTGCGGAGAACCAGCGGATCTACCTTCAATACTCGCCTCCTGACTATTCCGGTCAGCACGTCAGTCGATTCGTGATGAAGGGCGATCAACTCGACTTGAAATCCGAGAAGCTTCTTCTGAAATTCGAGGAACAACGCCTCCAGTGTTGTCATCACGCAGGCTCGCTCGAGTTTGGACCGGACGGCTGCCTCTTTATCGCAACCGGAGACAACACCCACCCGGGCGGAGACTCGAAAGGTTATGCGCCCATTGATGAACGACCCGAGCGGATGCCGTGGGACGCCCAAAAATCGGCGTCGAACAAGTTCAGCTACAACGGCAAAGTGCTTCGCATCCGGCCACTCGACGATGGAACGTATGAAGTTCCTGAAGGCAATCTGTTCCCGAAAGATGGATCCCAGGGCCATCCGGAAATCTACGTCATGGGGTGCCGGAATCCGTGGCGCATCAATATCGACCAAAAGACGGGCTACCTATACTGGGGCGAGGTCGGGCCCGATGCCGGTGCGCCGGGCGATCGCGGACCAGCCGGACATGACGAAATCAACCAGGCACGCAAAGCGGGCAATTTTGGCTGGCCGTATTTCGTCGGCCCCAACCTGGCCTATCCGGATGTCGATTTTGAAACCGGAGAAATCGGAAACACCCAGGACCCGGCCGCCCCTCGAAATGACTCGCCCAACAGCGTCGGCAGCCAGGTCCTTCCTCCAGCTCAACCCGCGTTTGTCTACTACCACCGCAACACGACGGACGACTTCCCGATGCTGAGAACGGGAGGTCGAACGGCCTGTGCCGGTCCCGTCTACCACTTTGATCCGGAGTTGAAGAGCGAGGTGAAATTTCCCGCTCACTTCGACAACACCCTGTTTATCTACGAGTGGTCGCGACACTGGATTTTTGGAGTCAAGCTGGATGCCAACTCGGATATTCACTCGCTTGAGGAACTGATGCCCGATTACGGTTTCGTCCGGCCGATCGATATGGATTTTGGCCCGGCAGGCAATCTTTACCTCATCGAATATGGGGAAACCTGGGGAGAGAATCCCGACTGTAAGTTGGTTCGAATCGACTACATCCGTGGAAATCGCCCACCACACACCCAACTCACCGCAAACGGCACGGCCGGGAAGCCCCCGCTCAAGGTCGCCTTCTCCAGCGAAGGAACCACCGACCCGGATGGCGATGCCATTTCCTTCGAATGGCGAATTCTCCCCGACACCAACGTCGTCTCGACGGAAGCGAATCCGACTCTGACCTTCGCGACCATCGGTGCGACCCAGGTGACCATGACGGCCAGAGATCCTGCGGGTGCGGAAGCGACCGCGACCTTTCCCGTTCTGGTTGGCAACGATCCCCCGCAGATTCAGATCGAAACACCGCAGGATGGCGACTTTTTCGAGGTCGACCAGCCGATTCCTTGGAAGGTGACCGTTCAGGACACGGAAGACACCGAGCCTGCTCCGGAGCGCGCGAAACTGTTTTACAAGGTCGTCGATGCGAAGAGCTTTGACGCCGTTCAACCGTCGCTCGGCGGTCTCGAGAACCTGCCCCCAGGGTTGGAGTTGATGAAACGGAGCGATTGCTTCAACTGCCACATGGTGGGTCGAAAGCTCGTTGGCCCGTCTTACCTGGAAGTGGCCACCCGGTATCGCGGAGATTCCGAAGCGCTCGACCGCTCCGCCAAACGGATTGTTGAAGGCTCAAGCGGCATTTGGGGGCCGGTTCCGATGGTCCCCCATCCCCAACACGGCATCGAGCAATCGCGCCAGATGATGGAATGGATTTTATCACTGGGAGAAGACTCCGAAGACGCGGTCCTCAGTGGTTTGGAGGGTGAATTCACCATTTCCAAACTGGAGAAACTCAAAAAAGGGATGAGCACACGAGTCGTGATTCTGGAAGCAAGCTATCTGGACGGTGGCGCGTTCCCAATCGCGCCGCTCAGCGCCTCGCAAACCATTCGGCTTCGCCTCCCCCGGGTCGAAGCTGAGTATGCGTCTGAACATCAGGGGCTTTCGTTGACGTCGCGAGGAGCGGGTGCCATCTCGCATGGAAGTTACCTGAAGTTCTCAAACCTGAACCTTACCCAAATTCGGAAGGCGACCATCCAGGTTTCCAGCGGTGGTCCAGGAGGCGTGGTGGAGTTTCGCCACGGCGCAATTGATGGAGAGCTGTTGGGAAGCGTCGCGGTCGAGCCCAAGGGGGATTGGAACACCTACTTCCCGAAAGACTTGCCACTGACCCCGAGTACCGCGCGGGGTGATCTCTATGTGCGCTTCGTCAACGAAGGCGTTGGCAACGGGATCATGAATCTCGATTGGATCGAGTTTTCTCGAAATTAGTGACCAAACGGATTCGTGTTCAGAAACCGTTCCACCTGATTCTTTCGCAGTTCTCCATTTATGAAACCCCTTCTGCTTCTCTTCCTCACCTCCACCAGCTTCGCGTTGGCCGCTCCCAATGTTGTCTTCATCGCGGCGGATGATCTTCGCAACGATCTCGGTTGTTATGGGCATCCCGAGGTCAAAACGCCGCACCTGGATCGATTGGCCAAGCGGGGAATCACGTTCGATAAAGCGTATTGCCAACAGGCGGTCTGCAATCCATCACGCGCGTCGTTGCTGACAGGATTACGCCCTGATACGTTGGGAATCTGGAATCTCTCGCGGCATTTTCGAAAAATGCATCCGGACGTGGTGACGCTTCCGGAACTGTTCAAGAACAACGGCTATCATACCCAGAATATTGGGAAGATCTTCCACAACTGGCGGCAGGAAACCCAGGGTGACCCTCAAAGTTGGAGCGTCCCGGAAGTCCTGCACTTCGCCCGACACGATGACGATGTGCCGCAATCGGATTCCCCTCTTCCGCCGAACCTGGCCACGGCACCTCGCTGCATGATGTTGGATTTGCCGGACGAGGCTTACTTCGATGGGCGGATCGGAAAGCTGGCGGTCGAGGCGATTCAGGAGCGCGCTCAAAAGCCGGCCGAGCCCTTTTTCCTCGCGGTGGGGTTCTGGAAACCTCATTTGCCGTTCAATCCGCCGAAGAAGTATTGGGATCTCTACGATCGGGACCAGATTTCACTTCCAACGCACCCGGAGAAGCCGGCGAATGTTCCGGAGATTGCGCTTCATGAAGGTCGGGAAATCTTTCGGGCAACCAAGGATGGGAAGCTGACCGAGGCAGAGGTTCGCGAGCTTCGGCAAGGCTACCTGGCGGGCATCAGTTTTCTCGACGCGCAGGTGGGAAAAATTCTCGATGAGTTGGATCGCCAGAAGCTCACCGACAACACGGTCATCGTTTTCTGGAGCGATCACGGCTTTCACCTGGGCGAAAACTCGCTTTGGGCCAAGACGTCGAATTTCGAGTTGGACGCCCGGGTTCCGTTGATCATCGCGACACCACGATCCTCAACTGCCGGGCAACGCAGCAACGCCCTGGTCGAGTTGCTCGATCTCTACCCCACCCTCGCGGATCTCTGCGGACTCCCGGCTCCGAGCGGACTTGAAGGCAAGAGTTTGGCACCGATCCTGAAGGATCCCAGTTCCGCCGTGAAAAACGGGGCTTACACGCAGCATCCTCGCCCGGCTTACTACAAAGGGGATCCGCAAGTGATGGGAGTTTCCGTGCGAACTCGGAATCTGCGCTACACCGAATGGCGCAATTTCGCGACGGGCGAGGTCGAAGCCCGGGAACTGTATCAGCATTCGACCGATCCCGGCGAAACGATCAACGCGATCGACAATCCGGCCAACCCGGAGGAAGTGGCGACCGCCCAAAAGTTGCTGGAGGAAGCGTTTCCACGACAACCCTGGGTCAACGGACCGCGTCCCGGTGGCAGCCTTTAGCGAAACTGAACCGGCAGCTTCTTTTTGAGTCCGTCGAGGATTCTGCCGTGCACCGTATCGATCGTGGAATGCTCCAGACTGCCTGCCTGATCGCGATACACGAGCGAATAGGCGAGCGACTTTTTGTCGGCGGGAAGCTTCTCACCACTGGGATCGGCAAACACGTCAAAGAGTTGGAAGCTCTCCAAGAGTTTCTCCTGCGTTGAAGAGAAAAAGTCGGCAACCTGCTGATTGGTGAGTTCAATCGGGGCCTCAATGGCCACGTCCCGGGTGATCGCCGGAAACTTGGGAATTTCGGCAAGCCGGGGTGCCGTGTTAATCGCCGCCGCGAGCTTCTTGAGGCCAATCTCAACCACAAAAACGGGCTGTTCCAAATCGAGTTCGCGAGCGCGCTTGGGCCACAGTTGACCGACCATTCCAACCTTGGACTTCCCGATCTGAATCTCGGCAGCGACGAGCAGTCGATCATCCTTCGTCGGATTCAGCGACACGGGAAGGTTCGTCAGCGACTCCAGAATTCCGCGAACACCATGAATGTCGAGAATCTCAGGTTTTGGAGCCTGCCAGGAAACTTCTTCGCGGGCGCCCGTCACAAGCATCGCCAGGTTCGCCTGCTCAATCTGATCGCCTTTCGGGCTGGCGACAAACGTCGTTCCCATCTCGAACAACCGCAGGTTCGTCACGCCCATCCGGATGTTGTGTTCCGCAACGCGGAGAAGCGAAGGCAGCAACGCGGGACGAAGCACGCCGTGGGTATCCGTCATCGGATTCTTCACGCGAACCGGCTCCATTCTCCGATTCATACTTGCGAGATCATCCTCCAACTGCTTTTCGCTGATGAGCTTGATGGTTTGGCATTCGCAGAAACCGATGCTGGTGAGATGCTTCGCGAGGGTGCTCCGGAAATCGTAGTCCAGATCCGGCTTGGATGGTGGAGCAAACGCGGCGCTGACTTTGCTGGGTACCTTCTCCAATCCGTAAACCCGCGCCACTTCCTCGATGAGATCAACCGGTCTGCGCAAATCGAGCCGATAGGTTGGAATTCCCCAACCTTCCTTGGTCTTTTTGAGTCCGAGACTCTTGAGAATATCGGCAATCTCCTTGTTCGAAATGTCGTGACCGATGAGACGACGGCAATGATCGTTGTCGAGCTCAACCGTGAACTCCGTGGTCGGGGTTTCACCCGCAATCAGGATCTCGTCATCGGCAGTTCCGCCGGCCAGTTCCAAAATCAACTTGGTCGCCAATTCCGACGCTCCAAGAACCTGGGCAGGATCGACGCCCCGCTCAAAGCGATAGCTGGAATCCGAGTGCAGGTTCAGGCGGCCGGACGTATAGCGAATGTTGCTCGGCGTGAAATACGCAGCTTCGAGCAACACGTCTGTGGTCGTCTCAACCACCCCGCTGTCCTCTCCTCCCATCACGCCACCAATCGCATGCGGATGTTTCGAATCGGCGATCACACAATCGGCATCGGACAACTCATAGGTTTCGCCATCGAGCGCGAGGAACTTCTCACCGGCTTTTGCCCTGCGGACATTAATGCCGCCATCCAGTTTGGCGATATCGAAGGCGTGCAGCGGTTGCCCGACTTCCATCAGCACAAAATTGGTGATGTCGACGATGTTGTTGATCGGTCGCAATCCCACGGAGTTCAGCTTCTCCTGAAGCCACGCCGGACTGGGGCCGACTTTGACGCCGCGAATGAATCGAGCGGTGTAAAGCGGACAGGTCTCGGTGTCGGAAATCTTGATCTCAGCCGGCTTCGCTGCGCGAGTTTTGGCCGAGGTCTTCGCGACACTGGGTTTCGACTTCAGCTTCTCACCCGTCAATGCCGCCAATTCCCGCCCAATTCCCAAATGACTCAGCAGATCGGGACGGTTCGGGGTGATTTCCAGATCGTAGATTGGCGGGTAAATCTCGCTCAACGGCGTGCCGGGATTCAGTTCCGGAGCCATGATCATGAGTCCGTCGCTTTCGTCGCTGAGACCCAGTTCGCTCGCGCTGCACATCATTCCGTGAGACTCGACGCCGCGCAATTTGCCTTCCTTGATGACAAAGCCGCCTCCCAGATCACAGCCCGGCAGGGCCACGGGCACCTGGTCCCCGGGTTTGTAGTTCTTCGCTCCACAGACAATCTGCCGCGGCGTTCCGGAACCATCGTCAACCTGGCAGACGCTCAACTTATCCGCGTCAGGGTGCTTGTCCGACGACTGGACCTTTCCAACCACCAGGTTGTCCGGCATCTGCTCGATTCCTTCGACTTCGATGCCGGCAAACGTCAACAGATCAGCCATCTCATCGATGGATTTCCCGGAAAGATCGAGGTGCTCGTTGAGCCAATTGAGAGAAGTTTTCATCGTTTTTGCCAGTGATTAGGGCTTCGTCGAGAATCGACAATTGCCTGAATGAAAATGGTGTTTTCGTCGATTATCTGATAAATGATTTCGTAGCGAAACCGGTTGCTGATGCACTTCCGATATTCGCCACTGACCGCTTTGAAACCAGAGGGATTTGCTTCAATTCGGTCCAATCCCTCGTCAATGTCATCTTGGAACTCGTCCCCGAGGCCTGCTTGCTGCCGTTCGTAATAGAATGCTGCGTCCTGCTGCTCAAGAAACGCCTCGTGATGATAGTTAACGGTCACTGCTAACTCGTAGACCTTATGCGCCTTCGAACTTCTTCGCGGCTGATCACTTCCACCTCTCCGTTCAGCATTTCCCGCTCCCGCCTTTTCAAGGTATCCAAGAACTCATCTGTGGGCTCCCATCCTTCCCCATCACTCTCCTGCAAGAACGAAATCAATTCCAACCTTTCTGCTGGAGGGAGTGCCATGGCACTAGCTTTGAGTTGTTCGAGAGTTGCCGTCATGAGGCTATTCTAGGGTGAATTTGGCGTTTCGTCGAGGCGTCAGTGCCTCCTCAAAATTGACGAAGAAACCGCACGTCATTGTCGTTAAACATGCGTAAATCTGGAATGCCGTATTGAATCATCGCCAGGCGGTCGACGCCCATTCCGAACGCGAATCCGGTGACGTTGTCCGGGTTGAACACATCATCGCCGCGGGTTTTGCTGACCGCTTCAAAAACGGCGGGATCCACCATTCCACAGCCCGCAATTTCCACCCATTTATCGGCTCGGCCCTTCGCTTTGAGCTTCACGTCGATCTCGAAACTGGGTTCCGTGAACGGGAAGAAGTGAGGGCGGAAACGAACGTCGGTATCCGGCCCGAAAATCACCTGGAAGAACATTTCCAGCGTCCCCTTGAGGTCGGCCAGACTGACTTCTTCGGCAACGTAGAGTCCCTCAATCTGGGTGAACGAAATCGAATGCGTTTCGTCAATTTCGTCCCGGCGAAAGGCCGTTCCCGGAGCGATGATCCGAACCGGCAACCCTTTGACGGATTCCATCGTCCGAATTTGAACCGTGGAAGTGTGGGTTCGCAGGAGCTTTCCGTTGTCGAAATAATAGGTATCCGACTCGTTGCGGGCCGGATGGTCTTCCGGAGTGTTGAGCGCATCAAAACAATGCCACTCCGTTTCGATTTCCGGGCCCTCGGCCAGCGCAAACCCCATTCGCCGCAAAGCCTGGACCGCTCGGTCGAGCGTTTGGCTCAAGGGATGCAGCGCGCCAACCGGCAGAGGCCGCCCCGGAAGCGTCAGATCAATCCCCTGGGCGGCTTTCGAATCCTTTTCCGCGATGAGTTGCTCTTTGCGAGCCTCGATCGCTTCGGAGATCGCATTGCGAACCTCGTTCAGCTTCTGGCCAACTTTGGGTTTGTCTTCCTTCGGCACATCGCGCATTCCCGCGCTGGCCTTGGTCAATTCACCCTTTTTCCCCAGAAACCGCACCCGAAAATCATCGAGCGCGAGTTCATCCGCGATCGGGTTGATTTCCGCGAGAGCGACTTCCCGGATTTTGTCGAGTTCAGCGAGCATTCTGAGTACGGAGGCACAATGCTCCGGTCATTAGCCGAGGAGTTTCCGAATGCCGGACCCCGTCGAGGTTACCTACGCGAGTTTTTTGCTCAGTGCGTCGTGCGCAGCTTCGGCCACAGCCTTGAACCCGGCGGGATCATGAATGGCCATATCGCTCAGCACTTTGCGATCGATCTCGATCTCAGCAGCGGCAAGCCCTTCGATGAGGCGACTGTAGGTAAATGGCTTGGCGCCTTTTCCCTCGTCGTCTCCTCCGACGGTCAATGCGAGGTCGCGAACTCCGGCATTAATTCGCTGAACCCAAAGGTTGCGAAAGGTGCGCTTGCGGTTTTTCCGGTCGCGGTAAGCCCAGGTCTGGGCCTTGTAGACCGCATCTTTGGCGATGCGATACAGTTTGGAACGAGAGCCGCGGAATCCGCTGGCTTTCTTCAGCATACGCTTGCGGCGCTTCCGGCTCGCTGGCGCGTTGGTTGCTCTTGGCATTGTTTAGTAGTTTCTCCGATGAACGAGCCGTTTGTTTTTTCGTTCGACCTCACAATCTCACTCGTTCGGTTGAGTCACTACCTTGAGCGGTAGAAACCAAGACGGTGCGGTCGGCTCCAAGCTCGTTTTCGCGAGCTTGAAGGCTGGTTTTTACTCCGAAAAGCGTGTCACCAGCATTCCTTCATTTAGCCACGGTGGCTAAACGGCAGATTCTCCTTAATTTGAGGAGTGTCTGCATCAGAAACAAGCGCTGCCTGTCCGAGGTTTCGAATCCGTTTCCGGTTCTTACACTCGGCAAGGTGACGCTTGCCTTGCTTGCGGCGGATCACCTTGCCGGAGCCGGTGATTTTGAACCGCTTAGCGACGGCTTTACGAGTCTTAGCTTTGCCAGATCTTCTTGCCATGGGGCGCGCAGTGTATGCCCTTCGTCCCTTCGTGCAACGCTTTTTTGCATTGAGAGTGAACTTCTCTCTCGAGAGCCTCAGCCGAGACGACTACATCGCCAAACGAAAGCTACTGATTTCCGCGGCGTTACCCGGCTGAACCAAAGATGTTTTTGAAGAAACCACCTCCGCTCTTTTTCTTCTTCTTGGCCGGAGGCGGCGCCGTATCCGTGCCACTCGCGCCGCTTCCGCCCTGGTAAATGGTTCCGCCTTCCAGGGGGCCGATATCAATCATTTCCTCTTTCAAGCGAACTTTGATCTCCCGGGAAACATCCTGAAGTTCGGCCAGCTTCTGGTCGGTAAGGTATTCCTTGAAGAATTCACCAACCACTGGCGCGGCCTTGCTGCCACCCCCTACTTTTTCCCCAGGATCCCCTTCGTAGACTACCGCGAAGGAGTAGACCGGATACTCAGAAGGCGCAAAGCCGGCAAACCAAGCCACGTTTTGCTTTTGGGCGGGCTTCCACTGCCCTGTCCCGGTTTTTCCTGAAACATTGATCCGCGGATGCCCGGCATTTCTCCCGGTTCCACGCCCGCCGTTCACCACCTCATACATCCCTTTGTGAACCACGCCCAAACTGTATTGGGAAATGTTGAGATTGCGGCGCTCCACGTCATAGGCATCGACAATCCGGTTCGAAAAGTCCTGAAGTTGGAGCACGAGCCGCGACTTCATCAAAAACTGGCGATTCCCAACCGCAGCGAAAGCCTGGGCCACCTGAAGCGGCGTTGCTTCGACGCTTCCCTGACCAATAACGATGTTCATGAGGTCGCCCCCGAGAATCGTGTGACCAAACCGGGTTCTGGACCATTCGTTGGTCGGCATGAACCCGCTTTGTTCTTCGCGCAGCGGAATTCCGGTTTTGCGGCCATACCCCAGTTTCTGTCCCATCATCGTGACGCTCGAAGCATTGGAATCCAAGGCGGCCTGGTAGAACCAGGTGTTGCATGAGCGAGCCAGCGCCCCGACCACATTCATGATTCCCTCATCTTCCTTGTTCCAGTTGTGGGCGACGCGATCCCCCAACGTGAAACTCGTGGGGCAACTATAGAGGCTGTATTCGTTGACCGTTCCTGACTCCAGCAAACTCAATGCGGACGTGACCTTGAACGTCGATGCGGGAGGATAGACGCCTTGAAAGGCCCGGCCCAACAGCGGCTTTGCCGGATCGTCGCGCAACGACGCAAACACCTCGGTCGAAATCCGGGGAATGAACTCGTTGGGGTCGTGATTCGGGAACGAAGCCAGGGCAAGAACATCGCCGTTGCGCACATCCATGATCACAAATGCACCACGCTTCACTTTCTCGGAAAGGATGCGTTCTGCCAAGCGCTGCATCTCCAGGTCGATCGACGTAACGATGTTGTATCCGGGAACCGGATCATTCACGACGGTCTCCTCGACGCGCTCCCCCTGTTCGTTAAAGATGATCTGCACCCGTCCCGGGCGTCCGGTCAAAGCGGATTCAAACGCTTTTTCCAATCCCTGAACACCTTGTGCGACTGGCCACATTTCTTCCCCATCCGGCACCTCTCCCTTGGGCCAGGGAGCGCGTTTCCCAACATATCCAACCATGTGCCCAGCGACTTCTCCCTGTGGATAAACACGCTGATACGTTGGGTGGAGAATCAGTCCCGGAGCATCCAGATCACGGACGATGGCAATTTCCGCCTCGGTCAGCGGACGATTCGCAAAAATCAACGGCAGCCAGCGGCGATCCTTGTAGTGCTCCAGAATATCGGAGTCTTTCAAATCCCAATCCTTGGTCAGAGCCTCATTGACCCGATTCAACAGATTGCGCGCATAGCTGATTTTTTCCGCATCCCCTTTCCCCTCCATGTACGGGAAATTGAATCCCAGGTAGTAGACGACCCGGTTCTGGGCCAGAGGAGCGCCCCAGCGATCGACAATCTGGCCGCGGGGCCCGGGAATCGACAGGGTGAGAATTCTGGCGCCTTTGATGGTTTGCAATCCCGCCTGAAAACCGGGACCGGTCTTCTTGGGGGGAGCCGGAGTCGGCGGTTGAACCAACACCGGATCAGGAACAGCAGGTTTGGGTGGAAGCTCGGTGGGCGGCATTTGCGGCGAAGCTTCCCCCTCAGGCTCACCTTCCGGGGTCACGATGGTCGCGGTTTGCACATTGCCCGGCAACAAGTTGGGCATCCGGACCGTCGACTCGGGCGAAGGCGCAGGATCCCGAGGCATCAGCGGAACCGCACGGACGGTCTCACCTTGTTGCGGCTCCAGGGTCGTGGAAGAACCTTCTCCAGGGGCGATAACCCGGGGGCGAACTGCCGGAGTTGTCGTGGTTGGCTCCGCCGGAGTTTCCATCTGGGGATTTCGGCGAAAAATTGGTGCCGATTCGTCTTCCTGAGACAGGAGCGCGGGCGACGCGCCGAAAAAGACTCCAGTTATTGCGAGACACAGAAGTTGCGATGGGAGAACAGGCCGTGAGGCGGAGCTCAATCCGCCTTCAAGTCGTCGGCTTCGATTGGTGTGGGGAAGCATATGATTAGATTCGTCGTAGGTGACGGGCAGAGTCTTCAGTCTAGCAAGTATCCAAACACGAAAACGAGGGAATTTCACCTCGAAATTCCCGGTCGGCCTTTCGGCGATCAGTTCTTTTGACGGCATCATGGCGGCAATGATCCAGATTTTAGCTGCGGGTAATACGACCGCAGGAACCCGGATCTGTCGCTGAATGCGCAATTTTCATCCTTTCCGGGAAAATCGGGCGTGCAATTTTTCGTGGATCGTGGCAAAATTTCCTCCCTGCTGATCACCTTCGACATTTCCACTCGTTAACATGTACAAGTCCAAATCCCCCGTTTGGCTGGTCAACCTTACGATCCTGGCGCTTGGTGTGGCCACCTTGACTGCCGATCCCAAGGAGAGAATCTGGACCAATAACAAGGGATCAAAAATCACGGCGCAGATGGTCGCGATTGACGGGAACACCATCCGGCTCCTTTCGAGGAGCAATGGCAGAACTGTCCCGGTTCCACTGAACAGCTTGAGCGCGGAGGATCAGGCTTACGTGGCGGAATGGCGCGAGCTGGGGTTTGGCACCAAAGTGGCGCGTTGGCCTCGCGAATTGCGCCCGATGCTCAATTTCACGCCTCGCCAAACCGACTCAGCCAAGGGCTGGGTTTATACGACCCCCAACTATCAGTTTCACTGCGACGTGGAGCTGCAGGCCAGCCTGATCAAGGAATACTCGGAAGCGTTCGAGGCGACCTACTTCGCGATCCAGAACCTTCCGCTCCAGCTCAATCCCGAACCTCCGGACGGAAAGTTTGTGGTTCGTTTGTTTGAGGATCGTGATGACTACCTCAGAGCGGGTGGTCCTCAAGGCTCCGGCGGTGTTTACATGATCCAAAGCAAGGAAATCATGGTTCCCATGCAGTCGCTGGGCGTTCGCTCCGTGGGAAACCGGGTGGCGATCGACCGGCGAAATTACGATTCCGGGACCTTGGTTCATGAGATCACCCATCAGGTGATGCACAATTGGCTCGATCTCCTGCCCATCTGGTTTGTCGAAGGGATTGCGGAATACATGGCGGCGGTTCCCTACGACGATGCACGGTTCAATTTTCGCGAAATCCACGATGGTGTTCGGGAGCATTTGGCAAACGAATACGGAATCGAGAAAACGCGTGGCGATCAATACTTCGTCGATATCATCTCGCCCGAAGCGCTCATGAGCCTGAGTCACCAACAATGGTCAGCGGCAGTCTCGAGTGGGCGCAATGCCGCGCTGAATTACCGCTCTGCCATGATGCTGATCTACTACTTCATTCACCTGGATGGAAAAGGTGATGGATCGCCCATGGTTGCCTACCTGAAGCAAGCCAGAAGCGGCCAGGATGATCTCAAGGAGTTTGTGGCGCAGTACAACGAGGCCGTAAACACCTACAACGCCCAACTCAGGCAGTACAATCTGGACGTTTCGACCTTCAACGAGAAGTTGACGCGATTTCGCCAGGAAGTCGCGTCGTACAATGAACGGATCAAAACCTACAACCGTCAGCTGTCGGAACGCGTCCCGGAATCAGAGCTGATCAAGGTCGAGCCGAAACCCGGCAAAGTTCCATCTCCGCCCGAGAAGCCGGTTTTACCGCAAATCCTCATCGACAACCCGGATGGCGGAGGCCCGGTCGACCTGATGCTTGCAGAAAAAAACGCGCGACGCGCCTTGTTCAAAAAGCGGAGCGCAAATGAGTTGTGGAGCGATATGGAGAAGGCCTTTGCCAAGCAAAACATCCGCATTCAGCGGATCGGGGGAATGGCAAGTTTGCCGAAGATTGGAGGCACCCTGCGGGCCCGGCCAATTCAGCGGTAACGCGACCTGCGTGTCTGAATTCCGGCGTTAGCTGCTGAGAATCGGACAGAATTTTTCCGGTAAAATTGAAATCCCTGAAAAACTGTGGTCCTAAAAGCCGTGGCACAGTTGCTGCATCTTAAGGTTTCGAAGTTTCAGATCACCGCAGACGACTAGTTAATTGTGAAGGGCTTTGGTGATTCAACCGCTTCAACAAATCCTCCCAATCCAACCCAATTTTTGACGTCACACCCAAAGTGGAAGTGACAACTCTGACTCGAATAAGCATGAGATTTTTTCCCGCGGTCAGGCTGTCATAAGGTGGAAAGGGATTTTCTGAGAACCAATTGCCAATGTCATCGAACTTTAACCTCCCGCCCCGAATCCCAATGGTTCCCTTTGTTGGAGCCTTTGTGCTTCTTGCCGGATTGGTTTCGACCTTCTCTCAGGATGGAGAACTCGAAGCAACCAAGACGGGTCCCTGGGGAAAAATCGAGTACTTCGAAACCATCCTTGAACCGACGATTCCTGGGTTCGTTTACCAGAGAATTCAACAACTCGAAACCATTTGGAAGTTCGGTCAAACCGATCAGAGCGGCGTCAGCGATCTTCTCCAAGAGATAGGAATCCCATCAGACTTGATTGATGAATTGTGCACCGAAGGACGATGGTTTCGCGATTCCACGGGATTGGCTGTCGTGGTTCCAGATTCTCTGATCTCGGAGCTGACAATGGATCAGCGAACCGCGCTCTATCCACGGGTTTACAACCAGGAGGCCCTCACCCACCTGAGCTTCAACATTCAACGGGGAAATCTGGACTACCTGACGAGCGACCTCCCACGAGCAGATGTCGAACGAATTCGCTCCTTCCTCTTCCGCAGAGAGAAGGCGCTGTCGTTGATTGATGTGGGCCCACTGCTTCGATCCTACCCCGATTTCAAGGATGTTCAGCGCGTTTACAATTCGTTGGTCCGCGTTCAGGGATTGGTGGCCCAACTCCGTGTCTGTCCTGAAGAAGACCTTTCGAGCATCATCAACTACTGGTCGGCCAACGGAAAGAACCCGAATGTTGCAGACTTTCTGGAGGAAGTGACGGGATCAAGCCGCACTGCCATCGATCTTTTCCATCTGTTGCCGCCCGTGCCGAAACGATATTTGAACACGTATCCGAAGATATCTGCCAGCAACTATCAAGACGCCATCGACTGCTGGTGGACGGCGATCAATTTCTTCAACCCCGATCCCTCGCCTCGCCTCCTGGACCCTCTTCCGCTAAGCTACTTTTTGGAACGGGGTTTTGAGCGGGTTCAACCTCCCTATCAATTCGGAGACTTGATCCTTTTGTATGGTACGGATGGCCAGGATAAGCAGTTTTTGGTCCATGCCTACAACCACGTGGCCGATGAAATCGTCTTCTCGAAAAATGGCAAGGGCAACGTTCAGCCATGGATCCTGATTCGCGAATCGGATGTTCTTTCGCTCTACGCCTATACCGAGACCAAGAAACTTGTGTTTCGACGGAAACCTTCCGCTTCCAAACTGCTTCCGTCTTCCCTATGAAACAGCGGAGTTCTCTTCTCGCTGTCACCGTCTGTTTTCTGCTTGGACAGCTCGCTCTCTCCCACGAGCAACCCTGGGGAGACGTCGAGACGGAAACCTTTTTTCTCCGCCCGCCGGACCCATTGCTTGAGGTTGTCAAAATTCCCTCTCAGCAGACGGAATGGCAGTTTTTCGGCCTCACGACGCAGGAAGTCATCTCGGTTTTTGAAAACGCACAACTCACCACCCAGCAGCTCAACCTTTTGGTCGATGTTTCGCGGTGGCAAGTGGCGGGAAACCGCATCCGGATCTTCCCGCGCCCCGAGGTTATTGAAACCTTGCGCCCCTCATCCCGATCGGCGATTTACCGGGTTTTGGCTCGATGGCCGGAAAACGTCTATCACCAACATCCCATCATTCTTGGAATCGAAGATCCTGCGGAATGGTTCACGAAAACCGTCGTCGATCCAGAAATCATCGGTCGCCTGGCCTATCGACGGGGAGACACGGCGCTTTTTTCGGATGTGCCACGCCTGCTTCAGTCCCTCACCAATGCCGAAGAGCATCTGCCTCTGATGAAGACGCTGCTCCGAAGCCGTTCGCTCACGGCGCGCGTTCACTATGATCCACAAGCCAACTTCGACGAGTTCCTCCGTTACTGGAGTGCCGGTGGAACCCAAACCCACGCGGTCCCGCTCCTCCGCTCTCTCCATCGTGCACGCAGCCCTCGAACCATCGATATTTCTCACCTGCTTCCCGAACTTCCACGCAAGCAGTTGAACACCTATCCCTCCATCAGTGACGGGCTCGCCGGGCGCTATCCGGACAGCATGTGGACATCGATCAATTTCTTCAACGACGAGCCTGTCGACATTTATGGAGACCGCCGCGAAGCCGATGCCTATGTCCGCGAGCACTTTCAACCCGTCGAACGGCCCTACCAATTCGGCGACCTGATCTTTCTGGTTCACCAAACCCGGCGAGACGTCGTCCACTCCTGTATTTTTCTGGCAGACAATATTGTTTTTACGAAGAACAACGCGGGAATTCTCTATCCCTGGGTCATGTCCAAACTCGATACGGTGAAACTCTTTCATCAACGCGAAGCGCCCCTTTTTGTCTCGGCGTGGCGCCGAAAAGAAGTTGTCGCAGCATTGGCGTCCGATCCTTGATCTCAACCAACTTCGACTCTACCCGTCAGTCATGACCGACTGGGAGAAACTCTACGTGGAGGGGATGACGCCTTGGGAAAAAGGCGAACCGGCTCCGGCGCTGCTCCAGTTTCTAGCGGAAACGCCGCTTACCGGCCGGATTCTCGTCCCGGGATGCGGCCTTGGTCACGATGTTCGCGCCATCGCCGCAGCTTCGCCAAACGCTGAAGTCATCGGGCTGGACGTTTCTCCTTCAGCTTTGGCGCAAGCAACGAAGATTCCCAAAGTGAGAGAGGAATCCTATCTGCTCGGCGATTTGTTCCAACTTCCCCCCGAGATGATCGGCTCGTTTGACTGGATTTGGGAGCACACCTGTTTTTGCGCGATTGCCCCGTCCAGGCGCGATGAATACGTGACTGCGGTCGCGGGTGCGCTGAAGCCAAGTGGCCAATTTCTGGGTGTCTTTTTTCTGAATCCCTATGACGAAGAACACCGCCCGGAGGACAATCATCCACCTTTCGGCGCAACCCTGGCAGAACTTGAGAGCCGTTTTTCGCCAAGATTTGAGATTCGCCAATCCTGGGAACCTACTGAAGCATACAAAGGCCGCGAACACTGTGAGTGGATGTTGCAGATGCAAAAAAGAGGTGAAATGCCAGCTTTTGGCTGAACATCCGGAGCTTTTGGTGCTCTGAGTAGGTAGAAATGCTGCCTCCTCTTCATTCCCTCACTCTAGGTCTGTTGCTTGCCATCGCTGGTGCATCATTCGCTGCATCACCGGAAGACTTGGCGTTTTTCGAAAAATCGATCCGCCCGATCCTTGATGAAAACTGCTATTCCTGCCACGGCGAAAGGAAGCAGGCTGTGGGACTTCGTCTGGACTCTCGCGCCGCAATCTTGCGGGGCAGCGACTATCAGAAGGTGATCAAACCTGGCGATCCGGCGGGAAGTGTCCTCATCCAGGCGATGCGACATCAGGGCAAGGGAATCAAGCCGATGCCGGAGGACGAGCCTCCGCTTCCTGAAGCCGTTCTCGCGAATTTTGAAAAGTGGATCCAGCTCGATCTTCCCTGGCCGGATGAAGAAGCGCCGGCATCGGTCGATAAACGTGAGGAACTCGCCAAAACCCATTGGGCATTTCAGCCGGTTCAAGCTCCTGAACTGCCAGAAAACCTGGAGCAACATCCCATCGACCATTTGTTGGAGCTGAAGCGCTCCACGGTGCAGATCAAGGATGAAGAAGCCGAAAACGCCACTTCTCTATCCAAGTTTGTCGATCGATTGCTGGGCAATACCGTCGAGCCGAAAACGCTCCAGGCAGCGCCTCCTGCAGATTCGGCCACCATGGTGAAACGGCTGCATTACACCCTCACCGGACTGCCTCCAACAGCTGAGGAGGTCGAAGCCTTTGTCCAAAATCCCGATGTTGCCGCCAAAATCGATGAACTGCTCGAGCGCGCTCAGTATGGGGAACACTGGGCGCGTCATTGGCTGGATGTCGCTCGCTACGCAGACACCATGGGCTACGTCGCCGGGGGCAAAGACAATCGCTATCCCTACTCCTACACCTACCGCGATTGGGTCGTCAACGCGATCAACAAGGATCTGCCGTTTGATGAATTCGTTACCTTGCAACTCGCCGCAGATTCTCGGCGCCCGGAACAACATCCCGATTTGGCGGCTCTTGGCTTCCTCACACTTGGCCGAAATGCCAACATCCTCGATTTTACGGATGATCAAATTGATGTCGTAACGCGCGGTCTCCTGGGCTTGACCGTTTCTTGCGCGCGCTGCCACGACCATAAGTTCGATCCAATTCCGACCCGAGACTACTACTCCCTGCACGGGGTGTTTCGCAACAGCGTCAAACCTTCCGAGTTCCCCATCATCGGCCATCCCGAAGACAAAAAAGCGGTCGCGGACTACCAAAAGGCGAAAGAGCAAATCGAAGCTGAGGCGCTCGCCTTCAAGAAAGAGATTCACGACGTTATCAACTCGGTGGAAAACGTCGCGGTTCACCTGACGTTTGCCATGAATTTTCGGGACGCATCGACCTCCGACTTCGAACGCGAAATCCAGGGAGCGGGGTATCGCAAGGGCTTGGGCCGAAAATGGCGCGATTTTGTCACCAAGCATCGCAAAAACTCGATTTTGGCTCCGTTCGAAGCCCTCTGGGCTGCTCCGCCGGATGCCTACGCCCAAATCCTGACCAAGGTTCCGGCCGACGCCTCTGCTCCTGCCAAGCTCGCCTGGAACTGGCACCTGGAGCATCCCTCGAAATCCCGCGATGAACTGGCAAAAGCTCAGGCAAAATTCCTGCTTCACTTTTCCGGCCTGTCGGAAGCGGACCAAACCACCAAGCAGATCCAGAGCTTGGTTCACCAATCTCCATTGGGAATTCCCGTCGAACAAACCCACACCATTTTCACCCAGATCGATCGGGGCAAGTTAGCCGCCTTTAGCCGAAAACTCGTGAAATTGGATATCGAGTCTCCGGGCGCCCCCATGCGGGCCATGACGGTTCAGGATGTCGAAAAACCGCGGGACTACCGAATCCTGATCCGCGGCCAACAGTCCCGACAAGGCGAAATCGCCAATCGAACGTTTCTCAAAGTGCTCGGAGAAGCTCCGCTGACGGACGGAAGCGGTCGTCAACAACTCGCCCAGTCGATTGTCGATCCCGCGAATCCGCTGACCGCACGCGTGTTTGTAAATCGAGTTTGGGGTTGGCATTTCGGTCAGCCGTTGGTCAACACGCCGAGCGACTTCGGAGTCCAGACCGATCTACCGCTTCAACACGAGCTTCTCGACTATCTCGCCAACTGGTTCCTGACCGATGGGGAACAGTCCCTCAAGAAACTGCATCGCCACCTCCTCACCACCCAGGCGTTCCAGCTCTCCTCGACACCAGCGACGAAGGATGATCCGGAGAATCTCTACTTCACCCGGGCCAACCGTAAACGGCTTAGTGTTGAAGCAATGCGTGACTCTATCCTGACCGCGTCCGAATCGCTCGAACCGGAACTTGGAGGGCGGCCCGTCAAATGGAGCGAACCACAAGCCGACGAACGGAGATCAATTTACGGAATTGTCGACCGATATCGCCTCGAACCCATGCTGGCGACATTCGACTTCCCGAATCCCGATCTTCACAGTCCGAACCGTTATGAGACCTCGGTCCCCCAACAAACGTTGTTTCTCCTCAACAGCCCGTTTGTGCTTCGCCACGCTGAAAAACTCGAAGATCAAGCCAACCAGGTTGGTCAGCCGGACACTGCCGGGGTTGAAACGCCAACACGTTCCCTCAACGAACGAATCCACTTTATCTACCGCCAGGTGTTGAAACGTTCGCCGAGTGAAGAGGAACGGGAAATGGCGCTTCAATTTCTTCAGGACGGCATCGTTCAACCTGACAACCCGGTTCCCGGTGAGTGGGAATATCGCGTGGGGCCGGCATCGCTCGATGAGAACCAAGATCTCGTTTTCTCGGACAGTGAGCCATTGCCCCATTTTTACGAGAAGGGCAATTCCTGGCAATTCGGCGAGGAGTATCCGCACCCGACCGGACGTTACACCCGCCTTCACCCTCATGGCGGGCATGCCCCGACCACGGATCAAGCGATCCTTCTTCGTCTCAAGGCGACGCAAAAAGGCCAATTTGACCTGACGGGTATGGTTTCGGTTCCAGGCCCGAGTTCCGATGGCGTCCTGCTCTTTATCCGCAAGAATCAATCTGAGGAAATCACAAAGCTACATGTCCCCGCGTTTGGCAGACTTCCCGTTTCCATCCCGTCGCTTTCGTTGGAAATCGGTGACCAACTAGACTTCCTCGTGCATGCGAACACGTCCACCAACAGCGACTCGTTTGTCTGGAAGTGGAGTTTGCGGAAGGCAACACCGGCCGCCTCATCCGCGAGGCCGAATTACGCCGCGCGGGCAGCAGGCGATTTCAACTATCAACGCGACATCATGGCCGGAACGAATGGCCCCGGTTCATGGACGTATTGGATGGCGGACTTATCGACACCCGAAGGTGGGGGCGTTCAGTTGGCCAATGTGAAGCCGATTCGCCATCTTGACGAGAACTCCGTGAACCTGACTCCCGACCGGCAATTTCCTGTTCCGAACAGTGAATTGGGCTATATGAGCCTCTATCCCACCGGTGGACATCCGGGCGAAGGTTCCAAGGTCGTGGTTCGCCGCTGGCGTGCCAACTCCGCAGGTCGCTACCGCGTGAGTGGCGAAGTATTCCGCCCAAGCCCCAAGGGTGATGGCATTCGCGCGATGATCCTGAAGAACGGCACGGATATTCTTTCGGATCTCACCCTGACCGATCCCAAAAAGAGGCCGACCAACTTGGCGGAAATGGATCTCAAAGCTGGAACAACGCTGGAGTTCCTCGTCTCCGCAAATGGGACGAGCCACTACGACGGCTTTCACTGGACGATGAAAGTTGAGCGCCTCGATGACTCGGGAAAAGTAAACTACACCTCGATTTCGGACCGTGAATTTGAGCTCTTCGCCAAAATCAAGAGTGGCGAAATCGTTCCCGGAAACTGGAGTTACCTTCACGCCAAACTCGACAATCCAAACAGTCACAAACTGCCGCTCAAGCAAATCGCCGAGTTGCCTCAACGCGATGAAAAAGGTGCGCTGCGACTCAAGCTGTTGCCCAATGGAGAGAAGCCCAAAGCAGTTCATCTCCATCTTTCGGGTGAAGGCGGACATCCCGGCTTGAACAATCATGTCGCCGTTCGACGCTGGACGTCCGATCGCAACGGCACGATCACCATTTCGAGCAACTACCGGAAACGGAATCCAGGAGGCGATGGACTAACCTTTGTCATCAACCATTCCCGTTTTGGCACGATTCTCCGCGATCAAGTCGGGGGAGATGAAACCACCGCCAAAGACGGAAACCTGGATTTCGTCGAAGTCCGCAAAGGCGACACCGTCGATTTCGTCGTGCTTGCTGGCCCATCCTCATCGTGGGACGAATACAACTGGAACCCCACCATTGTTTGGGAAGCCAATCCCAAACCGAGTGGACAACTGATCGCGGATTACAGTCGCGACTTCCTCGGCCAACACGGCGTCCCAATCAGCCATCATCCAGATCAGTATCCACTCGCCGCGTTCGCCCAAACCTTGATGATTTCGAATGAGTTTATGTTCATCGATTGAAGCTCCGGGAACCTGATCAACCGCGCCGCGCAAAAGTTTGTCTAAATTTGGTTCCCTATAGGAAATTCACGTTTAGAAGCTTTGGCAAAATCCTTTTTTTCTCGTGAGGCTCACTCTTCTTATTCTCTTGCTTTCGCTGGGTTCCCTCTCTCTGCCGGTCTCGGCCGAGGAGACGCCGTCGTTTCGGAATCCCGTTCATCCGCACCATCCCTCTTACCCTCTTCCCCATCATCAATTATCGTCCGAGGAGGATCCCCTTTTCCGGCTTTCCGGAACCGGTGCGTGGGACAGTCGTTACGTTGCCGAAGGCCGCGACAGCTTGGCGGGTGACAGCCTTTTTAGCTACACCCTGGAAGCATCCTACGAAAACTTGACCCTCGGTTTTTGGCACGCGGAAAGTCCCGATGTTGATTTCACCGAATTGAATCTCTGGCTGGAATACGGCATTGAACTTGCCGATTTCGAACTTTACGCCACGTATCAACACCTCTGGTTTGTCACTGATGACGCCGATGACAACGAAGTCGGATTCGGATTCTCCTACCAAGGCCTGCCGTTTGGCGTCGTCCCGGCCGTAGATTGGTACTACTCGTTCGCTGCAGAAGGCGGCTTTACGCTCCTCTCACTTTCCCACGAATTCGAAGTCGGAGACCGGCTCACCATCGTCCCACAATCCTTTGTCGGCTTTAACGGAGGATATGTGCCCGATGGGCATCATGGGGCGGATCATGCCGGTCTACTCCTTGAAGCCATCCTTCCATTGGCCAACCATTGGGAGATGAGCGCTTACCTTTCCTACAACTGGGCGATTCATTCCGAGCCGTTTCGCTATGAAGAAGACGCGGATTTGGCCGATTTCTTTTATGGCGGAGCCGCGATCACCTGGAGTTTTTGACGCGATTTCCAACATTTCCACGCTCAAGTTGACTAACCGTAGCGATGCACAAACCCGACCCTGAACACCTTTTCCTCACGCGCCGCGAATTGCTGAGCCGCGTTGGCATGGGCTTTGGCGCACTCGCTCTTGGCGGACTTTCCGAGACTCAGGCCGCGACGCAAAACCCGATGGCAATCAAGCCTCCCCAGTCGTTCGGGCGCGCCAAACGGGTCGTTCACTTCTTCATGAACGGAGGCCCGTCCCACATCGATACCTTCGATCCCAAGCCCGCTCTGGAAAAATGGCATGGCAAGGCATTGCCAACCGGCAGCTTCCTCAAAACCGAGCGCACCACCGGCTCCGTCCTCAAATCGCCCTTCAAGTTTCAACAACACGGCGAATCCGGCATCCCCATCAGCGACATCTTCCCCAACGTCGCCAAACACGCGGACGACCTTTGCGTCATCCGCTCGATGAAGGCCGACGTCCCCAATCACGAGCCTTCACTCCTGCTCATGAACTGTGGCGACGCGCGTCTCCCCCGCCCCAGCGTCGGTTCCTGGGTCGTGTATGGCCTCGGCACGGAAAACGAGAACCTTCCCGCCTACATCTCACTTTGTCCCGGTGGCATCCCCACCTCCGGCGCGCAAAACTGGCAGGCCGGTTTTCTCCCCGGCGTCTTTCAAGGCTCCCACATCGACACCAAGCATCGCGAAATCGAAAAGCTGATCGCCAATATTCGCAATCCGCGTTGGAGCCACGAACAACAGTCCCAGCAAATGGATCTGTTGAAGAAGCTCAACGCCGCTCACCTCGAACGCCGCGAAGCCGATCGCGATCTCGAAACCCGCATCCAATCCTTCGAACTCGCCTACCGCATGCAAAGCGAGGCCACCGACGCGTTCGACATCGAAAAGGAGGACGAAGCAACTCGTGCCGAATACGGCGACTCCGACTTCGGTCGCCAAACCCTCATGGCTCGCCGGTTGATCGAGCGCGGCGTTCGTTACATCCAGGTCTGGACGGGAGCCGGTCAACCCTGGGACGATCACAACAACATCGACAACCACCGCAAGCTTGCCGAAAAGGTCGATCAGCCCATCGCCGCCTTCATCTCGGACTTGAAACGCCGTGGTCTCTTTGACGAAACGCTCGTCATCTGGGGAGGCGAGTTTGGACGAACTCCGGTCGTGGAATTGCCGATGGCGGGAACCAACAACGGCCTTCAAAACGGTCGCGACCACAACCACCACGGCTTCACCACCTGGATGGCAGGAGGCGGTGCACGCCCCGGTCACATTCACGGCAAGACCGACGAATTCGGCTTCGCCACCGTCGAGGACCCGGTTCACGTGCACGACTTTCACGCCACCATCCTCCACCTCCTCGGCTTCGATCACGAGAAGTTCACCTACCGCTACGCCGGTCGCGACTTCCGCCTCACCGACGTCCACGGCCACGTCGTCAAAGACCTCCTCGCGTAAAGGGTTCCGCTCCTCGAACGGCAACGCCGTTCCGTAAGGAAGCCCAGGTTCGTCCCTAGTCCCTCGTCCTCCTGCTCGTCCCTCGTCCTCGATCGCGGAGCCCATTCGCAACGCCGGCCTGGCGCGTTCGAGAACGAGAACGAGAACGAGAACGAGAACGAGAACGAGAACGAGAACGAGAACGAGAAC
>CAXBMO010000010.1:0-211554 GCA_963977015.1 uncultured bacterium | reverse complement strand
GAACCAACTGCGCCAGAACCAACTGCGCCAGAACCAACTGCGCCAGAACCAACTGTCCCGGAAGCGCCTACTCCGGTTCCCTCCCAAGATTGATCAAGCGATCGAGCCGGGCTCGACAGGCGCGTTCTTCCGCATTTGATGGCTGGGCTTTCTCTCGAAGTTTCCTGGCGTGTTCCGTTACCAGAGTCTTGTGGCCAGGTTGCGCGGCATGAGCTGCCTCCAGAATGCGGGTCGCATCAGGAAGGCTCAGCCACTTGTCGGCGCGCCGCAGAATCATCGCGAGATCGTCGGCCTTAATTCCGTTTTGGCGCACACCATCGACCCAGTGTTCCACTTCTTTGGCTCGGTATTCGTAGTAGGGAGAGCCTTCGTCCGGCTCCTTGATTCTACTCTCGTAACTAAGCCAAGGTTTTGTATCCGCCTTCAACCACTCGGTTTTGGGAAGGTAGTAGGCAGCAGCACCGATCGCTGCAATCCCGAGAATCACGAGAATCCCGACTCCAAAAAACTTACCGGTCCCGGCAACGCCTGTGCTTCCTGAGCCGACGTCCAAGTTTTCCAGTTTCTTCTCCTCGGCACGTTTCTGGGCAGCTTTGCGAGCTTTGACTGGCGGCTTGACTTTGCGCTTCGACATGATCGCTAGCTTAACCTGCTCCGGAGATTTTTCGATCAACCCATTTCTCCAAATGAATGGGTTCAAAATTCAACATTCTCGCGAGCAAGTTTTCGAAATTTTCATCCAGAAGCAGCATTTCGCCATGTTCGGCAAGCAGAAATCGTTCCTGGACCGAATGCTGGAGAAATGCATGGAGGTCGTCGTAGTAGCCCTCCACATTGAGCAGGCCGCAGGGTTTCGCGTGCAGCTGCAGTTGCGCCCACGTGAAGACCTCGAACATTTCCTCCAAGGTCCCAATTCCTCCCGGCAAGGCCACGAACCCATCCGACAGGTCGGCCATCCGAGCCTTTCGATCATGCATCGACTTCACCACTTCCAGCGAGGTGAGATTGTCGTGCCCCACCTCAAGATCGGAGAGCTGTTCCGTGATCACTCCGGTCACCTCCCCTCCCGCGTCAAGACAGGCATCGGCAACCGCTCCCATCATGCCGACGGCGCCACCTCCATAAACCATCCGAATCCCGGTTTCTGCAATGGTTCTGCCCACCAAACGCGCGGCCTCCAGATAATCAGGTCGCAGGCCGGGGCTGGCTCCGCAGAATACACAAATTGAGTTCATAAAAAATCAATACCATTCCACCAGAAACGGAAAAACCGAAAACCGAATTTCCCCATTCCTGCGTGAATCCCCTTCTCTGTTTCGAGCCTTCCGATCAGTAGCGCATCACCTTGGCCACAAATCGCGCCACTTCCGGATCCGGAGTTTGATCAAACAGCTTCTCCGGGCTTTCTGAAGCGATGACTTTCCCTTGGGCGAGAAAGACGATTCGATCCGCCACGGCCCGAGCAAATCCCATTTCGTGAGTGGAAAGAACCAAATTCTGGCCTTCCTCACAAAGTTCTTCGATCAACTCGAGAACTTCCGCAGTCATTTCCGGATCCAAGGCTGAAGTGGGTTCATCCAACAGCACGAGGCTCGGTTTGGGAGCGATGGCGCGAGCCAACGCCACACGTTGCTGCTGACCGCCGGACAGTTGCGCGGGTTGCTTGCTCCCATGGTCCGACAGATGAAACCGCTCCAACTGAGCCTCGGCAAGTTCGAGGGCCTTTGCCGGTTCCAACCCGTGAACCTGCTCCAACGGAAGCGTGATGTTCTGAAGCGCACTCAAATGCGGAAACAGGTTCCAGGACTGAAAAACAAATCCGTTTCTGCGCCGATGAGCCAACAGCTTTTCGCGGTCATCAAACTCAACGCGATGCCCTTCGACGTTCACCACGCCAGAATCAGGTTTCTGCAATCCTGCCAAGACGCGCAGCAAGGTCGATTTTCCGCCACCCGACGGTCCGATGAGCACCAACGTCTTCACATCTTCACCCACCGAAAGGCTGACGTTGTCCATGGCCTTGATCTGACCAAATTGCTTGGAAACCTGGCTTAGTTCAAGATTCATAGGCAAATCGGGATTCCAGGTTTCGCGCGACCAATGCGATCGGGATGGTGAGGAGCAGGTATCCGAGAGCGAGCGGCAAATAGAGCTCAAACGTGGCGTAGGTGATCGACTGGGCATCGCGAATTTCCTTGGTGAATTCGCTGATGGAGATGATGCTCAAGAGGGAGGAATTCTTGATCAGATTGGCAAACTCACCCGTCACGGCGGGAAGAATTCGCCGAACGGTTTGGGGAATGATGACAAAACGATAGGTCTGAAATTCGGTGAACCCGACGGCGAGCGACGCCTCGCGCTGAGACGATGCGATCGATTCAATTCCGCCGCGGATGATTTCCGCGAGGTATGCCGCCGAAAACGCCGCCAAGATAATGCTGCCCACCCAAAAGCGGTCGGTGAGTTGGAAGGCATCGGCCAAAATGTAGAAACCGATGTAAACATGCACCAGGAGCGGTGTTCCCCGAACCAGTTCGATGTATCCCTGACAAAAGCGCCTCAGAACGGTTGAACCCGCGCGCTGCCCCGCTACCAGCAAAATCGCCAAGCTGGCGGCGATAATGAGTCCCACCAACGAAACTGCGACCGTCACCAGCCAACCGCTGAAGAGCGTGGATCGCCGGTCCCAAAACGTGCTCCAATCCGCATCATAATCGACACTGCCGAAGACCGCGTAACACACCGTCGCAAAGATCACGACCAACGTCAGGCCGATGATCACTTCGCGAGCGGATTTGGTGAGAGTCACCCGTGACGACTAGCGCCAATTCCCATCCAATTCTATGCCAAAATCTCTTTTGCGACCTCCCCGTGAACGTCGGTCAGGCGGAAGTCTCTTCCCGCATGTCGAAACGTCAGCGCCTCATGATCGAGCCCCAGCAGGTGCAGAATTGTCGCGTGCCAATCGTGAATATGCATTTTGCCTTCGACCGCTTCGTAGCCATGTTCATCCGTCGCGCCGTAACTGAACCCGCCTTTGACACCACCACCTGCCATCCACGTGCTGTATCCCTTGTTGTTGTGATCGCGGCCATTTCCGCCCTGACCATGAGGAGTCCGGCCAAATTCTCCGGCCCAGATCACCAGCGTATCCTTCAGCATATCGCGTTGTGCCAGATCGGTCAGCAATCCGGCAATGGGTCGATCGATTTCATGGCACCGTGCCGGGAGATCCTCCTTCAGATTAAAATGGTGATCCCAATTTTGATGACTCAACTCGATGAAGCGAACTCCCTCTTCAGCGAACCGACGCGCCAGCAGACACTGGCGGCCAAAGCGGTCGGTCTCTCCGCCCCCAATTCCATAGAGGTCCAGCGTTGATTGACTTTCGTCCGCCAAATCAACCAGTTTGGGAAGCTGATCCTGCATCCGGAAGGCCAATTCGAAAGACTCGATCACCCCTTCGACCTGTGGCTGGTGAACGTCACGAGCCAACTTGTCTCGATTCAAGGCCTGCACGAAATCCAACTGCGTGCGCTGCATCCCCCGATCCATCTTGGCATTCGAGACGTTCGGAATCTGCGGGCTTTGGGATCCACCCCGCTGATTTCTGCGCCTCGATGCCGCCCCAATTTTGGTTCCTTGATAGATCGCTGGCAAAAAGGCGCTTCCGAAGTGTTGCGCCGTTCCCGGAGCCGGGTTCAACGCGACGAAGCCCGGCAAATTCTCGTTCTCGGTTCCTAACCCGTAAACAGACCAAGCTCCCAACGATGGGCGAACGAACTGCGAATTGCCAGTGTGCATCTGGGTCTGGGCCTGGGGATGATTGGGCAAATCCGTGTGCATGCCTTTCAGAACAGAGAGTTGATCCGCATGCTTTGCGATTTCGGGAAAGAGTTCGGAAATCCAGAGCCCACCTTCTCCGTGCTGACGAAACTTCCACGGCGACCCCAGGAGTCGCGAAGCATTGCCACGGCCATATTTCCCGGTTTTCCCATCATCCGCCGTCAACTTGGGTTTGTAGTCAAACGTATCGACATGCGACGGCGCTCCCCGCATCGAGAGAAAAATGACGCGCTTTGCCCGAGCCGGGAAGTGCGGCTGTTTGGGAGCAAGCGGAGACTCCGCCAACGCCCGTTCATGGACCAGCGCAGCAAAGGCAAGGTAACCAAAACCACTCGAAACTGACTTGAGGAGATGGCGCCGGGACGGGGTAAATTCAGGATTCATGGTTAGGGTGGTAATTAGTTGAGAAAACGAAATTCCGCCGAGGCCAAAAGCCCCTGGCAAAATGAGGAAAACGTGAGAAAGCGCGCCTGGTCGCGAGATCCCGCCTGCTCTTGGGCCTGCGGCATGAAGGCTTGGAAGAACTCCATCGAACTCTCGATTTCGGCCGGGGTCGGATTTCGACCAAAGGCAATCATGAATGCTCTGGCAAAGCGTTCCCGAGGGGTCTTTGCCTCGTTCATGAGACGCCGGGCCATGAACTCGGCCTGCTGGATCACGAACGGGTTGTTCATCAGATAGAGCGCCTGGGACGGAACATTCGTCGATTCGCGCGATCCACTGACAATGGTCGGATCCGCCGCATCAAACAGGGCCAGGGATTCCGGTAGTGAGTCGCGCACCACAGGAAGATAAACGGAACGGTAATTCACGGACTGATCCAGTTGACCGGGATCGAAGCGAAATGCGCGGAGCGAATTCTGAAGCTGCTTCACCGCCGAGGCGTGAGGTCGCTCCCGATCCAGTTGCCCGCTCGCAACCAACATCGAATCCCGGAGCACCTCGGCATCGAGTCTTCGCGGAGTCGCCCGCCATAAATAGTGATTCTCCGGATCGAACTCATAGTTTTCCGAATCGAACTCAGTGCTCATCTGGTAGGTGCGCGTCAGAACCAATTCCCGAATCATCGCTTTGATCGAAAACTCGTTCTCGACGAAGCGCACGGCGAGGTAATCGAGCAACTCAGGATGGGACGGCGGCTGTCCGGTGGCTCCAAAATTGTCGGGCGTCGGAACGAGTCCAGCGCCAAACAACTTCTGCCAGATCCGGTTGACCATGACCCGAGCCGTCAGTGGGTTTTCCCGGGAACTGAGCCATTCCGCGAGCTCCAACCTTCCGCTCGCCGCCGGAGAGATTTCGCCGGCCGGCACATGATCCAAAACCTGAAGGAATCCGCGTTCAACCTTTTGCGCGGGCTTGTTGACCTCGCCTCTCACCAAAACCGGCGCATTGACCGGCGTCTCCCGTTCTTGAACCCCCATCCCGAATGTCTTTGGAACACCGTTGCCATGGAAACCGTTGATCCGGCTTCGCAGCTGATTGATCTGGTTGTTGAGCCGAATGTTGTTCTGAACGAGATTCGCCGCCGGCTCCATGGACGACATTCCATTTCGCTGCTGGAGGCGCTCACGAATGGCTTGTGCCCGCAATTCCGCCTGTTCGGATTCCAGGTCGGCCAAGCGGGACTTAAGTTGTGCCAACTCGTTCGCACCGATCGACTGGCCCGGGTTTTGGTCGGCAACCGGAAGAACCAGCAGCTCAAAGGGACGGCGATTGACGATCGCTGCGGTGGTTCCATAAAACGTTTCGGTGCTAAGAAAGATTCCCGCCATCGCATAATAATCCTGGGTTGGAATGGGATCGCTTTTGTGATCATGACAGCGCGCGCAGGCTACGGTCAGGCCAAGAATTGCCTGGGTTGTGGCATCAATCTGCTCATCCACCAGGTCCATGGCGAACTGGCGAGGGTTCTGCTCGTTCAACCCCTTGGTTCCCAGGGCGAGAAATCCCGTTGCGATCAAGTTTTCCTGCCAATCCGCATCGTTCCTGATGGGCAGCAAATCTCCCGCGATCTGCTCCTTCAAGAATTCGTCATACGGCTTGTCCGCATTGAACGAATCGATCACGTAATCCCGATAGCGCCAGGCTTCCGGAAAAAGCACATTCACTTCCTTTCCCGTCGACTCCGCGTATCGCGCCACGTCCAACCAATGTCGTCCCCAGCGCTCCCCGAAATGGGGACTCGCCAGAAGTTCGTCGAGTTTTGAGGTGATCGCAGTCTCGGGATCCTGAGCCCAGGAATCGAGGAAAGCGGAGCACTCTTCCGGTGATGGCGGAAGCCCAATGAGATCGAAATGGAGACGCCGCAACAAGGCATCGGGGTTGGCCTCGCCTGCGGGTTCGAGTTCTTTCTCCTCCAGTTTGGCAAGGACGAATTGATCAATCGCAGTCTCCGCCCACTCCGTATCGTTGGTCGCGGGAGGAGTCGCCTTTTCCGGCTTTCGGAACGACCAAAACAACTTTCCGGCTTCGACATCAATTTCCGTCTCAACCACCTCCTTTTCGGTCACTCTTGGGTCTGGCGCGCCCATCAGGATCCACTTCTGAAAATCCGCGATGACATGCGCCGGCATTTTCTCCTTGGGCGGCATTTCGTATTCTCCATCCGCCCAGGTGATGGCGGTCCAAAGTAAACTCCCTTCCAAGTCGCCGGGAACGATCGCAGGACCAGAATCGCCTCCAAAGATCAACCCGTCTCTCGTATCGACAGTGAGACCTCCCTTGATTTTTTCCTCCGCAGAATGGCACCGATAGCAGTAATCGAAAAGTGCCGGCCGAATCTTCGCCTCGAAAAATTCCGCTTGTTCGGCAGTTAAACCGTCTTGCGCGTTGGCGACGGAGTTCGCCGCAAAAACCAGGGGAAGAAGCAGTCGGAGCAGTTGCATCATACCGATTGACGACGCATCCCAAATCCGGGTTACGCTTTTTTCAATCGACGCCCCTAATCCCCTCGCTCACTTGTTGCTTCCCGACCAATCCAGCTTTTGGCGAAGCACACCAAAAAACGAGGCCCCGGGAGAGGTGACGAGTGGCACCTTGTAGTCAGCAAGAGCGATTTCCAGCCTGGTGTCACCATTCATCAAATGCGCCTTTTGCCCATCCACGGTCATCACGACTTCGTCGCGTTGCTCTGGAGTGGTGATTTCAATCGGTGACTGATTGCTCACCACAAGCGGCCGGCTGGAAAGCGAATGCGGGCAAACCGGAGTCAGCACAAAAACGCCGGAATTCGGCACGATAATCGGCCCTCCAGCGCTCAGCGAATAGGCGGTTGAGCCGGTCGGCGTCGCAACAATCAGTCCATCGCCGCTGTAGGTGGTGAGAAACTCGCCGCGCACCCAGGCATCGACTTTGACCGCTCTGGTTGCGGCACCACGACTGATGGAAACTTCATTGAGGGCATAGCGAACCTTGGGCGCTTCACCGGGTTCGTAGGTCGTTACCGCGATGACGGAACGTTCGCTCAATTGATACGAACGGCTCGCAATGAGACGGGTGATTTCCGGCAAATCCTCAACCGTTCCCAAGGTTAGAAACCCCAATGTCCCGGTATTGATCGCGGCGATCGGCTTGACCCTGGGTCCCAGCTCGCTCGCCAGGTGCAGGAGCGTTCCATCCCCTCCCAAAAGGACCATGAGATCGACCTCTTCGACCAACTCATCCAAGGATTTGCCTCCGGGATGCCCACAAAACTCAGCCGTTGATTGATCCAGGTGCGCCACGACATCAAGCTTCCCAAACTCGGCTCGAAGACGATCCACCACTTTGGCGGCTTCCGGCTTATCGACATTCGCGACGATCCCTACACGTGGCGTATCCATGCTAGAAATTCCTGATTTCCATCGGTCCCAGCTATAGGCGATTCCATCACCTGTTGCCAGGATTTCTTCATCTCGCCCTCCGCAAAGTCACGAATTTTCGTCACGGTCTTCTGCCGAAGCGAATCTTCGCGAACGATTCCGCCCTTGCCAACCTCGTTCCGATCCAACTCAAATTGGGGTTTGATCAGGCAGATCAGATCCCCTCCTTTCTTCAACACCTCGAAGGCGGCCGGCAAAATCTTGGTCAAGGAAATGAAGGAGACGTCAATCACCACAATGTCTCCGGGTTCCTCCACGTCTTCCCGCGTCATGTGGCGGCAATTGAATTTCTCGCGAGAAACAACCCGCCGATCATTTCGCAATTTCCAGACGAGTTGATTGGTTCCGACGTCGAAGGCGTAGACTTTCACCGCACCGCGTTGCAGCAGGCAATCGGTAAACCCTCCCGTGGACGCGCCAATGTCGATCCCGATCTTTCCTTCGACATCGATCTCAAACTGTTCCAGCGCCCCCTCGAGCTTAAAGCCGCCTCGTCCCACGAACTTGGGCCGTTCCTTGATCCGAATTTCGACATCGTCCGGAAGTGTCGAACCGGGTTTGAGCCGCTCATGCCCCTCGACTTCGACCTCACCGGCCAAGACCAGGCGTTTGGCCTGCTCACGCGACTCACAAAGTCCGCGCTGCACGATGAGTTGATCTAGACGTATTTTTGACAAAGCACAAAAAATGCAGCCTTGGCCGGAACCAAGGCTGCAAAAAGAAAAGGTTTGGCTGCGAATCAGGCGTTGGCGAAGCGCTCGGCAACAGCATCCCAATCAACAACGTTCCAGAACGCATCCACATAGTCGGGGCGACGATTCTGGTAGTTCAAATAGTAAGCGTGCTCCCAAACGTCCAAGCCCAGAATCGCGGTTCCGGAACCGTCCATGCAAGGGTTGTCCTGATTCGGAGAGGAGGTGACTTCGACTTTCCCGTCTTTCGCGACAAGCCAAGCCCATCCGGAGCCGAAACGCGTCAGCGCAGCTTGTTTGAATTGAGCTTTGAATTCATCGAAGCTGCCACAAGCGGCATTGATCGCAGCCGCAAGATCACCCGTTGGCTCGCCACCTTTGCCGGGTCCCATCACGGTCCAGAACAGGGAATGGTTGGCGTGTCCGCCTCCATTATTGCGAACGGCAGCACGTTTTGCTTCAGGAACAGCATCCAGGTTACTGATCAATTCGAGAACGTCTTTGTCCTCCAGGCCAGTGCCTTCCAGCGCGTTGTTCAGATTCGTAATGTAGGTCTGATGATGCTTGCCATGATGAATCTCCATGGTGGTTGCATCGATGTAAGGTTCCAGAGCGTCTTTCGCGTAGGGAAGTTCAGGGAGTGAGTGTGCCATTTTGGTTCGTTTTTGGGTTTAGAATCAGTTTGGTATTGAAAGTCTTTGACGTGAAAAACAGGTTAGGACAACGCCTGAAAAAATCACCCTCAAAAATTCGAAATTCCTTCACTAACGAACCTGCTGCCCGATGAGGTTTGCCCCCGGTCGTCATTTGGTTTGAAAGTTGCGCATTCGCCCCCTACATGGGAGTCAGCACCATCCGATGCCCACGTTTTACCTCATATCTGGCGAAGTCAGCGGCGACACCCACGGAGCCGAGCTCATTTCCAGCTTGAGAAGCTCCCTTGGCAACCAGGGCGAACGCGAGCCGCGTTTTCTCGGCCTCGGCGGCCCGAGGATGCGGGACGAAGCCCCGGAAATCACCGATTGGCTGGATGACGCCGCCGTCCTCGGACTTTGGGAAGTCGCCAAGAAGTATTCCTACTTCAGCAAGAAGATGGACGAGACCCTCAGGGAGATTCTCGAACTCAAGCCGGATGTGGTGGTCCTGATCGACTATCCGGGATTCAATCTCCGGCTCGCCAAAGCCCTGCGGCAGAAGGCCTACAAAGGAAAAATCGCCTACTACATCAGCCCCCAGGTTTGGGCCTGGAAACGCGGCCGAATCAAGGAAATGGCGAAGACGCTCGATTTGATGCTCTGCATTTTCCCCTTTGAGAAGGAATTGTATGAGATGTCGGGTTTGCCGACGGAATTTGTCGGGCATCCGCTGATCGACGAGTTGGAAGAGAAAAAAATCGAGACCAAACGTGATCCCTATTTGGTCGGTCTCTTCCCCGGCAGCCGAAAACGCGAAGTTCAGGCGCTGTATCCCATCATGTTGGAAACGGCGAGAATTCTCAGCGACAAATGGCCCAATCTCCGATTTGTGACCGCCGCCGTGAACGAGTCCATGGCCAAAACGCTTGAGCAAGCCTCGAAATCAGCGGGAATCGATGTTGAAGTTCACTGTCCCGCCTCGAATGGTTCGTCCCATTTCGGGACAACTGATGTTCATGCGTTGATGCAACAAGTGGGCGTCGCGGTGATCGCCTCGGGGACGGCCACTCTTGAGGCGGCCTATTTTCGCCTCCCCTATTGCCTCACTTACAAAGTGAACTGGTTGACCGCCCAAATCGCCAAATTGGTGATGAAAGTGGAATACTTGGGAATCGTCAACAATCTCGCCGGTCGTGAGGTCGTTCGCGAATTGCTGCAGGAAAAAGCGACGCCACCGGCCATCGCGGTCGAAATGGCCCGCCTGCTGACGGACGCGAAAGCGCGGCAGCAGCTCTCTAAAGAATTGGGAGAAATCGCGGACCAACTTGGCGAAGGCGGAACGCATATTCGCGCCGCAGAGGAGATTCTGAAGCTGGTGAACCGCTAAAATCCGACGTTGTCAGGATTTTCTGCGAATAACCAGGGGCTGGATTGAATCCAAGCTCCTTGAGTCCAAGGCCATTACAACCATAGCCGGACTTTATAATTCAACTTTTGGGTTCCGTTCCCTCTACTCCCTTCACTCAACCCATTCTATGCACACGACCCACCAAGGACCTCGCCCGCAGGCACCTCGACCTCATAACCCGGACCGCCCCAACCGGATCAGTCGCGGATTTATCTGGCTATCCGGTGCCAGTGCCGAAAGCCTGCAACAATGCCCCCATTGGGAGCGCAGAAAGTACGTCGCCTTCGGTGCCGCCGTCCTCGTCCCCTGTCTTTTTGCCCTGATTGCCTGTTCCTATGCCATTTCCACCCTGACGCCGGATTGGCGCATCATCGTCCCCATCTCCATCGTCTGGGCCTTCATCATTTTGACCATCGACCGGGCCCTTTTGGCCACCTACCGCTGTTTTCAGTCGAAATCGAAGAAAGCGACGCAGTTCACGGTTCGAATCGTTGTGGCCCTCCTCATGGGACTGACGGTTTCTCACCCACTCACCCTTCTCCTCTTCAAGGATACGATTGTCGCCACGATTGAAGAAGAACGGGATCAGGAAATCGAAGGGGTTCGAGGCACGTTCCGCTCGAACAAGGGCATTCTTGAGAGCAAGATCGCCACGGTAGAAAGCGAGATCTCCTCCCAACGCGCGGATTGGAAGGATACCTTCGACGCCAAATTCATCGTGGCCGACGAAAAAGTCGGCGATGCCGGGCCCGCCATGGGATTGACCCCGGAAGAGCGCACCAACATGGAATCGCAAATCGAGGGAGAAACCGCGCGCTTGCGTTCGCGCATCGCTGAACTCGACGAGCAATTGCCAGCGTTGACCGCAGATTATCGGAAGCTCCAGACCGAGCTCGATCACTGGCAGCGCGAATTCGAGAAAGAGATCAATGGTCAACGCAGCGGCATCGTCGGGGTGGGCCCTCGGGCGCGAAGTATTCGCGACGATCAACTGGAATGGCGCCGGGCCGAGGCGAAACGCCTCAGCGGCTTGATGCAAAGCCTCACTAAAGACCGGACGCAAACCCAGCAGCAAATCGCCTCCACCCAGGAACGGATCAAGTCCGAGTTCAACGGCGCGGCCACGGCGAGGGTCCGGAAGGCAGAGAACGAGCGATTGCGGGTCGCCGCTCTTCGCAGCCAGGTTCAGGAGCAACAAGCTGCAATTTTTGTGAACCAGCAGACCGGCGTTCGCGAGCAGATTGAAGCGCAGATCAACTCCGGGTTGACCGAGTTGGCGCGTTTGCGGACCGATCTCTCCGGAATTGCCGAGGAAGAGAAGACCCGGATTGATGCCATTCGGGAGGAACCCCGGCGCGATCTTCTCACCCAGACGCTCGCTCTTCACGGCTTGTTTGAGAACGGCGCGGAAGGCGGTCACTTTGCCCTGATGGCCTACCTGGTTCTCGCCGGGCTTTTCATGTTGGTCGATACCATTCCCCTGATCGTGAAATTCTTCTCCAAGCCAGGTCCGTATGACGAGATTTTGGCCTACGATGAGTATCACTACAATTTGGCGAGACTCGGGGTGGAAGGGCCCATCTCACGGCTATCCACGACGGTGAACCAGGCCGAGTTCTCCCCAGCCCTCTTTCGACCAGACACCTCGTTGATGACCGCCTTTCACGATTCCACGATCGCTCCAACTGCGGAAGACGATTCGGAAGCCGAGATTGACGATTCCGAACTCGTTGCCATGGAACCAGAAACGGATCCAGCCCCGGAGTTTGAGGATGAAAGTTTCCTTCCTGGGCAATTCGGCGCGTTCCTGAATTCCAACCAGAAGACGAATGGAAGCGTTGCCCAAAGCGGAGTGATCAACGGAAGCAAGCGTCATTCCCGGACGGAAGTTCCCGTGATCCATCCCAACGGACGAGAATGAGCCTTTGAGCCCACCTCCACCGCGAAACCGGTCACAGGACGATGATGGGAGACAATCTTTTAAAATGTTCTGCCCCCAATTGCGGCCACTCCCCCCTACGAAGATTCCGTACGGACAAATCATTTGTCTCTGAGTCGCAAATCCGTTTAAGTTATCAAAAACTAGAGGATCTTGCGTCCCTCCTCAGCCATGGAGCCCCCTCCCCACAAAAAGAACGGTCATCACTACCCGATCAAGCATCGCCCTTCGAATGGTAAAAACTCCGATGAGTTGATCATCATTCGCAAGAACGACCGGAAATCCGTGCACGACATCATTCGCGACCGGAACAAGGAGAAGCAGCTCAAGGACGAGGAAAAGAAGATCGAGACGCTTTCCAAAGCGATCGACGCGATGACGAACGACCCGGAGAACTTGGCAATTTTCGAAAAGGCGCTGAAAAAATCGAAATTGTCCAAATCTCAACTCTTCGCAAGTGCCCTCAACTTTCGGGCTCGCGATCGGATTCTGGATGCCATTTGGAGGGATAAAAATCGAATCACGGTTCAGGATCCAGAGAACGGAGTGAATAGCCGGGTCACGATAGGCCAGGACGGAAACGGAGACATCAGAGTCGTTTTTTACGACCGAAATGGTGGACAGGTGAAAGTGAGGGAACACCGCCTCGCCTATCAGGACGAACGAGAGACTTATTTTGAGGAGAAAGAAAGGAGTCTACGCGATGAAGACTGAAAATTCCCCATCTCCAGGAGAGTCGAAACAAAAGAATTCGTTCAATGATCGATTCAAGAACGAAAAGGCTTGGGTCGATGAACCGCCACCCAATCACCAGATCGACGATCCGCCCGACTTGATCCCACCGTCCAAGCTTGATGAGGAACTGAGAGACGTCGTTAGCAAGGTTCCACCTTCAAAGCCTGAAACCGTTCGGCCACCGGGAACTGACCAGGCCAACAAGGATCAAGGCAAAGACACACCTACCAACGGAGGATCGCGCAAACCGAGCCCGGCCGCACCCGCGGCCCCCCAGGCTCAAGCACCGATCGAGAAGCCTGCTCCACAGCCAGCCAATGGCGAACCACGCCACGATGGTCCTCCAATCAACCCGATCGCTCAGCAGACTGCTCCGGAAGCCTTTGTTCAGGCGAATCAATCTGCGGTTGCCCCAGACTCACCACAAACGCCCGAGCCTCAGCCTTCAGCCAATCCTTTAGCGACGGCCCCGCCTCGTCAGGAACCTTGGCAATCCCACCAATCCGAAATTCCGTTGCAGCGCCAATCCCCAAGAAAGCTCTCGCCGCTCGCCAAAGGGATGATTTGGCTCGCGGGAGCTGATGACGACAAACTCGCCCTTTGCCCAAAGTGGGAGCTCCGGAAGTATGAAGCATTTGGGGCTACCGTTCTGGTTCCTTCAACCTTTGGTGCGATTGCGGCCTCCTACGCGGTTTCGACCGTCACGCCGGAAGGCTACGGTTGGGCTGCCTATGCGTTCGCTGCAATTTGGGGGCTGATTATTCTGACAATCGACCGGGCGCTTCTTTCCAGCTACCGCGCTTTCGCGAGTCCATTTACCAAACTGACCCAATTCGTCCTTCGCTTTACGGTCGCGATTCTGATGGGTTTTGCCATCGCGCACCCCCTGACGCTGCTTCTGTTCAAAGATACGATTGCGGCCGAAGTCGACAAGGCGCGAGATACCGAAATTGAGGAGGTCCGTTCAACCTTCGCAGAGAACAAGGCCAAGCTTGAGGCTCGCATCATCGCCGCCAACGAAACCTTTCAGAGGTTTGACGAGCAGCGACAAGCTGCGTTGAACGCGCCATTTGAGGACTCCGCGGCTTCAACCAATGTTGAACAACCAGGGAGCGTTTCCACGGCAAAGGTGGCAATGGAAGAGCAGGTTGAACAGGCAACGACTGCGAAACGCGCTCAACTCGCGAATCTTGATGCGCAATTGGAAAAACATAACTCCGATCTGGCAAAAGTGCGGGAGGACTATTCCAAATGGCAGGAGGAATATGACGCGGAAATCAGCGGAAATCGCGGTGGCCCCGCCGGGATTGGCCCCCGGGCTAAAAGTATCGAAGCGGACCAGCTGGCCTGGCGCCGAACCGAAACTGCGAGGCTTACCGAACTGGTAACCAGTCTCACGAAGCAAAGAACACAGATCAGCGAAGACATTTTGCAAGTCGAGCAGGAAATTCGCAGTCGCTACGCAAACACGGCGGCAGCAGAGGCTGAGTCGATTCGCGCCGACGAAATGAAGATCGCCAGCCTGGAGCGAGACCTTCGATCCCAACGACTCGCAATTTTTCAAAGCCAGCAGGAGGGATTGGCGGACCAGTACAAAGCTCAGATGGACTCCGCCAAAATGGAGCGCGATCGCTTGATGGCTGAGGACGAGCAATTGGCGAAGCTGCAATCCGAGCGCATCGAAAAAATTTCCAAAGGAACTCGAGAAGACCTGCTGACTCAAACTCTCGTTCTCCACAAACTCTTCGAGAAGGGCGAGGAAGGAGGGCACTTTGCCATGATCGTTTATGGAATGATCGCAGGCCTTTTCATGCTGATCGATACCATTCCCTTGGTCGTGAAATTCTTCACCAAATCGAGCGTCTATGACCGACTTATCGAGGAAGAGGAGAAGTGGCACGGCAAACCGATTGGAGCAAAAGAGATCAGTGACGAAGTGGAGCTTGCCAGAATCAGAGCAGAAAGCCGAAGAGAGACAGACAAGCTCCATATGGAGACGGAGAGGGAACGCAAAAGGCTGGTCAACGAACACAATCAAGAACTCCTCCGCAGCAATCAGACCAACTGGAAGCAGTTGCTAAACGAACAGGTCACCGTTTCGGTCGAAGACGTTGAGAAAGTTAAGGAACACAACAGACTTCTCTTTCAACTGGCTCAGGAAGACCGAAACAATACCAGACAACTGTTGGAGGAACACTCCCAAGCCGGAACTCCCTTCCCCTCGCAATCGCCACCTCCCACGACCGAACTTCCCCAACTAGCGGAGAAATCTGCGATCGCGGAACCAACCGTGGATTCGCAGGAAACCGTCGAAATTGAGACCGATGGCAGGGCCTATGATGGAGCCATCGGAGACGAGGGCCTCGATCAAATCGTGCATCAAAGTGAAGAGGCTCAATCGGCTGAACCGACTCGTGAGAACCGGATCGGCGAGAAGGAAGATCGAGCTCACGGCTCGGAAGTTCCTGAATAGTCGATCGAATTCGGCAACAGCTGCCTGTAACGAGCGCTGATTCCTGTTCAATAGATCAATTCACCAGGAACGGCTCCCAATCCGGAATCCCGTGAATGTTCTTGAGCAAAGCGGTGACCGGAACCTGACGGGGAGCCCGGGGCGGACGTTTCAGCTTCAATCCGGCCTCTTCCGGAGTCTTGTTCCCCTTTCGCGTATTAACCCGCTTTGAGGCGAGAACGCAATTCTCCCAGTTCGTTCCACCGCCGCGCGATCGGGGAATCACGTGATCGATGTTCCCCTCATGAGGCTTCAGCGGTTCGCCGGTGTATTGGCAAAGGCCGTTGTCGCGCGTCCAGATGGCGCGGCTGGAAAATTTGGGCCGTTTGAGGGGCACCTGGGCAAAGTTCACACAAACCACCACGGTCGGAACGCGGATCGATCCGTGTGCGGTGCCGATGGATTCGTCCATGGGCCGAACTGGCAATTCGATCCAATCCGACCACCGTTTTGGTTCCATCGAGTCTTCTCCGGTAATGTCGAGACCGGTCGCAACGTCCGTCGCCATCTGACAGAAGGCGTTTGCCGGAGTCGTGATGTTGATGGCTTGCCAGTTCCGGTTGAGAACCAGCACAATGTTCTTATTCAGGACACTCATGATTGCTGACGTTGCAGAGCCGCTATGGGAAAGATCCAACTTGGACGCCAAAACGACGCGAACTGTTTAATTTCCTGTCTTTTTTGGCCAAATTTGACCGTTTTTTCCGGCATTCCGGCTCCGATAAATCCTCGGAATCGGATTTCGAAATTCGAATTTGCTGCTAAGTCTGCCCCTATGAAAACCCCACTATGCTTTCTGCTCCTGACGCTGACGGCGCTGACCGCTCGTGCCGCTGAGTTACCGAACATTCTTTGGATTACCAGTGAAGACAATGGAACCGAATTGGGATGTTACGGGGATTCCTATGCGATTACGCCTCACATTGACAGCATTGCTGAGAAAGGATTTCGTTACACAAACGCCAGTTCAACGGCTCCCGTTTGTGCTCCGGCTCGGACCACGATCATTTCCGGGATTTACCCACCCGCGACCGGAGGCCAGCACATGCGCTCCCATGTGAAGATGGCCCCGGACTTCAAAATGTATCCCCAGTTCCTAGCTGAACTGGGCTACTACTGCACCAACAAATCCAAAGAGGACTACAACCTGGAAAAGCCCGAGGAATTCTGGCAGAAGGGCGGTCATTGGAGAAATCGGGCGAAAGGACAGCCGTTCTTTGCCATTTTTAATCACACTATCAGCCACGAAAGTAAGATTCGGGATCGAATTCCGGAAGAAGCGAAAATCCACGATCCCGCCAAGGCGCCCATTCCTCCCTATCATCCAGACACGCCCGAAGTTCGGAAGGATTGGGCTCAGTATTATGACCGGTTGACGATGATGGATGAATTGGTGGGTCAGAACCTCAAAGAGTTGGAAGAAGCGGGCGTGGCCGATGACACCATTATTTTTTACTACGGCGATCACGGATCAGGAATGCCCCGGCACAAGCGCTGGACCTACCAAAGCGGTCTCCGAGTCCCGATGATCGTCCATTTTCCGGATAAGTGGAAGCACCTTGCGCCGAAGGGGTATAAAGCCGGCTCGTCGACCGATCGTTTGATCGGATTTGTCGACCTGGCACCCACCCTGCTCTCGATCGTCGGCGTCGAGGCACCGGAATGGATGCAGGGCCATGCCTTCGCCGGCGAGTTCGAAACTCCGGAACCGAAGTATGCGTATGGGTTCCGCGATCGCATGGATGAGCGGATCGACTGCGTTCGCCAAACGCGCTCCAAACGCTACAGCTACCTGAAGAATTACCTTCCCCACAAACCCTGGGGCCAGTACATCCAATACATGTTTGCCACGCCGACAACACGGGTTTGGAATGACTTGTATCAACAGGGCAAATTGAATCCGGTCCAGGCACAATTCTGGCAAACGAAACCCGCCGAAGAGCTTTACGACCTCGAAAATGACCCGCATGAGACCGTCAACCTGGCCGAATCGGCGGATCATGCTGAGATTCTGGCAGAGATGCGCCAAGCTCACGCCGAGTGGTCGGCAACGATCAAAGACGTCGGATTACTTTCCGAATATGAGTTCCACAAGCGCGCGAACGACGCGGGAAAGAGCATTTACGAGATGGGTCATGATGCAAAGCTCTTCGATCATCCTGCGATTTTTGCGGCCGCGAATTTGGCCACGTCGCTGAAAAAGAAGGACCTGCCAGAGATCGCCAACCTCCTTGATCACGAAGATTCGGGCGTCCGCTACTGGGGAGCAATCGGGTTGCTCACTCAGGAAGCCGATGGCGTCAACGCCGGTCACGACAAATTGGTGTCGGCGCTCTCGGACCCTTCGCTCATTGTTCAGGTCACCGCAGCAGAAGCACTCGGGCGCTACGGAAGTGAGGAAGATTTGGCCGATGCGCTACCGATTCTGGTGAAACACGCCCAACCAGAGGCAGACGCCTACCTGGCCATCGCCGCTTGGAATGCCATCGACTATCTTGATGATCGAGCAAGTTCGGTGGTTGATCAGTTGGCGGCAACTTCCCCCAAACCGGTAAAAGTCCCCAACCGGGCGGGGAACTACTCCACCGCCCTCAAAACGAAAGCCCTGGCGGATCTGGGAGTGAAGGTAGAGACGCCGAAGAAAAAGAAGAAGGGTTAGGGGGCGTTTGAAATCCTCGCTTGGCCGCAAAAGCCATCGGGCGTAACTTCTGAGTCTTGATGAGTCGACCGGTTTCACTATTTCTCCGACTTGCTTCGCTTTGCCTGTTTTTGGGCTTGGCATGGATCCACCTGTTTTGGGATGCAGAAACGCCATCTGCCCAGGCACTTGCCAAATATGGCGGTGTTTTTCCGAATCTTGATTCTGAGCTCGTTTCCAGGGGTATGGGCGGCTGGTTTTTAGCATCGGGCCTGGCCGTGATTCTCTGGCAACCCAAGTGGCTGGTTGTCCTGTTCATCGTTTTGGCGACAGTGCCACTCAGCCTCTTTGCGCTTGGCTCCTGTGCGGTGAGCGAAACTCCGATCAGCAATCTACTGGGCGCTCTCGCCATTCTCCTCACTCCTCTCATTCTCTGCCTCGGAGATCTCTTCAGCCGCCCCCGGCTGGCCCGGAACCTCGCCCGGCTCTCGTTGAGCATCAGCTTTATCACTCTGGGAATCCTTGCCTCAGGGGCACATTACCAGGGGCCGTTGCCACTGATCGGAGAAGTCTCACTCGGCAGCCAACAACCCAAGGTGTGGGTTGAATTGATCGCGACAATGGCTCCGGAACTTGATCCGCTGAAGCACGAAATGATTTTGCGGATTGTCGGGGGCTTGGCGATTCTCGCATCCCTTGGAATCTGGTCTTCGCTGATGGTCTCCATTTCGGCGATCGCGATGAGTTTGCTGGCCATGGTCGGTTCGGCCGCCATCACCACGAGCCACCTCAGTGGGGATACGTTGGACGTGCTTCATCGTTGGGCTCCGGAAACGATTCTCAGGATGCCACTCGTGATTTTGCCCTTTGCGGTCTGGCAAATGACGGCAGGCAGCTCAATCAAGCCGCCCAATCAACCCAAACGCAGGAAACTGAAACGCGTGGAACCGGATCCGGAAGAGTTCGAGATCATCATGGAAGACGACGATCGGTTTGTTCCGGTGGACGAAATCCGTTAGGCGCAAGCGCGCTAGAAATCAGTGGAACTCCCATAAAAATGCGCCTATAAATCGGCGTTATGTCACCAATCGTCATCGGCCTACTTGTAGCTTGTTTCTTCCTCATCCTGGGAGCCATCAGCTTTTTTTACCTGATCAACGGGAAAGACTAAGGATCGGCAGCGGTCGCAAAGGGCCTTTTTGAGGCACTTTCAGTGAACGGAAACGGTTCACGTGGGGGAAGACTGGGTGATTGTTGATGTCAACATCCGGGAGAAACAGGGAAAGATGTGCATCTGGTAGGAAGTTTTGAGAAGATTTTTGCCATTCAGGCACTTCCCAACGTCCAATCTCTGTGCGAGTTCTTTCTATCGGCAATCCAGTCCTCACCGCAATGCCTCCGGCTATCTCTTCCTGCCTCGTTTTCTGCTTGTTGTTCCTGCTTTCCATTCAAGCAGGCGCCGAGACCATTACCGAGAACATCTTCTTCCTCAAACCTGATGGAAGAAGCTATCTGAACTATCGTACCACGCGAAGTTCCCACCCCACCTACAATCTCTATCTGAAGAAGGATGAGACAGAGGGCGCCTTTCACTACATCGCCCCTGACAAGTATACGTTTGACAAGAAATCAGATCCCAAACGGAACATCATTGTCTTTCCTCAAGGCAATTATTCCACGATGCGTCCGGGCAAATTTTCGGATGAGCAGGTGACCGAAGGAAAAGACGGACTCTTCACCTACGTCAACTGGAACAAGGATTCCTCCCCTCCCCGCGATGATGGCCATTTTGGAGAATGGACCGCCCCGGACGATTTTCATCAGTATGTCTTTGCGTGGGTGCTCCCTGACAACTTCGAGTTCGTCGATTACGAATGCAATCGCAGCAATGGCGAGAACCACAACGAATGGCGGGTGCGCAACAATACGCTGGCGTGGTTCGGCTACAATGTGAACGACCTCGTCTTCAAAATAAACTACCGCTCCAAATCCAGCCAAACTGCGGAAACAATTCGCGCATCCCTTAATCTCGACGCGGTTGCGGATGACGTTACGGTATCCACCGCAGAGGAAGGAGTCCGGGTCTGTTTTCGGGATCAATATCTGTTTGCGCCCGGGGCCGTCACTATTTCGGACCGTGGACAAGAGGTACTGGGTCGCCTTTCGGAAGTCTTGCTCGCCAGCAACGGCCACCGGATTGTCGTGGAAGGCCACACTGACAATGCCGCCATTCAATCCAGTACCCATTCCTCCAATTGGGAATTGTCCTCCGCTCGCTCGCTGGCGGTTGTGAATTTTCTGCAAAAAACAGGAATTGACGGCAAAAGTCTGGAAGCCAGGGCCTACGGTGAATTTCGTCCGCGAGCTGATAATGGCACCGAACAAGGTCGTGCGGAAAATCGGCGAATTGAGGTTCTCATCCTCAAGGCAGAGGGTGAATAGCACTCTGCGGCCCAAGTCTCCATGGATTCGAGATCCATTCACAGCACCCTGACATTGGCAAACTTTGGCATGTTCAACCAGCTCGACTAGCGAGATGGTTAACAAGCACACCACCTTGGGGAATCACCCACGCGGCTGACATTTTCTTGCTCTGTTAGGTTCTACAAAAAGCCCATTGCATTTATCAAAAATGGCATATTGTCAAGGGAACCAAAGTTTCGTCCCCCCTTAACAAGCTATGTCTCTCCTCTCAAACGTTCTTGAAGCTGCCTATTGCAACGGCACGCACCACAAACTCGCATTTCATGCTCTGGGTCATCTTCAGGGACCGAATTCCGAGAACTGGAGGAACCTGTTTCTCTATTACCACGCGCCCTATCTGGAGGGCTCAAAGGCTCCCGACAAGAAGTTCAAGGACTTTCGAAATCACGTTCTTCATGTGAATCAGAACAACTGGGGAGGCGCGCCCCAAAAAGCCAGGGAATGGTATGATAAGACCGTTACCTTGCTGGGAGAGGGCAAATGGCTCACCGCGAGCTACAGCGCGGGCGTCTTGAGCCACTACTTGACTGATCCGGTGATGCCGTTTCACACCGCTCAGTCAGAGGCCGAGACCAATATTCACCGTGCCGTCGAATGGAGCATTTCCAAATCGTACGATCTGTTACGCACCCAAATTGGTCAATCCACCTGTGGGGGAGATCTGCAACTCGGAACAGCTGAAGGATGGCTGGAAGACGCAGTGATTGAAGGCGCAAAGCTTTCCAACCAAAGCTACCAATCCTTAATTGATCACTACGATTTCAAAGTCGGATCGAAAAATCCTCCCGCAGGGCTGGATGAACACTCCCGCGAGCAAATCGCGGATCTCCTTCACTATGCACAGATGCTTCAGGCTCGCGTTCTGGATCGTGCGTTGGCAGAATCCGGGGTGGTGCCACCAGAAGTTGGATTAAGCTTTCAGGGCATTATCGCGGCACTGGACATTCCCATTGTCTGGGTGACCCGAAAAATGGCCGACTCCAAAGAGCAAAGTCTCGTCAAGGCGATGTACAAGGAGTTTAAAAAGACCGGCAAAGTCGAAAAGCACCTCACCGAAGATGTTCGTGTCGTTCGCGATCTGGTTGCTGAGCTCGACAATGAGCCGACATCACCGGCGCCCGAGTTGGAGATCCACGAAACAGAACCGCAGGCGGAGCCGCTTCGACAAACCGCACCCGTTTCGTCGGCCCATGCCTCCCGCCAAACCACACCAGCGGCGACTCGTACCTCACGAACTCAAACACGAGAAGGTTTACCATTGGATGCCGATGTGGTCGATGCCCCATCGATCGGCCCAAAAACCAGCGACCGCCTCGCCAAAATTGGAATTTACACCGTCCAGGATTTACTTGATGTCGATCCCGCGACGGCCGCCAAAGACCTTTCCACGCGCTACATCACCGCACAGACCATTCAAGATTGGCAGGACCAGGCCATGTTGGCACACGAAATCCCCCAACTCCTGGTTCACGACACGCAGATTCTGGTGGGCGGAGGGATCCGTTCCGCGGATGAATTGGCCGCACTTCAACCGGAAGAAGTTCTCGCGGATGTTCTGCCTTTCGTCGAATCATCGCAAGGCAGCCGGATCGTGAAACCTGGAAGTGAACCTGATCTTCGCGAGACCATGCGCTGGGTCGGATGGGCCGAAGCTGCAATGCAGGAGCACGAAAGCCAGGAGGCCCCCGTCCATCTGGCAAACTAAGTCGGGTTTCCCGCGAACTTTCTGTGTTTTTTCTGGGTCAAACGAAGCGATTCGTGGTTTACTAGCCACGCCGTGCTTCAATTCAGAATGTCATGCCTTTAAAGTTACTCCCGGGGAATATCATCAGACTTCTCGCGGTCGGGGGATTGCTTGCGTCAACGACACTTGGCTTTTCACAGAAAAACGAGGTCGTTCAGGATGGTGTCTCTGTCCTCATCCGAACCTCTGCGAAAGCGAAACGATCCGTCGCGAAAATTGATCCCAACGACCCGCTGGCCACAGAAAAACGGGAATTGGTCCGGTGGGAGCAGTCGCTTGAAGTCCTTGCCGAAAATTTAGCTCAGCGCCAAAAAACTCTCGCTGAGCGTGAGCGCAAACTTGCAGCCCGGGAAAAGGAAGCGGCTCAGGAGGAAGCACAACTTGAGGACGAGGAAATGGAGGTCATGGCCCGGGAACAGCACGTTCGGGCGCGCGAAACCATTCCTAAAGTCACCAAATGGAAGGGGCCGCCACCTCCCTCCGTTTCCGCCAACCATACGATCGTAATCGATGCGAGAAATGGGCGAATTCTTCAGGCCAAAAATGCCTACAGCCGAACCGCGGTTGCGAGCACACAAAAGCTCATGACCGCACTCCTCGTTTGTGAAGCTGGTGACCTCGACAAAATGGTCGTGATTGAGCCGGTCGACACTCAGGTGGAGCCATCCATTTTGGGATTCAGACCGGGTCAAAGCTACTCCCGGGCCGACCTGGTCAAATGGCTCCTCGTTCGCTCGGGAAATGACGTCGCCAAGGCGTTGGGGCGCGACAACGCAGGTTCCGTCGAGGCATTTGCTGAAAAGATGAATCAACGGGCGCTGGAATTGGGAATGACGGATTCCAACTTTAAGAATCCCCATGGCCTCACCGTCTCGGGCCAATACTCGACCGCACGCGACATGGCTCTGGTTGCTTGGGAGTGCTACCACCATCCCTTCATCCGCAAGTGCATCAATACCATCCGCTTCACCCTACCTCTGGAGCACGGCGTTGTCCGGACTGCCTACAACACCAACAAGCTCCTATCCTCTTCCACCTATCGCCATCCGGACGCAAATGGCATGAAAACCGGATATACCGTTGCCTCTAAAAACTGTCTGATTGCAAGCGGAGCGAGAGGAAACCGCGAGCGAATTATCGTAGCGCTTGGTTGCAGTGGTTCGTCGGTCGCGGCCCGCGATTGCCGTTCCCTTCTCGATTGGGCTCTTAGCTACGATTGATCGCGAATTGCACCATGAAACCCGGCTTCATTTTCCTTATTCTTTTGGTTTGCACCTCGTATGCGCAAGACGTGAACCAGGATGGAATTCCTGTCTTGGTTCGGCCAAAGGAAAAGGTTCAACCAGCCCCGGCCCCCAAACCAAAACCCAAACCTGCACCGGTCAAAAAGGCGGATGCATCCAAAGAAGACCCGCTTGCCGCCGAAAAGAAGCGCCTGAAGGAATGGGAATCGTCACTCGCGATGACGGCGGATTCACTTACCGAGCGTTTGAGAGCAGTCGCCGAACGGGAACGTCTGCTTGCTGAAAAAGAGCGGGCGATTCAATCCCGACGCGCCGCGATCGAAGCAAGGAAAACGGCCATTGATTCTCGTGAGGAAGCGATCGAGTCCGCGAGAATTTCCGCGCTCCCGCCTTCGTCACCTCTTGAAGCCGTGAACAAGGAGCTTTCCGCGCCCTCCGATGTGAAAGTGAAACGCTGGACCGGCCCAAATGCCCCCTCGATTGTGGGAGCCCACGCCATGGTTCTTGATGCCGTGAACGGCCGCATCCTGCACAACAAGGACGCAGGCGAACTGACCCCAGCTGCTGATCTCATGCAATTGATGACCGCTCTGATCATCTGTGAATCGGGCGAACTGGACCGTCAGATCAAAATCGTGGAGGCGGATACTCAAGCGGAAGGCAACCGGGCCGGACTGCGCGCAAATGACTCCTATCAGCGCTCTGAGTTGCTCCAATGGTTCCTGATCGCATCCGGTAGCGATGTTGCATCGGCCTTGGCTCGGGACAATGCGGGTACAGTCGATGCTTTCGTCGCGAAAATGAATGAGCGCGGCAAGCGACTCGGACTCAAGAACACCACCTTCAAGAACCCTGGTGGTCTCGATGCATCCGGTCAGGTGACAACTGCGCGGGATCTCGCCTTGCTCGCATGGGAATGCTATCACCAGAGTTTTATTCGGGAAGCGGTGAAAACGAAAAGCCTCAAACTAACGATCGCAGGACAAACACGTTACGCCACCAATCCCAACAAGCTTCTCGGGCAAATGGGCGCATGCAACGGCATGAAACTTGGCAAATCGCCCGAGGCTCGAACCGGACTCATCACCAGCGCGGAACAACACGGGCGGGAACGCATCGTTGTCGTTCTCCGCAGCACCGACTCCTGGATCTTCAAGGACACCCGGGTTTTGGTCGATTGGGCGCTCCGGTCCGATTAAACGAACCGGAGTAAGATCCACCCGGTCGATCTATTCTCCCCGATACTTTGCCTGCCATTCCGCAGGTTTGGCTGAGAGGTCGCTGTCCTCCTCGTAATGCTCCTGAAGCGCCGCCAGCTGCGCTTTCACTTCGGCAATCTTCCCAGCATATTCTGGATTGTTAAACTGATTCGTCAGCTCGTCCGGGTCGGTTTCCAAATCGTAAAACTCCCATTCTTCTCCAAACTGGTAGAACTTCATGAGTTTGTAACGGTCGGTTCGAATCCCAAAATGGCGTGGGATCATGTGGACGCTCGGATATTCGTAATAATGGTAATAGATCGACTTGCGCCAATCGGAGGGACTTTCGCCTTTCAGAAGTGGCACCAACGATAGCCCCTGCAGATCCTGCGGGATGGGAGCCCCCGCCACCTCAAGAAAGGTAGAAGCATAGTCCAAATTCTGAATTAAATGCTGATTTCGTGACCCAGGCTCGATCACTCCAGGCCATTTGATGACAAACGGCATTTTAAGCGACTCTTCATACATCCACCGTTTATCGTACCAACCGTGGTCACCGATGTAAAAGCCCTGATCACTGCTGTAAATCACGATCGTATTCTCAGCGATTCCCAGTTCATCCAACGTGCCCATCAGCCTTTCAACGCTTTCATCGACACCTTTCACGCAGCGCAGATAGTTCTTTGCATAACGCTGAAACTTCCACCGCACCAGATCTTCGCCACTCAGATTGGCTGCATGAAACGCTGCATCCTTCGGTCCATAGGCATCGCGCCAAGTTTTCAACTGCTCCGGCGTAAACCGCTTCAAATTGTTCCAGGCCGAACGATCCTGACGCTTCTGAGATGCCTCCTGGCTAAACTCCGGAGTTAAATCAACAAACAGATCGTAGTTGAGGTCCATGTGCCGATCGATCTCAAGTTCCTGTCGGCGAGCCGCGAACGTGTTGTCTTCCCACTTATCGAACAACGTCGCAGGCTCAGGAATATCGATATCATCATACAGATTAAGATGACGCGGAGCCGGCATCCAGTTCCGGTGTGGCGCCTTGTGTTGAACCATCAGCATAAAAGGCTTCTTCGGATCGCGCAGGTTCTTCAAGTAGTTCACCCCCATGTCCGTGACGATGTCCGTGCAATATCCCTCAATGGTAACTTTCCCCTCTTCGGTCAAAAAATCCGGGTTGTAGTAGAGTCCCTGGCCGGGAAGGACCTTCCAATCATCAAATCCCTGGGGCTTCCCTTTAAGGTGGCTCTTCCCGTAAATCGCAGTTTGATACCCGGCCTTTTGCAACAACTTCGGAAACGTCTGCTGATTCCAATCAAACGAGTTCCCGTTGTTCATGAATCCGTTTTTGTGGCTGTGCTTACCGGTCTGAATGACTGCCCGGCTCGGTCCACAAATGGAGTTCGTGCAAAAACTGTTTTCGAAGATCATTCCCTCAGCCGCCAACCGATCGATCACCGGAGTGGGATTCACCGATTTGAGCCAACCGTTATAAGCGCCAATCGCGTGCGGCGCATGATCATCGGTGAAGATGAAAAGAATGTTGGGGCGATCATCAGCTTTCGTTACACCAATTGCCAATGCCAGAAGCACCATCAGGGAAGAGAGGGTTTTCATAGAGAGAGTTTCTACGAAGGGTGCACTCATTTTGCAACCAAACCTTCGCACTGGCGCGTAAGTGGTTTAATCTATTACTAACACCCCCTCCCAATGACCTCTCATGCTCTTACGATCCGGGCAGCAGCACCTATCCGGGTCATGTCAAAAGCCGTGCAGGCCGGCTTTGACCAAAAGTTACTGTTATCGCGCAGCAACCTTACCGCCGCCGAACTCAGCAATCCCGATACTCGCATCCCGCGCGAAAAACTCAGCCGGCTCTGGATCGCAATCGACGAGGAATACCATCAGCCCTACTTTGGGCTGGAAGTCGGAAAGAGCGTATTGTTGCAAGACCTCGGCATCGTGGGCTACACAATGTCCCACAGCGAAACTCTGGGGCATGCCATGAGCAAACTCGAACGGTTTGGAAAACTCCTTTCCGATGACGTCGCGATCTCGATTGACCTGGAATCCGGCGCGCCCCAGGTCCGGCTCGAAGCCAGTATCAAGCTCATCGCCATTCGTCACCCCATCCACTGCCGGATCGCGATCATCGTGGCGATCGCTCGCCAACTGACGACTCCCGATCTCACCCCCCGCAGAATCCAGGTCCCCGAATTGTTGACCAAAGACGCGGATGCGTTGAGCGACTTTTTTCAATGCAATGTCACGTTGGGTGATCACTTGGCAATTGTCGTCTTTGAAGAGGCGGACTGGAATCGCCCAATCGAACGGCGCGACCCAAAGCTCGAAACCTACCTCGATGCCTATGCCGAGCATCTCCTCAACAAACGTCCCTCGTCGGACAATCTCGTTGAGCAAATCGAATTCGCCCTTTCCTCCAATCTCGCAGCGGGCGAACCCGGCCTCTCCGCAATCGCATCCTACCTGGGAATAAGTGTCCGCAGCCTCCAACGCCGCCTCACCGCAGCCCAAACCAGCTACAAACAAGTACTTGATGACTTCCGGCGCACCCAGGCGCTCGACTTTCTCAGCGACCGCCGCCACACCATACAGGAGGTGGCGTCAATGCTGGGATATCACGAACCCAGCGGCTTTTATCGCGCCTTTCACCGTTGGATGGGTTGCCCGCCCAATCAATATCGGGATCAGAAGGCCAAGGAACGCCGCTAATATCGTAGCGGCGAGTAGAAGTTCGGCGCCACGCCGCTTCCCCGATCACGCGATCGGCAACCCGCCGAGGGAAGCGAATCAACACGTGTCTGGTGTTCCTCATGCCGTGCCGCCCGATGTTGAGACGGTCATCGGCAAGGGGCAGGAGTCTGGGCGGGAACGGGACGGAGCCCCCTTCTACTTGCCCTGCTTCCGCAACAGGTAGTATTCGATGCTATCCACGAGGGCGTGCCAGCTGGCGCGGATGATGTTGAAGGAGACGCCGACGGTGCTCCAGGCGTCTTCACCATCAGTGCTGTCGATGAGGACGCGGGTTTTGGCGGCGCTGCCGAGCTGGGAGTCGCTGATGCGGACGCGGTAGTCGCTGAGACGGATGTTGTGGATCTCGGGATAATGGTCTTCGAGTGCTTTGCGGAGGGCGCCGTCAAGGGCGTTGATCGGTCCGTCGCCGTCGGCAGCGGAGTAGCGTTCGCGGCCTTCGACCTCGAGCTTGACGGTGGCGGAGCAGGCTTCGAATCCGCCGTCGTCTTCGTGAGGCCGGATGCGGTGGAACATGCAGCGGTATTCGAGAAGCTTGAAGAGAGGCTCGTAGCTGTTGAGCTCCTTCCGGATGAGCAGCTCGAAGCTAGCTTCGGCGGCTTCGAATTCGTAGCCTTCGTTTTCGAGTTCCTTGACCTGGGTGAGGAGCTTTTTGGCTTCGGGGCTGCCCTTGGTGAGCGGGTGACCGAGTTCCTCGGCTTTCATGAGGACGTTACTCTGGCCGCTGAGTTCGGAGATGAGGATGTTCTGCCGGTTGCCGACGAGCTCGGGCTGGATGTGCTCGTAGGTGCGGGCGAGCTTTTGCACGGCGTTGACGTGCATGCCGCCCTTGTGGGCAAAGGCGGTGGTGCCGACGAAGGGTGCCCGCGGGTTGTGGGGAACGTTGGCGAGTTCGTCGATGAAGAAGCTGACTTCGTGGAGCTTGCTGAGATCGGGAATGACCGGCGTGTCCATCTTGAGCTGAAGATTGGGGATGACGGTGGTGAGGTTGCAGTTGCCGACACGCTCGCCGTAACCATTGATGGTTCCCTGAACCTGGACAGCGCCGGCACGGACCGAAGCGATGGCGTTGGCAACTCCGAATCCGGCATCGTCGTGAGTGTGGATGCCGACGGGCATGTTGAGGTGTTCGCGAACGAGTTTGGTGATTTCGGCGACTTCGTGCGGGAGAGTGCCGCCGTTGGTATCGCAAAGGACGACGATGTCGGCCCCGCCTTTCTTCGCAGCTTCGAGCGTTTGCAGCGCGTGTTCCTGGTTGTCCTTGTACCCGTCGAAAAAGTGCTCGGCATCGTAAATGACTTCCTTGCCCTGATCCTTGAGATAGGCGGAAGTGTCGTAAACCATCTTGCGGTTTTCCTCGGCGGTGGTGCGAAGCACCTCAATAACGTGGAGTTCCCAACTTTTGCCGAAGAAGGTGATGGCAGGCGTGTTGGCGTCGAGGAGGAGTTTGACCTGCGGATCTTCGCTGACCTTCATGTCGGCGCGGCGGGTACTGCCAAACGCCGCAATTTTGGCATTTTTCCATTCCAACTCACAGGCTTTCTCGAAAAAGGAAACGTCTTTGACGTTGGAACCGGGCCAACCGCCTTCAATGTAGTCCACGCCGAATTCATCGAGTTTTTGAGCGATGCGAATCTTATCGTGCGATGAGAACGAGACTCCCGTGCCCTGCGTTCCATCGCGCAGGGTCGTGTCGTAGATCTTAACGGCTTTTTCAGACATGAGGTGAGTTGGTAGGTAGTTTTTCCACCGGCCCAACGGAATCCAGGAAAACTCACGAGTGGAGGAGAGGCCCGACGACAGGTCGGAACGTTCCCGCGCTCGCTCGGCATTCCAGGAAAAACGGGCCGAGCGGTTCAGATAATAATGCTAATTCGAAGGGCGAATGGCATGCGGGTGAAATGATGCTAGCGCGAAACTGCAAAGACGCCACTAAAAGTTGCGTTGCCACTGAGCAAGGGCGGGTCGAGAATCGGGAACTATGCCCTCGCAAACAACGTGGCCAGAAGAAATCCGGTCTCTTTATCTGAGCGGTTCGGCCAATCAGTTTCTGCTCCACGGGAATGTGGAGGATCGGGTGTTGCTGCCGGCAGAAGGCAAAGAGGCTGTCCGGTTTGGGAATCTGTTCGACTACCTGATTGCTCACCAACTACGGAAGTTTGACGCGATTTTTTCCTACGATCTGGGGCACGGGCTTCGCGTCTCCACGCCAACCAAGGCCGGGAAGGAAGCCTATCACCATTGGCCATCGGCCCGGGAAGCACGTGCGTTTCCCAAAGTCCCACGGGATGCCGTGGCCTACATGGATCACTTTCTGCGCTATTGCTGTAATCTACGACAGGTCGCCACTGCCGAGAACGAGGAGCCGGAGAATCTGGCGGGGAAGAATTTGAGCATCGCATTCGTGATTCGAACGGCCTCGCTGGTCCTGCCGGCGCGAGCGGCTCAGGCGATGAACTACGAGGTCCACTCGATGGCGTCCCTGGTGCGTTCCTGGTCGACGGAAAGCCACTTTTTGGAGCAGAATCTGGCCACGTTCCTGATCGCGGAGAACCTGAACGACCTTCATCCCCTCGTGGCGGGGAATCCACGAATCGCGAGAGTCGCGGTGCCGTTGCCGTCGCCGGAGGAATTGGAGGCGGCGCTGAAGTTTCTGGGAGAGGATTTTCCCAAGGCACTGACCAAGTTTGCCGGAAAGGAATCCATCCCGGCAAAGCGGTTGGCGGGAACGACGCTCAGTTCGGTGGAGTCATTGGTGAAAATTCGCCATCACAAGAAGAAGCCGATCGACGAGAAAACGTTGAGTGATCTGCGCCGCGCTTTGGTGGAGAAGGACTGTCAGGGACTGATCGATTTCGTGGAGAGCGACCGGAATCTCGACATGATCATGGGGAGCGAGGCGGTGAAGGACTGGATGCGGCAGGATATCGCGCTCTGGCAACAGGACGATCTACGGGCGATTCCGATGGGCTATCTGCTCTGCGGACCGGTCGGCACGGGAAAGACGTTTATGGTCGAGTGTCTCGCGGGTGAGGCGGGGATTCCGGTGGTGAAGTTCAAGAATTTCCGCGATCGCTGGGTTGGGAGCACGGAGGGGAATCTGGAGAAGATTTTCGCGCTGCTTCAGGCCCTCGGCAGATGCATCGTCTTCATTGATGAGGCGGATCAGGCGTTGGGAAGCCGCAGCGCACAGAGTGGAGATTCGGGCGTTTCGGGGCGCGTTTACTCGATGATGGCCAAAGAGATGAGCGACACTAGAAATCGTGGCAAAATTCTCTGGATTCTGGCTTCGAGCCGGCCGGACCTGATCGAGGTGGATCTGAAACGCCCGGGACGGGTCGACGTGAAATTCCCGCTCTTCCCAAGCGTGACGCCGGAGGAAGCCTACTCACTGATTCGGGCGCTTTCGAAGCGACAGGGACTGACACTGCCGAAGGAGCCGGAGTTTTCGCTCGCCGAATTGATCCCGCCCCATCTCACCCCCGGTTCCGCGGAAGCGCTTGCCGTGAAAACCTATCGGCTAGTGAAGACGAGAAACCTGGAAGCGTCGGTCGCCCTGACGGAAATTTTGCTCGACTATCAGAGCCCGGTTCCCAAAGAGATCATGGACTTCCAGATCGAGATTGCGGCGAAGGAAGCGAGCGATTTGAGCTTTGTCCCGGACGTGTTTCGGCGGGATTGACGTCCAACACTCGCAATGCGCGACTTTCTCCAGAAGTTTGAGCCTCTTTTGCGGCTCGCCAATGGTCCAGCGCCGTTGCCATCCACCTTTGGCATGGCCCAGTCGCTCTTCGTTCGGGGAATCGGCGCCATCTATTTGATCGCGATCGCGAGCTGGTGGGTTCAGCTGGACGGGTTGGTCGGCTCCAACGGGATCGCGCCGGTGCAGAGCTTCATTCCGGCAGTGAAACAGAATCTGGGCGACTCCGCGTTTTGGAAGCTGCCGACGGTCTTTCTGTGGAATGCGAGCAACCCGGCGCTCCACTGGACCTGCCTGCTCGGGGTGATATCGGCGGTGCTGGTGATGGCTGGCGTGCTGCAGGGACCCTTTTTGGCGCTCCTCTGGTTTCTTTACCTTTCCCTGGTGAACACCGGCAGCGTCTTCATGAGTTTCCAGTGGGATATTCTGCTGCTGGAAGCCGGATTTCTCTCCCTGTTGGTCGCCCCGTGGCGGCTCTGGACCGGACCGAGAACGGTTGATCCTGCAGTTTCCCGTTGGGGAATCTTTCTGGTGCATTTTCTCCTTTGGAAACTCATGATTTTCTCCGGAGCCGTCAAAATCGCAAGCGACCCCACCTGGCGCGACGGCACCGCGCTGATGCATCACTATGAAACGCAGCCGATTGCCCACGCCGTGGCCTGGTATGCCCATCAGCTTCCTGGTTGGGTCCACATCGTCTCCTCGTGGATCATGCTGGCGATCGAAATCGTGCTCCCGTTTGGCATTTTTCTGGGCCGCCGCCTGCGGTTCGTCGCGTTTGTCGGGATTGTTGGCCTGATGATTCTGATCATGGCGACGGGGAATTTCACCTATTTCAACCTTCTCACGATCGTCTTGTGTTTGTCACTCATCGACGACTCCTGCTGGCCCGGGAAGATCAGGAACCGGTTCCAGGAAAGAAGCTTATCGAGCGCGAAATTCCCACGAAGGGCGGGGTTCGGCATTCGCTTGGCGATAGGCGCCCTTCTTTTCGTGCTTTCGCTCCAGGTTTGCCAAAGGCAGCTGATTCATGAAGCGAAATGGGTCAAGAAGCCGTTTCTCCCCGAGTTTCTGAACGGTTTGAATGGGCCGGCCCAGCCGTTTCACCTTTCGAGCGGCTACGGACTCTTCCGTGTCATGACCCGCGAGCGGCCGGAAATCATCATTGAAGGAAGCCACGACGGAATCACCTGGAAATCCTACGATTTCCGCTGGAAACCGGATCAACTCGGGGAAAGGCCAAAGTTGGTCGCGCCGCATCAGCCGCGCATGGATTGGCAACTGTGGTTTGCGGCCCTCGGCTACCAATACCAACGATCCAGCCGCACCGTCTGGTTCGAAAATTTAATGGTGCGTCTCCTCCAGGACAGTCCCGAGGTGATTCGGCTGTTCAAATCCAATCCCTTTCCAGATCAGCCGCCGAAATTCGTTCGCGCCAAACTCTATCGTTACGAATTCACCAGTCCGGGTGAACGAAAAAGCACCGGAAATTGGTGGAAACGTCAGGATTTGGGGCTCTTTTTCCCACCGATCTCCCTTCGATAGCCAGTGCAGGCAAACAATTGAGAAGCTTCGTAGCGATGATATAGTTCCGACGCCCGTCCAAGAAGCGGATTTTAGTTACCACAACCTCATATATGCAATTTATTCTGGCGCTGTTTCAAGTCATCGGGATTCTTTTTCTCGTCCTCCTCGTCTTTAACCTCATCATCGTGGTTCACGAACTCGGCCACTTCCTTGCCGCGAAGTGGAGAGGCCTGCGGATCGACAAGTTTCAAATCTGGTTCGGAAAAGCGATCTGGAAGAAAACCGTTGGAGGCGTTCAATACGGTCTCGGCACGATCCCCGCTGGCGGCTTCGTGGCCCTGCCGCAAATGGCTCCCATGGAAATGCTGGAGGGAACGACCGATTCCGAGGAGCCGCTTCCGCCGATTTCGGCGCTGGACAAGATCATCGTCGCATTCGCGGGACCTCTTTTCAGCTTCGGCCTCGCAATTTTGTGCGCGGTGGTCGTTTGGATCGCGGGAACGCCCGAGAGTCGCTCTTCCAATTCAACAACCATCGGCTATGTCATCCCCGGCTATCCGGCTGACAAGGCAGGATTGAAGCCCGGTGACGTCGTCAAATCGATTGATGATCAGGAGGTAACGACGTTCGGCGGGATGGTGGACAGCATTCAGTGGGCCGTCATCAGCAGCGACAAGGACTCGCTCAAATTCGATATTGAGAGAGATGGCAGCCCGATGAGCATTGACGTGGAGGCCGAGATCCCCAAAGACGAACGGCCTTGGTACAAGAAGCTCTTCGCTCGCCCGCCGATTCGTCAGGTCGGGCTCGCTCCCCAGGCCACCCCGATTTTTGTCGGCAAAACCATGGACAATAGCCCTGCCCAAATGGCGGGACTGGAGAAAAAGGATCAGATTTTGAAGATGGACGGCAGGAAGCTCTATCACTTCGCAGAAATCGGCCTCCATGTGGAAGCGAATCATCCCGATCAGATCGAGTTTCTGGTGCTTCGGGATGGAGTTGAAAAAACGGTGACGGTTCGGCCGCGGGTCCCGGAAAATCCAGGCGATTACGGTGAGGTGAAGCGCGTTGGCCTGATCACCATGTCTGACGAGCTGAAACCCGAGCAGTTTCGCGACAACGTCATCATCCATCCTTCGCCTGCCAGCCAAATCAAAAAGACGGTCCGGACGATGTACAATACGATCACGGCGGTTGCCTCACCGAACTCCGGCATCAGCGCGGCGCACCTGAGCGGAGCGCCCATGATCATCTACATTTACTACAAGCTCTTCCGGAACCCCGACGGCTGGCGCTTGGTCCTGTGGTTTAGTGTGCTGCTGAACGTCAACCTGGCCATCTTGAACCTGATGCCTTTCCCGATCCTCGACGGAGGTCATATCACCATGGCGTTGATCGAAACGATCTCGCGCAAGCCGATCGATCTTCGAGTGCTGCAGTTCATGAACGCGAGCTGCGCGATTTTGTTGATCGGTTTCATGGTGTTCATCGCCGGCTTCGACTTTCGAGATATTTTCAATGACGTGACCGGAAAGCAGAAAGTCCCGTTCCAATTCGAGGCGGTTGAGAATGCATCCTGATTCATCCACGCTTTCTTATTGCGACGATCTCTTTGCCTACCATCGGCGGGAGACGCGGGAAGTCCGGGTTGGAAATGTCGGCATTGGAGGAAAGAACCCGATCCGGGTTCAGTCCATGCTCACGAGCGATACGCGCGATACGGAGGCGTGTATCGAAGAAGCCCTTGGCCTCGTGGCGGCGGGTTGCGAAATCGTGCGCGTCACGGCGCAGACGCGGAAATACGCCGCGAACCTGGAGAACATCAAAGCTGGGTTGTTGGCCCGCGGCTGCGATACTCCACTCGTCGCCGACATCCACTTCAAACCGGACGCCGCGCTGGAGGCCGCCAAATGGGTCGAGAAAGTTCGCGTGAATCCGGGAAACTTCGTCGACAAGAAGAAATTCGAGATTCGAGAGTACACCGACGATCAGTATTCCGAGGAACTGGACCGGATTCGGGAGCAGTTTGAGCCCCTGGTTCGGCTCTGTCAGGAACGATCCGTCGCCATGCGAATCGGCACCAACCACGGTTCGCTGAGTGACCGCATCATGAACCGTTATGGCGACACTCCGCTTGGCATGGTGGAAAGCGCCTTGGAATTTGCCCGAATCGCCCGGGAACTAAACTATCACGCGTTCGTCTTTTCGATGAAGGCCAGCAACCCCAAGGTGATGATCGAGGCCTACCGGCTCCTCATCGCCCGGCTCCGCGACTTGGGGAGCGATTGGAACTACCCGCTTCATCTGGGGGTTACGGAAGCCGGCGATGGCGAAGATGGGCGGATCAAAAGCGCGATCGGGATTGGTTCCTTGCTGAAGGACGGAATTGGAGAGACGATTCGCGTTTCGCTCACCGAAGACGCCGTTCACGAGATTCCGGTGGCCAAGGCGATCGTCAAAATGATCGGTGAAGAAGCCGGCAACCCTTCCCTGCCCCGTTCTTCCGGCCAATCTCCCTGTTATGATCCCTTCAGCTACGAGAGGCGTTCAACGGAGCCCATCGAGGTGCAGGGAATTCCAGTTGGCGGCAGCGAAACCATCCGGGTTTGCGTCACTCAGGAACATTGGAATCAGGTTGCGACGAAGATTCAACAGTTGGGCGATTTCCAACCGGAATTCGTTTTCGAAACATCAGGGGTTGTTGAGATTGATCCGAGAAACGATGCGGAAGTCGAGGAATTCGCCAGTTCGCCGGAAGCCAGGTTGGTTACGGTGGCCAACGGCCTCGATATCGCCGTGATCCCGGCGTTTCGGCTTCTTGCCTCCAGGATTGATTCCAAACATCCCATCCTCCTTAAAGACACCCTGACTGCAGCGACCTCGCCAAGTCCGGACTCGCTCGCGACGCTTCTCCGCGCGGCCACAAATATTGGCTCCCTGCTTTGCGACGGGATCGGCGATGCCATTCTGATTCAGGGCGAATCATCCCCGGGACAGGCGCTGAGGCTTGCCTACAATGTGCTTCAAGCGGCCGGCTCCCGCATCTTCAAGACAGATTATGTCGCCTGCCCCTCTTGCGGACGGACGCTTTTTAATCTGCAAAGCACCACGCAACGAATTCGCGAAGCAACCGGTCACCTGAAGGGGGTGCGAATCGCGGTGATGGGATGCATCGTCAATGGTCCCGGCGAGATGGCCGATGCCGATTTTGGCTACGTCGGTGGCGCACCAGGAAAGATCAATCTTTACGTCGGCAAAGAGGCGGTGAAGTTCAATATCCCGGAAAATGAGGCGGTGGCGCGACTCATCGACTTGATCAAAGAACACGATCGCTGGTTCGAACCGGCGGCTGAAGTCGTTTCCTAGAGCATTTGAAGGGAAAGTGTAGCCAATGCAGCGAGAAGATTTGGCTTCCTGCAAGGCGTTGTGAGGGAGCAGAGCATGCTCTGCGACCGATCAAGAACGCTGCAGGTGGCCAAAGATACCGCTGTCTCTCTTCCTTCGGCAAAGCCGCACTCTTTCCTGATCCTCGTCACCTTCATTGGCTACAGGTTCACTTGAACTGCTCTAAAGGTATCGCTCGATTTGACGAAGAACCTTTCGCGAGTAGGCCTCGTCTCCGATGCTACCGGCCCGGATTCGGACCAATGTGGTTCCGTAATGTCGTGGCACCAACCGAATGACGACCCGCTCTCCATCGGCTCGTGTCGCCATCATTGTGGCTCCGTTTTCATCGCCAGTTTGGCTATAGGGCTTTAACCGTAGGTCGCGAGCAGCGGATTTGGTGGCAGCCACAACCTCGTGGATGCCTCCATTCACTTCTGCTTTCAGCTCACCTTCGAGATAAGCCACCGCTCCGACAATTGCGCCGACCGCGACCACGGCGCACCCGGAAGTCAGAAACGATGCGGTTAGCAACAAGCAGGCAGCAGCCAGAGAGCGAAAAACCGGGGAGGTATTCATCCCCCGATCATGCCGTTTCGAATGGTTCCGGTCAAGCCAGCAGCAAGTCGCCGCCTATTCCTTGGTTTTGTATTCCCCGGTCAATCCACCTTCAAAGTTGGCTCCGTTGCTATTGATCGCGATGGTCTTCACATTCAGCTCCTTCTTGAAATGGGCATCTGGATCCACTTCGATCGCAACCATGGACCGGAGGTAAACATTTTCCTCAAAAGTGCCTCCAATCTGAACCACGGTCGCGGCAGCGGCAATTGGCACAACAACTGGATCTGCGAAGTCGAGCACCACAGCTTTGCCCTTGTAGTAGGTGGCTACGGTTGGAGCCGTCGTCACGCGAAGTTCATCACCTTCAACAACTTCCGTGATGCCTAGATCAGCAAATTCCTGATCGAATGCTTCCGCGTAGTTCTTTGCCTTCAGAGCAAAAACCGCTCCGACGATGGCCAAGATAACGACCAACCCGAGGCAGCCCGCTCCACAACCAATACCGACTTTGGCACCAGTGCTCATCCCGCCTTTGCCGGAGTCAGGGGTTTTCGGGGGATAAGGATTCTGGGTAAGTGGGGGAGTCGGATCGCTCATGATGTTGGTGGGTTCGATCAAGCCTGAAAGAATTTGGTCAGAACGTCAACCGGTCATTGCGGGGAAGTTTGGCCTGTGTTAGACGACCGCGATGTCACGCGAACGGATTCTCATCACAGGCGGTGCCGACGGCTTGGGCCGGGAAATGGCCCTTGGATATGCCGCCCGCGATTGTGAGGTCCTCGTTTTGGATGTGGATCAGGAAAAGGGAACCGAACTCGCCCAACACGAAGCTATCCGTTTTCGGGAATTTGATCTCGCAAGGTTTGAGGAGCTGACGGTGACCTGGGATGACGAACCACCCTTTGATCGCATCATTATGAACGCGGGAATCAGTGCCTTTGGAAATTTCGCGGAAATCGCCTGGGAAAAGCAGCAAGCCGTCATCGACATCAATTTCACGGGCCATTTGCGACTGCTCCATCAATTGCTCGGGATGGACAAGCTCCAGGAGAAGGGGCGCCTGGCCTTTGTTCTCAGCGCCGCGGCCTTTACTCCGATTCCGGTAACGGCGACCTACGCCGCGTCCAAAGCTGCGTTGGAAGCGTTCGGACATTCCATTGAACCGTGGCTGATGCATCGCGGAATCTCGGTGACCCTCGTCTATCCGGGGCAAATGCGAACCGCACATCTACGGAAGTATTATGGCAATGAGAATGCCGATGCGGGCATTCCCCCGGACGTCATCGCTGATCGAATTTTAAAGGGTATGGATCGAAGAAGCAGGCACCTCTATCCGGATGCGATGAGCAAGGTTTTTCGTTTCCTCGCAACGACCATCCCCTGGGCGATGCCGACTCTGATTTACCGCTTCAACCGGAAACGCTTTGCGGAAATGCTCTACCCGGATTTGGTCGAATGAACAAAGGGCACACATTTGTGGTTACCGGGGGAACCGGCGGAATTGGCCTGGAGGTGGCTCGTCAACTGGCGAACACCGGCGCGTGCGTCGTGATCGTTGGGCGAAGTGAGGAGCGGACTCAACGTGCGCAGGATGACCTGATCAATTCTACCTCCAATCCTGAGATTCACCCTTTCCTGGCCGATCTTTCCTCAATGGAGGAAGTCGCGGCATTGGCGACAAACATACAGAGACAGTTCCCCTCCATCCAGGGACTCATCAACAATGCTGCGCTCATTACCGCCAAGCGTAAACTGACGGATGAGGGCATGGAGCGCATGTTTGCGGTTAACTATCTTGCACCGTTTCTTCTCACCCAGCGATTGACTCCGGCGCTTCGCAACGGAGCGCCGTCCCATCTCATCAACGTTGCTTCCAACGCACATCGCTGGGCAAAAACGGTCGATTTCGCAAATCTTCAGGCAGAGCAAAAGTTCGATTTCCGAATTGCCTATGGAACCCAGAAGCTCTGCAACATTCTTCACACCTTCGAGTTTTCAAGGCGCCACGCCTCCGCTGGCATTACCGCCAATGCGCATCACCCCGGAGAGGTGGCCACCAATTTGGGGAACAACGGCCCCTGGTATATGCGCGCTTATTGGAAGCTGGCGGCCCATTCCCGGTTATCCCCCGAGGAAGGAGCACGTCCCATTTCCGAGGACATCCTGACGCCGCAGACCACGGGAACCTACTTCGAACGGGGAATCAAGGTGACGCCGTCGGATCTGGCCCAGGATCAAGGCGTTGCCAAACAGCTTTGGGATTACACGGAAGAGATCCTGAAGCCATTCCGCCAGGCTTAACACTCATCCTCAGCCACGACCACCAGACAGTCTTCCGCCCCGAGATGAAAATGCTTTTTCTTGTCCGGAATGAGTTCAACTCCAAAGTTGGCATCTTCATTCTCCTCCTCAGACTTGATCTTCACACCAATGCAAACTTCGCCACGTTTCTGAGCGAGTGACATGCAATCGGCAAAGGTCAGTTTCTTTCCAAACGTCTTCTGGTAGAGACTGAGCGGCTTCAAATAGATCTCCGAACCGTCTTCCTCGAAGAGATTGTCATAAACCGACTTGATATCCGCCTCCTCGCTGATCTGTGCCAGCAACATCGATACAAGGCGGTTGCTGATGATGAAATCTTTAACTCCTGAGCTGGACACCAGACTCTGATTCCGCGAATCCGCCACTTCAGCAATCAAACTTGGAAGTGGATCCAACTTCGCTTCCTCGAAGATCGCCCGCAGCATCAGCAGGATCACTATCGTCTCCGAATCCGTCTGCTCGGCATCGCGGCTTTCACCACTCTTGTTCAGAATGATGATGTTGTTCTTGTTGGGCGGCATGACGCCATTCAAAACTCCCATGTCGAAGGGATCGCCATCCACAAGGTCAATCTTCAGGCCGGGATGCGATTGCCTCAGAACGTCAATTTCGCCGATGACCTGGTGAGGCGGATCCTCGATGAGGATGGTAATCTCCGAACCATCCAACACGTAGTCAGCGTATTGTTCAATGATGATGGGTGCCATCCGGTTCCATCCAATGATCAGTTCTCGCTCGATCTTCTGATCGATGCGGGACTCGACAAATTCCAACTCGACTGGTTTGGCAACCGGCTTCTTCTTGAACTGAATCGCGGAGTCGTCGCTGGCAACAATCAACAAGTCGTCATCGCCCTTTAACTCGTGATTCGAAGCCGGGTTGATCAGGACCTCCCCAGCGGTATTCCGAACGCCCAGCGGAACTCCATCGGGAAAATGAAACTGTACGTCCCCGAACGTCATTCCCTTCCACTTGGGATTGTTGTAGAAATACATCTCGCAACCTTCGAACGAGAGAATCTCGCCGTAGACCACAGACAGCCCAACGGAGCGACTCGTTTGGACGATGATCTTGGCAAGGATGTCCCAGGCGTCGATCACGGAAACAGGATGCGGGCAGGTCCGTTCGATAATCGCCTTTTGAGTCGGGTCGAACACCTCAGCAACGATATTGAGTTCCGTGCCTTTGCTGGAGGGAACGCAATTTGTCAGAGCAAGGATCGACTTTAAAACCCGCGCGTCACTCAACTGTTTGTCCCGGTCCGCCGCAGACTGATTGCAGGAAGCGAGCAGGATGACCGACTTGCAGGTTTCGACCGAAGCGACCTGGAGATTGGCAATCGATGAGATCGATCCTGACCGCGTCACAATCCGGGTGGTTGCGCGTTCGCCTGCGGGAAGTCGGAATGCGAGAAAGTCGTCCATTTCCTCCTTGTCCGCTTCGGCGAGAATACAAACCGTCGCGTCTTTTTCACTTTCGTTCGCTTCTATCAATTCCCGCAAAATCTCGATCACCCGTTGCGGGTCCCATCCCAAAATCACGGAGTGATGTTTTTCAATGACTTGCGAGGTGCCCTTCCGCAATTGAGCCATTCGCTCCATCAGCCAGGTGGTGATCAAACCCACAAGGGCTGACATCAAAACCAATCCCACCATTCCTCCGATCACTGCCGGCACCTTGTAAGCCGGATGAGCCAGAATATCCTGGGCCATGTTTCCACCATCTGTCATCTGCAGGAAGGTCAGGTAGATGTGATGGAAGAAATGAGTATCCATTTCCGAGCCGTCCGTGAGATGGGACGCTTCATTCTGGTACTGCCCTCGAAACGTCTCATCGCCCTGCTGAAACCCAAAAAAGACGATCGCACGTAGAGCGACAATCAATCCCAGACTCGCGAGGAAGATCACGACCAGCCCAAAAAGCATCGACCCGATCCCCTTCGCCATGAAGTTATCAAATTTGTAACGAACCCAACTGCCTAGCGATACTTTCATGACCTGTTTTCTACTCTTGCTGGCGAAATCCTAATCAGTCGGATTCCACTTTGAAAAGAGAAAACTTCGTCACGAACGCTAAACCGCCTCTACCGCCTCCGCCAACATCTCCCACTGTGCGTTGGCCTCTTCCAATTCTTCGACCAATTTGCCGAGCTCGCGGTTGAGACTAACCACCGCATTGGGATCACTTTGATACAGACTGGGATCGTCCAGCTTTTCAGCAATTTCAATTTGCCGGGCTTCCAAGGTCGCAACCCGCGTTTCAACCTGGTTTAGTTTCTCTTGAGCCTTCTTCCGCTCTTTCGCCTTTTTCTGACGCTCCTCTGCCTCTTTGCGTTTTTGTTCCTTGGACTTTCGGCCGCTGCCTTCGCCTCCAGATTTCACCTTCGCCGCTTGCGACTTGCCCTGACCGGGTTGCCCAGCGGTAAGCGCCGCCCTTTCGGAATCGATCCCCGACTTCTCGAGATAATAGTCGTAATCGCCGTGATAGCGCGTCAGCGTCCCGCGATCGATGTGGAGCACCGTCTCCGCGATGGAGCGGATGAAGTAGACATCGTGACTGATGAAAATGAGTGTGCCCTCAAACTCTTTCAGCGCCATCGTCAACGCGTCGATACTCGCCATGTCGAGGTGAGTCGTAGGCTCATCCATGAGTAGCAGGTTCGGCGGATTGAGGAGAATTTTGACGAGAGCGAGGCGACCCTTCTCTCCCCCACTCAGCACTCCGACATTCTTGAAAACGTCGTCTTTTCGGAACAAGAAGCAGCCCAGCATGGTGCGAACTTCATTCTCGGTGGCGACGCGGCCCGGTGTATCCAGGGCCTCTTCGAGGACGCTGCGACGACCGTCCAGCATCAGACTCCGATACTGGGCGAAGTATCCGGCGCTGACGTTGAGTCCCAGTTTCCGTTCACCTTTCTGAAACTCCAATTCGCCGGCGAGAATCTTCAACAAGGTCGATTTCCCGGCACCATTCGGCCCAACCAGCACAATTCGCTCACCCCGTTCCGCCTCGAACTCCATTCCTTCGTAAACCTTGTTCTCACCATACGCCTGATGGATGTCAGTGAGATTCACGACCTTGCGCCCACTTTTCGTGGGCTGGGGAATGCTGATTTTCACGGCTTTTTCTTCCGAAACCGGAGGTTCCAACCGCACAATCTTATCGAGCTGCTTCAGCTTCATTTGCGCCTGAGAAGCCTTGCTTGCTTTGGCGCGAAACCGGCGAACGAAGTCTTCCAACTTGTTGATCTCCGCCTGCTGATTGCGATACGCGGCCCACGCTTGGTCTTCCCGCTCCTTCCGTTGCTGAAGAAACGAATCATAGTTGCCGCGGTAGTGGTGAAGATGCCCGGCAAAAATGTGGGCAATCGAATCACAGAGATCATTCAGAAACTCCCGGTCGTGAGAAATCATGAGGATTCCGCCCGGGTAGCCCTTCAGATAGTTCTGAAACCATTGCAGCGAATGCAGATCCAGGTGGTTGGTTGGCTCGTCGAGCATCAGCAAGTCGGGCTCCTGAACCAGCAACCGCGCCAAATGAGCTCGCATGACCCAACCTCCACTGAGTTCTCGAACCGGACGCTCAAAGTCGCTTTCCCGAAAGGCGAGCCCGCCAAGAATCTTCTTCGCCTTGGGCTCAAGGTGATAACCTCCCAGTTCGTCAAATCGCGATTGAACTTCGGCGTAGTCGTCGGAATCGACTGCGTCTTCCGACTCCGCACTGGCCATTTTCCCACGAAGCTCGACGATTTCGTGACTCACGGCGGTCGCGATTTCCAAGACGGTCTCGTCGCCAACCGGGGCACTCTCCTGCGGCAAAAACCCAAGCGTTGTATGACGATCACGCGAAAGCGTTCCCGCATCTGGAGTGTCCTCGCCGAGGATCAGGGAAAACAGCGTCGATTTTCCCGCTCCGTTTGGGCCCACCAGCCCAATCCGGTCCCCCACATTCACTTGGAGTGTGACGTCGGTAAAGAGCGTCCGTCCGGCAAAGCCTTTTTCTACATGGTTCAGCGAAATCATCGATCAGGAGCGGAAATTGTTCGCGATGAGCCTTCTGTCAATCTTCGCGTCACTTAATCGTCGTCGGAATTTGATGGATTCCCGGGAGTTGGCCCGGTTAGCGTCGCGCCAGGTTCGCAGAAAAGAGATCGGATGGAGCCGGGTGGCCCTCACGATTCGCAGTAGCGGCTTCGCAAAACCCAATAGCTGGAGTTGTGCAGCCAATGCGACGTGCTAGGTTCGCCGCCCGTGACTGACACATCACCCCAGAAGCCTGAAAATCCGTGGCCGAACCTTGTTTTCAACATCGTTCTGCCAACGCTTATCATGTTGAAGCTGAGCCCGATTCCGGGAGCAGAGGGGTCTCCCTTTTATGCAATTGGTCCCACTTGGGCTGTTGTTCTCGCTCTTCTTTTCCCAATCGGCTTTGGCATTCACGACTACCTTCAAAAGAGAAAGGTGAATATATTCTCTGTTTTAGGGATTTTACTCGTTCTCTTAAAGGGCACAATTTTACTCTTGAAAGCCAACACTCAGCTTATTGTTTGGATTGAAAGTGGGATGCCTGTGCTAGTTGGAATCGTTACCCTCTCAACTGCATGGCTAAAGAAACCTCTGATTCAACGAATATTGCTGAATCCTCAGGTAATCGACCAACCAAAGTTGGAAATGGGTCTTAAGGAAAATGAAAATACTGGTCGTGTAAGGCCATTGATGGTTGAGGTCTCGGTAATTTACGCATTATTGTCAGTGTTTGTAGGGTTTTTAAATTTCGCATTGGCTAACCACATTCTGCAATCCGATCCAAAAATTGACGAAGTTTCTGCAGTACAAGAATACGGCAAACTTCAGGTTCTGCAGTTTCCGGTCATAGGAATTCCTTACATGGTTTTGAGCATCGGACTTCTCGTCTATACCCTGCGCAAACTCGGCAAGCTTTCGGGGATTCCCGCGCTTCACCTGATGCATGGGTATGAGGAAGCGATTGAAGAAAAGGCCTAGCGTTTGGCCGTGAATTTGATGCTGAGCTTCGGGGCGTTTTCAACGCCTTTGTCCAGCATCAAGGCGTTGCTGCCGCATTGAATGGTCAGGATTACGGATTCTTCGGTTACAGATTCAAACCCGGTCAACGGGATGGCAACCAAAGCTCCCAAGTCGGCTCCTTCCTGAGTCCCGACTTCGCGATCGCCCAGCAAAACTCGAATCGTCTCAGAGGTATCAGCGGCTCTTGCCTCCGCGACCTGCAATTGGAGGATCGCGTCAGATACCTCGTAGTTTTTGGAGGCAAAAAGCGGGTGCCGGTAGGTCAACTTCAACACGCCCTTGGTTCCGTCCGATTCGATGATGTAGGTCGTTCGATCTGGATCCGGTTCCGCCAAAGGGTTCTCCACTTCAACTGCCTGCAGGAGCAACGCTTCGCCGTTTGGAGGCAGCATTCGAGCCACTTCCCATTCCCGGGCGATCAACGCGGAGCGCTCGGATTCCGCCAAAACTTGTTTTGCCTCTTCAATCTGTCCGGCTCGGGTAAACTCAATCTGTAAACGGGTTAGGTTGGAACGATAAAAAGCCATGAGATCGGCCAACCGGGACTTCGCCTCTTCCTCCAGTTTCGCAGATTGCAAAACAAACGCTTCCTGGAATTTTGCCAAGTTCGGATACAGGCTGACCTGGCGGGATTCCCCCAGAGATTTTAATTCCTCCTCAATCGCCAAAACAGCCTTGAGATCACCTTTCGCTTGGTATTCATCGCGAAAGCGCTGGAGGTGCTGCCGATAAGTTGTCTCTAATTCCCGCGCGGGTTGAGCGATATCCAATTGCTTCTCGGAAAACGCATCCATGAGCGCATCCAACCGGCTTTCAGCCAAAGCATACGAGCCGAGACAAAACCACAACGTCAGGCCCAGGTGGTTCCCAAGCTTCAACGCGATTTTGCAATTCCTCATCGCTTTCATTGGTGTGTCAGCTTTCGAGAATTTGAGCAGGAGTCAACGCCCAAAACTTTTTTTCGGCCTGGGGATTGCCCGCCTCTGGCACGATTGCTAGACTTTGCCCATGAATCGCCGCTCCTTCGTCAAATCCGCCACTTCCTTTGCCGCACTTGGTTCAGCCCACGCCGCAGGACCATTTGTTCGTCCGGAGGGCCCCCGCCTCCGCCTTGGCCTCGCGGCTTACTCGTTCCGAAATTACTTTCACATCAGCCGGGGCCGTCCTTCGACCTTACCCGAGGAGCAGCAGATTGGGATGCATGAGTTTATCGACTTCTGCGCCGCTCAGGGCTGTGATGGGGCCGAACTGACCAGCTACTTTTTCGATGAGAACGTGACGGATGAAGCACTCATCAATGTCCGACGCCATGCCTTCCTCCGCGGCGTTGATGTGAGTGGAACCGCGGTGGGAAACAACTTCACCCACCCAAAGGGCGCAGAGCGCGACCAACAAATGACCTACGTGAAGAAGTGGATCGATCGTGCCGCCATCCTGGGAGCCCCTCACATTCGCGTTTTTGCTGGAAAGCACGGAAAAGAGCTACCGGCAGACGAAGCCTGGGCCAATGTGGTCGAGAATCTCAGGACCGCCGGCGACTACGCCGCCACGAAAGGCATTTTTCTGGGAATCGAAAATCACGACAGTGTCGGAGACCACGAAACGTTGCTGAAACTGGTCCGTGATGCGGATCATCCCTGGGTCGGCGTGAACCTCGATTCCGGCAATTTCCGCACGGCCGATCCCTATCTCGATATCGAAGCAACGGCTCCCTATGCCGTAAACGTCCAAGTGAAGGTCGAATTCAAACGTGAAGGAGCTGCGGAACAGGAAGAAACGGATTTGGAGCGACTGATCACTATCCTGAAAGCTGCAAACTATCAGGGGTACGTGATCCTTGAATACGAAGCGAATGATAACCCGTATGAGGCCATCCCCCCCCTGATGAAACGGCTTTCCGAGCTCTGTGCTTGAGTCAGCTTCCCGAATATCGGGTGGACAAACCCGTCTAAAGCGCGAATGCTACTCCCGATGAAAGCCCGCCTCATTTTGTCTTTGTCTGCCCTTTTTTTGGCCCCATCCGTCAGCTTCGCAGCCATCGACTTTGAAACGGAAGTCCGGCCAATCCTGAGAAGCAACTGCTTCAAATGCCATGGTGGTCCCCGGGCAAAAAAGGATTTCCGGATGGATAAAGAGGAAACCTTGAGGGAACACATCGGCCCGGGCAAGTATATCGTTCCCGGCAAGCCGGAGGAAAGCCTGTTGATCAAACTCATTTCTCTTCCCGACTCGAACAGTGACCGTATGCCGCCACCAAATCGCGGTGATCACCTCGAAAGTTCCGATATCAGCACCTTGAGGAAGTGGATCCAGGAGGGCGCTCTCCTTGAACCCGGCGAAATGCCTGCAGCTCCCGTGGTCGCGGATGCACCTCCAGCCGAAGAGGAGATGATCGACAAAGACGCGCTTCACACGTGGAAAAGCAAGACGGGCAAAGAGATCAAAGCCTACTTCGTCCGGGTCGAAGCCGGAAATCTGGTGTTGCGCTCAGAAGAGGGCGACGAAAAGCCGTTCCCCGGTTCTCTATTCGCGCCTGAGAGCATCGAACTCGCCAAAAAGTTGGCAACTCAGTAAGAAGGCAGGATCAATTTGTGTGAAGGGGGTGTGAACACTCACGTCCTCATTTTTCTTGCCTGGGCTCTTCCAGCCATTCTCCTTGCCAAATCCAATCGCGCGGATCTCGGATCCGATGAGTTGGAGCGCTATTTTGCCAAGCAAGTCGCGGAACTGGAACATCCGCTTGAAACGATCACGGATCAGCAAGGTTGGGAAACTCACCACGAGCAACTTCGAGATGAGTTGCACGAGATGCTGGGCCTCAAGCCGCTTCCTGAGAGGACCGATCTTCAACCGGTCGTGACCGGGACGATTGAGCGAGAAGACTTCAGGGTCGAAAAGCTGCACTTCCAATCAAGCCCGGGACTCTACGTTACCGGAAACCTTTACCTTCCCAAAAACCAAGGCGAAGGGCCTTTCCCCACCATCCTCTACGTTTGCGGGCATGCCCGGGTCAAGGAAGACGGGGTGAGCTACGGAAACAAGGTTGGCTATCATCACCATGGGATCTGGTTTGCCCGTCAGGGCTATGTCTGCCTCTTGATCGACACAATCCAATTGGGCGAGATTGAGGGTGTTCATCACGGAACCTTTCGCTATGACCGTTGGTGGTGGAACGCCCGGGGATACACTCCGGCGGGCGTAGAAGCCTGGAATTCGATTCGGGCACTGGATTACCTGGAGACCCGGCCCGAAGTCGATCCCGAGCGGATGGGCGTAACCGGGAGATCGGGAGGAGGCGCCTACTCTTGGTGGACAGCAACACTTGACCGCCGCATCAAGGCTGCCGTTCCGGTGGCCGGGATCACGTCGCTCCGCAATCACGTAGTGGACGGATGCATTGAAGGCCACTGCGACTGCATGTTTCCAGTAAACACCTTCCGCTGGGACTTTGCCAACGTCGCGGCACTCGTCTCTCCCCGCCCGCTGTTAATCTCGAATACCGACAAAGATGGAATTTTCCCGCTGAACGGGGTCATGGACGTGTTCTGGCAAACGAAACGGATTTATGAACTGCAGGACGCGAGCAGCAAACTGGGGCTCAACATCGAGGAAGGGCCTCACACTGACACGCAACCCTTGCGAACGAGCGCCTTTCATTGGTTCAATCGCCATCTACGCGGTGGCGACATCAAGGCGGTTCACGAACTGGCCGCAGTCAAAGGATTTGCCCCCCAGGAACTGAAGGTTTTTGACGCCATTCCCGAAGACGAGATCGTCACGACGATTGATGAATCCTTCGTCCCACTGGCCGAAACTCCCGCAGTTCCCCAGGACCAGAAGGAATGGGAGACCTTGCGAGATGGCTGGCGGAACGAGTTGAAGCGGCTCAGCTTTGCCGGTTGGCCAAACACAGAGACCCAACCCGAAGCAAAGAAGGTGTTCTCCGACACCAGGCAGGGGTTGACGTTTGAAGTCTATGACGTTCATCCCGAGGGAAATGTGACCACCAAGCTCTATCTGGCACGCCGGGAAGGCCTTGAGTTGAAGGACCTGCAGCTCCACGTTCTCAATTTGCTGGATGAAACCGACTGGAACGATTTCCTCACCCATGTTCCATCTCTTTTTCCCGAAGCATTTCCAGGAATCGAATTGCCCGCGCCGGATGAAGAGTCATTGCAGGCAGAGCTGAAAATGCACCAGACTTTCAAATGGGGAATGGCCTACCTATGCCCCCGCGGAATCGGTCCGGTCGCCTGGAGCGATGAACCGAAGAAGCAAATCCAGATTCGACGCAGGTTCTCCCTCATTGGTCAAACGCTGGACGGAATGCGGAGCTGGGACTGCCGCCAGGGAGTCATTGCTCTTCGAGAGGCGGGCCTGGGAGAAACGCCGGTGTGGTTGCAGGCGGCTGGTGACATGGCAGGAAACGCGCTCTATGCCTCTCTCTTTCTCGAGAAGCCGGTCGCGCGACTCGACCTCCATGATCTTTCCACCAGCCACCACGAGGGACCGATTTACCTCAACGTCTTACGCGTTCTGGATCTGCCTCAAGCCGTCGCCATGGCAGCCGAACGGTCCAAACTTCGAATTTATACCGAAGACAAGGAGACTTGGACCTTTCCCCTTGAAACCGCAACAGCGATGGGATGGGAGAAGTCGATTGATCTTCGAACGCCGGTCGAAACGGGGGAACACTGACTAAGCTTTCTTCCGCTTCACTTTGTAGCCTTCCAACTGGACCTGGAAGGTGGAATCGGGAATCGCGGCATTTTGTTTGATCTTTCTGAACCGGGTCGAAATCGTCGAACCGTCTTTCAGATCCAATGAAAAGCCGAGCAGGTTATCTTCCGCCACCCCGATGAAAAAGGTCATCGTCTTGATCCCACGAACCGTTTTGCGGCTTTTCGGCGAAACATGGGCACGCCACTCTTCTCCGACGCGATTCAGGGCCAGCACCTCAAAATTCTCCGTAAACGTATCCCAGCGCCGAGGAAAACTCAGATCAAAGTAGGCCGCGAATCGTGCTCTCTCATCCTCCTCGCCCGACGTGTCCGTCACCTCCGCCTTCTTTTTGGAGACATCGACGACGGTCAACACATCACCACTGTGAATCGCGATCGAACGCGCAGGCGCGCCCAGTTCCCATCGGAATTGATCCGGCCCCTTGAACCAGAACCTTCCATCCGCGACCAACGGTTTTTTGAGCGTGCGAAGTTCTCTCTCTTGCGTGAAATCGCAGGTCAGGGTGTCGATTTCGCCCTGATTCGCGATCCAATTTTTGAGAGGCTGCAGGTTTAAACTCTCCGCTCGCGCACCGGTCCAACAAACTAGGCTTACGCTGAGAACAAGGAAAAGTCGGGTCATAAGGCTTCTAGATTAAGGCGAAGCCGCACGGACGCAAATTCGCCGCCCGGGTTTTTGCGTTGCTGTCAGGCCCATCCCTCCTAGAGTGGCCGCCCACCACGAATGACAAAGACGTTCCTCAGCAAGCTGAAATGGCTCATTTGGCCAGCGCTGGCCCTGGTAGTCGGCATCGGGATCAGCCGCATCAGCTTCAACGTCGATCCGCTCCGCCTGCTCCCCACCAACCTGCCAGAGGTCAATGGTCTGGGTCTGTTTTTGGAGCATTTCACGCGTCCGGATGAAACCATCGTGACGATTTCCGGGACCGACGAAGAAGTGGTTGAGGAAGCCAATCGTCGACTTGTGGAACGCTTTCGCACGACTCCTGGCCTGGCCGATCAAATCGTCGATCGAGCGCCGTGGGACGATCCGGAAGGATTGTCTGAAGTCGTGGCGTTTGCCCTTCTCAACCAGCCACCCGAGAAGTTTGCAACGCTGGCGGATCGATTCAAAGAAGGTAGTTCGATTCCCTATTTGAAATCCCGCATGGAGGATATGGCCTACGCGCTTTCGCCTCAGGAAGCGCTCTTGACCGGTTACGACCCGTTTGGACTCATCGCCCCCGCGTTTGGAACGGAAGGCGGCGACGGCATGATGGCTGCGGATGCGTCCGAATTTGAATCTGAGGACGGGCTCCTGCGACTGATCTATCTGACGGCTCCCGGGGAACAGGGCCGAGGTGATTATCGCGGGATGATCGAACGGGTAAATGCGATTCGCGAAGCCGTCGAAGCGACCAATCTCCCCGAAGGAGTCACGGTGAAGCTCACTGGCGAACCTCCGGTCGTTTCGGAGATTTCAGCCGGGATGGAACGCGATATGAAAGTTTCCGGTCTGACCACGATCACGGTGATCGCCCTGATCTTTTGGTTTTGGTATCGCCGATTCCGCCCCCTCTGTTGGTTGGTTGCCATGCTGGCATTGATCTTTGTGATCACGCTAGGGATCGCGGGCCTTTTGATCAGGGACCTGACGGTCATGAATGTCGGTTTTGCTTCAATCCTGATTGGTTTAAGCGTCGATTACGGGATTCTCATTTACCAGGCCACACTTCGATCACCGGGAGATTCAAAGACGGTTCGTAGCCATAGCCAACGCGGCATTTTTTGGGCCGCGGCGACGACTTCCGCGGCATTTGGCTCTCTGGTCGCCAGCAGTCTGCCTGGCGTTTCCGAGCTTGGGGTTCTCGTCGGTCTTGGGATTTCGGCTGGAGCCATTGTGATGCTGACCGTTTACTGCAGTCGCCTCGCCAAACTTAGCCAAGAATGGCCCAAAGCCGCAATTGATGACCCGGTCAGTCATCCGGAACGCCTATTCTTTGGTCCCAAGACCACCCGTTTTCTCGGGCTGGGAACGATGATCTTTGTAGGCGGTTGCGGAGTTCTTCTTCTCACCCAGGGAATGCCTCAGGTCGACTTCAGCGATCGCGCCACTCGCCCGCGGGTCAGTGAAGCCTATGAAGCGCTCGATGAGATCAAGGCCAAGCTCATGAACGGCGAGAACAACGGCTACGTCGTGGTCAGCGGGACCGGGGAGCAGGTTCGAAACCGCCTGATCGAACTGGAATCACGTCTAAATGAAGCAACGGAACAAGGCATCCTTCTGCGGCACACGCTTCCAACGAATTTCGTGCCGATCCTTTCCTTCCAACGCCAAAATCTGGAACAAGCCGTCCTCCTGATTCTTTCCCAGGAATCTCGGCTCAAGCAGGAATTGGATGACGTCGGATTCTCAGCGGATGCCGTCCTTGCCTTCAACGCGATCCTTCGAAAATGGGAAGGTTGGCTCGAAGCAGACGGGCTCATCTTTCCGGAAAGCGACGTGGCGGATCGAATGCTTCATCGATTTGTGAAGGTCGTGAATCCGGACGAGATCATGGCCGCCGGAATGGTTGTCGCAAGCGATGGCGCGGATTTGCGGTGGCTTCAGAGTGAAGACACCCAACTCGCGGACTGGGCTCAAACCATGCTGGCCCTGCAAACCCACATTCCCGGAGAAATCATGCGAATTCTCGCGATTCTGGGAGTGATCGTGGTGGTCATGTTAGCCTTCACCTTTGGAAGAATCAGCGAAATCATCTGGGTCGCGATCACCATCGCGCTGAGCCTCGTCGCCATGCTCGGATCAATGGTCCTGCTCGGTCTAACCTGGAATTTTTTCAACCTCGCAGCGGTTCTCCTCACCCTTGGCGCGGGTCTCGATTACAGCATCCACATGCTGTTGGGATTTCGCCGGCATCGCGACGTTTTGCGGGTGCAACGGGATGTGGGACAGGCGCTTCTCGTGTGCGGACTTTCCACCGTTGCCGGATTCGGGTCTCTCGCCTGGGCCAGCAACTTGGGATTGGCAAGTTTGGGGCGCGTTTGCGCGCTTTCGCTGTTTCTGAATGCGCTCGTTGCGATCTTCCTTCTCCCGATGCTGTGGAATTGGGTGCATGTTCGCAAATGAGCTTGGACGGCGGCATTGCCCCTGCTAGCGTCCAAACATGAAGACCCCTTCAGCCTTTCTACGGCAAATTGGACCGGCCATTATCGTGGCCGCAGTGGTTCTCGGGCCCGGCAGCATTACCACCAGCACCAAGGTCGGCGCCGCATTCGGTTACGACATGCTGTGGCTTCTGGCTCTGTTGCTCGTTTTGCTGATTGGAGCGGCTTCGCTGTCCGCCTGGCTTGGCGCCACCCTGAAGAGATCGCTTTGCGGTGAATTGTGCGCGCAGCTTGGACCCTGGGCCGGTTGGGTGATCGGGATTGCCTTCTTTCTGATTGTTGCCGGCTTCCAATCCAGCAACAACATGGCGGTTATCGCCGGAATTGAGCCGCTGCTCGGTAATGGTGAACAGCTTCCGAAAGGGCTGATTGCCGCGATCCTGGTTGCCGTCAATGCGTTGATCATTTTCATCCTCTACCAGTCGAAGAATCTCTACAAACGGGTCGAGAACATCATGAAGGTCTTCGTCCTCCTGATGGTGCTGGCGTTTCTCGTCAATTTCGTCGTCTCCAAACCTTCGATTGGAGGAGCCCTATCCGGATTGCTGCCTGATTTTTCTCCCTTTCAAAACACCTCCCAACTGCTGATCGTGATGGGCCTGATTGGGACCACCTACTCGGTGGCGGGTGCGTTTTACCAAGGCTACCTCGTCCGGGAACGCGGTTGGGGCCCCGATGAACTTCGGTCAGGATTTCGCGACTCGGTCTTCGGCATGTGTGTCTTGGTTGGGGTGACTTCCGTGGTGATGATGACGGCTGCGGCAACCTTTCATGGGACCGTCGGTCCAGCCGAACTGGGCGATGCGGGAAAGATGTCAGCTCAGCTGAAAAGCGCCTTTGGCGGATTTGCCAGCTACATCTTCTGCTTCGGATTCCTCGCCGGGGCATTCAGCTCCTTTCTCGTCAATGCGATGATCGGAGGCCACGTCTTTGCCGATGGAATGGGGCTGGGATCGTCCCTCTCAAGCCGTGCCGCGCTTCATGCCACCACCGTAGCCCTGGTTCTCGGGATGCTGGTCGGGATCCTGGCCCTGACGACCGGCTTTGACCGGACCACGATCATCGTGATCGCACAAGCATCGACGGTCGTTGGCGGTCCGGCAGTGATGGCGGGACTGCTGTTCCTCGGAATTCGCCAATACCGCTTTGAACCCCAGAAACCGCCGGTCTGGATGCTCTGGACAGTCGGGTTCGGCTTTCTTGGCTCCGTTTTTGTCGCGACGATGACCTCGCTAAAGCTTCTCGGTGTGATCGGAGCCTGAAATCACCCGATCCACACAGCAATCGTGAGTTTCGAACGGAACTCCGTCGACCACTTGATGGGCAAAACCAATCCCGATCTTGCTGGCCTGAGAGTCGGCAAGAAAGCGATCGTAGAACCCTCCTCCCCTCCCTAATCGGCGCCCTGATTTGCGATCAAACGCGAGTCCGGGGACCAAAATCGTGGTGATTTCGGCGGGATCGATTCGCTCGCAAAGTTCTGGATTTGGCTCCCGAATCCCCAGAACCCCGCGCTGAAGCTGATTCAACGCCGAAACGCGCCAAATCCGCAATTCTTTACCAACGACCTGCGGCAAAGCCCAAGGCACCGCTGAACTCCAAAGCGAATCCAGGTTGGGTTCATCGGGAAGGCTCGCAAACACGAGGACGGTTCCCGCCTCTCCCAGGTTCGGAATTTGAAGGATTTGCTCGCAGATTTGTTCTGACTGCACCACCCGCTGCTCCGCCGACAGCTCGGCAGCCCGGCGCTTCATTTCCCGCCGAAGGTCCGCTTTCGCCTCTTTTATGGCCTTAGACATCTGCAAAGCAGAAAACCCATGCCAGTGCCTTACCCGACATTAGTTTCCCTCCAATCGAAGAGCCTCCCAGGCTCAAACAGGTCCCTAATTCTTATAGGCAGCCAATGCCGTCGGCATATAAGCCTCCAACGCAGCAATTCGCGTTGTATCCAACGGATGGGTTCTCAAAAATTCGGGAGTTGAATTCCCACCGGCGGCTTTCCCGAAGTTCTTCCACAAGTTGATGGATTCGCGAGGATCGTATCCCGCCCGAGCCATATAGAGCGCCCCGAGTTTGTCTGCTTCCAATTCCTGGTTTCGTGAGAAACGGAGGGTGCGCAATGCGACAGCTCCTTGCGTAACGGCCTGAGCCTGGCCCCGCTGCAATCCGGTCTTTCGGGCGAGGACTTCACCAGCGATCGCCCCAACGACTGCGCCGGCAGTTGCATTGGTAAGTCGTTCCCCGCTGTGACGCGCCTTCACGTGGCCGATTTCATGGCCGAGAACCGCAGCCAACTGCGCTTCATTTTGGACGACGTTGAAAAGACCTGAGTGGATACCGACCTTCCCTCCCGGAAGAGCAAAGGCGTTGGGTGTCGAATCCTGAAATACGACAAATTCCCATTGGGCATTCGGCACCGTGATTACTTTCTGAAGCCGAGCGCCAACTCGCTGAGCCATGGCGTTGTAGGATCCGCCACGCACGACAGGCTTAGATTGCTTGTATTTCTCAAACTCGCTCAATCCCATGCTGGCCTCTTTGGCTGGAGAAAGAACGTTGAACTGTTTTCGACCGGTCTCTTCGACCACTGTGGTACAGGCAACGATCGCGAGGACACTAAAGATGGCCAACGCGGTCACCCGCATTCTGGTAGCTATTTGTGAGCGCATAATATTCATCGTAACAAGTCAGCGCGCAGCGTCTACCTCGAAACTGCAGTGTGACGAAGTTTTCTTGCACGGCAGGTGGCAAACTCCCAAGATCATGGCTCAAAACTCCACAAATCCCTCCTGAATTTCATGAAACTCACCTTCTGCGGCGCGGCTGAAACCACCACAGGTTCGCAACATCTTCTCGAGATTAACAACCAGCGTATTCTTTTGGATTGCGGGCTTTATCAGGGACGGCGGGATGAGAGCTATGAGCGAAACAAGTCCTTCTTTTTCGATCCGGCCTCGCTTGACGCGGTGGTATTATCCCACGCTCACATTGACCACAGCGGCAATCTCCCGAATCTTTGCAAGAACGGGTACACGGGCAACATTTACAGCACGTTCGCGACCAGGGATCTTTGCCAAATCATGCTGGCTGACTCCGCCAAGATTCAGGCGCATGATGTGGGGTGGCTTAACAAACGTCGCAAAAAGACCAAGCAGGAGCCAATTTCGGTTCTCTACACGCAACTGGAGGCTGAGCAATGCATCCGGCAATTTGTGAACATCGGCTACGACCGCAGCCTCCCGATCGCGAACGGAGTTTTTCTGACCTTTATCGATGCCGGCCACATCCTTGGTTCGGCGCAGGTGGTTTTGGATATTCAGGAGTTCGCGACCGGTCGCAAAAAGCGATTCGTCTTTTCAGGGGACGTCGGTCGTGGCGACAACCGAATTCTCCGTGATCCGCACATTCCAGAAAATGTAGATTTCCTCCTGATGGAGAGCACCTATGGGAATCGGGAACACGAGGAAGATACTGAATCGGCCGAAGAAATTGCGAAAATCATCCACGAAGCAGTCCGGACAAAGGGCAAAGTCATCATTCCGGCATTTGCCGTGGAACGAACTCAGCAACTGATCTACGTCCTCCACCAATTGGTTGAAGAGGGTAAAATTCCGGATATCCCGATTTATGTGGACAGCCCACTGGCGGTAAACGCGACTGAGATCTTCCGATTGCACCCCGAATGTTTTAACAAAGAGATCTACAATTTTCTTTTCGAGAAGCGCAATCCGTTCGGATTCGAGGGCTTACAACTGATTCGATCGGTTCGCGGCTCTAGGTCTCTGAACGACAAAGATGAGCCCTGCGTCATCATTTCGGCTTCCGGAATGTGCGAAAGCGGACGGATCCTGCATCATTTGCGAAACAACATCGGCAATACAAAGAACACGATTCTGTTCGTGGGTTATTGCGCGGCCAATACGCTGGGTCGGCGAATTCGGGATCGCGAGAAATCGGTTCCCATCTTTGGAGAGCAACACCGCGTCAAAGCTCGCATTGAAGAGATGGATTCTTTTAGCGGTCATGCTGATCGGAGCGAATTGCTCGCCTACTACGACGCGATCACCGGTCCGCTCGAACAAACCTGGCTCGTCCACGGAGAAACGGAGCAATCCCACGCCCTTTGCGAAGCCTTGACCCAGCGAAAACGGGGGAAAGTAGCGGTTGCCAAATGGCGCAAGACCATCGAATTCTAGCGGCTCTTATGAAGAGCTTGATCCTTACCAACGAGTTCCCGCCTGCGATTTATGGCGGCGCCGGGGTTCACGTCGATTACCTGACTCGCGAACTAGCCAAGCTTTGCGAAGTGGATGTTCGCTGCTTTGGAACCCAGGAGTTTTCCGGGGAGAACATGGAAGTCTTGGGAGAATCGGTGGATACGACGGACTACACCGCCCCCAAATCCCTTCATTCAGTTTTTGGCGCGCTCCAGCGCTGCTTGAATTTCAATACGCGGAATATCGATGCTGATGTCGTCCATTTGCACACCTGGTATTCCCATTTTGGCGGGATTCTCGCGAAACTGAACTACGGAATCCCCATGGCGCTGACGGTCCATTCCCTGGAGCCACTGCGCCCTTGGAAACGAGAACAACTGGGAGGCGGCTACGATTTTTCCCTTTGGGTCGAAAAAACGGCCATTGAAATGGCAGACGCGGTGATTGCGGTGTCCGATGAGACCAAGCAGGATGTTCTGAACTTTTTCGACGTCGATGAGGACAAGCTGCATGTGATTCCCAACGGGATTGATCCCATTGAGTATCAGCCAAAGCCGAACCCGGCAAAGTTGGCCGAACTTGGGATCGATGTTGAGATTCCCTACATTCTCTTCGTGGGGCGTATTACCCGGCAGAAGGGAATCATTCATCTGGTAAACGCGATCAAGCACCTCGATCCAGGTTTTCAGGTCGTTCTCTTTGCCGGAGCGCCGGACACTCCCGAAATCGCCGCTGAAATGAAGGCTGCGGTGGATGAAGCCAGCAAAACGCACGAAAAGATCATCTGGATCGAGAACATGGTCGACAATGAGACCAAAATTGCGGCCTACACCCACGCATGGCTGTTCTGCTGTCCTTCCATTTATGAGCCGTTTGGGATCATCAACCTCGAGGCAATGGCATGCGACACTCCTGTGGTTGCATCGGCCGTGGGAGGGATGAAGGAAGTCATCGTTCACGGAGAAACCGGTCTTCTCGTTCCCGTCGAGCAACAGACTTCGAGCCCCTTCGAGCCCGTTGATCCTGCTCAATTTTCCCTCGACCTTGCGAATGCCATCAATGAGTTGATGGGAAATCACGAACGCCGCATGGCAATGAGCCAGGCCGGGCGTAAGCGAGCCGTGGAGAACTACAGCTGGTCGAGTGTCGCTGAACGCGTGCTCGAGCTTTACAAACAGATGACCGCGTAGGGACGCGCTTTATTACGCAATCTCTTTGAACTGAGCCTTGGCTGCAAGCTCTTGCGCCTGCGGAATCCATCGCTCGCTGAAGATCCGATCTTTTGGCAGATCGAGGCGATCGGCGAAATTGGTCACATTCATTTCTGACCAATCCGCAATTTGCTTGAACTTGAAGACGCCGCTGTCCTGAAGCCATTGCGACATGAGATCGCTGACCCCGTCGATCTCCGTCAGTTCGTCAGAGTCGTCGGGGCGTGAAGTATAAAGAACCCCCAACAATCCGTCAGCGCGAACCTGTTCGCCCTGATAATCCTCATCAATCAGCGCTTCATATTCCTCAAGGCTCGGGTTCGCATCGCTCCAAACCTTGCTGGCCCGATAGGTTTCATGGTAAAGGCGATCTGCCTGCGAAACCCAGTCCTCGTCCTCGATCCGATGCTGAGCAACGCCCAGTCTGTCTGAGAACTCTTTCACCTGACGATCCGTCCAATGCGCAATTTGCGCAAACCGGTGAACACCAAGGTGATTCAACGATCTTTCCACATCGCCCGTGATGGTCTCGATTTCGGTGAGGTCATCATCCACTTCCGGAGTCGTCAGATAAACCACCCCCAGGTCCGGATCGGCTTCCACATGCTCATTGGCAAACTTCGCAGCAATCAATGCCGAAAAATCATTCGTCGGCCCGACCTCTGAACGATCGACTTCCTCCGCAACGCGATCTTCGAGAGCCTGCTCACTGGTTTCAACGTTCTCATCCTCTTCAGTCTCCTCCTCATCGACCACATCCTTAACCTCCGAGCCTCCATTCAGCCCGACCAAATGGCGCGCCTGCGAAACCCAGTCATCATCATTGATTTGCTCGCCCAAGTGAAGCCGCTTGGAAAATTCCTTGGTGTTTTTGGGGCTCCAGTTCGCGATTTGCTCCAGTCGATGAACCCCCAAATCATTCAGATCGCCCTCAAGCCCCATTCCGATTCCGTCGATCCGCGTTAGGTCATCCGATTTGACGGGGGGATCATCGTAGATGACGCCGAGTAGCGGATCGTTTCTGAGCTCTTCGTCGCCGTATTTCCTTCGGAGCAGATCGATCTGCTGTCTTGCCAGCTCTTCATCATCAGAATCAGGAATCTCATCGATCTCTCGATCTTCATCCTCTTCCTTGCTTGCCTGCGCCAACGCCGCGCCGACTCCAACCAAACCAGCAGCACCAAGCGCCGCATTTCGGTAAGACGTTTCGTCCTCTTCTTCGTCTGTATCCTCCTCTTCGCTTTGCCCCAGAACCGGACCAACAGGCTCTTCTTCCCTGCCTGCGTCCTCTTCATCAAACAACGTTTTCGGCTCCTGGGTCACCGTCGACGCCGAAACGCGCTGGTAAGCCCCCTCCCGGCCATCCGTCCAATGACGCCGCCACGGCCTTACCCAAATCTGGTGAGCCATCCACAATCCCAAAAGATAAACGCCGAATAGGTAAATGATATTCCAGATCACGCATCCCGGCGTGGCACAGTGGAAAAAGTTAAAAAGAAGGTCGCGTAACATACGTCTGGAAATTCTGGACTTGGCGGGAGGTTCTAATCGTCTTCAGGATCAACATCAGAGTCAAACTCCGACAAAACGTCCTGATCATTCATCATCTCCCCATATTCGACCCGGCGCAGTGACCGGCGACCGTGATCACGCCAGAACAGCCACCCCATGAATAATCCAAGAAGAAACACGGCAAGCCCAGCTAGCGCCGAACTCAGCAAATTGATGATCGTATCGTAGGTTTGTGGTGAAAATTCGTGCATCGGATTCGTGATTTACTTGGTTTTACCTACACGGATGTCGACCCGCCGATCTTTGCTCCAAGCAGACTCCCCGGCTCGCAGTGGCGCAGCATCCCGCTCCCCCTTGGCTTCCACCTGAACAAAACTGGCCTTTACCCCATAACTCGAAAGAGCACGACTGACGCGATTTGCCCGTTTGTCACTCAACCATTGGTTGTAATCAGACCGGCCTCGTGCATCTGCATGGCCAATCAAATAGACGGTGATGTTGTCCTCTTTGAGTTGGTTGATCTCATTCGCAAAACGCTGGATTTTGGCTCGCTCCGTTGAGTTGTAATACGATGAGTTTTTCGGGAAATAGATTCGTTGGCCCTTGAGGAGATCCTGCAGAATCAATCCCGAATTCTTGCCTGGTGACGTTGAGCCCACCTTCAGGCCGTCGGTGATTCGGAAGCCGTTTCCAACGACCTGCCCCAGCGAACGTGCCATTTGATCCCGCGAAGACTGGGAAGGAAGGGTCGCATTTACCTCCGCTTTTCCATCCCGCAGATTCAACGTTGAAGGGCCTGCGGCGGCAACCAATTCGACCACATAGTCACCGGCAGCACCAGTCCACGATTCAGACTTCACGGAGGAAGTAATCCGGAGACCCGAGGAATCCACCTTGCCCTTAAATTTGCCCAAATCCGCGAGAAGATCGCGCTTTGCCTGCTCGTCGGCAATTTCTCCAGAGACGACAATCGTCGACTTGTCGCCTTTGAATTGCAGCCATGGAGATTTGGTCGGCGCAGGCATGCGGGTCTCGAGCTTCGGCAACTTGATCCCCGAGCCAAACACGCCGGAGAGAAATGAGCCAACCCGGCCACTTGTTGCCTCATCCGCAACTCCCTCAATCTTGGAATTATCGTCTCCATCAAGCGTAAAGGTGGCGTCCGGGATGTCCTTGCGCAGTTTCGGCCACCATTCGCCAAATTTTTCGAGCCAACCTGGAGCGTCGACATCCGGATCGACCGCGATTCGGTTGGTCACTTTCGCTTCCGTCTTTTTCACGGCAGCCTCAATATCTGCCTTGTATTTCACGGTGGGGACCATCCCGTCGAGAATGACTCCGTTGGCGTCCCGCTTCATACTCAGCCGCGGCCGCTTCAACGTTGGCATCTGCCAATCGAATTTCATCTTCTTGCCTCCAAAAACGTCGGCAAGCAAATTGGCGGCATTCCCATCGCTGCCACGGTTCGCCAATCGACCACTGAACGATGGTTCATTGTTCCCCTCGGCCACGAATCCACCTTCTGGAACCTCTTTGCGATACTTCGACCACCAGTTTGGAAATTCGGAAAGCCATTTGGGCCGCGTAACTCCCTCAGCCACCGTGATTTGCTCCTTCACACTCGGATCCGTATTCTTGACGGCGTCAACCACGCGCTTTTTATCCTCAGCCGTGGGAACTTTCCCACGGAGAATCCAATCGTTGCCGGTCTTCGCCAACGACAGTTGGGCTGGTTGCGCCACCGCCAGCGTGATCTTGGAATCCATCTTGAAGGCTCCGTTGAGAGCCACTTTGAATTCCTGCTCCAGGCGGCTTTTCTCGTCGTTGTTGGGAACCACAGCCTCAACGACCGCAGTATCATTCTCCAATTCGATTCGCCCTTCCTTATGAAGCGAAACCAGTTTGTTGGCATATTCTGCAACCCCTTTCGACCAAGGTGCATCCTTGACACCGGCATCGACGGTAACCCGGGCATCACTTTTGAATCCGGGCAGCTTCTGCAATGCGTCCAATACCGCCTTCTTGTCCGCCTCACTCGGGACGAGCCCGGAAACGACGACCGCCTTGGAATCCGCTTCAATTTTCAGCCATGGCGTTTTTTCCATCGGGGCCACAATCTTGAAGCTCTTCTCCTTGACGTCTTTTCCGAAGGCCGTGACGAGCAGTTTCTCGGCCTGCGTATCCAGCCCTGATGCGGAAGCTTTTCCTTCAACGCTCAGTTGGCCGTTGCGATACGAAAGAGACGGAGCCTTGACGTTGCGCACCAGATTTGGCCACCATCCCTTGAAACCGGTGATCCAACTTGGAGTGGTGACGAACGGATCCGCTGTTAAGGTCGAACGAACTTGAGCATCACGATTGTTGGCCTGGATCACGTCCACAATCATTTTTCCCTGCTGCGGACTCTGAACTTCGCCTTCGACCACAATAACCTTGCCGTCATCACGAATGGATAGCGTTGGCTGACGGGATTTGGGAATCGAAACCTTCGAGCGGTCCAGCACATTTTTGCCAAAGGCGTCATTCGCCCATCCGGCCAATTCCTGATTGGCAGCTGGAGAAACGACCTCCCCGGTTAGTTTGAAGCTCTTCCCATCCATTTCAAAAGCAGGGTCTTTGACCTTGCGTCGTAGCTCCTGCCACCAGGTTGGAAAGCTGGCCGCCCAGCCCACGTCATCAACCGATTCGTCGACCTTGAGTTGAGCGCCGCGAATGACGACACCGCGTTCCGAGGCCCTGACAGCGGCAATGATCGCACTGCGTTGCTTTTCAGAAGCGACCTTGCCAATCAATTCAATCCCCGTTGCTCCCCGCTTCAAAACCAGACTTGGTGCTTCTTTCGCAGTCGGCATGTCCATCGGCACATAGGTGTAGGCAACCTGGTCACCAAACGTCTTTTTCATTAAGCCGGCGACTTGAATCAACGATTCAGGCTTCGCTCCACGTCCCTTGAGTTCCACCTTGCCGTCCCGAACATCGAAGCTGGCATCCGGGATGAGTTCGCTCACCGTTTTCCACCATGCAGGAAACTGCTTGATCCAGGCAGGACTCCCCAAACCCGCAGTGGTTGAAACCTCCAATTTTGGCTTCAAATCTGGAGTCGTTGAGGAGATGGCATTCGCGATGAGATCAGCCTCAGCCTTTGTCGCGACCGCTCCGCGCAAAACCGCACTTCCGTCTTGGTTCCGGACCAAGGCCAGCGACGGCGCTTTCAAAGCCGGCCACTCCAAACCGCTAATGTTTGGAGAAGGCAATCCACCAATCGCCGCCAATTGCTTCTTGAAGTCGTTTTCGCTCTCCCCGGCCTTCATCCGCCCTTGAATCGTGATTCGATCGTTCAGGATGCTCAGTTGGGCGTCATCGGCCACCGAATGGAACCGTTGCACAAGTTCGGGAAAGGACTTCCACCAACCAGGTTGCTGAATGCCTGAGACCGGATTCACTTTACCCGACACGGTTGCTTCCGTTTTGGTGAGAATCTCCATGATCTGCGCACTTTGAGCCTGCGACCCGGTTCCGCTCACGTTCATTGCGCCATCTTTAGAGGCAATCTCCAGCTTGAACGGCTTGGGCTGTCTGACGACCAATCCTTCCGCCAGGATATCCAGTTTCTTCCACGGGCCCCCGCTAAACCACTTCAGGGCCTGAATCTGACGTCCAGCGGAAAGCACTTCTCCGTTCACGACCAGTTTTTCAGAATCAATCTCGACCGACGCATTTCCCTGAACCTCGCCGAAAAATCCATTGATTGCTTCCCAAGCTCCGTCAACCCAGGCCGCATCCATCACCGCTGGGTCGAGCAGCACTCTGGCGGAATGGTCCCACTCAACCAAGTTCGAAGTCAGGCTATTGCCGGCGCTGGTGGAAGGAAGGGTCCCGCCAATTTTATATTTTCCTCCCGTTCGACTCACGATCAGGGAAGCGGGTTGTGGCCCAGCCACTTTGGTTTCGTCAAAAATCCTCGCAGATGGCAGCATTTGATGCGCCTTGCGCATGGCGAAGTCCTTGTCTTTCTGCGTCTCGAACTGCCCTTGCAGTTTCAAGCCCAACTTGGTCGCCTCGATCCGCCCATCGGTCGATTTTTCCAAAAACGTTTTCACGAACTCCGGCATCTCCACCAACCAAGGTTCGGACTCCGCCTTACTATCGACCTGTAGGGCGCTATCGTTGACTTTCTTCCCCTTGCCTACCGATTGAGCCGCTGCGACCAACTGATTGCGCAGCACCGGTGAAGGCACGACCCCATAAACATCAACCACGCCATCAGCCACTGAGGCGATCAAGGAACTTGCCCTATCCTGGACGACTTGAATCTCGTTCTTCAACCGAGTCCGGCCAGTCGGGATGATTTCTCGGACCAATTTCTCGGCACGCTGTTTCGCCTCGAGGGAATCGACACGTCCTCGAAGAGTGGCATCCCGGAATTCGGCATCGACCTCAATCTCCGCGAGATCGTCGTTCAATTGAGCCGCGGAGCGAAGCTCAATGGCGGTTTCCGTGTCGAGTTGTGCGAACTGCCGCAGGCCAACGGCGTGGATGATCACGAAGGCTAGCGCCAGGAAAAAAATGAGCGATTTCATGGCCGTATAAGTTGAATTAGACCGCGCTCGCAAGCGCTCCCATGGTCAACTATCAACAATGAACTCCATTTTTTGGAATTTCAACAAATTGAACCCGTTCTTATCGCCGAAAAACAAGGATTCGCCCAACCCTAACCAATCCTATAGCTTTAATTTTGGAAAAGCACGTTCTCATTCGAAAAATGCCAATTGAGGAGTTCTCAAAATCACCTCGCATCACTTGGACGTCATGACATAGTTGCCACTCCATTGGGCTGGCGGCGGCTCGGCTTCGAATTCCCGACACCGCTCAGCGTAATGTCCGGCCGCGTAGTCGTCCTTGCGCTCCCTTAAGCATTCTTCAAATTTCGCCCGCGCTTCCGCGAATTTTCGCTCGAAATAGAGCTGGATGGCTTCCTCAAATCGAGCAACCCACGTTTGCAGTTCCTCCGGCATCTTCGTGGTTTCCCCAAACACTTCAAAGACCTTGAGCGACTCCTGCCGCCCCTTGACCTGAATCTTTCCCAGAAGGCGGGTTACAAACTCAGTTCCAACCAGTTCGTGACACTTGGGACCGATGACCAAATCCGTTCGGAATTCTTTGGTCAATCCTTCCAGGCGTGATGCCGTATTCACCGCATCGCCAATCACGGTGAACTCTCTTCGTTCCGGGGCACCAATGTATCCGACCAGGACTTCGCCAAAGTTGATGCCCATTCCGATATGCATTTCCATTTCTCCGTCGTCACGCCACCGCTGATTGAGGGCTGCGAGTTTCGTCCGCATTTCCAAAGCGGCTCGAACCGCTTCACAGGCAATCTCTTCTTCCGGCTGGTCCAGAATGTCTCCCCAAACGGCCATGATCGCGTCCCCGATATACTTGTGCAGCGTCCCATTCTGTTGGTGAACGCAATCCACCATTTCTCCGAAATAAACGTTCAGCGACTCGACCAACTCATCGGGAGCCGCATTCTCACTAAAAGTGGTGAAGCTTCGAATATCGCTGAAGAACACCGCCACAGGACGCAATTCACCTCCCAATTTCACCGAATCCGGATTCTTCAGGATGTGATCAAGCAGCGGTCCGGATACCAAGGTTGAGAAGATCGATTTGATTTGCTCACGCTGCTTCTGCTCTTTCAACCAGTGAACTGTGCCAGCCCCGAAATGGAGCAGAATTTGGGAGGCAATTGGCCAGGTGATCGGCAGAAGAATTCGCTCCTTGAGATAGAGTTGCTCAGCGAGAACCAGGTAGACCAGCGTCATGCCGAGCGGCAATGCCGCAGACCACAAAGCTCCTCGATCGCGGAGATAAAGCCCTCCGCAAATCGCGATGATAAACCACAGCGCCAACATGATCGGCTGGGGCACACGCCTCACAAAATCGCGAGTTAGAATCGTATTCAACGCGTTGAGGTGCGTCGTCGACAAGGGCGTGTCCGCTTCGATCGGAGTGGGCCCAACATCAGCAAGAGCGGTCGAGTTCTGCCCCACGACGAGAATTCGCTCTCCCAGGTTCGACAACTCCTTCGGAGGAGGCTGATTCTCCCGCGCGGCATAGCCCAGGACGCCCAACAGGTCGGAAAAGCCCTCGTAACCAAACTGTTCCTGATTTCGCCAACTGATCAGCATCTCACCGTTCTCATCGATCGGAATCGAAATTTCGCCTTCCGGACTTCGGATCACGAGACGATCTCCAAGGGAGATGGAAAGGTGCGACGAATCGAGGCCCCAATAGGTCATCAACGACTGAATGACCAAGCCTGGGTAAAGGTCATCCCCGACACGCACGACGAGCGGCAAGCTTCGACGAACACCATCGACATCAGGTTTGCTGTCGACAAATCCAACAAACCCACTCGCGGCAAGAGCCTCATACGGAAGAATCGCCTCCGAGTTTCCATGACGGTCGCCCGGCCAGCCTTCAATGTTCTCAAGCGGAAACGTAAATCCAAAATCAGTCTGGTTGTAGCCCGGTCCCTCCGCGTTTCTGGCCACGGCTGCAAATACTCCGGAACCTGCGTTCGCGGCCGCATTCGCCAACTGTGCATCGGATTGAGCATTGCCGCTTATTTCCGGAAACCAGATATCGTAGGCGATCGCGCCGGGTGGATCACTCGACAGAACCGAAAAGAACCCCGCATGAACGCTCCGCTCCCAAGGCCAACGCCCCAACTCCGCGATCGACGAATCATCGATTCCCACGTAGAGCAAACGAGAGTCAACCTTCCCTCCCTTCTCAGCTGCTTTCCGCATCCTCCAATCGTCTAGAACAAACTCAGGACGCTGAAACCAATCCTGCGAAATCCCAAGTAAGACCGCGAGCCCAACCAAAGGCGTGGCAACAAATGGATACCATCTGGGATCGAGCAAAACGCCAAGCGCTTGGCCAAGAATCTGTCGAAAACGCGTCATCCGTGAAGCTCAGAAACCACCATTCTTTTGATTGCGCCTCAATTATTTGGCGATTTTAGCAATAAGTTAGCCTTGACCAAGGCTTCGTCCTTTTCCATAAAGCAACCGAAACACAAACGTAGCCTGAACCTAGTACTTCCAATCCTTTCGCGCATGGCCCCGAAAGCGATTCCGCTTTTTTGCGGTATCGCCACCATTTTGGTTGTCTTACTGGCCTCCACATCGCTTGCTCAGGACAAGGATCGGACGGAAGAACTCAAGCAGAATGTCCTCAAGGAGTTGGGACTCGATACGTTGTCTCTGGATGAATCTCCGGCGGACGACCTCGCGGTCAAAGACGGCAGCGACAAGGTCATCCTTCATGCCTTGAATGGCCTCGTCCTCTTGCCAAAGCAGGACTTGGTCAATCAGACGCCTGCCAGGAAGGGCGAAATTGACAACCAATTGGAAGGAGCACCAGAGAACCTCGTCGAAGCACTTTCCGGGTTTTTGGGGCAACCTCTTACGCTGAATCTATTGGCGGACGTCAATCGCACAATCAATCGGGTGTATCGCGAAGATGACCGCCCCGTGGTTGATGCCTACCTCCCGGAACAAGATGTCAGCAGCGGTGTGGTTCAACTCGTCGTGACAGAAGGGCTCCTTGGAGAGGTTCGGGTCGAAGGTGCCGAACGTTCCGATCCTGATTACCTCATTCGACAGATCAAAACCGAGCCGGGATCATCGATCCGACAGAGCGATCTTGGTTGGGATCTGGATTGGTTGAACGATCACCCGTTCCGCAAGGTGAAAATGATTTTCGAACCGGGTGAAACCGATGGCACCACCGACATTGTGCTCCAAACCACTGATGCAAAGCCCTTGCGCCTTCACACTGGGATCGACAATACCGGACTTGAACTGACCGGTGAAAACCAATGGGATTTTGGGATCACCTGGGGACGTGTTTTCAACACGGAACAGATTGCAGCGTATCAATACACGACCGATTTGGAATTCGAGTCTTTGGAAGCGCATTCGCTGTTCTACCGAATTCCGTTGCCTTGGAGGCACCGCATTGACTTGGTTGGGGCGTTGGTGAAGAGCGATGCCGAACTCTTCAGCGGTGACGATGCAATCGGAGTCGGCGGCGAAAGCAGCCTTGCAGGTTTGGAATACGTCATTCCAATTCGCTCACGACTCTTTGACCTCTCCAAGTCGGAACTTTCGTTTGGCACGGACTACAAGACAACCAACAGCGACCTGGAGTTTGGGGGGCAAAACGTCTTTGATGAGACGGCATCCGTTCTGCAGTTCAGTCTCGGCTGGAAAGGAGCCAGACCTGACAAGTTGGGCGCGACAGGACTGGGCCTCGGCCTCACCTGGAGTCCCGGCAATTCGATCGGCAACAACGACGAATCAAGTTTTGAAGCTCAAAGAACGGGAGCATCTCCGGATTATCTCTATACGGAAATGACGCTGGAACGGCTGATCAAGCTTCCCATGAGCTGGAACCTGACCTTCTCGGGAACCGGCCAATGGAGCAATTCCCGTCTGATTTCGACGGAGCAACTTCTCGCTGGCGGCTATCGAACGGTGAGAGGATTTGATGAGAATTTGATTCGGGGGGATGCCGGTTTTGTCGGTTCGCTGGAGCTGATTGCGCCCCCGGTTTCCGTTGCCCAATTGCTGGGCCAGAATTTCAATGACGAACTAACAACGGCTTTCTTCCTCGATGCGGCCTGGTTGTCTTCCAATGATTCGATTGAGGGAGAAGTGGATCAGGAGATCTCAAGCCTCGGTTTGGAAATGCGCTACAACTGGGGTTCAAACTGGTTGATGCGAGCCGGCTATGGCTGGCACCTGTCCAGCGATGGTGTGGATGAGGATGGAAGTGGTCGGCTCCATTTTGGCGCCACTCTCCGGTATTAGCCAAAGACAGCCTTGCGCTCTGAAGAGACTGAGGGCATAGGCTAGCCGCGCATGAATCCCAAGAACGCGATTTCTATTCTCCTCAAAGGTGCCGCGATGGGCGCAGCAAACGTCATCCCGGGAGTTTCCGGTGGCACGGTCGCTTTCATCACCGGTATTTACGAGCGACTGATCGAGGCTCTCAAATCCTTCAATCTGGATGCCGCACGATTGCTTCTGAAGCGACAGTTTTCCGACTTCCTGAAGCATACGGACTTGGTGTTCCTGGTATTACTTGGTCTGGGCGCGGTCGTAAGCATCGTTTCGATCGCTGAGCTTTTGAAATGGGCGTTCGAACATCATGACACATTGGTGTGGGCCTTTTTCTTTGGATTGATTGCCGCGTCGATTCCTGCGGTCGGAAGAATGGTGAAAACCTGGGGAATCGGGGCAATCAGTGCGGCCGCAGTCGGGCTCGCCGCTGCGGTTTCGATGGCGTTTCTGGGGCAGGCCGAGCAAAACGACAATTTTGTCTACCTCATGCTGTGTGGAGTGGTTGGGGTTTGCAGCATGATCATTCCGGGACTGAGTGGTTCGTTTGTCCTTTTGCTCATGGGCAATTATCAATTGGTCATGATCGAGTCGGTCAGCCAACTCAAGTCCTTGGACCTGGAAGCCTTCAAGGTCCTCGTTCCCGTGGGCATTGGTGCGGTGGCCGGTCTCGTTGCTCTTTCACGAATCCTGAGCTGGCTTTTCAAGAATTATCACGACATCGCCGTCTCGCTCATCACCGGCTTTATCGCGGGATCGCTTGCGATCATCTGGCCCTGGAAAGACGCGAAGGTGGTGGAATTCATCAAGCCGGATGGAGACGTGAAGGAGAAGGTGACCGGATACGAAAATTGGAGGCTTCCTGATTTGGCGGATCCCAATTCCTGGCTGGCCATCGGTCTCATTGTGGTGGGGGCAGTTCTCGTGATCCTGATGGAACGATCCGCCAACCTCAAAACCGACCTTCCCGAAACATCGTGATCCAAAGACTGATTCTTTTTCTGTTGCTGCCCTTGGCCCTAATGATGGCAGGGTGCAAGGACGCCAATCCCGACGATGTCTTGGTCGTAGGGATGGAACTTGCTTATCCACCTTTCGAAATGAAGAGCCAAACCGGGGAGCCCCAGGGGGTAAGCGTCGATTTGGCGAAGGCGCTTGGCGAACATCTTGGTCAGGAAGTCGAAATTCTCGATTTCGCGTGGGTTGGACTCATTCCCTCACTCCAAAGCGGTCGAATTGATTGTGTCATTTCTTCAATGACGATTACCGATCAACGTGCTGAAAAGGTCTCCTTCAGCGATCCCTATGTTCGCAACGGAATCTGCATGCTGGTTCAAAAAAATGGCCCCCTCAATTCACCAAAGGACCTGACCACACCGGGCTTGACGATTGCCTGCAAACTCGGGACGACCGGACACATCTGGGCCCGGGAAAACCTCCCTGAAGCCAAACTCATCGTTCTCGAGGATTCCGGGAATTGCGCGATGGAAGTCGCCCAAGGCAAGGCCGATGCCTTTCTTTATGATCAGGTTTCCATCTTCCAACACTGGAAACGGAACCAGGAAACCACGAGAGCTATCCTTGAGCCAGTTCGTTCGGAAGTCTGGGGGATCGGCGTCAAGAAAGGGAATGACGAATTGGTCGCTGAGATTAACGAATTCCTCAAAGAGTATCGGGAATCAGGCAAGTTTGACGCACTGGGCGACAAGTGGCTGAAAGAATGGAAAATCAGCTTTGAGAAAATGGGCGTTTCGTTCGTGTTTTGACCATCGGATTCCTCGAAGTTGAGTTTTCCTGCTTTGTCGTGTTTGCTCGTGACGAAACATTTTCCTAAATCTCTGACGCAAGTCGGCGTCCAATTGCATCTCTACCCAATTCACCCTTTCCAATTCAGATGAAACTACCCGCCGCTTTCCTTTCCATCGCAATTTTCAGTCTTTCCTCGCTTTCTGCCGGAGAATTCGACAAGCCCTTTTTCATCAGTCTGTCAGGGGATTGGAATGGTTCCGGAAGTTTGGTTAGTGAAGGAAAAACGATCCCGATCACACCGGCACGGGTAAGAGCTGAAGACAAGAAGAACGGAACGTTCACGCTGGAGGGCGACATTACGATCAATGGCGATCTCGGCCTTTACAGCATGACGTTTGCTGAGTCGAACGGGGTCATCACCGTAGAATACGCCAATAGCGATGGTGTTTCCGTCACCATGAATGCGCTGGTCGATTACGCGGAAAAAACGGCTCTCATCAAAGGGCCTGAGCGGGTTTTCAGACTCAAATTGGACTCCAAAGCCCTTTTCGTCGAACTCACCAAAACCGGCGCGGACGCGGCTACCGCGAAATTGAGCCTCGTCCGTCAGTAACCACCGGCAAGGCACGTTGGAGCCCGGGGAAAACTTTCTCTGCCGAAGAAACCTCGCAAAGGTTGACTTTGGTGGCGAGATGTAGCTACGAAAGGGATGGCTGGAATAGTGGTCAAACCTCGAGCTCGCATCTATCACGGCCATGATTGGGTCTACGGTACCGATGTGAGGAAAATTTTCGGTGAACCCAAACCCGGGGACGTCGTTTCACTCAAGGATTACAAGGATCGCCCGCTGGGAAGCGCGATCTACAATCCCAACTCTCAAATCGTCGCTCGCCGTTTTTCACGGAGGAAACAGGATCTGGATCTGGACTTCTTCAAACGTCGCATCGAGCGAGCTGATGAGGTCCGGCAACGGTTGGGCTTTGATTCCGTTTACCGCGTCGTTTGGAGCGAAAGTGACGGTCTTCCGGGCGTGGTTGTCGATCGCTACGAGGATCAATTCGCGTTCCAGACCCAGACGATGGCGATGGACCAGCGCAAGGACCTGCTCGTAGATGCCATCCGGGAGCGCTTCTCCCCTTCCTGCATCATTGAACGCAACGAAAGCCCGATTCGAGCTGCGGAAGGACTGGAGCCTCAACAAAGCATCGCAATTGGCGAGCCAAGCCCGAAACGCCTCAAAATCGGGAATGTAAGTTTTCTCGCGGACCTTTGGGAAGGACAGAAGACCGGTCTCTATCTCGATCAACTCGACAATTATCAGTCCGTCGCCAAACAGGCCAAAGGACAACGCGTTCTCGACTGTTTCTCCAACCAGGGCGGCTTTGCCTTGGAGTGCGCCAAAGCCGATGCCGCTGAGGTAACCGCGATTGACTCAAGCGAACCCGCTCTGAAAACCGCCAAGGAGAACGCCGAGGCGGAGAATCTTGAAATTCGTTTCGAGTCCCGGAATGTTTTCGATTTTCTCAAGGAACAGGAATCAGCCGGAACCAAATATGACCTGATTATCCTCGACCCACCTTCGTTCACTCGGAACCGGAAATCCCTGAAAGACGCCCTGCGAGGGTATAAGGAAATTCATCTCAGGGCACTGAAGATGCTCGAACCTGGCGGGAAGCTGGCAACCTTTTGTTGTAGCCACCATGTCAGTGCTGGTGATTTCATGGACGTGATTCGGGATGCGTCGGTCGATGCGAAGCGAACGCTGCGCCATGTCGACAGCTATGGCCAACGCCGCGACCACCCCATCATCGCCACCATTCCCGAGAGCGAATACCTTCGTGGCTATTGTTTTGAAGTTGTTCCCGCATGGTAATGCTTTGTCTGACCTGAAACAGTTCCTGCTTCTGTTACGCTACCACGTCAAAATGGCACGTGGCCGTTCGACCCGAATGTTTACGGAGTCGAAATTGATGGTTTCCACGCTTTCCATCTTCCTGTTGGGCTACGGGGTGATGGGCTACGTGCTCTTTTCCAAAGGCCTGATCATGGTTCAACGGGTGCCCAGTGTGGGAGGCTTTCTCGCGGATCGCGTCATTTTTCTGCTCTTCTTTTTCTTCTTCATCATGCTGATTTTCTCGGTGGGGGTGACCAACTTCATCGGCTTGATCAAGGGAAGAGAAATCCCCTGGCTGCACACACTCCCCCTGTCCCACCGGGTCATTTTTCTCTGGAAATCCACGGAAGCGATCGTCTTCGCAAGCTGGGGCCTGGTTTTCATCAGTTTCCCGCTCCTGCTCGCATTCGGCACGACCCGCAATGCCCCGACATCGTTCTATCCTCACGCACTTGCGCTGACGATTGCATTTGTCATCGTGGCTTCAACCGTTGGCAGTGCCTTGTTCCTCGGGTTGTTGCGCTGGATTTCGCGAAAAGCCGCCATCGCTCTGATTGGGGTGACCGTGCTCGGCATCATCGGTTACGGATTCGTGGCCTACGACGACGCGCAAGAGGCATCGCAACGGTCAGCGGGAATGGTGGCGGTCGATCAGATTCTCAAACATACCGAGGCCAGCGTGCATCCGCTTTCGCCCAGTACCTGGATGAGCCGCGCCTTATTGCAACGTACCCGCGCTTACCCCTATGAGGCGAATTGGTTCACCACCCTGCTTTGGTCCTGGGCGCTCATGGGAATCGTCTCACTGGGGTGGTTGGGCGGCAAATGGTTCTATCCGGCATGGAATCGGAACCTCGAACGGGCGGCCCATGCGTCCAGCAGAAGAAGAGAGCGATCACAGGGGCACGCTTACCGCTGGGTTTCTGGGGCCAACAGAGTCATTGGTCTGGATCGGCCGATTCGGGCAGTGATCCGAAAGGACGTCCTCACGTTTCTCCGCGAACCATCCCAATGGGTTCAATTTGTGATCGTCTTTGGCCTCCTGCTCATTTACGTCCTCAATCTCCGAAATATGGGGTACGACTACGAAAATCCCTATTGGTCAGCCATTATCAGCTACATCAATTTGACAGTTTGCTCGCTGGCGGTCTCAACCCTAACCACCCGCTTTGTCTTTCCCCAATTCAGCCTGGAAGGATCTCGAATCTGGATTTTGGGACTGGCCCCATTGGGACTCGAGCGCGTTGTCCTCCAAAAATGGGTTCAGGCGATGCTTTGTATCGGAACGTTGACGACGCTCCTCCAGCTGACTTCCGGCTTGATGCTTCAATTGCCAGTTTGGGACATCGTTTTCTTCACGAGTTCAATTGCGCTCATTAGCGCCGGGCTCTGCGGAATTTCGGTCGGGCTTGGCGCGTTATTCCCCAATTTGGAGGAAACGAACGCCGCGAAAATTGTCTCGGGTTTTGGAGGGACCCTCTGCCTCATCTGCAGTTTTCTCTACATCGTTTGCTTTATCAGCATGCTTAGCGTCGCCAAGATCGGCCTCTTTCAAACCAAGGGCGTCGCTGAAATTGGATCGGACGGCTGGATGCCCGGAGCCATTGCCGGCATCGTCTTCATGACGGTCGTTTTCGGCGGAGTCCCGATTCTCCTCGCGATGAAACGGGTCAAACGCCTCGAGTTATTCGGCCCGCTTTCGTGAGTTGCACTTCTGCGACTTATCGATCATTCTAGTCGAGAATGAAAATCTCTAAGAAAGCTGAGTATGGTTTGCGAGCTCTTGCTATTCTTGCGGGATCTTCCCCTCAAGGACCATTGCAAATTCAGGAACTCGCTGAGAGAGGCAAGATTCCCGTCAAATTTTTGGAACAAATCCTCCTGATCCTCAAACGTGGTGGCTTGCTGCGCTCGAAGAGGGGAATTGGAGGCGGCTACCAACTCAACCGATCAGCTTCCGAGATCTCCCTGTGTGAGGTGATCGAGCTTGTCGATGGCAACCTGTTTGAGCGGCGTGAGCACTCGGATAATAGCGGGATCGGTTTTCAAGGGCTCACCGAATGTCTTGAAGAACTCAACCTCATGATCAAGACCTACCTGAGCGAGCAAACCATCGCCAGCCTGCTTCTTCGCGAGGAACCTGAAGGAATCCTCGCAATCGACATTTAGGAGGTCTCGTCCGGCAACCTCAACTGATGGCTGACGACGAAATTCGTCAACCGGCCTTCAATGCGCTTCACTTCCGCCAACAGAATCATGACGGCTCTGCCATTTCTGGCGGATGGAAAATCTTCCATCGCCGAATCAAGCTCCAGCATTGCTTCGACTCTGGATGCCGCCAGGGTGATGATGGCAGCGTTCCAGATTTCTCGATCAACATCCGAAGGCGGGTTGCGTTCCAAATGATCAATCGCTTCACCAATTGAGCGGAGTCTTTGCCGACAGTCCTCTACAATACCAATGTGGCGACGAGCAGAATAACTTCCGCTCATCGTGCTTGGGTTAGCGGTTTCGGAGCCTGCTGCCATAGCGTTTGGCAGAGGCTAACGTGGCCGAACCAGATTTGTGAAGAAAAATCGAGAAAAAAATCTCTAATTTCCAACCGCTAGGCATTCAACCGCTGAATATCGGCGCCCAGATCGATCAACTTATCGTCAATATGCTCGTAGCCGCGATCGATATGATAGACGCGGTTAATTTCCGTGACACCATCCGCTTTGATCGCCGCAAGCAAGAGTGCAGCAGACGCGCGAAGGTCGCTCGCCATGACCGGGGCACCGCTCATTTGCTCCACCCCATGAACAATTGCGGTGGCGCCTTCCATCTGAATGTTTGCACCCATTCGAGTTAATTCAGCCACATACATGAAACGTTGGGGGAAGATGGTTTCCGTGACGACGCTGATTCCAGGAGTAAGGCAAAAGAGGGCGCACATTTGCGCCTGCATGTCGGTCGGGAAGCCAGGATAAGCCTCTGTCTTGATATCAGCCCCCGTGGAAGTGCTTCCCGGCCGAACCGTCATGGTATCTCCCTTGGTTACCACCGAATGGCCGCATTGGGTAAGGACATCAGTCACGGCAGTGAGATGATCCGGACGGGTTCTACGAAGGGTGACTTCCGTCCCGGCCATGGCGCCGGCCACGAGAAACGTTCCTGCCTCAATTCGATCCGGAATCACGGTATGCTCGGCACCGTGCAATTCGTCAACGCCGTGAATCACGATCCTGGGCGTTCCGGCCCCCTCAATTCTTGCGCCCATATTGTTGAGGAAATTCGCCAAGTCGACGACCTCAGGCTCAGTTGCAGCCCCTTCAAGGATGGTGGTTCCCTTTGCCAGTGCAGCAGCCATCATCACGTTGTCGGTCCCCAAAACGGTCGAGCCGTGCTTGCCGCGCATATTGATTTCACTTCCGACAAGTTCCGAGGCCTTGACGATGACATTTCCCCCCTCTACGCGAACGTTGGCCCCCAAGGCTTCGAATCCTCGCAAGTGGAGATCCACTGGACGGTCTCCGATCACACAGCCACCCGGCAATGAAACGATGGCCTCATGCAACCGCGAAAGTAGCGGGCCCATGACGCAAACCGACGCCCGCATTTTGCGAACCAAATCATACGGTGCTTCCGATTTGATCGTTTCGCACTTCACCGTCACCGTCCCGCTCGCCCGCTCAACCTCGGCACCAAGGCTCCGCAAGATCTGGAGCAAATAGTTTGTATCACTAACGTCCGGAACCCGGCGAATCACACATTCTTCCTTGGTCAGCAGCGTCGCGGCCAAGATTGGGAGGGATGAGTTTTTCGATCCACTGATGTTGACTCGACCGTTCAGCGGTCCATTACCCCGAATAATGAGCTTTTCCATAATTTCCGAAACTTTACACTATTTATCTTTCCTTGCGAATAGGATTCGCTCCGTCCCTTCAAGATCTTTCAGAATTTGTGGATTCGCAAAACCGCATTCTTTGGCCACAGCCGCAAGTCGAGCCGCCTGCCCCATCCCGAACTCCATCGCAATGGCACCGTCTTCAGCCAAATGAGAGCCAACTCCGGCCAGAAAACGCTCCATGATTTCCGTCCCAATCTCGCCGCCATCCAGCGCAAGCACCGGGTCACGCTTCACTTCTCGACTTAATTCCGCGATCTCTGCTTGAGCGATATAGGGCAGGTTTGCCACCACGAGATCAAATTCACCTTCGATCTCTGAAAAGAGATCGCTCTTTTCCAAACGCAGATCACATCCATCCAGATCTTCCGACAATCGCTCGACGTTCTCTTTGGCCAAACTCAGAGCCTCTGACGAAACATCCGCCAAAACTCCCTTTGGACCCTGCCCCTTCAACGCAATTGCCAACGAAATCCCCAACACACCGGAGCCAGTCCCAACGTCGAGAATTCGCACGCCTTCCGGCCAATCCATCTTCGACAGAAGATCCACTAGGTGTTCCGTCTCGGGCCGAGGAATCAACGCGCGCTCATCGCAGATAAACTCCTTCCCGAAAAACTCGACCACTCCCAGTAGATGCTGCAGAGGAACCCCGGAAGTTCGCTCTTTCATCAATCGCCGCAATTCCTCCAATTCCGGCTCATCAAGTGGCTGATCAAAACTCACGTAGAGTTGCATTCGGTCGCATTTGACGACATGTGCCAGAAGGTGCTGCATGTTGAGCCGCGCACCTTCAACTCCGTGTTTTTCGAGGTATCCGGTCCCCTTCTGAAGAGCGTCGAGAATGGTTGTCATGGCGAGAAACAGGTATCAGGGGTGCTCCCCAAAAATAGTCTAAATCGCCGGAGGCTCACTCCGAAAGACCAACTTCCTTTAGACGAGCCTCCATGTCCGACTTCTGCAAAGCCTCCACAAAATCGTCCAGTTTACCAACCATGACTCCTTCCAGGTTATGGGAGGTCAGACCAACGCGATGGTCGGTGACCCGGTTTTGCGGAAAGTTGTAGGTTCGGATTTTCTCTTCCCGGCCGCCACTGCCGATCAGATTTCGACGATGCTCTGAATACTTGTTCGCCTCCTCCTGTTGGCGAGCCTCCAGCAGCTTTGATCGCAGAATCGCCAACGCTTTCTCCTTGTTCTTGTGCTGGCTTCGACCGTCCTGACACTTGACCATAATCCCCGTCGGCAAATGGGTGATCTGCACCGCGGAATCCGTCGTGTTGACATGCTGTCCGCCCGGGCCACTGGAACGGGTGGCTTGGATCTGCAAGTCATCGGGGTGAAGTTCGACGTCAATCTCTTCCGCTTCCGGCATGACGGCGACCGTTGCCGTCGATGTATGAATCCTTCCCTGCGTTTCGGTGGATGGCACCCGCTGAACGCGGTGGACCCCACTTTCGTATTTCAAAATCCGAAAAACCTCACTTCCAGAAACCTTGAACACGGCTTCCTTAAAGCCGCCCACTTCCGAAGGACTGGCTTCGAGCATTTCGACCTTCCAACTCCGTTCTTCGGCGAACCGCTGATACATCCGCATCAAATCACCGGCAAAAAGCGATGCTTCATCTCCTCCGGTGCCCGCCCTCACTTCAACCAGCGCATCACGATCCTCGGTCGGGTCCCGTGGCAAAAGCGCATATTGAATTTCGAGACTCAGTTTCTCAACCAAATCGCGTAGCTCAGGAATCTCTTCCCCCGCCAGCAACGCCATTTCTTCGTCATCGCCCTTGGCGAGTTCCTCGTTCTCGGTGAGTTGTCGCTGCGCCTCATCGAGCTTCTCCCAGTTATCGATCAGCTCCTTGGTGCGCTTGTGCTCCTGCATCACCTCCCCCGCCGCCTTCGCGTCGTCATAGAAGGAAGGCTCGGACATCTGTTTCTCCAATTCTTCGATTCGAGAACGCTTTTTGGAAACAAGATCAGTGTAGTCCACAGGATACGGAGGGTTTGATGGGTTCGTCTAGCTCTGCTTCAGAAAACAGAAAACGGCACTGTCTGTCAAAGCGACAACACAGCACCGTTATTCCTAAAATTCGACTGTCGCGCTAAACGTCGGTCGGCTTCGGCTTCTTCCGCCGAGTTCTCTCAGAACCGTAACGCTTCTGGAACTTGTCCACCCTACCCGCCGTATCGACGAATCGCTGCTCACCCGTGAAGTAGGGGTGGCAGGCGGCACAAATGCCGATGCGCAAATTCTCAACCGTGGAACGGGTGTGATACGTTGCACCGCATGTGCAAACAATAGTGGTTGGGTTGTATTCGGGATGAATTTCAGCTTTCATGCCGTGAAAAAATGAGATTGTTAAATTGCTCCGAAATTTCGACCGGAACAAAGGGGTGCGATCTTAGGTCAAGGGCATGGATCTCGCAAGTGGAATTCCATGACAATGAGTTTGAACACTTATCCGATGCCCTTCATTGGCTCAATCCAAATTCCAAACAAGCGGAAATATCGTCGCGGGTGAGACCTGGAAAGGCTTCAAGCACCTCTTCCAACGATTGACTCACGACAATCGATTCGATGATGGCTGAAACAGGAAAGTGGGTTCCCTTGACTATTGGCTGGCCGTTAACAGAAGCAGAAGGTGTGATAATTCGATCAATCATAGGTGGATGAACTGGGTTTATGAACAGTATTCAAGAACACACTATTATCAACACCATTTTGACTTTTAACTTTAGCTTATTACTTCCGAGTCGTTGACCGCATCCACCAGTTCCCGCAGCCGCCCATAATCACTCCGCTTCGGCTTACAAATCAGACGTGGCAGGGTAAAGATCTCCTCCTCATTGGCCTCCTGCTCCAGGGCATTGCCAAGGACGTATTTTCCGTCAATGAGCAGATCCGCAAAATCTTCGTTCAATTTGGCGACCGCCTTGGCCGTGAGCGCCCGATTCAGCCGGATCACGAGCTGGTCCCGCACATAGCGATACGAGTTGAACACGCGGTAGAATTTGGTGATGTGCTCGACAGCCTCATCCACGTCGTCGGTTACCATGAAGAGCGAAAAGTCCTGCTCGGATATCAGCCCCAACCGGAAGAGGTGCTCCTTGATGAATTGAAGGTAGGTTTTCCAATAACTGCCGCCGGGAGCATCAACCATCACAATGGGAAAGATGACGGCCTTGCCGGTCTGAATCAGGGTCATCACCTCAAACCCCTCATCCATCGTTCCAAATCCGCCGGGAAAGAGAACCGCAGCGTGGGCTTCCTTCACAAACATCAGTTTCCGCGTGAAGAAATAGTTGAAATTGATCAACTTGGGATCGCCATCAATGGTTTCATTCGCTCCCGCCTCGAACGGTAGTTGGATCCGAAGCCCGAAACTGTTGGCTGCGGTCGCACCTTCCTGCGCTGCCGCCATGATTCCAGGGCCAGCGCCCGTAATCGACATGAAATCGTGCTCTGCCATCTTTGCGGCAAACTCTGACGCCGCCTTGTATTCCGGTTCCTCCGGTTTCGTACGGGCCGAGCCAAAGATCGTCACTTTTCGGCGATGCTGAAAAGGGCGAAAAACGTTGTTGGCATAGCGCATTTCCTTGAGAGATCGATTGATCAGCTTCATCTCGCCCTCATCGGCACCATCGTGTCCCAGTTTCAGGGCGGTCGTTACCAACTCGCAGATCAGTTGCTCGTTTCCATTGCATCCCCAATCGCTAACCAATCGCTGAATGCGGCGCTCAAAGTTCTTCTGATCCTTACCCAGGTGTGTCTGGCGTTCAGGAAGCTCATGAACATACCCCCCCGTAAAGTCGGCATCGGCGGTGAATCCTGGGGTATCGTGAACAATGTGGGCGTCGGCATCAGGGGGGCGATTACTCATAGATTATTAGGATGATATAAATATTTTAGACAATACTGACGAAAGGGACGCCGCCAGATTCTTGATGGAGAGAGGGGTTAAATCGAAACTATCACAACCTTCTCTCCGTCTCATTTACGTGGACTTGAGAGTAGGACGCCGGAAAATTCCGAACTTTTCGTTTGAGCCTCTGGCGAATTCGTTTATTCGCCCCTCCACTTCAATTCGCAAAATTGCCCATGTCAATTGTAACCGACGACCTTCGGATCGAACGCCTTGATCAACTAATTGCCCCTGTCATCATCATCGATGAACTCCACCTTTCTGACGAGTCCGCTGAGGTTGTCATGAAAGCGCGCAAAAATGCCGAGCGTATCCTGAAAGGCCAGGATGACCGACTGCTTGTGGTCGTCGGTCCCTGCTCAATTCACGATCCCGAGGCCGCCCTCGAATACGCCGAAAAACTCAAGGACTACGCGAAAGGCGCAGAGGAGGACCTCGAAATTATCATGCGGGTCTATTTCGAAAAGCCGCGCACCACCGTCGGCTGGAAGGGTTTTATTAACGATCCGGGCCTGGACGACAGTTTCGACATCAATCGCGGTCTGCATCTGGCGCGCAAGCTCCTCGTCACGCTGGCCGATATGGGAATAGCCGCCGGAACCGAGTTTCTCGACACCATTAGCCCCCAATATGTTGCCGATCTGGTTGCCTGGGGAGCAATCGGCGCCCGAACCACGGAAAGCCAGATGCATCGAGAACTGGCTTCCGGACTTTCCATGCCAGTAGGATTTAAGAACGGAACCGGCGGAAACATCAAAATCGCGGTGGATGCGATCAAATCCGCCCAAAGCTCGCATCATTTTCTGTCCGTCAAGAAAAGCGGTACCACTGCGATTGTGACGACCAAAGGGAATGACAGCTGCCATGTGATCCTTCGAGGAGGAGCCAAAGGACCGAATTTTGATGAGGAAAATGTGGCGGCAACTGTCGCCTTGCTTGAGAAAGCCGGAATGCCCCCACACGTCATGATCGACTGCAGCCACGGGAATAGCGAAAAAGATCACAACCGACAGCCTCTCGTTGCTGAAGAGCTGGCCAAACGAATCTCGGCCGGGGACAAACATCTTGTTGCCGTGATGATCGAGAGCCACCTCAAAGCTGGCAACCAACCGCTTAAAGACCCCAAAAATTTGGAATACGGACAAAGCATCACAGATGCATGTGTGGATTGGGACACGACGGTCAAGATGCTGGATGGCCTCGCTGAGAGCGTCAGGAATCGACGAACCAAGTAGTTTGAAGCGAAATCGCAACCGGCCCACCCCACTTGGAGTGATCGCGCTGCTACAACTTCCTTCCTGCTGACCGAATTCCCGCTTTGGCAATCTCCCAACCAATCTGAAGTGTCTGCCGAAGGCTTACTCCGCTGATTTTCTGAACTCCGGCAAGGCGCGGGCGCTCCCCGACTCTGACGGTGCTGATTCTTGCCCCCAACTTCGGTGCCAGGATCTGCTGCTCGATCGTCCACCCCCAAGTCAGTTCTTTTGGGGCCATTTTTTCGAGAAGCTGCCGGTCGACAACCCGAAACGGCCCAAGATCGGCATAAACGTGCCCAGAAAGAAGCGTCGCCCAAGCCCCGAGTAAAAGATTGGCAAGCCCACGCCGCCAAGGCCGCTTCCAATTTCGACGAGAAGTCGTTCTGGTTCCCAAAACCAGGTCATTTCCTGCTTCATACGCCTTCAGCAACGCAGCCAAATCCTCAGGGTCAGACGCACCATCTCCCGCATAAAAGACAAAGGCATCCACGTCCGTTCCCTGATTTCGCAACGCTTCGATCGCCGCAATACAGCCGTGCCCATACCCTCTGGTCGGCGTTTCCCCCACGATCGCGCCCCGCTCACGGGCAATCTCACCCGACCGATCCGTGATCGCCCCATTCAGTCCGACAGCAACCTCATACCGCCCCCCGGGCCACGCCTCCCGCAATTCGTCCAACACCAGGCCCAGACACTCCTCCTCATTGTAAACGGGGATAATGACGCCGTAGCGGATGGAAGTTTGGGGGTTGGAACTCAAAGATGAACCACTATCAACGCTCTAGCCCCTTCTCGCTGTCGGAAAACTTCACTTTGCACTCATAATCTCATCACGAAATTCCACACAATTAGTCACAAAGAATACTTGCCAAGTGCCCGCCTTTCGCTTCCTTTCCGTCCCCTGTTAACCAGACACCATTGAATGCTCGGGTGGCGGAATTGGTAGACGCGCAGGATTAAGGATCCTGTGGGGCAACCCGTGGGGGTTCGATTCCCCCCTCGAGCACTTTTTTGCTCACCTCCCCGCCCAACCATGGCCACCGCCATTCTCCTCATGTCTTGTCCCGATCGCTCGGGAGTTGTCGCCGAACTTTCGAACTTCGTGTATCGAAACCGGGGCAATATCGTCCACCTCGACCAACACGTCGATTCTGAAGCCAACGTGTTCTTCATGAGACTGGAGTGGGAGCTTGAGGGTTTTCTGATTCCTCGAAAATCGCTCAAAGGCGCCATCCGCGACCTTACCCGCCCCTTCGAGTGCATGGAGAGTTCGGTCTACTTTTCAGACGAGAAACCGAGAATGGCGCTGTTTGTCTCTAAAGACATCCACTGCATGTATGATCTCCTGGCTCGTCACGAAAGCGGTGAGTTGGAGGTGGAAATTCCTCTGATCATCGGGAATCACGAAAAGCTTCGCCGAGATGCAGAACGCTTTGGAATCCCGTTTCATCATTTCCCGATCACCAAAGAGACCAAGGCGGATCAGGAAGCGGCTGAGATCGCGCTGCTCAAAGAAAACCGGATCGATACCGTCGTTTTGGCCCGCTACATGCAGATCTTGAGCGATTCCTTCGTCGCCGCCTTTCCGAATCAGGTGATCAACATTCACCATTCATTTCTCCCGGCATTTATCGGAGCCAAGCCATATCATCAAGCCTACGAGCGAGGCGTCAAAATCATCGGCGCCACGAGTCACTATGTGACGGCGGATCTGGACGAAGGCCCGATTATTGCTCAGGACGTCATTCGGGTCTCCCATAAGAAATCCGTGAAGGACTTTGTCAGAGACGGCAAGGACCTTGAGAAGATCGTTCTCGCTCGCGCCGTTTGGCACCATACCAGGCGCGAGATCCTTGCTTACAGGAACAAGACCGTCATCTTCCGGTAAACACCTCGAAATTAGGCCGACAATCGGTCGTCCGCGGAATCCGCGCCGTGATTCTTGGGGTGTCGTCGAAATCGAAGCCTGCCCACGCTCCGTCCGTTCGCTTCCGTTACGGTCGCAACGTACTCCGCGACCTCCACATCCTCACCCACTTCGGGCAAATGACCGATGAGGTGGGTCACATAGCCCCCCACCGTACTCACCTCAGGATCCTCGAGAATGAGCCCGGCCTGTTCCGACAGCTCGAACAGCGGCAACGTCCCCAGCACCTCAAATTCATTGTCGTTGATTCGCGTAAACTCGTCTTCGTGCTCTTCCTCGTCGTCGAATTCATCGTGAATATCACCGACCAATTCTTCCAAGACGTTGTCCAGAGTCACAATTCCCAATGACCCACCGTATTCGTCAACAACCAACGCCATGTGGGCTTTGTTCTCGAGAAAGGACTGCAAGAGCTTATCAACCGGCATCATCTCCGGAACGGGATCAAGCGGTCGAATGATGGAGTGAAGATCGGCCCCGGACTGGCGACTGAGGGTTACCAGATCCTTAATGTGAATGAGTCCGGCCGTCTCGTCCAAGTGACCGTTCACCAACGGCAGACGGGTATGCATGCTTTCGAGCGCCTTCGCATAATTCGTCTCAAAATCCTCATTGATGTCCAGCGCGACAACATCCGTTCGCGGCAACATGATGTCTCGAGCGACTTTGTCGTTGAGCGCCAGCGCGTTGATCAAAATCTCCTTTTCAATCGCGGTCACCTCTTCGCTCTGTTCGCTTTGCGCCACCAAGATCCGCAATTCGTCAGCACTGTGAACCACGTCGCCTTCGGAAACCGGATCAATCTTGAAGAGAATCTTCATGAGCCAGTTGGCAGTCCCGTTAAAGAGCCAAATCGCTGGCCGACAGATTCGGTAAAACCAATGGAGTGGCGCCGCAATCGCCAGAGTCGTTGGCAACGACTTCCGAATCGCCAGACTTTTCGGCATCAGTTCCCCCAGAACAACATGGAGAAATGTGACGATCAAAAAGGCGATCCCCAGCGAAACTCCATGGATAAGAGGCTCATTAACCGCTCCAAATGCCCAAACGAAAACCGGTCGCACCGCAACTTCCACAAGCCGCTCACCCACGATCCCAAGGGCAATGCTGGAAATGGTAATCCCCAATTGGGTCGCGGAAAGATAGGCATCGAGCTTGCCGGTAACTTGTTTTGCCAGATTCGCCCGCTTGCTCCCTTCGCTGATACTCTGGTCAAGTTGGCTGGATCGCACTTTGACGATTGAAAACTCAGCCGCGACAAAGAATCCGTTCAACAGGACGAAAAACAAGACGAACAGGAAGGTCCAAGCATACCCTCCAGCGCTCATCGTTTCAGTTGCGCCTATCAGGAGTAAGCTATCAGATGCGTTCATTCGGGAAGATCACCACCAAACAGCCTGGTCAAAGCTTCTCATAGACGCCCTCATCCCGTTTCTCGAGGATGGTGAAGCCAGCCTTTTTCGCGTCAGATACTGACAACGGTGCGGTGATTTTTGGCTGGCCGACGTTTTTGGCGAGTAATTTTCTCACGGGTGAACCGCATAGCGGGCAGGCTTCAAGTGCCGGCCTCGAAATCGGCCTACGTATTTCGAAACCCTTTAGACAGACTCTACAACCCTTGTCCTCGGCTTCGGCGATATATTCGTAGAGGGGCATTTGTTCTAGCTTAGACGACCAAACGCCCCGATTCCAATCCTCAAATTGGGGATCGAGAAAAATGGCCGGAGCCTACCAACTACTCTTGGTAACTCCCGGAATCATTCCGTTAGAGGCGAGTTCGCGAAACTCGATACGAGAAATCTGGAAGCGGCGGAGGTAACCATGGCGACGACCAGTGACTCGGCAACGGTTGACCAAGCGGGTCGGGCTGGCATCGCGAGGAAGCATGGAGAGACCAACGTAGTCTTTTTCTTCCTTGAGCTTACGGCGAATTTTCGCGTATTTCTCAACAGTTTGCTGCTTGCGCTTGTTGCGCTCGATCCAGGATTTCTTGGCCATAATAGTGAGCCCGGTAGATACTCAGTTTTCTTGAAAGGTCAAGCTGAATCCTTCTTGGAATTGACATGAAGTTGATAAAGGACACCGATATTGGCTCAAATCCCGCCGTCTATTGCTAAAAATGTTGAGAATTCGTTGCTCGCCACGTCTCAATCCCTATCATTTCGCAGTGGAAGAATTCTTATTTTCGAGTTTCGAGATCGAGTTGCAGGAACTCATTACCCAGGCTCTCAAAAAAGCCGTCAAAAATCATGGACCGTCCCGGTTGCTGGGGAGGAAGAGTGGACTCTTCCCAGGGGGAAATACGAAATCACGGGCGGTGAAATTTTGCTTGGAATCGGACCCACCATTGCTCCTCCGTGAAGGGGAACGCAGCAAAAAGAGACCTTTGCACGTTCGCCTGACTCCTCACGGAATCGAAAGGCTTGTTGAGTTTTCGCCCCCCGCTGAGCGAGAAGAACTGATTGCGGAGTCTTCGCCCGTTTACCAACATCAACTTCTTAAGCATTGGGCTGACCTCGCATCAAAACGCGATTGGAAAGACGATTTTGCCAGAATCGAAGCCGCATGTTCAAAACTGATTGGCGAAATCCAATCGATCATTCCAAAACCAGAAAAATCGCCCTCAACTCCGTCGGCGGACTCTGACAAAGCCAGTTTCAAACGAGATTTGGCACATGAGTTAGTGATCAGCTGGAAATACGCCAAAACAGAGGAAGCCCGGGAAGGGATTGCACGTGCGTTGCGAGCCTCGGGAGTTCAACAAGTCGGTGAGGCTGGGGAGCTCGTTCAATTTATCGGTCGCCGCCATATCTGCTCAGATGCGGTTTTTCCCGGCGACAATGTCGAGATAGTTAGGGCTGGATGGGTCGTTCATGACGGAGTTGGTGAGTATCTACTGGAAAAAGCTACAGTTCGGGCGATCTAGTGAGCCTGTTCGCATTCGTCAATGAAACCCGCAATTAGCATCGATTTTGGAGCCGCTTACACAAAAGTGGCTATTCGCAGACAACCGGATACGCCTTCCGAATTGCTCAATCATGATTCCTTGGATCTTGATCCACTTCACGTCTGCATCCCGACCATCGCAGCATGGAGCGCGAGTCGGGATCAGTGGGTGTTTGGCGCGGACGCGGCGGATATGCGCTCCAGCGATGACATTCATGTTTTCAGAAACTGGAAAAAGGCGTTGTTCGAGTCCGGAGACAAGATCTTTGATCCCGAGTCCCTGGTTGGAAGCATTTTCTACCGGGCTCCCGCCATCGACGGCCAGAACGACCCCAAAATGAAAGCACGGACGGTCGGCTTGAAGTATTTTCACTGGCTGAAGAACGAGTTGGTGCCCAGCATGGCGGGAACAGGAGAAGTCACCGACGAGGCGATTATGCGGATCTGTATTCCCGATTTTGCCCTCAATTCCCTTGAAGCGAGTTCCTTTGACGATCTCCTGACCGATGCAGGATGGAGAACCCTGAGTTCCTTTTGTATTTCAGAACCGCTGGCCAACCTGACCGGAGCCTTGAGCCAGGGGCGGAATTACATGAATCGCGACGAGGACGGCGAAGAGATGCCCGATGTCAGCCGCATTTTTCAGGGCAGCGATCTCATCAGCTTTATCAATTCGTTTGATGCCACAACTTTGGGCGAAGTACCTCCAAGTGTTTACTCCGTCCTGATCATCGATGTCGGTGCCTACACCGCCGATTTCGGGTTGGTTGCGATCGACCTGGAATCCCTGGGTTACTTCCCACTTTGCGAGACGAACTCGGAGCCCCTCGGGATCAGTCATTTGGATGAAATGGTTCAGAACCGTCTCTCCGACGATAAAAAGCAGGCCATCCGAAAACTCAGTTCGATGGATCTTGAGAAGATGCGTCGTTCTGTTTACAGCGATGAGACCGCTTGGGAACACCCGGAAGTTGGTAAAATTGGGGGTGGCGACGAAGCCGCAATCATCCAAAGCTGTATCGTCGAATTGGCTACCGAAATTGGTCGCAGTCTGGAAGGATTTCTGCACGAGCACGAGACCACCAACGTCGATGAAGTCATCCTTACAGGGGGAGGAAACAACATTCCGCGCCTCGTTGATGAACTCGGGAAACAACTTTCAGGAAAAGGTGCCAAGACGTTCCATGCCGCCAATGTCAAAGAGACGATCGGCAGCGCTCGCGCGGTCCCGTTGAAAGCAGAAGTGGTTCGCGGCGCCAGTGCGATTGGCGGTGCCTCCGTATTGTTCGGAGACATCTAGGACACACTCGAGACTGAGCCCACGCTCCAGTCAGATTCCCATGCGGGAGAGACCAAGGCAGATTGCGTTAATCCTCTCCGCTGCCTTGGGATTGTGGGAAGCCAGTTTCTGTCCCAATCCTTGGAGCACTGAAACAACGGGGTGATCTTCGTCCTCCGACCGTTCTTTGGCCCGTAATTTGAAGCTTTCTCCAACCAATTCGAGCCTGAACTTCTCAATCTCCCGAACGACCTCCGCTTTCTCCTCGGCGTCGAGTTCCGTGGAGTGAAGAACTTCGTCAAGTTCCCTGAGTTTGTCTTCGATCTGAGTTTTCACGATTGCGATTGGAGCTTTGGAACTCCCTTTACTCTATAACACAGCATCTCAGCCGAATGGTCAAGCTTGGTCTAGGCTTCCCCAACCGAAAATGGAGGAAGTCTAACATATCCATAAACCCTAACATTTCGCTTGCCTGATATTTGAACCCAGCTACCATTTTTAAGATTCAATCCTAACAAGGCCCTCAAAATCGATCTTTGGATCGCCTAGATCGCCACAATAAGGCACTTGAATCTCTCAGTTATACTTGGTTCTTCTTTGACCCCGACCGCTGCACTTGCGTGGTCGGGGTTTTTTCTCATCAAAACTGGCCAGTCTGCAACAGGACCAGAGTGCAGGCGTTTTCACATTGAATCCCAGCCTCTTCCAGAACCTTGACAGCTTCTGCAGACTCGGTTCCGGGGTTGAAGAGCACTCTCCTGGGAGACAAATCCACGAGATCATCCAGCAATTTTCCGAGAATCGAAGGGTTCACATACAAAGAGACCGTATCGACAGGTTGATGGACCTCCTTCACTGAGGCAACAACATCAATCCCCTGAATCTCATCCAACGCAGGATGGATCGGGATCACTGCATATCCATGCTCCCGCAATGCGCAAATTGCTTTGAACGAGTAGCGATCGGGATTGTTGCTCGCGCCCAGAACGACGACACTCTTTGTTTCCGCTTCTGACATAACATTCAGCCCCGCCCGAAAAGCCGGGCGAAAAATCCAGTTTTCTTCGTTTTGGTGGGTTCCGGGAGGGACGAAGCGAGAGTTGAGCCGGATTCCGCTGCGCCCTCCTTCAGGACTTTGGGAACTTCAGCCATTTATCGCTCGAATTCGAACTCTGCACGGCTGTCGCCACAAACGCCATTCCGGCGACCCCATCATCAACGGTGGGAAAATCATACCCTTCCGCAGGTGGAGCGACGCCGTCAATTTGATCACCCATGGCCCTGGCCGCAGCCAAATAGACGTTCGCAAAGGCTTCGATGAAACCTTCGGGGTGGGCAAAAGGCGTGCGGGTGTAGCCGTGATCGCTTGCCGCGGCGCTGATATAGTCGTTCCCCCGCCGATAAATTTTTCGGGGCGCGTTGGCGTATTTTACGATCAACTCATTGGGATCCTCCTGATGCCATTCCAGCGAGGCTTTGGTGCCGTAAACGCGAATATTGAGCGCGTTTTCGTCTCCGTTGGAAATCTGGGAAGCGTAAATGATCCCCTTGGCGCCTCCTTCAAAACGCACCAGAATATTGCCGTCATCATCCAGTTCCCTTCCAGGAATGAAAGCCGTCAATTCGGCGCACATCTCGTCAATTTCCAACCCGGTAATGTAGCGGACCAGATTGTGGGCGTGAGTGCCGATGTCGCTCGTGCAATTGGAAAGCCCGGCGACTTTCGGATCTGAACGCCAGTTGTTGATTTTCCCCTGCCCTTCTCCCTCAACGTCGCCAACGGCATATCCCTGCGGATATTCGGCAACGATCTTCAAAATGCGTCCCAAATCGCCATTCTTCACCATTTGACGGGCCTCTTTCACCATCGGATACCCCGTGTAGTTGTGAGTCAGCGCGAAAATCTTGCCGGAATTTTTGACCGTCTCGCGAAACGCATAGGCCTGCTCCAAATCGAAACAAAGCGGCTTGTCGCAAATGACATTGAATCCTGCCTCCAGGAACGTCTTGGCGACTTCGTAGTGAAGGTGATTTTGAACCACAATGCTCACGAAATCGATCTTATCCTCGCGCGCAGCCTCCTTTTCGGCCATTTCCTGATAGCTCGCGTAAACGCGATCGGGATCGAGAAAAAAATCCTGACCGGAAAGCTTCGATTTCTCGGGATCTGAGGAAAAGGCACCGGCAACCAGTTCAATCTTTCCATCCAATCCAGCTGCCATCCGGTGAACTTGCCCGATAAACGCTCCTCGGCCGCCGCCGACCATGCCCATCCGAAGTTTTCGATTCATAGTGTGTGCTCTTGTCTGAGTAGGGGTTCTCGTTCGTTGATTCAGATTCGTAGAGGTGCCACTTCCTCCCCGCAACTCTGTTTTTCCAGCAATCAGATGGAATCAAGGTTGAATTCCGCGATCCGAGATGCACCGTCCCCCCTTTTCCAACCAACCTATCAAAAGAATGTACCGAACCCAACATTGCAACGAACTGCGCAAATCGCACATAGGCGAAACTGTGACCCTCGTTGGTTGGGTCAATTCGAGTCGCGATCATGGAGACGGCCTGACGTTCGTCGATTTGCGAGACCGGGAAGGCGTGACGCAAATCGTCTTCAAAGCCGAAGAGAACGCGGACGCCGCAGAGCTGAGCCACAAATTGCGCCAGGAAGACGTGATCCAGATTGTCGGTCAAGTTTCCGAACGTCCGGAGTTCGATGGCCAAAGCACGGTGAACCCAAACATCGAGACCGGCGAGATCGAGGTCATTGTCTCTGAAGTCACAATTCTCAATAAAGCCGAGGTTCTTCCGTTTCAGTTGGACAAGGAGCTCTCGAATGAGGATCTGCGGATGAAATACCGCTACCTCGACCTGCGCCGTCCCCGGATGTCCGAGAACATTCGCCTGCGCCACCGGGTCAGCAAAGCCATCCGCGACGTTCTGGACGAGAACCAGTTTACCGAGGTGGAGACGCCAATCCTTTCCAAGAGCACCCCGGAAGGCGCTCGAGACTTTTTGGTTCCATCGCGACTCAATCCGGGAAAGTTCTATGCCCTCCCCCAGGCTCCACAGCAGTACAAGCAGCTCCTCATGGTGGCGGGTGTTGAGCGTTATTTCCAAATTGCCCGGTGTTTCCGCGATGAAGATCTCCGCGCCGACCGGCAACCGGAATTTACCCAGGTCGATATCGAGGCCTCCTTCATCACCCAGGAGGAAATTTTCCCGCTGATCGAAGGCATTCTCAAAGAGTCGTTCGAAAAGGGCACCGGAACTTCAATTCCCGATTCCTTCCCTCGCATGACCTACCAAGAGGCCATGGATCGGTTTGGAAGCGACCGCCCCGACACCCGTTTCGCGATGGAGATCGTCGATTTCAGCGACACGTTTGCAAAAAGCGGATTTGGCGTTTTCAAGAAAGCGATTGAGGGCGGCGGACTGGTTCGCGCAATCAACGCGAAGGGATTTGCCTGCGTCACCACGGGCCAGATCAAGAGGCTCGAGGAAGTCGCAAAAGATGCGGGAGCCGGTGGCCTTGCCTACATCAAGGTCGAAAACGGCGAGTGGAAATCGCCCATCGTGAAATTCTTCAACGACGAGGAAAAGGCGGCTCTGACCGAACGCCTCGGCATCGAGGAAGGTGACCTTATTCTTTTCGGCTGCGATAAATGGGCAACCGTCAGTGATGTGTTGGGCCGGCTGCGCCTCGAATGTTGCAGCATGCAGAATCTTCTCGAAGGAAACACTGATCTGAATTTCCTTTGGGTGATCGACTTCCCCCTCCTCGATTTTGACCAGGAGGAAGGGAAATGGAATGCGGTTCACCACCCATTTACGCGCCCCAAAGCAGAAGACCTGGAGTTGCTGGAAGATGATGACCAGATCGGAAACGTTCGCGCGGAAGCCTACGACGTCGTCCTGAATGGCGTGGAACTCGGCGGAGGAAGCCTGCGGATTCACGAGCGCGAACTTCAGGCAAAAATGTTCACCGTTCTGGGGATCAGCGAAGAAGAGCAGACGGAAAACTTCAGTCACATTCTGGGAGCGTTTCAATATGGAGCACCTCCACACGGCGGCATCGCGCTGGGTCTCGACCGTCTGGTCATGATGATCGCAGGAGAAGACAGCATTCGCGAAGTCATCGCCTTTCCGAAGAACAATCGCGGAACAGACCTGATGAGCGACAGCCCGGCAGAAGTCGAGTTCAAGCAATTGCGCGAACTCTACGTGAAATCGACCTTCAAGAAAAAGGAAGAGAAAGGCTGACGCTCGTTCGCTTTCCGGCGGTTTCGAAAACGCATTGCCCAACCACATGTGGCCAAACCGATCGGGATGGATTCTGCTGGCCACTCCGTTGGTGATTTGGTGTTGCGGAGCGGGAATCGTCTATCTCTCGGCCTATTGGGAATCGCGAACCTTTGCGGCCGCGCTTGCCCATTATGAAGCGGAGATGGAGCGCAGAAGCGTCGACGTTTACGTGTCCCAATCCGGCTCTCGCTATCATCGGGAATCGCACAGTATCGGAACGCCGACCTCCGCAGTTTCCCACAGATTGGCAATCGAGCGCGGCCTGACACCTTGCAAGGTCTGCAATCCCGTCCCGATCCGGAAATTTCCTGACCCGCCGTCCAAACCTGCCTCGATCGAAACCAAGATTCGAAAGGCGAATTGGACCTTCGGCCTGGTCGTCTTGTCGTGGGTTGGCTTCTTCTACCTCCCCGATGTCATCAAAAGGCGCCTGGTTCGCGATTAGTCAGTCCACCAGTCTAGCCAAACATCAGGCTGCAAATGGCAACGGCGGCAATGACTCCGGCAGCATCGGCACAGAGACCGGCGGCCAATGCGTGACGGGTGCGTCGAACTGCCACGGAGCCAAAATATACGGCCAGAACGTAAAAGGTGGTTTCGGTGCTACCGAACATGGTCGCCGCCGTGTACTTGATCCAAAGGGCAATGTCGGGAGTCGCCAAGATCTCACTCATGATGCTCATCGACCCACTGCCGCTCAGGGGACGCATCAACGCCATCGGAAGAACATCGACCGGGAAATGCACCACATCCAGGATCGGCTTCAGTCCCCATTGCAGAAGCATGAGCGCCCCCGACCCGCGGAAAATCCCGAGCGCGACGAGCATCCCAACCAGAAAGGGCATGATCCTCAACGCCACATCCCAACCTTCCTTGGCTCCTTCAACAAAGTCTTCGTAGACCCGAACGCCTCGAGCGAGAGCTGCCAATGTGAAGAGGACAAAGATCAGCGGGATGAGCAGCGCGGACGTTGAATTGAGGATGCCTTTCCAGCCGGAAAACTCGACCACACCTCTTCGATCCCGAACCTCTTTTCCGGCTTCGGCCATCGCAGCGTTCTGATCGATGATCTCCTGAAGCCCGGTGGAATCGAGAAAGGTCTGACGCACCTGAGGCGCAAATTCAAACACCGCAACCGTCACCATCATCACCGCAACCACACCGATCAAAACCCGCATTTTCCCGGAGATGGGCTGGTGGGAAATCTCGACCTCATCTCCTTCTGGCTCATCGAGCGCTTTCTCGACGGATTGGGCCTCCTTTTCCATTTGCGACGATTCGAGAGCGTCCTCTTTCACCTGGAAAAACGGCAGTCGCTGGAAAAATTTCACCGCAATGATCGCGACAACGGTCGAACAAAAGGTCGCGCCAATTGCCGGGGCGACAATCGCGTAGGGATTGGCGATTCCGGCGGCGGCCACCAAGCCGATCGCTGTTGCGGGAATGAGCGTGACCGAGCTGGTATTGATCGCGAGAAAGGTGCACATCGCGTTGGTTGCGGTGCCTGGATTTGGATTGAGACGGTTCAGCTCATTCATCGCCTTCAGTCCCAGCGGCGTGGCGGCATTTCCCAAGCCCAGCATGTTGGCAGCCATGTTCATGATCATGGCTCCCATCGCAGGATGCTCCGCCGGGACGTCGGGAAAAAGTCGTGTCATAACCGGTCGAATCCCTCGCGCGAGAACCCGAATCAAACCGGCTCGTTCCGCCAGACGCAACATCCCCAGCCAAAGCATCATCAGCCCAATCAACCCGATCGCGAGATTGATCGCCACCTTGGCACTGGCCCAAGCGCCTTCTGCAATTCCTTCATCACCCTGAATGTTGCCGAGGAGACCCGCGACGAAGACGCCGATAACAATGAGCGCGAACCAGATGTAGTTGAGCATATTGGCCTAACCTTCGAACCTTTTTCCCTCAATTGGCAAGCAGCATTCCCTGAATCAGGCTGATCCGTGCATTCCACACGGTTCTCGCTTGATTTCATTGGTATCTGGGAAAAGCTCGGGCGGTAGACTTTCCCGTTTTTCATCATGGCCAAGAAACCTGTAGTTCTCATCATTCGCGACGGCTGGGGCATCAACCCCGGCGGAAATAAAACCGCTGAAAAAGACGCCAACGCGACACTTCTGGCCGAGACTCCGTTTCACGATCAACTCTATGAAACCTACCCGGTTAGCTACATCAGCACCAGTGGTGAAGATGTGGGGCTCCCCAAGGGGCAAATGGGAAATTCCGAAGTGGGTCACTTGAATTTGGGGGCCGGGCGAATCGTTTATCAGGATCTAACCCGCATCAACAAGGCGATTGAGGAAGACCAACTGGGATCACAACCCGCTTTGGTCGATGCTTTTGAACTCGCGAAAGGGAAAAGACTCCACTTCATCGGACTGGTCTCAGACGGAGGCGTCCACAGCCACCAGGATCATTTGATCGCGTTGGCAAAGGCCGCGAACCAAGCCGGTGTCGAAGACATCTGGGTTCATGCCATCACGGATGGTCGTGACACTTCTCCAACCGGTGGGGCCAAGTATTTATCCTATTGCGAGGACAAACTGGGAGCGTTCGGCGCCAGAATCGCAACCGTGATCGGTCGCTACTATGCCATGGACCGCGACAAGCGTTGGGATCGCTCCAAATTGGCTTGGGACGCTCTGGTGCACGGCAAAGGCGATTTTCAGGAAATTCTGCCCAGCGAAGCGATCGCTCACTGTTACGAAGCCGAGAAAACGGACGAATTCATCCTGCCGATGATCTTCGCGGAACCTGATCAGCAGCGCATTCGCGACAACGACGTCATCGTCTTCTTCAACTTTCGCGCCGACCGCGCCCGCCAGCTCTCGTTGGCATTCCTCAACGAGAAGTTTGATGGATTCGACCGTGGCACAGTTCCCAAGGTCCACTACGTCACCCTGACGGAGTACGACGAAAACTATGACTGCCCAATGGTGTTTCCCCCAGATCAGCTCAAAAACGTTCTCGGAGAAGTTGTCGGGAAGGCCGGGCTGAGCCAACTGCGAATCGCCGAAACCGAAAAGTATCCGCACGTCTCCTATTTCTTCAATGGAGGGATCGAAGAGCCGTTTGACGCCGAAAAACGCAGCCTGATCGCCTCGCCTAAAGTCGCGACCTACGACTTACAGCCGGAGATGAGTGCCGACGAAGTCACCAAGACATTGTTGGATCAGATCGCCGATTTTGACCTGGTGATCCTAAACTTTGCCAACACCGACATGGTTGGGCATACCGGCGATGTGAACGCCGCCGTCAAGGCCGTGGAAAAAATCGACGGTTGCGTCAAAGCGGTCGTCGAAAAAGTGCTCGAACTGGACGGCAAACTGCTCATTACCGCCGACCACGGAAACTGCGAACTGATGCGGAACCCCGACGGCTCGCCTCACACCGCGCATACGACGTTTCTCGTTCACCTCATCTACGTTTCCAATCAACCGAAGGCGTATTGGTTGACCGATGGAATTCTGGCCGATATTGCCCCAACTCTTCTCGATATGCTTGGAGTCGAGAAACCGGAGGAAATGACCGGTTCGTCACGATTGGTTCGTCAAGCGGAGAGCGATTCTGGATCGTGAGGAAATTGAGCGTTTCTTTAAACGCAAAGCTCTTGCAAAACATCGTTTTTGAGCAACAGTCCCTTCCTCGCATCATTCTACCCCATGGTGTAATTGGTAACACAACTGATTTTGGTTCAGTCATTCAAGGTTCAAGTCCTTGTGGGGTAGCCATTTTTCTTCTCAAGTGCTTTCGGGCCAGATTCTTTGCCCGATTTTTACAATTCCACCGGCACTTTGTAGCTGCGGATATCCTCTGATTTCGCAATTTGGTAGTCTGATGATTACCAGCACAACAAATCAAATTGAAGGGCATCCCGTTCGTGAATATCTCGGAGTTGTTGCCGGAGAGGCCATTCTCGGCGTTCACATCTTTCGCGACATGTTCGCCGGAATTCGCGACATTGTAGGAGGACGATCGGGCGGCTACGAAAAATCTCTCATCAAAGCGCGGGAAATCGCGATGCAGGAGTTGGAATCCAAAGCGGAGCAACTTGGAGCCAACGCGGTGATTGGAATCGATATCGACTACGAGACCATTACCGGATCCAAAGAAGGAGCCGGATCCATGTTGATGGTCAGCGTTTCCGGCACCGCCGTTCGCCTTTAAAATTTGCAGGCTTGTCACATTCTACCGAGTCACTAGACTCGGCGAATGCCCCTGAAACGCCGATCCTTCCTCAAAGCCAGTGCCACGACGCTTGGTTTTCCCGCAATCGTATCCAGCCAATCTCCAAACTCGAAACTCCAAATCGCCATCATTGGCGCCGGGGGAAGAGGAGGCAGCAATCTGAAGGCCTGTCTCGGCGAAGACATCGTGGCGCTTTGTGATGTCAACGGCAAGAATTTGGCCAAAGCGGCATTGAGTGCTCCAGAGGCCCGAAAATACATCGACTTCAGGGAACTTTACGCTGCGGAGACCGACAAGATCGATGCCGTCGTCGTCAGCACAACGGAGCATACCCATGCCTTCGCGACGCTTCCGGCGCTGAGGGCCGGGAAGCACGTCTACTGCGAGAAACCGCTCACGCGAGACGTTGTCGAGTGCCGAAAAGTCATCGAGGCGGCGGCTGAAGCCGGAGTCGCGACACAGATGGGAACGCAGATTCACGCGGGCTCCAACTACCGCCGAACCGTTGAACTGATTCAGGCAGGAGCGATTGGCAACGTCAGCGAAGTCCACGTCTGGGTTTCGCGAGCCTGGGGATGGCAAAGCAAAGAAGACGCCATTGCCAACAGGGACCTGATTTCAACCCAGGAGCGCCCCACCGAAGAAATGCCGGTTCCTGCTGATTTGGATTGGGATCGTTGGATTGGCCCGGCTCCCTGGCGGCCCTTCCACACCGACTATTTTCCGGGGCCGCGTTGGTATCGCTGGTGGGATTTTGGCAACGGAACGATGTCGGATCTCGGCAGCCACCGAATCGATTTGCCATTCTGGGCCCTGAATCTGGATGCCCCGCTTTCGATCGAGGCCGGAGGACCACCGGCTCATCCGGAAATTGCTCCGGCATCGATGTGGGCAAAATATGAATACGGACCTCGCGGAAACCGCCCGGGGCTGTCTCTGACCTGGTATCAGGGCACGGAGAAACCCGAGGCTTGGAAGAATGGATCCATTCCAAAGTGGGCAAATGGTTGCCTGTTTGTCGGCGACGACGGGAAGATGCTTTTGAGCGACTACTCAAAACTCGTGCTTCTCCCGGAAGCTGAATTTCAGAGCTACGTGCGGCCTGCGGAAACGATTCCACCTTCACCCGGCCAACAGGCGGAGTGGATTGCCGCCGCCAAAGCCGGAGAAACCGGAATGTGCGATTTCAGCTACTCCGGTCCGCTCACCGAAGCGAACCATCTCGGAAATGTCGCATTTCGAGCCGGTAAAAAACTGAACTGGGACACCAGGAACCTCAAGTTCACCAATGCCCCGGAAGCCGAGAAGTTTCTGGGACGCGAATATCGCGAAGGCTGGTCTCTGGAGGCTTGATGCTTCCCGTTGACGGAAGCCTGGATTCCGGCTAGCTGTTGCCGTGATGGAATTCTGGAAAATGAACGGCGCTGGAAACGATTTCGTCGTCATCGACAATCGCGACCAAAGTCTGAATCTCTCGAAGGAGCAGATCGCGAATCTGTGCCACCGCCAACGCGGGATTGGCGCCGATGGCCTGCTCGCGGTCGAACCCGCCCAGAACGGGGCCGACTATCGGATGCGCTACTACAATGCCGACGGTGGTGAGGCTGAAATGTGCGGAAACGGTGCCCGTTGCTTCGCCAATTTTGTCCGCAAGCTCAGCGACCAACCTCTCGATTCCACCTCGTTTGAAACCATTGCCGGAGTGATCCAGGCGAATTTTCCCGGCGACATGGTGGAAATCGGACTCAGCGAACCTTTCGACCTCCAATTGAATCTGGATTTAAAGGTGGGTTCGCAGCAAATGGTGGTTCACAGCGTCAACACCGGCGTTCCCCACGCGCTCGCTTTCGTCGATGATCTGGAGAACGCGGATATTGTGGGAATCGGGCGCGCCATCCGTGAGCATTCCCATTTTGCACCGGCCGGAACCAACGCGAATCTGGTTCAGGTCCTCGGAGAGAATCAAATCGCCATCCGCACCTACGAACGCGGGGTCGAGGACGAAACGCTTGCCTGCGGAACCGGAATGGTCGCGGCAGCCATCATTCACCATGAACTCGCCAACGCCCCAACTCCGATCCAGGTCACAGTTCGGGGCGGAGACACGCTCGAAGTGGATTTTGAGAAAAACGGCGATTCTTATCACCACGTTAAACTAACAGGGCCGGCAGACTTCGTCTTCGCAGGCCAGATCGACGCATTTTAAGCTATGTTTGAGGGAGTTCACACGGCGTTAGTCACGCCTTTTAACGGCGGAGCGTTGGATGAGTCCGCGTTTCGGCAATTGATCGATGATCAGTTTGCAGGCGGAGTCGCAGGGGTTGTTCCCGTCGGAACGACCGGCGAATCGCCAACCCTGACCCACGAGGAACACGATCGGGTCATCGCGCTGGCTGTGGAACACACGGCAAAACGCGGACTGGTTATCGCTGGGACCGGTTCAAACGCGACAGCGGAGGCGATTCAACTGACGCAAAGCGCAGAGGCAGCTGGGGCTGATGCATCCCTTCAGGTCTGTCCCTATTACAACAAGCCTTCTCAAGAAGGCCTTTATCAGCATTTCAAGGCGATCGCCGACGCAACCAAGCTTCCCATCATTCTTTACAGCATTCCGGGACGTTGCGGCATCGAGATCAGTGTGGAGACCACGGCACGCCTGGCCAGGTCCTGTTCCAATGTGATCGCGATGAAGGAAGCGGGAGGAACCCCGGAGAGAGTGAGTCAGTTGGTCGCGGAAACCCCCGACAACTTCGAAGTCCTTTCGGGCGATGACTCCATGACGTTGCCCTTTATTTCCGTCGGAGCGGTCGGAGTCATCAGCGTCGCCTCCAATCTGCTTCCCAAGGTTATGGTCGATTTGGTGGCCGCCGCAAACCGGGGCGACCTCGCTCAGGCTCGCGAAATTCACCGCAAGTATTACCCGCTTTTCAGCTCGTTTTTAAAGCTTGATACCAATCCCGTTCCCATCAAAACAGCCCTGGTGCTGAAAGGGGCGATTCAGGAAGAATACAAGCTTCCGATGATCCCGATGACGGCGGAAAAAAAGGAGATTCTGAGCGAGACCCTGGTAAGTCTGGGAGTGATCTGATCACAACGGCGAACATTTATGTCTGAAATCCAAATCCTCGTCACCGGTTCAAAAGGCCGCATGGGCCAAGCCATCATTGAGGCGACCAACGAAAACCCATCTGCTGCGATCGGAGCCACGATCGATCTCGGCGATTCCCTGAGCGATGCCATCGCGAAGTGTGACACGGTCATCGATTTTACCACCCACACCTTCACCAGCGAAGTCGTCGCCACCTGCCTTGCTAAGCGGGCCGCCCTGGTGATTGGCACGACGGGTCATACCGATGCGGAGCTCGCCGAAATTCGCGAAGCTTCGAAGGAGATTCCCATCGTTTTTGCGCCAAACTTCAGTGTTGGAGTCAACACGCTCTTTTGGCTGACTCGAAAGGCCACCGAGATCCTGGGACCTGATTTCGACCTGGAAGTCGTTGAAATGCATCACCGCCACAAGATCGACGCGCCCAGCGGCACCGCCCGCCGCTTGGCCGAAATTCTGGCGGAGGTTCGCGAACTCAGCTATGACGACGACACGCGGCACGGGCGATTCGGCGACACCGGAGCGAGAACGGATACGGAGATCGGCGTCCACGCCCTTCGCGGGGGAGATGTCGTTGGCGATCACACCGTGGTTTACGCCGGCTCAGGGGAACGGGTCGAATTGACCCACAAAGCATCCAGCCGACAGACCTTTGCCAAAGGCGCAGTACGCGCGGCCGTCTGGCTCAAAGGGAAAAAGCCGGGTTTGTATGACATGCAAGATGTCTTGGGTTTGGCCTAGGGAGCTTGAAATAATAACTTTAATCATGGGAACCTGACCTATGCGAGTCGGCTTTGCTCTCGGCTCCAATCTTGGCGACCGCTTGGCGAATCTTCAGCTGGGCCGCAAGGAATTGTGCGATCGACTCGAAGATCCCGAGCCCCTCTGCTCAAGCCTTTACGAAACGCAGCCGGTCGATTGTCCCCCGGGCTCGTCGACCTTTTACAACACCGTGATTGAGCTTCAAACCGACCTCTCCCCGGAGCAGTTGCTCATGATTACCCAGTCGATCGAAGCCGCAGCAGGCCGGGTTCCCAGCGAAACCACCAATGCGCCTCGAGAGCTCGACATCGACATTCTTTACATGGGCCAGGAATCGGTCGAAACCGCGGTCCTGAAAATTCCCCATCCCAGCCTTCACGAGCGCAGTTTCGTATTGCAACCGCTTGCCGAAATCCGGCCAGAGTTGGAACTTCCCGGTCTTCCAACGATTCAGTGTTTGCTTCAGGTGATGCCAGACGAGGAATTTGCGCCGGTAAAAATTCAAAGCGAGTGGTGATATGAGCCTCCAAGAGAAGATCGATAAGCTGCAGAAAGGCCGGATTGCAGCGCTCACCGCCTACGATTACCCAACCGCGCGAATCCTGGACGAATCGGGCGTCGATCTCATCCTGGTAGGCGATTCCCTCGGCATGGTATTTGCCGGATGTGAGGACACCACTTCGGTCACTCTGGATCAAATGCTCTATCACACTGAAGTGGTAGCCCGCGGTGTTAAGAATGCACTTCTCGTCAGTGATTTGCCCTACCATACCTACGAGACTCCCCACCAGGCGATCGAGAATTCCAAGCGTTTGATCGCCGCTGGAGCCGAAGCGGTGAAGTTGGAAGGGGGAGAAGCGGTGATCGAGCAAGTCAAGGCGATTGTCGCGGAGTCGATTCCCTTCGTCGGTCACATCGGCATGCTTCCGCAAAGCGTAAAGGAGGTGAACGGCTACAAGAAGTGGGGCAAAACCAGCATGGAAGCCGACTACCTCCTGAACGATGCACAGCTCCTGGAGGAAGCCGGCGCGATTGCAATTGTGCTGGAGAGCATCGTTCCTGAAGTCGCGCGCGAAATTACCCGCGAACTAAGCGTTCCCACCATTGGAATTGGCGCTGGTAACGACTGCAACGGCGAGATTGCGGTGATCCACGATTTGATCGGCTTTTTCCCGTGGTTTACCCCACCATTTGCCCATCAACGAGCAAACGTAGCCGATTCCTTGAAGCAAGCCGCCGAAGCGTATATCCAGTCGGTTCGGGCGTCTTAATTCTCGGTCAACCGACCGTAGGAACGCAATCTTTCGTAGCGGGTATCAAGCAATTCGTCGATCGGCTTTTGAGTGAGCTGATCCAGCTCTTCCGTCAGAATGCCCTTCAGAGTTTTGGCAATCTCTTCGTGATCATATTGGGCGCCTCCAGACGGCTCGGGCACGACACGATCAACAATTCCCAACTCCTTGAGATCGGTTGCCGTTAAGCGGAGAGCTGCAGCGGCCTCGGGAGCATGCTTGCGGTCCTTCCAAAGAATCGCCGCGCAACCTTCCGGACTGATGACCGAGTAGTAGGCGTTTTCAAGCATCAGGACACGGTCGGCAATTCCGATTCCCAAGGCACCACCAGATCCACCTTCTCCAATTATCACCGCGATAATGGGGGTTCGCAAAACCGCCATTTCACGCAAGTTGAAGGCAATCGCTTCAGCGATGTTTCGTTCTTCCGCGCCAATTCCCGGGAAAGCTCCGGGGGTATCGATCAACGAGACCACCGGGTTTCTGAACTTCTCTCCCATCTTCATCAAGCGAAGCGCTTTGCGATATCCTTCCGGATGGGCGCTGCCAAAGTTTCGGTGAAGGTTTTCCTTCGTATTGCGCCCCTTCTGGTGACCCGTCACCACGCATTTGTGGTTCCCAATCGTCGCAAATCCTGACGGCATCGCCGCATCATCACCGATATGACGATCGCCATGAAGCTCGAGAAAGTTATGAAAGCATCGCCCCACGTAATCGAGCATGAATGGACGCTTTGGGTGGCGAGCGATCTGAACCCGCTGCCATGCGGTCAAATTTTGGTAAACTTCTTTCCGAGTCAGCTCGAGCTTTTCTTCCATCTTCTCGATTTCAGGCTCCATCTCCAAATTCTGCTGTCCAGAAGACTGACGCCGCAAGGTGTCCAATTGGCGCTTAATCTCAAAAATCGGCTTCTCAAATTCCAAAGGTTCTACATCCATGACGGGAAATGCTGGTTTTAGTTCGTGAGACGCAGGGGCGCTCCCACTCGAACATAGGTAAACAACTCGCTCATATCGGAAGGGCTCATCAGGATCCCCATTTTCCGATCTTCGGTTGCATTCTCGATATCCTCCGGCGCAGCCTTGATCGCAACTCCAACTTTGCTCGTCTGGAGCCATTTTTGCGCAAGATGATACTCAGCCTGTTCGAAACTTGCCCTCTTGTTCCCCAGCCATGCGGGCTTGCTGTTGACTTTCGTGGAATAAGGAACGGAAACGGTAGGAGGAAGGTTCACATCAACAATGCTGTATTCTTTGAAAAACACCTCTTGTTTTTCCGGCGCGGCAGCCTCCGTTCCGCCCACGGCAGCCACCTCTGGAGTCACTTCTTCGACACGGTAGACCGTCAGCTTTCGATTCTGCAAATCCGCATCCATCGCAAAATAAAGCGGCATTACCCAGAGCTTGTCTCCAATTCGAACAAAATGCGTTGTCCTGCTGTTCGCCCGCAGGATGAAATCGATCGTGGTGCTATACTTTTTCTGCAGAACCGTAAAATAGTCGCCGGAGCGAACCGTGTGCTGGATCTTCCCAGGCATCGGTGAACTGGACAACAGCAAATCCGCGTTGATCTCGCCCAAAATCCGCTTGGATTCTTCGTACTTTGAGGAATCCGGGTAATACCGCATCAAATAATACAGCTGCGATCTCGCCTGCTCCCACTCTTCCGCTTTGATATGTTGAACCGCAGCTTCAAACGGCTTCAAACCAGGATCTGGTGGAGGAGCAACGATGTCCCCCACCTTCACTGCCTCCACTTTTTGGATCGCTACCTTTTCCGGTCGCAATACCTTCTCCCAATAGTAGGCCATCAGGACAACGGCACCTCCGAGGATGATCAAAGCGATAACCCCGGACAGAATCTTGAGTTGGTTGTGGGCAGCCATTTTCCTAGAGCAAGCCTCTACGTCGGAAATCAAACTTGTTCACTTCCTGAGACTTTTCAATCATTTGGAGAGTGAACCGTAGTAAACAAATCTCCCAAGCTTCGTCAATCCCGGCGATCACGGCGGTGAGAGGATTTCCCATCTCTTTGGCGTTGGTGATCACCCGATCCGAAACGACCTCGATCGAATCGTGAACCACGCTTTCTGAGATATCCGTGCGACTGAAATTAAAGCCATACTTGAGAAACGCGAATTCGTTGGCATGCGCCGAAAGCCACTCACTGAACGCCTGAGCCTGCTCACCAAAGCCTTCAAAACTGAAGTCGGCGGAGTCTTCGGGCCTTAGGATCGTGGGTCTTTCGGCATTGATACGCCCTTCGCGCACCCTTACCTGGCTGACCGCATCCATCAATTCGGTGATCAAGGTAAATTCGAAACTCGTCGAGCCGAAGGTGTCGATCATACGGTCGGGCTCATAGAGAACCCGAGTCGTCTCAAAGGCGTAATGAATGTCGTCCTCCGAATACATAATTTCAGGCGCAGGCTAAGGGAAACGAGTTTCCTCCGCCAGCACTATTTACCAGTATGCGAGGCGTGAAAACGAAAACGGCCCCCATTATTGGGAACCGTTTCACAAAATTTGGTGGCAAGCAAAAAAGCCGGGGTTAACCGTCAGATTTGCGCTTTTCAACGTAATCGTAAACGTCTCCTACTGTGGTGAGCTTTTCGGCGTCCTCATCGGGAACCTCAATGTTAAATTCTTCTTCAAAAGCCATCACCAGTTCCACCGTATCCAAAGAATCTGCTCCCAGATCCTCGATAAATTTTGCCTCAGGGGTCACTTGCTCTGCATTGACGCCCAATTGTTCGACGATGATGTCTTTTACCTTGTCTTTGATCTCTGACATAAAGTTGCTGCTAAATTTGCCCTAGCCTTACAACGTCCCTCAGCTTTGGCAACAAAAATAAACCTCTCCGAATTGATCCGTCCAAATTGATGTGGATGATGGCGATCGAGAGCGAATGCATTTCAGCAAAGCGTCTCTTTGCCAGTAGTAACAGCGCCGCCAATGACCGTCTCAATTAATGGAAACCAACAAATTCTTGAGGAGCAGACGCTCACTATCGATCAACTGCTCAAGATCCTCGGCATCAACTATCCCGTCTTGGTGGAACACAACGGAACCGCCCTCTTTGAACGGGAGTTTTCGAAATCCACGGTTCGAGACGGTGATCGGATCGAACTTCTGAGGATTGCGGCAGGAGGTTAGGGTTCGGTCGTCATCGCCGTCCATTTCGATCGTAAGACTTTGAAGATGATTCAGGTGTATGGATCGTTGCAACGCCCTGCCTTCATCCTCATCACTCACCTGGTAGCTTCTGGGATTCTCATCACGAATCTCCAGGCTGATCCGATCTTCGAGAGTCGGGTGCTCCCGATGCTCGAAGATTCCTGTATCGATTGCCATGAACCTGAAATGTCCAAGGGAGGCGTTCCCTTTCTGGATGTTGGCAGCGTTTCCGATATCCAAAAGATGCGGGCCATTTGGAGGAGCGTCGCGGCTCAACTCCAAAACCAAACAATGCCGCCACCAGACAAGGCACAACCAAGCGACGAAGACCGAAAATTCGTCGTTTCCTGGATCAACGATCACCTGAGGGTAACGGCCCGGCAAATGCCTCCGTTTGCCGGGCAAGTTATGGCACGGCGACTGAATCGCCTGGAATACGATCTCACCATTCAGGATCTTTTCGGGGTTGATCTCAAGTTTTCGGAACGATTCCCCTTGGAAAGCGGAACCGGTGAGGGGTTCAACAACAACGGCGAGTCGCTGTTCTTGCCTCCCATGATGCTGGAACGTTACCTGGAAAGCGCGCAGGAGGTTGTCGATGCGGTCATCCTATCGCCTCGGCTTTCCAGGGTCATCCGCAAAGCGCAATTGTCTTCACATGAGAAGGAATCCCTAGCTCTGGTGCCCATTTATGTCGAATCCGGGTATCGAGTTGTCTTGGAAGGGCAGCCGGGTGATTCGCAAACGGCGACCTTCAAGGTCGACAATCTCACCGTTCACGAATTCTCACCAACCGCCAACGAAGGCATCATCCGGGAAGAATTCGACATCAAACTGTCTCGCGGAGTTCACGCACTCTCCCTTCAGGGGATGAACCTCGAATCGCTGTCCATCAGGCAATTTGCTCCGAAAAATCCCACGGAAAGACAAATCACCAACCACGTTCGCCTCCTCGGTCTCAAACCAGGTCAACAGCCTGACAATCCCAGAGAACTCGCTGAACATCGGCTCTCCATCTTGGTGCCACTTGCCTTTCGACGTCCGGTAGACGCAGCCGAAATTCAGCAGTTTATGCCACTTGTCGATCGTGCCCTGGACCGGGGTGATCCTTATGAGGAAGCGATGAAGCTGGCGATTCGCGGCGTTCTCGTTTCCCCCGATTTTTTGTTTCGGATTGAAAATCCACCTCAAACCGCTGGGATCAACAGACTTACTCAACCAGAAATTGCCAACCGGCTGAGCTACTTTTTGTGGTCGCGAATGCCCGACGAACAACTTCGAACATTGGCTGATGCGGGAAAGTTGGACTCAGAGGGCGCCTTGCGCAGCGAAGTTCGTCGAATGCTGGCCGATGAACGAGCGATGGGGTTCTTCGAATCCTTCATCGGGCAATGGCTTGGCACCAAGGATGTCGGGGGTCGCGTCGCACCGACCGCAAACGATGTTCAGGAGTTCTACACTCCTCAAATTGCTTCTGACATGCGCCAGGAGGCGGTGGAGTACTTTGCCTATCTGGCTCGTGAGAATCGGAACCTTTTCGAACTGATCGACTCCAATTACACGTTCATCACTGGACGCCTCGCGACGTTTTACGAATTGAACAACGCGGACGATCTCAAGAAGACCTCGTTTCAACGGGTGGAAAATCCCGGGCAACAACGCGGTGGCATCCTGGGAATGGGCGCGGTCCTCGCACTCACATCCCACCACAAGAAAACCAGCCCGGTTTTACGAGGCGCCTGGGTTTTTGACACCATCATCGGTTCCCCGGTCCCTCCCCCACCCGCAGATGTCCCTCCACTTCCCGAAAGCGAAATTGATCCTGAAACCGGGAAAAAACGCAAACTCACGGATCGACAAAAACTCCAGAAACACCGCGATCACAGCTCCTGCATGGCGTGCCATCAGATCATTGATCCCATTGGCTTCGGGCTCCAGAATTTTGACTGGGTGGGACGCTGGCGCACCGAGGAGCTGAAAAAGCCGATCGATACAACCGGTCGGCTGCCATCGGGAGAGTCGTTCAACGGGCCGGCAGAGCTCAAAAAAGTTCTCATCCGGGCTCACAAGGAAGAAATTGTTCGCAATATCAGCCGCAAGCTTCTCGGCTACGCCATCGGTCGGAGCCTCGAGGACCGGGACGATGGAAGCATCGAAAAGTTGGCCCAGGCGCTGGAAGAGAATGAATTCGGCACCCAAACATTGATCGAAGAGATCGTTCTGAGTGTCCCATTTCGAAATCAGCAATTGCCCACGACTGTGCTGCCAAATTAGATTTTCCCCTGCCATGAACCAAAAAACCACACGCCGTAATCTGTTGAGAGGTCTTGGAGCCACGCTGGCGTTGCCGTGGATGGAGTCTTTTGGAGCTTCAGGCCCGACCAGGAACCTGAAACTTTCCGAACCGCCACTTCGCTCTGCCTTTCTCTTTTTCCCCAACGGGGTGGTTCCCGAGCATTGGACACCGGCGGATATTGAAGGAGAGCCTGAAAATTGGCAGACCACACCGATGCTCAAGCCTCTCGAAAACCTGAAACAGGAATTTCTGCTGCTCGAAAACCTCTGGCATCGCGAAACGGTCGGACGCAATGGCCACTGGCCCAAAGTTCCGGCCTGGCTCTCGGGCGGCTACGTTGAACGCGGCTCGGGGGCTGATCTCGACACGGGGGGAACCTCTATCGACCAGCTCCTCGCCCGGCAAATAGGTCACCGGACGGCGCTCCCAAGCATTGAGCTTGGCGTTGATGCCGCGAGTTCGGGAATCGACAACGTTGGAGGAGGATTCCCGAGAATTCTTGGTTCTCACATCTCGTGGAAAGATCCCCACACCCCGGTTCAAAAAGAGATTTCGCCCCAGCAGGCCTTCGATCGCCTTTTCCGGAGCAAAAACACGTTTCCTGAAGTGCCGGGAATGGGGCCCGATTCTCCGGCTGTCCGCCATTCATTGCAGCGCGACGACTCCAGCATCCTGGACCTCGTTCTGGAGGACGCCAAATCCCTACAACGCCGAATCAGCAAACACGATCAAACCAAGTTGGACGAATATCTGGAAAGCGTTCGATCGGTGGAGCAGCGCATTGAACGAGCGATGAAACCTCAACCACGATGGGTCAACGCGAAGCAATTGAAAATGGCGCGCCCGGCCCCGGACACGCCGGACGATCATGAAGAGCATGTGAAACTGATGCTTGAGATCATGGTGCTGGCCTTCTGGACCGATACCACCCGGATCGGTAGTTTCATGTTCGGAAACGCACAGACCGGACGCCAATTCGACTTCATTCCGGGCGTTCGAAAGAAGAGTTTCCACGGCCTTTCTCATCATCGGAACGAACCTGAATTGAAGGAGGAGTATGAGAAAATCGGAACCTGGCATGTGAGCCAATTTGCCTATCTCCTTAATCGGATGCGCTCGCTGGATGAAGGTGGCTCGTCCTTGCTCGACAACAGCCAGATCCTTTTTGGGTCTTCGCTCAAAGATGGAAACCGCCACGATCCGCATGATCTCCCTCTCATCGTTGCAGGCGGGGCGAAGGGACAGCTCCGGAGCGGCAGGCGCGTCCGCGCTCCCGAAAATACTCCAATGTGCAACTTGCTCGTTAGCCTCGCGCACAACGCGGGCGCTGATCTCAAGAAGTTTGGCGACAGCACCGGAACGTTGGCGGGGCTCGGCTAAAACACCGGCTCCGCCTCAATCCTCGTCGTCGTCATCATCAGGACGGAGACGCTCTTCCGCAGCATCCTCATCAGGCTCAAAAAGCCCGGCAATATTTCCTTCGGTATCTTTGAAATAGGCCACCCAGCCTTCGCCGGGGACCACGCGTTTCGGCGATGCGATTTTCCCGCCGTGCAATTCGACCAAGTCCAAGGTGTCGGAAACAGACTCGACCTCGATTGTGGACACAAAGGAAATAACGTTCTTACCAAAGGCCTTTCCCTGACGTTTCACCAATCCCCCATCAATGCCGTAATCATCCTCATCACCCGTCTGAATCTCCCAGTAGTCGTAATTGTCCCATTTTTCGAACTGCCAATTGTAAACCGCTTCATAAAAAGCGATGGCTCGCTCTGGATCTTCTGCATGAATTTCGAAGTGAGTAACGCGATTCATAATGCTGGTCCCATATTGAAAAATGAATCCTACCTAAACTTTTAAGCATGCGTTCGGTCAAGAGAAGAGAGTCCTTCTTTCGGAATCAATCGAAAATTTCGCGATCAGCCTCTACGTTGGCAAGCAATCGGCTTCAGGGTTCCAAGTTCACCTTTCCGCTTCAGATTTTGGTTCTAGCCAAACTAACATCCTAGCCTTAGACTTACTTGTGGGGAATGTTAAAAATAAAGATGTCGTAATCATCGGCGGCGGCATTGTCGGCCTTGCGACAGCATATCAGCTTCTCAAGACGCTCCCAGGCCATTCACTCACGGTCGTCGAAAAGGAGCCGAAGCTCGCCATCCACCAGACCGGGCACAATTCCGGCGTTCTCCACTCCGGCATCTATTACCAACCCGGATCTCTCAAAGCGACAAATTGTCGAAATGGGAAAGCGGCGATGGAACGTTTCTGCGAAGTGGAAGGGATCCCCTTTGAACTTTGCGGCAAAGTCATTGTTGCAGTGGATCAGGAAGAGCGCGGCCGACTGAAGGCAATCTACGAACGCGGCCAGCAAAATGGAGTGCGTTGCGAGCTCATTGATAAGTTTCGACTGAAGGAGTTGGAGCCCCATGCCGCAGGCATTGAAGCCATCCATGTTCCCGAAGCTGGAATCGTCGACTATGTGGCCGTTTGCGAGCGCATGGCCCAGCGGGTGCATGAAATGGGAGGCGAATTTGTTGGCAACGCGAAGGTCGAAGATATCGCTCAAAACGGCAATCGCGTCGTGCTAGAAACTCACCAGGGAACCTTCGAGGCAAGAGTCGCGATCAATTGTGCGGGCCTTTATTCTGATGTGATGGCGCGAAAGTCAGGGGTCAATCCCAAGGCAAAGATTATTCCGTTTCGGGGCGAGTATTTTGACCTCGATCCTGATGCATCCGGTTTGGTGAACAATTTGATCTACCCGGTTCCGGATCCCAGTTTCCCGTTTCTGGGAGTCCACTTCACTCGCATGATTGGCGGCGGCGTTGAGTGTGGCCCCAATGCCGTGCTCGCCTTTGCCCGGGAAGGCTATCGGAAGCGAACGATCAACCCCGGGGAACTCGTGGAGACCCTCACCTATCCCGGCTTTCTCCGGATGGCATCGAAATACTGGCAGATGGGGCTATCGGAGATGTGGCGCAGTTTCAGCAAAGCCGCCTTTGTCAAGGCCTTGCAGCGGTTGTTACCGGAGCTCCAAAGCTACCAAATCAGTTCAGCCCCGGCCGGAGTTCGCGCTCAAGCCATCGGCGACGATGGAAGCTTGATTGACGACTTTCTGATTCTGCCGCACGAAAGGGTGATCAATGTGTGTAACGCCCCTTCACCCGCAGCAACGGCGTCCCTCAGTATTGGATCCCGTATTGTTGACGAAGCGATCGAACGCTTGAGATAGGGCGAATTTCCCGCTTCGCTGAGAAAGTGAAACCGCCGCTTTGGTCCAAACCTATCGACAAAAAAACCTCGCTGACCATGGCCAACGAGGTTTTCGAAAATATCGGGAATTCCCGGGCGCTTACCGTCGCGTAATCCGATGTAGGTTCGGAGCGAGCCCGTGGCCTGCAATCAACTTGGCCGGCTTGCCACAGATGGAGTGAAGCGCGAAGACGCGAGAACGAGTTTCATCATGGCGGCTCATCGCATCGCTATGGCTTTCTTGCGAATAGACGGTCAATCCCTTGTCGATCCGAACAAATGCCGGGATGCGGCGCGCTTCGGCGGACTCGGAGCTGCGCAAAATGGACTGCGCTTCACGATCCAACATATACTGGGTTGCAAGATCGTCTGCTTGGGCCGATTGGGCGGTAAATCCACCAAGAACGGCGGACACTACAGTGAGTTTTATCAGGTTTAGTTTCATGTTTCCTCCAGGCGATTGATTGGCTAGGTGTGGTAGACTCGCACGAATGCTCGAGCAAAGCTGCCATTCAATGGTCAATGGTTTCTTTTTAAGATAACCATAATTACCAGCTTCATCAATTACTTCTGTGCTTTAGATCATCTAAACCAAGCCCAGCTTACACCAAACTTTTTGAGTCACATTCCGCATACGAAACCATGACCGAATCCAGCCAACCCCCCCCATCAGAACCACAGCGAGGCGAACCATCCTGGATGGGCTGCATGATTCCCATCGTGGCGATCACCGTTCTTTTGAGTTTGGGGACATGCGTCGCAGTCACCGGTTTTCTGCAAAACAAACAACTGGCAAAGATTACGGACAGCACGCCGGTCGAAATCACCCTTCCTTCTCCCAGCAATTACGAGACCGAGGAACTGAACCTCAAGCTTGAGACCCTGAATACCGCTGCCAATAGCGGAACTGCTGCTGAAATCGTTCTTTCGGCAACCGAACTCAACCACTTGATTTCAAAACAGCCCCTCCTCGAAAGCCTCCGCGGCAACACCCTGATCGAGTCCATCGATTCAACCGCTTTGGTCGCGCAAAAAAGCCAGGAAATCCGGAAACTCGGCGGTGGTAAGCGCTATCTGAATGGCTTCTTCCACTTCATCCCGGAGGAGTCCGGAACCAATGAGTGGCAACTGATGCTCCAAGACATTCAGGTTCCCGGCAAAGAGGTGCCTGCTGACTTTATCGGGGTATTCCGGGAACTCCACATGTTCCGGATCGACTCCTCACAGAAGGAGCTTCAAACGGTTCTATCCCGGGTTTCAGCAATTGAACTCACGGATGCTGGACTACGGATCGTGATTTCCGACGTCGATTGATCACGAGAAAAGGGCAGAAATTGGCTGCCCCATGTCCGTAATCGGAACAGGTCGGTCCCCATCGTAGAGATTCTTCGTCGGATCAATCTTCATTGCCGCCAATGCCGTCGCGAAAAAGTCGGGAACCCCAACCGGGGATTCGACCACCTCCATCGCATTTTCGTCGCTGACGCCATAGGCGCCGCGATGGCTCAGCCCACCTCCCGCCAAGACCACCGACATACATTTCGAGTGATGTCCTCTCCCGCCTCCTGAATCAAACTGTGCGGGACGCCCGAACTCGGTGTTGATGATGATCAGGGTGCTGTCGAGCCTTCCCCGCTGTTCCAAATCAATGATCAGGGCACTCAGCGCCTGATCCAATTCTTGAATCAACAGGTGTTGGTTCAGTTGCCCATCATTGTGGGTATCCCATCCCGTTCCATTGCGGAAGTTCATGTTGTGGGAAACTTCAATAAAGCGCACTCCGGATTCGGTGAGTCGTCGCGCCAAGAGACAGCGTTGCCCAAACTCACCACCATAGAAATTTCGAATGGCGTCAGACTCATCGCTCAAATCAAACGTCCTCATGAAATCGGGCCCGGAAAGCCGCAGACTCTCTCCAATCGCCGTATCGTAGCTTGAGAACAGATCATCCTCACCAAAACGCGACCTGCCAGACTTCCGAACGGCTCTCAGCAGTTTCTCTCGTCGCTTCTGGCGTGCGTCGGTCACAAAATCCGGCCGGGCCAATCCGGATGGACCGGCTTCAATATCCGACAGATAGACAAATCCCGCTTTCTGCCCCAAAAATCCGGGCCCACGAGTCAGATTGGGATATCCGATCAGCATGTAGGCGGGAACCTTCTCGTTCACGGCTCCCAACTCGCCGGCCACAATCGAACCGAGCGAAGGATAGACGACAGTTCCGCTTGTCTTCCGTCCCGTATGCATGCGGTTCGTTGCCGCCGCATGCTCGTCGATCACATCATGATGAACAGTCCTGAGCGCGGTCACATGTTCCATCACTTTGGCCGTCCTCTTCAAGTGCTCACAGACTCGGACTCCAGGAACTGAAGTCTCAATGGAGGGATAGTAGGAACCCGCTTTTCTCGCTTTCGCGTCTCCCAGCTTCTTGGGATCAAACGTATCGATCTGGGCCATTCCTCCGCCCAGCCAGAACATGATACAGTGCTCAGCCTTGCCGCCTAGATGGGCCAGTGAAGGAGAAGAGCTACTCGCGGCAAGGGTTCCCATCCCGAGGGAACTGGAGGCGGCGTGAAGGAAATTTCGACGATTCATGGGGCTTTTTGGTGATTCAATTCAACCTGAGAGCATCCTCTTCAGTTCGCAACCCGACAATTCATTACAACGATCCTCCTGACAGGCTGAATTTTTTATAAATTGATGCTGACAACTTCACGATGTAAACGATCTTTTCAGAGAAACCTGAAACTTGCTCCTGCTTTTGAGTACCTGAGCCAAGTTTACACAAAAACTTCGCCAACTCCAATGAGTGACCCAACAACTTCGCCAAGCCTGGAAGGGCTAGATGCTATTCGAGACGCCTATCAAAACCTCGCTGAAGGCGAGAAGGCAAAGATCATGCGGTTTACCGCTCGCCACCGTTTTACGGATGATAATTTCGAGAACTGGCTGAGCGAATCGGGACTCCTCCAGGGCGAGCTTCGCCGTGAGATGATTGCCGAACGGCAGCTTCCTCCCGTTCGCGAAAAGCTGGACAGCACCCTGCTTGAGAACAAGAGCCTGATGCAGGACACGATTACCAAATACCTTGCCCAAGGAAATCCTGACCTCCTCAAAAGCGTGATTGAATGGGTTCGCGCAGAACGCGGACGGCTGTCGCCAAACCCGCCGGAAGCGGTTCTCGAAACCGTCAATTCCAACAACGCCCCCGACACCCTCAGTTCTGATCCTCAATATGGCCTGGTTCGCGCGGTCATGGAAGCTCACTGGCTCGACCACAAACTTGTCGAACTCGCCGGAAACGATCCTGAGTTGGAAACAGTTGCAGAAGAGTTAGAGCCGACTTCACCCGTTCTCCCCGAAGACAAATCAGAGGAACCCGCTTCTTCGATCCCGGAGAAACTGGATACGCTGAAGGTTGATGAGGATGCCTTTGCGAAGACGAATTTCGATGATGATTCTCCCTTGGATGACTTGGGAAAAGCAGGAATCGGGATCGCAGCCACAACCGCGGCGTCCAATTTGGTAAGTGATCGCGTTAAAGGAACTGAACCAGCACCGATCGAAACGGTGCCTTCGGTGGAATCTTTCCCCATTCTTGACAACGAAAAAAAATCGCTCGACGTGTCGGCCCCTGAAGCCGAGTCACTTCCTGAGCGCACTCCGAATCCACTACTAATGAACAAGGTCGAATCTCTCCAAAGCTACTGCGACGAACTTGAGCAAAAACTGGCGGAAATGCGCCGTGCATCCAAGGATGTGGAAGTTCTCTCAGTGCTTAAATCAGCGACCCAGGCGTTCACTCTGATCGATGAGATCCATGAAGAAGCCGGTGATTCAGCGGATTGGGATTCGATTGATGAACTTCGCTCATTCGCATCAGGAACGGCAGATGCGCCCAGCGCTCCGGAGTCTTCTGATCCGACCAGTTTGGGCAACGAACTGCTCTCCAAACTCAACGATTCGGCCAGCGATTTCGGGTCGAGCCTGTTGGGAGATGACACCGAACTGCCGGCTGAGGAGCCCGAGGTGAAGAAAGCCCGGGGACCGTTCAACAGCTTCATGTAAGACTTGCCGTTCGCCCTGAACGGAGATTGAAGCGAGTCAGCTCAACAGCTCTCGAACGGGCTGGCCGACGGGAACAATTTGGCGCGTTTTCGGGTCTTCCGAATGCCCGGCAACAAGGAATGGCCGCCCGGATGGAGAAAAGACGACTTTGTCGATTGGGATTCCCATCGCAGTCGCCAATGTCGCGTTGAAATCCTCCGGCCTGACCGGATCGTCCTCCACCGCATAAGCGTTTTTGTCGGTTCGACCGTAGGCCTGCCCACCTTTGATTCCCGCTCCAGCAACAAGCGCGCTGAACGCCAGGGGATGATGGTCCCGACCCCGATTTTCGTTGATTCTTGGGCTTCGGCCGAACTCCGTCGCCAAAACGACCATCGTATCCTCCAGGTTCACCTCTTCCAAGGTTCCGGCGAGAGCTTGAGAGAGGCCCTGAAAATTCCGCGAAGGGCCTGATTCGAAAATCCCGCTGTGATTGTCCCATCCCCCCCAATTGACATGGACATATTCGACGTCGTTCTCGTTTAGCTGAACCGCCAAAGCTGCCGCGTCGGCTCCCTGACCACTACCAAATTTTTCGCGTCTGGATGTTGGCATCTTCGAGAGATCGAACGCATCCAAGTCCTCACTCGTCATCAATTTCAGCGCGTGCTCGTAAAACTCGTTGTAGGCTCGAACTTCCTTGGTGCGAAATCGCCTCGTAAACATTTCGTTAAAGGTGTTCACCATTTCGAGACGCTCCTGGAACGCGCCTTCATCGACCATGGGCAGGGAATTCGGCAGGCCACTGGTGGGGTTCCCCAACGGCACCGGAGCAAAATTGGGGCCCATGAATCCATCACCGGGAAAACTTCCATCGCGAATCGACACCCAGAATGGAAGGGTCGACTTTTTCTGCATGGGGGCCAGTTTCTTCTTCCACGCCGCGAGGTCCGGATGAACGATGGAAGCGAGCCGCTTGTAACCGGTGCGGACATAGTAGCGGCCTCCCTGATGGTCGCCGGTTTGCGAGGTCATGGTTCGAATGACACTGAACCGATCACTCTGAGAAGCGACCGCTTGAAAATTTGCGGAAAGCTGAAAGCCCGCAGAGGTGCCGATTGCCTCCGTTGGCCCCTGAACCTCAGAACCCGGTTTGGGATCGAACGAATCAATGTGACTCATCCCACCGGAGAGATAGAAATAGATGACCTTCCTGGCGCGGGCGGCTTTCGATTGCCCCATTAGTTGTGACGCACCCGGCAGGACACTCACTCCCAACAGAGATTTTGCCGCGATTCGCGAGAAGTCGCGCCGGGCCAGTCGACTCCATCGATTCAGTTCGGCGCTCATTGGATAAACATGAATTCCCGGGTGTTCAATAGTGCCCAGATCAAATTCGCATAACCGGCTTGTTCGACCGAATCATCGTTCCGATCCCGCTTCAGGCTGCGCTGCGCGATCGAACGCTCTTCCGGAGTCGGGTAGCGGCTCAAAATGCTGAGAAAAATCGCCTCAACCGTATCCCCCTTTCCGCGAATGCTCCCTGCGTTCTTCATGATTTGAGACTTGGCATCGCTCAGCGTCTCATTCGTCAGCTTCCCATTCATCATCATGAGAACTTGTGGAATGGAGCCCAACTGATTGCCGTTGTCGGTGAGAAGCTTGTCAGACTGACCAAACATGTTCAGGAAATGCCGATCATTGGCGGGAAGGCTCATCTCGGAGGCTCTCACCATCACTTCTCCACCGACGCGGCTGGGCTGAGAATCCATGCCGAGACCGTTTTGGTTCAGTTTTTTGAATTCGTCCCGGAATTTGAGCGCTTCTTTCCCGCTCATCTTCGTGAAATCCACGCTCATCAACTGGCGGTAGTCCTCCAGAACCCTCGCTTGGTAACTCTCCGGATTCTCCGTGGTCAGCGCAACGAGCGAATCCCACATTTGCTCGGAGCTCATTCGCCGCAGAATGGGAGCCGGAAAATGGTATCGCCCCTTATCGATCATCGCCATGGTTGGAGATTCCGAACAGGCCTCCCGTTGATACGTTTCCGTATTGTAGAGCACGCGGAGAAAATCCTTCACGTCGTAGTCCAGATCCTTCATCAGGCTCTCCAAATAGGTGAGGAGCTTGTAATTCTGCGCCTGCCCGTCGAGGTGACCCGGGATGTTGTAAACCGGCTCAATCTGGCCCAGCCCGAAGACGAATTTCCAAAGCCGATTGACCAGGTTGATCGTAAACCGCGGGTTCTCTTTTGAAGTCAGCCAATCACCAAACGCCATCCGTGGATTCGGATAGTTTTCCAGTTCGACGATCTCCCCAAAATACGTTGCCGGCTCGACAAACTGAAGCGGTTCCCCATCATCATACTTGTAGTCATGGGGCAATTTGGTTCGGTTGGTTTCACCATCGCGAACCGAATAGCGCAGCGAGCCCATGATCTCCCCCATTGAATTCCCACTGCCCATCTTGCTGCCCGCATCCAACTTCGCGATTTCATTCTGCAGCCGGGCAGCTTGTTTCGCCAGGAACTTGGATTTCTGATCATCAAGCTGTCCCGTTTCCACCTTTCCGAAAAAAGCCGCCATTCGATAGAAATCCATCTGATAGACTTCTTCAAAGGGATGATCGTGGCATTGCGCACAGGTGATTTCCGTTCCGAGGAATACCGTAAACGTGTTGGAAAGATTACAGAGCGGCATTCCCAAATCAGTCAGTGCATAGCCGACCGCCGGATTCTCCCAAAGCGTGCCCTCCGCCGTCACCAGGCTCTTCACAATCTCATCCCAACCGCGGTTGCTCCGAATTTGGTCCTTCACCCAATCGTGATAGGCGCCGCTATGAAGCCCCTGGCCGCCATTCATCGAAAGCTTGCTGCGGATGCGAAGGAGATCGCTGAGGTAATTGAAAAAGTGGCTCGTGAATCCATCCGAAACCAACAAATCGTCGATCAACTCAGCGCGCTTGTCCTTCCCGTTCTGATCCAGAAATTCCGTCGTTTCCTGGTAGGTTGGAATCCGCCCGGCGATGTCGAGATAAACCCGACGAACAAATTGCTCGTCACTCAGCTCGTTGGTCGGGTGAGTCAGCGAAATCTCAAATTCGATTTCCTCCTTTTTCTGGAGGCGATCCGACCGGCTCAGACTCGAATCCTGCATGACGCGCGATAGCTGCAGTTTCAGATCCCCGTTCGCCTGTCGCAGTTTTTCCCAAACCAAGGCGTCAATCTGCTCGGCAGCACGCCTCGGATCGTAGGGAAGGTTCTTTTTGACGTAGGATTGATCCTCGCGGCTGAGGAGGCGGAAGGGAAACTGGATGACTTTGCCGTTCTTCCCCCGCAACTGAACAATCGGCCCGGAACCACTCGATTCAATGCCCACCAATTCGGCTTCGACCTTCCGGTCCTTGCTGTCCGTCCACGTCCGCACTTCAGCCTGGGCCGCGGTCACGAGACAGGCCAGGATTGCGAACAAAAAGACAGACTTCATAAATTGGGTGATGGATCGAACGAAGTTCTCGCTAAATGACGTCCTCGAACACAAAATTTTCCCAATAAAATGGATTTCGTTGCACCAAACACCAAATCAAACGATCTGGCCAAATGGCCACGGAAATAATCGATTGCTCAAAACTCTGCATTCATACGATCACCACCAAGCCTTGGGGCGTCGAAGTTGCGATGGACAAATACGCCGATGCCGGCGTCGGGGGCATCACCGTCTGGCGCCAATGGCTGGAAAATCGCGACATCGCCAAAACGGGTGAAGCCCTGAGGGCGCGAAATTTGGAAATCGCCTCCCTTTGCAGAGGTGGCTTTTTCCCATCAACGTCCGGAACTGACCGGAAAAAAGCGATTATCGATAACGAAAAGGCGATTGAGGAAGCCGCTGAGCTTGGCGCCCCCATGATCGTCCTGGTCTGCGGAGCCGTTCCCGGGCAACCTCTCGAAACAAGCCGCCAGCAGATCGCCGACGGCATCGCGGCCGTTCTTCCCAAAGCGGAAGAACACGGCATCAAACTCGCGATTGAGCCGCTTCATCCCATGTATGCCGATGATCGCAGCGCGATCAATTCCATGGCGAGCGCCAACGCCGTTTGCGATCAACTCAATCATCCACTGGTTGGAATCGCAGCCGATGTTTACCACATTTGGTGGGATCCTGATTTGGAATCCCAAATCCAACTGACGGCGGCCAAAAACCGCCTCTTTGCCTTCCACATTTGCGATTGGATGACGCCAACCTCCGACTTACTCAATGATCGCGGCCTCATGGGCGAAGGCTGTATCGACATTCGACAAATTCGCGGGTGGGTCGAAGAAGCCGGATTCGACGGCTTCAACGAGGTCGAGGTCTTTTCAAACCGCTGGTGGGCAACCGACCAAGATGATTTCCTGAAGCAGATCCAAGCGGCCTACCTCGAACACTCCTAGCACCTCAGGAAGGCTTCGGCTGATTGCGTTTCACCCGCTCCAAGGCGGAAACGGTCCAGATTTTCGGGTAGAGACGCTCAAAATACCAAAGTTTGGCGAAGTAGAAGCCGATCGGTGATGGGGAGAACTCCGTACCGCCCTTGGTCGCGCCCTTGAGGAACTCAATCGCCTTCGCGACCACTCGATCGCTGCTGATGTCACGCGGAAGCCCGGCCGCAATCGCATCAAGCGCCAAAGCCGTTTCCTCGATCGACGAGGGGCAACCCAATTCCCCGCCCCAGCCGCCGTCTTCGTTCTGATTCGACAGCAACCAAGTCATCGCACTTCCCCCCATGTTCTTGGAAACCGGCTGCCAATCTTCAATCTCACGAAGCGCCAGCAGGACCATCGCCGTCCCGTAGGTCTTGTTGGTCTCCTCCTTGGCGCGCTCATTGCCAAACCAGAGTGGCGTCCATGAGCCATCCCGGGCCTGCTCCCTGCGCAGAAACATCAATGCTCGATCAGCTCCCCGATCCAAATTGGCTCGAACTCGCGAATCCACGTCTTCTTTCCACGCATTCCAAGCCCGCAGCGTGTGGGCCGTCAAATCCGGACTCGAGCGATCGAACGGCTGGGTTCCCCAACCACGGCAAAATGTCGGCATCCCGCCATCACGATTTTGCAGATCCAACAACCACGCCACCGCTTGAGTCGCCGCGTCGGTCAACTCCTCGCCAGGATTTCCATTCAGAGCGCGAAGCGCAAGGAGCGCCCCCGGCGTGTCGTCAGCATCCGGCACACCTCCCGTTAGATCGGTCCATGCCCAGCCACCCGGCGCCGCGCCGGTGTAGGGATGCACCTCCTTGTATTGCTGATCGAGCAACCACTTGAGAATGCTCGATCGCGCGTCTTCGCTGAAATCCGGATCCTCTCCTCGAATGGTAAGAGCTTTCGTCGCCAGGGTGGTCGTCCACGTCGCGAGATTCGTGTCAATCGGCCAGCTTCCGTCTTCCAGGACGGACTCAACCAGGAATTGGCTTCCCTTGATCACCACGGAATGATCACGTTGACCGGAGACCGCCAGCGCCATGGTGACAAAACTCGTCAAAGGCGCGGCTTCGAGAAAACCGCCGCTTTCGGGCTGAATCCTCGTCAGCAGTTCCGACGCTTTCGGCCAGACTTTGGCACGAATATTCGAAAGCGGCGGCAACGGCGGCGCATTAAAAAAGCGGGCATAACCAATCGCGATCAGGGCAGGAAGCGCGTAACTCACGACCGGAAACCGAAGCGCCGCGAACCATTCTCGCGGCAATGCCGCCAACTCAAACGGAAGCGCCAAAACGCGACTCCAAGCCCGTTTATCCTCTCCGAGACGACCGCAAATCGCACAGGTCATCAAAATGGGAACTGCAAACGTTCGATCGCGGCCATAGCGCTCCGTGACCTTCTTGACCAGCAAGGCGGGCTCCGTTCCTCCCACGTTTTGCTGAATCCAGCCCTGTGAACGTTCAATTTCGTTCCGATTTTCCGGGCTGACCAGACTCAGCGCCGACCACGCCAGAATCGTCGTCGAAATATTGGAAAGGCTAATCGTCGTATCTCCCCAGCCTCCGTCTTCATTCTGAGTATCAATCAACCATTTCGCTCCGCCTCGAATCAAATCGGCGTGTTTGGCGGGATCGACGCAGTGAAGCGCAACAATCGCCGTCGCGGTCGAAAGCGCGCTGGACGAGAGTTCACCGGTCCAGTGGCCTTGAGGGTTTCGTTCGGCCAGCAGACTTGAACGCGCGTTGGTGATGATCTGATCGAGATCGGGATGCATGTTAGGGCGCTTACAGTGCCAAATGTCCCAAGGCTAGCAACCCGTAATACGTGTATTCCACATCGAGGGCATCATCGGCCCAGGTTCCATGGAACCCGCCTTCGTTCGTCCAAAGCGTATCGATGAAATCCAGACATGGCTCTTTGAGCTTTGCCAAGGGGGCCTGCAATCCGTCTAAGGCGTGCAGAATCACCGCGGTAGAAAGCAAATCCGGCATCGGAGCATTGGGAATCGCCTTGAAGCCTCCACTCTCCACATCAAAGCATTGCATGAGGGCATTGGCAGTCTCCTCGCTGGCCATAGGATGCCGCAAATTCCGACAAAGAGTGACCGCCGCCGCAGTTGCAGGCCCCGAACCGATCGGGATGTTGGTGTCGTTGGCCCAGGCACCTTCGCTGGTTCGGAGGCCGTCGAGACACTTCGTTAGTCCGTCCAGACTGGGAGGCGTTCGCTGGTGATCGGCATAGGCGCCATAAGCCAACAAACATCCATAACAGGAACCATGCTGAGCCGTCGGCGACTGCTCGTAGCCGCCTTCCGGCGTTCGAAACTCCTCAATTCGGCCAAAAATTCCCTCCAAATCAGCCGAATTGACCGTTTCGGACTTCAACGCGGACCAACAACGCGCCAAGCAACACAAGTGCACAAAGTCCAATCCCTCCCCGTCTCCAAAATGGTTGAGGAAATCCGCGATCTGCGATTCCGGCAAATCCTTTTGCAGGGCGGTCAGGGCATCAATCGCAAAACTCGTGTAATAGAGATCACTCTTTCCATCGCGATCGCCGAAGCCGCCGTCCTCATTTTGGCTTCCACGCACGAATCCTTCGATCAACTCAACCGCGTCTCCCAGTAAGGAGGGAGCCAGTCGCGCTACTTGCAACATCTCAAGACGAAGGGACATGGCGTGACAGTATATGGGTCATCTCGAATCGCAAATTCTTGGCGGAGTTGCCTCAATTTCCCCAAACGCGTGCCTATAAACAGGTCATTTCGCCATCTCACTTGACCTGAATTTGACTCAGTTCATGTTCGGGAAATGATCAAACCCCTCTTCCTTTCCCTTGCCGTATTCTGTCTGGCTCTCACGGCTTCAGCTTCGCAACCGAACATCTTGTTCATTATGGTGGACGACTTGGGATATGGCGACCTGTCGAGCTATGGCACGCCTGACCTGAAATCGCCAAACATCGACAACCTCATGGCCGAAGGAATGCGGTTCGATCAATTCTATGCGAATTGTCCGGTTTGCTCTCCGACCCGCGCCTCGTTCATGACCGGAATGTATCCGGACAAATCCGGTGTCCCCGGGGTCATCCGCACACCGCTGGAGGGAAGGCCCACCAGTTGGGGAAAACTGAGGGAAGATGTCCCGCTGTTGCCTGCGGTTTTGAAAAGCGCGGGTTACCACACGGCCTTGGTTGGCAAATGGCACCTGGGTTTGGAGAAGCCGGATCGCCCTCACGATCGCGGATTCGACCACTTTCATGGCTGGCTCGGTGACATGATGGACGACTATTACGAGCACAAGCGTCACGGCATCGAATACATGCGGCTGAATGACGACCTGATTCATCCGGAGGGACACGCGACGGATCTGTTCTCGCAGTGGTCGATCGATTACATCAATGAGCGTGAATCCGTGGCACCGGACCAACCCTGGTTTCTATTTTTGGCTTACAACGCGCCTCATACGCCGATTCAGCCGCCTCAGGATTGGTTGGAAAAGGTGAAGGCTCGCGAAGCCGGAATGACCGACAGGCGAGCGAAACTGGTCGCCCTGATCGAACACCTGGATCATGGAATTGGGCAGGTCGTGGCCAAGCTGGACGAGTTGAAGCTGCGCGAAGAAACGTTGATCGTTTTCACCTCGGACAACGGAGGTCAAAGCAACGTCGGAGCACGCAATCTGCCTCTTCGTGGCGGAAAACAGGAAATGTGGGAGGGCGGCATTCGCGTTTCCACGTGTGCGGTCTGGCCCGGCAAAATCGCTGCGGGCACGCGATCCAATCATCTGGGAATCACGATGGATTTTTATCCGACCCTTGCCGAGATCGCAGGCGCGAAATTTTCCCATGCGATCGACGGCGAATCGTTTTCCCCACTTTTGCTGGGGCAACCGTTTGAGACAGATCTGGCCCGGCCACTCTTCTGGGTTCGGCTTGAGGGCGGAACCAAATACGGCGGCATCCCCTACCATGCCGCGCGGATCGGAGACTGGAAGCTCCTGCGCAACACACCATTCGAGCCCTACCAATTGTTCCATGTCGGCAATGATACTGGCGAAACGACCTCGGTTCCCCGCGAAAAGGCTCCCCAAAAATACCAAGAGCTCTTCAACGAACTCCTGAAACACGTGAACCTGGCAGGCAAGGCGCCCTGGCAGCGCGAATCGGAATCCTTCTAACGCCACTCAAAAAGCGGGGTAGAACGAGTAGTAGCTCGTCGCCTTCATCTCCTCGACCCGCATTCGCCGGTTTCGGACGCGTTCGCCCCAGCTTTCCGTGAATATCACTTCACCGCGATCGCCGTTGTAACCGGTGATGACGGAGGCATGATTGTAGTCTGACGGCTGCGGCCAAAATTCTCGATCGCCCTCATCCGGGAGCGGCAATTCCAGGGTTGGGTCGCTTTGAAAACGTCGCGCGAATTGCGTGTGAAGGTAATCGCGTTCGGCACGCCACCGGCGCCAGACGATAACGGGAATGCCTGCATCGATCGTTTCAACGGCCTTTTCAAAATCGAAAACCTCGCGACGCGGCAGCCGCATTCCCAGTTCATAAAACGCCGCTTGATAGACTTCGCGAATTCGGGCGCCGCGAGTGCTGCCATATCGAATTCCTGCTGCGGCCGCGAGATCTTCCGTTTCCATCGCCAGGCCAAGGTATTGAACGGTCATCGCCAACGACGACACCCCGCAATACGCGCGGTCGCCCTGAGGAAACATCGGAACCTGAGACAAAACCCGATCCCCATTTTCCTGAATCTTCACCCTTGAAGCGATCAGTTCCGCCCAAGCGGCTTTCTCGCTTCCTAATCGGGCTCCACTGAGCCAGGTTTGCGCCGGCTTGTCCTCGGGAAACAGCGTCACCTTCACCAACTGCTCCTCAAGGTAATGCAGACGTGCCGTCAGATCCCCCAATTGAAAGAGCTTCACGCGCTGTTTCAGAAGCTGGTTTTCGCCGAGAATTCCAACATCTCCGTTCGCACTTTTCGCCAGCAAAATTAACCCAGCTTCCACGTCCCGCGCGGTTTCCTCAACCCGGGTGCGAAACGATTCCCGATGTTCTTCCTGAGTTTTCGCGGCATTCTCGCGAGGCACGTAACCAAAGTGCGTTCCGGAATCCAGAAACAGCAGGGTGATCGACTGAATGGCGCCGTCCACGAATCTCGCCGTGATCGCATGGGGTTGATGTCCAAAAACCGGCTCAGGTTCGGGCCAATGCTTGGAGGAAATCCGGGTGACTGCGGATTGGGGCTGCCAAATCTGGAGGAAGTCCGGGTTCGCCCACGTTGTGGAATCCGTCAGGGCCTGCCGAACTGGAAATTCAGCCGAACCCCCGATTGCCGTCCCCAAACACCACAGCAGCAGCCACTTTTTCACGAATTACGGGGCTCCAAAAAAACCTGCAACCCTCCGTCGGAAAGTCGGCCGATGCTCACTTCCAGATTCTCAAAGGCGATCGCCGGATTCTGGGGTGAGAGGTCGGCCCCACTCCACGCCCGAATGTTCGCAAGAACCTGGCGCGTGGTTCGACCGGGATTTTGTTCACTGGCAGGATAATGGATCTCGAATCTCACATTCCGATTATCACGCTTGTGAACCGTCACCTGCTTTGCTTCGACGCCGAAGACGATCGCCCGCATCTCCAGGCGCTGAATCTCCAGACTGGTATCGTGATTGTCGGATTCCTTCCACAGTCCCCATTTTCCTTTCAGTTCACCATTCGGTTCCCAAGTCGCTTTTCGGTTGGCAACGTCTTCGAGCCGGGCACCGGCGGGATTGATGAAAAAGCCGCCAAAGGAATCCGGAATGGCAAATGCTGTGGAGGAGAGAACCAGAAACGCGGTAAAGAGCAGAGGGATTTTCATAACCAGCAGTTTCCATCAATGAACCCGGATTTATCCTCTCAGCAAGCTGCGCGATGAGATTCCGATTTCCCAGTTGAACCTCGCAGAAGCCTGCGACAATCTCGTGCAAACCTTTTCTCGTGACTCGCTGGCTCATCCCCCAACTTTTTCTCCTTCTCTTTGCCATCCCGGTGCAGGCCCAGGTGCCGACCGAGGATGTTCATGGATACGTCTACGTTGAACCCTTTGAATTGAGAAAAGAGTTTGCGGTCTACCTCCGCGCCTATCCCAAGTGGCAGGCAGCTGCGGAACTGGGAGACGTGATCAAACAGGAACAACGCGAAGCGATTCTCGCCGAATTTCAGGAGAAGTTTGATCAGGCCAGCCCGCTGACCATGGATGGCTCCCCGGCAAATCTGAAGTTGGACCGCATTCAGTTTGTGCGCATTGCGGACGAACTCGGCGTCATTCCCGACGATCGCGCGGAGATCGCGGTCGCGGAGGCGATGATTGCGGCGGTCTATGCGGTCCCCACCAATGGCTATCCCGAGGTTTTGGAACTCACCTGGGATTTTTTCCCTCGTCCCGATCTGCAGGTGCCGGTTGTGTTCGTCACCGGCGCGGGGAAAGCGACGCTCGCCTTTTCCGAGGCCAATCAAAAACAACAGTGGAACGTCCCGGCCAATGCCAAACTGCCGACTTTGCTTCCCGTTCCCGCCGTAGTGGCCAGCGCCGAGACCGGGCCGACCGAACTCCCCATTCCCAGCCTCGTTTTGATGGGGTGCGCCCTGTTGATTGGCATCGTGGGACGCCTGGCACCGCCACGAGCGAATCTGCCACTGGGGATCGCGGCGGTGCTTTGCTTGGTGGGAGCCCCGCTTCTCTGGGGATTTGGAAGGGTTCCACTGGAGCAAGAAATCAGCGATCTGCCCGCCTATGAGGAAACCTATGTCGATGAAGTCGTTTACGCGTTGCTGAGAAATATTTACCACGCCTTTGATTACCGCGATGAATCAAAGATCTACGACACGTTGGCGGCGTCCGTCGATGGCGCTCTCCTCGAACAGATTTACCTGGAAATCCGGCGAGGGTTGGAATTGGAAGATCAGGGCGGCCCGCGGGTCAAGGTGACGACCGTCGATCTTCGCGAAACCTTTGCCGAACCGATCGAGGAACGCGAGGGGTTTCGCGCCGATGTCGAATGGCGTGCCGTGGGGGAAGTGACGCATTGGGGACATACTCACAAACGCCCCAATTTCTACCATGCCTGGCTTGTGATTGAACCGCGCGGGGAGACCTGGAAGCTTACCGAACTGGAAATTGTTGAAGAAGGAAGACTGTGACCCTGGTGTTGAACAACATCCGCTTTCGCTATCCCAACGAACGCTTCCAATTTCAGGTTCGTGAGTTTGCTGCCGCAGAAGAGGAGACCATTGCGGTGGTTGGCCCAAGTGGTTGCGGCAAAACGACCCTGCTTCGTCTCATCGCAGGAATCTTGCGTCCTCAGGACGGAAATCTCCGTGTCTTGGGAGAGTCGTTGACGGACTTGAGCGAGCACCAGATTCGCCAGTTCCGAATCTCCAGCATTGGCCTGGTTTTCCAGGAGTTTGAGTTGCTCGACTACCTTTCCGCCCGGGACAACATCCTCCTTCCGTTTCACCTGACGTCCAAGCTCAGCTCGAATGAGAATCTCCACGAGCGGGTGGACTCCCTGGCCCGCGAAACGGGGATTTCAGCGCTGCTCGAGGCTTACCCAAAACAGCTGTCGCAGGGGGAACGCCAGCGGGTCGCGATTTGTCGCGCCTTGATCACTCGTCCCAAGCTTCTCCTCGCCGATGAGCCCACCGGCAGCCTCGATCCTGACAATCAGCAACGGATTGTGGACCTGCTCATTGGTCAGGCCAAGGCACAGAAGGCAACCTTGTTGATGGTGACTCACGATCACCAGCTTCTTGGAAATTTCGAGCGAACGGTCAACCTGCCATCCCTGATGTCATGAACCTGCGCGGAATTCTCTACCTTGGCTGGCGATACCTCCTGCAACATCGCGGGAAAGCCATCCTCTTGATCTCCGCGATCACGTTGAGCCTTTTCCTGCCAATTGGAATTTTTCTCTTGGTTCACAAAGCGGAAGCTCACCTGCGTTCTCGTGCTGAAGCGACTCCGCTCTTGCTGGGCGGCCACGGCAGCCCTTTGGAACTGGTTTTCAACGGCCTCTATTTTTCCAAGCCTGATGTGGTGAACATCACTTCCAATCTGGCCGCGGAAGCAACCGACCAGGGCATGGGACGCTACATCCCGATCTACGCTCGCTACCAGGCGCGCAAACATCGGATTGTCGGAACCTCCATTGACTACTTTCGATTTCGCGACCTCGAGATCGCTGATGGCCGGCTTTTTGGACGATTGGGAGACTGCGTGCTTGGGGCGGAAGTTGCCCAGAAACTCCAACTCGGCCCCGGAGATACCATCTCCTCGACTCCGGAACAGACCTTTGATATCGCGGGTGTTTATCCGCTCAAAATGCGAATCACCGGAGTTCTGGCTCCATCGGGAAGTTCCGACGATCGTGCCATTTTCTGTGACCTCAAGACAACGTGGGTGATTGAAGGTATCGCCCACGGGCACAATGAGGCCACCGAATCCGAGATCCTCGATGTGGAAGGGAACAATACGGCGATCAACGCGAAAATTGTCGAGTTCACGGAAATCACCGCGGACAACGTGAAGAGCTTCCATTTTCATGGTGATCCCGGCGATCTTCCGATCTCCGCCGCGATCATCATCCCTCGCGACCAAAAGGCGGAGACAATCTTGCTGGGCCGCTATCAGACCGACTCAGCCCCGGGCCAACTCGTCCGCCCGGACCAGGTGATGGTGGAGTTGTTCAATACGGTCTTTCAGATCCGCAATCTGGTGATCGCGTCACTCATCGCAGTTGCTGTCGCTGCATCCCTGATTGCCGCGCTCGTTTTTGTTCTCTCCCACCGGTTGCGAGCGCGGGAATTCGAAAGCCTCGCAAACCTGGGAACGGATCAAACCACCCTGCGTCTTCTCGTCGGGTTTGAGGCTGGATTCGTCCTCATTTCCAGCCTGATCCTGGTCGCAGCCCTCGTCGGAATTCTCAATCTGGTGATCGTGATTCTCCTGCCGCAGCTTACGGCTTAGGCTCGACCTTGGGTTCGAGCAACTTCCCTTCCGATTTCGAATAGGGAATCTGATCCGGAGCGACCGCGCCTCCCGAAACGATGAAGGAGATCGCTTCATCAAAGGACCAATTCGTTGAGATAATGCGATCCACCGGCACGATCTCGACGTAGCCATTGGTCGGGTTCGGCGTGGTGGGCACGTAAACCGCGGCCAACTTCCGGCCCGTGTCCTTATCGGCAAAGGTGCGGGTCACCAACCCCACCGCCTTCATTTCCGAACTGGGAAACTCAATCAAAACGACCCGTTGCACATCAGCCCCGGTGTCCTGCTGCAGCAAATCCACCAGCTTTCGCATCCCCCCGTAAATGGACCGGACAAAAGGAATCCGGTCCATGAACCACTCAAAGAGCTTCACCAGTTTGCGTCCTACCAGGTTGCTCGTCAGCATCCCCAAAAAGTAGACCAACGCGATCACGATCAAAACGGCCATGCAGTCTCGAAACCACTCCGTCGTGATGAAGCGCATCAATCCTTCCGGATCCCCTCCTCCAAACGACTTTTCGAGTCGATTCTGAACCAATTCCGCCGGTTTGCTGCCAATCCGCGAAAGACCTTTGACGAGGTAGTAAAGAATGATCGCGGTGACCCCCAAAGGGATGACGGTGAACAAACCGGTCACAAAATACCGGGCTCTCCTCGGCTTGTGAGGCTGTGTATCTACGTTGGCCGATAAATCCTCTGACATGGTATCAATTAGGGTTCGCGTGAGCGGTATGCATTGGATCCTCGAGTAATCCAGTTTCTCCTTCCAGTTTGGCGACAACCAACGCTCCACAAGAATCACTGAAGACGTTGACTGCGGTTCGAGACATATCCAAAAGACGATCAACAGCAAGAAGCAGGCCAATCACCGCATCGGCACTCGCTCCAATAATTGGAACCAGGACGTTGTGGACGATGATGACAATGGCAACCAAACTGGCTGAAGGCACGCCGGCAACTCCAATACTCGTCAACAACGCCAAAAGCACGACGGTCAGCTGCTGGGAAACGGCGAGCTGAGCTCCCATTACTTGCGCCACAAAAATAACGGCTACGCATTCATAGAGCGCCGTTCCGTCCATATTTACGGTCGCCCCCAGCGGTAGCACAAAACTCGCCGTGCGATCCGAAACGCCCACATTTTCGCGAACCGCGCGAATCGTAATCGGCAAGGTTGCCGACGAGGAAGAGGTCGAGAACGCGGTCAAAAGCGCATTTCGCATCGCCATGAAATGCTTGAGGGGGCTGACTTTCGCCACGTACTTCAAGATGAGCGGCAAAATCACGAACATGTGGGTCGCGAGAGCGAGGAGGACGACAACAAAATACTTGGCCACCAAACCAATGATCTCGAACCCACTGGTGGCGAACGTCTCGGTCACCAGCGCGAAAACGCCAATCGGTGCCAAAACCATGATCCACCCTGTCAACAGCACCATCAACTCGTTCACCGATTTGAAAACTCCCAGCAGACTGGTTCGCGCCGCCTCGCTGACATGCAGGATCCCGAATCCTACCAGCAAACTGACGAAGATCAGCGCCAACATGCGCCCATTGTCGGCGAAGACTTCCGTAATGTTGCTGGGGACCATTCGAGCAAAGATGTCCCACACAGAATTCAGAGACTCTCGATCCTGACCCGCCACTTTTGCCGCAACCCGTTCTTCAAGTGAGTCGGCGCTGCCTTCAATCATTTCCCGAATCTCCGGATTCGGCTTTCCATCGACAAATCCCGGCTTCACCAGATTGACGAAGGTCAGACCAATCAGGATCGCGAAGAAACTGGTCGAAACGTAATACAGCAGGGTTTTGAGCCCTCGGCGCCCGAATCCCTTTTGATTGCCGACCCCCGCGATTCCCACGACAACGGAAGAAAAAATCAGGGGAACAATGATCATCTTCAAAGCGGACATGAACAGTCCGCCGACGTAGTCTGCGATCCCAATATAGGTTTGAGAAAAACGAACTCCTGCGGAATCAGGATCGCTCGCTGCGGTTGTCGACAGATAGTTGATAAATCCGCCAAAAATGGCGCCTAACGCCAAAGCGGTAAGAATCTGGACCCATGGTGGGAATTTTCTCATATCACTTTCCCTGTAGCCGAAGCCATTCGAGTGGTCGAGAACCAAAGAGTTGAAAATCACCTCGATCAGCGGCATGGTCCCTAACTAGGCTATGAGCGATATCCGCGTCCGTTTTGCACCATCTCCCACCGGCATGCTCCATATTGGAGGAGCACGCACCGCCCTCTTCAATTGGTTGTTCGCCAGAAGCCAAAAAGGCACGTTTGTCTTGCGGATTGAGGACACGGACAAGGAGCGAAACGACGAGGAATCTGACCAAGCGATTTTTGACGGGCTGCGCTGGCTCGGGCTGGACTGGGACGAGGGCATCAATGCGGTCGGCAAGCAAACGCGGGGCAAATTCGGCCCCTATCGTCAAAGCCAACGCACCAAGATCTACGACAAGTATTTCAACAAGCTGAAGCGTGCGGACCTCGTCTATGAGGACGAAGGCGCCATGCGATTTCGCGGGCCCAACACCGACCGCACGATCAATGACCTGATTTGCGGCAAGACGGAGTTTAAAGACCGCGAGGAACCGGATATGACGATTCGGCGCCCTGACGGAAGCTACATTTTTCACTTTGTCAGTGTGGTGGATGACATCGAAATGAAGATCAGCCACGTGATTCGCGGTGAAGATCACCTCTCGAACACGCCTCGGCACCTCGACCTTTACGAGGCGTTTGGAGCCACACCTCCCAAGTTTGCCCACATTCCGCTGATTCTGAACGGCGACGGCTCAAAAATGAGCAAACGCGACCGCGGATCAGCGATTCACGAATACAAAAACATGGGATTTCACGCCGATGCGGTCGTGAATTATCTCGCGATGCTCGGATGGTCGCCAAAAGACGATTCCGAAATCATTCCGCCGAAACAACTGCTCAAGAAGTTCAAGATCAGCGGCGTCAATCGCGCGAATGGCCGTTTCGATTACGACAAGTGCGAATGGTTCAGTTCCCAATACATCCATTCCATGAAACCGGCGGAACTTCGCGAAGCCGTGGCTCCGTTTTTGGCTGGACATGGCCTCCCCACGGAAAAAGCCGACGTTCCGGACGCGCTGCTCGAGGAAATTCGCGACAAAATCAAAAAGTTCTCAGACGCACCCAAGTGGCTCTCCTCGCTTTATCGCGACGACTACACCCAAGACGGCGAGGCGTTTGAAAAAATGAAGACACGCGAGGGAATCAAAAACATTCTAAAATCGCTGAGCAAACACTTCGCGGACGTCAAGAAATGGTCCGGAGAAGCCGCGGACCAGGCTATCGATGACGCGGCAAAGGAACTGGAACTCAAAAAAGGAGCACTCATGTTTCCCTGTCGTGTCGCAGTCAGTGGCCAAACCGGCGGGTTGGCCCTCACCACCATTCTCGATCGGTTGGGAAGAGATCGTTCCGTCTCCAGAATCGAAGCGGCAATTTCCAAAGTTTAGAACCCCAATGGCTGAAGCAAAATCAGTTTACGATCTCTCAGACTTGCAGGATTGGGAAACTGTCACTTCACAGCTCGACCCACCTCCCCTTCTCGCCGTCATCGGCGATCCCGTTGAACACTCCGCATCTCCCCAGATGCACAATCCCGCCCTCAAAGCGTCCGGGATCCATGCGGAATACGTCCGAATTCACCTGAAGCCCGGCGAACTTCCCGAAGCCGTTCAACTGTTCCAAAAGCACGGCTTCCTCGGAGTCAATGTGACGATTCCCCACAAAACGGAGATCGCCAAACTCGTGGATCGCATCGATCCCGTGGCCGAACGCATCGGAGCCGTCAACACCCTGGTTTTTGATGCAGGCGAAATCGCCGGCTTCAACAGCGATGCTCCGGGCTTCCGGCAAGCCATTCGCGACGAATTTTCCGTCGATCTGCACGACCTCCGAATCATGATCCTGGGAGCGGGAGGCGGCGCCGGGCGTGCCGTCACCATTCAGTGTGCGATTGATCAATGCGAACGACTTGTTCTCGTCAATCGGACCGTCGCCAAGGCGGAAGCAATCAAGGAAGAAGTCGCCGCGGACTTTCAAGGCGATGCCCTCATTGGCCCGGTTGAACGGCTCGAAGCGCTCCCGTGGGACGAATCCCTGCTCGCGGACCAACTGGACCACACGGATCTCATCATCAACGCGACCAACCTCGGGATGAAACGCTCGGATCAGGAGCCGCTGCCGGCTCGCCTCATTCAGCCGCACCATCTCGTTTACGACATGGTCTACAGCCCGCCCCACACGCGGTTTCTGGACAACGCCCAGTCTCAGGGCGCCCGCTTCGCCAACGGCCTCAGCATGCTTTTGTGGCAGGGAGCCATCTCCTACGAATACTGGTTCAACCGAGACGCACCGGTTGACATCATGAGAAAGGCTTTGAAAGCGGCCACCAGTTGACAATTCGCAGCCAAAAGGTATGATCCCTTCCGCCTAATGCCGGAGTAGCTCAGGGGTAGAGCAATTCATTCGTAATGAATAGGTCGTCGGTTCAATTCCGACCTTCGGCTCTTTTTTGGGCCGGGCACATCAAAGTTTGGGGGATTGCTGTTTTTCATCCGCACTCGGCAATGACGCGCAGGCGGTAGTTGTTAAAGTTTCGGAAGCCGTAGGCATGGCGTTGGATCAATTTCAATTTCAATAAAGGTCTTCGGTGATGCCGCGGCTTATTGCTGAATCGCCAAATGTAGGCGACGGCATCACCTCAGTTGGATTGCTTTCGCTTGGGTGGCGGGAGCAGCTAAGCGTGTTGACCGTAAACGTTTCGATGAGCCCAGGGATACACCGTAGAGCCTGTTGGGCGTGGACGTTCTTCATTTTCGCCAGCAATGCGTTAACCACATCAAAAAGATCTACCACGCATCGTAAATTTGTTCGAGGGCTGAGTGGTGAGCGAAAAGCCGCACATTCTGGTGATTGGATGAAGAACGCGTTCTGAGCATCTCCTGAGTTCTTGCTTTGTTAGGCTTCTGGACGAGTATTTAAAGTGGTGAAGGATGTCGCAGCACCAAAGCAAACCGCTGGAGGAGGATTCTCTTACGAGGACCAGGTGGTTGCCTACTATTTGGTTTGGATGCTTGCTGGTACTTCGCCGTTCAGGGCCAACGGGACCATCGAGCGGATCGACTGCCAAACGCAAGTAGATGGTTGGAATGGGTTGGATGACCTGCTGCTTACGATCAGCGAGCGCGGTAACCATCACACAGCGCTTTCAATTAAGAGCAATCTCCAATTTACGAAAGTAGCCGCTCCAACTACTTTGGTTAGGGCTGCGTGGGAGCTTCTTTTGCATCGCTCATCGGAAGTGATGGACGAAGATTTAGACGGGTTTGGTCTAATCTGTGTTCCCCACCCCGATCCGCCGAAGGTGGCGATTCAAAGCCTTCTGTTGAAAGCCAGATGGCAAACACCGGCTCAACTTGCTGAACGCCTTTTTACCTCGGGCTACGCTTCCCCAGCCGAACGAAGCATTCACGATTCATGTGCTTGTCCCGATGATCTATCCGAAGAACTCCAGGAGTATGAAAAGCTTCCTGGCCGAATTTTGAAAAAGATGTCGGTGGTGGAATTGGATTTCGAACACACGGATTCTTCATCGGAAGCATTGGCTCGCTTCATTTGCTCCCACCTTGTCCAAAGCGGATCAACTGCTGATAGCGGTCGATTGTGGGACCGCTTGTGCCGCATCGCCCAGGAAGTGCGAAGGGCTGGTGGCGGTTTGACGTGTGAAGAACTCAGGCAAGAGGCACGCAAGATTGTTGAACTTCGAGATTTTCCTGATTTTGCGCGCGATTGGGAGAAGTTGTCTCAGTGGATGGGCACCCAAGTGGACGCAATACCGCATCGGATGGCCGGAACGGTAGCGATCAATCGTGATGCCTTAGTTTCCAAGGTGATGGGGCAATTTGAATCGCGTTTTGTCGCGCTCATTGGTCCGTCAGGCACTGGAAAATCGGCCATTGCGAAGGCAGTAGCCAAAGAGTTTGAAGAATCCGGTGACGTGATCTGGCTCAAGGGCGAGTTGATGAGACCAGGCTATGTCGAGGCATTGGCTTCGCACCAGAATTTGGATCATACCTTGAGGGAAGTCTTGGCGAGTGGCCGACATCGCCGCGGGTTGATCATCCTCGACAACGCTGAAAGGCTGCAGGAAGAAACGCATTTTGCGGAGTTGAGTCTGCTTCTGAATATGGTTTCGCTTTCCGACTCCGGATGCACCTGGAGATTCTTGGTTACGGCAAGGGAGGAGTCGTGGGAGCGTGTAAGCCTTGAAACCATCCTGCAATTTGGGCATCGAGTCACATGGAATACGTTAACAATCGATCTTCCAACCTTCGAATCCTTGGAGCCTGTCTGGCGCGAGTTCTCAACGCTTAGAAGCCTGGCTCAACGTCCACACCTTACTCGATGGATGCAGAACCTTAAGGTGCTCGATCTCTTGTGTGGCGCCGTTGCTCAGGGACACGTACCAAACCATCAGGCAATCACTGGAGAAACCGAAATGATTGCGTGGTATTGGCGCAACTCGGTGCGATCTGGTCCCAAGAGTGCACACCGAGATCAACTCCTACAAAAACTAGCGATTCAAAATGCGGACCTGGGACAGTTTGAGGTGCCTGAAGCAGAACTTACCGGTGAGGAGCTTGATTTGGTCAGTCAGTCCTCGAATTTCCTGAAAACCGATCATGATCGCGGAACGGTTTCTTTCACGCACGATTTGATTTCTGACTGGGCGAGGTTTCGCGCAATTACAACCCAGGATGAGAGCCTTGAACAGTATTGCAAAACACGCTTCTCAATTCCGCACTGGCACGCGGCTATTCGGTTGTATGGACTGTATCTCCTTGAAACCGATGATACCGGCGAACAGTGGAAGGAAACAGTATTGGCAACACCAGGTGGGCGCGATATTCTTCTCGAATCGCTAGTTTTTGCAGGTAATGCCCGGAAGCTATTAGATAGTGTTTGGTCGGTGTTGGCTGAGGATAATGGCACACTTTTGAATGCGTATTTGAAGCGCTTTCAGCACATCGCATCCATGCCCAATCCCAGCTACATGGCCCTCTCAATCCAAGCTGGAATAGACCCGCAAGAAGCTCGAACGGTTGAAAGAATTCCACTTGGCATGTACTGGATCGGCGTGGTTGGCGCTCTGGCAAACCATTCTCTGGACGTTCTCGCTCTTGCTCCTACCGAGACTGCTCGAATTGCTCGAACTTGGCTCCGGTCGACCCGAGAGAACTGGCCTGGTCGGCAAGAGGCCGCGGCCCTTGCAATTGACCTTGCCACCCAAGAAATGTGCGTAGATACATTTTACTACCGCGCTCCTAAGGATGCCGAAAAGTTGCCTTACAAGGCATTGATTGAAGCCTTCTCAGTTCGGCCAGATGATGTGCGAAACCTGTTACTTAAAGCTGCTGGGCGAGTTAAGCCCACAAAGGAAGATGGAAAACTATTTGAAGGCTATCGGCCACCCGGGACAGTAGCCCGCGTAACTTCTAGCTTTCAAGGTTGGATTGAGACCGAGCAGCCACCTTGGCCTGAAGGACCATGTATCCGTGTTTGCGATTCGTTCCGTTCGACTTGTTTGGACTCGGATGCGCTAAATGTCATTATGGTGACCGCGCCAGACCTTGCACAGGAGATTATCCTGGCATTGCTGATTGAGTACCGCCCATCAAAAAAGGAACCACCGGACCATCGTTGGATGAAGCTGCGGGAGGAAGAGGTCGGCCTTGAGCGTGTCCACAGCTTCTCTCCGAGATTTTATACAAGAGGACCTTTTCTCCGATTTCTATGGGCAAGCGTAGAGGCCGCACTGCAGACTATCATTCGTTTAGTTGACTTTGCTACTGAGCGTTGGATGGAGTCCCGATACGAGGAAAGTAGCCGTAACGTCGGTATTGATATTTCCCTTCCCGATGGGATACGGCATTTTGTAGGCGATCCTGACGTATTTCACTGGTACCACGGACATTCGCAAACGGAAATTACGTCGTCAGCGCTAATGGCTGTGGAGAAGTGGTTGTATCTTAATCTGGAAAAGGAGCAGGATGTCTCATCGGCGATTGAACTAATCTTGACAGCAAGTCGATCGGTGGCTTTTCTCGGGGTGCTTTGTGAGGTTGGCAAATTCTCGCCAAACCTCTTCGCCGGCCTGTTGAGGCCCTTGCTTCTGGTTCCGGAGATCTACTTTGAGGACAGGCGTTTCCTAAGGGGTGGGGGCGCGCTGATGGGCACTGGCGCTTCGTTTCTCGAAGGGGAATGGTTCTTCAATCTAGCTCGAGAATGGGACGCAATGGAACACAGAAAACGTGAGCTTGTTCAAATTGCAGCTCACCACTTTCACCATCACCCAGAGACAAGAACAGTTCTTTCTGCTGCGCGGATTGCCTGGAGCAAGTTGGAACAGCCTGTTGATGAACGAAGGCGGGCTAATCTGGAAGCGTTGATTGCACAATTTGACGAGCAGAACTGGAAAGAAGACAGCCTGCCCGATGGAAGAAAAGTCCTCTCCTACTATCCTCCGGAGCATCTAGCACCTGATCCGGAGGTGATCTCTCGTAATGAAAAGCAAATGCTGCTGATTTCACTCCCCCTAACCTGTAGGAATATGATTTCTCAGGGACAAACGCTTGGAGAAGAAGAAATTCCCGCATTCATCCGGCAAGCGAAGGACCTGGCGGGATTTGAGCCTGAAGACGAAGACGTATTAGAACTTTCACCAGTTGCGAACAGCCTACTGGGAACGATTGCTGTTTTGTTTCTCCTGCATCGAGACTGGCTTGAAGATCATCCCGATGAAGAGAAATGGTGCCTTGAGACACTTGCTGATGTTCTCGCAGAGCCGCCCGCTTGGTCACGATTTGATTCTCCCGACGCGATAGGACAAGAGACTTGGGAACATTTCGCCGCAGACACAGTCCCATCTCTCTGGGTGGAAGACCAAGAGAATACAGCTGTGCGCGAAGCGGTTCTGCAATTGGCTTTTGCGAAACACTATAGTGCGGCGGGCATCTTGGTGTCGCGTGCCTTTGAACGACGGAATGAACTTGGTGACGGATTCTGGCAATTGGTGAATTTGATCTTTGAATCGGCAGTGATTCGCTGGGAAATTACCGATTCCAAATATTCGAAAGAGGAACTCGATACTTCGAAATGGGAATCTGAGGTTGCGCAACGATTTTTGTGCTATGACTTCGATGCCGGACTTCCCAAATGGGCAGAGCGAGCTATATCGAATGGCAAACTTTGGTCTCCGGGAAACCACTCACGTCACTTGTTAGCCGAAAAAGTACATTTGCTGATCAAGATACCTAAGGTTGATATGGTTCAGATTGCCGGCACTTTCGCTAATATATTTCTGCCCGATCAAGCGGTTGATGATTCCGAACGTGCAGTGTTTTTGGAATTTTGGGATCAAGCTCTAGACGTCTGCCTAGCAGGCACGCGATTCTTCGATAAAAACGGAGAGCACGTCCCACAAGAAGTAACAGAGGCAGGGATTCCCTATGACTCAGACAGGTGGGTGTTGCAGCGACTCGCGACAGTTATTTCGCAGATGAAACCCATTGAGAGTCCAGAAAGATATTGGCAACCCATTCTGGATCTCGGAAGGCACGCAGAGTCATGGATCGAAGCCTTTCTAAGTCACTGGTTCCACGAAGCCAAGAACAAGATGGAGGCGAGGTTCTTCGCCCACAGGTGGATTGAAATGGTGGACCATTGTTTGGCGTCGGAAAACTGGATTCCGAAGGGCCGATCGGGACACAAATTGCCTTCTCTTTGGATGTCTCTAATCGGTTCAACGCCCTACCTCGGTAGCCTCTGGCAAGAAGAGGACGCCGAGATCCTTGAACTTGCAGTCGAGCGCATTGAAAATGTCTGCAGCCGTGTAATGAACTCCCAATTCGAAGCTGAAGCCTTTCTTTTTTGGTTGTGCGAGAATTCGGCAAAGAGAATTCGAAAACACATGCTGTCCGAGGTTGCAAACTATGCTCAAGAGGCGTCCGACTATTGGTGGCAGATCCGCGATCTTCCTCGTTGGATGGCTCGGTATCTTTCCTTGCTCTGGGAAGAACACTTCAGATCGCCCCAAGTTGGTTCTGAGGAACGGAAAGTGTATTTTGCCCTCGTTCAACGAACAGCGAAGACTCAGGAGCCAATTGCGTTAGAACTTCAGGCAAATATCGCCAACGATGGTTGTTGATTCGCTGTAGTAGTCCAGGCTTCGACCTCGCACATTTCCAACAAGCTGAAAATTCTCAAAGAACAAGAATTCTCCTCGAATTGAAAACCATTCCACTTGCCGTGGATATTTTCGCACAACATACACCTATCCAATCAATTCCTGGATCACGGCTCCTCCAAATTGACTGAGTTGTTTGTGTCTGCCGGCGTGGTAGTAGGTCAGGCGATTGTCGTCCAGACCCAGCAGATGCAACAGGGTGACGTGGACATCGCGAATGTGATGAACACAATCGACCGCTTCGGCTCCAAGCTCGTCGGTCGCCCCAATGGTGTGACCCGCGTTCACTCCGCCCCCGGCAAACCACATGGTCATCGCTTTGGCATTGTGATCCCGGCCGTAGGATTGGCCGCCGCCGCGGAGGCCGTTGTCGGGAGTTCGACCGAATTCACCGCACCAAACCACGAGCGTGTCTTCGAGCAATCCGCGATTCTTGAGGTCACTCAGCAACGCGGCGATTGGCTTGTCGACCGCTCGAATCAGGGAGCCATGCGCCTTCTGGATGTAGTCGTGACTGTCCCAGTTGCCCGCGTAGGCTTGAACGAAGCGGACGCCTTTTTCCACCAGGCGGCGGGCGAGCAAACACTTGCGGCCAAAGGCGTCCGTTTTGGTCTCCCCAATCCCATAAGCTTCCAGCGTGGACGCTTTTTCCCCTTCCAGATCAAGCACGCCCGGGACCTCCATCTGCATCCGATAGGCGAGTTCATAGGAGGACATTCTGGCCTCCAATTCACTGCGTCCGGGGCGGGCCTCAAGATGCGTTTGATTGAGTTTCGCCAAGAGGTCGAGATTGCTGCGCTGACGTTCGCGCGTTACGCCCCGTGGCGGGTTCAGGTCCAGAATCGGGCTCCCTTCGGGGCGAAGCGGGGTTCCCTGGAAATCAGCCGGCAGATAGCCGTTCGACCAATTCCCGGCCCCTCCCTGAGGATAACTGGTTCGAGGGAGAACGACGAAGCCCGGAAGATTCTCGTTGAGAGTTCCCAGCCCATACGTTACCCACGCCCCCACGGCGGGATCACCGCCAAAGCGGTTTCCGGTATTCAGTTGATAGCAAGCGGTCGGGTGGTTCACGGAATCAACCTGTGCCCCACGATAGAAACAAATGTCATCAACCCGATCCTTGAGATGCGCCCATTCGGTGCTGATATCCGCGCCGCTTTTCCCGGCCCGAATGAATTCAAAGGGGCTCTTCACAAAGTATCTCTGCCCGGAGGACATGGCGCTTTCCATTTCACCACTGCGCGAGAACTTTTGAAGATGTCTTTTCGTGAGCTCGGGCTTCGGATCGAAGGTATCAATGTGCGAGGGACCTCCTTCCATCATCAGAAAGATGCAGCGTTTTGCCTTCGCCGGATGGTGGGGCTGGTTGAGAGGTTTGCTTCCTTCATCGGCCTGCAACATCGAATGAAGGGCGACGGAACCCAACCCGGCTCCGAGTCCATAGAGGAACTCACGGCGTTGCGGCATGGCAAAGAGCGGTCTGGTTTTCTCCGTCATGATCAATCCAGGTAAGCAAATTCATTCAGGTTGAAAATCACGAGGCAGACTTGGGCTAGGCCCCGCGTTTTCGGATCGACATCGATGGGCTGGGTGTCGGGCTGATAGTTTTCGAAAGCGGGCATTTCTTCGAAGAAGTCGTAGGGCTCGCCGGTCTTCTCGGCCATCACGGTCCGCTTGATCCGGATTGGAAAGCTTTTGGGCTCGTGGTTCGAAGACGCCTCCTCCCGAGCCATGGTTTCCCAGTGGGTAAGGCAGGTTGCGAGCTCCTCTTCGGAAGGGCTCCGCGCCAGGGCGAGTTCGAATGCCCGTTGAATTGTTTTTTCGGCGGGATTGCCCTCCTCAGTCAATCGTTTCGCGAACGCAATCGCCCGATCCTGCACTTCCTCCGCGTTGAAGAGCGTCAAGGCCTGCGGAGCCACGGTCGACGTTTCCCGAAGTTCGCACGAATTATCAGGGCCGGGTTGATTGAATGTCTCGAGGAATGGGTCCCGCAAGCCCCGGACTTTCTCCGCATAGATGCTGCGCCGGTTTCGCTGTTCCGGCAGTGGATCCGGCTCGTAAACCGATGCCGTTCCTCCCATGATCTGGCGCGGTTGCATGGCAACTTCCTCGTTCATGTCCGGTCTTGCCGGGATGCCGCCGACCTGCGGATTCAATTCCCCGCTCACCGCCAACATGGCATCGCGAAGTTCCTCGGCAATCAACCGCCGGGGACGAAAGGTTGCGTATTTCTCCAATTTGGGATCGCGCGCCAAGTGAAGGGGTGGATTCGGATGCCGACTGCTGCGGCGATACGCCTCGGAACTCAGGATCAGCGAATTCAGCTTCTTCACCGACCAGTCATTTTCCATCAACCAGTTGGCAAGATAGTCGAGCAACCGGGGATGGGTTGGCAGGCCTCCCGTTCCTCCAAAGTTGTTGGGATTGCCGGCCAGGCCAACCCCAAAATGCCACGACCAAACCCGGTTGACCAGCACCCGGGCGGTGAGTGGATTCCCGGGATCGACGATCCAATTCGCCAGCGCAAGCCGTCGCTTGCCCTGACCGGCGGGAAACGTCGACCCCTCCATTTCGCCAAGACTCACCGCCGCACTCAGTGGTGCTGGATGCACCGGATCGGAGGGAGAGTAGACATCGCCACCTGCCAGAATCGCATCCGTTTCCATCCGACCAAGCTCCCATCGATGTTTCGGCATTGGGATTCGGTTTCCAACGTTCTTTCGCGTGATCGTGCTTCCGGTATAAACCGAAAAGGCGATTGGCCTCGTGCGATCCAACTCCCAACGATGGCGCGACAAGTTTTTGTTCATTCTGGCCAGGGAAGCTTCGTCGCCAGGATCAAGACCGTTGTCCCCCACTCTAGCCGAACCCGATTCTGCTTTTCGGAGTTTCGCCACCTTCTCCTTGAGAGCTTTCTGTTGCCGCTGGTAGGAAGCCAACTTGGCGTTGACCCATTGGTCCGATGACGAAAAACCCGTCTGATTTTCCGGTGGGAGAAACGGGGCGTTGCGCTCCACAAATTGCGTGGTCGAAAACACCGCCATCATGCTGTAATAGTCCCGCGTTGGAATGGGATCGAATTTGTGGTCGTGACATTTCGCGCATTGCAGAGCGTGAGCGAGAAAGGTCTGGCCGACCGAATCCGTCACGTCATCCAACCACATTTGCCGGGTCTCCCGGAAGACGCTCATTCCGGTTTGTTCCCACGGCCCCATCCGCAGAAATCCGGTCGCAATCAGGTTCTCCGGATTCGTTTCCTCCAGTTCGTCGCCCGCAATTTGTTCCCGAACGAACTGATCATACGGCTTGTCGCCGTTGAACGAACGCACGACATAATCGCGATACCGCCAGGCATTCGGCCGGGTGTAATCGTTGGCAAATCCGGCGGAATCCGCATAGCGAGTCACGTCCAGCCAATGGCGGCCAAAATGTTCGCCATACTGCGGCTTTGCCATCAACTCAGCCGCAAAGCTCTGAACTGTCTTCCCAGGAATGGTGTGGTATCCATCGACGAAGGCCTTCACCTCCTCCGGAGTCGGGGGTAAGCCGGTCAAGCCAAAGCGAAGCCGGCGGGCGAGTTCTCTTGGCTCAGCATTTGGAGCAGGTTCCAACTTCGCTTCCATCAGCTTGTGATTGATAAAAAAATCGACAGGATGTTCGCCCTCCGGAACTGAAGCACTTTTCAGTGGATGATAGGCCCACAGTTTCTCCGGCTCGTAGCGTCGATTCTGCCAATCTTCCGAAAGCGCCTTTGATGTCTTAACTTGCAAACCTTTCGCATATTTCTCCTGAATCAAAGCAATGCGTTCTTCGCCCGGCCACGGCGCGCCTTCATTGATCCAATCCCGAATCCACCATTGCTGTTCCTGAGTCAGTTGCTCCGCTTCCTTGGGCGGCATCTCATAGTCCACTTCCCGACGCGTCGTCGTGATATAGAGAAAGCTTTCCTCTCCTTTTCCAGGTATCAGCACCTCATCCGCGAAAGTTTTCCCACCTTTCAGCATTGACTCCAACGTCCGCATATCAAAACCGCCCTTTATCTTGTCAGGTTCATCGCCATGACAAGCATTGCACTTCTCAGCAAAAATCGGGTTTACCTTTAACGCGAAGAGCTTCTCTCCTTCGCTGACTTCCGCGGAGAGCGTTCCGATGAGGAACAGGGAAACATTGACGACGCAATGCTTCATGGTTTTCCAGGTTGGTAGAGGGGGTTAATTTCTGAGGGCGTAAGCGTTGAACGGTGGTGGAAGCCAATGAACGCACGATGATGGCATTCGTTCACGGCAAACACCTGAACAACAGGTTCTTCGGAGTTGAGAGGCGGATGCGCTCCCTCTCGTCATCCTCTCTCAACCAAAGGCGATTTGGCCAGCAAAAAGCAAGGACACCCTTCTTCTCAAAAACAACAGTGCGGCAACGCGAAAGAATCGCGAAACCGCACTGCAAAAGAGGTAAGGTGTCTCAGAGGAGGGCTTACGCCTCAGCCTTCAGATCCTGATAGAGCTGGAAACCTTCTTCAGGCTTCAACCCCTCGTGGACCACGCCGCGAACGGCTTTCATCATTGGAACCGGAGCGTCGGACTGGAAGATATTTCGTCCCATGTCGACTCCGCTGGCACCCTGTTCGCAGGCATCATAGGCCATCTTAAGCGCGTCCAACTCGGGGCGCTTCTTACCGCCGGCGATCACGATCGGAACCGGGCAGCAACTGGTGATGGTCTCGAATTCTTCTTCCACGTGGTAGCACTTCACCAAATGGCAACCCAGCTCAGCCATGATCCGCGTTGCCATCCGGAAGTATTTTGCGGTCCGCTCCATGGAACGACCAACGGCCACCACGCCCATCACCGCGATTCCATAGCGATTCGCGGCATCGATCGTCTTGGTCAGGTTTTGCAGCGAACGCCGCTCATGCTGGCTCCCGATGAAGACCTGGACGGCCAGAACCGACGCATTGAGGCGAATCGCTTCTTCGATATCGACGGCGGTATCTTCGAACGAAAGCGGCTCATAACCGGGGCGGGAAAGCTTCATGGGCTTGCCATCCCACTCACCTTCGTATTCGTCCATTGGACTGATCATCGACGTTCCGCCCGACGCTCTCAGCGCGATCGCTTTCTGGGTCGAAGCAGGGATGATACTGCGCTGAATTCCGCGAGTCAGCATGAGACAGTCGCAATGCGGCTCGAGCGGCAAAATGGTTTGGTCAACCCGTTCCAGACCGGTGGTTGGCCCCATGAAATAGCCGTGGTCGAAAGCCAGCATAATGGTGCGACCGGTCTTGGGATTAAAGACTTGGGAAAGTCGATTTTGGAGTCCCCAGTCGTATTGATTCGAGCCTTTGAGGAAAAAGCCCGGAGTTTCCTGCGGAATTTCTGTGTAGAATTCCTTGTTCTTCTGAACGCCATCTAAGTCAGCCATAGTGGTAGAGTTTAGGAGTTTGTAGTTTGTGGTTAAGATGCGGATTGTTCCGCGGTGAAATCGGCCATCGTCTGCAAAATAATCGCCACCGAACAGGCTCCGGCATCCGGGTGCCCCAGCGATCGTTCTCCGAGGGTTTTCGCCCGTCCCATCGTTGCGATCATGTCTTTGGAAGCCTCTTTTCCAGCTTCGGCAGCCTCTGCAACCTGCTTCAAGGCTTCTTCCAGCGGCACCTCCATCAGTTCCGAGGCTTTGAGACTGGCGGGAATCAGCGCGTCCAGCATCGTCTTGTCTCCGGCCTTCGCGCCACCACGATCTCGAATCACCTCAACGGCGGCGGAAAGCACCATCGAAAGCGCCCGGGCATCAAATCCGCCAATGTATCCTTTCAGGGCTTTGCCTCCCCCTCGAAACAGGGAACCAAAGATCACTCCCGACGCTCCACCCATGGAACTCATCATCGCTTTTCCCATCACCGTAAACAGCTCACCAACGGTGCTGTCCTCTGCGGTTTCTGCGAGTGCCTCTTTGGCCGCATTCATTCCGCGTTGCATGCCGATTCCGTGATCTCCGTCCCCCAGGTTGCGGTCTGCTTCTGAAAGTTCAGGTTCAGCTTCAATGATCCGATCGGCTACCAACAGCAGCATTTCTCGAACTTCCGTTGGGGAGAGGTTTGTTAACGTTGAGTCCATTTCGACGATTGTAGAATTTCATGGCCATGACGCGATGGCCGGAAGCGCTGAGTTTGTGTCGAATCCAGCAATCCTCCATTCAACCGGCCGTGACGGCCAACGTGCGCCCCGCACTCATGAGATCGTGACAGGCTTCTTTCACGCGAGCGCCAAAGCCCTCTGCCGCCTTCCGAAGATAGACCTGGGGATCGTAGGCTTTCTTGATCCCCATTTCGCCATCCAGCCTCAACGCCTCGTCAAAATGCATGAACAAGTGCTTCGCCAAGGGACGCGTGAAGGCATAGAGCGTGTCACTGTCGAGATTCATCTTCACCACTCCATGGCGAATCGCTTCGCGAATCTGCCCCACCGGAGAACTGGAGCCCCCGTGAAACACAAATTCGAATCCCGCGTCTTTCCCAAATTTCTTGCGAACCGCCTTTTGTCCCCTTCGAAGCACTTCCGGCTGGATATCCAGAGCGCCGGATTTGTAGCTCCCATGCAGGTTCCCAAATGCCGCAGCGAACAGATAGCGTCCCTGCCCTTCCAACTGCTCATAGACTTCCACCATCTCTTCGGGCGTCGTTACCCCGCTCGATGACTCCGGATCTCCTTCAATTTCATTTCCCCCAACGACCCCCGCTTCAATCTCGAGCACGATGTCGATCTGACTGCACCGGCGAAGCAGTTGCTTGGCTTGCTGGAGATTCTCCGGCAAGGGAAGCCGTGAACCGTCAAACATGTGGGAATTGAACAGGTTGGGCAATCCGAGACCGCGCCGGCGCTCCGATTCCTCAATCAAGGGAAGCAGAAATCGATCCACGTCTTCAGGAAGGCAATGATCGGTGTGAAGCCCAATCAAAATGTCATACTGCTTCGCCAACCGGTGGGCCGCTTCCGCCAGAACAATCGCTCCCTCGGCCGGGGTTGCCGAGTCGCCCGACGCGAACTCCGCGGCGCAGGGAAGCACTTGAAGGATGCCGTCGGACCTCGCTTCGGAAAGCGCTTTCAAGGCTCCATTGATTGCGGTCACCGTTGAAACGTTGATCGCCGGCAGCGCATGTCCCTGTTCAAGGGCGGCATCAAGCATGGATCGGTATTGGTAGGAATTGGCAACAGGCATTGGAGGAATTTGGTTCGGTTTTGACTTACGAAACCAGGATCGTGCCATATTTCCCAAAGCACCATGCCCGCACCTGAGAGGTTTGTGTCAAATTCGGAAGACGCCCCGAAACTGCCTGTGGCAGAAATGAAATGAGCCGCTTGCAACCAAAAATGGTCGCAAGCGGCCCCACTAAGCAATCCGAGAAAACCCCTTAACTCGGATGACTGCTTGATGACGTCACGATAATATGGTCATCTTTTGGAATCACCATGCCTTGTCTCGCCGACTTTGTGTCCGATCCGGCAGAATTCCACCAATGCGTTCCCGGACGCCCTTTCTTGTCCGCGTGTATTTACTGAAACGAACCCCGTAATGAATGGCGAACAAAAATTCATCAGCCTCGTGCCTGAGGGATCGCCGCATCGCGTCTCGGGGGAACGCCTCGTCATTTTACGCAATGTTAACCTTCAGATCCTCTCCACCCGGTTAATCGAACTGACGACTTGGAAACTCCAGGGACTCAATGACCCATTTTGGCGGCTGTATGTCCCGGTTTCAGGCAAGGCAACCATTTGGACGGAAAGCGAAGGCACGGAAATCGAAACGGAGCTCGCGCCGGGAAAAGGCTATCTCATTCCACCTCGAACCACGATCCGCTCCACCAACGTCGGCCCTTTTTCCAAGTGGTATTCCCATTTCATCCTGGGCCCGAGCGGAGACCGGGCCACCACCGGGGTATTTCCCGTTGAGCTGACTTCATCAATGACCTCCGCGTTGAATCAGCTTTCCTCGGCCCAGGAAACTCCGTTCCCGTGGCAATCCGCAATTCTCGTTGCGGAGGCTCTCCATCAACTTTCCGCAGAAATCTGGACCAAGCGCAAAGTCGATGTCCGGGTCGAATCGGCCATGGATTTCATGCACAGCAATCTCGCTCGAAAACTCACCTCCGAGCATGTCGCCAGCGCCGCCGGTTTGAGCGTCCGCAATCTGAACCATCTCTTCCAACAGCATGTCAGGATGTCGCCCATGCGCGTGCTGTTGGACTTTCGCCTCGACCGGGCCTGCCGAATGTTGCGTCACGGCGATTCATCGATCGAGCAAATCGCGGAGGACTGCGGCTTCCCCAACCGCTACTACTTCAGTCGAATGATGAAACAGCATCGCGGAACTTCACCAGCGGCCTATCGCCGGTCCGAATTCTAACCCCTCCTCCTCCCCCGAGAGACGGAGTACACCCGGCAGGAATCGAACCTGCACTTTCGGCTCCGGAAACCGACGTAATATCCATTTTACTACGGGTGCCTAGTCGCCGCTGTGAAGCGGGCCGAAACCATTACTTTACACTGGGCCCTAGGCAAGGGATTTTCCCGACCTTCCATGAGTGATCCTTCCGGAAAACGAGTCATCATCAAAATCGGCACCGGCGTTTTAACCCGCCCCCATGACGGTGCGCTGAATCATGCCATGCTGGGGCGGCTAATTCAGTCCGTCTCGGATTTGGTCGAAGCCGGCCATCAAGTATTGGTGGTTTCCTCCGGTGCGGTTGGGGCGGGAATGAGTGCCTTGCAACTCGATGAACGCCCAACCGAAACCGGAATGCTCCAGGCCTGCGCTGCGGTTGGCCAGGCGCGTTTGATGCAGATTTACGACAGCGGCTTTCGCAATTTTAATCTGAAAGTGGCTCAACTCCTCCTCACCAACGAAGATTTCGAGGTCGAGAAACGCCGCGAAAACGTGCTCCACACCCTTCAGTGCCTGACCGAGCAGAGCGAGGTGGTTCCAATCATCAATGAAAACGACTCGGTCGCGGTTTATGAACTTCGGTTCGGCGATAATGACAATCTGTCGTCGAAAGTCGCTGAACTCATGGGAGTCGACCTGCTGATTCTTCTGACGAGCGTTCCCGGGTTGCGAGGTCCGGACTCGATCGACGAAAACGATATCGTGGAGTATGTCGAAAACCTGGATGAGGTGATGGATTTTGCGGACGACAGCAAAGGGCGCCTCTCCGTTGGCGGGATGGCCAGCAAACTTCAGGCGGTCCGATTTACGGTCAATGCGGGAATCGAAACGATCATCGCCTCGGGCACGAATCCGGAACAATTGAGCGAATTGGTCGAGGGGCGAGGAATCGGAACCCGGTTTGCTCCGGCCTCCAACTGAGCTTGCGTTCTGTCGAACCCGCCTCTTTGTTAGTCCACAATTATGGGAAGCTCTTTTGGCCAAAATTTCCGAATTTCAACGTGGGGTGAATCGCACGGTGGTGGCGTCGGCGTGGTGATCGACGGTTGCCCTCCCGGGATCGAACTTACGGAAGCAGATATTCAAGTTGATCTCGACCGCCGGAAACCCGGCCAAAGCAAGATCGTTACTCCTCGCAAGGAAGCGGATTCCTGTGAGATTTTGTCAGGCACATTCGAAGGAAAGACGATTGGGACCCCGATCGCGGTTCTGGTGCGGAACAAGGATCAGCGGCCCGGTGCCTACAGCGAGATGCAGACCAAGTATCGCCCGAGCCACGCGGATTTCACCTACCAGGTCAAATATGGGATTCGAAATTGGCAGGGCGGCGGTCGAGCCAGTGCCCGGGAAACGATTGGGCGTGTGGCCGCTGCGGTCGTCGCGAAGAAGGTGCTCGCCAAGCTTGCTCCCGATTTGGAAATCCTCGCTTACGTCAAAACGATTCAAAACCTGGTCGCAAACGTGGATCCGGAAAGCGTCCAATTTGAGACGATCGAATCCAACATCGTCAGAACCGGGGATCCGGAAATGGTCGACGAAATGATCAAACTCATCGAAGACGTCAGAAGCGAAGGCAACTCCATCGGAGGTATCGTCGAATGCGTCGCTCGTGGCTGTCCTCCCGGCTGGGGAGAACCCGTTTTCGACAAACTGGAGGCGGATTTGGCCAAGGCGATGATGAGCCTGCCCGCGACCAAGGGATTCGAAATTGGCTCGGGCTTTGAAGGCACCAAGTTGACCGGACGGGAGCACAACGACGAATTCTACATGGAAGGCGATCGCGTGCGAACTCGGTCCAATCGGAGTGGCGGAATTCAGGGTGGTATTTCGAATGGCGAGCCAATTTTTTTCCGAATCGCGTTTAAACCGACTGCGACGATTCTCCAGAATCAGAAAACGGTCGAAGAAGGCGGCAAAGACACCGAATTGGCGGCTCGTGGCCGGCACGACCCCTGTGTGTTGCCTCGGGCGGTCCCGATGGTCGAAGCAATGACCGCACTGGTTCTTTGCGATCACGCCTTACAACAATCGATTACCGGAATGGACTGCTGGCACGGAGACGATTGATGGATGCGGGCGAGTTCATGGCCGAAGATTCGATCTTTGTGCTGATCGGCACCATGTTCGCCATCTACATGGCGATTCGGTCCTGGACCAAGGGCGCGATGTCCCTGCTCTGGGCCTTATCGAGCTGGCTTGCGGGAGGTCTCGCAGGTTGGTGGGCTTGTAATAACGGACTTGACCTCCTTCGGCGCTACGGGGATGTGAACCTGAACGGTAACATGACCGTCGTGGTCAGCATTGGCTTGGCAATCATCACCTTCAGTTTGGTGAGACTTGTCACGAAGGCCTGTTTTCTGAAGGTGTTTGGAAAAGACTCGTTTCTGGGAAACTGGATGTATGGCGGAAGCGGAGCGGTTCTCAGCCTGTTGCCCACGGCCGCGGTACTTCTGTTGCTGGCTCTGCTGGTGCGCGTCAACGGCACGATGTGGGAGTTGAATGAAGTCGACAAGATCTCCGCAAGAGCCGGCCAGTGGTCGAGAGAAAACTATCCAAAAACGATCGCAGCGGTTCGTTGGCGGAATGCTGTGGAAAATCTCCCGAAAAGCCAGCAAATCCTTAACACGGTCGATCCCATCACACCGGTCGCCCGGCGAAATCTCGCTCATTTGTTGATCGCAAGCTACCATCCCAGCCTCGCCCAACAGCTTCGCAGCCACAAAGACACACGGGAAATCGCGAAACATCCGGCGGTGATGGAACTTTACGAAGATCCGGAGATCAATACGCTGATCGCCGGGGGAATGCAGTACAACAAGTATTTCGACATTTTGCGGCATCGCCGCGTCCGTCGCACCCTCAAGGACTATCCCGACCTGCGCCGGGAGCTCTCCCAAATTGATATGGCCGATGAAATTCGCGCCATTATCACGGGAACCCGCAGCAAGAAGCGCCTTCCGTGGATTGAGCGGATTTTCACCTAGATTCCGCGTTTTTGCCTTTGCACTTTGGCCGTTCGCACGGTTTACACCTGCATGGCATCGAAGGATTTCATCGTCACCATCGGTCTTGAGGTTCACGTTCAGCTCAAAACCCAGAGCAAAATGTTCTGCGGCTGTCCTGTACGGTTTGGCTCAGACCCCAATACCCTGATTTGCCCGGTCTGCCTGGGACTTCCCGGAGCGCTTCCGGTTCTGAACGAGCGCGCCATCGAAATGACCATTTTGACGGGTCAAATGCTCGGCTGCACGACACCGGAAATCAGCAAATGGGACCGAAAGAATTACTACTACCCGGACATGCCGAAAAACTACCAGATCAGCCAGTTTGATCTGCCATTGTGCGAGGGCGGAGGCGTTCCGCTCTATGAGTTGGCCTACCCGAAAGATGCGCAGAAAAAGATCGTGAATCCGGGCAAGAAAGTGGGATTAACCCGGATTCATCTCGAGGAAGACGTCGCAAAAAGCACCCATCACGCCAAAATGACGACGATCGATTTCAACCGGGCGGGAACTCCGCTGATGGAAATCGTCTCGGAACCGGAAATCGACAGTCCGGAAGAGGCGGCCGCGTATCTGAATTCCCTGCGCCAGATTCTTGGTTACGGTGGCGTGAGCGATGCCGACATGGAGAAGGGCCAGATGCGATGCGACGTGAATGTCAGTGTTCGGCCCAAAGATCAGAAGGAGTTTGGAACGAAAATTGAGCTCAAGAACATGAACTCGGTCAGTGCGGTGCGTCGTGCGCTTCATTACGAAATCGATCGCCAGATTGACGAGATTGAGGACGGGAATTCCATCGTTCAAGCCACGTGGCGGTGGAACGACGAAACCGGGCAGACGGAGATCATGCGAACGAAGGAAAATGCCCACGATTACCGCTACTTTCCGGATCCCGATTTGTTGCCCATTCGCACCCAAAATATCCTGAAGGCGGTGAAGCCTCATGTTCCCGAACTGCCCCATGAAAAGCAGGAACGTTTCATGTCCGAATTTGGAGTGACTGCCTATGATGGGGGCGTCCTTTCGGCGGATCTCGAACTCGCGAACTACTTTGAGTCTGCCGCGAAGAAGACCCAGTTTGGGAAGAAAATCGCGAACTGGGTCATCAATAATCTACTCAGCGTGCTCAAGGAATCGGATCTTTCGATCGCGGAAAGCCCGGTCAAACCGGAGCAGCTTCGGGATTTGGTTGGCTTGATCGAAGATGGCCAGATCAACAACAATCAGGCGAAGGAAGTTTTTGCGCAATTGTTCACCGAACCGGATAAAAAGCCCGCCGATATCGCGAAAGAAATGGGATTTGAGGCCGCCGATGCGGGTGAAATCGCAGTGTTCGTGGATGAAGTGATCGCCGCGAATCCGGGGCCGGTTGAGCAGGTAAAAAGTGGAAATCCGAAAGCGATCAACGCGCTGTTGGGTCAGGTGATGAAGAAAAGCCAGGGAAATGCCGACCCGAAAATGGTCCGGCAACTCCTGGAGGAAAAACTCAGCTGAACGGGTCGAGCCGTCCCGCTAAACGAGGGACAATACCACTCGCACGGAATCCAATCGGGGCTGCGCAACTCGAATGGCAGAGATGACTTGGCGGCCCTCCGTCATCACCACCTCCAGTTCGCTCTTGTCGACCAATGGATTGCGCTCGATCAACTGCTTCAGCCGGCTAATCTCCGCGGAGTAGAGCTTTTCAACGCGTTTGAGCGCGGCCTCGATCAGTTTCTGACAATGAGCATCCGCGAGATCCCCGGAGGTTTTGATCGAATCGGGCAGTCCTTCGGGTAATTCCGGGCGCCGTTTCCGGGGCCAAACGTCACCCGCCAAGGCGTTCGTCGGATACTCCTTGGTGCGATTTTTGCCGTCATCACCGATCACAACGCGGATCGGAGTCGGCGGGAGAAAACGATCCGCATTCAACGAAGGCGGCGCCTGAGACTCCAAGACATAGATGCACTCGACGACCCACTTGGTTCCGGTGTTGAGCGCTTTGGTATTCCCGATGGAAATGGTTCCCCGCTCGCCACGCACAATGTGTTCCATGGCCTCGCGAACCGCGGGGTGATCCCAGGTGATGAATTGCCAATCTTCCCGCTCCTGAGCCCTTGACCGCCGAAACGTAATTGAGCAGCCATCGAAACTGAGCCCGGGCAACGCGGCTGTTTCCTGGCCTTCGGGATCGAGGACGTAGGCGCCATCTTCAATTCGCTCAACATCCCAGCCAAGAGCCTCCACCAGGTCCAGCATGTATTCCTCCAACCGGGTATCGGCATCAACTGCGGCTATGCCATCGCAAATCTGCTTCGCCATTCTGGGGCGGCAGGACGCCAGTTCGAGAAGATAATCGCGCCCCTCGTCCAGCATCGCGTTCACCTCGTCGCAGTATTTCCGCGTTTCCTTGATCAAAGTTTTGACGTCCTTTTCCCATTTCTTGGCGTCGCCCGAACCCACCTGCTTGCCGAGATCACGAACCCGCGCGGCGAATTTCTCGACGAAGAGATCGCCCCCTTCGCTCGGAGCCTCAAACGCGTCGATTCCTTCGTGCAGCCACCGGAAAAGCACTTCCTGCCCCGTCCCTGCCGCGAACGGAACGTGAATGTTGACGTTTCCAGGTTGCCCAATCCGATCGAGTCGCCCGATCCGTTGCTCCAACACCGCCGGATTCAACGGCAGATCCCAGAGGGCGAGATGCTGGGCAAACTGGAAATTTCGCCCTTCACTCCCGATTTCTGAACAAACCAGTATCTGACAGCCTTTCTCTTCCGCAAATCGGGCGGCTTCCCGATCGCGTTGGATCATTTCCAGCCCCTCGTGAAAGACTCCCACCGCGACCTCGTTGGCGGAGAGTGCCGCGGCAATTGCTTCCGCTTTTTCCCGGCTTGAACTGATGAGCAAAACCTTTTCGCCCTCCAAATCCTCAAGGAGCCGGAGCAACCATCCCCCTCGCGGATCGTCGAAGAAATCATATTCCGGAGCCTTGCCGAACGCGACATCGGACAAAAACTCCTCGTGCATCGCCTCCCTCGCCTCTTCGTAATACAACTCCAGAGGAGCCGGCTTGAGAATCCGCTCGGGAAAGTTCCCTTCCAGCGCCGCGCGGACATTCCGGAACATGACGCGTCCGATTCCGTGGCGATCGATCAGTTCCTGGATCAGCCGGGCTTTCGCCTTTGGATCCTCGAGATCAACCCGCTTCACCTTCCCTCCAAATGCCTTCCACTCAGCATCCGTAAGATTTTTGCCTCCGGCCAGTTTTGCGGCAGCCTTGGCCACTTCCGGGAGATGCTTGTTCTCTTCGAGGTGGCGCTCAAAATCGCTGTGCCGGACCGGATCCAACAGGCGCAGGCGGGCAAAGTGACCGGTTTCGCCAACCTGGCGGGGAGTCGCGGTCAGTAGCAGCAACCCGGGAGTTTTGAGCGCGAGAAGTTCAATCGCGGAATATTCAGGGCTTGGATTTCCGGGCTCCCATGCCAAATGATGAGCCTCATCGACGACCAACACATCCCAACTCGCCTGGCTGGCCTGCTCGAGCCGGTTTGGCGCTCCGGTCAGGAATTCAATCGTCGTCAGGGCAAGTTGCACACCGGTGAAGGGATTCCCTTCCGCATCATGCATTTCAACCGCTTCACAATAGCTCTGGTCGACCAGGGTGAAGGCAAGATTGAATCTCCTGAGCAACTCGACAAACCACTGATGCGCCAAGGATTCCGGGACCACGACCAGGACGCGATTCGCACGGCCACTCAACAGCAGGCGATGCAAAATCAATCCCGCCTCAATCGTTTTGCCCAGTCCCGCCTCATCGGCCAACAAAACGCGAGGCACCCTTCGCGAAACGACCTCGCGAGCGATAAACTGTTGGTGGGGAATGAGTTCCACGCGCCCTCCAATCAAGCCTCGCACCGGGAGTTTGCGATACTCGGCATCCAGCTTGAGCGTCTGAAATCGCAAATCGAAATCTGCGGGATCATCAAACATGATGGTCGAATAAAGGCGCCCCAGAAGCCCTCCCCCGCTTGAGCGGGCCGAAATCAGTCCCTCAGGAATCGCCACATCGCCCTCGAAATAGGTCAAAAGCCCGTTCTTCTCCTCGACCTTCTCCACGGTGATTCGTTGCCCCTCTTCCGTTTCAATCTGTTCCCCGACCTGAAAAAGTGCGCGTTGCAAGGGAGCGGAAGCGGCGACGTAAGTTCGACGTTCTTCGACGACGGGGAACTCAAGCGTGACGCGACGACCTTCGAGTTCCACCACCGTCCCCAACCCCATTTCGGGTTCGGTCTGGCTTATCCAACGTTGTCCGGGGAGCAGATTCGGCATTTCGAGGGGATCATTCGCGAATCTGCGGCGGTCGCAATCGCGAAATGGGTTGAATTTTCGATCCAACCTCCAAAAATCGATCAAAGTGTGAACTTTCTTGTAATAGATCCGTGAGGTGGACGTCTAGACTTGCGCTGTCATCATCAGTTGACGGCAAACAAATCGTAAAGTTAAAATACCATCGATGAAAAAACTAATGGCAACCCTCGGATTGCTCGCATTTGCCTTCGCCGGTTCGGCTTTGGCAGGTGAAGCAACCTACACGGCCGGTATGACCGGCGTAACTTGAGCAGGCTGTAAAAAGGACGTCAGTTCGGCGTTCACATCTCTAGCAGGCGTAAAATCAGTCCTCATTGAAAAAGGTGAAGAGGCAGGAACCCAGAAAGTGACCGTTGTCACCGATGGTTCCAAAGAACTCACCAAGGAACAAGCTGTTGAAAGCCTGGGACCAAAGGCATCTCGCTATGTTGTCCGTACATGGGCAAAAGCAGACGCAGACAGTTAAGTTTCTTAATTGATACTTTTGTTAAGCTCCGTTGCTTCGGCAGCGGGGCTTTTTTGTTGTCCGACACTTCGAATTGCCGCTTCTTGATCTTATGGCTGCCATCTACCTGGACTCCAACGCAACCACTCAGGTTCATCCCGAGGTGGTAGAAGCAATGATGCCATTTCTGACGGAAACCTGGTACAATCCGTCCAGTGGCTATGCCGCCGGCAAGGAAGTGAAAGCCGCAATTCAGAACGCTCGAGAGCAAGTGGCCGCGTTGATTGGGGCAAGGCCGACGGAGATCGTCTTCACGGGGTGCGGCACAGAGTCGAACAACATGGCGATCAAATCCCTCGCGCGACTGATCGGTCGAAAAAACTCCAAAGTTGTCACGAGCGAAATCGAACACAGCGCGGTTCTCCGACCTCTCGAAGCGATGCAGGCGGTCGGGTTCGACGTTGAACGCGTTGGGGTCAATGAGGATGGCAGACTCCGGATTCCGGACCTCGAAACCGTCGTTGATTCCACCAAACCGGGCTTCTGCTCAATCATGTGGGCCAACAATGAATCCGGCGTAGTCCAGCCGATTGCCGAAGCTTGCGAGATCGCTTCAGCGGCCAAGTGGAGCTTCCATACCGACGCGATTCAGGCGGTTGGAAAGGTGCCGATCAACGTTGCGGACGTCCCGGTCGATTTCCTTTCGATCAGCGGCCACAAATTTCATGCGCCGAAGGGCGTGGGAGCTTTGTTCATCCGGGAAAACGCAAACTTTGAGCCGATGATCCGGGGTGGTGGCCAGGAATCGGGAATGCGCAGTGGAACCGAGAATGTGCCTTTTATCGTCGGATTGGGAAAAGCCGCTGAAATCATGAGGCTGCGGATTGATGAAGATGGCCATGCCGAAATGACTGAACTTCGCGATTTCCTGGAAAACGAATTGGTGAAGCGGCTGGATGGCGTTCACCTCAATGGATCGCGTGAGCACCGGACCGGCAATGTCGCTCATGTTTCCTTCGATGGCTGCACCGCATCCGAGCTGCTCCCCAAGCTGGATCAGGCCGGCGTCCAATGCTCTGCGGGAAGCGCCTGCATGACGGGCAAGGCCCAACCCAGTCACGTGCAAAAGGCGATGGGTTTCAGCGACGAACGCGCGTTCAGCAGTTTGCGGCTTTCGCTCTCCATTTTCACGACCAAGGCCGAGATCGATTCTGCGCTTGAGCGCATTGAAAAAGTCGTGATGGAAACGCGCTCGAACTAGGCGCGGTCCAGTTCCCGATAGATTTTCAACAGTTCGGCATTCGTCTCCGCGTTTTTTGCCGGACAGGTCGCTTCCAGCAGCCATTTGGCCGCTTCTCCGACTTCGCAATCCGGGTAAAAGTGGTCGCGAGCGTGATGGACAAACTTCATGACGAGAAAGGCGCTGAACCAGCGAAAGAACCGGCTGCGAAAGGCGTCACGGGTGGTGACGTTGGAACGGATTTCAGCAACGCGCTCCCAGAACGGCTGCGTTTCGAGAAAGGCGCGGACACTCTCCGGCTGATTTTTGACAAACGCCTCCTCTTTCCCCTCAGCAAGCTCAAACAACGAATCCACCGTCCCGACGAAACTGCGTAGATCCTGAAAGCTCGACGGATGATAGGTCAGGCACTTCGCATCCGTCTCGATCAATTCGCCAACCGCTTTCCCGGTCCCAAAAGGAACGCGATCTGACGGGCGGGGAGATGGAATTACCCGGGTGCTGTTCAGATCAACCAACGTTCCCAACGGCGTGAACTTGTGGAGGAAGTAGAAGTCCTCACCAGCTTTGCGCCGATTCATTCCGTTCTGGGCCTGATACGCGTCGCACCGAACTGCCATTGACGAACCAATCGTTTGAAAAGCATGCGGCAAACCGGCATGGCGTTGCGCTCGCACGAAGTAGCGGAGATGAAGTTCGTAGTCGATGATTGCATCGTAGATCTCCGGAACAAACTCGCGTCCCTCCATCGGATGCTCAAAGTAGATGGAGCAAGCCTGGCAAGACTCATCCCGCCGGAAGAGAGCTTCCACCTCGCGAAGATAGTTGGGATCACAGCGACTATCCGCATCAAAGCAGAGAAGCGCTCCGGTCGGATTGCCCACCGCTTCGAGGCGGCGGCACCCCTCATCCATCCCGATCTTTCGTGCCAGGCCAACTCCGGCATGCTTGTGCGGAAGGTTGGGAAAATTCAACACCTCAAACTTCAATTTCGCCCGTGAATTGGACTTCGCCCATTCCCGCGCCTCCGTCTCCAAACGGGCATTCCTCTCAACGACTTCAGCCGCATCGTTTTCCCCGGAGTTGATCACTACAATCACTTCCCCATCCGAAGTTGGAACCTCACAATCAGCCAGGCTTTCGAGCGACCGAAGCAGATTGGGTTCATCTTTCGCCGGAATGACCACCACCATTCCCAATCGATTTGAGGGAGGCTCCTCAAGCAACGGTCCAAACAAGGTTCGTTCGCGGAGATAGCGCGTCATCGCAAAATAATCTGGAAGACAATAGTGATCATGTTAGGATGCGCCTTGAAACAAGGACGTTGTTTCAGGCGTGTTATTCCAAAGGCTTCGATCATGTTCCGCCTCATTTCCACCATTGCCCTTTTGTTTCCGGCGATTCTTTTCGCCAGCGAACCTGGGCTCTGGTCGCTCTCACCGATTCAGAAACACAGTCTGACCGGCCATGAGGAAGAAACGGCGATCGACCAGTTCATCGCCACCAAAAGAGCGGAACAGGGCCTGAAACCCGCCGTCGCCGCAAAGACTGAAACCCTCATTCGCAGGCTCTACTTCAACCTGATTGGCTTACCTCCTTCGCCTGAAGAATTTGAGGATGCGCAGCAGATTTCCACGGAACAACTGGTCGATCGGTTGTTGGCAAGTCCACGGTTCGGCGAGAAATGGGGCCGTCACTGGCTTGACTTGGCACGTTATGCGGAATCCAACGGCAAGGATCGTGACGTGGTGTTTCCACATGCCTGGCGCTACCGGGACTATGTCATCTCCAGCTTCAATCAGGACAAGCCCTACGATCAGTTTGTGAGGGAGCAGATCGCGGGAGACCTGCTGGAGGATTCCAGCGACGAGCAAAAAATTGCCACGGCGTTCCTCGCTCTCGGCCCGAAGGCGTTTCAGGAGCCCGACATCGAGAAATTCAAAATGGATCTTGTCGATGAGCAAATCGATGTGATGTCGCGTTCTATTCTCGGGCTGACCATCGCGTGCGCCCGTTGTCATGATCACAAGTTCGATCCCATCCCGACTGCGGATTACTATGCGTTGGCCGGCATCTTCCTGAGCAGCGAAACGCGCTACGGACCAGGCCCGCTTTACCTCAACAAGCACGAGAAGGACACGAAATTGGTTCCAATCGGAACGCGGGCGAACGAGCTCCATCCAGCGGTTGCCGCGTGGCGGGCGGAAGTAGTCCGGCTGACGGAGTTCGTTACCGGAACGCGATCGGCCGCTTACCGCATCCGCCGTGAGGTCACCGGCACTCTGCGCGATCGCGGGCTCCAAAAGCCGGAAGAGGCGCCTGACTTACTGGCGCTTCATGAAAAGAGCGAACAGATGTATGCCGACGCAGAGGCGAAGAATCAGGAGCGAATCGCGTTGATCGAGAATCCCCCACCAGATCAACCTGGCTACACCATGGCCATGCAGCGCGCGAGTGCTCCGCCGGAGAACTGTCGGATTCGCATTGGCGGGATGCCGAAGGACCACGGCCCCATCGTGAATCGCGGCGGCCTCTCCATTCCCGGCATGCCGACCTGGAGTGAGATCAGCATTGAAAAGAGCGGTCGCCTGGAGTTGGCCGAGTGGCTCGCCGCTCCGGAGAATCCGTTAACCGCACGAGTGATCGTGAATCGCGTTTGGCATCACCTGTTTGGTCAGGGCCTGGTTCGAACAGTTGATAATTTTGGCGTGATGGGAGACGAGCCTAGTCACCCCGAATTGCTCGACCATCTCAGCGCGGGATTCATCGCGGACGGATGGTCCATCAAACGGCTGATCCGCCGGATCGTGCTCACTGAAACGTGGCAGCTTTCGAGCGAATCCAATGCCAAGAATCAAGAGATCGATCCCGAGAACCGCTTTTGGTGGCGGGCCAACTTTCGTCGTCTCGACATCGAGCAATTCCGAGACGCCGTGCTGTCCGTCAGCGGCCAACTTGACCTCAGTCCTCCGGACGGATCAATCATGCGTCACGTATATGCCGGCAAGGATTACGGAAATGGCGGGAACCGGGTCGAGTTTCGAGAAGAAATCGCGTCCGATCGTCATCGCACGATCTATTTACCGATTGTTCGCAACGAGATGCCCGAGTTTCTCCAGTTGTTCGACTTCGCCGATCCCAATGTCTCGATCGGCGCCCGACATTCGCGAACGATCCCCTCGCAATCCCTGTTTCTCATGAACGGAACTTTTCTTGAAACCCAGGCGAAGGCGGCCGCCCAACGGATTCTCTCAGTTCCAGCCGCCTCCCGCCTGGAGCTCGCCTTTCGTCTCACTTCGGGCGCCAAACCCGATTCTGCCTCCAAACAAATTGCCTCCGCTTACTTGGATTTGCGAGGCGCGGAAACGAACGAAGAAGATGCGTGGGCGGACTTGATACATCTGCTTTTGGCGAGTGGCCAATTCCGGTTTCTCGAATAGCCTAACCGCTCAGCGCACCAGCATCCAAACCGCGATCAAAATTCCGGCATCGGCGGCCGCGTGGAAAAGGATGACCGAAGCGAGCCCGCCCATGGATCTCCTCATCTGCCGCCACAGCCAGGCGGATCCGGAAAGCACGAGAAAGGTGACGACGAGCAACGGCCAGGCTTTCGGAAAAAAATAGCCCAGGACCAACAGGTGATAGATCGCAAATTCCAGGTCCAAGCCATGCGGTTTGGCGGAGTCACTCTGCAGAATCGCTCGCCAGCCCAGCTCTTCCAGAATGGGATGAATGGTGACGAAATACGCGAGGAACAACCAAAACCAGGATCCACTCAGCCCTGTTTCCGCCAATTTCGAGCTCAGAACCTCGCCCAGTTCAGGAGATTCCATCCCAACCAGAATCGGCAAGCACAACAAAACGACCGGAATCGTGAGAATTCCGATCACGATTCCCCCGATCGCCGGGAACCACCTGAATCCCCGTTTGATCAGTCCCAAAACCTTGGTGTCGCAACCGACGCCAACGGCAATTCCAGCGTGATAGAGCAAGATTGCGGCAAAGGCAGAATCCCACCTCCAAAGTCCAATTCCCACGGCGACGCACGGCCACAGCCCAAAGAGCAATTTCCAGTGAAGTGACATGTTTACAGGCTCAAAACCTCCGTGACTCGCTCCATTTCCAGCATCAGTTTGCCTTGAGGAAGACTTGGCAGCGGCCGTCGTTTCACTTCCTCCAAAAATCGCTCCTTCTGCTCCTCACTCTGAAACATCCAACGGTCTGGATTCTCCACCGGATCCCGCAACCGAATCATCGCCAAACCGGCGCGGGCTCCATAATGCGTCTCCGGGAATTTCTGATAGAGCGATGCATAATTCGAGGCGATTCGCCGCCGGTTCCGAATCGCAAAGTCGAGCGTTTCTTCATGATTGAGCTTGGCAAACTCGCGCCGGGCCAGCATCTCATCCCGCAACTTCGGATTCACCATCAATTCCTCCCGCCTCGTTTTCAATTTCGCCCGAGTTGCGGCTGGCAAGGCCGCGTAAAACGGAAAGGTGGCCACGTGCTCAATCAGGAGAAACTGATCCATTGGAGCTTCCAACGTCGCCAACCTGGCATCAATCTTTTCACTCCAGGCCGCCACCAGTCTCCTCCCCTCTTCCGGCGTCTTCAAATTTGCCTCGATCTGCAGCCATTGCCGGAAACGCTCTGCTACGGGCCCGCCGGGCGGCATCGGAATCACGTGATTCAGCCCCAAATACTCGTCGAACGTTACCTGCGCTCCCAAGCGACGAAAATGCTCCGTTGCGTTCAGGGCAAAGGCATAATTGGTCTCCAACTGCGCGACACCAACGTAAATTGGCATCCGTTTTCGCACCGGCTTCGGCGTCAGTTTGGAAGCCGTGTAGGTTCCCGCCGCCATCACGTAAACGCCAGCCAGTTCCGCCATTGCGAAATCTGCCAGATAGCTCGCATACCATCCTCCCAAGCCGAGCCCTCCGAGATACGTCCGATTCACGTCCACCTGCAGTCCCTGTTTGACCAGTTCCGACCTCACTTCGACCAATTTTGCGAACTCGTTGCGCCAAAATGGCTCCTCCTGCAAAAAGATGTCGCTTTCCTCCCGAATCATTGCCACGAGGATGAAATCGCTCTCGTTGGAGTAATAGGCCGGAAGCTGCACATTCGGCCCCATGCCATTGGTATGGTAATGAAAGAGGATCGGCCAATGTTGATCCGGCGAATAGTTGACCGGCGTATGAACGGCAACCGGACTGGCCAAGCTCGGCACAGACACCGGGCGATCCTCACCCGACTTCCAATCCTGTGCCAAGCCATGAGACCCAACGGAAAGGAGAATGAGCAACGACATCCAACAGTTCATTCCGGCAGCCTAGCAGAGCTTTCCCCGCACGCCAGCCGATCTCCTGGCCTCGGGAGTTTTTCGGAAAGATTAAAGGTTTTGCTGGCGGGAATGTGGGAGTGATTTTATGGGTTTGTTATGGCTGATGATGCTGCAAATCCCGAAAGCGAGGAACCAAAGCTGGACGCACAATTTGTGCACCTCCATCTGCACACCGAGTATTCCACGCTGGACGGGGCGATTCGAATCAAGGATCTGATGGCCCGGGCCAAGGAATTTCGCATGCCGGCAGTCGCGATGACTGATCACGGCAATCTCTACGGGGCGATCGAGTTCTATCAGGCCGCGAAAAAGAACGGAATCAAGCCGATTATTGGCTGCGAAATCTACCTGACACCTCCCGGGGTCCCGATGGAGCAGAAGACCAAAAAGGTGGGACAAAGGAAGAACTCCCACCTCACGGTTTTGGCGAAAAATGAGAAGGGGTTCGAGAATTTGTCGAAGCTGGTGTCGATGGCGCACCTGGAGGGTTTTTATTACAAACCCAGGGTCGATAAGGAGACGCTGGCGAAGTATTCCGAAGGTTTGATCGTTTTGAGCGGATGTATTACGGGGGAGATCAACCAGTTCATTCAGGACGACATGATCGCGGAAGCACGGGAGAGCGTGCAGTCGTTCATCGATATTTTCGGGAAAGAGCACTTTTTCCTCGAAATCCACGATCACGGGATGGAGGCGCAACGCAAGTGCACCGCCCAGCTGGTCGAATTCGCGAAGGAGTTTGATCTCAAGCTCGTTGCCGCGAATGACTGCCACTTCTTGAATCGCGCCGATCACAAGGCGCACGACGTCCTGATCTGTATCGGGACCAACCGGTTGGAGATGGACCAAAACCGGATGACCTATTCCGAGGAGGTGTATTTCAAGAGCGAAGAGGAGATGCGCGAGGTCTTCGCGGAGTATCCCGAAGCGGTGACAAATTCGCGGCTCATTGCGGACATGTGTGATTTGGAGATCAAGCTGGATGCGACCAGCATTGAGAAGTATCCCCGGTTCGCGGCACCCGACGGAAGCCCTCCCGAGGAGTTTTTCCGACGCATTTGTCAGGAAGGTCTCGTGAATCGCTACGGCGAAGACATTAGTGACGAGCTCCAGGAACGACTCGACTACGAGATCGGGATCATGGAGAAAATGGGTTTCATCTCCTACTTCCTGATTGTGTGGGACTTCATTAAATGGGCGAAAGACAACGGAATTCCAGTGGGTCCAGGCCGCGGTTCGGCTGCGGGAAGCCTCGTGGCCTACGCATTGGAAATCACCGACATCTGCCCAATCCGATTTGGCCTGATTTTCGAACGATTCCTGAATCCGGAGCGGGTTTCTCCTCCGGACGTCGACGTCGACTTTTGCCCGACTCGCCGGATGGAAGTGATCGACTACGTTCGGAAAAAATACGGCGAACGCTGCGTATCGCACATCATCACTTTTGGAACGCTCGGCGCCAAGAGTGTGGTCCGCGATGTCGGGCGTGTGATGGGCTGGAGTTTCACCGACTCCGATCGTCTCGCGAAGATGATTCCGAACGAATTGAACATCAATTTGGCCGAAGCACGGCAGAAGAATCCGGAGCTGAAAGAAGCGCTGGAAAACGAAGCCGCGACGAAGCAGGTCTGGGATTACGCGACCGCACTGGAAGGATTGACGCGGGGAACGGGGGTTCACGCGGCTGGAGTCGTGATTGGGGATCGGGATTTGACCGAGTTGATGGCGCTGACCCGGGCAAAGGAGGGGGAAATCGTCTCCCAGTACGCGATGAGCCCGCTCACCGATCTCGGGATGCTCAAGATGGACTTCCTCGGTCTCAAGAACTTGACCGTGATCAAGGACGCGGTGGATTTGATCCATGTTCACACGCCCGATTTTGATATCGCAAAGATTCCGCTCGATGACCAGGCCACTTTTGACCTTCTGAATCGCGGAGAAACCTGCGGCGTGTTCCAGTTGGAATCTGGCGGCATGGTCAATCTCTGTAAGCAGTTTGACGTCAACTCCATCGACGACATCATCGCCCTGATCGCACTTTATCGGCCCGGTCCGATGGACTTCATTCCGAGCTACATCGCGCGGAAGAAGGGCAAGGAACAGGTCGACTATCCCCACCCCTTGTTTGAGGAGATCGCAAAGGAGACCTACGGAATTCTGATTTATCAGGAGCAGGTGCAGCGATGCGCAAACGTCCTCGCGGGATACAGTCTCGGCCAAGCTGACTTGTTGCGACGCGCGATGGGTAAAAAGAAGGTCGAGATCATGGAGCAGGAACGCGTGAAGTTCGTGAAAGGCGCGAAGGAGGTCAATGACATCGAAGCCAAGCTCGCGAACCAGATTTTCGATATTCTGCAGGAATTCGCGAAGTACGGTTTCAACAAGTCGCACTCCGCCGCCTACGGATTGGTGAGTTATCAGACCGCCTATCTCAAAGCGAATTATCCGGTGGAATTCATGTCGGGCCTGCTCTCCAACGAGATCAACAACACGGAAAAAATCTCCATCTTCGTCGCCGAATGCCAGAAAATGGGGATCGATATTCTGCCCCCGAACGTGAACCTGAGCCGCCTCAAATTTGCTCCCGAACCGGGAATCGACGAATGGGGACAACCCAAACGGGCCATTCGCTTCGGAGTCGCCGCCATCAAGAACGTCGGTGAAGCGGCCATGGCATTGGCGGTGGCAGAGCGAGAGAAGAACGGCGCATTCAAGAGTCTGGAAGACTTCAGCAACCGGCTCGACTCAAAGACGGTGAACAAGAAGATCCTGGAAAGTCTGATCCGATGCGGCGCGTTCGATTTCACCGAGGAAAAACGGGCCGCGATGTTCAACCGCCTTGATCAAGTAGTCGCCTCGGCCGCCACAACCCAGAAGGACCTCCGGTCTGGACAAGGTTCGCTCTTCGGAATGGATGAGATTGCCGAGACATCGGTTCCAGCGGCTCAAACTGAGATCGAGGTGGACGAATGGCCTCAAGATGAAATGCTGGTTGCGGAAAAGGACCTTCTCGGTTTTTACGTGACCGGCCATCCGCTCGATTTGTATCGCAAGTCTTTCAAAGTCGGCAAATACAAGAAATTCACCCAAATTCCCGCGCTTCCCGAAAGCAAGAGTCCGGTGCGTTTCGCGGGCCTGATCACGGAAGCTGCCGTCAAATACGCCAAGAGAGACGGGAAGCCTTTCGCGATTCTCATGGTGGAGGACTTCTCCGGCACCGTCGAGATTCCGGTCTGGAACGACGTTTATAACGTCTGCAGCCAGGATCTGGTGAAAGGAAACGTCGTCGTGATCAAGGGAAATATCGAATTCGATCGACGGAATGAGGTGCGCCGCCTCAACGCACAGGAGATTTCTCCGCTGGAAGCGATACCTTTTGATCCGGCCGAATTTGAGAAGGAAACGGTGCAGGTTCCCATTGAGCCCATTGAACTCGTGATCGACGCGAACACGGATCGCGTCCAGGACCTGCAGCGCATCAAAGCCATCGCCGAGCGCCATCGCGGACACTCCCCTCTTCGCCTTCGTCTTCACGGTGAGGATGGATCAGAAACCGTGATTCTGGCCCATCGCCGGTATTGGATCGAGGCAACCGACGATGCTAAGAAGGATCTGGGTCCTTGGCTGCTGAATTAGGTTCTCCGCCAAGTGCTTCCTGAATTTTCAACCGCTCCGCCTCAAATGCCTCGTCGGAAAGGTCACTGGGAACCGGGATGTAGGGACCAAGGTGGACATCGGCCCGGGAAAAGGGTTTGGGAATGTGGAAGCGATCCCAGGTTTTCAATCGCCACGAATTTTGATATTCGATGCGATACGGCATGATGACGGCCTCGCTCTTTTTTGCCAACATCACGATTCCAGGTTGCAGATAATGACAGGGCCCCCGCGGACCATCCGGGGTAATGGCGATGTCGTAGCCGTTGTTAATCCATTTTTTGAGCTCGATGAGGGCGGCGACACCGCGGCGTGAGTTCGAACCGCGGACGGCAGAGATGCCGAAGTATTCCAAGGCTCCCGCGACAATCTCGCCGTCCTTGCTGGCGCTTGTCAGGGCTGCTCCCGATCGTTCCGGCCAATACTTCAGGTAAGAGTAGGGCCAGGAAAAAATGCTGTTGTGCCAAATTGCGTGAATGATGGGATGATCCGGCCGCTTGGAAAGAAAGCCGCAATGATCGTGCAATTTGACCCGCATCGTCATGGTGACAAGATACATGAAAACCGCCGCCACTTTGCCGATGCGATAGTTCTTCTTGCGGGCTTTGGTTTGGTCGCTCATTGGTTGCGCTCTGTATCCCGAAAACAATCGTCACGCAAAAGCAATGTGAAGGTCCGTCTAACAGGACAAAAAATCGGCAGGAAGAATCATGAAACAACTCTCTCTTCTCATCAGCCTTCTGTTCAGTTCGGCGATCTTGCTCAGCTGCAATGATGCGGGCCCCGAGGCGCCCGCTCCCGAAACCGACTTTACCCACGTGGTAAACACACCAAGCGCGTATTACGTAGGCGGCCCGCAACAAGCTCGCCCGCCGGATGGCACGTTCGCCCCCGGAACCGAGGTGAAAATAATTCTCCAGGATGCCGGCAGCTACGTGCTCGTCGAATCCAGCACCGGAATCGAGGCTTACGTCAGCACTTCTGCTCTGGCACCGAAAAACTGAGGGCTTCCGCAACGCGTTTGGCGATTTCCGGAGGATCGGGCTCGATCGAAATTTCCGGAATCTCTTCGTCTAGCTCGGGCGCTTCAAGCGCCTCAAACTGGCTCTTTAGCAGGCTTGCTGGCATGTAATGCCCTTCCCGGGCCTGCATTCGGCTCTCAATCAGTTCGAACGAACCTTCCAGCCAGACAAACTTGAGATTGGGATCATCCTCCCGAAGCCGGTCCCGATAGCGCCGGCGAAGTGCGGAACAGGCAATGAACGTCCACTCATCCTGCGCCATTCGCTCGGTCACCAATTTGCCAAGAGCCTCAAACCATCCTTTGCGATCCTCATCAGTGAGGGGAATCCCCGCCCTCATTTTCGCCACATTTTCGGCAGGGTGGAAATCATCTCCGTCATAGTATTTTCCCTCAGTCCAATCCGCCAGAATTTCGCCAATGGTGCTTTTTCCTGAACCGGAAACTCCCATCAGGACAACAATTTTGCTCATTGTTGAAGTCTCTCCAGAATTCTGCCTTTTCCAAACTCAAAAAAATCCCTGCGTTTCGAAACGAACTCCGCTACACTCATGAGGAAGATTTCGGTGATTTTTGAGCGCCAATCCATCAAGCTCTTCTAAGCAAACCCCAGCAATCCAAATTTTGAGCGAACCAGAGAAAGAATCAGAAGCCGAAGTCGTTGAAGAGGACGCTGCCGAAGTAACCAAGGGCAAGAAAAAGGCATCGAAGGGCTTCAACTACCCGGCAACACGCAAAACTCTGATTCAAAAGCTCAAGGATTGGGACGATCAAGCTAGCTGGGACGAGTTTTTCCGGACCTACTCGAGTTTTGTCTTCAAGGTCGCCTGCAAAGCGGGTCTAAGCGAAACCGAGTCCAATGAAGTGGTTCAGGAAACCTTCATTCGGGTGGCGAAGAACATGAAGAAGAAGAACTTCACCCGCGATGGAGGCTCGTTCAAGGCGTGGCTCATGAATCAGACGCGATGGCGGATCGCGGATCAGTTTCGGACGCGCAAGCAGCAGGAGATCTATCAGGGAAGGCCCAAAGACGCCTACGATGATCGCAATACCGCGACGATGGACATGATTCCCGACAACTCCAATTTCGGGTTTGAGCACCTCTGGGAGCGGGAATGGAAGGGAAACCTGACCGACATGGCGCTCAAGCGGACCAAGGCCAAGGTTTCACCCCAGCAGTATCAGATTTTTTACTGTTACGTCGTGAAGGGCTGGGAAGTGGATGAGGTCCGCAAGGAATTGGGTGTCACCAGCGCCCAGGTTTACCTCGCCAAACACCGGGTTGGCCGGGTGATGCGGAAGGAACTCGAATATCTGGATAAGGACGAATAGCAGGTTACCCCTCGCGTTTCGTGAATTCCGCGAGGTGATTTTCCAGCATTTCGACGAGTTGGGTCAGCTCTCCATCCTCGTATTTTCGGCTTTCGCGGTGCCCCCAAACGGGACCGGGCCACGCCGGATCACCTTGATGGCGCCCGACCACATGGAAATGGAATTGCGGAACGACATTTCCAATCGCTCCCACATTGAGCTTCTGAAATTCCGGCAAGTGTTTGAGGATGAATTGGGAAAGCTGGTTGATGTCCTCGAGCAGGTGAAGCTGTAAGGGCTTCGGCAAGTCCAGCAATTCGGTAAATTCGCCCGCGGGGACGATCATAAACCACGGATAAATGGCGTTGTCTTTGATCAACAAGGCACCGGATGGCAGTTCGCCGACGTGATAGGCGCTCTTCAGGAGTCGCTCAGAGATGTGATTCATCAGAGTTGGGAAAATGCAGTTATTTGGGTTTGGCGATGATTTCGTCCATGGCGCTTCGAAGCCGATCCAGAACCGGTGCGAACTCGGGATTGCTGGCTTGATTGGTGATCTCGCGGGCATCGTTGACGTGATCGTAGAGTTCTTCTTCTCCCTCGGCATACCGGCTGTAGCGGTAGTCCTCGGATCGCAACGATCGGTGAGTCGCCTTTTTAGTTCCCATCACCGTCAAACTTGCCTCTCGCGGCCACCCCGAAAAGTCGGGATTCTCGAGCAACGGAACGAGCGAGAGACCCTCCAGACTTTCGGGTGCCTTTTCCTTCAAACCGGCCAATTCGGCCAACGTCGGATAGAGGTCGACCAACTCCACCAAATGGGCGTCAGCTCTACCGGCACCAACTTGTCGTCCCGGCGCCCGAATGATCAGCGGAACCCGGCAGGCGGGATCAAACAGATTCGACTTCTGCCAGGATCCATGCTCGCCCAAAAGCCAGCCATGGTCCGAAATGAAGACGACGATGGTGTCGTTTGCCATTTCCAGGCGATCGAGGGCATCAAGGAGTCGGCCAACCTGTTCATCCATGTAGGTCACGCTGGCGTAATATGCCGCGAGCGCCTCCTGAGCCTGATCCGGAGACATCTTGTAGGAAGTCGCATTCGCTTTCTTACGATTGGGAGCGGGCACATCATCCAAATCACCATCGACAACCTCAGGAAGCGTTACATTTTCTGCGTTGTAGTGCCGGAAATGGCGTTCGGGAGCAACGAGAGGCACATGTGGACGAACCAATCCCACGGCGAGAAAGAGCGGGGCTCCCGGCTTCAGAAAATTGGTATTATTTCGGTGCAAGGCGCGATTCTCGAGGATCCCAATTGCCTGCGTCGTCGCCATTTCATCTGCTTGCGTCGCGGATTGATCGTCGGGAACGACAACCCGCACGAAAGCTCCTCCCCAATGCTTATGGGCCGGAGAAAGATTGGTAAAAACTCCCGGACTCCCCGTTTCCGGCGCCCAAACATCGAAGGCGCGATCCCAGGAATCCGGCTCATCGCCCCCCGGTTCGCCCGCTTCAATTCCTCCGGGAACGCCCATATGATAGATCTTGGAAACGCGCGCGGAAACATAACCATTTCGCCTCAGGAACCCGCCAATGCTGGGATGGTCCGCGTAAGTTGGATTCACCTTTCGGTAACTCCCCAAGGTCTTGATGTTTCCCAAGAAGCCGGTCGTTTCGGGATACAATCCACTCATGAACGATGCCCGGGAAGCTCCGCAAACGGGATACTGACAATAGGCTCGATTGAATTGGATTCCCTCGCTCGCCAACCGATCCAGATTCGGCGTTTTACAAACTTCATTGCCGTAGGCCCCCAGAGCCGTGGCCGATAAATCGTCTGAGACGATGAAGAGAATGTTGGGCTGGCCGCCCGACACAATCGGGACGTGGGCCAATACCACGAGGCTGAGAAGAAGGGCTTTGATGATCTGCACAGGGTTTGTTTCACCACACCCTTAGCACAACGCACCCATTCCGCGAATCGTCGCTGGAGAGCAGTTCAAGTAAACCTTTAGCCAATGAAGATGACCAGGATCTGGAAAGAAGTGAGGCTTCGCCGAAGGAAGAGGAACCGCAATTTGCGCCAACTCCACTTCAAATGCTCTAACTGGCCAAAAACTCGAAGTAGACGCTCGTTCCACCGGTCGCCGTTGCACCACGCACCAGATCGTGGCCCAACTCGGTATAAACATCTTCCTCCACACCGAGCTCCGCCTCTCGATTCACCGCACCGTGGGTGTGCCCCGGCCGGAGTTGATCGATGAGAACTTTGCGAACTGCCGGAATGTTGGATCCACCTCCGGTGAGGACCAGTTGGTCAACGCGGGGGAACTGATGAGAATCCATAAATTTCTCGGCAAGCTGCTGGATCTTGACCGCAAAAGCGTCCACCGCGCCTCGCACGAGTTCGCCATTCGAACCACTGCCAATTTCCGTCCGGCCAACGCGGAAAGGGCGGAAATTGCTGTAGCAAAGCCGGTGGAACGTCTCGAGACGCCGCTGATCAACATCCGAATTCATGATTTGCATGGCTTCCTGCTGATCAGGCGGCAACGCATCGTGAACCATCTGATCGAGATCCATCACACCGAGAGGATAGGAAATCCTCGCGAACCGAGGAGGATCGCTTTGCAGCGCCGAACTATCGAAGGTTTGGCTCAGATCTTCCAGGTCAAACCCCAGCATCGCGAAATCGAGAGTATATCCGCCCAAATCAACAACAAGCACCCAATGCATGGGATCGTCCAGATCCTGCATCGCGTTCATCCGGAACGCTTCAAGAAAAGGTGAATCCTCAAACATGGTTCCATAATGAGGCATCAGACTGTCGCTTTGCATCGGCATCGGCCGGCCACCCTGCATCTGGGGAGGCGACCAAACGGCGTTACGCCCCTGGGCAAATGCGCCGATCGCATTGGCAACGGGTTCGGGAATGGCTTGCTCGGTATGGCAAAGCTCCCAACCGCTCTCCGAAAGGAGTTCTTCCAAACGCTCCGTCGCGCGAGCCACATTTCCAAACGCGGGCAGCGTAATACGGACCGGAAGTTTCTCGAGGTCCTCGAGCTCATGATTTTGACGGCAAATCGGCTCAACCTGACGACGCAGCCACGTAAAATATCCCAGGGCGAGATCCTCGACATCGTGACCATCTTCCATCAGAGCATTACGCAGGGAATCCTGGCTCGCCTGATCGCTGTCTTCGAAAAAGAGCGGTTTCCAGTTCCGGTAGACCTTGATGTCCTCGCTTCCTTCCTCCAGCACCTCCGTTCCATAGCGAAAAATTCCATCGCTTTTGCGCTGCCCCACAATCGTCGGGATGCAGAAATTCCCTTCATCGAAGCTGAAACTTCCATCCCGCAACAACTGCGAGTCTCCGTTTCCTTCGATTCTCAAACCGACCTTGCAGTAACTGTTTCCGAAGTCGATCGAGATGGTTTGTTCGTTGAATGACATAATGGTTCGTGAACTCGGTTGTTTAAATTTTCTCTACGTGGGCTTTCGCGATCAGATAATCGCCGCGGCTGTTTTTGAGACGCCATCCCGGCAACTGCACCCGCACCTTCTCGCCTTTGCTGACTTTTTCGCGGCATTGATGGAGCACTCCGCTGAACTCAGCCGTGCTGTCTGCCGTTTCGACCGGATCCAGTCCCAAGGTAACCATGACGCCTTCCAAACTCTGGCGCGTTTCCTCGCTCTCCGCGTCTTGCCAGGCAAAAACCAGCAATTCACAAGCATCGCGTTGAAAGTCGAGCCCGGATTCCTGAGAGGGCGACCGAAGTCTTCCCTGAAACGTTCCAGAGGAGCCTTGTCCTCCAAAAAGGGCTGACTCCAACTCTCCACGATCGTAACCGGCTTTTTGAAGCGACAGCACTCGCGGAATCACCGGCTTCAAGGTCTCCTCCACGTCGGGCTTTTCCGTGCTCAGCAAAAACTGCCCGTTGCGGCCAAAATGAAGGAACACCTCGGGATCTTCCTGAAGCTGTTCAAAGAGAACCTGTCGCAGAAAATTGATGCTGGCACCCGTGTCCAGTTTCTCCAGCTCCCTTGACAACGTGACCCGGGTTTGCGGCGCTTTAGCGATCAACCGCTTGGCCTCCGCGATCAACAGGGCCTTCTCATCCTGGTCCCAAACCCGTTGGCGCGAACAGGGATAAAGAACTTGGAGACTAATGAGTTTGTTGATCGTTTTATCGATCTCCTCATTGGGAACACCGTCCTTCCGAAACGCTGCGACAACGTCCCGCCTCGCAACGGGGCCTTGCTCCGCGATTAAATGGCGAATGCGTTTTCGGATTTCCTTGGAGTCCATCATACTAGTACACTCACTAGATATTCAGGAAACCCTAACAATCAACCCAATTTATGGAAACATTGTTACCGTTTGAAAATGAGAAACTTACGACTGAGGTAATTCACCACAACTGACGTAAACACGAAAAGAAACTGCGCAATGTGGGTCGATATTCCAAACAGCTTGATCAGCAAAGGTCCACCTGCAAGCCCGGCAACAAATCCAATGAGCGCAACCAGGGTGAAAAGCACAAACTCAAGCACCCGATGATGGCGGCCTGACCGAAAGACCCAAAGTACGTTGGTCAAATAGGCAACGACGTTGGCAAAGGCAAAGCCTACCGAATTGCAGATCACAACATTCCTTGCTCTCAACCCATCGGATAATGGTTGGTCACCAATCGTCATTCCCTCAATGGCTGGAAACCGAGTGTAGGCGAGAGCGTAAAAAATCGCATTGTGCACCACCACCGCCATCACACCACATACGCCATACTTGACGAATTGGAGCAATGGATGGGCGTCGTGACTCACAAAGGCTGCCCAAATGGTTGGTAGGTCGTTCTTTTTGACGAACTGAACCCCGTCCTGAATCATCGAAATCATCTGCCGTAAAAATAAGGTATCTGCGAAATTCCTCTAATTACTTAATGCCAAATTTTTGCTCCCAAACCGGCAAGGCCTGTTTGATGTCGGCCTTTCGCCGCGATGAATCCAATTCCCAAACGATCGGGATTCGGCTCGGAATGATGTCCATCAACTCATCAAACTCGATCATTCCGGAAAGCGGAACGCAATGCGTTTTGTCTGGCCACTGAACATCATGCAAATGACAACCGATGATAAAGGGCTCCATTTTCTCCAACCATTGGCGATGATTGATGAGTCCCAAATTGGCCTTCACTTGGGCGCTCCCAAAATCGTGCCAATAACCGACAAAGGGATTCTTTTCGTAGTCCTTCATCAGTTCCACCATTTCCCTTTCGTTGGGGAGCGATTCATAGGCCCGCCGCATCGTCACCCCGATCTTCACCTGCTTCTTCGCGGCATAATTAACGACCCAATCCAGGCTTTCCTTTGCCCGCTGAAGATCCTTGCGGCCGACCTTTTCTCGTAGCTTCACACCTGCGAGCTTGTGCCTGACATAGTCTCGAGAATGGATTTCGTTTCGCTGAACATACTTCACCAGCCGATTGGTGTATTCATCCATGGCCGTTTGCCCCAAATCAACAATCACGAATTCCGCATCCAGTTCCTTGGCATAGTCAATCGTTTGCAGGGTAAGCTGTTTGGCTCGTTCCCGATCCTTGGTTTCCGCCGAACTGAACTCACAACGCCCATATTGTTGCGCGATGGCCTCAATCGGGCTCGGACAGAAATTCCGAAGGGCCGTGATGCGAATGCGCTTGCGCTGATGGAGGCGCCGAATGCCCGGAAGCTGACTGATTTTCAGATTCGACCCCAGCTCGATCGACTCAAAGCCCATTGTCCGAATCTCTCCCAACATGCGTTCTCCATCAGTGTGACGGTGACTATTCCAAACGGTCGAAAAGGAAAGCATTTCTTACAGGGAGGAGAAAATTCGAGAGGTGCGGGACTGGAGACGTTCCACCTTTGAGATTGGAAGCAGCCCCGGTCAACTCTCAACATCGCCAAGCTTGAGCCATTTCGGCAGTTTTTCAGGAGAAACCACCAGACAAATCTCCCCCTTGGGAGGGCGTTCCTGATAGTGGGCCAAGGCTTCTTGGGAAGTTGTGCGCCGATACTCTTGGAAACGCTTGGTCAATTCTCTCGCCACCGTGATCAGTCGTTCGGGTGACAACTCGCACAATATTTCCAGAGTGGAGACCAGCCGGTGGGGCGATTCATAGAAGACTGTCGTACAATCGCGTTCCAACGCGGCGAGCAGCTGTGTTCTCCTTTGCCCCTTTTTCGTCGGTAAAAAGCCACCAAAGAAAAACGGGGTCGCCCCAAGCCCGGCACCAACCACGGCCGTGACCACGGCAGAAGGCCCGGGCAACACGTCGTAGGGAACACCAGCCTCAATACACCGATGAACCAACCGTTCCCCCGGATCAGATACTCCGGGCGTTCCCGCGTCACTGACATAGGCGATCCTCTCCCCTTCCTCACGAACTCTCGTGATCAATTCTGCTGTCCGCTGCGCCTCATTGTGCGCATGGAGGCTCAACAAGGGCTTCTTGATGTCGTATCTCGCCAGGAGGCGCGAAGTATGGCGGGTATCTTCGCAGGCGATTCGATCAACCATTCGAAGGCAATCCAAGGCGCGAATCGTGATATCACCCAAATTACCAATCGGCCCAGCGACGATGTAGACGCCAGGTGGGAGATCTTGAACCGCTCCTTCAGCTTGGGCCTCACTCATCCAAAAAGACCAAGCAGCGTTTTAAAATGACGACGGCCGCGCAAGTTGTTCCTCGTTTTTGAAGATTGGCTTCGCATGATCTTGAGATGCTGCGCTTTTTCCGACTGGCAATGCTGTGCGGGGCTTTGTGAGAAGGCTCATCGCCGCCCCGGCCAATTCGCAGTCGACAAAATCACTCGCAGCAGCGCGTCTCGACCTCATTTTCAAACGCTCCCAAGCACGAGGCTCCAACCGATAATGGAGTGACCAGAAAACGTTACCAGCCCTCCGTAATCGCACTGACTAGTTGCTCCGCCGCATCCTCTGCCGCCAGAGGAAGCGCTTCGCGTTCCGAAAGTTGAAAGTTGGGATCCAAGAACAGTGATGTGCTTCCGACAACCCGGTTGCTGGCCCGGCGTCGCCCGGTGACAATGTCCCGATCGTCTGCATCAACCCCAAAAGGGTTGGCGCGCTTGATCTTTTCTCCCGTCCGAAGGTCTTGCAAATCGAAAGCAACTTCCAATTGGAGAAGAAGTTCCCGAGTCCGGAGAAGTTGGTTGTTGGCAGACCGTTGCTGCTGCTTCTCGATGCGCCGAATCCTTCCGGTCAATTCCGCGTCTGCCTTTTCTTTGGTCGTAATCTCGTAGGTACCGTCCTGCTGCAACAAGCTGATCACCGAGTTGGTTACGATCGTCGCAAGGCGTGGTTCCAAGGTCTCGTTCGAAAACGTGGGAACGTAAAGCTTGCTGATATCAGCGTATTCAACAGGCTTCTGGGGGCCCAATTGGTAGCCTGCACAACCACTCAAAATCAGTGATAGTGCAGCCAAGCTGAGAAACGAAGGAAGAATCGTGCGCGATTTCATGGTAAGTCGAATCTAAAAGACGTCGCTCTGTTTAGGCTGAGAACGCGGCAGCTTCCAACACTTTGTCAAAAAATGCTGGCGTCAATGTCAGGATGCTGACGGAATCGGAAGGACATCGTCTTCCGGAACCCGCATCTGAGGCTTGGGAGCCGCTTCCAACTTTGGCGGTTTTGGTGGCGGAGGGCCATAGTAATCCGGGCGATCTTTCACATTGCTCGGCGCCACAACTTTTTGCTTGGTTGCCCGAGGTGGCAACACCACGTTGGGATCCTGCGCGCTCAACACCTTAAGCCGATCCTGAGCGGCACCGTAAACCGGTGTCCCGGACAGAACGTCCTGATAGTAGATCGCAGCCGCCCTCATATTTCCTTTTTTCTCGTAGTATCGCCCGATATTGAACTTTTTCTCAGCCTCCCGGTCTTGCAGTTTGCCAAGCTCTGCCCGCAATTCCTCGCTTCTGGGATCCTCTTCGTTGTTCTCAATGAAGACAGCGACTTCATCCTGATAGCGCTCCAACTGCCGTCCATCCCGCGTGTCACGGTCTCCTCGAACTTCAATGATTTGCAGGCTCGCTTCCTTCGCCTTTGGATCATCCGGATAGCTCTCCACGACTTCTTCAAACGCCAAAATGGATTCCGGCTCTTTCCCAATTTTTCGATTGATCACGCCAATTTGGTAAATCGCGAGAGGCGCATATTTGCTGTAGGGAGCATTGTCTGCAATCTGACGAAACATTTCAATAACCCGTGAAGGTTGCGCTTTCGAAGGAATCAGACCTATCACACGACTCGTTTTCGTGTTCATCGAGCGGTTGGTGATTTCGAACTGGCGTCTGACCGCTTCCCCAAAGAGATCACTGCCAGTGTATCGATTGATCAAATCCTGATAGGAATCGAACGCCCGATCTTCGCGGCCTTCCTTCTCGTAAATCGCTCCAATTTCAAACTGAGCTTTGGGAGCAAACGAAGTCAGCGGATAGTCTTCGACGACATCTTCATAAATGTCCTTCGCCCTCCCCAGCTTGCCGTCGCTCTGCGCTTTTTGGGCACTTTCGTAGGCTTTTAATGCAGCAGCTTCTTGTTTGGCCAACTCAGCCGAATCGGGCACTTCCTGCATTTTGTCATCTTTGAGGATGCCAAGGATGGCGTAGGAATTTGCCGTCGCCAGGAATGTGGCAGCGGTGAGTAGCGTGAGGAGTTTGTGGGGAGTGTTCATCACATTTAGGTCGGGATCCAACGAATGTGGCCCATTATTTAAAGTTCGCTTATTAATTCAAGCTCTTTTGGCAGATAGATAGGACTTTCCAGTAAATGCCTAGCTCTGAGCTAGAATTTGGAGCATAGACCAGCGATCAATCCGCACAATTCAAGAAAATCCTTTGGTTTAAGTTTTTGACGAACTGCGGTTTTGATCGATCCAATCATTTTTGGCATGTCGCGTGGACTTTTTATTAGCTTTGAAGGTTCTGAAGGTTGTGGTAAATCCACTCAAATCCAACTCCTTCACAATCAGATCGTGGATAACGGTTTCCCTTGCTCTCTCACCAGAGAACCTGGCGGAACGCCTCTAAGTGAATCCATCCGTCACTTGCTGAAGTTTGCGCCGGAAGGCGAGAACATGGTTCCCGAGGCGGAGTTACTGCTCTTTGCCGCAAGCCGGGCGCAATTGGTCCGCGAGGTATTGATTCCATGGTTGGAGAGCGGAACGCACATTCTGGCGGACAGGTTCCTCGACTCTACGGTTGTCTATCAGGGCATTGGGCGCGGCCTCGACATGGATCTGATTCGTTCCATCAATTCACTGGCGGTTGGTGAGTGCATGCCGGATCTCACCATTTTGTTGGATATGGATGCAAAAACAGCGTTGGATCGGGCTCGCCAACAAACACAGGCAGACCTCTTCCAGGATCAGGTTGACCGCATGGAGAAAGAACAGCTGAGTTTTTACGAAAGAGTTCGGAACGGATACCTCAAACTAGCCAACGAACAAAAGGAGCGCTTTGTTGTCATCGACGCCTCCAACTCCGTGGATTCAATCAACTCGGAAATCTGGCAACACATCAACTCCCGATTCGATGGCTTTTCTTCTTAACGACGCCACTTCACTCCTCGAGCGATCCCATCAAGAGGGTCGGCTGGCTCACGCCTATCTCATCACAGGCGGCAAAGGCAGTGGGAAGACCGAGATGACACTGCGCCTTCTCCGGATGGTGGGCCACGAGGCAACGACCCTTGACGATGCAGCTGGTGATTTCGTCCAAATCGTTCGGCCGGAGTCAAAGTCCCGACGAATTAAGGTCGATGCGATGCGCGCTCTGGAAAAACGGATGCATTTGGCTGCGCCCCGCGCGGAAACCAAGGTCGGTATCATTCTGGATGCGGAACGGCTGATGCCCGAAGCGGCCAACGCCTTTCTGAAAACCCTGGAGGAACCACCGCCACAATCCCTCCTCTTGCTGGTTTCCTCTCAGCCGGAACAATTGCTCGAGACGATCCTGTCTCGTTGCATCAAGATCCCCCTCCACTCCAATGAATTGCCGATCCGGAGCAAGGGGGAAACCATGTTGTTGGAAGCGCTGTCCCAACACTTTCAGGCAGATCGCTCAAAAGGCCTCGCCGGCGCCCTCGGTTTCATGCAGGCCTTCACTTCAATCTTAAAAAACGAGAAAGAGGAACTGAAGAAGCGATACGAAGCCGATTTGAGAAGCGAAACCTCAGCGTATTCCAAGACGACGGAGGGGGATTGGCTCAAACGCCGCGAAGAACACTACAAGTCACTGGTCGAAAGCGATTACCTCCAACGTCGCAATACCTTTATTCAAATTCTGATCGACTGGTATGGAGACGCCCTGCGACTGCAGCGCAATTCCGATCACTTGGATCTCCCGGAGTTCCGCAATGCGGTTGAGAATGCAGCTCAGCAAACCACGGAGGCGGAATTGTTAAACCGTCTGACGGTCCTCGAAAACCTGCGCTCCGATCTCAACACCAATGTGAGCGAAGGGCTCGCCCTGGAATGCGGATTTCTGGCTGCGTATTCCTAGCCCGCATTTCTGCCGAGCCCGCTGCTGCGGCTTGCCCAATGGCATTCTTGCTGCGTTCCGCTCGAATTTCGGGATTCACGGTATGTCAGCATAGCGCTCATCCCAAAATCCTTCGCGCGCCTTCCAGGAATGCCATTTGCCTGCACCTCGCGACGCGGTTCGTGGGAAAAGCGGGCTAGTCCGCTTTTTTATTTTCTCCACGTCGACGCTCAAACATCCAATCGAAGACTTCTTCATCGTGGGCCAACTTCCAATGAATTTGGTTGTGAGTTAGCTCCGGAAATCCTTCGTAGTGAGCCATTTTTTCCGCCTTTAGAAACGCATTCGCCGTTGCTTCTGCACCAGCCATATCGCGTTCTCCAGAAAACCACAGCCATATCGCAGCTTCCACGGTCTCAGCCCACTCTGGTTTGGCTTGTCCGTCCGCAAACATGGCTGCCGCATAGTATGCCGGACGCGACTCTAGCAGGGAGCCGATCCCTCGCGCGCCCATCGAATATCCGGAAAGATAAATCCGGTCTCGATCAATGGGCAGTTTCCTGACCAAATCATCAATGACGGCCTCCAACGGCTTCAGTTGTTGACCCCAGGAAACGTCGGGCGGACACAAGGGAACCAGAAGCAGACAAGGATCCTTCTGATATAAGTCTGATGCGACCAACCGTTGAGCGGCAATTTCGACCTTCCCGGCCTCAACATCATCCGCTCGCGCCCCCGCACCATGCAGATGAACAAAGAGCGGGACCTCTCCCTCCTGCCGCCTCAGTTTCTCAGTTCCATAAATCTGGAACACCATTCCCAGGTGTTCTTTCGGGAACTTCTGCCACTCTCCCTGAATTGCGTCGGCATACGGCCCTTCTTGAAAGCCCACCGCCCTGGCTTTGTTTTCAAGAAACTCTCGCAGAAACGTTTGGTCTTGGGCGGAAAGACTCGCGGCAGGAACCGTGAACTGCCGTCCATCGACTCTTCGAATTGTGGCGCCTCTCTCGGTAACTTCTCGCAGGGTTCCGTCAAACGATCGACCATCCGCAGAGGTCCACGTCCGAACCTCATTCTGCGCAAACGCAGGATTCAGAAGAATCAGAGAAATGAACAACAGGGATTGAAGTTTCATATTGGGGTGAATTTTCAAGTTGATACGACATTAACCGATGACTTCCCGGTCAGCTCAACTCTCCGAGACGACACGGGCGACGAAACATCCGCGCATCACGATTTGACCTTGTCCTTCTCATTGGTCACCGCTTCGAACAACGTTGCGCCCTCGTTCACCTTGACGCCGCGAATCACAACATCATCCCATTGTCCCAAGTCATCGAACGAGCCCAATCCGATCATCCCCCACTGAAACGTTTTATCATGCGCGACTTTCTGAGGCGTTTCCATATCATCAAAGTAAACTTCAATCAGTCCCTCGGCAGCTCTCCGGACGACCTTGACATCATGCCAGTCACCATCACTCCAGGCCACTCCGACATCCGGCGTTTCCGTGATCTTGGTTCGCGGAGCGTTATTGACGATGAAAATCTGGCTTGAGTGGGGATCCGGTTTTTCGCCCAAGTGCACATAGTAAAAATGAGCAGGATCCTGATAGCCGAAGAACACACACATGTCGCGATGCCCCCGTGTCGTTTGCAGGGTCTTGACTTTCGCGGTCAGCACAAAATCGCCAAGCACCTGTTCCTTCAGCAGGACAATGCTGTGGGGGCTTCGATGCGGAGGTTGGTAGCGACTTTTGCCCAACAGATGCAGAACATTGCCTCGATCTTCCGTCTTGGTGATTATCCAACGATCATTGTCACTCGGAAACCAGGATTGCATCCCACTCTGAAAGTTGTCCTCGAAAACAACCGGCATTTCTTCCTCTGCAAATGACGATTCAGAAACTATCAGGAATAACGCGAAAATGATCTTTCTCATTGGGGTGAGCCTAGCGAAAACGAAGATCAAACGCTATACAAATTCGCCTCAATCATTCGCTCAAACTCGCCGAAGCTACTCCACGTACAAAAACGCATTCGAATTGAGAAGCGCCAGGCAGAAATCGGTCAACAGGTTCTGATTCGACCCGGTCCGCTGCTCATACGTGGTGAAGAAACCAAGGCATGTCAGCATTTCTCGCTCGGTAGGGGGGCGCGACAAAATTCGGAGGAATGCTTGCTCCACCCACGCTTCACTTCCGTTCTGAAATTCGTTTGCAATCTGCTCCGCAATTCGACTCGAAGCTTGCCGCATCAAATCCGAATTCAGCTGCGTCAAAGCTTGCGTGGGAGTTGTCGCGTTCGTTCGCATCCCACAACTCGTTTGGCGATCAGGGCGTCCATACACATCAAACATTGGGTGGCCCAAGTTGCGACGATTGAAGACATAAATGCTCCTGCGACGCCGATCTTCGTCACTCGAAGGCTCGCTTCGGTGCTTCTTCAGGAGTGTGACTTCAACTTCCATTGGGAGAGGAAGATGAACACTTTCTCCTCCAATCTTATCCGTGAGATCACCACTGATGGCCAAAACGGAATCCCGAATGGCTTCGCCGCTCAACTGCCATCGCGGATACCTCCAAAAAAGCTCATTCCCAGGATCTATTTCCATCGACTTCTCCCATTCTCCCGCATTGGAAAGGCTCGATTGCCGATAAGTGCTGGAGGTCACAATGAGCCGGTGCATCTCTTTGAAACTCCAATGCCGTTTTGGCAATTCCATGGCCAGCCAATCAAGGAGTTCGGGATGGGAAGGCGCCATTCCATTCCTGCCGAGATCGTTGGGAGTCCCGGCCAGGGGTTGCTGAAAGTGATGCTGCCAAATGCGATTCACCATCGACCGTAGAAAGAGGGGGTTATCATCAGCAGTTAGCCAAGCCGCAAGAGCTGTCCGTCGGCCGGTACTGGTTGGCGTCATCGTCTCAAGCAGAGGCGGAGGTCGATGCCATTTGGGATTGGCAACTTTGGGGAACCAGGGTGCGACTTCCTCCGTAGGCTCACGGTAATTTCCGCGGTCGTAAATGAAGCTTCTTGGCGGCCGATTGCCGGCTTCGGCAACCACGTGGCCCAAGGACGCCCCCCCCTCCGGGTGGACGGCATTATCAAAAAACGAACGCAAGCGGTAAAACGCGGCCTGGTTGATCGGATCGTAGGGATGATCGTGGCATTCCGCACACTTCATCGTCAACCCGAGGAATGCCGTTCCCACGGTTGAGGTGATCTCGTTGAGGACCAAATGCCGACGTTCGTCCTGGGAATTGAGGTCCGGCATATCAGGACCAGCAACCAGAAACCCCGTTCCCAAGCGCTGCCAGTCATCCCCGTCACAAACTTCATCACCGGCGATTTGCAACGTCACAAACTCATTGACCGGCAGATCCCGGTTGAGAGCTTCGATCACCCAGTCCCGGTACAACCACGCCTTCTCCCGTGTCGCGTCATGCTCAAATCCGTCGGTTTCGGCAAAACGCACCAAATCCAACCAATGTTGTGCCCAGCGCTCACCATAAGCCGGCGAGCTCAGCAAGGTCTCGACATAACTCTCGTAGTATTCGTCGGTGGGATTCGCGAGAAATTCCGCCAGATCCTCAGGCTTTGGCGGCATGCCGGTGAGATCGAAAGCCAAGCGTCTGGCGAGCGTCGCATTGTCGGCTTGAGGTGACAATTTCAGCCCCGACGCCTCCAACTTTGCGAGGATGAATCGATCGATCGGATTCCGAACACTCTTGCCATCTTCAACCTCCGGAACCGTCGGGCTCTTGAGTTCCTTAAAGGACCAATGCTCCCGATCCGCCTCCGAAACCTGGGACTCCGGAGGAGATCCAGCCCAACCGACCTGACCCAACCCAATGGCGATCAGAAATACGATTGTTGTCGGAAGGAAGCGAAACGTCATCTTCGTTTGTTAGCTTAGAATACCGGTTACGACATTCCCCGCAATATCTGTTAATCGTTCGTCCTTCCCGTTGTGACGAAACGTGAGCTCTTTGTGATCGATTCCCAACAAGTGGAGGATCGTCGCATGAAGATCGTGAACATGAACCGGATTCTCTTGCGCTCGAAGCCCGAATTCATCGGTCGAGCCGTAGGAGAATCCACCTTTGACGCCAGCGCCGGCCAAAACTGTCGAGTAGCCCCACGGATTGTGATCGCGCCCGGTCTGTTTTTCACTCATTGGCATCCGCCCGAACTCGCCCCCCCAAATGACGAGCGTGTCTTCCAACAGTCCACGCTGCCGCAAATCCTGAATAAGGGCGGAAACGGGTTGATCAGTTGCCTTGCACATTCGGCTGTGGTTTTTCTTCAAATCCGAATGCGCATCCCACCCTACCGTGTCACCGGAATAAAGCTGAACAAAACGAACGCCACGTTCCAACATCCGCCGGGCAAGCAGGCATCGTGTTCCGAACTCTTTGGACCATGGGATATCGATTCCGTAAGCCTGCTTGGTCCCCTCGCTTTCGTCCGAAAGATCCGTCAACTCCGGAGCGGCGCTTTGCATGCCGTGAGCCATTTCATACGCCCGGACTCTCGCGACCAACGCGTCGTCAAAATGCCGTTCCTCCAGATGAGCCAGATTGAGCTGCTGAATCAGGCTCAGGGTTGCGTCCTGCCGATCTTCACTCACGTTTTTCGGAGGATTCAGGTTGAGAATCGGGGCATTGCCGGGACGCATGGTGACGCCTTGATGCGTCGCCGGAAGAAATCCGTTGCCCCAGGCTGGTGGACCTCCCTTGGGGCCAGCCCCCGGATCCGGCATCACCACGAAAGCCGGCATATTCTCATTTTCAGATCCCAACCCGTAGCTCAGCCAGCTTCCCAGGCTGGGTTTCCCCATGAGCATCGAACCGGTATTGGTCTGATAAACGGCTTGAGGATGATTAACGCTGTCTCCATGGCAACTTTTGATGACACACAGCTCATCCGCAACTTCAGCCATGGAAGGCAACATTTCGCTCATCATGAGTCCCGACTCGCCACGAGGCTGAAACGGTCTCACCGGCGCCATTAGCGGATTTTTCGCGACCCGGCGGCGCGTCTCAACCGGGCCATAACTATCGGGAAGCGGCTGGCCTTCGTAGCGATAGAGGGAAAACTTGGGATCCCATAAATCGAGGTGACTCGGTCCCCCATGCATGAACAACCAGACGACCCGCTTGGCCCGGGGCTTGATTCGTTGGATGACGCGCTCAGAAGCCGCTGCGTCTTGACCCAGCATCGCCGAAAGAGCGATGCCTCCTAAACCTTTTCCAGCACTTCGTAAAAAACTACGACGACCTGGCCGGGGTTCCGGCGGTAAAGAAGGGGGCTTCATGATGAGTAATTAACCAATGTTGATTACAAAGGTTTACAAAATTTACCATAACTTCAGCAGGTATCAAAGTCGCTCGTTACAGATTTTGTCACTTTTGACTCCTTTACGAGGAAATTCGTTTCCAGAATTTTGCAAAACACCACCATTTACCATAGTGCTAGTCACCAATGCAATAGAGGACGCTCTGTGATCGACAGAACAATTGCCCCCGAACGGGAGCCAATGTCGCCCGGAAAATTTCGCTGCTGGATGACCCCAACGAATTCCGCGCAACGACGTCAAGACTCTTGCCCGGTCGGATCACAATCGTCTCTCCCATCGTGCTGGTAAAGTATGCCATTCCGTTGGCAACCAATGGAGAAGCCGCAAATTCACCTCCCAAGCGCTCGGAATAGTGGGCATCTCCCGTCTTCGCGTCATAACAGGTGAGAATTCCGGACATGCTGCTGATGAGCACGTAATCCCCAATCACAGCGGGCGACGGTAAATCACGCCCCCCTTGGCGCCTCGAATTCCAGACTCTGTGGGTAGCCGTGACATCTCCATTTCCCCCGGGCCGGACCGAGTAGGTATTCCCCGGCTTTCCGTTCACCACGAAAAGTTTGCCGTCGGCATAGTCGGGAACCGGAGTTCCCCTTCCGTTGAACCCCGCGCAAAACCAGAGATCCTCGCCGGTCCTGGGATCATAGCTGTTCACTCCGAATTCTCCGTTGAGCACCAACTCCTCGCGCCCACCAAACTCAATCACAATGGGTGTCGACCACCCTCCCCTCGGCATGTCCTGACGTCTGGTCTTCCAAACCTCTTCACCGGTCTTCTTGTTGAAAGCGATCAGGAAGGAAGCTCCCTCGGCATCACAGTTCTGAATCACCGTATCACCGTAAATGATCGGAGACGCAGCGATTCCCCATGGCCCTGGAAAATCGCCAACCGCTTTGGACCACTGCTTCTTGCCATCCAGGTCATAGCAATGGATCCCGCCCGGCCCAAAGAAAGCGACGACAAACTCACCATCCGTCACACAAGTTGGGGTGGCCCACGAGTTCATCCGATGCGGAGTCTCCAATTGCTCAACCGCGACTTTGGCTTCCCAAATCAATTCTCCATTTCGTCGATCAAGGCAAAGAATCAGCCGTTCCCTGCCATCTACAGTTGCACTCGTGAGGAAAATTTTGTCGTCCCAAATTACCGGAGAAGACTGTCCTTCACCTTTTAATTCAACTTTCCAAGCCACCGAATCCGCATTCCAAGTCACGGGTACCTCTTTCGCCTCGGAATGCCCGGTCCCATGCGGTCCCCTGAATCGAGGCCAATTGTCTTCTGCCTGAATCCAGAAGGTTGCTAGGAAGGAGAACGAGAAGATGAGTAACCGGTACTTCATGGGGCTTGTGTTTGGTTAGGACTTTATTTCTAGGGGGTATCACGGCTGTCGGCGAGACCTTTTATCGGGAAAGGACGGATTCTACAGCTGGGGCAAGCTTCGGCATTGAACTCCCAGCTGAAGAAGGCTCATACTGTCAGCGATCGTCGTCCTCAAATTTTCATGTCCGACATACTCAGCTATCTCCAAACCATGGTCGAGCAACGCGGCTCAGACCTCCACCTCAGTGTGGATGCCCCACCCATGATTCGACTTCACGGCGTTATGCAGCGGATTGATGAATCGATTCTGGACCGGGAAACCTGCCATCAATTGGTGATGGCCATTCTCAACGATCGCCAGCGCGCAAATCTGGAAGAGCATCTGGAACTGGATTTTGCGCTCCACATCGATCAACTGGGACGATTTCGCGGCAACGCCCACTACAATCGCGGTGCCCTCGAAGCTGCGTTTCGCCATATTCCGGACCATGTGCCCGAAATCGCGGAACTGGGTCATCAACCCATCGTGGAGCAGCTCTGCGATCTTCGCCAGGGGCTGATTCTCGTGACCGGAATCACCGGCTCGGGCAAAAGCACAACCCTGGCCGCGATGGTCAAAAGAATGAGCGAGAATCGGAGCGGTGTCATCGTCTCCGTCGAGGACCCGATCGAATTCATCTTCCGTCACGGGAAATCCCTCGTTAAGCAACGTGAGATTGGGCACGACACCCTCAGTTTTGCCAATGCACTTCGCCACGTCGTTCGGCAGGATCCGGACGTCATTCTGGTGAGCGAGATGCGGGACCTGGAGACGATGCAGGCTGCCGTTACCGCCGCCGAAACCGGTCATCTGGTTCTCAGCACTCTGCACACTCAGGACGCCCCCAAGGCGATCGATCGGATGATCGACGCTTTCCCTGCTGATCAGCAAGGTCAGATGATTGCGCAACTCTCCAACAGTCTCCGCGCCGTCGTTTCACAGCGACTGCTGCCCCATGTCGATGGAAAACAGCGAGTCCTGGCAACCGAGGTCATGATCATGAACTACGCGATTCGCAACTGTCTTCGGGGACGAAAGGTGGAACAGATTCTTGGTTTGATGGAGATCGGTCAGAACGAAGGGATGCACACCATCGACGTCAGTTTGGAAAACCTGGTTCGCCAACATCAGATTTCGCCCGAGGAAGCTTTGGCAAACTCCCGGGACCAGGAAGCGATGGGCAAAGTGATCGCCGAGTCCAAGAAGAAGGGATGGTTTCGGAGTTGATGGTCTGAACAGGGCCCAAAAAACCCGCTTTCCCTCCAAGGAAAAGCGGGCTTCGCAAAATTGGAGCTATCGCCCAACTCAGCTGGCAAGACCAGCCTCGGCGTTGGGGCGATGAGTCAGAAAGCGGACGATTCCCTCAAGCTGCTTGAGATCGACCGGCTTTTTCAAAACGGTCACAGGCGCTGTGTTGAGAATCCGGCTCAACATCTCGCTATCAGGGTAACTGGTCGTGATGACGACCGACAAATCGGGGTAAATGGCTTTGATCTGCTCAAAAACCTCGTCACCACCAACGTCCGGCAGCTTCAGGTCCAGAAAGACGAAATCGAATTCACGCGACTTCACCGCACTAATCGCTTCTGCACCAGTGCTTGCAATGGTTTGCATGACGCCGGTTCTGCTCAAGTAATCAGCAAAAAACTTCTGAATGCCAGGATCATCTTCAACGATCAATGCACGGGGCATTTCCGTTTCTCCCAACCCATACATATCGTCCAAAGCCTTCCGCTTGATCTTCCATCTTCCACCAATGCGAATCGCTGGAATCTTACCTTCCTTGATCAGGTAATAGACGGAGGGCTGCGGCGAGCGGATATATGCCGCAGTCTCTTTCACCGAAAGCAAATCAGGAAGTTCTTCGTTTTTATCGATCATTATGTTTTTGGGTTAATTTGAAAGGTTGAGTATTTAAACTCCGTAAACCATTTACTTCCTAGCGCAACCACAATTTCTCAAAAATTAGAAATACTCACAATAAATACGGCTCAGCGCAGCTTTTTATTCGGTTTCCCCTCAAATGCACCTCCGGTTTTCAACTTCCTGTTGGTTTCGCGAATATCAGGTTTTCAGAGACAATTCGCCTTTATTGTGAGGGGCGAACCGTGACTCCGCTCTTGAGAAACCGAACCCCAGCCAGAATCACAGCGGATCCCGCCGAATTCTAACCTAACCAAAAACAGTCAGCAGTTGCCAACGTGTACCAACAGTATAGGTTCACCATTCGACTGATGGCTCCCCCCAATAAACGACGCGGGTCGCAAAACTCCTCCAGGATTCAGAAATACCGCACGCAGGCAAAAATGGTGCAGACGGTTCGAGTTCTGGTTTTGTTTTTTGGCTTCATTGCCCTGATGACCGGGATCTTCTACCTGTGCGAACGGGGTGCTGTCGGGGAGGAGGACAGCACTGGATGGGACGCAGTTTGGAAGATTCTCGTCTATTTTTGCACCGGCTTTGGCGACTACGAACCGCAATCTCCCGGCGGCAAGTTTGTCGCCGTATTGGTTTTCATTGTGGGGATCGGATTGGTCGCCACAATCACCGGACGCATTGCGTCCTATTTCGTCAGAAAAGATCAGGAGATCAACATGCCCAAGGACATCCGAGAACACATCATCATCTGCAACTGGAACGAACGCGGTGATCGCGTCGTATCAGAGCTTCATTCCTGCGACGGGTTGCCCGGCGTGGAAATTGTCGTCATTGCTCCCCATGAGATCAATACCGCTGATCACGATAAGAAGCCCTGGTTCCAGAATGTGACCTTTATCAATAGTGACCCCTCATTTCACGACGTCCTTCGTGTCTGTCGAGCCCACCGCTCCAGAAGCGTCATTCTGCTCTCTGACGAAGCCCATCACACCGATGATCCGGATGGAAACTCGGCACTAATTGCACTCGCCATTCACCGGATTTGCCAAACTGAGGGCACGAATACACCGCATATCGTGGCTGAAGCGGTCGATCATCGCCGGATTCAGCATTTACGCGACGCCGGAGTCAACGAAGTCGTCTGCGCCCAGGATTTCGGACTCGGCATTCTCGCGCAAACGGCAATCCACGAGGGACTCTCCGAAGTCTACAATCGCCTCCTGACCTACTCCGATGAAACCAATGAGATCTACATGATCGAAAAAGCCCCGATGCGATTTCATGGAATGAGTTTCCAGGAATTGAGCCTGATTTTTGCGCAGAACCGGGATCAACAGAATCCCGCCATTCTGATCGGCGTGAAACGCGGCGGAGATATCTTTCTCAATCCTTGCACCGACGGCAGTCGCGGAAAATCGTTGGGAACGATTCGTGGCGGCGACCAATTAATCGTAGTTTCATGGGAGCCACCAGACGTCAGTAAAATTCGGATCGACAGCTAAATGCTCCCCAAACTCGCTTCTTCACCATCCTCAGATACCGACGCCTTCCGCGTCTACACCGGGGAAAGGTATGCCATCGAGAGCTACGTCGGCCATTGGCTGGTCCAAACTCGTGACCTTGATTTTCCAGAATGGATTCACGAACAAGACGAGCCCCAATCCGTGTGGTGGAAGCAGTTGGAGCAGGAGGACCGGGAGGCGCCAAGCCAAGTCTCCGGACAACCTTTCAATTCTCCGCTGGTCGTTCGTGAACACGGAGCAAAATACGAGGTCGACTTCCAAGCCGGTTATTCGCAGGGCATCTTCCTCGATCAACGGCTCAATCGTCAAAAAGTCCGCAATCGTGTTCAGCCGGGCGACCGGGTTCTCAACACGTTTGCTTACACTTGTGCGTTTTCAGTTGCCGCAGCCCTTGGCGGCGCGGTCTCGACCAGCGTTGATCTCAGCAAAAACTACCTGGAATGGGGGAAGCGAAACTTTGGACACAACGACCTTGAGCCAACCTCTCAGTACTTTACTCGCGGGGACACCTTCGACTGGCTTCGCCGTTGGAAGAAAAGTGGGGTGCGTTTTGACGGTGTCATTCTTGATCCCCCAACCTTCTCTCGAAACGAAAAGGGAAACGTCTTCCGCGTTGAGAAACATTACGGCGAACTGCTTCAACTTGCGCTGGCAATCCTCAATCCCAATGGGTGGATGCTGGCTTGCACCAACTACAGGGGCTTTAGCCCGACCGGATTTGAGAATGTGATCGTTGAATCCATTGGCCACAAAACGACCGACATCGAATCCTTGGAAATGCCTCCGGAATTCCAACCGGAAGACTATCTCAAATCATTCTGGATTGAGACCTAGAAGGACCGAAACAAACAAGGGTGGCAAACGTCGGAAAAATCCGATAGCGCGCCCTTATTCTGGCTTCTTCTCTTCGACTGGTGCGGCTTCCGGAGCTTTCGCCTCCCCAGCCTTTTCCGTTGCCTTCTCAGCCTCAAGTTGCTTCTTGATGGCCTCCGGCATTTCAGGTTCGCGGGTGAATTCCCGGTACTGAATGTCGATATCTCCTTTGGCGTAGCCTTCTTGGTAAACTCGCGCCAACGCGTGGATTTCGGTCTGCTGAGGATAGCTTTCCTTCAGTTTGGGATCCGTCGACTGAATGGCAAGAGCCTCGTCCATGGCCTTTTGGCTGAGGACCGGATCACTTCCGTAATCGAGTGTAACCGCACGATAAAAATCGCGAAGCGCGTTCTCCTTATCATCTTTTGCAGCAAAAACCTTCCCTCTCATGTAGGAGAGCTGAACCAACAACGCCGGGGAATCGGCTTCGAAAACCGGAACAGGAACCAGCTTCGCTTTGTCCCCAGTTGCTTCCTGCTCATACGTTTTGAGATCGGCAGCCAAGGCATCCCAGTCTCCACCAGCAAGCTTTTCCCACATGTGAAAGAGCTTCAGTTTGGGGAGGTAGACTTCAGCCAGGGAATTCTCGAGGCTCTTGCCTGTGTTGGTCTGCAGTGCCGGGGCAATCTCAGCATAGCGGCCAAGGCGCCGAAGACAATCGACCTGGAAATACCGGGCTTCGGAAGCAAAATTCCCACGTTGTGCCCGGCTGATCCCCCAAAGGTTATCATATTCCTCGGCAACACTCTTGAACAAGGTTTCCGCTTCCTCGTAGTTGGAACGGCTATATGCATGACGGGCTGGCCCCATGATGTCACCTTCATCAGTGAAAACCACCGCAAGCACTTGTTGGTGAGTATACTGCTCTCCCGGCCCTTTCTCGTTTTCGCTGTAGGTGAAAAGGATACCCTTGTCGTTGGTCCGAGCGATAAACCCGGTCTTTCGTCCACCATCAGCAAGAGCGATCTGGCAGGCCGCCGGCTTCGCAAACGACGTCTGGGGAATGGCAATCGCGGTGACCACGAATGCGGAGATGACCGTCAAATTCAGGAGTTTCATAAGTTGATTCGTTTAAGAATAAATTTCGTGGGGGCTTAGCGCTGGCGCAGGCCGAGTTCGAATTCGATTTCCTCGATTTGGGCGGCCGTTAATCCAAGATCGACTTCGACGCTTTCCTGCTTTCGCCTCAGCCGGTCCAAGGCATCGTATTCTCCCTCTGGCATCTTTTGCCAGGAATAGAGGATTCGGCGCAGATACTTGTAAGCCTGCAGTTTCTTTTCGGCTGCAATTTCCGGGGTGTCATACTCACGCTTGAATCCCAACTCAAACCCGCGTTCAACGCCTCGGGCAACCCACTCGGGATAGCCGGGATAAACACCAAAGTTGGCATTGTAGATCTTGATCGCCTCATCGACTTGATCGTCATTTTCAAGCGAGAACCCGTAGAGATACATTGCCTCCGCCCTGCGCTCCTTTTTCCCGGAGTCCCAGCGCTTGTTGTTGATATAAGGCTCGAGATATTCCATCGCGGTATCCCATCGCTTCTTGTTCACTGAAATCCGGGCAATGTTCAGGTGAGCTTCAGGAATGAGAGCTTCCGCCTCAAACTTCGGATCTTTGTAATCGTTGATGATGCGCTTAAACCGCTGAATCGAGTTGTCCACTTCGGCTGGGTTCTGACTCACCATCTCGATCCGACCAAGAGCCATCTCGGCTGGAGCTTTGTAGAGAAGGTTCTCGCGAAGCAACAATTCCTCGAAGAATGGCTTGGCCTGGAAGGGGTTGTCCTTCTCCAAGTGTTCGCCAATTGCTTTCAGCGCCAGATCAGAGAGGACTTCCATCTCGTAATCCTTCAACTTCTGGAAAACGCCACCGATGCTGGCATCGATTTTGGCAAGGGCAGCCTTGTCTTCTTTGTCAGCCTGCTTCTTCTCCTCCTGGTAGACCATGATCTTGTGAATCAGCAGTTGAGTCTGCAAGGTCGTGTTTCCGCTCGAAATCATCTCGTCGTATTTCTGAATCGTGGGCTGGAAGCCACGATTGTCGATCGACGCAGTCTGGTAGGAACCAATCGACTGAGCCAGCAACTCGACCTTGGTGTCATCATCGGACAACTGCTTGATCATCTTCTCCAGCTGAGTCAGCCCATCTTCGGCACGCCCCTCCTCCTGCAGCGCATCCATTCCAAAAACGGAGATCTGCGGCTCCCAGTAGTTTCCAACGTGTTTGGGGAAAAACGCATCGTAATGCGCCACTGCATCCGCCCACATTTCCAGTTCGGTTTCCACATCCACCAACTTGAAAAGCGCTTCTGCTCTGACATCACCATGTTCCAATCGCTCAGCCACGTCCTTGGCCTCAAGATAGGCCGCAACAGCCAGTTTCTGGTAGTCAGCCGTTTCCTTGCCCTCCTCTGGAGAAGCGGACATCGCCCGTTGAGTGTCTCCAGTCAGGATATGGGCGCGATCCAGAATCGAGGAAGTCGAATGCTCCTGCTTGATCTGATCCAGCTTTTGAAGCGTGCTGACGTAATCGCTGTCATGGATGTAATAGCAGGTCGCACGATCAAAGAGCACCTGGTCCTTGAACGGACTCGAGGGGTAATCCTTCAAATAGGCATCGAGCAACGGACCTGCTGCGCCATACTTCCCGAGAATGATCTTGTTGCTCGCCTGAAAGAAACGACTCGATTCCAGATTGGAACTGTCAGGATATTCTTTCACGTGATCAGCCAAAGCCCCTTCGGCTTCTTCCTGGCGATTCAGGTAATAGAGAGAGGATCCATAGATGAAATCGGCCAATTCCCGTTTCGCATCTCCCAAAGGAAAATTAAGCCGGACCTTGTCGGCGATATCCAGACAGATCTCGTATTTCCGATTCCGGAAGAGAGACTGAAGCATGAAGGTCGCGACATTGTCCCGCAGCTCGTGATTCGGGAATTTGTTCATGAACACCTCCCCGTAATACTGAGCAGCATTCGCATCCCCCAGAGCAAACGCATACCGGGATGCCTCGTGAAGAATCTGCGGCAAGCTTTTCGAACTTGGATAGGTATCGATCAAATGCTGGCTGATGACCAACCCGGCCCGGCGGTTCCCCAAGCCTTCCCAGGCAGCGGCGACCAGTCGCAGCGTCTCCAATTCCGGCGGATCGGGCGCCTGCAGTTTCCCTTCATACTCTGCAATAACTTCGTCATACCGTGCTCGTGCCGCACCACCGGTTTGTGCCGCTCGGGTTCGAAGATCATCCAAAATGTCCTGAGTGGTCGGCACCATCGAGAAAAAGCGAAGCGCCACGACATTCAATCCAGCCTGCTGGGCCCGATAACCAATCAAACGCAGTCGGTCGACAAATCCCAACTGCTGTTTCTCGTAAGGGCTGATGGAAAACAGACTGCCGTAGGTGTCGAGAAACTTGTTCGCAGACTTATTGATCGCAGCTTTGTCTCCGCCCTTCTGCGCACTATCCACCCAGCCAAGGGACAAATCCAACATCGCCTGGAACAACAAACGCCCTGACGCCTGAAACGTTTCGCGCTCAGCAAACAACCGCTCAATCTCGGCAGCCCCTTCATCCAGATTGCCCACACCGATGAGGCAGACTCCCTTTCTCAAAACGTAAGCCGCATGGATTGACTTCAAAATGGATGGATCCGGTTTGAGGCTCACAAATTTTTCATAGAGATCGAGAGCTTCCTGAAATTGATCCTGCGCCTGCTTTGCATATCCCCATTGAAACACCGCCAACTCCCAAACCCGGTTCGGGTTGGCAACCTTGGGGGCTTCCTTCCGGCTGCCATAGGGAATCTTGTCAGCATTCGGGTAATCCTCGTGGGAAATCCGAAACGCCTCTTCCGCCTCTTCGAATTGCTTGAGCTGGAGATGACAGAGCCCTTTCTCGTAATAGACGCCGCCAAACATCGGGCCGTAGTCATCCCAAGCGAACTCAGAAAACTGTTCGACCATCAGTTGATAGGTCTTTAGTGCCTCCTCAAAGTTCCCTCCCTGGGAAAACTGAGAGGCTTTGTAATAAAGTTCCTGAATATCCTGTGCCCGAAGATTTCCCGTGACGAGAACGAGACTGAAAACGGTGAGGCAGAGGTTTTTAGTAAGCCTGGATTTCATAGCGACAATTCAACGAAAAAATTAGCGGGGTTTTGACGAAAGGGGTTGGCGATTGCTTCAATCATCGAGTGGACGCCATTGTAAGGTTAACCTGATTAATTTCAAGGCTGGCGAGACAGTTAAGCACATCCAAAAAACGTTGTCCTTGAGAAGCATCGTCCGCCGAAACAGAAATCTCTGGATCCAATTGCAACAAATCGGAAGCCGCTTTGTAAATACTCAATTGCTCGCGAAGCTCCGGCAGGTCGCGATTTGTCGTATCCGAGTCCAGAATCTCATCATTTCCAACAATCGAACCATCGCCCTGGAGAAAGATTTCGAATGCAGGAAGATCAACCCTGCCACGTTCACTTACGGGGTCGACCGGAAGGCTTAGCCCCAAGTCAGATTCCTCGGGCCGGAGCGACGAGGTAGCCACAAAATAGATCAGGAGCAGGAAGGAGACATCGACAAGGGAGGAAAGATCGAGACCGGGCTTGATGTCAGAGGAACCGGACCGTCGCGAAGATTTTCTCATGTTACAGGGAAGAGCTAAGTCTAGCCACCCTGATCAAATCCCGCCAAGGTGACGCTATTAATGCCGACATCGGCTAGCGTATTCAAGACGTCGATAAACCGCTGGCTCTTAGCAGAATCTTGCGCAGACAGAATGACAACCGGAGTCGATTCGGACAAATCAGCCGCAGATTTGTACTGAACCAGCCTTTCTTTCAGCTGCGGCAGCGACCTGCTGTTCACATCATTATCGAGAACCTCGTCATTCACGGAGACCGCCCCCTCCCCAGTGAGGTTGATCGACATCTGGTCAATCTCCACTTTCGAACTGCTGCTTGAGTCGGTCGTGGGCAGCGTCATCCCCAAATCAGCCTCCTCGGGCTTCAGTGTTGAAGTCGCGATGAAGTAGATCAGGAGCAGGAAACTGACGTCAATCAATGATGACATGTCCAACCCCGGATCGGGCTCGACTGCGGCCTGAAGTTTTTTTCGTCTTGCCATTATTTAGTAATTTGCTTCGCGAGGAGGGGCTTTCCGGAACGCGCCAAAGATGACGTCAATCACCTGGGATTCGGCTCCCGCTCGCACGACTTCCTTGATTCGCTTTACCTCACAAGATTTGTCAGCCCTAACGTGAAGCTTGGGCCGTTGTTGTCCCTCGACGATACTGTCACGAAGTTCGCCAATAAAGGCCTCGACTTCTTCCATCCCGCCATCCGGTCCCGCAGAGAGCATATTCCCTGCGGAATCCCAAACGCCGCCATCGGCCCGAATATTGATAACGATCCTGCCGAGAGCATTCTCAGGCTTCTCCGCAGCAGCGGCGACAGGCGGTTTCACCTCAGGATCAATCTGAATGATGATCAGGTGAGAGCTTACCATGAAGAAGATCAGCAGGAGAAAGACCAAATCGATCATGGACGACATGTCCATCTCCATATCGCCGAGTTCTTCGGAGGAAGCTGCTCTTAGTTTCGCGGAAGGCATTGGGGGATTTCAGGAAACAGGCTCATTGGGAAAGCCTGCAAATAAGTTGGGACACCTCGGAATTTACTCAGCCAATCCCTCGGGGACTTTGGCCAACTGCTGATCGGCGTTGACGGTCGCAATTGCGGCATCAATCGCATCTCCAGCGCTCTTGTGCGCCTCTTTGACCATCGCGTTGAGACGGTTCTTGTAGAGATAGTAGCCAAAAATCGAAGGAAGGGCGACAACCAGTCCACCAAGGGTCGTCATCAGGGCGACGGAGATCTTTCCAGCGAGGTCAGACGGATCCGCCTTTCCCACACCCAAGACCTCAAACGCCCCAACCATCCCCCAAACGGTTCCCATCAGCCCCATCATCGGAGCCATTTGGGCAATCACCGACAGATACGTGATCCAAGTCATGTAACCGCTGGTTTCGCGGACCGTGAAATCAGCAATCGCGTCCTCCACAGCTTCACGCCCCAGGGTTTCGGGATCGGTCGCATCCACGTTGGGCAGTGCCGTCGCCATCATCCGACCGAAGAAGGAAGGGTTGGCGGCAGCCGTCTCGATCGCGCTGCGAACTCGAACTTCACCCATGAGCTGCAAAATCTGTGCCTGAAGCACTTTGGGAACAAACTTCCCTTTCGTGGTTTGAAGCGCATTGAAAACGTAAAGCGTAATGGTCGCGACAGAGAGCAACCCAATCGGAATCATGAAGCCACCACCAGCAATGATCTTATCAAGCAGTGAACGCTCTGGAATTGCTTCCTCTCCGCCCTCCGCTGCTTCTTGAGCCATCAACTCAGGTGCGGTCATGAAAATGGCGGTGACGGCAATGATGCCTGCAATCAGCCACCATCTGGTTCGGGTCGGTTTTTTCAGTAGCATGGGTGTCGCGATATCGTTAAGTTTTCCGAGGTTTTAATGAAAGGCTAGTTCTGGCCTAAAAGGATGGGGTGTGTAAAGCGAAATTGTCCAAATTGTCAGGGAATTTTTGCTTTGGACGAGAATCTCTTCCAGATCTTAGAACATTGGCAAATTAATCCTGGTCACATTCTCGCGTAAGTTCCAGAAAAAAGCTTTCCAAATCCCAGTCTGCAGACTGTCTTTTTTGCTTTAACTCCTCGACTGTGCCGGTCTCGATCAGCCGGCCGTGATTGATAATTCCGATCCGGTCCGCCAGTTCCTGCGCGACATTGAGGAGATGGGTCGAAAGAAAAACCGTGGTGCCGGCCAGGCTTTGCGCCTTCAGTTCATCCTTCACCACTCTCGCATTGTGAGGATCGAGCCCGACCATTGGCTCATCGATGATCAAGACTTTGGGCTCGTGAAGTATTGCGGAAGCGATGGCCAACCGCTGCCGGGTACCGTGGCTCAGGTTCTCAACGAGTTGATGCGCAAATTCGTGAAGCGCGAATTTCTCGAACAAGGCCTCGGTTGCATCCAAGGCTTTCCTGGGATCGACCTCGAACAACTCCGCGATGAACTGCATGAATTCCAACGCGGTGAGTTTGTCATAAAACACCGCGACATCGGGCACGAATCCCAACTGACGTTTTGCGGCAAGTGGTTCTTTCTGAATATCAAACCCACAGATTCGGGAGCGACCATGGGTTGGCCGGAGCAGCCCGGTCAGGAGCTTGATCGTCGTGGTTTTCCCGGCTCCGTTGGGTCCCAGAAAGGCAAACAATTCTCCCGGCTCAACCTTCAGGTTGAGGTCATCAAGGGCTCGCAGTGTCCCATAAGACATCGATAAATTTTCAATCTCAATCATCGTGAATTGGTCATTCCGGGTCGGTCAAATCCTGGGGAACGAAGGCTTCCCCGAGAATGAGCAAATCGGAAATTCCATCAACTTTCAACAATTCGCCAAGCTCACTGAAGTAGAGCCTCGTTTTCCACTCTCCCAGGACCTGGACACTGACGATGAACCCATTGTAACGATCGCCAAACATTCTGAACTGCCCGTGGCGGCATTCGATCTGCGGCTTGAGCAGCGCGACCATCGGACCAATCTGCTCATCCGCGTTCTCAAGCGTCCTGAAATCAAACTCGGAACTCCCCAGCATCTTCGAAGCCTGCGACAAGATCTCATGGGTCTTTTCAGGCTCATTGGAAGACAGCACCACTTCTCTTCCCTGACGCACCTCGTAGACCAATTCCGGGGGATCCAGCATCACCAGAAAATAGCCGTTGGCCAGCTCTGGCACTCTCCCTCCCAGCTTGAACGCGACCAAGTCCAACGCGTCATCCAGATAAAAGGAACCATTCCAGGACAGCTGGCCAAACTGCAAGTCCTTCGCCGCTTCCGTCAAAAATCCGGAGAAAAACACCTCCCGAATGTCTCTCGCATTTTGGAGCGGCTTGGGCGGGTTCGAGAGTCGCGATCGAGGATTGACATTCATCCGACCAAACAGCTTTCCATCTTTGAGAATTGCGAGATCCGTCGAACCGCCTTGCTCAATAAACAGGCCCAAAACGTCATCCACCGGGGCAATGGGATAGCGCTTTTCGTCCGGGAAATAGGTCTTTCGAATTAGAAGCGCCGTCGAACCAATCCAGCCGAGGACAATGAGAATCTGGATACACCGCAGGATCACCGCCTAGTTCGTAAGGCAAAGCCGCGGTAATGTCACGTTTTTCGCAACGAATGTGATGCGGATTCCCCCAACAAATCCATCACCGTCAATATCCCCAACAGCTGATTGTCGTCGTCCGTGACGAGGCACTTGTAGCGCCCTGCGCGAATCATCTGCTCCAGGGCGTTGCTGACGGTTTCCCGGTCCCGGCAAATCGGGAGATGCATCCGCTCGATTCGCTCAAGCTTCGTGTCGTTGGAAACATCGCCGCGCTTGAGGAAATCGAAGAACGTTTCCCGACTGATCACGCCAACCAGCTTGTTGTCGGCCCCCACCAGGGGGTAGGCGCTGAAGCGCCGTTCCCTGAAATAGTCCAGCCCGTCGCGAACGGTCTGCTCGGGGCTCAGGCTGGCAATGTCGGTCCGCATCACTTCGGAAACGACCTGGCCCAGAATCGCGGGATCCAGCTTCTCTTCCACACTGTGCAATTCGTCGGTGGCGGAATACTGAGCCGTGGTCTTCGCCAAAACACGCCCCAATCGGCGGCTCGCCCGGAAGAATGGCAAAATCACGTCGCCACTGACCGAGAGCAGTTCCGTGCACCCCGGCGAGACCGCATCGTAGTGGTAGCCGCCGCCGTGGACCAAGGCACGTTCGCCGAAAAAGTCCCCCGGTTGAATCGTTCGGACCACGGTATCTCCATCGCGCAATTCAATCTGCCCCTCTTTGACCACGTACAGGGAAAAGGCGGGTTCCCCATGGGTGAAGAGGCGGTCTCCCGGCTCGAGATGAACCTCTCGGAAAACCCGGGAATACCGCGGGTTGAGCAAATTGATGTCCCGGGAAAAGAAAACGTCGAGGGTCCACTCGATCGCGACCCGCACCTTTCGATCGAGGCCCGGCAACTTGGACAAGTAAACGGTTCGCCACATCCACCACGCCAAAAAGCCCGAAAAACGAAGCCCAAAAACGTTCGCCACGGCGGTTTGGTGACCTATTGACGCCAGCTCACCCAATCCCCTGAAGGTAAACGGCTTCAACGGCTTTCCCTTCATGGCCCTTTCCAGGTTCTCGGCCAAAGTTTGTCCCTGGCGCATGGCGAACTGCGCCGTTTGTGGACACAGCTGGCCTTCTTCGCCATTGGCCAGTGGAACTGCGGCACAGTCTCCCGCCGCCCAAAGAAAATCGTATCCCGGAACCTGAAGATTCGGTGTCGTTTGGATTCGCCCTTTCAGATTTGGCAGGTCATAACGGTCGCAGAGCGTCCGCACCAATGGATGGGGCGCATTTCCTACCGTTGAAACCACGGTCGTGGTCTCGATGACGTCTCCGGATTGGAGATACACCTTGGTCGCCGTGACCGCCTTGACCCGCTCGTTCAAGCGAATTTCGAGGCCGCGCTTGCGGAGCTTGCGCTCGGCGTAGCCACCAAGCTCGTTGCTCAACGTTGACAAAATCTGGCCGCGGCTGTGGATGAGGACGACCCGAAGCTCTTCCTTGGGGACGCCGTGATAGTACTTCGCGACTTCGTGAAGCATATCGAGCACCTCTCCTGCGGTTTCGACTCCCGAAAACCCTCCGCCAACCACGACAAAGGTGAGCAAACGCTCTCGAACCTCGGGCCGAGCTTCGACATTGGCCTCTTCGATCCGCGAAATGATCGTCGCCCGCAAAATCATCGCATCACCCACGTTCTGCATCAGCAAGGCATGTTCCGGCATGCCCGGAACGCGGCTCAAGTCAATCTGAGCCCCCATCGCGATCACCAAATGCTCGAAATTGATGGTCACTCCGGAGGAAAAGTGACCGGTATTGACGTGAAGCTCCTTCGCCTCCAGATCCACGCCCGTCACTTCGCCTTTAAAGACCCGCATCCCGCGGCAAAGCATCCGAATCGGGTTCACCACGTGCCGGGGAGACAGGGAGCCGCCGGCAACTTCCGCCAGCATGGGCTGGAAAACCATGTAGTTGCGATCGGAGATCAGGGCCGATTTTTCGGCATCGCTTCCCAGCTTTTCGCACAGGGCTTTTCCACAAAACACCCCCGCAAACCCGCCACCAATCACCGCGGCGTCGAGTTGAAGACGGTGAGGTTCACTCGTGGGGTTCGCAGATTGGGAGACCATTGGGCCTGACAGAAGCACAATTCACTCTCCCCGCAATCAATGACTGCCCTGCGATCTGTGAAAACCACGTCACCTTCAATTCCGATGGCTCTCCAGAAATCTCACGATTCCTTCAGCCAATGTCGCGCTGATTCCTTCAACCTCGGCAATCTCCTCTTCCGAAGCCTTTCGCAGGCGGGCGACCGATCCAAAGCACTCCAGAAGCGCCTTTTTGCGCCGTGAACTGATCCCGGGGCAGTCGTCGAGAATGCTCTCGCTGACCCGCCGTTTCATGAGAAGCTCGTTGTAGCGATTTGCCCACCGGTGCGCCTCGTCGCGGATCCGCTGCAGCAGCTTGAGCGCGCCCCGGCCGTGGTCGAGCACAATGGGATCAGGCTCGCCGGGCCGAAAAATCTCTTCCCGCTGTTTCGCCAGGCCGATGATCGGCAACTCATGCAGGCCCAGGCGCTGAAGCTCTTTGCAGGCGGAACTGAGCTGACCTTTTCCGCCATCGACGATCACCAAATCAGGAAGCCGAACGAACGCCTTTCGCTTTTTCCTGGTGGTTTCGACTCCGGCTTCTTCGCGCGCCTCGACCTCCTGTTCGAGACGCCGCAAGGCCTCCAACGGGCTATCCTGGCAAAAATCTGCATCTTCGCCCGCGTGTTCCCGCGCTTCGAGCAAGATCCGGGAATAGCGCCGGCGAACGACCTCTGCCATGCTCGCAAAATCGTCCTGGCCCTGAACGGTTTTGATCCGATACCGCCGATAGCTCCGATTGTCGGGAGCTCCATTCTTGAAGCGAACCATGGATGCCACCGAATGCGTGTCGGAAATGTTGGAAATGTCGAAACACTCCATGACCAGCGGCGGACGTCCCAGCATCAACACCTCGCCCAGCTCATTCACATCGGCTATCGGATCAATCTCGCCGCCGGTTTTCGGCACTCCCCTTCCCCGTCGAAACTGACGCGTGGGGCTCACCGTTTTCTTCATCTGCTCCAGCATGTCCCGCAAATTCGCGGCGCGCTCGAAATCGAGTTTCTCCGCCGCGTGCCGCATTTCCGCCTCCAACTGCTCAATCATTACTTTCGACTTCCCGGCCAGGAAATCGCAGACCTTCTCGACCCGTTCCCGGTATTCCTCCTTCGAAATTTTTCCGATACAGGGCGCAGAGCAGTTCCGGATCACATCGTCGTTGCAATGTTTGTAATCATTCTCGCCGGGAAAAAGCGGTCGGCAGCTGCGAAGCCCAAACTCCCGGTTCATCCACTGGATCGTGGTGCGGAGCGCTCCCGAATGGGCAAAGGGGCCGAAGTAACGCGCCCCATCCTCTTTGCGAAGTCGCGACAGTTGAAATCTCGGAAACGGGTCGTCCATATGGACCTTGAGCAGCAGGAAACGCTTGTCGTCGCGAAAACTGACGTTGTACTTCGGCCGGTATTCCTTAATCAGCTTGCCTTCCAAAAGCAGCGATTCCGGCTCATTCCTCACCACGTGGATCTCAAAATCCCAGATGCTTTTGATCAATGCACGCGTTTTCAGATCGGCCATGCGGCTCTTGGCGGGCGTAAAGTAGCTGCTGAGCCGTTTCCTCAGACTTTTCGCCTTTCCCACGTAAATAATGGAATTCAGCCGGTCTTTCATCAAGTAGACCCCCGGCTTGTGCGGAACATCGCGAAGCTTGGCTTTGAGATCAGGTTTTTGGGGAGAAGCCACAATGAGAAATACTGAACGAGGGTTCTCGTTGGACGCAACTGCTCCTTCGTGCTTAGTCCCCTTACGATATGCTCCGACTTTAGGTCGCAGCCTCAGGTATGCATCTTACGATTCTCGCTCGATTTCTCGGCCTCATCCTTCTCCTGCTTTCCGCAGCCATGTTGGTGACCTTTCTCGTAGCTGCCGCGGAGGCAACTCAGGGGATCGTAAACCATGCCATGTCGGCAACCGGGTATTCCTGCCTCATCACTGGCGCAGTGGGTGGCTTGTTCCTTTTTCTGGGAAGATCCGCTGACTCCAGCAAACTGCTCCGCAAGGAGGCCGTGGGAATTGTTGGGCTGGGCTGGCTGTTTGCGGCATTGTTCGGCAGCCTTCCCTTTCTCTTTTATCTGGAAGGCGGGCTCAACTTCATCGAAGCCTTTTTCGAATCGATGTCGGGAATCACCACGACCGGATCCACCGTGATTCGTGACCTTGATCCCTACCCGAACAGCATCCTGCTCTGGCGCAGCCTTACCCAATGGATCGGCGGATTGGGTATTCTCGCGTTGTTCGTCGCCCTCCTTTCCATGATGGGCATTAGCGGCAAATCGCTACTCGGAACGGAATCATCGCTCAATCTCGGCGCCACTTCGACCTCGCGGGTCAAGGACCTGACGCTCCGCCTTTGGGGCGTTTACCTGGGATTGACCATTCTCAGCTGTGTTGGCCTGTTCGTTCTCGGCCTGGTGCTGCGAGACGTGAATCTCAGCTTTTTTGACGCGCTCCTCTACAGCCTGACCGTCGTCTCCACCGCAGGCTTTGCCCCCCACAACCAAAGCGTGGGCTTCTTTGACAGCCCCGTCATCGAAGTCTTTCTGATCGTCTTCATGATCATCAGCAGCTTGAACATGGTCATGGTGATCAACATGGTCAGCCTGAATTTCAAGTCTCCCGTCGGCAAAACGGAGGCGAAAACCTTTGGCGTGATCGTTCTGATCGCAATGATCATCATCATGACCAATTTCTGGGTCACCGGATACGCCAAGGGGTTTTCCGGACTGCGTGAGGCGTTGTTTCCCGTCGTCGCGGTCAGCACCACAACCGGGTTCGCCACGTCTAACTACAATGCATGGCCCATGTGTTCCCAATGCGTGTTGATGGTATTAATGGTCATTGGCGGATGCGGTGGCTCGACCGCGGGCGGAATCAAAGTCAGCCGGGTTCTCCTCGCCCTGCGCCAGGTCATGCATGAGATTCAGCACTTCTTTCGCCCCAACCAGGTGTTCTCGTTATCGCTCGACGGTCAGCCCGTCGATCGCCAAGCCCAGGCACAGGTCATGGCGTATCTGGTTTTCGTTGGCGCCATTACCATTGCGTCCACCTTGATCGTCTGCATTCTCGAACCCCAGATCGTCGAGTTTGAAAGTGCCGCCGGCGCCGTGCTGGCCACCTTCTTCAATATCGGTCCCGGTTTTGGGGCGGTTGGCCCCTGGAAAAATTTCGCCCATCTGAATGAAGGCACGCTTCTCTTTTTGAGTCTGTTAATGTTATTAGGCCGGCTCGAGGTCTACGTCATTGTCGCGCTTTTCTCCAAAGCTCTCTGGCGGCGCTACTAGTTCGACTTTTCGCTGGACTGACACATGTTCCACGCGAGACAATTCCATCTCCCTAACTTGCTCCCCTTTTCACTTTGCCGGAGTCTTCCGCCCAACAACTAACCGCGATCATTTCCCAACGCATGTTGGGCATTTTCGACATGCCGGATGGCTTCCCTGACATCCGGTTCGATTGGGTTACCGAGGAAGACCTGCGTGAGCGCATCCGGGTCGAAGCCAGCGCCCCCGGAACCTGGGAGATGACCGGAAACCGCTTCCTCAGTGAGGTCTCGCTGAAGGCGGAAATCCACAAATACGCGCCGCATGAGCTTTCGACCGGGACACTGACCGGCAAGCTCCTCATGGGGAACCACCTCTTTCCCGTGACCTACCACTTTCCAGGGCCCTTCCAATTCACGATCGAGCTGGAAAGGGTCGCCATGGAGCACCTCATCAATCCGGTTGCGATCGATGCGGGACTGTTTCAGTGGCTTCCCGCCTTGTTTCTTCGGGATGCCAAATTCATTTTCTCGCCGCAAACCGGCCACTTTAGCCTCTCGGCCAAAAGCGACGACACCTGGACCATCCCGGTTGGCCGCGACGGCGTCACCCTCAATCAGCTGCAGCTGGAGTTGCTGCGCCAGGACGCCGCCTCTCCCGTTCTCGGGAAAATCGAGGGAACCACGATGATCGGAGGCCGGGAACTCAACCTCAGCGCACCGGTCGACAAGCCGTCCGTCCTTCTCGGGAGCCGGCGTCCCTTCGATCTCCCCACCGTGCTGGCCCAACTTTGCGATGACGCCCCCATTGTCGCCTCATCCATCAAGCCTCTCACGGAAGCCGCCGTGCAGGCGAACCTGGCCGACCAGTCTTTTTCGATCCTTGGTTCTCCACCCGATTCCGGGACCATCCGCGTTTCCATTTACCGGCATGAAGGAAAGTGGGGCTTCGTTGCAACGCCCGAGATGCTGCGGAGTTGGAGGATTTCGGATTTGGCCGCTTATTTGCATCCGCTAGACCGGATCGACATCACGCGCCTGATGTTGGTGGTTACCTCGTTTGAACGCGTGCCCTGGGACGTGCCGGGACTGACTCACGAAATGACGAATCGCCTGCGGCGCGGGACGAATCTGGTCATCCCGACACGCTTGGTCGGGCTTCCGGAATTTGAGCTTCTTTCCCGCCTTTACGGCAGCCACGATACCCCCATCACCTTTGTCGGGAACGTGAATCCCGAGCGGCTTTCGGTGCAGGGAACCCTCCCCCATTTGATGATCGCCAGCGGCGTGACGTTCCTCGAACCGAACGCCACACTGACCCTGTCGGCAAACGGTTCGCAAACCGTCGATCTCGACGGCCTGATCCACCTGCAGGTTGGCCGGGAGACGCTTTCGATGAATGGCGAACTCAAGATTCGCGGCAAGGAAGGCAATCTCAGCGCCACGTTGAACGATCCGTGGAAGAACCCTTTTTCGACCCAGGGAATCGTGATTCACCATCTCAGTTTGACCGCGCGAATGGATGAAACCGCACGCCCTTCGCTCGTCGCAAACGGTCGCGCGGCACTTCGCGGCCAATCGGGGTCCGTCCGCGTTTACCAAATGCATTCGCCGGAATACGATGTGAACCTCGGATTCGATCGAGTTCCCACGACTGACCTTTTCGCCGCGATCATCCCCAAACTCGCAAACAAGATTCCGGTCGAGACTCAAACCGCACTCAGCGCCGGATTTCACGATGTTTCCGTGCGTCTCGCCTCGAACGGAAACGAACTGCAAACCGGTTTCCGATTTCTCGGACAGGCCGGTTTGTTGACCGGGACGTTCGATCAGGAAAAAGGGATCACCGCCGCTGGCGCGATCGACGCGATCCGCCGACAGCGCGTGACCGGAGGTCGCCACATTCTGGAGCTGACAGCCAAACCGCAGAATTCGCCCCTCAATTCCGGCCCCCAGTATCAGGGACCGCTGGTTCGCATGTCTCCCGGAGAAAGCGGAGCCGCCCACGTCGAGTTCGAAGCCGTCTGCACCTTGTTCGCGGAATTCAGTCACGTGGTTTTTGCGCGGATGACGAAACGCGGCGCAGAGTTCAGCTTCGATTTTGATTCTCCGGAAATCGGCTTTGATCTCGCCTGCATCGTTACCGAAAGCGAATTCACTGCCGAAGGAGATCTCGGCCTTCAGCTCAAGACCGAATTTCATTTGCACGACGAGAAAACCGGGGCGGACCTGGGCCGCGTCCATGTCGACGCCCCATTTCACGCCAAGCTCCATCTCTCCATCGGGGCCGCCGGGTTTGAGGCGCGCCTCAACGGCCATTTGCTTTGGAACAATCTGAAGCTTCCGGCGCCCAAACTGGTGTTGTCCGAAACGCCCGTCAGTTTCGACGAATTTCGCCAGTCCGTCGCCGAAGCCATTCGCCCGCACGCGTTTTCCTTTTTCAAACCCGCGTTCGCGGAATCCGGCGCCTTTCACGCCGCCGTCAAAGACGGTCAACTCGTTACCGGGCAATCCCTCAACCTCGACGCCATCGCTCTGGCTCAGGGTATGCGTCAGGTTTTCAACGCCGATGTTGAGCAACTCGCCTACAGCTTTCGCGATCTCAGCTACTCCTCTCACGACATCGCCAAGGTGTTGAAAACCGTCGCCCGGGTTTCGCCGGAAGTCGCCGCCAAGCAGCTTCATGCCGCGCAATGTTCCTCGAACCAGATCGGCTCCGCACTCAAAGCCGCCTACGACGCCAAGCCGGAAATCATCGCCCAATCGTTGCGGGCAATCGGCTTCGGCTATCAACCCATTGCTGAAGCGCTTCGCCTTGGCGCGGGATTCAAGCCCGGAGAAGTTGCCAGCGCGCTCAAAGCGGCGTCGTTCGATGCGGGAGACATCGCCCTTGCCCTCCGCGACAACTTTCGCGCTCAGGCCCTCGATGTCGCCCGTGCACTGCGCCAGGCAGGCATCAAATCCAAGGAAGCCATTGTCGCCCTCCCTCCCGTTTTTGAGACGAACCTCGAAGAGACCGAAACACTCCTCATCGCCGCCAACTACTCGCCGCGGGACGTTCGAGGCGCCGCCGAGAAAAGCAGCCGGTTCTTTAGCTTCTTTGGTTAATCAGGCTTCCGCAGCAAATCGCGGATTTCCGCCGCGCGTCCTCCGGCCTCACCTTAATCCTTGATTCCCTCGCAATTCGACGCGAACCCAGTCCATGCTCAGCATCTCAAGAACGTTTCTTGTCCTGACTTGGCCGGGCCACGTGATCTTCATTGATCCACGCGGTGCGACGTTCGCAACGAAACCTTCGTTGGTCTGAAGCAGAATTGATTCCCACTCCGGTAGTACGATGTCCAGTGCAGTCAGACTCCTCATTGTCGGTGCCGTATCGTTCCTGGTGAGTTTTGTCCTCGCCGAGATCGCCTACGCGGGAATCGCGCATTGGGGGTGGCTTGACGTCGTCTACATGGTTATCATCACCGCCTTTGGGGTGGGCTATGGCGAAGTTCACCCCGTCGATACGCCCGAGCTCAAAGCCTGGACGATCGCCATTATCATCACCGGTTGCACCTCGCTTATTCTCATCACCGGCGGCTTCGTTCAGCTCCTGATCGAAGCGCAGCTTCTCAACATTCTTGATCGCAAAAAAATGACTAAGGAAATCCAAAGGATGAAGAACCACGTCATCGTCGTCGGCTTCGGGCGCGTTGGGCAACTCCTCGTCCGCGAGCTCCACGCAGCCAAACGCGATGTCGTCATCATCGACACGAACCAGGAACTCATGGACCAACGCGAGCTCAAAAACGTTCCCGTCATCATCGGTGACGCCAGTGACGAGGAGACGCTCCAGGAAGCCGGCATTGAGCGTGCCACCACCATCGCCGTCGTCCTTCCTCAGGACGCTCTCAACGTTTTCATCACCCTCAGCGCCCGCAACCTCAATCCTGAGATCGAAATCATTGCCCGGGGCGCCCGCTCCAGCACCGCCCTCAAATTGAAACAAGCCGGCGCCAACGAGATTGTTCTCCCCGCGCAAAGTGGGGCCGAGCGCATCGCTCAAATGATCCTGCGCCCGGCGGCCGCTCAATTCACCACCGGCAAGAAAGGCCGCGAAGCCCTCGTCGCCGAACTCCAGGAAATCGGCCTCGATCTCGACGAAATCACCATCGAACCCGGCTCCGAAATGATCGGCAGCGACATCGGCACGGCGGAACGCCGCCACGCTTTCCTCGTCATGGCGCTGCACCGCGCCACAACCGTCATTTCGCCCGTTGAAGCCGATTCGGAGATTCAGGAAGGCGACGGGCTCATCGTCCTCGGTCATCGCGGCTTTCGCACGCAAATCAGCACACCATAGGTGGAATGGCGTAAGGTTAACCAACTCAACTCTCCTTCGGGCTCGTCCCGGTGGGTGCGCGATCAACCACCAGATTCATCTCCAAATACCAATCGCCACCACCGGTTTCATGCCGGTTGAGCGCTGACTCCTTCCAAGTGCAAGATCTGTTTTTTGACGGTTCCAAGCGGTGTCAGCGCTCGACTGGCACAAGGCCAACCGGGCCGAGCGTATGGATGGAATTGGTCTGGTGGTTGGTCTCCGTTCCACGGGAATAAATCCCTGTGGAGACCTCGGCAAATTTTCCGATGAACCCGCTTAACCTGGCGACATTCCCCATAACTGGCGCCCATTCAGGGGAGGCTCTTTCCGCACCAATGCTGCGGATCGATCAATTTCTGAGAAAACGCTGTTGGACGAACTGCAGCCCGAAGAAGTAGACGAGCACGCTCAGGTCGAGGCCGCCAACCGGGGGAATGATCATTCGCACCGGCGCGAGAATCGGTCCCATCACCGTTTCGAGAGTCGCGCCAACCGCGCCATTGCGAAGGCTCGGAATCCAGGAAACGATGCAGTAGGCCAGAAGCACAAAGATGAAGACGGTGATCGCTTTGTCGGCGATGACTTTCCAAGTTGGACGCGCATGACTCTGAGTTTCCATGAGCTGACCTTACGACGCGTTCCACAGACAATGCAAACATTGCGCGGCTACAGAAACGTATCCAGATACAAACGCTCCACCTTCGCCCGCGCCCATGGCGTCTTGCGCAGGAATTTGAGGCTCGATTTGACCGATGGATCATTCTTGAAGCAGTTGACGTTCACCTCGGCGGCAAGTGCTTCCCAACCGTAGTGCTCGAACAACTGCGTCACGATTTGCTCCAGCTTGACGCCGTGCAGGGGATCGTTCGGGTTCAGCGGTTTTCGGTCCTCGGTCATTCGCAACGGTTCCCTGCCACAGCTTGTTGCGATTATCAATCCGCCGGTCACACTGTGTGGCCAGGCCGGATCACCAATCATGAGAACCCGCCCCGCAAACCGCATCCACGAGCGAATCGTGATTGCGGGCAAAATCCTCTGGCTTTGGATTCGCATTTTTTGGCCAACACGCCAGTTTTCATTGAACCCTCGACCGCCAATTTGCGCCCAAGTTTTCACCAATTCATTGCCATGACCCAACCTTCACTCCCTGCCTTCCTTTTCATCCTTCCAACCATCGCCCTCCTCGCATCAACCCAGGCGCAGGAACTCAAGCCGACCGAAGATGCCGCCGCGATTCAGATCGTGCGGACCCTCTACGCGGAAGTCGAAGCAGCCAGGCTGACCGTCACCAACAGCGAGCTGGAATCCCCCGATGAGGGCTTGCAGATGCTCGTCAAACGCGCCTCCGATTCGAGCGGCTCCGTCCGGCGCATCGTCCTCGATGTCGCGACGGGGGATCACGGAGGCTTCTCCGCCAGCATCTACTATTACGAAAACTCCAACATGCCCGCATTCGTGTTCTGGCAGGACAGCTACTGGCGGTTCGATCCAAACAATCCCGACCAGACGATCGATTTCTTCAAGGAATATCGCTTTTACTACACCAAGGACGGCCAACTCCTGCGCCAATGGGTCAAAGAATATCAGGGCAAGGACGAAGCCAGCTTCAAGGCCAATGCCGCCAAAGCCCAGAATCGCCCGTTTGCGACCGCGGGAACCTCCGCCTTTGAGTTCTGGAAGAACATCGCCAATCTCAATATCACCACCAATCAATTCGTTGGTCGCCGGGTCGAAGACATTCTCGGGATTTTCAACGAGATGGTCCGTTAGACCTGCGGTTGGCGGTTTCCTCCCCCCGCGGCTGGAACTTCCCCAGCCACCTTCCACTTCAGTGGACCATCGCGGCGTGCCTTCGCGACTCGAGAGGTTGAGAAAAATGATAGTGACCACTTCTCCGGAACTCACTACAATGTTCTCGCAAACGAAAACCTGCGATTACTCTCACCATGTCAAACCCCTCGAGTTCATCCAGCCAGAAGTATCCCGGAATACGTATCACCTGCAACGGCAACACCCTGGTCGCCAAATATGTCGAATCCCGAATCACGGAAGGAGGCGTGTTCTACCCGATCACTCCTTCGACCGAAGGCGGTGAGCTTTACCAGCAGTCTTTCGCTCAGGGCGAACTGGACGTCTGGGGAAATCAGAAAATCGCCATCGAGACGGAAGGAGAACACGCGGCCCAGGGCGGGGCCACGGCTCTGGCGGTAACGGGACGAAGAGTCGTGAATTTCACCTCAGGCCAAGGGTTGGCCTACGCAATGGAGCAGTATTATCACGCTCCGGGCAAGTGCTCGACCATGGTTCTGGAAGTCGGGGCACGGGCCCTGACGAAGCACGCCCTCAACGTTCACTGCGGTCACGACGATATCTACTCGGCCCTGGATACCGGTTGGACGATCCTCTTCGCCAAGGATGCCCAGCAGGCAGCCGACCAGGCCATAATTCTGAGGAAAGTGAATGAGTTGGCGCTCAATCCCGGAATGAACGTTCAGGACGGAATGCTGACAACCCACTCCGAGCGGGCGTGGCTGATGCCGGAGTCGGACTTTCTCCGGGAGTTTCTTGGCGATCCCCGGGAAATGATCCCATGCCCCACGGATGCCCAGAAAGAACTCTTCGGTCCCGAGCGCCGCCGGGTTCCCGCGATGATGGATCTAAAAAATCCGCTTCTCCTCGGCCCGGTCCAAAACCAGGAACATCACATGAACGGAGTGGTGGCCCGTCGCAACAATTGGAACGAGCCGATTCTTCAATTTCTGCAAGATGCCTACGCAGAGTTTGGGAAGCTGACCGGGCGTCATTACGAGCTGATTGATCAGTATGAATGCAAGGATGCGGACACCGTTTTTGTGTCGCTGGGGTGCGCGGCGGAAAACATCGAGGAAGCCTGCGATTACCTCCGGGAACACCGCAGCGCCAAGGTCGGCTCGATTCACGTCAATGTGATTCGCCCATTTCCGGAAGCCGCCATCGTCGAGGCACTGCGAGGCAAAAAGAACGTCATCATTGTCGAGCGGACCGATGAAGGCATGGCTGGCGACAACCCGCTCGGTCGCGACATCCGGGTCGCCCTCACCAAGGCGGCGGAAGCCCACAAAGAGGGAGTGGGTTCGGTCGGCGCGATTTCACCCAAAGAGATGCCCCGCATTTTCAATGGATCCTACGGAATCGGATCGCGGGATTTCCGCCCCGAGCACATTCTGGGAGCCTACGAATTTGCGACCGGAATGACGGCGCGGAAGGATGGCAAAAAGGCTGCCGATGGCGTGAACTACTTCACGCTGGGGGTGGATCATCCGTATGCCGTGATTTCCCGCGACACTCCGTCGCTGCTGCCTCCCGGAGCCATTGCCGCGCGTTTTCACTCCATCGGTGGATGGGGAATGATCACGACCGGAAAGAACCTGGGAGAAATCGTCGGCGAGTTTGGGCACATGCTGGAACAGGAGACGGGAGAGGCCTCTCTCTTCGTCAACGCGAATCCCAAGTACGGCTCCGAAAAGAAGGGAGCTCCGACCAACTACTATCTGGTGGCGGCTCCCAAGCCGGTGCGGGTCAATTGCGAGCTCAATCACGTCGACATCGTGCTGTGCTGCGACCCGAAAGCGTTCACCCACACCAATCCGCTGGCAGGCCTCAAACCCGGCGGCGCCCTCGTTTGGGAATCCTCAGAAACCCCGGAAACCGCGTGGTCCCGCATCCCGCAACAGTACCGCAAGTTTGTGAAGGAGAACCACATCAAGGTTTTCATTTTGCCCGGATTCGAAATCGCTCGAGGAGCAACGGACCGCCCCGACCTGCAACTCCGCATGCAGGGGAACTCCTTTCTCGGCGGCTTCTTCAAAGTGTCTCCGTTTTTCGAAGTGTTCGGAATTGATGAGTCCAAATTCGACGAGGTGGTGCGGGCGCAGTATGAGCGCAAGTTCGGCCGTTTTGGCGAAGCCGTCGTCGAGTCGAACATGAACGTGATGAAGGCCGGATACACCCGGGTTCAGGAGATCCACTACGGCGAGATCGAGGATGACGATCGCTCCAACATGCGACTTCATCCCTTCATGCCCCAGGGCGCCTGCACCATTCTTCCCACCGCCGGGGTCCCGATGGATGAGAATCTCAACACTCCAAAGGTTCCGAAGGGACAACACTTCAAGCATCCGGTCCAGAAGATTGCCAAGTTCGACAGTGAGTTTCGAAACGGTCTCGGATACCACCAACCAGCCAGCGCCCTCGCCTCGGTTGGCGTCATGGCTGCCGGGACCGGCGCAACGGCCTCCAAGTATGTTGCGCGCCGCGAGACTCCTCTCTACATCCCTGAGAACTGCACCCAGTGCATGGAATGCATCACCGCATGTCCCGATACCGCCCTCCCCAACACGGCTCAGGAAGTTGGCACGGTTCTGAAAACCGCGATCAGCAACTATGTTAGCAATGAGAAGCAGCGAAAGCTCTTGATCAAGCAGATCCCCGCAATTGAGGAACGGGCCCGTGAAAAGATGAACGCGGCGATCGAGGCCAAGGAGCAGATTCCGTTCAAGGAGATTGTCAGTGCGGAGGTCTCCGCGCTCAACGGAGGCATCACGAAAAAGGCCAAGACAGAACTGAACGGGATTCTCGATCTCGTTCCAATCGCCTACACGAAAACACCGGCCATCTTCAAATCCGTTGAAAAGAAAAATCCGGGCAATGGCGGAGTCTTTTCGATCTTTGTTAGTGATCTCTGCAAAGGCTGCGGCGAGTGCGTCGAGCAATGCGGGGATCACGGAGCCCTCGTCATGGTTCCCGACACCGAGGAACTGAATTACAAGCTCACCAGTGCCCAGATTTTTTCGCGACTTCTCCCCGATACCCCGCAGAAATACCTCGGACTCTACGACAACGAAGCGCCTGAAGACTCGCGTCCGGCGGCCTTGCGGAACCACCTCATGGTGCGGCGAAACTACGAGGCACTCGTCTCCGGAGACGGCGCCTGTGCCGGTTGTGGGGAAAAATCGATTCTCCGCGCGATCGCCTCCGTCACCGAAGCCTACATGCGCCCGATGTATCACAAGAAGGCGGATCGACTTCTCGCCTTCGCCGACCAACTGGAAGCCGAAGGCTCCGCGAAGCTGGAGAAGCTCAAAGCCAGCGACGAACCGGAGTATGAACTCTTCAAGATGGCCGTCGCGCACATCCTGATGGGACTTGGCGGGGAGGACGACGCGGACACGAAAAAGCGCATGGCGAAAAGCGGGCCGATTTCGGACGAAGACGTCATCGCCGCAATCGTCTCCGTGCTGCGGATCGACGCCTTCAACCACAAGCATCTCCAATCGACGGACGGCCGCCTCGGCAACGGCATGAGCACCATGTTCATGGGGGCCTCGACCGGCTGCAACACGGTTTACGGATCAACGCCGCCTTCCAATCCTCATCCCTATCCATGGATGAATTCCCTGTTCCAGGATGGTCCCACCATTTCCTGGCTCCTCGGCGAAAGTCACATGCTTCGACACGCACGGAGAAGTGTCGCGCCGGAGCGACTCGCGAAAGCGCTTCTCGGAACGGAAAGCGCCGCCGACTCCGGATCGGGCGTGATCGACGAAGGCGGCTACTGGACCCTGACCCATTTGACCGAGGTCGAAATGACCGATCAGGAAATTCGCGAACTGCCCAAGGTCTGGCTCGTCGGCGGAGACGGTGCGCTTGGCGACATCGGATTTCAAAACCTCAGCAAAGTCATTCTGCAGAACCGCCCCAACGTGAAAGGGATCATGCTCGATACCCAGGTCTACTCGAATACCGGGGGTCAGAATTCCGACAGCTCGAACATGATGGGCGGCTATGACATGAACCAGTTTGGCAAGGCCTCCCAGGGCAAGCTCAACGAGAAAAAGAACGTCGCCGAAATCCTGACCAGCGGACACGGCAGCCCCTATATCGCCCAGGTTTCCATGGCCAATTCGGCCAAGCTCTACCAAACCCTGATCGAGGGTCTGGAATATCGCGGCACCGCCTTCTACCAGAGCTACACCACCTGCCAGCCCGAGCACGGCGTTGCGGATGACATGTCGGCGCACCAGGCAAAACTGGCCCGGGATTCCCGGGGCATGCCGGAGTTCGTCTTCAATCCACAGGGCGGCGAGATGTCGCAGGAGTGCTTCAATCTCAAGGGCAATCCCAACCTCGACCGCGACTGGTATCAGGCCACCCGCCCCGACAAATC